>JBBAQZ010000004.1:149843-255900 GCA_040400045.1 Myxococcaceae bacterium
TCATCGTCATCGTCGTCATCGTCGTCATCGTCATCGTCATCATCGTCGTCGTCCTCGTCTTCCTCTTCGAGGTTGGCCGACGCGAGCTCCTCGGTATCGAGCTCGACGGTAAGGGTGAACTTCTTCGCGAGCGCGGTGATCTGCGCCTGCAGCTCGACGAGGGCCGAGATGAGATCTTCTCCCATGGCCTTGGTCGCTTTGTTGCCACAGTGGGGGCATTCGAGCGGCTCGCTGCCGTCGATCAACGCCTGCATGTCGATCTCGAACGTCCCCTCGCACTTCTGACATGTGAACTCGATGGTCATGACGGGACCGGAAGTAATTTCGGGAGCGTTGACGTGTCAACGACCTTCCACGAAGGTCGACACATGCGTTCCGTCCCCCGGACGATGGTTCACCAGCTCCACACCCAGGCAGAACGGCTTTCCGACAGGCCTGCGCTCTGGACCAGACGGGCAGGAACGTGGGTACCGACCTCGTGGCGCGACTACGCCCGCAAGGTGAGGCAGCTGGCGCTCTCGTTCATCGAGCTGGGGCTCGAGGCAGGCCAGGCGGTCGGCATCATCGGCTTCAACCGCGAAGAGTGGGTGGTCAGCGCACTCGCCGCGACGGCCGCGGGTGGCGTCCCCGTCGGTGTGTACACGACGTCGTCCCCCGAACAGGTCGCCTACGTCCTCGGCCACTGCGCTGCCTCGATCGTCGTCGTCGAGAATGCCGGGTTCCTGGACACGCTCGAGGCGATTCGCCCGAAGCTGCCGGCGCTGAAGCACCTCGTGGTGATGGACCCCGTGCCCGTGCTGCCCGCTGGCGCTCTTCGCTATGACGATCTGGTGGCCCGTGGCGCGAGCCTGCCCGACGCGCCCTACTACCAACGCGTCGACGCGGCCCGGCCCGACGATCTCGCGACGCTGATTTACACCTCGGGTACGACCGGCCAGCCCAAAGGCGTGATGCTGACCCACCGCAACGTCACCTGGACGGCGACGCGGCTGGCAGACGCGCTCGAGGTGGGCGAAGACGAACGGCTCCTCTCGTACCTCCCGCTGTCCCACATCGCCGAGCAGACCGCGTCGATCTCAGGCCCGCTCCTGTGTGGCATGCAGGTCTTCTTCGCCGAGTCCTTCGAGAAGCTCGGCGAGGATCTGCGCGACGTGCGCCCGACCGTCTTCTTCGGCGTCCCGCGCGTCTGGGAGAAGTTCAAGGCAAAGGCCGAGGCGTCGATGGCGCAGCAACCGAAGGCCCGGCAGCAGGTGCTGGCGTGGGCCCGAGGCGTCGCGCTGCGCTTCCACACCACCACGATGGAGCACCGCCAGCCCACCCTTCGCCTCGCCGCTCAGTACGCTCTCGCGAAGCAGGTGGTGTTCGAGCCGCTCAAGCGTCGCATCGGGCTCGATCGGTGCCACGTGCACGTCACCAGCGCGGCGCCGATCGCCCGTGACGTCCTCGACTTCTTCGCGTCGATCGACGTCGTCTTGCGCGAGCTCTACGGCCAATCGGAGGTGACCGGCCCTACCTCCACCAACACCGCAGAGCACACGCGCCTGGGCACGCTTGGGCGCCCGCTCCAGGGCGTCGCGGTGCGCATCGCCGGGGACGGTGAGATTCTCGTCAAGGGCGAGAACGTCTGTGCCGGCTACTTCAAGGATCCTGCGGCGACGTCCGCGCTGATCGCGGACGGGTGGTTGCACTCAGGCGACGTCGGCGAGCTCGACGCCGAGGGCTTCCTGCGCATCACCGGCCGCAAGAAGGAGATCATCGTCACCTCAGGCGGGAAGAAGACACCGCCGGCGACGCTCGAGGGCCTGCTCAAGAGCATCGCGCCGCTGGGGCAGGCCGTCGTCATCGGAGACCAGCGCGCGTATCTGGTGGCGCTGGTGACGCTTGATACCGAGAAGCTCGAGGCCTTTGCCAACGTTCACGGCTTGCCCGCCGACGCAGAACGTCTCGCAGCCGACCCCCGCTTTCACGAATGGCTGACGGCCCGCATCGCGAGCGAGGTGAACGCGAAGGTGGCCCGCTTCGAGGCGATCAAGCGCTTCACCGTGCTTGCGAAGGACTTCTCAGTCGCCAGCGGAGAGCTGACGCCGACGCTGAAGGTGCGACGGCAGGTGTGCGAGCAGAAGTACGCCGCCCAGATCGAAGCGATGTACGCGGCAGCGGCCCCCGCTGCCGGGAGCCACGCCGCCTGACGACGTCGGGGCTCTACCGCTTCTCGACGGCGACGTAGTCGCGCTTCTTGGGGCCAGTGAAGATCTGACGCGGGCGAGCAATCTTCTGCTCGTTGTCGGAGATCATCTCTTCGAACTGGGTCACCCAGCCCACCGCGCGCGGAATGGCGAACAGGCAGGTGAAGAACTCCATGGGGAAGCCCATCGCCTCGTAGATGAGCCCCGAGTAGAAATCGACGTTCGGGTAGAGCTTGCGCGAGACGAAGTAGTCGTCCTGCAGGGCGATGCGCTCGAGCTCGACGGCGATGTCGAGCAGCGGGTTCTTGCCCGTGACTTCGAACACCTCGTCGCAGGCCTTCTTGATGACCTTCGCGCGGGGATCGTAGTTCTTGTAGACGCGGTGCCCGAAGCCCATGAGCTTCTTGTCGCCGTCCTTGTCCTTCACCTTGTTGATGAACTCAGGGACGTTCTTCTTGTCGCCGATCTCGCGCAGCATGCGGAGCACGGCCTCGTTGGCGCCGCCGTGCAGGGGGCCGTAGAGCGCGGTGATGCCTGCAGCGCAAGCCGAGTAGGGGTCGACCTCTGACGAGCCCACCACCCGCACCGCCGTCGTCGAGCAGTTCTGCTCGTGATCGGCGTGCAGGATGAAGAGCACGTCGAGCGCGCGGACCAGCGCCGGGTGCGGCCGCCAGTTCGGCTTGCCGATGCTCTTGACCATCGTGAGGAAGTTCTCGGTGTAGGACAGATCGTTGTTCGGGTAGATGTACGGCAGGCCCTGGCTGTGGCGGTACGAGAACGCCGCGAGCGTGGGCATCTTCGCGATGAGCCGAATCATCTGATTGCGGCGCACCTCTTTGCTCTTCACCTGCTTGGCCTCCGGGTAGAAGCTCGAGAGGCCTGCGACGGTCGACGCCAGCATCGACATCGGGTGCGCGTCGTAGCGGAACCCGTCCATGAACGCCTTGATGTTCTCGTGGACGTAGGTGTGGATCGTGATTCGGCTGACGAACTCGTCGAGCTGCGACTTGTTCGGCAGCTCTCCGTTCATCAGGAGGTACGCGGTCTCGAGGTGCGTCGACTTGTCGGCCAACTGGTCGATCGGGTACCCGCGGTACTCGAGGATGCCCTTGTCGCCGTCGATGAACGTGATCGCGCTCTTGCAGTTCGCGGTGTTCAGGAACGCCGGGTCGTACGCCATGATGCCGAAGTCTTCGGCGTCGGTCTTCATCTGGCGAAGATCCATCGCGCGGATGCAACCGTTCTCGATCTTCAGCTCGAACTTCTTGCCGGTGCGGTTATCGGTGACTGAGAGCGTGTCGTTGGCCATGCCTTTGAGTCGCACCAGGCCCCAGCTATTTCAACGAAAAAGAGTAGAAGTCCGCCTCGTGCAGCGACGTTTCGTGCCTGTGATTTGCCTGCTGGTGCTGCTTGGGCTCGCGATCGCGGGGCGCGCGCTCTTTGGATCCTCGTTCGAGCCGAAGGCCCTCATCGAGACCCTGAAGCAGTTGGGCGGGCAGGGCGGCGCGCTCCCGATCTTCGTCGGTCTCTATGTCCTCTCGACGTCGGCGTTTCTGCCGTCGGCCGTGCTCCACGTCGTCTCGGGCGCCATGTGGGGGTTCTGGGGCGGGCTCTGGCCGAACCTCATCCTCTCGAACGTCGTCGGGCACCTGCACTTCGGGCTCGGGCGCTGGCTCGGCCGCGAGCGCATGCGGCAGCTCCTGGTCCGACGCAACTGGACGGCCGCGATCTCGGAGCTCGAGCAGTCCGGAGTGGTGACCGTGTTGGTGCTCCGTCAGACCCCGATTCCGTTCATGGCGACGAACCTCGTCTGCGGCGCGTCGCCGATCACGTGGCGCCAATTCCTCGTGGGGCACTTCGTCGGCCTGCTCCCGGGCGTCCTGGTCTCGACGTGGTTCTCGGCTGCCGTCGCCGAAGGTGTCGAGGGGGCGAAGGAGGCGGCGTTCTTCCGCGCGGCGCTCGCCGGTGGCTCGCTGGTGCTGGTCGCCGTCGGAACCCGGCTGGTGATGGGCCTGCTGCGGAAGCGACGCGCGGTTCAGCCGACGACGCCGACGTAGACGTACGCGAGGCCCGCCATGAGCGGGTGTGCGGTGGCCGCGGCGAAGCGGCCGGTCTCCTGCATCAGGCCGACGAAACGATCTCCGGCGGGGAACGCAGCGGCTGTGCGTGGCAGGTACTCGTAGGCTGCGCGATTTCCGGTGAGGACCTGGCCGATCAGCGGCATCACGAAGCGGGCGTAGAGCTTGAAGAAGGCGCCGAAGAGGCCGTTGGGCTGGCCAAACTCGAGCACCACCACGCGGCCGCCCGGCTTCACGACGCGCGAGAGCTCGAGGAGGCACTGCCGTGGGTCGTCGACGTTGCGAATGCCGAAGGCGATCGACGCCACGTCGAACCTGTCATCGGCGTAGGGGAGCTTCGTCGCGTCGGCGACCTCGAACGCAATGTCGAAGCCAGCGGCCTTCGCCTTCGACGGCGCCGTCGAGAGCATCGCGGCGTTGAAGTCCGTGCCGAGCACCGAACCCGTCGCGCCGACCACGCGCTTGAAGTCGATCGCGAGGTCTCCGGTGCCGGTCGCGCAGTCGAGCACCGCGTCGCCCGCCTTCGCGCGTGAGAGCTTCACGGCCGTCTTCCGCCACAAGCGGTGCGTGCCCATCGAGAGCACGTCGTTCGCCACGTCGTACCGGGGGGCGATCTGCGTGAACATCTGGTGGACCTGTTCGCTCATCGCACGCCTCCGACGGCCGCCAGCGGCTTGGGCTCGGCGAAGCGTCGCCCGGTCGCGCCCAACACCGCGCCGACCCCCTTCATCATCGCGTCGAAGGCCTGCGGCGTGAGTGCTTGAGGCCCATCACACAGCGCCGTCTCGGGCGTGGGGTGCACCTCGACGAGGAGCCCGTCAGCGCCGGCCGCAGCGGCCGCGAGCGCCATCGGCGTCACCAGCCACGACAGGCCCGTGGAGTGCGACGGATCGACGAGGATCGGCAGCTTCACCTTCTGCTTCACATACGCCATGCCCGCGAGATCGAGCGTGTTGCGCAGGGTGTTGTCGAAGCTGCGAATGCCGCGCTCGCACAGCACCACCTGATCGTTCCCGCCGTCGAGCAGGTACTCGGCCGCCAGGATCCACTCGTCGATCGTCGCGCCAAAGCCACGCTTGAGGAGCACCGGGCGATCGATCTTCGAGAGCGCTCGCAGCAGCGAGAAGTTCTGCATGTTGCGCGCGCCGACCTGCAACACGTCGACGTACTCGACGAGCGTTGGCAGCTGAGCCGCGTCCATGATCTCCGAGACGACGGGCATGCGCAGACGGCGCCCTGCCTCGGTCAACAGCTTCAGGCCGGGCTCGCCCATGCCCTGGAACGTGTACGGGCTCGTGCGGGGCTTGAAGGCGCCGCCGCGAAGGGCGTGACCTCCGCTGGACTTCACCGCGTGCGCGGCTTGATCGACCTGCTCCTGGTTCTCGAGCGCGCAGGGGCCGGCAATGACGACGAAATCACCGCCCACCTCGACGTTGCCAAACCGGACCCGGTGCGTTGCCTCACCCGGCTCTCGCAGTACCTGTTTCGGCCCCGTCGCACCCATCTGACCCTCGCAGTTCATTGAGTTCAAGCCGTTTTGAACTCTGTGGTGCATCTATAGCGGGAATGCCTTAGAAGACAACACGACCGTGCTCCAGACCCGCAACAGCCAGCGGTTCGTCGCAGTCTCGCGGGTTTCCGACGAGGGGGCCCTGCTTCGTTTCGGCCCTGAGCTCTCGGTCGCGTGGATCAACCCGTCCCGCTCGGTGTGGATGGTCGGACTGGGTGTCTGTGCGGAAGGCGGCGGAGAAGTACGACTCCCGATCGAACCGCCGGCGGGTCCGTGGTTCGGCGGGTGGGGCTTCGATGCCCAGCGGCCATGGGCCGGGTTCGATCAGGAGCGCTGGATCCTGCCCGAGGTGTTGGCGTGGTGGAACGGGCGTCAGACGGCGTGGCTCGCGTTTGGACCCGAGGGCACGCCGCTCGAGGTGCTGGAACGGAAGCTCGACGCCGTGAAGGAACAGGAGCCGCTCACCGAGCGCGCGTCCGTTCGGCGGGTCGGCGATGGCCGCACCGAGTACGAGGCGCTCGTCTCGAAGGCCCTTGACGCCCTGGGCTCCGAGCTCTCCAAGCTGGTGGTGGCGCGCACCATCGAGCTTCAGAGCGAGGTGGCGATTCCAGAGCGCGTGGTGCTCAAGGCCCTCGAGGCGCGCAACCCGCAGTGCTGGACATTCTTGATCCGCGGCCGCGATGGCTCTGCGTTCCTCGGCTCTTCGCCGGAGCTGCTGTGCGAGGCCCACGGGCGGTCGTTCTCCACCGACGCCGTCGCCGGCACGGCGCCGGCTGATCGGGCAGAGCAGCTCCTCACGTCGGACAAGGATCGCCGCGAACACCAGTCGGTCGTCGACGATCTGCGCGCGCGCCTCGATGGCTTCGTGACGACCCTCGAGCTGCCATCGCCCCCGACCCTCAAGCGCCTCGCCAGAATCGTTCACCTGCACACGCCGATCGCCGCGACGCTCCGTGAGGGGCAATCGGCGCTCGACGTGGCCCGCGCGCTTCACCCGACCGCGGCAGTCGCTGGTGCGCCGCGCACGAAGTCGCTCGAGTGGTTGAGGGCGCACGAGGGGTTCTCGCGTGGGTGGTACTGCGGCGCGGTGGGCGCGGTCGGGGCCGATTCCGTGACGCTGGCCGTGGGCCTGCGATCGGCCCTCGTGCGGGACACCAGGGCGACCCTCTTCGTGGGCGCTGGCGTGGTGCGTGGCTCCACCCCGGAGTCGGAGTGGCTCGAGACCGAACGAAAAGCCGAGACGATGCTCGCGGCGTTGGGGGTCGACCGTGGCTGAGACGCTCAATCAACGGTGGGCAGCGACGATTGCCGGCACCCTCGCGGCCTGTGGCGTGAAACACGTCGTGATCGCGCCGGGCTCTCGCTCCACGCCGCTCGCCCTGGCCTTCGCGGACCGCGGTGATCTCGAGTGCTGGTCGTGCCTCGACGAGCGGAGCGCCGCCTTCTTTGCCCTGGGGCTCTCGAAGGGCACCCAGACCCCGGCAGCCGTCGTCTGCACCTCGGGCACTGCTGGCGCTCACTTCCTCCCCGCGCTGATGGAGGCTCGCGAAGGCGCCACGCCGCTCATCGCGATCACCGCCGATCGCCCGAACGAGCTGCACGGCTTCGGTGCGCCTCAGACCGTCGAGCAACGAGCGCTCTTCGGCAGCTTCGTGCGTGACGCGGTCTCGCTGGCCGAACCCTTCGACGGGGGGCTCGATCACGTCGTGGCGCTCGTGGCCAGGCTGGTGCACCGGGCATCGTCACCGTCGCGGGGCGGCGTGCACCTCAACGTGCCGTTCCGCGAGCCGCTCGCGCACCCCGAGGGCGCCGCCGGGCCGGTCCTCACGCCCCGCGTCCCACGCTTCATCGCGGGCCGTGGCGTCTCCTCGGACCTCTCGGAGCTGGCGCAGGTGCTCGCGTCGACGAGCCACGGCGTGATCGTCGTGGGGCCGCGTGAGCGGGGGGAGGACGGCTTCGCGGACGCAGTGCATGCGCTCGGTCGAGCCCTGGGCTTCCCGGTGATCGCGGAGGCCGCCTCGAACGCGCGGTTTGGTTTTGAGGACGCGATCTGGTCGATCGACGCGCAGTTGAGGAGCGCCCGTTGCTCTGCGCGGCTGGTCCCCGAGGTCGTCCTTCGGTTCGGCGGCGGCTTGACGCTGAAGCAACCGCAGCTGTGGCTCGATGCGTCTCGTGCGCGCATCTTCGCGTTCTCGGATGACGGGCAGCAATTCGATCCCCACCACCGGGTCGAGGCGTTCTTCTCGGGTGACGTGGTGGCCATGGTGAAGGCGCTGACGCCGGCAGCGCCCCGTCGGCCGGGCGTGCTCGCAGAGTCGATGCAGTCGGCGCAAGGTCGGGTCCGGGCCGCGCTCGAGCGCACGGCCGGCCGGCTCGAGGAGCCCCTCATCGCAGGCGCGGTGTGTCAGGCGCTTCCCGCAGGCGCCAACCTCGTGCTTTCGAGCTCGATGCCGATTCGCGACGTCGACGCGTTCGCGGTCCCTGGGGGCGCGCGCGTGAAGGTGTTCTCGAATCGTGGTCTCAACGGCATCGACGGCGTCGTCTCCACGGCCGCAGGCGTGGCGGCCTCGACCAGGCGCCCGACCGTGCTCCTCATCGGCGACGTCGCGGCGCTCCACGATCTCTCGGGGTGGTTGATCGCGCGGTCGGCTGGGGCCCCGCTCGTCGTCGTGGTGGTGAACAACGACGGCGGCGGCATCTTCAACTTCCTGCCCGTCGCCGACCGCACGCCGCACTTCGAACGATTCTTCGGCACTCCGACCGGGGTCGACTTCTCGCACGTGGCCGCGTTGGCGAAGGCGTCGCTCCACCGGCCGGAACATCTGGTCGAGCTCTCGCGCGTGCTGCACGTCGCGCTCGAGAGCGGCGGGCTGCACCTCATCGAGGTGCGCACCGAGCGGAAGGCCAACGTCGAGGCACACCGCGCCCTGAACGCGTCGCTGGTCGCAGCCGCGGAGGCGTCGTCATGAGCCCGTTCCCGTCCCGACGCTGGGGCTCTGGGCCACGGCAGGCCTTGCTGCTGCATGGCTTCACGGGCAACCGGTCTTCGTTCGATCACCTCGAGCCCCTCGTCGGCGACGTCTTCACGGCAGATTGCGTCGACCTCCCGGGCCACGGAGCAGGGCACCTCGAGGTCGCTGATTTTTCCGCAGTCATCGAGCGGCTCGCCGCCCGGCTGACCCGACCCACGACGATCATCGGGTACTCGCAAGGCGCGCGGCTGGCCCTGGGGCTGGCCATTCGTCATCCACACCTCGTCGAGCGGCTGGTGCTCGAGAGCGGCTCGCCCGGGTTGCACCGCCGCCACGACCGCGTGCTGCGTCGCCGGTCGGACGAAGCGCTCGCAGCGCTCATCGAGGCTGACGGCGTCGACTCGTTCATCGCCTCCTGGGAGCAGCAGCCGCTCTTCTCCGGGGTTCGCGCGCTGCCGGCGCGGGTGCAGGCCCGGCTGCGAGAGGTTCGGCGATCGCACTCGGCGGCAGGGCTCGCCTCGGCCCTGCGCGTGATGGGGCAGGGGGCTCAGCCTGATTTCTGGTCGGCGCTCCCGACGCTGCGCGTGCCGACGCTGCTGCTGACCGGCTCGCTCGACGACAAGTACACCCGGCTCGCGCGCCGAATGGCGGCAGAGCTTCCGCTCGCGTGGCGCGTTGCGTTTCGCGGTGTCGGCCATGCCCCCCACCTCGAGGCGCCCGAGGCCTGGGCCGCAGAGGTGCGATCGTTCCTCGGCTCTCCGTGGACGCATGAGCCGCGGCTTGACTCCATCAACGCCGAGCTCGAGGTGCCCCGATGAGCGCCGCCGTCACCGCTGCACCGCCCTCGCCGCTCGCGGCCTGGGCGCTCGCGACCCGTCCACGTACGCTCGTGGCCGGCTTCGTTCCCGTCGCGGTGGGCAGCGCCGTCGCCTGGCGGGACGGACGATTCTCACTGCTGCCTGCGCTTGGCGCGCTCGTGGGCGCCCTGCTCATCCAGATCGGGACCAACCTCTTCAACGACGCGTATGACTTCACGCGCGGCGCCGACACGGGTGATCGACTCGGGCCGCCTCGTGCCACGCAGCGAGGCTGGCTCACGCCCGACGCGGTGATGCGCGGCGCCGTCGTCTGCTTCGCGCTCGCGTTTCTCGTCGGCCTCTACCTCGTCAGCGTCGCGGGCTGGCCGCTGCTCGTGGTGGGCGTGGTCTCGTTGCTGGCCGGCTACGCGTACACGGGAGGCCCGTTCCCGCTCGCGTACCATGGGCTCGGCGACCTCTTCGTGCTGGTCTTCTTCGGGCTCGTCGCCGTGTGCGGAACGTCGTTCGTGCTGACCCAGGCGGTGACTCCGCTCGCGGTGCTGGCTGGGGTGCCGGTCGGCGCCCTGGGCGTCGCGCTGCTCGCGGTGAACAACGTGCGCGACGTGAAGACCGACACCGCGGCGAACAAGCGCACGCTCGTGGTGCGGCTCGGGGTCGGCTTCGGGCGCGCGGAGTACCTCGCCATGCTGGTGCTCGCCGCAGCCATGCCGGTCGTCACGTGGGCCCTCGGGCTCGCGTCGCCGTGGGTGATGACGTCGATCGCCGCGTTGGTCCTGGCCGTACCTCCGCTTCGTCTGGTGATGACGCAGTCGGGGCCGGTGCTGAATCAGGCGCTGGCGGGAACGGCGCGGCTCCAGCTGATCTACGGCGTCCTCTTTTCGGTGGGGCTCGCGCAATGAAGCTCGACGTGACGCTCGCCAGTCTGCGGCTGGCCCGGAAGGTGACGACCTCGCGAGCCGTGCTGCAGGAGCGCGCCGGGATCCAGGTGCAGCTGTCTGCCGAAGGGGTCGTCGGTCGTGGCGAGGCCTTTCCGTTGCCCGCCTTCGGCACCGAGTCGCTCGCAGAGGCCGAGCGTGCGGTGCGCTCCTTCCAACCCAGGCGCTTCGAGAACGTCGAAGAGCTCGCGAGCGCGCTCTCGGTGCTCGAGCCGACGCCGGCTGCCCGGTTTGCCATCGAGTGTGCGTTGCTCGATTGGTTGGCGAGGAAGCGGGGCATTCCCGTCGCGCTGCTGCTGGGTGAGGGCCGGCCTGACGTCGCGGTGAACGCGCTCATCGAAGGGCCCGACGCCTCGTCACTCGCCGACGAAGCGAAGCGCGCTGTCGATGCCGGGTTTCGAACGCTGAAGATCAAGGTTGGCTCGAAGAGCGTGTCGGTCGACGCGCAGCGGCTGCATGGGGTTCGCCTGGCGGTGGGGCCCGACGTCGCGCTGCGAATCGACGCGAACGGCGGCTGGACCGAAGGCACGGCGCGCTCGACCTTGCGCGGGCTGGAGTCACTCGATCTCGAACTCTGTGAGCAGCCGGTCGCCGCGCATGACATCGAGTCGCTGAGGCGGGTCTCGTTTCTGGCTCCCATTCCAGTGGCTGCCGACGAGGCGCTCGCAGATCGGGCCATTCGCGCGCGACTCCTCGAGGCAGATCCCCATCCCGCAGCGAAGGTGCTCGTCCTCAAGCCTGCGGTGCTCGGCGGCCTGCTGCCTGCGCTCGAGCTCTCGAAGGCCGCGCACGCGATCGGGGTCGGCTCGTATGTCACCACGATGCTCGATGGCTCCATCGCGAGGGCGGCCGCGACGCACCTGGCGGCCGTGCTTCCCGCGCAGACCCACGCGCATGGTCTCTCGACGGTCGAGCTCTTCGAGAACGCAGGTGCCGACGCGTTCACCCCGAAGGGTGGGGTGATCACCTTGCCTGCGCGCGCAGGGTGGGGCGTGTGAAGCTGCCGTGCCCCGTGGCGTCGGCTGCGGCGCGATTTCCCGAGCGCCTCGCCGTGGAGTTCGAGGAGCGCCGCATCTCCTGGAGCGAGGCAGGCGTCGCCGTCTCGTGCTGGGAGCACTGGCTCGTCGACGAAGGGGTCGGCCCGGGCGATCGGGTCGCGTCCCTCTCGTGGAATCGACCCGAGGTGCTCTGGCTCTGGTTCGCGCTCGCCCGCCGTGGCGCCTCGATGGTTCCGCTCAACGCGCGCCTGACGACCGCTGAGCTCGCTCCGCTCGTCGAACGCTCGAAGGCCAGGTTCGTGCTCGCCGATCAGTCGATGCTCGACCGCGTTCCAGGCGGCAGGCCGTTTCCTTCGCCGACGGTTCCGTCGGTGGCTTCGGCCTCTCTCGACGCTGGAGCCGAACTCGCAGGCCTCTTCACCTCGGGCACGACGGGCAGCCCGAGCCTCGTGCCGCTCACCGTCCAGAACTTCTTGGCCTCCCACGACGCAAACGCCGCGAACCTCGGCGCCAGTGAACTCCAGTGCTGGCTCGGCACGTTGCCGTTGTTTCACGTGGGGGGGCTGGCGATGGCGTTTCGGTGCGCCGTGATGGGCGCTGGGCTCGTGCTGGAGCGTCAGTTCGATGCCACCCGCGTCGCGCGTTTGCTTCGACAGAGCGACGTCACGCACGGCAGTCTGGTTCCAACCGCGCTCCAACGCGTGCTCGAGGTGAGCGCTGAGCCGTTCGGGCGTGCGCTCGAAGCGATTCTGATCGGTGGTGGGCCGATGGGCGCTGCGCTCCTCGCGCGCGCGCGAAGCCTCGCGTTGCCGGTGCTCCAGACGTACGGCCTCACCGAGGCGTGCTCCCAGGTGACGACTGAGCGTCCAGGCGAAGCCGATGGCGCCACCGCCGGGCGCGCGCTGCCAGGGCTCGAGGTGCAGATCGTCGACGCGACTGGCCTCGTCGTCGAGCCTGGCGTCGTTGGCGAGATCCGGGTGAAGGGGCAGACCGTTACGCCCGGGGCTGGTGAGTGGCTGGCGACGAAAGATCTGGGCAGCCTCGACGAGCGAGGGCGGCTGACGATCCACGCGCGGCGGGTCGATCTCATCGTCTCTGGCGGCGAGAACGTCTATCCGGCCGAGGTGGAAGCGGTGCTCCGTGAGAGCGGGCTCGTCGACGATGTCGCCGTCGTCCCTGTGTCCGATGAGACGTGGGGCCAGGTTCCTGTCGCGGTGGTCGTCTGGAAGGGCGCGCCGGCAGTGGCTGACCTGATCGCGTTCGCCCGAGAACGCCTGGCGTCATTCAAGATGCCTCGTCAGCTGGTGGCCCGAGCCGAGCTCCCTCGCAACGCGTCCGGGAAGCTCCTGCGGCACGCGCTCGTGGACGCCGGGTGTTCTCTCGTGACCGGTTCGTGATATCGGCGCTCGCCCACCGAGGGGAACTCGTCTCTTTCGCCAGAGGAATCACGCATGGTCCGGTTCGTCGTCGCAGCGTCGTGTCCCGCAGTGCTCTTTGGCTCGTCGTGCGGTCCTTTGGTTCCGAGGCCTGACGCAAGCACGGGCACCGGTGGCGGCCGGTCGGGAACGGGGGGCGGCCTGTCGGGGACAGGTGGCGGCTCGGCGACGGGCGGCGGGGCCGCTGGCGGGTCGTCGATGTCGGGCGACGGCGGGCTCAACTGCACGCAGTTGATGGCGCCCATCACGTGGAACGGCGGCGCGGGCTCGGGCAGCTATGAGCTGCAGGACGATGGCGGCGTCGGCGTGCACTACACCGGGGTCGTCTTCGGCCCCGGCGCTGCGGGACCCTTCACCCTCATCGACCTCCAGCTCTACAACGAGGCCCCTTCGACTCCGCTCGCGCTGCCGCTCACGGGTACGTTCGAGGCCATCAACAACACCTTCACCGTCTACCCCGCCAGCGTGTTGGGCCAGAACTGCTCGATGATGGGCACGAACTGCCAGCAGCTCTACATCTCGACTCGCGGCACCTACAACATCACCGCGGCCACCCAGACCGTCGACGCCGGCACCTACGTGGGCTCGCTCTCCAACGTTCGCTACCGTCAGATCACCCCGCAGTTCATGGCGATCCCCGACGGTGGCTGCGTCGACGTCAGCTCGTTCGTCTTCAACACGCGCTGGCCGTAAGGAACGTCGATGAACGGGCTTCGACTTGCGCTGATCGGCTTCAGCCTCGGCGCGCTGGTCGCCTTCGCGCCTTCGTGTGGCGGCGGCACCTGCAATGCGACGAACTGCTCCACGGGCTGCTGTGACTCGATGAATCGCTGCCAGCCGGGCACCACGGCGGCGGTCTGTGGAAAGGGCGGCGCGGCGTGCGGGGCGTGCGCTCCGGGGCAGGGCTGTACCCTTCAGATCTGCGGCGGGCCGATGGGCACCGGTGGCGGCGGCGGCGGCGGCTTCTCGTCCGACAGCGGCTCTGGTGGCGGCAGCGCGATGGACGCTGGGGCCTGCATGGACTTCGGAGACATCGACGTGATGGAAGACGTGTTCGGCAACTTCAACGTCGGTGCGCCAGACAGCGGGCTCGCGGGCTTCGAGTGGTGGGAGTCGACCGTCGGGCTCGAAGCGCCGATGAACCGCGTCGATCTCTTCACGACCGAGCTCTATTTCGAGACTGCCGATGGGCCGCCGGCCTTCCCGTACGCCGGGAACATTCCCGCGAACACGAACTACACGCGCTGCAACGAGTGCTTCGTGGCGTACCTGGGCTGCGACGACACCGGCGAGAACTGCGCGGGAGAGTATCTGGCGACAGCAGGGAGCTACGCCTTCAGCAGCGCGACGCGGAAAGAAGACGCGGGCGTCTTCATCGGCAGCGCCACCAACCTCGTCTTCAGGAAGTGGAACCTCGAGGCTGATCGGCCCAACGGTTCGACATGCTTCACGGTGGGTGATCTGAAGTTCCGTGCGGTGTGGCCCGATCCTCCGGCTGACGGAGGCGTGGTGGACGCGGGCTCCATCGACGCGGGGCGGGTCGATGGCGGCGGCAGCACCGCGGACTCGGGGACTCGTGACGCTGGTGTCCGCGACGGCGGCTGACGAAGTCGACGAGGTGGGTTTCGAGGCGGGCGTGTCGGGCAATCAGCCTGGCGCGCCCGTCGTCTTTTCAGCGTCTTCGCACCGGCGTTCAGGCGCGTTGCAGCCTGTAGCGGTTTTCTTGCTGGCGAGACGCTCGCTGGTACCGTCGCTCGTGATGATTCGTCGGCAACAGGTCCTGTGGGCATGCGTCTTCGTGGCCCTGATCCTGGCCGCGGCGTCGGCGGCCGCCGAGGGTGGCTTCAGGCGCTACCTGCGGCTGTCTCAAGACGTGAAGTCGCTCAAGGAGCGCAACAAGCGCCTGGGCGACGACAACGTTCGGCTGCGCCGTGAGGTCGAAGCGCTGCGTGATGATCCCCGCGCGCTGGAGCGCGCCGCGCGTGAAGAGCTTGGGCTCGTGAAGCCCGGTGAGATCGTCTTCAGTCTGGAGGGTTCATGACGCCGGTGACTTCGCTGCCCCGCTTCAAAGCGCCGCGCTCGATGAGCTTCACGCCCGCGAAGTGGGCCCAGAGCGTGGTTCGGCTGGTGCCGGCCGTCGCGGTGCTGATGACGTTCGCCTTCCTCGCGCGTGGGCGGTTCCGCTCGTTCCAGGGGCTGGAGTGGGCCGACGCGGCGGTGTTCGGGCTGCTGCTGCTGGCCACGACGTTGTCGACGATTCGCCGGGTCCGGCGCTCGATGCTGCACGTGGCCGTCAGCCTGCGCGACGAGCTGGAGCTTGGCGCGACGGGCCTCGCGGTGGCCTTCGTCGCCGTCTCGCTCAGCGGTGAGCTGCTCTTCCCCGTCGTCTACCTGCTGATGGCGTTCCTCGTTTCGTTCCTCTCGCGGACGGCCGGCGTCACGTTGCTCGGCACGGCGGTGTTGTTCGACGCGGTGCTGACGTTGCCCGATCGCTGGAGCACGTTCCTCGCGCGCGTCACCTTCATCGGGCTCTTCGCCGTGCTGTACCACGTGGTGCTCTCGGCGCGGCTCGCGGTGTCCCGCACGGCCGAAGACGAGGCCGTGAAGCTGCGCCTGAAGGAGGTCGAGGAGCGCGCGCGGACGTTCCGGCTGGTGTCGAGCGGTACGAACGATTCGATGCCCGGCGTGAAGGATCACGAGAAGTGGCTGCTCGCGGCGGTGAAGGAGATCGAAGGCGCCACGGGCAGCGCGCTCGAGGTCGCCGAGGTCGCGCTCAAGGCGCACAGCGTGGGCGCGTTCCTGCTCACCTCTGACGACCGGTCGCTCAAGCTCCACGACTGTCGTTCCGCCAGTGAGCACGTGCAGCGTGAGCGCTTCGCCGCAGGAGAGGGGCTCTTCGGCGCGCTCCTCAAGCGCGGCGTGCCGGTGCGCATGAACGGGCAGGCTGGCCTCAAGGGCATCACGCACTACGAGTCCGGCGGTCCCACCGTGCGCGCGGTCGTCGCCGTCCCCATCCTCGAGGGCACGGGCCTGGTGCGTGGGGTGCTGGTGGCTGATCGCGTCGAGAACCACCCGTTCACGGAAGAAGACGAGAAGCTGCTGTCGACGATCGCGGGAGAGGTGCTCCGGGCGATCGAGGTCGAGCGGGTGATGGGCTACATCCGCCGGTCGCGCGACGAGAAGGACCGGTTCTTCCGGGCGATCGAAGAGCTCAACCGCGCCGGCTCGCCCGAGCAGGTCTTCCTCGCCGTGCTCGAGAGCGCCCGTCAGGTGGCGCAGCTCGACTTCTGCGCCGTCACCCTCGTCGCCGAGCAGAACGGCGCTCGGCAGCACCGCATCGTTCGCATGAGCGGCGTCACCTCGGCCGGCCGTGCGCTCGAGGGCCAGACCTTCCCCGACAACAACGGCCTGGTCGCCAACGTCGTTCGCTACGGCGCGCCGCTCCCGGGCCGCGACGTCGGCGCGATGGATCGGCAGATCATCTTCGACGACGACACCCAGATCCGCGGGCTCCAGAGCCTCAAGATCTTCCCGCTCGTCGCAGGCAACCGCATTCTCGGCACGCTCGTCTCGGGCTCGCGCCGCAAGGCCGCCTTCGACGACGACGAGCTCCGCATGCTCGAGGTGATCGCCATTCAGGCCGCCCAGGCCGTGCTCCGGGCGCAGCTGTACGAGCAGATGGAGCGCATGGCGACGACCGACGGGCTCACCGGCCTGCTCAACCACCGCACCTTCCAGAGCCGCTTCGACGACGCCATGGCCACCGCCAAGCGCTACGGACGGAAGGTCTCGGTCGTGCTCACCGACGTCGATCACTTCAAGAGCGTCAACGACACCTATGGCCACCCGACGGGCGATCAGGTGCTCAAGGGTGTCGCGCGCATCTTGCGTGAGACCGCGCGGGACACCGACGTGGTGGCCCGGTACGGCGGCGAGGAGTTCTGCATCGTCATGCCCGAGACCGACCTGAAGGGCGCCCACGCCATCGCCGAGCGCATTCGGGAACGGGTGCTCAAGGAGGTCTTCCAGACCGAGCAGGGCCCCCTGAAGATCACCATGTCGCTGGGCGTCGCGACCTTCCCGGATCATGGAGAGGCCAAGCAGACGCTCATCGACCTGGCGGACCAGTGCCTGTACTTTGCGAAGCGCCACGGACGAAACCAGTCGGTGACGGTGGCTCAGCTGCAGGCCCAGAAGGCCAGCTGACACGAGTGGGTTTGGAGGCGCAGACAGCGTGATGGGCATCCGCGGACAGCTGACGCTGCTGGTACCCGGGGTCGTGGCCATCGCGCTGACTGCCGTCGCCTTCATCGCCGTGCGCGCCTCGAACCGGGACGAGCTCGAAGAATTCAAGGAGCTCAACCTGACGGCGCTCGAGGCGCTCAGCGTCACGGTGGCCACTTCGGTGGCCCAGAACGACATGGCCGGCCTCGACACGGTGGTCGCGCACACGGCGGAACGTCTGGCTCCGCGCGGTCTGCTCGAGCTCGCGGTGATCGACGACGACGCGCGCGTGATGGCGCACTCGAGCCCCGAGAAGTTCAACCGGGTGCTGGCCGATCCCTTCACGCAGCAGGCGCTCGGCTCCGACGGCCCGACCTGGGTGCGTGAAGGCAACGTGCTGCGCATCGCGACGCCGGCCACCTCGGGCATTCGCTGGGCGACGGTGACCGCCCGCTTCTCGCTCGCGCAGATGGAAGACGCCTTCACCATGGTGCGCCGCCGCTGGGTGCTGGGCACCATGGGCTTGTTCTTCTTCATCGCCGGCGCGCTGTTCCTCGGCCTCAACCGGGTGGTGATTCGCCCGGTGCGCGTGCTCGAGCATTCGGTGCGCCGCATGGGGGAAGGGCACCTCTCGACCCGCGTGCCTGCGCTACCCGGCCGCGAGATGGCCGAGCTGTCCCACATCGTCAATCGAATGGCCTCGGCGCTCCAGAGCGAACGCGAGAACCTCGAGCACACCGTCGCCGAACGAACTCGCGAGCTGTCGGAGGCCAACGCGCGGCTCGAGCGCCTCGCGGTGACCGACGGCCTGACGGGGCTCTTCAACCACCGCCGGTTCCAGGAAGCGCTCCACTCCGAGTTGTTGCGCTGTGAGCGCCACAAGCGGCCCCTCGCCGTGCTGATGCTCGACGTCGACTACTTCAAGAAGGTGAACGACTCGATGGGCCACCCGGCCGGTGACGAGCTGTTGCGCCGCCTCGCCGAAGTCCTCGGCGCCGATCTGCGCCAGACCGATCTCATCTCGCGCTACGGCGGTGAAGAGTTCGCGGTGCTGCTCCCCGAGACGACGAAGGCCGAAGCGATGCAGGTCGCCGAGCGCATGCGGGAGTCGGTGGAGGTGAAGATCAACGACGGCAACGCGTGGACGCAGCGCATCACCGTCAGCGTCGGCGTCGCGACCTTCCCCGAAGACGGCGCCACGGCCGAGACGGTGCTCGAGGCCGCCGATCAGGCGCTCTACGTGGCCAAGCGTCAGGGGCGGAACAAGGTCATCGGAGCAAAGGCCGCATGAGGCGACTTTCCCTGGCGGCGCTCGTGCTGGGCTCGTGCGTTCAACAACCCATCGCGCCTGCACCGGTGAAGCCCAGGCACGCTCTGGTGCGGCAATCGTTGTTCTCCGCGCCACCAGGTTTCACCCGCCTGCGCCTGCTCGTCCCGCCCGTGCTGGCCAGGGAGTCACTCGAGAGGAGCTACGCGAAGCTCGACGAGTACCTCGCGCGACAGCTGGGCGTGCCAGTCGAGCTGGTGATCGGCGAGAGTTACGACGACGTCGTCGCGAAGGCGGCCGCGGGTGACTTCGACGTGGTGATGCTGAGCCCGTACACCTACGCCCGCGCGCACGAGCAGAGGCCGATTCCGTGTCTGGTGCAGATGATCGGCGACGGCTCGGCCACCGCGGCTGGCTACATCGTGGTGCGCCAGGACAGCCCGATTCGCACCGTCGCGGATCTGCCGGGAGCGCGCTTCGGCTTCGTCGATCGATCGTCGACCTCGGGCTACATCTACGCGGTGAAGGCGTTGCTCGATCAGGGCATCGATCCGAAGAAGCACCTGGGCCCCATCGAGTTCCTCGGCAACCACGAGTCGGTGCTGGTGGCGGTGCTCGAAGGCCGGGTGGACGCTGGCGCGACCTACCAGGGCTCGCTCGCGGCGCTCAAACGCTCGAGGGACGTCGACCCCCTCAGTTTCCGCATCATCGCCAAGACCGAGCGCACGCCGCGCGACATCCTCTGCGCACGGGCTGATCTGCCTGAGGTGGTGCGCAGTGAGATCCAGCGGCTGTTGATGGTCCTGACGGTGCGCGATCCCGTCGGTCGGGAGCTGCTGTCGCCGATGAGCGTCAACGGCTTCCAGCCCGCAGATGACGCGGCGTATGACGGCGTGCGGAAGGTCGCCGCCGAGGTCCGGGCGTGGGATGCGAAGCCCTGAGCCACTCGCGGTGACGTGGAGCAGTGAGCCGTCACTCGTGTTCATCGCTGACGCGAGACGAGTTGCTTCGAGGTGGGGACTCCCGCTGTACGAACGACCGCACAAGCGTGGCCTCGGGCCACAGCTTGGTGTCGTCGCGAACGCGTTCCTCGTCAGAGGAGGGAAGGGCTGGTCGCTCGTCGATTCGGAGGGCTCGCTCGGCGTCTCTCCGGGGCTCGCGATGTTGCGGCTCAAGCGGCTGGGCCGCGGCACGCAGATGCCTGATCGTCTGCTCCTCGAGGCGGCGATCGGTCCTGGAGAAGTCGTCGTCGACGCCACCTGCGGCCTGGGCGTTGATGCGCGCATTCTCGCGAGCGCGGCGGGGCCAGCTGGCCGGCTCATCGGTCTGGAAGCGTCGATGGCGCTCGCGGTGCTGCTCGCCGAGGGCCTTCCCCTCGAGACACCCTGGCCCGGGAGCGCGCCCATCGAGGTGCACCACGCCGACGCCGAGACATGGCTGCGCGACCAGCCCTCACGAAGCGTCGATGTCGTCTTCTTCGACCCGATGTTCGAGCGCACCAGGAAGGCGTCGCCAGCGTTTGCCGAGCTGCGACGTTTTGCGGACGCCCGGCCGTTGAGCCGCGCTGCCGTCGACGAGGCCCGGAGGATCGCGCGACGGTTGGTGCTGATGAAGAGCGCCGATCCCGAGATCTTCCCCGCCCTCGGGCTCGAGCCGCTCGCGCCGCAGTCCAACGCGCTCGTCTATTGGGGCAGGAGCCGACTCACGGATTCAGCCTGAGGTGACGGTTTTTCGAGGCGCCTCGCCGCGAAGCCGATGATTCGTCTCTCGCTCGGTCGGGCACGCGGTGTGCTTCACTTCGAGCTCCGATGATTCAACGCTACCGATGGATGCTCCCCGTCGTGCTCCTCGCTCAGTTCGCCGTCGCACAAACGGCCGAGAGCCCGGCGAGTGCGCCGCCCGACGCCGTCACGGCCCCGCCGTCCCCGCCGCCCATGGTGCCTGAAGCGGCAGTGACGCCTGCGGGGCCGAAAGCGTCCGACCTCGTCACGAAAGAAGGAGGACGCTTCAGCCGGTTCTCGGCAGGCCCCGGCGGCGCCTTGTTCGCCTTCGCGGAGGGGCTCGATGGGCTCGTCCTCGGCGCACTCGCTGGGACGGGGATCAGTGGTGGCGGTGGCGCCTTCATCGGCGCGCTGGTCGGCGTCGTGGTGTTGGCAGGATCTGCGACGGCGCTGCAGTACGCCCACCCGATCGGGGTCGCTTCGGCCGGCACGATGGCGCTCGGGCTCGGGGTCGGGGCGCTGGCCGGGTTCGGGCTTGCGACGGCCCTGGTCGTCAGCTCGTTCCCCATCGCGAGCCTGATCGCGCTGGCTGGCTCGCAGATCGGAATCCTGGTGCCGTTGATCGCGCTCTGGAGCACCGACGACATCTCCGGCGCAGACCTCGCGCAGATGGGCATGACGTCGACCTACGCGTTCGTGCTCACGGCGCTGACGTCCTTCCTCTTCAGCGGTCTGTCTGAGACGGCGCGGCTCTCGGCGATGCTGTTCGCGCCCGCGTTCGGAATGGCCCTCGGCGCGCTGTGGGCGCTCGGGCCTGATCTCGCGGCCGGCCGAGTCTTGAAGCTCACCGCGCTTCCCCTCGGCGTCGGCGCCCTCACGCTGTTGCTGGGGCTGGCGCTGGCTGGCGGGAATCTGCAGATCGTTTCCGCAGCGACGCTCATCACCACGATCGCGACCTTCGGCCTCACCTACTTCCTCACCGCCGATGATGCCGCGGCTCCGACGACGACGCCGGTGGCCTTGCAGCCGACCGTCACGATGGTCCCGGCGGGGTGGCGCAACGAAGGCATGGCCGTGGGCCCGGCCCTGGTGGGTCGCTTCTAAGAAGATTCTCCTCGCGTCAGCCGTTACCTGACGCCTCCATGTCGACGGCGCCTGCAGCACCAGACACCCGCTTCGTCGTCCCCGCGCTCGGCGCCGTGTACCTGGTCTGGGGCTCGACCTACCTGGCGATGCGCGTCGCCGTCGAGGTGCTCCCGCCGTTCATGATGGCGTGTGCGCGCTTCGTTCTCGTCGGCGTCGTGCTGTTGATCTTCATGAAGAGGCGCGGCGCCGCGTGGCCGACCCGCAAGGAGTGGCTGCTCTCGGCGCCGGTCGGCATTCTCATGTTCGTCCTGGGCAATGGGACGGTGGCGTACGCCGAGAAGCACATCTCGTCGGGCATCGCGGCGGTCGTCTGCGGAACGATGCCGCTGTGTGCGGCGGCAATGGGCCCGCTCTTCGGCGAGAAGACGACGCCGCGGGAGTGGATCGGGTTGACCCTCGGCTTCGCAGGCGTGGCGGTGCTGGGGTTCGGGCAGGAGCTTCGCGCCGAGCCGTTCGCTGCGGCGATCCTCCTCGTGGCGCCGATCGCGTGGGCGGCCGGCTCGATGCTGGCGAGAAAGCTCCCGCTGCCGAAAGGGCTGACCTCGGCCGCGACGCAGATGATCACCGGAGGCATCGCGACGGGGCTGGTGAGCCTCGCGATCGGCGAAAAGGCTCCGACCGAGATCCCGCTGAAGGTCGCGCTGTCGTGGGTCTACCTCTGCATCTTCGGCTCGTTGGTGGCGTACTCTGCGTACACGTACCTGCTGCGCGCGACGCGACCGGCCGTCGCCACGAGCTACTCGTACGTGAACCCTGCAATCGCGGTGCTCATCGGCACGCTGCTCGGAGGCGAGTCGATCGGGCCCGAGGTGATCATCGCCGTGCTCTTGATCGTCGGCGCGACCGCGATGGTCGTCGTGGGGCGAACGCCTACGGCGCCTTCTTCCCCCGCGATTCGATCATCTTCACCCAGTTGACGCCCAGCTTCCGGCGATTGCCCTCGACGAGGAACGGTGGAATCGAGCCTCCCGGGTCGGTGAACACCACGTAGGTGAGCCGGGTCTTCCCGCCCTCCAGCGGCTCGAAGAGCCAGTGGCCCTTCAGCTTGTTGACGCGCACCCAGCCGTCCGGAGGTTTCGGCCCCAGCTCGTTCGCTGCCTCGAACGTCATGCGGCACGCCTCGCCCTCCATGAGGCGTCGCGCGCGCACGACGTAGTCGCGGTTGCTGACGATGGGCGGCGTGATCTGCTCGTACGTCACGCGCTCGTCGGCCGACTCCTGGACGATCGCCCGTGACTTCAGGTCGGGCTCTGCGGCGTCGAACTTGCCGTCGCCGAAGGCGGCGTCACACAGCGAGCGCGGCGTCTTGTCCGTCTGAGTCGTGAACTTCAGCTCGACGAACTTCGAGCCTCCGACGCTCCGTTGCTCGATGGTGATGCCATCGGTCTCCGAGACCTTCTCCCAGTCCGGCTCGGCGGCCAGCACGGCGGCGATCAACGTCGCGATCATCGGGGCAGCTCCTTCGGCTTCTGCAGTTTCCGGGTCTGCTCGCCCATGATCGAGATGGTCATGCGTCGCGACAACACTCGGCGCATCATGAACGAGGCAAAGCGGTTGAAGACACCGGGGATCATCGTGGGCCCACCGCCGAGCCGATCGAGCGCTTCGGCGACGACCTGCGCGGGCTCGAGCACCCCGGGCGCTCCATCGGGCGCGGCCTTCAGGAAGCTCGGCGTGCGGGTCGCGCCTGCGCAGACCGAGAGCACGTCGACGCCGCGGCTCTTCAGCTCGAACCAGAGCCCCTCGGCGAACGTGAGGTTGAACGCCTTGGTGGCGCCGTAGGTGGTGACGAACGGCGAGCCCTGGAACGCGGTGAGTGACGACAGCAGGATCAACCCTCCCTGGCCCCGCTCAGCCATGCGCTTGCCGAAGTGATGCGCGAACGCGATCGGCCCCCGCACGTTGACGTCGATGGCGCGCAGGCTCTCGTCGACCGACTGCGCGAGGAACGGGCCGAGTGGAGAGAGGGCCGCGTTGTAGACGACCACCCCGATGTTCAACGACGCGGTGGCCTCGGCGACGATCGTCACGGCCTCTGCGCCCGAGAGATCCGCCGTCACGCAGCGTACTTCCTGCTTCGTCTCAGCAAGAATCGACGCCTTCACCTGCTCGAGCACGTCGGCGCGACGCGCAACGAGAACGACGTTCAGGCCACGACGGGCGAGCTGACGACCGAACTCCGCGCCGAGGCCTTCCGACGCGCCACACACGAGGGCCCAGGGCCCATACCTGTTGCTGAAAGTGGCGCTCATCTCAGTAGGGCTTCCGGCCGACGTAGTTGCCGGGCGGTGAGTAGTTGCAGGCGGTGAGGTACCAGGGCCCGTTCCCGAAGGGAGAGTTGGTGGTGCACCGCGTGGTGGCGCAGCCGATCTTCACGCTCGTTCGCCACACCACCTGCGTGTAGTGCCCGCACATGCTCGAGCAGGTGTCGGTGGCGTACGTGTAGTAACCCTTCTCGCTGTCCCAGCCATCGACCACCTCGGTCGGCGTCGCGTCGTTGCTGCTGGCGAACAGGTTCTCACCGTACTGGCTCTGTTGCCGGTGACTGAAGATGCAGCGATCCGCGCCTTCTTTCGCGAACGCCGCCGTCGCGGTGTCCCACGAGACGTCGGGCAGGGCGGGGTTGGGCACCGGAGTGGCAATTCGCCGAGCGGCGTTGTGGGCGTTGACGAACTGCTGCTCGAAGGTCGCGACGCCGCCACCAGCTCCGCCGCCAGCGCTCGCGCGCCCACCGCCGCGAGGCGCGCTGGGATCGAACTCGCAAGAGGTCGAGCCACCGCACCGTTGGCCTGCCGGGCACGAAAGACAGTTGAACCCGCTCGAGCCACAGGCATCGTTCGCCGTTCCTCCCTTGCATTGGCCAGCGCTGTCGCAGCACCCCAGACAGTTGCGAGGGCTGCAATCGCCGACTGGTGTCGGCGCGCACGCGGTGAGGCCCAGGAGGAGTGAGGTCAGCCCTGCTCGAATCATCATGCGTCTGTTCCGACCGGCTCGGACCTCGCCCTCAACCCATAGCTCACTTCGACGGCTTCGGCCCACGCAGCACCTCGTAGGATCCCTTCTTGCCGTCGATGGTGAAAATCGCCGCCAGCCCATACGCCGTGGAGCCGTCGTTCATCTTCCACGGCAGCGGGTTCGCCGAGCCCTGGTTCACGAACAGGGCAGGGTGCGGCTTCTTCGGGGGCAGCACCTTCCCCGCGACGTCGGTGCCCCTGGCGGCGGCCTCGAGGATGTGTCCCGTGATGCCGAAGGCGATCTTCGAGTTCTGCACGACGGTGGTGAGGCGCGGATCTCCGACGTTCTCGGCACCGGGCACGTAGTCGAGGGCCTGCTGCCCCTTCTGGCGCATCGGGCCGTGTGTCAGCAGCACCACCGAGTCGTCAGCGGCCTTCGCGGCGGTCTCGAGTTGATCGACGTGCTTGTCGGAATAGATGCACCCGCCCGCGAGGTGGAGGAAGGCCTTGTCGTGGTACCCGCCGAGGCTGACGACATCGGCCCCGTCGAAGTCCGCGCGACGCACCAGATCCATGTTCACGAGGTTCGTCGCGGCGGCGTCTTTGCGCACCTTCGAGAGCGCGTAGTTGAGCGAGGCGCCACGCTCCATGTTGCCGGCGATCACCAGCAGCGGCCGCTTCGTGGCCTTCGCGAGGTGCGCATAGACGTCCTCGAGCACCTGGGGATCGCTCGAGGTATCTCCGCCGATCACCACCGCGTCCACGTCGGCCTTCTCGAAGTCGGCGAGGAACCGGGCGACGCTGGCGACCGTCTCGGGGTCGAGGTCCTTGATGCCCGCGAGGAGCCCCAGACGAACCTGCTTGCCGGCCTTCGGGGTGATGCGGCGTAGCTTCACCGTCGAGCCGGTGTACTCGTACCGGAAGCCGTCCTTCTCCTTCACGTCCGGCGTCGCGAAGTGGGTGACGGGCCCGATGCAGTCGAACTGGGCCGCTTCCTCCCAGTCGTCCTGGGTGGTGGGCGCGTCGCCGAAGGCGAGGAACGGAGCGGCGAGGGCGAGGGCGATGGCGAGGAGCGGGCGCACGACCTGCATCTTTACTTCTTCTTCGGCGTCGCGGGCATCGGCGAGGTGGGGGGCTCGGAGTACTCGACCCTCTGAATGGGCACGTTGGGGTCGGTGGCTGAGAGAACGTAGCTCTGCGTCGTCTCTCCGCTGTCTGCGGGCGAGCGCGAGGGGACTTCCGTCGTCAGGGCCCGGAAGCGGCTCTTGAACTCGTCGCGCTCGGCGATGGCCTTCACCCGATTGTTTCGCTCCTGCTCGATCATGCGCTGGAGCGCTTCGATCTGCTGCGTGGCGCGATCGCGCTCCGAGACGAGCCTCGCGGCGAGCGCCCGTTCGTGATCCAGCGTGTCGCGGAGCTCCTTGAGCTCCTTCTTGCTCGCGTCCATCGGAGCGCCGGCTGTTCCCAGTCGCTGGTGCAGCGTCTTGGCGACGGTGCGCGCTTCGTCACGTTCGGCGACGGCCTTCTCGGCGCGGTCCTTCAGCATCTTGGCGACCCCACGGGCTTCTTCGAGGTCGGCTTTCTCCTTCTCGAGCGCAGCCTGCCACTCGGCGATCGCCATCGAGGCTTCGGCCTTGTCCACCTCGAACTCCGCGAGGGCGGCGTCACGCTGAGCGACGGCGTCGGCGAGCGCCTTGACACCCTGGTCCAGCTCGGCGCGAGCGGCATCGCGTTCCGCAAGGGCGACATCTCGTTGCGCGGAGACGTCAGTGGCGCCCTGCTCGAACTCGGAGCGGACCGCGTCGCGCTCGGCGAGGGCGGCGTCTCGTTGGGCCGCGGCGGTGGCCAGCGTCTGCGCATTCAGCTCCAGCGTTGCGCGAAGAGCGTCGCGCTCGGCCGTGGCGTCGGCCACTGCCTGGGTGCGCTGGTCGAGCTCGGCGCGGGTTTCCTGCAGCTGGGCGACCGCATCGGCGCACGACCGCTCTCGTTGCGCGAGGTCAGCCTCGAGCTGGGCCACCTGGGCCGTCAGCGCTGCGACCAGCTCCGACGCGGCGCCCGCGCCCGACTCGGTCGACGCGAGCAGCCCGTTCTTCTGCGCGAGCTCGCCCGTCAGGTGCTCGACCTGCGCGAAGGACTGCTCGAGCGACGAGGACTTCTCTTCGAGCGTCGCGCGGGTCTGGTGAAGCTCGAGCTCCAGCGTGGTGATGCGCTCGTTCGCGGCGTGCAGATTGGCGCGCGCAGTCGTCAGCTCGGCGATCGTCGCCTCGGCCTGCTGCTCGAGTGCGGCGAGGCGTTCACTGGCCTGGTCTCTCGCGCTCTCGGCCCGCGCCAGGCTGGTGGTGAGCCCCTCGAGCTGGGCCTGGAGCGCTGACCTCTGACCCTCCCCGGCGTCTTGCGTGGCGAGCAGACGCTCGAGCGCCCCCGCGACCGTGGCGAGCTGCAGCACCAGCCCGTCACGTTCCGAGGTCAACGTCTTGACCTCGTCGCTCCGCACGGTGAGGGCGGTCGAGAGCTCGGTGAGCTCCTTCGAGATCAGCCCGCGCTCACCCTCGGCAGCGTCACGAGCGGCCCGCGCCTCGGACACCTCGCGCATCAGCACCGCGGAGCCCGCGTCCTGCTCCTGCCGCATGCGATCGAGCTCGGCGCGCGCCTTCTCCCGCTCGCCCAGCACCTGGAGCCGGTTCTCCTTCTCCTCCGCCACCTGACTCCGTGCGGCGGTCAGGTCACCTTCGAGGCGCGAGATCGTACGCAGGTGTTCGTCGATGGTGAGCTGCAGCTCGTTCTCGTGGTCGTGGTGGACCTCGGCGCGTTCGCGGGCCTCATCGCGCTCGGTGATCGTCTGCGCCTGCACCTTTTCGAACTGCTCCAGTGTCGTCGCCAGCGCGTGTCGCTGCTGCTCGAGCTCACCCTCGAGCTGGAAAATGCGGGTTTCGTCGACCACCACCAGGGGCGGGACGTTGGCCTGGCTGCCATCGACGAGCCGGCGCTGCATCGAGGCCAGGCGCGTGGTGCCGTCCGGCTGGACCTCGAGCGCCACCTTGAGCCGACCGACGATCGGAGCGTCGATGACGATGCCGATCGCGTCGGGCTGCACCGCGAGACCCACGTCGATGGCGCCGATCTCGGCCTCCGCGTGGACGCCGGCCTCGAAGGTGTCTTCAGCGCGGCTGCGGCTGGTGACGTCGGCGCGGGGGTTGGCCATGGAGTCTCCGGTTCAGAAGCTGGACCCGATGGTAGCCCCGAACCGGTGACTGCTCATGGAAACGGCCGCGCCGGTCCATTCCCACGAGAGCGCCAGGTGGTTGATGAAGGCGAGCGCGAAGAGGGGCAGGGTGGCCGCGCCCACCTCCACCGACCCTTCGCCGTGAATGAGGCCCACCAGCTTGAAGAGCGAGAGCGTCCACGTGACGAGCGTGACGCCGAGATCGACCCGCACGGCAAAAGCGAGCCGCGTGCCGCCGGGCATCAGCGGCGCGTCGGGCAGGTTCTCGCGGACCAGCTGGGGGCTGATCTGGAGCCACAGCGCCGCATCGGGAACGGTCGCGCCTTCGAGGCGATCGCTCACCACGGAGCTCACGCGCGCCACCGGGCCGACCGTCTGCCGTGACAGGCACCAGTTGCACGATGTCCAAGGGGATCCGCCGAAGAAGCCCCTGACCCCGGCTCCGAACACGAAGCCCTGATGCGTCCACGGGAGCGGGCCCGTCGAAGGCGCTCCGAAGTTCGCCAGCACCTCGAGATCGGCGCCGAGGGTCGGGCTCCCGGTGGTCGAGATGAACGCCGTGAAGCCGCCGCGCGCCGAGACGGGGAACCAGCGGCCCGGTTCGGGAGCCGCCGTCAGCACGAGCGAGAGGAGCGTGGCTGTCGTCACCTACCAGCGATGGTACGCGGGATGCCCGGGTTCGACCGCCACGAAGGTGCCCTTGCAGGTCGCGCGAACCTTGCCGCCGGCCTCCAGGACGCCTTCGACGACGACCTTCGTGCCGTCAGACTCGACGACCTTCGCCGAGAGGGAGAGCGGGACATCGGTCGGGCAGGGGCGCTTCAAGACGATCGCGTAGTCGGCCGTCACCGTGCACGGCGGGCTGCTCGCGGCTCGTTCGTTCATCAGGCGCCACGCCGCCGTCCAGTTGCAGTGGCAGTCGAGCAGGGCGCCGATGATTCCGCCGTTGAGCACGCCGGGGAACGCCTCGTGGTGCGGCTCGGGTTTCCACTCGGCGACGACCTGCTCGCCCTTCGCGAAGGACCGAACACGAAGCCCCTTCTCGTTCGAAGGGCCGCAGCCGAAACACGCGTTGTGCGGAGCGTAGGTCTCCTGCAGGCACTTCTGGATCATTGCCGGGTCCCGGGCGCAGAGTCGCGGGCGGCGACGGCCCAGTCACCGGCCTCGCCGTGCTCGTGCTTGAGCACGGCGTACTCGCGACGGACGGCCCGCACGTAGTTGCGGAACTGCTCGAGCTCGCGCAGCCGGGCGGCCAACTGCACCCGGGTCGGGCCGGCGTTGTAGGCCATCAAGGCGAGATCGAGATCGTTGCCGAACCGCGACGACAAGTACTTGAGGTACCGAATGCCCAGCCGCACGCGGAGCGCAGGGTCGGCTTCAATCTCTTGCGCGGTCAGCTTGATGCCTTCTCGCTGTGCGACGTACTGCAGCGTCACCGGCTGCACCTGCATCAGCCCGCGCGCGTTCATGTTCGAAACGGCGGTCTCGCGGAACTCGGACTCGACGTCGATGATCGCGAGGATGAGGAGCGGGTCGAAGCTGGCCGCCCGGGCCTCGTCGGCGATCGCGACAGCCAGCTGCTGGCGCAGGTGAAGTCCGAGTCCCGGACCACGGCGGGCGAGGACGGCGTCGATGCGCTCGGAGTCGGGGTGACTGACCACCTGCACGCCCACGGGCTCGAATCGAATGACGGGCGCGGCCGGTTGCACCACGGGAGCGACAGCCCAGCCGAGCGCCATCGCGGACAACACGGCCATGATGCTGGCCGTCGACGCCCGCGGGCTCAGCCGCACCAGCCACCGCAGAGCGCGACGAACCAGTGGCCTGGTGGCCCGGCTCGATCCCACCTCGGTGGCAAGGGGTGCGGTCACCTGGCGAGGTGCTCGATGCGCTTGTTGAGGGTGTCGAGGCGTGAGTTCAGCTGGGCGATCTCTTCCTTCCGGGGCACGCGCAGGCGCTGGAGCGAGACGCGCACGGCGTCTTCGACCTTTTTCTCCATGTCGCGGCGCTGGGTGGTGAGGCGCTCGGAGTACTCCCGAACCTGCTTCTTGACCTCGTCCTGGCTCCAGCCGGCCATGCCCTGAACGCGAGCGAGCAGCTTCGCCGCTTCGTCTTCCGCGCCTGAGACGGTGACCAGCGCCTGGCTCCACACCTGCTGGAAGAACTCAGCGATCGATCGGCGGTCGTGGGCGGGCTGCGGAGGGCGCGTTTCCATGGGAGCGCGCCCTCTAACCACATCAACCGACCCGAGCGGAAGGGCCCAGCGCCATTCTAAACTATTGGATTCGTTCGGCTTGGCTGGGGGTCTGGCGAGACTTCGCGAGCTCATCGACGCGCTTGGTGAGCTTCGTCAGGTTCTTCGTCAGCTTCGCCATGTCGTCCGAGGTCGCGACGCCCAGAGCGTTCATGACGTCACGGGGCATCATCAGCACGCGCTTGCGAAGGTCGGTCGCGGTCGAGGCGATGCGCTTCTCGAGCTGCTTCAGGTCATTCCCACGGCGAACCCGGGTCAGCACCTTCTCGATCGACTTTCGCTGCTTCCTGGCCTCGGTGACGATCTCCTTCTCGACATCGACGAGCTGCTGCTTGGCAGCCTCGAGTCCCTCGGTGAGTCGTTGGGCGGCAACTGCGGTCACTGCGGGCTTCTTCGGGGTCGGCTTCATGCGGTACTCCTCCTTGACGCAGCGCACAATAACGCGGCGCGTCGAAGGCGCAAGGACGCCGACTCTTCAAGGAAAGCCAGGAGCCTTCGGGTGTTGCCGTGGTTGGCTCAGCGAAAGACCCGCCGCGGAGTGAGTGGCGCTCGCGGCTTTGGCGGACCAGACCCGTGATGACGATGCGTCACGGCCAACGACTCGACCGAACGGGTGTGATCACTTCGACAAGACGATGTCGCGGTAGCCGGGGCGCTCGGGGATCTTCTGCTTGTTGCCCAGCCCGTGCTTCTCGTTCGCGATCTTGTCCTGCAGCAGCATCAAGCCGTCGAGCACCTGCTCAGGCCGCGGCGGGCAGCCGGGAATGTAGACGTCGACGGGGATGATGCGGTCGATGCCCTGGAGCACCGCGTAGTTGTCGTAGAAGCCGCCCGAAGACGCGCACACTCCGAAGCTGACGACCCACTTGGGCTCGGTCATCTGCTCGTAGACGCGCTTGAGGATCGGGGCCTGCTTCAGGTTGATGGTGCCCACCACCATCAGCAGGTCGGCCTGGCGCGGCGAGAAGCGGGGGAACTCGGCGCCGAAGCGCGAGATGTCGTAGCGGCTCGCCGCGACGGACATGTACTCCATGCCGCAGCACGCGGTCGCGAACGGGTAGGTGAAGAGCGAGTACTTGCGCGCCCAGCCCAGGCCCTTCGAGACGACCTTCTGGAAGAAGCCCGTCGCCTCATCGCGGCGGGTGGTGAGAATCGGAGCAATGTCGGTATCGGAAGCCATGTGTCTCCAGGGGCGGGAGCCCTCAGCTCTCCCAGTCCAGCGCGCCCTTTTTCCAGATGTACACCAGACCGACGATCAGCGTCGCCGCGAAGACCAGCATCGTCACGTAGCCGAACCAGCCGAGCGCCTGGAAGTTGACCGCCCACGGGTAGAGGAACACCGCTTCGATGTCGAACACGATGAAGAGCAGGGCCACCACGTAGAACTTCACCGCGAAGCGCTGCCGGGCCGAGCCCATCGGCGCGTTGCCGCCTTCGAAGGCCTCGCTCTTCATCGTCGTGAGGGACTTCGGGCCAAGGAGGCCGGCGATGAGCGGAATCGCGAAGGCCATCACTCCGGCAAGCCCGAACACGACCGCGATCGGGAGGTACTGCGTGAGCGGGTGTTCCATTGGAAAATCACCTTAAAGACGAGGCACTTGTGGGTCAAAGCGTTTCTTGAGGCTCAGGTCTTCTTTCGGGTCTTCTTCACCTCGAGCGGAAACACCTCGTCGAGCGCCGATTCCATGGCCGAGCTCATGCCCAACTCGCCGGTCTGGTCACGGGGCACCCAGCGCCACTCGAGGTACTGGTCGGGCGGCGTCTTGAGGCGGGGCGGCAGATCGACGGGGAACAGGCGGAGCACGAGATCGCGATGGGTCAGCGTTCGCTCGAGCACCAGCATCTCGGGGCCGATGACGGCGCGTTTGCCGAAGAGCGCCTTGAGTGAGGCGTAGGGGTTGGTGCCTTTCTCGAGGACGAGGCCGGGCATCTCCCACAAGCCGCCGAAGAGGCCGGACTCCGCGCGACGTGCGAGCAGCACGTTGTCGTCCCGGTGGCTCAAGGCCACGGCGAGCTCGAGGCGTTTGCGAGGCGGGAGCTTTCGGGGCGGGGGCAGCTCGTGGACCCGGCCCGCGGCGAGCGCGCGGCAGTGCTTCTGGACGGGGCAGAGCAGGCAGGTGGGCGAGGCTGGCGTGCAGACGGTCGCGCCGAGCTCCATGAGTGACTGGTTGAAGTCACCGGGCCGCTCGCCTTTCACGAGGAGCGTGGCGATCTCCCAGAGCGTGGCTTCGCGGGTCTTGTCCTGGGGCGCGCCGTCGATCTCGTACAGCCGGGACAGCACGCGCGCGACGTTGCCGTCGACGAGCGGGGCCTCTTCTTCGAAGGCAATGGAGGCGACGGCGCCTGCCGTGTACCGTCCAAACCCTGGGAGCGTTCGCAGCGCCTCGACGGTGCGCGGGAGCTTGCCCTTGTGCTTCGCGTCCAACTCCACGGCGGCCTTGTGCAGGTTGCGGGCGCGCGAGTAGTAGCCGAGGCCGCTCCAGAGGCTGAGCACGTCGGAGACCTCGACCGAGGCGAGCGACTTCACGGTGGGGAAGCGCTCGAGGAAGCGCTCGTAGTAGGCGATCACGCGATCGACCTGCGTCTGCTGGAGCATCACCTCGCTCACCCAGATCGCGTACGGGTCGCGCGTGTTTCGCCAGGGCAGGTCGCGCTTGTGGTGATCGAACCAGGCGAGCAGGGCAGGGCGGAGCGCGCGCCGGTTGGCCTTCGCGAAGTCGACGATCTCGGACGGGGTGGCAGCCATCGGCGCCGTCCACACAGCAGAACCAGCGGCCGGCGACAAGGAACCTCGTTACTCGGGCGCCATGCTCTCCGTAGCAATGTGTCTGGTGATGACGGCGGCGCCTGTCGATCTCGAGTCGTGGAACACGCGGCGGCTGTCGACGAACCGGACGGCGATGTTCGTGCTGGGGAGTTGGGCCGTCGGCAACCTCGCGGTCGGCAGCATCGGGTACGCGCTGGAGCGTGACGAGCGGCTGCGGTGGATCCACCTCGGCAACGCGGCGTGGAACGTGGTGAACCTGGGGCTCGCGGTGGTCGGGTTCATCTCCGACTGGGGGCGGGATCCCAAATCGTTCGACGCGAAGCAGAGCCTGGTCGAGAGCGAGAAGCAGACGAAGGTGCTGTTGGTGAACGCGGGGCTCGACGTGGCGTACCTGGCGACGGCGGCGTTCCTCTGGCAGCGCGGAGAGGCGACGGCAGACGCGCGGTTGGTCGGCCTCGGCCAGGCGCTGTTGATTCAGGGCGCGTTCCTGCTGGGCTTCGACATCACGCTGGCGTTGCTGTCTGGCCGGCTGACCGATGAGCTCCTCCTGGGGGTCGACGTGATGCCCGGCGGAGGCGCCGGGGTGCGGGCGGACTTGAGGTGGTGACGGGCTCGTGGTCCTCTGGGCCGCTGATGAGGCCGGCCATCGCAGCAGTGCTCGTCGTAGGACTCTTCTTCGCGTGCTCTCAACCCGTGGACTCCCCTTGTTGCCCACGGGGAACGGACGGGAAGTGCGTGGTGCTGATGCCTGCGCCCGTCGGGACCAGCAACCGGCGGCTGATTCAGTTCAGCTCTCCGGAGTGCGATCAGCAGATCTGCGTGACCGATCTCGAGGCAGTCGATGGAGGGCCACCGCAGGGCTACTGCTCGTTGCCGTGCAGCGGGGCGATGAACACCTGCCCGACGTCGTCTGTGGGAGCGATGCGCTGCGACAGCACGGTGCCGGCGTCTGACGGCGGCGCGGTCTCGGTCTGCCTTCGTCCGACGCCCGGCAAGCAGTAGACGAGGTTCATCGCGGGCGTGTTCGCGCCCATCAGCTTCGGCCACCTGGACTTCGACGGCTTCTTCCACGTCTGACACGGTCCGCTCCGACGTCGGCTCCAGGTCCTTCCCCGAGCGCTACGCCGGGTTCTGCGACAGCCGCCGAAAGTCCTTCAGGTGGCGAATCGCCGCGATCTTCTCGCCCTTCTTCTCGTAGAGCCGTGAGAGGTTGAAGTACGCGTCGACGCAGGTGGGATCGAGCTCGATCGCCTCACGGTACCGGGCCATGGCGTCTTCGATGCGGCCCTGATCTTCGAGGACGACGGCGAGGTTGAAGGTGGCGGTGACGTCGGCGGGGCGGGCGACGAGGGCGGCGACGTAGTGGGCCTCGGCCTCGGCGTGTTTGCCGCGCTGGTGGAGGAGTCGGCCCAGGTTCACGTGCGCGTCGGCGTGGAGCGGGTTGACGGCCAGCGCTTCGGTGTAGCTGCTGAGCGCGTCGGGCGAGTTCTCGCCCTCCTGCGCGACGCCGCGGGCGAACAACGTGTCGGCGTCTCGCTGCGCGGGAGCCTTGACCCAGGTGGCGGCGCGGGGCGTGTGCTGGAAATCGAGGAGCGACTGGCCGGTCTCGGCGTTCCACCGTGCGGCGCCGACCCCGACGACGATCTCATCACCTTCCTGCTGGAGCGCGACAGAGGAGAGCGGCCGCTCCGACGTCAGCTGCGCGCGGAGCTTCTCGAGGGCGCGGGCGATGCGGGAGCGGGACACGCGCCGCTCCATCAGGCCGCGCGCGGTTCGGAGCAGCACGAGATCCTGAAACGTGAAGAGGTCGCGCTGCGCGCCCCAGACGACCTCGACGAGGCTGCGCGTCGAGTCCGGCGTGGTGCCCAGCAGCCCTGCGACCTCTCGGAGTGAGTACGCCTGTTTCATGAGAACAGGGTGTAGCAGCGAGGGCTGACATTGCTCCGCCCTTCCACATCCTCTTTGTGATTTCGACGCGACGAATTCGGTGACACTTCCGCAGGATGCGCCGACCTCGAAAGCTCCTCAGTAGATCATCAGCTTCCCAGCGCGCACGAAGCACGCACGCGTCTCGTTGGCTCCGTCGACCGCGACGTCGATGAGGCCCGAGTCCGCGCGGCCCAGCTCGAGGCGCCTCCAGAACCCGTCAGGGCCGGCCCACACCGACTCGAGCTCGTCGCCATGGTTGACGACGAGGCGCGGCAGCCCTGCCGAGTCCGCCGCGACGGCGTGCTGGGTCGTGGAGAACGTCTCGACGAGTGATTGGCGAATGGAGCTGCTCGGCAGTGACGCGGCGAGCGCGAGGTCGTGCACGCCGACGCCGCTGAGCAGGTACGCGCGGGTGCTGCTCGCCGCCCAGAGGGACGCACGGCCCCCACCCGTCGAAGGCAACGTCACGACGGTGGTGGCGGCGGCCGTCCAGCCGACGAGGAAGTTGCGGCTGAAGCTCGTGCTGCTGTCGGAGCCGACGATGGGGAAGAGCAGGCGCGAGCCATCGTACGTGAGGTCGCCGGTGAGGCTTTGGCTGCTGTTGGAGGAGACAGGCGAGGCCGGGCTGACGACGGCGCGAGTCCAGGACGAGGGGCCGCCGCGGACGGCCACGACGACGCGGTCGCAGTTGAAGCCACACGCGGTGGACCGGATGCCATAGACGATGGAGGGAGCGCCCGCGGCGCCCAGGGTGAGGCTGGGCCGGGCGTGATTGCCCGAGTTGTACGGCTCGGTGGCTGAGTCGACCCGCTCGCGGAGCCAGGAGGCGCCCGACTTCGTGGCGTAGAAGACCTGGTTGTCGCGCACATAGAGGAGGTGGGGCGTGCCGTTCGCCTCGACCTGCAGCTGCACGTGCTGATCGACGACACCGCCGGTGTTGAAGCCCATCGCGTCCACCACCTCGGCCTGTATCGCTCCGGTGCTGAACTCGCCGAAGTGTACGCCCGGATGAACTCGACTCGTCCATGCGACGAAGAGTCGGTTGCTCGTGGCCCACAGCCCGCACGCGCCGCCGACGTCATCCACCGCTGGCAGGGCCACGACGGGCACCCGAATGAAGGGCGTGATGGTGACGGTCAGCGACGCGGTGGCCGTCGCGCCGCGGTCGTCAGTGACGGTGACGGTCACGGTGAAGGTGCCAGCCGACGCGTAGGCGCGGCTCGCGGTCGCGGCAGCGCCACTCACCGCAGGCGATCCGTCGCCGAAGTCGAACCGGTACGAGGTGATCGTTCCATCGACGTCGGACGAGCTGCTCGCGTCGAACGTCAGCGTCTGGGTTGCCTGGCCCGACGACGGGCCGCTGAGCCGCGCGATCGGCGGCACGTTCATCGTCGTCATCATTACCGTCAGCGTGACGCTCGCGCTGGCCGTGCGCCCACCGGAGTCGGTCGCGGTGAGGGTGATGGTGTGCGCTCCAGCCGAGAGGCCCGCGGTCGAGAACGGGCTCCCGGTGCCGAGGGCACCATCGCGGCTCGAGCTCCAGCGCAGCGCCATGCCCGTCAGCGCGCCGTCTTCCGGATCGATGCCCGTTCCCGTGAAGGAGACCGACGTGCCCGCGGTGACGGTGCTCCCCGTCGACGGCGTCGTGATGGTGACGGTGGGCGCGCGGTTCTGCGGCAGCACCCGAACCCCGACGGCGGCGGTGCCGGTGTTGCCGCCAGCGTCACGCGCGACGAGGGTAATGGTGTGGTCGCCCACGGTGAGCGCCGTCGTCGAGAGCGGGCTGCCGGTTCCGAGCGGCCCATCCAGGCTCGAGCTCCACGCGAGGCCAGCACCCATGAGCGCCCCGTCCTCCGGGTCCTGGCCGGTGCCGGTGAAGGTGAGCGACGTGCCCTGGAAGACAGTCTGCATCGAGGTGGGCGAGGTGATGGTCGCGGTCGGCGGCTGGTTGTTCGGCGCGTTGACCGACACCGTGACCGACGCAGTCCCGGTCGCGCCCATCGAGTCGGTCGCCGTCAGGGTGAGGGTGTGCACGCCCTGCGTCAGCGTTGCCATGGCCGACGTCCCCGTGCCGATCGCTCCATCGACGCTCGAGCGCCAGACGAGCGCCGCCCCCTGAAGCATGCCGTCTTCGAGATCTGACGCCGAGCCCAGCAGCGCGGTGGCCATGCCGAGCACGAGCGGCGCGCCGTTCGTCGGTCGGGTGATGACGACGACCGGCGGCCGGTTGGAGCCGGGACGAACCACCGTGAGAGAGATCGAGGCCAGCCCCGTTCGCCCCGAGCGGTCCGTCGCCGTCAAGACGATGCGGTGCGCGCCGAGCGCGGCGTTGCCGAAGGTGACCCGGGTGCCCGAGCCGATGACGCCGGCGCGGTCGCTCGTCCAGACGAGTGCGCCACCAGCGAGTGGACCGTCTTCGGCGTCGACCGCCGTACCTTCGAAGACGATGGGCGTGCCCTCGTCGACGAGCGCGCCGTTGAGCGGCTGGGCGATGGTGACGACGGGGGCCGACATCGACACGCCCCCGTCGGGCAGGAGGCCGCCGTCGATGCCTGTTCCGCCGTCCTGACTGGTGCCGCCGTCCTCGGAGATGACTCCGAGTCGCACGAAGACGGACACCTGTGCGCTCCCGACGTTGCCGTCGCGGTCGATGGCTTCGAGGGTGAGGCGGTGCTCTCCGGGCGAGAGCATCACGGTGGTGATGGCGCCCTGGCCGACTCGGCCGTCGCGGTCAGACTTCCACGTCACCCGGTCAGGCGTGAGGAGTTCGTCGGGATCGGACACCTCGCCGGAGACGGGATGTGGCCCGCTGCCTTCGAGGAACGACCAGTCGGACGGCGTGGTGATGCGTACGCTGGGCGCAGAGCCACCGCCGCACTGGCAGCTGGCGAAGGCGCCGATCGAGAGAAGGAGGAGCGCTCGCACGGCTGCCTCACTGGAACATGATGCGGCTGCCAGACTGGTAGCAGAGGCTCACCTCGCCAGAGGTCAGGTGTACCGCGAGCGATGCCGACGAGCCCGAGGCCGAACCGAGCTGGGTGTAGCTCCAGAACCCAGCCGGGTTGGGTGACACCAGCTCGAGCGAGCTGCCGTGCACGTGCAGGAGCACGGGCCGGGTCTGCGCCCAGACGATGTCCCCGGTGACCAAAGACAAAGACGGGTTGTACTGCTCGACGAAAGAGTAGGCGCGCGTCGAGCTCGACAGCACCGAGCTCAGGGTGACGTCGTGCAGCCCCGTTCCGGTGCGGTAGAGGGCCCGCGTGGGCGAGACGACGACGCCGTCGAGTGCGGGTGCGTCGTTCGTGCCGAACGCGAAGACCGTGGTGGCGGCGGCAGTCCAGCCGACGAGGAAGTTGCGGCTGAAGCCCGTGCTGCTGTCGGAGCCGACGATGGGGAAGAGCAGGCGCGCGCCATCGTACGTGAGGTCGCCGGTGAGGCTTTGGCTGCTGTTGGAGGAGACGGGGACTGGCGAGGCGACGACGGCGCGAGTCCAGGACGAGGGCCCGCTGCGGACGGCCACGACGACGCGGGCGCAGTCGAAGCCACACGCGAAGGACTGGGTGCCATAGACGATGGAGGGAGCGCCCGCGGCGCCCAGGGTGAGGCTGGGCCGGGCGTGATTGCCCGAGTTGTACGGCTCGGTGGCTGAGTCGACCCGCTCGCGGAGCCAGGAGGCGCCCGACTTCGTGGCGTAGAAGACCTGGTTGTCGCGCACATAGAGGAGGTGAGGTGTGCCGTTCGCCTCGACCTGGAGCTGCACGTGCTGATCGATGATGCCGCCGGTGTTGAAGCCCATCGCGTCCACCACCTCGAGCGTCCACGTCGAGCCGTTCCAGCGGCCGTACATGAGGGCCGGGTGGGTCGCGGTGGTGAAGGCGATGGCGACGTTGCTGGTGGAGCCCTCGTACTTCACGTCGCACGCGCCGCCCGAGATCTCGAGCGTGCCGCCGTCGAGCACTGGCATGGGCGTGGCGAGGAGCGCCGCCTGGGCCGACGTCGCGCGGTTCGACGACGCCTGCGCCTGAATGGCGAACTGCCACGACACCTGGCCTGAGGAGCCATCTCGCCGCACCACGCGCACCGAGAGGTCAGCCATCGACGACGGCGGGAGCGTCCACTCGGCGACGGACCCCGAGGCCGTCAGCGCACCCGACGAGGCGGAGAACTCGACGCGCTGAACGCGGGCGGGGTCGACGTGAACGCGGAACCGCTCCTTCGCGCCGCTGACGTAGGTGCCCGTGCCCTCCAGCCGCTCGAGGCCTCGAACGCCGTCGGTGTCACCAACGCCTTCCATCAGGGATTCAGGGGGCTTCAGCGCTTCGGTGGCGCCACAGGCGAGCAAGAGCAGGCAGGGCAGGGCGAGGCAGAGACGGATCATGACGGCTCCAGAGGGAGGATCGCTCGTCAGACCCCTCAGGGGGGCGCCGAGTGCAATGGTTCCGATGAGACGCGCGCGTGGGTGACGCTCGAGAACACGCCGACGACCTCGACGCCCATGGACTGGGGCCCGGCGATGCCCACCGGTGCAACGTCATCGGGCTCCTTGCTCCCTCCGGTGGCGACAGCTCCGTCGACGCGTGGCGTCCCTGCCTGCGTGCTCGCTCGGAAGACGGCGCGACGTCACCACGCCCCACCAGCCAGCCACGCTCCCGGCCGATTGGCGCGATCGCTCGAGGGGCTGGCCTGTGCGCAGGCTCGTCGGTACACCTTTGCTGTGCTGTCTGGTGGTGAGGGCCGATGACACTCATGGTCTGCCTGGTGTCGATGACGCTGGCGCAACCCGTGGTGCGCCCGTTGGGCGCGGGCGACCGCAGCAGCGGCTTGCGCGTGGTGGCGACGAGCGACACGTCGGTGTGGTTCACCGCGGCTTCCGACGACACGCCACAGGCCGGTGGGACCCGCGTGTACCGGCTCGTGCGCGACGGTGGCCAGGTGGAGTCGATCGTCGGCAACACCGAGTGGAAGGGCCAGCGGCAGCAAGGCCTGCTGGCCTGGGGCCGAGGGGCCGCGCTGATGACCGGGAGCGGTGAGTTCGGCCCCAACGGGTTGCTGACGCGCATCGGCGAGCCAAGCCTGCTCTTCGCGGCGAACGACGCCGTGCTGCTCGTGGTGGGCGGGCGGGTGCTGTTCTCTTCGTCACCCGGAGTGCTGCGCGAGCTCGACGCGCCGCGCCCGTTTGGTCTCATCGCGTCGACGGCCGACGGCCGCATCGGGTGGGCCACCACGGGCACCCAGACGGTGTTGCTCTCTCCTGACGGCGGAGTCGAGCTGCGAGCGCAGGTCTTCGGCGGCAGCGCCGGGTCGACCTTTCTCTTCCTCGAGGACACGACCCTCACGAATGAAGCCGGGCAGGTCCTGGCGACGGTGCTCGCGTCGAGTCGCCAACCGGGCAGCACCGCCTCGTCAGCGACGTGGTTCCCGGGCGCTGCGGGGCGCCCCATCGTCACCGACGGCACCCCCGCTGGCACTCGCACGCTCGCGGGCCGCAACGAGCAGCTGCGCCAGGTGACGGAGGCCTTCGCCACCTTCGAGGTCGACGGTGGCCTGATCGTCGAGGCCTTCTCGGGTGGTCGCGCTGCAGCGGCCCCATTCTCCGGCGTCGCGCTGAAGGACCGGCTGCTCCGTGGCAACCTGGAGCTGTTCGCCGACGGCGGGCTGCTGCGGCGCGACGACGTGCACGACTGCGACTGGCGCCCCGTCGTCGGCCGGTGGTCCGAGCTGTGGTGCACCTTCGACGGCGGGCTCTGGGGGCGGGCCAGCCCTGATTCCCCACAACGCGAGCACTTCGCGGGCCCCGTGGGCGTCGCCGCGGGGCACTTGGCGGCCCCGCAGATCGAGGGTGTGCCGCTGCTCATCGAACAGCCGCGCCTCCTGTGGACCGACGGCGTCGAGGTGTTCCCGCTGAAAGGCGTGGGCGCGCCGGCAGGCCAGTTCGAAGACGGCGTGGTGTTCGCTGACGACGGCATCAGCGTGGTTGATCCGAGAACGGGTGGCACGAGGGCCTTCGGGTTCGGTGTGGCCTGGCGGCCCGTGACCTCGCTTCGCGTGCTCTTCGCGGAGCGCAGCACTGGCTTGAGGACATGTGTGGTGCGGCGAGTCGATCCAGACGCCGGTACCCTCGAGCAGGTGCGCTTCGATGGCGTCGACGAGTGCATTCTTCGCCTCGTCGACCACCCCGACGGGCTCGAGGCCTTCACGTCGAAGGGGGTCTTCGTGTGGGACGAGACGATCGGCCAGTTCGCCAGCGTCCGCCCGCCGCGCGTGACCCCAGAGCAGAGCTTGACGTTCGAGGCTGTTCCTCCCGAAGGCGTGCTCACGCCGCACGGCCGGCTGCTTTCAGAGTGGGGGCTCTTGTCGCTGTCACTCCCTCGGGCCGGCACCGTTTCGGGGCTCACGGCCGCGGGGGTGACGTGGAGCCGCCAGGGCCTGTGGCTCGTCAATTGGAACTCGCTGCAGTTCACCGAAGGTGGGCCGCTCCAGGACGTCGTTCCGGCCGACGGGTTCCAGTGGCGACCGCCAGGCATGGCCGTGGGGCGGGCGTTGCTGTTCGAGCTCGACACCGAGTTGGTCGCCGTTTGGCCCGACGGCTCGCTGCTGCGTCGCTCCTTCGTTCGGCGAGAGCCCGCGCTCGCGATGCAGGGCGCCCGCTGGTACGCGCTCGACGACGGTGCGCATGGCGTCGAGCCGTGGGTGTTCGACGGCACGGCGTTTCGGCTGGTCGACCTCGTGCCAGGCCCAGACTCGAGCTTCCCCCGGTTCGTCGGAGCGGCGCATGGGCGCGTCGTGGTCGAGGCGAATCGGCCCGACCGATCGATCGGCCTCACGTCGATCGAGTTTCAGCCACGGGTCGGGCTGTCGCCCTTCGCCCCAGTGTCCGGCGAACAGCCGCGCCCCTGTGGCTGTGAGGGTTCGCCGACCCTGGGGCCGACCATGGCGTTGCTGCTGGTGCTGGCTCAGAGGAGGCGCCGCAAGGGGCACCTCAGAGGAACCGCCACCGAAGCCCGGCCTCGATGTTGACAATGAGCACCGGGGGCAGTTCCGGCGCCAGCACCCACGCAGGCCCACCCGTCACGAAGACGCCGAAGCGCCGTGGCCACCGGAACCCGAACGGCCCTCCGGCCTCATCGAACGACACGTCGACCGTCGCCCACGGCCCGTGACCGAAGAAGCGCTGGAGCGCAGGCACCGCAGCGCCCTCGAGCGTGACGAACCAGACGCCATAGCCCACGCCGAAGGTGAGCCAGTCGGTGAACGGTTGCAGCCCGAGCTCGAGCCCGGCGATTCGCCCGTTGCCGACGCGCGCTTCGATGGCCAGGTTCGCTCGCCCAAGCACGAACACCAACGACGCCTCGATGAACCCGGACGCACCGAGCACACGCGTCGCTTCAGGAAGGAGGGGCGCCGCGAGCCCTGGACCGATGAGGGCACCGCTTAGCGCCTTCACCTCGAGGTGCACCACCGAGGGCTGGACCCGCGCGATCGGCGCCCTCGGCCCGATGAGCTCGAGGGTCGACAGGTGTTCGATGGCGCTGCTCCGGATGACCCCCGAGCCGAAGTGGAGGCGCATCGGCTCCAGTGGTTGCACGTCAGCGGAGAACTCGATCGTTCGCGTGGAGCCGGGCTGGAGGGTCACCTCGTCCCGGCCATCGGTGTCGTCATCGGCGGTGAACTTCTCGACCGGGACTCGCCGCGGCCCCGCGTGCAGCTCGAGTTCGGGCACCTTGATGACGACGAAGCTCTGGCTGCGGTTGGTGACGTCGACGGCAAACGAGACCCGGCGGTTGGTGACGGTGACATCACCAGCGAGCTGCGCCGACACGTACGGCGTCTCGGCCCTCGGCCGCTTCTCGGTCCTCACGGAGAGCGGGAGCACCGCGCAGCCACACGCTCCGAACGCCATCACCAGGGCGAGCGGTCGGCGCCATCTCGAAGCTGCGGGAGCCGTCACGAAGAGAAGAGATAAAGCGCAAGACTACGGGTCGCGTCGAGTGCGCCCGTGGCCTCGACCGGTGCTCTTCAGCTTCGGGGCCGAGGCCGTCAACCGACGAGTGAGTTGAGGACGACTCCGAACGACACCGCGGCCGAGAGCAGCTCGTAGCGGCTGGTCGGCGCCTCCGACGCGAAGACGAAGCGGATCGGGACGTGACAGAGCACGAGACCGAGGATCAGCCCGCCGCGTTTGCCGGCGCTCGCTCCATCCGCCATGGCGAAGAGAAACGCCTCGCCAGCGAAGAGGTAGCTGACGACCAGCACGGCATCGCGGGTGCGTGCGATGGGGGTCCGGACCTCCTCCGCAGAGTCCATCTGGACGCCGAGCGCCAGGAGGGTGGTGAAGACGAGCACCAGGGGCATGCGCTGCGTGACGAACCCCCACTCGATCTTCGAAGCGAACATCGCGCCGAGCAGCCAGAGGAAGCCGCCCGCGGAGAGCACGGCGGCCAGCCCTCCCAGCGGTGCCAGCCTGCCGAGGAACGCCGGGCTCTCACCGGCCATGAAGAGCGAGACCATGCGGCTGACGGCGAGCGTTTGCAGGAGCACCAGTGACCAGACCGCGATGTGCGGCCAGTGAAGGCACCAGGCGGTGGCGGAAGGCAGTGCCCACGTCCAGAAGGCGAGGAGGGCCAGGTCGACCAGCACGCCTTCCCACGGGAAGATCTTCCACCTGATCGCGCTCGGCATTGCGGTTCAGAGTGTTTCACGTCTCGAGAGCGCGCTCGACCTGAAGGGAGCAGGACGCGCAAAGGGAACGAGCGCGAGGAGCGCGGTGACACTTGCACCTTCCCCAGGGCCTGACGGGACCGCGGGAACCAGTCGAAGCACCGGAGCGCCGACTTTCAAGACTTCCGCGGCACGTGGGTGTTCAACCAGCCGATGAGTTCCCGCGTGACGTCGTCCCGGTTGGTCTCGTTGAGCAGCTCGTGCCGAGCGCCTTCGTAGATCACGAGCTCCACCTTCGTCAGGCCGGCCGTCTGGAGCGCGGCGGCGAGCTGGCGGGCGCCCTTCGCGCGTTCGTTCGCCGGATCTTCCCCGCCCGAGATGATCCGGACCGGGAGCGACTTCGGCAGCAGCGCCTGGCGCTCGGGACGGGAGATCTCGCCGAGCAGATCGAGCAGGTCGACCCACAACGACGTCGTCGCTTCGAACCCGCAGAGCGGATCCGCCACGTACTTGTCGACCTCGGCGCGATCGCGGCTGAGCCACTCGAACTTCGTTGGCCCACTGCCAGCGAAGGGCTTGTTGAACGCGTCGAACGAGAGCCCACGCAGAATCGAGCTCTTGCCCGTCGCTCCAAGGCGAAGTCGCTCGAGCCTCGCCACATATCGGCCGACCGACGCGAGCGCGCTCGGCTTGCCAGCCGAGGCCGAGAGCACCACCGCATCGACCTCGTTCGCGTGACGGAGCATGAACTCCTGCGCGAGGTACGAGCCCATCGAGTGGCCGAAGAGCACGAAGGGCAGGTTGGGGTGCTCGAGCTTCTCGAAGCGCATCAGCGCGACCAGATCGTCCACGACGCGGTGAATGCCACCGCTGCCGAAGGCTCCGAGCTCGGCTGGAGTGGCCGCCGTCTTTCCATGCCCGCGGTGATCGTCAGCGAAGACGACGTACCCTTCGGCTGCGAGCTGCCCTGCGACGCGGAGGTAGCGCTCGGAATGTTCTCCGAGGCCGTGCGCGAGGTGCACGATGCCTCGCGGCGCGCCTTGAGGCTGCACCTTGCGGACGAAGAGGGACTTGCCGTCGCTGGCCTGGTGCCAGAATTCGTTGTTCATCACCCGCTCATGCATCAGGTGGCGTCGGGATGCGACGGCTGCGCGTCGACCGGTCATGCCAGCGCGCGCGGGCGAGATCGTACCGGGTGAAGTCTCGGAGCACCGGGTTGGCGGTGGGCCCCGACTGGAGCTCGAGCGAGCGCTCCAACGCCTGCGCGGCCTCGCCGTACCGCTGAAGCTCCTCGAGCAGCGCTCCATGAATGGCCAACGGGCGGGCCAGTTGAATCGAGTTCGCGCCCGAGGCGCTCGCTGGCGGCGCGCACCGCAGGCATCAGGGCTCGGGCACGCTTCACGTCGACCTTCTGCGCCAACAACCCGGCCAGCTCGAGGCGTGCGCGGAACACCACGAAATCGTCTCTCGCGACCTCGGCCCGAAGCGCGGCGTCCTCGAAGATCGCGAGCACGGTCTCGAGGGGGGCGCGCTCAGCGCTGGACAAGCCCTCCTGGTGGCGAACCGAGGCGGCGATGCCCTTGAAGCCCAGCGCCTCGGCTTCTTCGCGACACGCCTCGAGCCGGGGTCTCAGGTCTCCTCCTCGCGAGAGGCGCACGTCGGTCGCCAGCTCGAGCGACTGATCGCGCAGGCGCAGGAAGGCGGTCCGCTTCGCCGGGTCATCTGGCAGCTCGAGCCGGGTCTCGACACCACTGCAAAGCTCGTCCGCGAGCGCAGCCTCCGTGGCGCGGGTGCCCTCGCGAAGCATCGATGCCTCGGCGGTCTCGTAGGCAGCACGGAAGCGGCCGAAGCTCGTCCCCGGACGTCGCGGTCTCGAGACCATCCCTGGTCGCGAAGGCGAAGGCGAAGGGCCTCGCAGCGATGGTGCTGGTCGAGGTCGGGTGGTGCGGGGCAAGAGCGGGGAAGTGCTCCCGACGGTGTTCGCACCCTGAGTCCGCTCAGCCCAACAGCCTGCGCGCGCCCGAGGTGGCGCGCTGCATGGCCCCCTTCGCTTCCTTCGGGCCGACCCCGACCGTCACGAGCCGATCGGCGACGAGGTACTGCTGCGCGACGCGAACGAGATCACGCAAGCGTACCCGGCGGGCCTGCGCCTTCTTCTCGGCGAAGGTCTCAGCGGGCCGGAACAGCTCGGCGCCCGCGAACCACCCGACGAGATCGCCGGGTGAGTCCTGCAGGAAGTCGACATGCATCTCGAAGCGGCGCTGTGCGCGTCGCAGTTCCTCCGCGCCGATCGTCCCCCGACGGAGCGTCGCGAGCGTCGACAGCACCTCGCGCACCACGGCCCCGGCCTGCTCCGGTGCACACGCGCCATCGACCTCGAAGGTCCCGGTGTCGTGGAAGGCCTCGATGGTCGCCGCGATGGAGTACGCGAGGCCGCGCTTCTCGACGATGTTGTGCGGCAGGCGCGACGACAGCCCGTCATCGAGCACCCGGCGCAGCAGGGAGAGCGCCATCGCGTCGGGGTGATCGTCGGCGACGGTGGGGAAGGTGAGCCGGAACTCGACCTGGGACTCCTCGAGCCGCACGTAGTGGAACGCGCCCTTCGTCAGCGGCGGCGGCGGCAGCTCTTCCACTCGCGGCCCTCCCGGCAGCTTCGCGAACGCGCGCTCCGTTCGCGCCACCACGTCGGCGTGCCTGACCGGGCCCGCGACCCCCACCACCACGTTTCCCGTCACGTAGTGCGTCGCGAAGTGTTGCCTCACGTCGCGCATCGACAGCTTCTTCACGATCTCGGGTGTGCCGGCGATCTTGAAGCTCAACGGGTGGGTCCCGAAGACCTGCATCTTGGTGAGGTTGTCGACGTCGACGTCGCGGCCCTTCTCGTCCACCTCGTCCAGCATCTCCTCGAGGATGATGCGCTTCTCGGTGTCGAGGTGGACCAGGCGCGGCTGAGTGAGCATGTCCCCCAGGATCGCCAGCGACACGCCCAGGCCGTCGGGATGCGTCGGCGTGTAGAACGAGCTCGAGTCGCGCATGGTGACGCCGTTGAGGTTCCCGCCGACGGCCTCGACCGCCGCGTTCATTCGAACGGAGTCCGGGTAGCGACGGCTGCCCCGGAAGAAGAGGTGCTCGAGCAGGTGGCTGACGCCATTGGTGCGCTTCGATTCGTGACGGGAGCCCACGCGCACGAAGACGGAGCAGACCGCGCTGTGCAGGTGCCTCGTCTCGATGGTGACGCAGGTCAGGCCCGAGGGGAGAACGTCTTTGAAGACCTTGAAGCTCACGTGAGGGGGAACTTCATCACGAAGGTCGTGCCCTGCTGCTCGCTTTCGTCGATTCCGATGCTGCCGCCGTGCGCTTCGACGATCTGCCGGGACAACGACAGGCCGATGCCCGAGCCGCGCGCCTTGGTCGAGAAGAAGGGCTCGAACAGCCGCGCTCGCACCTCGTCGGGAATGCCCGGCCCCGTGTCTTCGACGCGCACCACCGCCTCCTGCCCCTGGTGGCTGACGACGATTCGCAGGGCGCCGCCCGTCGCCATCGCCTCGCGCGCGTTGCGGAAGAGGTTCAAGAAGACCTGTCGCAGCTGGCCCTCGTCGGCCTGCAGGTGCAGCGGCTCTGAAGGGACGAGCGTCGAGACCGTCACGCGGGAGCGCTCGAGCTCCTCGCGCGAGAAGCCGATCACGCTCTGGACGATCGCCGACAGATCTTCCCGGCGGAGCACCGGTGGCGGCAGGCGGGCCAGCTTGAGGTACTCCTCGGTGATCTCGGTGATGCGGTCGACCTCGCGGGTGACGGCGGCGAGCAGGTGCCGGGCCTCCGAGGCGTCCTTGGGATCCGCGAAGGTCGCCGCCTCGAGCTGATCGCCGAGCATCTCGACGTTGAGGCCGATGCTCGAGAGGGGGTTGCGTACCTCGTGCGCGACCTGCGCCGAGACACGGCCGGCCGCGGCGAGCCGCTCCGCCCGGAGCAGCGCTTCCTGTTTCTGGGCCAGCTGCGCCTCGCGTTCGGTCAGCGATCTCGCCATGGCGTCGAACTCACGCGCCAGCACGGCGATCTCGTCTTCGCCCGCGATGCCCAGCTTCGCTGAATAGTCGCCACGCGAGATGCGCGACACGCCGTCGATCAGCGTCCTGACCGGGCGCAGGGCGCGCGCCGCGAACCCGGTCGCCAGCAGCCCGACGACGATCGCCAGCACCGACAGGCCGATGATGGCGACGCCCGTCCTCCGCTCCCGCTCTTGCGTGAGCGCGACGCGCTGGCGGGTGCGTGCCTCGAGGGAGCTGTGGAGCAGCTTGATCGTCGCACCCAGCGCCGTCTCTGCGTCCTGCAGCCGATCGAGCTTCAGGTTGGCCACTGCGGGCTCGGGGTCTGCCTGCTCGAGCACCAGGTAGGCAGAGTCGGCCACTTCGCGATACTCCGCGTACTTGGTCTTCAGCTCGGCCAGGCGCCGTCTCGCGTCGTCGATGAAGGTCAGCTCATCGCTCGGCGCAAAGTCCTCGAGCCGGCGCGTCAGCGACAGCGCCTCTTCGAGCTGCCGCTCCATCTGTTCGAAGAAGTAGCGGCGCGCGAGCTGGATCATCATGCGCCGCACCGCGACGTCGCCCTGCTCGCGCAGCCTGACGGTGTCGTTGGCCTGGTTCTTCTGGAACGACTCGAGCGTGGCCGCCGTTTGACTGAGCGCGAGGTAGCCCTCGCTCAACAACCGGATCTCGACCTGGCCGCGGTGAAGCTCGGTCACGCTGAAGAGCGACACCGCTCCGAAGGTGACCAGCACCACGGCGTAGCCGAGGAAGATCCTGGTCGCGAGCGAGAGCTGCATGGGTCGAGTACTACATTGACCGCCACTGTCGGAGAAGCCTACGTTGCCGCCGGGCGATCACTCGGTGTTCGAGAGCCGATCACACCCCAACCCAGCGCCGCCGAGGCTGATTCCCCTTATGCCCCGTACCCTCGCAGTCATTCTCTTCGCGCTCGTCGCAGCGACGGCTGCCGCCGAGAAGCCGCGGTTGGTCCTCGTGCCCTTCTCGACCGGCGACGGCGCGAGCGACAAGGCGGCCGGCCGCTTCAGCACCCTCGTGACGGACGAGCTCAAGTCGCGAACCGACGCGGTGGACGTGGTGGCGCCTCCGGTCACCCGGCCGGCGCCCGAGAAGGCCACGGCCAACAAGAACCGCCCGAGCCCCGAGGCGCTCGCTGCGCTGGAGGCCGGTCGAAAGGCCTTCGACGATCTGCGCTTCGACGAGGCGATTCCGTCGCTGAAGAAGGGCGTCGAGCTGATGTTGAGCGAGCCGACGACCGCCGACTTCGAGGCGATTCAGGATGCGCTCGTGAAGGTCGCCGCAGCAAACTTCCGAAACGGCGAAGAGAAGGACGCCAAGGTGGCGCTCTTCGATCTCGCACGACTGGCGCCGGGGTTCGCCCTGCCGCCCGGCTACCCGCCGGTCTTCCAGCGTGAGTACGAGAAGGCCCAGAAGCGCCTCGACAAGCAGCCCCGCGGTCAGGTCGTGATCGAAGGCCCCTCGGGCGCCACGGCGTTCCTCGACGGGCGCGATCTCGGCATGGTGCCCGCGACCGAAGAGAACGTCCCGAGCGGAACCCACTACGTCCGCGTCGACGGAGCCCGTGGCGAGAAGTTCGGCCAGGAGATCGAGGTGAAGAGCAACACCGCGAAGGTGAAGGCTGCCTTCGGTGCGCCGCCGGGTCGTGCACCCGTCAACATGGCGCCCAGCCCCAATGTCGCCGCGACGGTCGACGAGGGCATGGGCCAGCGGCTCGCGGCCTATTGCACCGCGGCGGGCGCCGACTTCGCGCTGATCGGCATCGTCTATCGCGTCAGCGACACGCAGCTCTCGGCAGGCACGGCGCTCTTCCACGCGAAGCGCTCGGCCTTCGCCCAGCTCGGTACCGTCACCTTCGACGTCGACGTCCTCACCGCGAACCCCGAGTCGTTCAAGCTGGCTGACGAGGTGCTCAAGCGCACGGCTTCGCTTGGCTCCACCGTGACGGCGCCGTTCGGGTTGGTGACGAAGAAGACCCAGACCGTGGCGGTCGTGACGAAGACCGAGCCGGTGAAGGTCGATCCGAACGGCGAAGATCTCTCGGTGGTGGCGCCCGATCGGAAGACGAAGGTGGTGCTCGAGCCGAAGCCCCGGGTGTTGGACAAGCCGGCGAACGTGGTCGACGTGGAGGATCCTCCGGTTGGTGAGCCGCCTGATCCCGTCGCCGCGAAGCCGGGTGTTCCGGTCTGGGTCTGGGTGGTGGTCGGGAGCGTCGCCGTGGCGGGCGCGGGAGTCGGGGGCTACTTCGGCATTCGTGAACTCACGCGGCCGGTGACGGGAACGGTGACTGCGTCGTGGTGAGACTGCTGGCGGTGGTGGTGACGGTGGCGCTGTTCGCGACGGCCTGTCAGCCCAAAGAGATCCCCTACAGCCTCGCGATCGTGACGACGGGCTGCTCGGGGGCGAACCCGTTTCAGGGCGTTCAGTTCCTTCGGATTCGCGTGACCGGCGACGGCATCGACCCGCCGCTCGAGACGGTCTCTTTGGCCTCGTCGAAGACCGCCTCGCTGCCGCTGATCCCCGCTGGCGCGAACCGGGTGATCGAGGTGCGGGCCTACGACAACGATCCGAGCGCAAACGGACGCGTGGTGTCGATCGGCCGCACGCTGCCGTTCACCGTGCCGGACCTCTTCCCCGACATGCCGACGCAGACCGAGCTGCAGAAGCGCGTCTTCCTTCGCCAGGTGAACACCTGGTCTGCGCCGGTTTCGGCGACCGACCCCTCGACCTGCCAGTCGATGAAGCTCGCGCGCGCGGGCCACACGGCGACGCTGCTGCCAAACGGGAAGATCTTCCTCGCGGGTGGCTTCAACTTCCCGCCGGCGAACCCGAACCGCGTGGCGCTGAAAGAGACCGAGACCTTCGATCCCTCGACGGGCACCTTCTCGACCGCGAAGGACCTCTCGTTCCGCACCCGGGATCAGGTCGAGAACAAGGTGGCCAAGGCGTTCCACACCGCCACGCTGCTCAAGAACGGGCAGGTCCTGCTGTGGGGCGGCGAGCGCTACCAGCTGCTGAGCGGGGTGAACGTGGTGGCGCCCGTGACCGAGGTGCTCGCGTACGATCCCGCGAAGGACGAGTATGGCGCGACGCAGCGCATGAATCCTCCGCCGATCCCTCGTACCCAGCATCAGGCGGTGATGGACGGCAATGGGCGCGTGCTGATCGTTGGTGGGTTGCGCTTCAACATTACTGGGTCGGGCCCTCGCCTGGTCCCTGTGAACGAGATCGAGTGGTTCGATGCCGACAAGCCGACGCCTCAGGTGGTCGACGGGCTGACGGTCAAGCGCGTGGACGCCTCGGCCGCGTCGGTGAAGAACGGAGAGTTCATCGCGGTGGCCGGAGGCACCGACGGCATGGCCCTTCGGGACGACGTGGTGTTCTTCACGTGGAACGGCTCAGCGTTCTCTCAGGTTCCCCAGGCGGCGCCGCCACGGCTCGCCGCCCCGGGCCGTCGCAGCGCCGCCGCGGTCACGTTCCGTGATGGCGCCGACATGTTGATGTTGGGCGGCTACAGCGACGCGGCGACGGTCAAGCCGGTCGCGTCGAGCGAGATCGTTCAGGCTGGCGTGGCCACGGTCGCCCCTGGCGCCTCCGTCGGCGACCGCGGCGAGCTCTGCGCCGTGACGTTGAAGGATGGCGCGGTGCTCGCCATCGGCGGTCGCACGGCGGACCTGGGCGGCACGATGGTCCGCTCCGACAACACCGCGGTCGTCGTTCGCCCCGACGGGAGCGGCGGCACGATGGCCCTCGGAGCCCCCAGCCTCGCGGTTGGCCGCTACCTGCACACCTGCACCCTGATGGCCGATGGTTCGGTCTTCGTCACCGGTGGCCTCAACGAGACCCCGGCGAACCCGACCGGCGACGTGCTGCAGGACGCGTGGATCTACACGCCCGCGCCGACGGACTGACCGAACGGCCTCAGCGCCACTGCGCAAGGCCCCCGGGCCTCATCACGGCCGCGGCGGATCGACGACGCCGAGTTCGACCAGCACCGCAGCCTGCACCCGGTGTCCTTCGAGCTGAACCCACTCGTCATCGAGGCGTACCCGACGAGCGTGACGCAGATCGAAGATCAACTCGCCGAGGCGCAGCCAGTCACCGTGCCGCTCGCGGACCGAGCCGCCCGAACGAATGGCCCAGATGACGAGGCCCAGGCTCATCACGCCGGCTGCCGCGACGCGGCCGATGATCAGGCCGAGCAGGATCGCCAGCACGGAGAAGAGCACCGGCACCAGGGTGCGGTTCTTCGAGCGGGGCACCCGGACGACCTTCTGCAGCAGCAGCGCGTCGAGCCACCACGCGAGGCGGTCGGGCGTCGCGACGTCGGGCGCTCTTCCGGTCAGTGCTGCGAGTCGAGCGACCAGCTTCGTCAGCGCCTCGGGCTGCCCCGAGAACGAGGAGATCTCTGGCATCGTCCGGCGCAGCGCTTCGACCTGGTCCAGGCGGGGCGCCTCGAGGGCTTCGGCGAGCTCGTCAGTCCACGCCACCTCTCAGCGCTCCGGGTGATCGTGGCGTTGGAGCTTCCGCAACATCGCGTCGAGCTCGGCGCCGGTCGGCTCGCGCGGCGCTGACTTCGTCGCCGGCTCGCGCTTTCGCAGGGGCTGGCCCGGCTGGAGCGGAAACTGGTCGTACGCTCCGCTCCCGTCGGCGTCGATGAGGATGGCGTTGGTGAAGGCCTCGGGCCGATCGTCGCTCGCGCGGCAGACGCCATTGCTGCAGCGAACGCCCGTCCACGCCATCGGCGCCAGCACCCGCGTCGCGCTGCTCGAGCGCACCATCACCACGAACCACGTGTCGGCGGCCGGCGTCACGGTGAACACCTCGGTCACCTTCGCCCGCCGCGCTGCGAAGCCGTTGAGCCCCGGCACTGCTTCGAGCGGGAGCGTGCCGACGGGGTAGCTCTTCTTCTGCAGAATCCGGCTCTGGGGCCACTCGTCGTTCGACACGCCGTTGACCGATTCCCGGCCCGTGGCGTGTGTGTACAACTCGAGCGAGTCGAACTGCATCCACTCGGGGGCCTGCACCGTGACGGTGAGCTGGACGGGCGTGTTGGCGGCGATCGACAAGGTGTCGCCAATGGCCGCGGTGGGCCCCATGCCGTCGGCGCGCTTCGCCGTCATCGTCACGAAGGGGCCTGACGAGCCGATCGCCCGGTGTTGCTTCATCGCGGTGGTGAACGCGGCGGGCGTGAAGCGGGCAGGCGTCGCGTCGTCGCCGAGGAAGAGCCAGGTGCGGCCGTACCCTCCGGTCGTCGAATGACGGGAGTGCGTGTCGGAGGCTCCGGTCGCCGTCTTCACCCAACCGCGCGAGAGAAACGTCATCCAGTCATTGGCGACGGCGAGGCTGGCCGAGGTTCCGTTCATCAACTCGATGGCGTCGAAGTCGAGTGAGAAGAGCTTCGTATCGTTCGCGGTGGCCGCTGGGTTTGGGTCCATGCGGAAGGTCGCCGGGCTCGCTGCCGAGGTGCCGCGGGCCGTGTCGACCTTGAGCTGCGTGAGCGAAGCGCCTTGTCCTCCCCGCGGGTGGTTCATCTGCAGCACGACGCCCGGGTACGCCTCGCGAAGGCCGGAGTAGAGCTGATCGAGTCGCAACGACGCGCCATCACCTCCAGCCCAGTCGAACGCGCCGCCTCCCGGGCCTTCGCGCACGGTGACGGGGAAGGCCTGCTGATGGCCGTAGTCGAAAGGCGTCACCTCGCAGCCGATCAACGTCGCCATCGAGGACGACAGCCCCAGATCGCGAACGATCGGCGCGTAGTCGGTGATGAAGTCGTGATCGGTCGAGACCATCACGTCGACGCCCTCGGCAGCGAAGGAGGCCACGCGAAGGGCGTTCGGCACCGAGCTGTCAGGGCTGCCGACGGCGTGCACGTGAAGGTCGGCGCTGATCCACCCCGTGGTGTCGACGACCTGCGCGAGCGTCGCGGTGATCGTCGCGTCCGCGGTGGTGAGATCGATCGCCTGGCCACGAGCCGGGAAGCTGTCGGGGAAGGCGGAGTATTCGGGGCCGCGGGTGACGAAGACCTCGTACGTGCCTGGCGGGAGTGACACCTGCAACGTGCCGGACGCGGGCACGAACTCGACCGCCTGCAGCTCGCTCGGCATCGTCTCGGCATCGAAGTACGGGCGCAGCTTCGACTGCTCGTTCGCGCAGATGCCTGACGGGCACTTGACGACCACCTTCGCCGTCAGCGGCTGCATGAAGGGATCTTGCACGGTGACGGTGAGCGTGCGCTTGCCGCCCTGGCGCACGGTGACTTGCGCTTCGCCAGTCGACGGCGCGGACACGTCGATCGGGTTCTCGATCGCGGCGCCTCTGGCTCCGGTGGAGACGCGGTAGTTCCCGACCGGAACGTCGAAGCGGGCTTTCCCCTGGGCGTCGGCGATGGCGAGCGCCACCGGCTTGCCTGACTCGGCGCCGACGACGGCGATGCGGCCCTGGGGCACCGGCCGACCGGCGGCGTCGAGCACCGTCACGTCGAGCCGGGAGCGGGACGCGCCGTCCAGCGTGAGCATCGTCGCTTGCACCCGTGCGAGGTCCTGCTCGACGAAGAAGTCGCGCAGGAACAGCCGTGGCTCGACGGGGAGAATGCCGAACGCTCCGACGGGCTCGCGGCTCATCGAGGTCCACGACAGCAGGCCGTCGCGGTCTTTCCCTTCGGCCAGCACCGCCGCCACGCCTGCCACGCCGAGCAGCGCGTTGGTCGTCACCGTCTTGCGATCGCGGAACGAGTACGCCCGGTAGCCGTAGGCCACGTCTTTCGCCTGGTAGCCGAACCACGTCATCGGATCGACGAGGCACCCGGGCACCCCGACGCCGTTCGCGCAGCCCTGGGGGTTGAAGATCTCGGTCTCGCCGCCGGACTCGACGAGGTCGCCCGTCATGGTGGTGATCGGCTCACGGCCCTGGTTGCAGTACGCGGTGAGCATGCGCACGCGCGTCTCTCCTGGAGACAGCACGAAGTACGTGGTGATCAGCAACGGCATTGGCGTGTTGGGGTCGGCGCGAAGCGTCACCGAGCCGAGGGAGTCGTTCAGCACGTTGGGGACGTTGATGGAGTCGAGCACCGCGTCTTCGCCGGTCGCGGCCACCAGCGCGTAGCCGCCGTTCGAGCCGTCCTGGAGGATCTCGATCTTCCGCACCGCGGGAGTTCGTCCGAAGGCGTAGAGGGGCGAGATCTTCCCGAACTCGTCCCGTCCCGGCTGTCCCTGGGGGCGAACCAGATCGGCGTCGATGATCGCTCCGCCGTAGGGCGTGGGCGAGATGGTGCGCGTCGGCTGCTGAATCACGACCCGGACCTTGTCGTTGGCGAGCAACACGTCGCCGGTGCGGGCCTGCGCAAAGCCTCCGCCGATGAACTCGGCGCTCGACTCGATCGTCTTCGCCTTGGCGCCGGTGCCCAGCTTCGAGAACAGCTGAAGGTCGTCGAGTTTGACCTCGCAGCGGGTGGGCGGGTCAGGCAGAGGCAACGGCTTCGGCGGAGGACAGGCGCAAAGCGCGAGCAGGCAGGGCAGGGTGATTCGTTTCACGTGGGCAGCGTAGCGCAGACCCGATCAGGCGAAGCCACGGGGTTCGGCTAGCATCGCCTCGATGTCCCAACGGACCGACGAAGAGCGGGTGTCTGCGGTGGAGTCGATGTTCCGCATTCGCGCCGTGGAGTCCCCGCCCGACGATCGCGGCATCCGCACCATCTGGCATCGCGGCCTCAAAGGCGCCGAGCTGGTGACCGACGTCGACGGCTCAGGCCGCGTCACCCGGCAGGAGCTGTCGCTCTTCGACGACGTCGTCGTCTGGGGGGAGGGGGGCCTGAAGACGGGCGAGGCGACGACGCCTTCCAGCAAACGTCCGAAGCCGTCCGACGGGCTGACCTGGGATACGGGCAGCGGCGCCGAGCGCCTCGACCGAATCGGCAACGCGCTCAAGCGGTACCGCGGCAGCGACCGCTACATCCAGCACGTGCGTGACGTGCTCGGCGTCAGTGACGACGGCGGGGTGCCGATTGACGCGCCGATCACGCGCACTGCCCGCGCCGTTCAAGAAGATCACGCCGCCGAAGAGGTCGCCCGGCGTGCCAGCGCTCGGGCAGCCCAGCGTCGAAGCCGGCTGGGCGTGATCGGCATCGTGATCGGTGGGCTGTTGGCGCTCGCGGGCCTCGTCATGCTGTGGCGCTCGATGGGTTCGTGACAAACAGCGGGCCATGAGCCCCGAGAGCGCCCGCGTCGCCCCCTTCGGCACCACCATCTTCACCGAGATGTCGCGTCTCGCCGTGCAGTTGAAGGCGGTGAACCTCGGGCAGGGCTTTCCCGACTTCGACGGCCCGGCAGAGGTGAAGCAGGCGGCCCTCGACGCGATCACCGCGGGGGTGAACCAGTACGGCATCACCACCGGCAATCCCATGCTCCGGCACGCGATCGCGGAGCACGCGAAGCGCTTCTACGGCCAGACGCTCGATCCCGAGAAGCAGGTGACGGTGACGAGCGGCGCGACCGAGGCGATCTTCGACGCCGTCATGGGCCTGGTGAACCCCGGCGACGAGGTGGTGCTGTTCGAGCCCTACTACGACTCGTATCTGGCGAGCGTGCAGATGGCCGGCGGCGTGCCGCGCTTCGTGCAGTTGCGTCCGCCCGCCACGTCGGACGGCGCCTGGTGGTTCGATGAGCAGGAGCTGCGCGCAGCGTTCACCTCGAAGACGAAGCTCTGCATCGTCAACACGCCGCACAACCCGACCGGCAAGCTCTTCACCCGCGAGGAGCTCGAGCTGATCCACGCGCTGGTCGCGAAGCACGGGGCGGTGCTGTTGAGCGACGAGGTGTACGAGCACCTGGTGTTCGGCCCGGGCTCACACCTGCGGCCCGCCACCCTGTCGCCAGAACAGACCCTGACGATCTCGAGCGGCGGCAAGAGCTTCTCGTTCACCGGTTGGAAGATCGGCTGGGCGCTCGGGCCCGAGGCGTTGGTGCGCGCGACGCAGAAGGCCCACCAGTGGGTGACGTTCGCGGTCGCCCACCCGTTTCAGGTGGCCATCGCGACGGCGCTCCGACTGCCCGACTCGTACTTCTCGGGGTTCATCGCCGACTATCGCCGCAAGCGGGACGTGCTCGTCGACGGCCTGCGACGGGCCGGGTTCGACCCGCTCGTGCCGCATGGGAGCTACTTCGTGATGGCTCGCACCGGCCGCCACCGACGCGCTCCGGAGGACGACGTGGCCTTCTGTCGACGGCTCCTCCACGAGGCTGGAGTGGCGTCGATTCCTCCCTCGGTCTTCTTCACGCCTGAGCACGCTCCAGCCGTGCACGGCCTGGCCCGCTTCGCGTTCTGCAAGACCGACCCGGTCCTGACCGAGGGCCTCGCGCGGCTCGAGCGCTGGTCCCGGGACGCCTGACGCAGCTGGGCAAGCGCCGTGTCTGGCTGGCCCGGGGGCCCGATGCTATTGGAGCCGCCATGGCGAAGAGCGCGAAGAAGGTCACCTTCTCGAAGGTGAAGTCGAAGAAGCCTGCGGCGAAGAAGAACGTGGCGGGCAAGAAGGCGCTGGCGAAGAAGGCGGTCGCGAAGAAGCTGCGGGCCGTCACCTACGACGCTGCGACGCTCAAGCAGCTCACCGCCGAGGTCGCGCGCTGGCGCAAGACGACGCTCTCGAAGTCGCTCGAGAAGATGCCGACGCGCCGGCCGCAGTTCCTCAACGACTCCGGCATTCCGTTGCCTGACGTCTTCACCCAGGCCGATCGAAAGGGTGAGCGCCTCGAGGACCTCGGCCTGCCTGGCGAGTTCCCCTTCACGCGCGGCACGCAGCCGACGATGTACCGCAGCCGCCTGTGGACGATGCGCCAGTTCGCCGGCTTCGGTGGGCCCGCCGACACCAACAAGCGGTTCAAGTACCTCATCAGCCAGGGCATGACCGGCCTCTCGACTGCGTTCGATATGCCTGCGCTCATGGGCTACGACGCCGATCACCCGATGTCGCTGGGTGAGGTCGGCAAAGAAGGCGTCGCCATCTCGACGCTCAAGGACTTCGAGCTCCTCTTCGAGGGCATCAAGCTCGACGAGGTCACCACCTCGATGACCATCAACGCCTCGGCGATCATCGCCCTGTGCATGTACATCGCCGTGGCCGAGAAGCAGGGCGTGCCGATGGGCAAGCTCGGCGGCACCATTCAAAACGACATGCTCAAGGAGTTCATCGCGCAGAAGGAGTGGATCGTCGGTCCACGCCCCGCGGTGCGCATCGTCACCGACATGATCGAGTTCTGCGCGCAGCACATGCCGAAGTGGAACCCGGTGTCGATCAGCGGGTACCACATTCGTGAAGCTGGAGCGACGGCCGTCCAGGAGCTCGCCTTCACCATCGCCGACGGCATCGGCTACGTCGAAGAGGGCGTCAAGCGCGGCATGAACGTGGACGACTTCGCGCCGCGGCTGTCGTTCTTCTGGGACGTGCACAACGACTTCTTCGAGGAGGTCGCCAAGTTCCGCGCGGCCCGCCGCATGTGGGCGCGGATCATGCGTGACCGCTTCGGCGCGCAAGATCCCCGCTCGCTGATGCTCCGCACGCACGCGCAGACGGCAGGCGTGTCATTGACCGCCCAACAGCCGTACAACAACGTCGCGCGCGTCGCGTTGCAGGCCTTCGCGGCGGCGCTCGGCGGTACGCAGTCACTCCACACGAACTCGCTCGACGAGACCTACGCGCTGCCTTCGGAAGACGCGGTCACCATCGCCCTGCGCACCCAGCAGATCATCGCGCACGAGTCGGGCGCCGATCGCGTCGTCGACCCGCTCGCCGGCAGCTACTACGTCGAGCACCTCACCGATGAGATGGAGAAGCGCGCGTTCGACTACATCCGCCGCATCGACGAGATGGGCGGCATCATTCGCGCCGTCGAAGAGGGCTTCCCGCAGAAGGAGATCGGTGAGTCGGCCTACCGGTTCCAGCGTGAGGTGGAAGAGGGTGACCGCCTCATCGTCGGTGTCAACGCCTTCAAGTCACCCACCGATCGCAGCAACATCGAGCTGCTGAAGATCGACGAGCAGGTGGCGCGGGAGCAGATCGAGCGGCTGGCCGAGCTCAAGGCCTCGCGAGACCAGGCCCGGGTCGAGGTCGCCCTGGCGAAGGTCGAGGCAGCCTGCCGCGACGAGAAGCTCAACCTGATGCCGCCCGTGCTCGAGGCCGTGAAGGCCTACGCGACCCTCGGCGAGGTGTCGGACGTATTCCGGAAGGTGTGGGGCCAGTACCGTGAGGGTGGGATCTTCTGACGGCCTGATCCATCGCGGTTCCTCGCCTTTGGCTCGAGACGAGGTACAGTTTGAGCGCCTTGCCGACGCTCCGCTGCTGCTTCGTGATCTACACCGACGGAGGCGCACCCAGTGATGCGTTCGCGCCTCCCAACCTTGGGTCCACCCGGGTGCTGCTGTCCGAGCTGCCCGAGCTGATCGTGCCGTCGCGTGCCGACGAGCTGTTCGGCCCGCACACCCAGGCCTTCTCGCGCTTCAACCCGAAGCGGGGGTTCTTGTTGTCGCTGTCCCGCTCCGTCTCGGGAGGCGCCGGCCACTTCTTCACGGAAGCGCGCAGGGTGATGCTCGAGGCGTCGGCTGGCCTCAACGGCTTCGGCTTCGACGTGCTTCGGCTCTGGCCGTTCCCGCTCCAGTCGGCTGCCGAGGCCCTGCCCGAGGAACCGCTGGCCGAAGATCTCTTCTCCGTCGGCTTCACCGAGATGGGTGAGCATGGCTTTCGAGCCGAGACGGTGGGCCTCTCGAAGCTCGAGCAGCGGGAGATCAGCTTCGAGTTCCAGGGACGCGATCTGCTCGAGGACGCGGCCCTCATGTGCGGCCACCTCGCCGACTGGGCGATGGAGCAGGGCCACCGGGTTCAGCACGGCCAGTCGATGGCGTACGGGTTCGATCGGCTCACGTTCTTCGCGACCGAGGGCGACGCAGGCGGTCCGTTCCGGGGCTGGCATCCTCCGTTGATTCAGAAGCTGTTGCCGCCCGAGGTGTTCCCGGGGGTCGGTGTGCTCGAGGTCCGCGCGGTGGGTGACGGCAACGACGCCGAACGCGAGCCGCTGACGCTCGCCTTGATGCGCGCGCTCGACCAACGCCTGGTGCTCGAGGAGTTCGATCTCACCGGCGATTCCCCGTTCCACTCGGCGACGGCGAAGGTGCGTGGCTTCGTGCACGGGCTGCGCGCGCTGACGGCGCTCCGTGAAGAGCCGAACGCCTCGAAGGACTCAGGCTGGCGCTTCGTCAGCCGCACCACGCACGACGGCCCGGCCGAGGGCCTCATGACGCTCGGCGAGCTCGCCAACCGCGTGCCCGAGATCATCCGCTACCTGGCCTTGCCGCCGGGCGTTCGGCTCGAGTGGGACACCGACGGGCGCCTCAAGGTCGACACGTCGAAGGCTCAGGCGGCGCTCGACGAAGACGACGCAGATGACGATCTCGACTGAGGGCCCGAAGAACTTCTTCGGCGAGCTCTACCTTCGTTCGACGCGGCCGTTTCTGGCCGACGCAGTGTCGGACGCAGAGACCGGGTTCCTCGAGGCGAGACTGCGGGAAGGTGAGGCGTCAGGGCTGGTGCTCGACTTCGGGTGCGGCCACGGGAGGCACCTGTCCCGGCTCGTCAAACGTCTTCCCGGCCGGGTGGTGGGCATCGACGCCGATCAGCTCTCGCTCGGTGAGGCGAAGGGCTCGGCTCCGGTGGCCAGAGGCGACTTCTTCAGGTTGCCGTTCCGCGACGACGCCTTCGGCGCCGCCTACTGCTGGTACAACACGCTCGGAACGTTCTCGGACGAAGCGGTGCCGGTCGCCCTGGCAGAGCTGGCGCGATGCGTCAGGCCAGGAGGCTGGTTCATCGTTCACGGTACGCCTCCCCACGCTGCCACCTGGCAACCCGAGGCCAGCTATGACGCCGTGCTGCCCGATGGGTCGCGGCTGGTCGAGAACGTGCGCTTCGAGGCCGCCACCCGGCGCGACACGCTCAAACGTGAGCTCCACCTGCCCGATGGTCGCTTCATGGCTGCATCGTTCTTCATTCGTTACTATGGCGTTTCCGAGTGGGAGGCTCTGCTCGATGCGGCGGACTTCTCGGTGCGATGGGTGCACGGCGGAGTCGATGGCAGTGCGTTGACGGAAGCGTCGCTAGATCAGATCGTGGGAGCTCAGAAACGTGGCTGACCGAAAACTCCGCATCCTCGTCGCCAAGCCCGGACTCGATGGACACGATCGGGGCGCGAAGATCATCGCGCGCGCGCTCCGTGACGCCGGCATGGAGGTCATCTACACGGGCCTCCACCAGACGCCTGAGATGATCGTCAGCGCCGCGGTGCAGGAGGACGTCGACGCGATCGGGCTGTCGATCATGTCGGGCGCGCACATGACGCTCTTCCCCGCGGTGATCGAGCTGCTCACGGGCCAGAAGGCCGACGACATCAAGGTCTTTGGCGGCGGCATCATTCCCGACGACGACATTCCGAAGCTGAAGGCCAAGGGCGTGTCCGAGATCTTCACCCCCGGCTCGAGCACCCAGGACATCGTGCAGTGGATTCGGGAGCACATTCCGGCGCGCGCATGAGCCTCGGTCGGTTGCCGTCAACGGTCGATGTCTACGAGGTCGGTCCGCGCGACGGTTTGCAAAATGAGCTCCGCTCACTCGCGACGGCTGACAAGGCCCGTCTCATCGAGGCGCTGATCGCTGCGGGCGAGAAGCGCATCGAGGTGTCCTCGTTCGTCTCGCCCCGGTGGATTCCGCAGCTGGCTGACGCCGAGAAGCTGCTGCAGATGCTGCCGAAGCGGGACGACGTCACCTTCACGGCGCTCGTGCCGAACGTGAAGGGCCTCGAGCGGGCCAGCGCGGCTGGGCTCAAAGAGGCGGCGGTCTTCCTCTCGGTCACCGAGTCGCACTCGAAGAAGAACATCAACAAGTCGGTGGCCGAGGCGGTCGCGGCTGCGCGGGAAGTCGCGCAGGGGGCGCGCGCTGCCGGTATGCGCGTGCGCTGCTACCTGTCGACGGTGTGGGGTTGCCCGTACGAGGGCCTGGTGCCCGTCAAGCGCGTCGTCGAGGTGGTGAAGCAGATCGTCGACATCGGGCTGTACCAACTGTCTCTGGGCGACACGATCGGCATCGGCACGCCGAACCAGACGGCCGAGATCGTTGAGGAGGTCTCGAAGCTGCTGCCGCTCGAGCAGGTGGCGCTCCACCTTCACGACACGCGCGGCACGGCGCTGGCGAACGCGTTGGTCGGTCTGCAGTCGGGGATCACCACGTTCGACTCGAGCATCGGTGGGCTCGGCGGCTGTCCCTACGCGCCTGGCGCGGCCGGCAACCTGGCGACGGAAGACCTCGTGTTCATGCTGCACGGCATGGGCGTTCAGACGGGCATCGATCTGCCGAAGCTGGTCGAGGCGGGCGAGCTCGCGCAGGAGCTCATCGGGCGCAAGCTGTCGGGCAAGTACCTGCAGGCGGCGCTGGGAGAGCGTGAGAAGCAGGCGTCTCGGGCCCGTGCCGTCGCCGAGTAGCTCGGGGCGACCCGACCGAGTCGAACCCGGGGCTGGTGGCGATGGCTTCGCGGCGCGAGCTCGAGAGCCCCCGCGACGTCCACCTCGCGATCGGCCAGCGGCTCGAGAATCACCTGCGCGGCCTGATCGCGCGCTCCCTGAGGGAGTTCACGAACGAGCTCGAGGGTGCGCTGGAGCGTTTCCCCCCACGGCGTACGACGGTCGCGATGCGCCGTCGATCGGCCGGTGGTCAGACCTCCTTGAGCAGCTCGGCCTTCTTCGCCTCGAAGTCCTTGTCGGTGATCACGCCCTTGTCGCGGAGCTCACCCAGCTTCGCGAGCTTCTCGAACACGTCGCCGGCCTCTTTGTCCTGGCTGGCCTCCTTCGCGACGGTCTTTCCCTTCTCGTACTCGCTCGCGTACTTCTGACGCGCGGCCTCGACGTCGAGGTCGGTCATGGTGCCGCCACCTGACAGGTGCGCCTTCACCACCTGGCCAACCGCGTACGTCGACGCTCCCGAGGCGATCGACATCGAGATGCCGCCCAGCAACGTGCCGATGCCCGGGATCGCCTTCAGCGCCGACGCGCCGATGCGCGCCACTGCCCCACCGGTCAACGCGCCCACCCAGACCTTTCCCTGACCCTCCTGGTAGGAGACGCCGTACAGCGTGCAGAGCTGGCGAATGAGATCGAGCTGCACCGCCGTCACCGCCACGAAGTCGGCGAGCGGCACGGGCACGAGGCCGGCGCCCACGGACCAGTAGACGTGCTGGCGAATGACGGTATCGGCGGCGGCGGGGCTGGACATGGGTGACTCCCTTTCGAGGTGCTGCGGAGGATGCGTGGTTGGAACGCGTCACTCCACTGAAAGTTCCGTCACGTGTCGTCAGCTCGTCGATAACTGACAGTCATCGATGGCTACCCGCCGAACAACCGCTTGAAGAACGAGAAGAGGCCCGTCGGGCGTGCCGCGGCGATCTCGGCGGCGGTCAGCTCGGGCCCCTGCGACTCGAGCCGCGCCACCTTCTGGCGGGCGCCCTCTGGGGTGTGCCGGGTCGCGTAGGTCGACGTGACGGTCTGACCGGTCGACTGCTCCTTCGCGGTGATCGTCAGCAGGCACTCGTTCGACAGCTCGAAGTGGAACTCGACGCTCACCGCGCCGCGCGGCGCCGGCGGCAGGTTGCTCACCTTGAACACCCCCAGCAGATGATTGTTGCGAACCAGCGCCGACTCACCCTGGAAGATCGACAGCTCGAGCTCGGTCTGATCCTGCTTCGTCGTCTGCACCCGGTACGTCCGCGTCACGGGCAGCGACGTGTTGCGCTGGATGATCGGGTAGAAGCGCCCGCCTGGAAGCCCGATGCCGATCGACATCGGGAGCACGTCGATGAGCAGCAGCCCCTCTTTGGTCTCGAGCGAGTGCGCGAGCAGCGCGGCCCCCTGAGCGACCGCCTCCTCGGGGTTCATGCCGAACAGCGGGCGACGGCCGAAGAGCAGGGTGATCCGCTCCTGGACGAGCGGCGCGCGGGCCTGCCCACCGACCAGGAGGATCTCGTCGATCTGATCGGCCCGCAGGTACCGCGCCTGCAACACCTCCTGGCAGACCTCCATCGAGCGATCGACGAGGTGGCGGGTGAGTGAGACGAGCTGCGCGCGCGTCATCGTGACGTCGAGATCGACCGGCTGGTTCTTCACCATCGTGACGAACGGGACATGAATGCGCGCCTCGGTCTTGTCCGAGAGCAAGATCTTGGCGCGCTCTGCCGCGTCCTGAACGCGTTGAATCGAGACGCGATCGTTGAAGAGCGTGGCGTGTTTCGCCTCGAACTCGGTCAGCAGCCAGCTGACGAGGGCCTGATCGAAGTCGAGGCCGCCGAGGAAGGGGTCTCCGCCCGTCGAGACGACCTCGTACACGGCATCGGAGAGCTCGAGCACAGAGGCATCGAAGGTGCCGCCACCGAGATCGTACACGAGCACCCGTTGGCTCTTGCGCCGCCCGTAACCCCACGACAGCGCCGCCGCCGTCGGCTCGTTGACGATCCGCTCCACGTGAAGCCCGGCCAGGCGCCCGGCTTCGCGCACCGCGAGGCGCTGCTTCTCGGAGTACCAGGCGGGGACGGTAATCACCGCGCGGTTGACCGGCTGCTGCAGCGTCTGCTCCGCGAGCTGCTTCACCTCGCGGAGCACCAGGGCCGACATCTGCTCCAGCGAATACACCCGGTCGGCCAGCTTGACGCCGCAGTCGCCGCTCTCGGTGGGGACGACCTCCCACGTGAAGCGGGGCAGCAGTTCCTGCACCTCGGGTGAGCTGTACTCGCGGCCCAGAAGGCGCTTGAAGCCGGCCACCGTCCACTTCGGGTTGGTGACGAGCTGGCTTTTCGCGGCGCTGCCGACGACCAGCTTCCCGCGCGAGGTGAGCGCCACCGCCGAGGGGATGAGCGTCTGCCCGTCGCGGCTGCGGAGCATCACCGGCTGCCCGTCTTTCACGATCGCTGCGCACGAGTTCGTGGTGCCCAGATCGATGCCGATGACGGGCCCGTCTCGCGGGGGATCGCTCGACAGCGCTTCGAACTCGGGGGCCTTCACGCCGACCCCGGAGCTGCTCTGCACCACGAGGCGGCCGCTGGTTTCCGAGGGGAGCTCTGCCTGGGCCTGCGAGGGCGGTGGAGCGGGCGCTGGCGGCGGGGCAACGGCGTCAGGCCGGGTGTCGATGGGCCCCACATTGCGGGGCACCGGGGGCTCGGGGCTGCGGGCGTGAGGCATCGCCGCGGCGGCGGCCTCGAGGAAGCGGCGGCTGTGCGCGTCGAGCGTGATGAACTTGAAGCCCATGCCGGTGACGCCTTCACCGCGCGTCCCCGTCACCCACGAAACCGTCGCGTTTCCGTAGAGCAGCCGAGCGCCGTCAGAGAGCTTCACCTCGAGCGTGATGGGCGTCCCCGGGGCGTGGAGCTGGCGCGCGCGCAGGTAGATGCCGCCGCGGCTGACGTTGAGCCCGTAGCCCTGAAGGAACTCCTCTGCCGTCGCGAAGGGCAGGCGAACCGACAGGCTGACCGGCTTGGCGTTCGACACCGCGGGCAGAGTTAGTCCCACCCCTCGCCTGAGTCGACCTCGAGTTTTCGAGTCGGCCGGGGAGCGTTCACGGGGCCTGTACCGCTTTCAAGGGCGTCAGCGTCGGCACCTTCGGGAGCTTCGGGAGTGGCACCTCGACGGTCTTCGCGCTGCCGGCACAGAGGACGTCGTAGGTGATCGAGTCGCCCGGCTGGAGCGCCGCGAGGCTCTTGCCGATCGCTTTCGAGTCGCTCGTCGGCAGGCCGTTGACCTTGAGCACCAGATCTCCGCCGAGGATCACCTGGGTGCCGCCGAAGTCGGCTTCGATCATGCCTCCGTGCAGGCCGGCCTTCGCCGCTGCTCCGTCCGGCTTCACCTTCTCGACCAGCAGTCCTGCCTCGCGGGGCCAGTTCATCACCTCGGCGAACTCCTTCGAGACGAACCGCACCGACAGGCCGAGCCACGGAAGCGGTGCCTCGAAGAGCCGCGATCGAACGGTCGAGGACGGGATGGCGAAGTTGAGGCCCACCGAGCCGCCCGAGCGCGAGGCGATGAAGCTGGCGATGCCGACGACCTCTCCGTTTTCGTTGAAGAGGGGCCCGCCGGAGTTGCCCTGGTTGATGGGCACGTCGGTCTGCAGCAGGCGGCTCGGGTGCGGCCCCTTGCGGGTGTCGGTGCGAAGGGCGCTCACGACACCTGAGGTCACCGAATGAGACAGCCCGAGCGGAGCGCCGATCGCAAACAGCCGCATGCCCGGCTTGAGGACCTCGGAGTCGCCCAGGGTGGCCACGACGGGTTTCTTCGGCGGCGTCTCGGCCTTGAGGAGCGCGAGATCTTCCGTTCGCGAGAGGGTGACGATCTGCGCGACCGAAGTCGGCGCATCGGTGAACTCCACCTCGATCAGATCGGCCTCGTCGACGACGTGCGCGGCCGTGACGATCCACCCGTCGGCATGCACCAGCACGCCAGACCCCGTGCCGGTGGTGATCGAGACCGACTTTCCGCCCGAGCCCTCCGAGGTGCGCTTCTCGGCCACCCGGACCGTCACCACGGCGCCGTCGACGCGTTGAACGACCTGCTCCAGGGGGACGGAAGCCAGGGACACCGAGGCGACGATCGCGAACATGGCTGAAAGCTTGCCCGAGGAGTATTCTGCCCGCTATGGTGACGAAGCTGTCCGTTCGCGAGCTGCGCGAGCTTGCCGCAAGCAAGGAGCTGCGTGCCAGAGTTCCCTTCGCTGCGTTGGTTCAGCAGCCCCCCGATGAGCAGCGACGGCGCGCAGCGCTCCAGCGGAACGCGACGGTGGTGCTCGCGGGGAAGCCGCAGCTGGCCCAGCACGCGCTCGCCCTGATGATCGGCTTCGAGGATATGCTCGCGTACCCCGTTGGCGCGGGCGCCGATCGCATCGAGTCGATCGGCCGCGCACCCGAGAACGACATCGTCGTCGAGGACCCGTCGGTGTCGTCGGCTCACGGCGAGCTGACCTGGCAGTCGGGACCCGCGGTCGTCGCCATTCGTGATCTGGGCTCGACGAACGGCACCTTCATCAACGGCGCGCAGGTGGGCGATCAGTTCGCGATCCTGACCGACGGTGAGGTGCTGTCGATCGGCGACGCCGCCTTCGTCTACGTGACGATCGACTCGCTCGAAGGCCTGCTCCGCATGGGGGGGTAGCGAGCCGGCCTCAATCGTCCGATGCCGTTGTTCAACGCCGGGTGGTGCGCTAGTGCCCGGCCATGCTGACTCCCAACATCCGCCTCGGGTTGACGTTCGACGACGTGCTGCTCGTCCCCGCGGAGAGCTCCGTGTTGCCGCACCTGGTCGAGCTGTCGACGAAGCTGACGAGAAACCTGCGCCTGCCGATTCCGCTCCTGAGCTCGGCGATGGACACGGTGACCGAGGCGCGCATGGCGATCGCCATGGCCCAGGAGGGTGGCATCGGCATCATTCACAAGAACTTCAACCCCGAGCAGCAGGCGGCCGAAGTGATGAAGGTGAAGAAGCACGAGAGCGGCATCGTGCTCGACCCGATCACCATCGAGCCCTCGGCGCCGCTCGGCAAGTGCCTCGAGCTCATGCAGCGCCACGGCATCAACGGCATCCCCGTCGTCGACGGCAAACGTCTGGTCGGTATCATCACCAGCCGCGACGTGCGCTTCGAGAAGAACGTCTCGCAGCGCGTCGAACAGGTGATGACGAAGGAGCTGATCACCGCGCGCGAGGGCGTCACGCAGGACGAGGCGATCGAGCTGCTCCACCAGAACCGCATCGAGAAGCTGCTCATCGTGAACGATCAGCACGAGCTCAAGGGGCTCATGACGATCAAGGACGTCGAGAAGCGCCGCGTGTACCCAAACGCCGCGATGGACTCGAAGCAGCGGCTCCTGGCCGCCGCAGCCGTGGGCGTGGGGGCCGACCGCGAGGCCCGGGTCGAGGCGCTGATCAAGGCCGGGGTCGACGTGATCGTCGTCGACACGGCGCACGGTCACTCGAAGGGCGTGCTCGAGGCGGTGCGCGACACCCGCCGGAACTTCAAAGGCAGCTTCGAGCTGATCGCCGGGAACGTGGCGACCGCCGAAGCGACCAGGGCCCTCATCGAGGCGGGCGTCGACGCCGTGAAGGTCGGCATCGGGCCCGGCTCCATCTGCACGACGCGCGTGGTGGCGGGCGTGGGCGTTCCACAGATCACGGCGATCGACGACTGTGCCCGGGCCGCCGATGGCTCGGGCGTGACGATCATCGCCGACGGTGGCGTGAAGTACTCCGGCGACGTGGTGAAGGCGCTCGCGGCCGGGGCGAACACCGTGATGATCGGCTCGGTCTTCGCCGGCACCGAGGAGGCCCCCGGTGAGGTGATCCTCTACCAGGGCCGCTCCTACAAGGCGTACCGGGGCATGGGCTCGTTGGGCGCGATGAAGGCCGGCTCGAAGGATCGCTACTTCCAGGGCGGCGTGCAGAACGACAGCAAGCTGGTGCCCGAGGGCATCGAAGGGCGTGTCCCCTACAAGGGCACCATCGCGATGAACGTCTTCCAGCTGCTCGGCGGCCTGCGCAGCGGCATGGGCTACGTGGGCTGTCGCACCATCGACGAGCTGCGCACCAAAGCCCAGTTCGTGCAGATCACCTCGGCGGGCCTCAAGGAGAGCCACGTGCACGACGTGATCATCACGGAAGAGGCGCCGAACTACCGCGTGGAGTGACGGCCTACTTCTGGCGGCCGCGCTTCTCAGCCTTCACGTCGATCTGCTTCTCGGCGTTGCTGATCCTGGTCTGCAGCGCGTCCCGATCGTCGAGCTCGAGCTTCTCGATGGCGGTGCGCAGCGGGGCGTAGTCGACCCGCGCGGCACGGACGGTCTGCCCACCCTTGATCTCGTCGACGACCAGCACCTGCATGATCTCGCGAACGAGGCTCTCGGTCTCGTTGCGAACGTCGGCGGCCATCTGAATGCAGGTCTCACGCGCGGCGACGAGCTCCTGACTGCCCTCCTGGAAGGCGAGGTCGGGGTTGCGCGACATGGCCTCGTCGAAGCGGGCCGAGCGATTCTTGAGGCGCTCGTAGACGTCGGTGAAGGTGGCGAGGCGCTCTTCCTCGGTCCTCACGGCATCGCGCGCCCTGGCGAGATCGTTGTTGAGCTCGTCGCACTTGATCTTGCTGAGCTCGGCGGCGGTGTTCGTCTTGAGGGCGTCGCTGCGGGCGGTCTCGCGTTCCAGCCGCTCGTCTGACGTGATCTCCTTCACGCAGGCGGTCGTGAGGACGAGGGCGCACACCACAGCGAGGGCTCGCGTTGTCATTGGCGGCGCGAGTCTTGAAGGGGTAGAGGTCCAAGTCAACGAGAAGCCTCGCGCCAGGAGAGCGTTCGAATGCACGCCGCCCACGAGAAGATCCTGATCCTCGATTTCGGGAGTCAGTACACCCAGTTGATCGCGCGCCGGGTGCGCGAGCTCGGCGTGTACTGCGAGATCCACCGGCCGGACCTGCCGATCGCCGAGATCACCGCGCTGGCGCCGAAGGGCATCATCTTGTCGGGTGGCCCGGCATCGGTCGAGGCCGCGGGTGCGCCGACGTGCTCGCCCGAGGTGTTCGAACAGGGCGTGCCGGTGCTGGGCATCTGTTATGGCCTGCAGTTGATGTCGAAGATGCTGGGCGGGCGCGTCGACAAGAGCGCCCACCGTGAGTTCGGCCCCGCGAGCGTCGAGGTCGTCACGTCGCGCGGTCCGTTCGCGGCGTTCGGTCGTGGCACCGCGCTCAAGGTGTGGATGAGCCACGGCGACCGCGTGGAGCAACTGCCACCGCACTTCGTCGCCATCGGCAAGACGCCGAGCGCGCCGTTCGCCGCCGCCGCGCACGAGTCGAAGCCCATCTACGGCCTGCAGTTCCACCCTGAGGTCGTCCACACCGCGCAGGGCCGCGAGATGCTGCAGTCGTTCCTCTTCACGGACTGCAAGTGCAAGGGCGACTGGACGATGAAGTCCTTCATCGAGGAGTCGATCGCCGAGATCCGCAAGAAGGTCGGTGACGGGCGGGTGATCTGCGGGCTCTCGGGCGGCGTCGACAGCTCGGTCGCGGCGCTGCTGTTGCACAAGGCCATCGGTGACAAGCTTCAGTGCATCTTCGTCGACAACGGGCTCTTGCGGCAGGGCGAGCGGGAGCAGGTCGAGGCGCTCTTCGTCGGCCGCTTCCACGTGCCACTCAAGACCATCGACGCGCGCGCACGCTTCCTCGACAAACTCAAAGGGCTCACCGACCCCGAGGCCAAGCGCAAGGCCATCGGCTACGAGTTCATCTCGGTCTTCGAAGAGACTGCGAAGGAGTTCACCGACGCGAAGTTCCTCGCGCAGGGCACGCTGTACCCCGACGTCATCGAGTCGGTGTCGGTGAAGGGGCCGTCGGCGACGATCAAGAGCCACCACAACGTCGGCGGCCTGCCTGAGAAGATGAACCTGAAGCTCGTCGAGCCGCTCCGGGAACTCTTCAAGGACGAGGTGCGCGGCGTGGGCCGTGAGCTCGGCATGCCCGACGAGATGATCTCCCGGCACCCGTTCCCCGGTCCGGGTCTCGCGATTCGGGTGATCAGCGACATCACGCAGGAGCGCCTCGACGTGCTCAAGAAGGCCGACGTGATCGTCCAGCAGGAGATCCTCGCGTCTGGTCTCTACAAGGAGCTCTGGCAGGCCTTCGCGGTGCTCCTCCCGGTGCGGTCGGTCGGCGTGATGGGGGACGAGCGCACCTACGAGAACACCTGCGCGATTCGAGCAGTGACCTCGGTGGATGGCATGACGGCGGACTGGGCGCGGTTGCCGTACGATTTGCTGGGGAAGATGAGCACGCGCATCATCAACGAGGTCCGCGGCATCAACCGTGTCGTCTACGACATCTCGTCGAAGCCGCCCGCGACCATCGAGTGGGAGTGATCGGATGAGCAGGCCGTGCTGCTGATGGCCGTGCTGGCCGGGGTCCGGTCGCCGGAAACCGGGAATGCCAGTTTCAGCAGGGCGACGGCCGTGCTACCCACTTCGACTCATGAGCCGACGGTTGATCCGCGTCGTGGGCGCAATGCTCGAGAAGGAGCCGGGGCAGTACCTCATCACCCAGCGTTCGAAGAACTCGACCCTGCCACTGTTGTGGGAGTTCCCCGGTGGCCGGGTCAACGACGGTGAAGACGATCGCGCCGCGCTCGGCCGTGAGCTGAAGGAGCGCCTCGGGCTCGACGTCATCGTCGGGGAGCAGGCCATGAGCACGCACCACGAGTACCCGGGCTACGACGTCGACTTCCGCGTCTTCGCCTGCCGCCTGACGCTCGTGAACCAGGAGGTCAGCCACGCCAGGGTGAACGATCACCGGTGGGCCACCCTCAGCGAGATGGGGCAGTTCCAGTTTCCCGACGCCGACGCGCGCACGCTCGCCAAGCTCCTCGACCTGGACCACTGACGATGCACCAGTTCCCCAAAGACATCGGCTGGATTGAGGTCATCTGCGGCTCGATGTTCTCGGGCAAGACGGAAGAGCTGATCCGTCGCATCAAGCGCGCGCTGTACGGCAAGCAGCGGGTGCAGGTGTTCAAGCCGCAGATCGACAACCGGTACGACGAGCTCGCCGTCGTGAGCCACTCTCAGCTGAAGGTGATCGCGACGCCGGTGCAGCGCGCCGAAGAGATCCTGCACCACCTGCGTCCCGACACCGAGGTGGTGGGCATCGACGAGGTGCAGTTCCTCGGGCCTGACGTCGTCCAGGTGTGCGAGGCGATCGCCGCGCGCGGCGTGCGGGTGATCTGCGCCGGCCTCGATCAGGACTACCAGGCCAAGCCCTTCGAGCCGATGCCGCAGCTGCTGGCCATCGCCGAGTACATCACCAAGGAGCTGGCGATCTGCGTGGTGTGCGGCAACCCGGCCAATCGCTCGCAGCGCCTCGCTGATTCACAGGAGCGCGTGCTCGTCGGCGCGTCGAGCTCCTACGAAGCCCGCTGTCGGAAGTGCCATGTGACGACTCCGGTGGAAGCCACTCCGCCGCAGAACCTCGACCTGTTCAAGTGACCACCATGCGCGATTCGCTCTACGAGAAGATTGGCTACACCCTGAACGAGCAGAAGCACTTCTACGGACCGGGCGTGCACCTCGTCGGCTCTCCGTATCTGCTCTCGCTGCTCGCGCGGCTCTCGTCGAAAGAGACCGTGCAGCCCGACGTGAACACGCTCGTCCGCACCATCTACACCGAGCTCGTCACGCTCTCGGTGAACCAGGAGTTCCCGCGCAAGCACGTGACGGTGCCGACCCGCATGATCGAGCACACCCCGAAGGGGCTGTACCAGGGTGAGGTGCTCGATCCGCAGATGCGCGCCGTGTCGGTGAACATCGCGCGCGCCGGCACGCTGCCCTCGCAGGTGACGTACGATCTGCTGAACACGATTCTGGAGCCGCGGCTGGTTCGGCAGGATCACCTGATCATGAGCCGCGAACTCGACAAGGCGGCGCAGGTCGTCGGCTCGGCGATCGGCGGCTCGAAGATCGGCGGAGACGTGGACGACGCGGTCGTCTTCTTCCCGGACCCGATGGGCGCGACCGGCTCGTCGTTGTCGACCGCCATCAAGCTCTACAAGACGAAGGTGCCGGGCAAGGCGCGCAAGTTCATCTGCCTCAACCTGATCGTCACGCCCGAGTACATCAAGCGCATGGTCACCGATCACCCGGACGTCGTGTTGTACGCCGTTCGGCTCGATCGCGGCCTTTCACCCGACGACGTGCTCGGCACGGCGCCCGGTGAACTCTGGGAGAAGGAGCGCGGACTCGACGACCACCAGTACATCGTGCCCGGCGCTGGCGGCATGGGCGAAGTGATGAACAACGCATACGTGTGAGGGTGTGATGGCGTTCTACGAGCGTGACGTGGATGTGATGATCGACGCGGCGAAGCTGCAGGCGCGCATCGCCGAACTCGGCGCTGAGATCACCCGTGACTACCAGGGGAAGGACCTCACGCTCGTCGGCATCATGAAGGGGTCGATCTTCTTCATGGTCGATCTCGCCAAGGCGATCGATCTTCCGGTGACGCTCGAGTTGATGGGCGTGAGCTCGTACCACGGCGGGACGGAGACGACCGGCGAGGTGCGCATCAGCTTCGATCTCCTCAAGCCGATGCACGGGAAACACCTGCTGATCGTCGAAGACATCATCGATACCGGCCTGACGATGAAGTTCCTGCTCGAGAACCTCGCGGCCCGGCACCCGGCGTCGGTGAAGGTCGCGACGCTGCTCGAGAAGCCGGCACGCGCGAAGGCGAAGGTGCAGATCGACTACAAGGGTTTCGTGATCGAGGACAAGTTCGTCGTCGGCTACGGGCTCGACTACGGCGAGAAGTACCGGAATCTGTCGTTCATCGGCGTGATGCGCACCGAGTGACTGAGTCGGGTAGGCTGTCGCTCGATGGCGCGCTTTAGCGACCCAGACGAGCGGCCGTACTTCCTCTGGAATGAAGAGACGACGGTGGCGCAGTTTCGTGCGGCCCTGGCTGCGGCTTCGGAAGACGAGAAGGCGCTGTTGCTCGGCCGATTGATGCGAGAGGCGCGAGATCCCGATGTCTGGGAGTTCACCTCGGTCGCTGAAGTCCGGGCGCTGTTTCCGAAGATCGAGCGCTACCTCGGCCGGCGGAAGGACTTCTGGTCGTACCTGCTGAACGCGTGGGCGGAGCGCGGACTTGCCTAGCCGCGGCAGACTTTCGGAGCGGCAGGTGGCGCTCGCCCAGGCGTTCTTCCGGAACCAGCCTGAAGGGTTCTTCCTGACCGGCGGAGCGGTACTCGCTGGCTGGGAACTCGCACACCGTGCGACCGATGACCTCGACCTGTTCACGGACAACGCGATCGACATGGGGCTGGGTGAGCAGGCGCTTCGGCGCGCTGCTGACGAACTGGGTGCGTCGCTCGAAGCCATCTCGACGTCTCCCGACTTCAGACGTTTCGTGGCGCGCTTCGTGGGTGAGAGCGTGAAGGTTGACCTCGTGAGGGACCACGCGCCGCAGCTCTTTCCCAAGGTGGAACGAGATGGCGTTCGCATGGATTCGTCGGAGGAGATCTTCGTGAACAAGATCTGCACGCTCGTGGAGCGAAGTGAGCCGCGCGACCTGGTCGACTTGATGTTGCTCGAACGCCGTGGCTTGCGTGTCGAGACCTCACTGGCTCGTGCGCAGGAGAAGGACGCTGGAGTCAGCCCGGCAACGCTGGCCTGGCTGTTGCGCTCGTTACCGATTCCCGCCGCGCCTCCGGGCGGAGTCACTGCCGACGAGCTGCGTGCCTACGCGGTTTCGCTCGAAGGCCGGTTGCTCGTGCTCGCACGGGCGTGAGCGACTGTCCGATGCGGGGGCCGGGCGCGCGCTTTCCCCGACGTGTCTCGTTCGTGACTCCAGTGAGCTCGCGGTTGACATGAAAATGCGTCAACCGCGAGGTGCCCCGAGTCCCGCGGTTGACGTGTTGAAAACTCGGGCCGGCAGCTGGTCGGCGCAGTGACGCGGCTGTCTTCGAGCTTCCTCGAACGTCTGTGCATCAACCTTCGCGTTCGCCGCTGGCGTCGTGCAGCGAGGTGTTCACCGGCAGCCTCGGCCGAGCGTGGTCTTGAGACTCACGAGCCGTCTCCAGCTCGACGTTGTTGGCGATGCCGCCGTGACGCCGCTTCGTGACGCAGCTCACCGCGCGACGCGTGGAGACGACTTCCCCGGGCTCTTCTTGATCGGCGGAGCGGCCTTCGTCGGCGCGCGCGGAGGAAGCGGCTTCGTCTTCGGAGCGCTCGGCGTTTCCGCCGTCTTCAGCGCAACCACCTGCGCGACGGGCGCCTCCTGCGGCGCATCGTGCGCCGCGTAGAACGCCTCGAGCTGCGGCCACAACGTCTTCGCCGCGTGCTTCGACACCACCGCGCCGACATGACCGCCCGGCAGGTGCAGGTGCTGCTTCACCTTCGATCCGATCGCGTCGATCAGCGCCGCGGCGCTGGGGCCCGGCACGATGTTGTCGTGCTCGAAGCTCACCGCGAGGGTGGGGAAGTCGATCTTCTTCAAATCGACGCGCTTGCCCGAGAGGGTGAACCGCCCGTCGACCAGGCCGTCCTCCTGGTACAGCGCCTTGATGTAGCGCCGATAGAACTCCCCGGGCAGCGACACGTTGTCGTTGCCCCACGTCTCGAGCGCCAGATACCCATCGAGGAACTCGTCGTTCCACGCGCGATCGAGTAGCGACACGGCCTTTGACAACGACAGCGTCGGCCGGAGCATGTGAAACGCCGACTGCAGCAACTGCCACGGCACCGTGCCCACCGCGGTCACCAACACGTCGACGTCGAAGCCCTTCGAGTTCGTCCACCGGCTCATCAGGCTGCCGTCGTTGAAGCGTACGGGGGCTGCGAGCGCGACCATCGAGGCGATGTGCTCCGGGTGGACAGCGCCGTGAATCGCCGCGAGCGTGCCGCCCATGCAGTAGCCGAGCAGGTGCACCTTCTCGTGCGGCACCGTCTTCGCCGCGACCCGAATCGCGCGGCCAATCCACGTGTCGACGACGTCGTCGAACGTCACGTACCGGTCTTCGTCTCCCGGCGTGCCCCAGTCGATGCAGAAGACGTCGAAGCCCTGCTTCACCATGAACTCGGCGAACGACTTTCCGGGCATGAGATCGAGCACATAGTGCCGGTTGATGAGCGACGGCACCAGCAGCAGCGGCGTGCGGTACTTGAGGCCCTCGGCGCGCGGCCGATAGCGCAGCAGCTTCCACTTGTTCTCTTCCCACACCACGTCGGCCGGCGTGCTGCCGACCTGCGGCTTCGGGCGCGTGGGGAGCTTCAACAGATTGGTCAGGCTCTTCAGCTGCATGTCAGCCCTCGTACAGCGCGTCGATCGTCTTGCCGAACTTCTGCGACACCTGCTTGCGGCGCACCTTGAGCGTCGAGGTCAACAGCCCGGCCTCGACCGTCAACGGCTCCTCGAGAATGGCGAACTTCTTCACGGTCTCGTAGCTCGCCAGCTCGCTGTTGACCTGATCGATCCGCTTCTGGATGAGGGCACGGCGTGCCTCGGCGCGGGCTCCAGTCGCGACACCGTTCTGATCGAGGTGCGAGTTCACCGCCGCGTCGTTGAGCCACACGCCAGCGACCAGGTACTTCTGCGCGTCTCCGAACACCACGACGTGCGCGATGAACGGGTCGTCCTTGAAGCGAAGCTCGATGTTCGCAGGCGCGACGTTCTTCCCGCCCGCCGTCACCAGGATGTCCTTCTTGCGGTCGACGATCTGGAGGAAGCCGTCGTCGGTCCACTTGCCGACGTCTCCCGTCTTGAACCAGCCGTCGTCGGTGAAGGCCTCTTTCGTGGCCGCTGGATCCTTGTGGTAGCCGAGGAAGACGTTTGGGCCCTTCGCGAGAATCTCGCCGTCCTCCGCGAGCCGCACCTCGACCGACGGGAGCGGCTTGCCGACGGTGTCGAAGCGGAACGCGTCAGGCCGATTGAGCGTGAGCGTCGGCGAGGTCTCGGTCAGCCCGTAGCCCTCGGTGATCAGCAGGCCCGCCTGGTAGAAGACGTCTTTCACCGCGCGCTTGAGGCCAGCACCGCCCGAGAGACAGAAGCGCAGGTTGCCGCCAGTCGACTTCTCGAGCGCCGCCTTGCGCTTGTCGGGAGCGGTCTCGGCGAGCGCCGTCATCGCCAGCTTTTCCCACACCACCGGCACGCTCATGAAGACGGTCGGTTTCACCTCGGTGAGGTGCGGCATCACCTTCATGGGATCCGAGAGGTACGTCACCCAGCCGAAGGTGTTGCCGAGGCAGGCTTCGCCGAAGCCGAAGATGTGGCTCATCGGCAGCCAGAGGAGGTCGACGTCGCCGGACTCCTGCAGGAGCGGCCCATTGCATCGCAGCCAGTCCTGGCCGTTGACGCCGACGTTGCGGTGCGTGAGCGGAACGCCCTTGGGGTTTCCCGAGGTGCCGCTCGTGTAAAGCATCTGTCCGACCTGATTGAGCGACACCGAGTGGAGCAGCCGCTCGAACTCCTGCGGCGCTTCTTGATCGCGCGCCTGACCCATCGACTGCACGCGCGCCCACGAGACGAGCTTCCGCTCGACCTCGGCGATCGGTGGCACCGGCTTCCCTTCGGCGCGGAGCTTCTCGATGATCGGCCCGGGGTCCATCGGCGTGAGGCCGAGCGTGACGATGCGGCCGACGTTCTCGTACTCGCTCCAGGCTTCGAAGATGCGGCCCAGCAGCGCGGGCGTGTCGACGAAGATCACCTTCGCGTCGGAGTGCTTCACCACGTAGGCGGCCTGCGGTGAGGTGTTCGCAGGGTAGACGGGCACCATCGCGCCGCCCGCGGCCTGAATCGCCATGGCGGCCGAGATCCACTCCACCGAGTTCGGCGCGAAGATCGCCGCGCGATCGCCCGGCTGAATGCCGTTGGAGGCGAGGAAGAGCGTCGCGTTGCGAATCCCCTTCGCGTACGCGCCCCACGTGACGGACTTCCAGTCGCCTTCAGGGGTCGGGAGCATGAACCGCACCCGGGTGCGACGCTGCTCGAGGGTGTCGAAGATCGCGCGAGGCGCGGGCTTGAGTTCCAGGTAGGGCGTGATGTCCATGGCGAAACCCTCAGGCGAGAGGCGCTGCGTGGGTCAGTTCTTCTTGGTGGCGTTCAAGTCGGAGAGCTTCTCTTCGAGGTCGATCAACCGGCTCTGGAGCTGGTTGAGCGCGTGCAGCGTGCGCTCCTGATCGCGGCGGGTGGGCAGGCCCATCAGCTCCCACCAGTTCGCGATGGCCTTGTCGGTGGCCGTCTTCACCTTCATCGAGGCCGTCAGCATGTTGCCCATGGGCTGCAGCACGGCGGGGCTCTTCAGCATCGACTCCATCATCTCGGCGGTCTTCTGCTCCCAGGTGTCGAAGCCCTTCTTCCACGTTTCCCAGATCATGTTTGCTCCTCGGGTGGTTGGTGTTGCGGTCAGAATCCGAGCCGGCGCAGCTCGGTGGTTTGGGTGAAGTCGTCGGCCGTCTCGTTGTCCACGCTCACGGCGCGGGCCACTTCTCCGAAGCACTCGAAGACGAAGCCGACCTGCCGCCGGATGAGCGGCACGCCGACGGCGGGCTCGATGGACAGGGTCGTGCGCACTCGCAGCGCCTGCGTGAAGGACACGTCAGGCAGCTCCAGCGTGCCGGTCGCGTCGACGCGCTGCTGGTAGGTGTCGCGGCCGGCGTAGGGAAGGCCCCGCACGGTGGCGTTGCGCACCTCGCTCGCCGAGACCCACTGCTTGCCGGCCTCGAGCGGGAACCGGAACGTCGCGATCGGCGAGCTGTAGACGACCAGCGTCTTGCCCACCATCGGGGCCTCTTGCGACGACGCGTAGCCGAGCAGGAAGAGCGTGGAGCCGTCGTTCGAGTACACGCCTTCGATCGATCCCGCGAGATCGAGCGCGGCGACGAACTGCCCGGTGGGAAAGCTGGCGCGGTACCACTTGCCCTCGAGCGTCGACGCCGAGAGCGTGGCGACCTGATCGTCGGCGTAATCCGTCGAGAGCTGCCACACGCGTCGTCCCGCGGTGTCGGTGACCCCGGCGAGATCGACGGGACGTCGCGATCCGGCCGGGTTCACCAGGTAGCGAACGGGCACGCCGAAGGCGGTCTTGATCTCAGAGGCTTCGATCTTTCCGTCGAGGTTGGGCACGCACTCGAGCGGCGCGACTGTCTGGGGCACGTACGCGTTGCGCTCGGGCACGGTGCGGTTCGGATCGCAGCCGACGAGGACGAAGAGCAGGAAGGGGAGCAGGGCGCGCGTCGTCATGTCGTTCCTCAGAATTTCCAAGCCAGGCGAACACGCGCCAGCTGCGCAGGCGTCGCGGTGAGGTTCTGCGCGGGGTTGTTGAAGGCTCCGAAGGGGAACAGCACCGCGTACTCGGCGAGCACGTCGAAGCCGTCTTTCGATTCCCAGGTGAGGGCAGCCCAGAGCTCGAGTCCGAGCAGGGCGTCGTTGTTCGGTGTCGACTGCGCGTAGATGGAGCGCGCGAGCGTGGCCGAACTCTTCAGGTTGAGCTGGGTGCTGCTGAAGTCGAGCAGGCGCAGGCGGCCCCAGGGCCGCACGTAGAGTGAGTCGGTCACGGTGCCGATGATCTCGGCGTAGAGGATTCGATCGACGCGGTAGTCGGGGTGGAAGCGGAAGTTGTCGACGCGGTTGTCTCGCGGCACGTTGACCTGCGCGCCGTCGAGCTCGCCCTTCGTGGCGACGGCCCCTGCGTTGGGGAAGGCGCCGAAGCCGGGTGCCGGATCTCCACTCGCGTAGCCGGCGTTCACGCCACCGACGAGCACCGCGTCGTTCCCGCCGACCTGCGTCTCGAGCGCCGCGCCGAACTGCGCCGACTGCACCTTGTCGCGGAGCAACACGCCTGGAAGGAGCGACGCCTGCTCCGACTCGGCAAACAACATCGCCGCTTCGAGCTCGATGCGGAACGACGGCGCCGTCAGCCGGGCCCACCCGTCAGCGGCGATGGCCCGGTAGCCTCGACGCATGACCGACGCTGGCGTGAGCGGGCGTGGAGTCGTGACGGGCAGGTACGACTCAGGCGCGTCGAAGTCCTGCCAGCGGTGCGAGACGAAGGCGCCGTACTCGAAGGTGAGCTTGTCGGCCTTCGTGCGGCGTCGGCGGGAGAGATCGTCTCGAAGATTCATCCACGCGAAGGTGACGCTCTTCACGTCGACCGCGTTGTCGACCACCAGCTGGCGTTGGCCGTCGCGACGGGACGGCGTCGGGCCCACTGCGCTGAAGTCGTACGCGAACGCCCAGAGGTGGCCGGCCAGCGAGGTGACGAAGGCGATGCGATCGGCCGCGTCTCCGAGGTTGCAGTCGAGGCAGTCGCCGCCGTTCGACAACATGCCCAGGCCCCACTGGTTGCCCATGCGCCCGGCCGCGAAGTACCCGATGGGCGTCAGCACCTCGCCGTACGCGCGCTTGATACGGAAGAGCGACGACGGGAACTGCCCGGGAGAGGCCGCTGGCGTCGGGGCGTTTCCAGTCCCCGGTGACAACACGGGGGTCGAGCCCATCACCAGGTTGTCGATCAGATCGGCGCGAACCTTCACTGCTGCAGCTGCGAAGGGCGCATAGATGGCGAGATCGGTTCGCAGCCGCATGTCGGCGAGCGCGATGTCCTGCGCGAGCGGGTCGGACAGGGGCACCGAGAACAACGGCAGGCCCGTCGGCGTCGTGCCGCGATCGAGATCGAGGTTGTGCAGCAGGTCTCCGCGCACGCGAAAGAACCCGGTCACCTTCACCTCGGTCTTCTCGCGCACCAGCAGATCTTCACCGTGGGCGCCGAGGCCAGACGGCGCAGTCGCGAGGACGGCCGAGAGGAGGGCGTGGATCACGGACCCGCCAGGAAGGTGAGGAGCTCGCGGCTCGACGCCGAGACCGCCTCGATCATCGGGAAGTGGCCGCAGCGCGGGTAGATGACGAGTCGGGCATTCGGAAGCTGGCGTACCAGGCGCTCACCGATCGACAGCGGCGTGACGATGTCTTCGCGACCCCAGAGGAGCAGCGTCGGGGCCTTGATGCGCGAGTACGTCGACTCGACGTCGGTGAAGTTCATGCCTCGCACAGCCTCGAGGGCGGCAGCGCGGGTGCCTGGACGCTCCATCGCGCGCTCGACGTCCTCGACCAGCTTCTCGGGGATGATCTCGGGATCGTAGAACCCGAGCGCGAGGCGCTCCTCTCCGCGCTCCGAATAGAAGGCGGAGAAGAGGAACTCGCCGACGCCCTTCGCGCGCGCCAGCTGGAACATCGATGGCAGCTGCGACTCGTAGACCCAGGCGTCGTACAGCGCGATGCGCTCGGTGGCGTCGGGGTAGGCGAGGGCGAAGGCGAGCGCGACGGAGCTGCCCCACGAGTGCGCGACGATGGCGGCCTTGTCGATGCCGCGCTCCTTCATGAGGGCTCTCACCATCGAGGCCTGCGCGGCCGGCGAGTAGTCACCCACGGGCCGATCCGTCCACCCGAAGCCCTTGAGGTCGAGCGCGAGCACGCGGTGCTTCTGCTTGAGAACAGGAATGACGGCGGTCCAGTTCTCGATGCTCGACGCGAAGCCATGGAGCAGGACCACCGGCGGTCCTTCGCCCACGTCGAGGTAGCGAACGCGCGTGCCCTCAACCGTCAGAAACGTGCCGTCGACCGGCTCGCCCTTCATGGCGCCGGCGTGGTGCCGCAGGCACCCCATGTTGCACACGCACAGCACGGCTGCGAGCACCCAACGAGTCACAGAGACAGCCTCCGAACCTCTTTGGCCGTCATGAACTCGGTGCTCGCCTCTTTGTCCAAGGAGCGGATGACGGCGATGGTGCCGAAGCACTCGGTGACGTACTGGAACTGACGGAAGCCGGTTTCTGCGAGCGGGTTCAGTGGCACGGCGCGCTCCATCGTCGTTCGCACTCGCAGCACAGTGAAGCGGGAGTAGGGCGTGTTGGCTTCTCCGGCCCGGTCGACCGTCGAGGTGAAGGTGTCGGTCGTTCCAAAAATGGTCACCCCGCTCGCGGTGCCTCCGACGGCCGACGCAGTCGTCCAGGTGTCACCGGATCGCAATGGAAACTGGAGCACCTTGACCGGCGGCGTGTAGGTCAGCTTCGTCGAGAACAACCCACTCGCCGGTGATGCCGTTCCCATGAGGAAGAGGCCCTCGGCAGTCGAGCTGAAGACCGCGATCAGGTCGGTCCCCTGGCCCAGCGGCGCCACATAGCTGGCTCCCGGGTACGTCGACTCGAACCACTTCCCCTGAATCGGCTGCGTCTCGACGAGCGTGTTCATGTCGCCGGTGAGCATCTGCGTGAAGTCCCACGAGCGCCCGCCATCGGGGAGACCGACCCCCGAGGTGTCGAAGCGGGCCTGACCCGAGATGCGGTACGTGGCCCGAAGGCCCGGGCCAGTGACGACCTCGGCGCGGGTGATGGTGCCGTCGTTGTTGGGCAGGCATGACACTGATCCGCCACCCGTCGCCGAACCGCCCGCCGTCGAGCCGCCGCCTGCCTGCCCGCCGCCGCTCACCCCTCCAGCTGACGCTCCACCGGCCGAGCCGCCAGCCGCCCCCCCCGCCGAGCCTCCTGCACTGCCACCGTCGGTCGAGACCGCGCCGCACTTGCCTTCGCGGGTGCAGACGCCGCTCGCGCAGTCGGCGCCAACCCGGCAGTCGGGCCCGGGAGGATTCGTCCCACACGACATCGCCAGCAGACACGGCAGAACGAGACGAAGCACGGAGACCTCCAGTCGCGCCATTACGCCGTCACTCCCACGAATTCCACCCTGCCCGGGACGAGCGGCGCGCGATGGGCGGACATCGGAGGAGGAGAAAGGCGTCATGTGCGGTTGCAGCAAAGTGGGCCCGAAATGACGCTTTGTGGCGTTCCTGTCAAGCCCCGCCTGTTGCGTTGCACAACGCGCTTGGTAAGGCGCTGTTCATGCTCGTGAAGAAATACGGAAACCGCCGCCTCTACGACACCGAGTCGAGCCGCTACATCACGCTCGACGAGCTCACCGAGAAGATCCGGGCGGGGGCCGAGGCGCGGGTCATCGACGCGAAGACCAACCGCGATCTCACGCAAGAGACGCTGACGCAGATCATCATCGAGAGCCGTGGGGCCGACACGCTGTTCCCTGCGGCGCTGCTCCATCAGCTGATTCGTCTCGGTGACGACGCCCTGGCGGAGTTTCTCGGCCGCTACGTTCAGGGAGCCCTCGAGCTCTATCTGCAGGCCCGCAAGTCGACCCAGTCGATCATGCCCTTCAACCCGCTGATGGCGCTCCTGGGGCAGGGCGGCGGCGGCTTCGGCAATTGGTTGGGTGGGCAGCAGAGCCAGGCTCCAGCCCCTCCGCCGGCCCGCGAGACCGCTCAGAGCGACGTCGAAGGCCTGCGCCGCGAGCTCGACGAACTCAAGGCCTCGCTCAAGAAACGTCGGAAGTCGTCGTAAATGTTGCGCTGCACAAAATCTGCTTGACGCGTCGCGTTCGCTGCATATCCTGTGGGGGTTCCGGACGAGAGACGCCCGGAGGCAGTCCACCCGCAGTGACCCTTCAAGGAGAACGAACATGGCCGAGACCAAGACCGCAGCTTCGCAGGTGCAGCAACTCCCTGGCGTCGAGCAGTGGAAGAAGCAGATGGACGATCAGACCGAGCGCGTGCAGTCGGCGTTCGACGAGATGAGCAAGGCCCATTCGAAGTGGATCGAGTACGGCAACACGCAGATCGACGAGATGTCGGAGCTCATGAAGACCCAGTTCAACTACGTCAACGAGCTCGCCACGGGCGCTCGCAAGCTGAGCATCGAGAGCAGCCGCAAGATGATGGAGTTCTTCGTTCGCTGAAGTCGCCGTCGAAGTGAGCAGCCGCAACATTCGTCGCCGTGATCGGAGTTCCAGGCCGATCACGGCGGCTTCCTTTTCACACGAGGCCCGCATGCTCAACCCGCCGAAGTCCCTGATGCCCACCCCGCGAAGCACCGTCCTCGAAGACGGGCCCGCGAAGCTCTACCGCTTTCATTCCTCGACCGATGTTGCGCTCGTCGATGCCGCGCCCGTGCTGTTGGTGCCGTCGATGATCAACCGCTGGTACGTGCTCGATCTCCGAAAGGGCTGCAGCGTCGTCGAAGCGTTCGTCAACGAGGGCCTCGACGTGTGGTGCCTCGACTGGGGCACCCCTGAAGACCACGACCGCTCCTTCACCTGGGCTGAAGCGCTGGCCCGTCTCGATCGCATGATGCGCCGGGTGATCCGCGAGACCGGCAAGCCGAAGGTCTCAGTGCTCGGCTACTGCATGGGCGCGACCCTGTCGTCGGTGCACGCCGCGATGTACCCCGAGAAGTACGCTGGCTTCGTCAACCTCCTCGGCCCCATCGACTTCTCGAAGTCCGGGCTCCTGGGCCTCATGACCGACCCGCGCTGGTTCGACGCCGAAGCCGTCGCCGAGGCCGGTAATGTTGCGCCGCATCAAATGCAGGCCGGTTTCAAGCTGCTTCGCCCGACACAGGATCTCGCCAAGTTCGTCACCGTCATCGACAAGGCCTTCGACCCCGCCTTCCGGGAGTCGTACGAGGTGCTCGAGGCGTGGGCCAGCGACAACATCGCGTTCCCTGCTGCGGCGTACACGACCTACATCGAAGACCTCTACCAGAAGAACCTGTTGGTCCAGGGTCAGCACCGCGTCGGTGGCAAGCGCGTCGACTTGAAGCGCATCACCTGCCCGCTGCTCACCGTCGCCGCCGACAAGGACACCATCTGTCCTCCCAACGCGGCCATCGCCATCAACCCACTCGTCGGCTCGAATGACACGAAGGTTCTCGCGGTCCCCGGTGGCCACGTGGGCGCAGTCGTGGGAAGCAAAGCCGCGATCAGGCTGTACCCGGCCCTCGTCACGTGGATGAAAGAGAGGAACGCATGAACCTGAAGGATCTGAAGATCGTCGTCACCGGTGGCGCCCAGGGCATGGGCGCGCACTTCGCTACCCGTCTGTTCGAAGCAGGCGCGCAGGTCGCCGTCGGCGACGTCAACGAAGAGGGCCTCAAGGCGCTGCCGAAAGGCATTCACGCCCGCCGCCTCGATGTCTCGAAGGAAGAGGACATCATCGGGTTCGTCAGCTGGGCGTTCGACGCCATGGGCGGCCTCAATGGGCTCATCAACAACGCCGGCATCCTCAAGGACGGGCTGCTGGTGAAGAAGGACAAGACGACGGGCCAGGTCGTGAAGATGTCGCTCGATCAGTTCAACGCCGTCATCAACGTCAACCTCATCGGCGCCACGCTCATGGTGCGCGAGGTCGTCGCGAAGATGGTCGAGAAGGAGCAGGGCCCCGGCGTCATCGTCAACATGTCGTCAATCGCCCGCCACGGAAACCGCGGCCAGTCGAACTACGTGTCGGCGAAGGCCGCGCTCGCCGCCAATACCGTGACGTGGATGAAGGAGTTCGCTCCCTTCCGCATTCGCGTCGGCGCCATCGCCCCCGGCATGGTCGAGACGCCGATGACGAAGGGCATGAACCAGAAGGCCCTCGACGCCTTCACCGCGAACATCCCCGTCGGTCGCATCGGCCTTCCTGAGGATCTCTGGGTCGCGGTGAAGTTCGTCCTCGAGTGCGACTACTTCAACGGCCGCACCATCGACGTCGACGGCGGCATGGGCTTCTAAGGCGCTCCACCGCACGAGGTGAAGACGCTCGGCTCCCCGCGGGGTCGAGCGTTTCTTCTGGTCAGGAGTCCCTTCCGCTCTGCGACGATGGCCACGTGGTCGTCCTTGATGGCAGCGAAGGTGAAGGTGGCGGGCAGGTGCTCCGCTCGGCGCTGTCGCTCTCGTTGATCACCGGGCAACCGTTTCGCCTCGAGAAGGTTCGCGCGAAACGAAAGCCCGCGGGCCTCAAGGCGCAGCACCTGACCTGCGTGCAGGGCGCCGCGAAGCTCGGTGACGCCGTCGTCGAGGGTGACAGCATCGGCAGTCACACGGTCTCGTTCCACCCGAAGGGCACGAAGACCGGCGCGTTCGCCTTTCATGTCGGGACGGCCGGCTCGACCAACCTGCTCTTCCACTGCCTGGCCTACCCCCTGGCGGTCGCGGGCGGTGGCTCGTTGACCCTCACTGGAGGCTCGCACGTCATCGCGAGCCCATCGTTCGACTATGTGTCGCGGGTCTGGGCCCCGTTGGTTCGTCGATGGGGCATCGACGTGAAGCTCAAGCTCGAGCTCGCGGGCTTCTTCCCCGAAGGCGGCGGCCGCCTCTGGGCCCAGGTTGCTCCCGTGGGGGTCGGAGTGGGCCTCGAGCTGAAGGAGCGGCCGGTCATCGATCGACTGGTGGTGCGTTCGGTCGTCGGCGGTCTGCCGATCGACATCGCTCATCGTCAAGGCGACACGGCCCGGCGCGCGCTCAACGATCTGGGCGTGCCCGTGGAACTCGATGTCGAGTCCCTGCCCGTCGCGCACTCTCGTGGCACCGCGGTGCTGGTGACGGCGGAGTCGAAGGGCCAGACGGTGGCGGGCTTTTCGTCACTCGGTGAGCGTCGGGTGCCGGCTGAAGAGGTGGGTCGGCTTGCGGCGCGAGAGGCGCGGGCGTGGCTCCGCAGCGAAGGGGCCCTCGACGAGCACGCAGGCGATCAAGTGCTGCTGCCCATGGGCCTCGCCGCAGCAGGGCTGCTTGGTGAAGCGCGTTCGAGTCACTTCAAGGCGCACGTGGTGTCCGACCACCTGACGACGCACGCACGGGTCCTCGAGGCGTTTCTGCCGATTCGGGTGGCGATCTCCGGGGACGTGATCGACGTCTGTCCCCGCTGAGGTCTCACGAGCCGGCAGAGGGCCGATCGCCGGTCAGCTTCCGTCGCACTCGAACTGGAGCGGCGGGGCCTGGCACCTCGGGGTCGCCGAACTTGTCTTCCTTGGCCGAGGCGATCTCTGCGTTCACGTTGCTGTAGAGCCTCCACGCGAAGGGGGCCGCGATCGCGAAGCAGACGAGTGCTCCCAGGACCTGCTTCCAGGGAAAGTCGAACTCGTCGGACGTCTCCGCGGTTTCGACCCAGCCCTTCATCTTGGTGGGCCGCTTGCTGACGTCCTTCACTTCGGTGGCCTCGTCCTCGAACTTCTGCAGACCCCGGCGGGGCTTGTCAGCGAACGCCTGGGGAGCCACGAAGAGGAAGGCCGCGAGCGCAGCGGCGAGCCGGCGAGTCGTCCACATGCAAGAGAAGTTAGCACCAAGACCTACGCCGCGCGCACCAGCTCGACCCGCTCGAGGTGTTTGGGGATGGCGGTGGGCCACCCTTTCAGCTCGACGCGGCCCTTGAGCGCTGCCAGCGCCTCGTCCTCTCCATGGACCAGCAGCACCTGCTTCGGCGGGGTCGAGAAGCCGTCCATCCACCTGAGCATCTCGCTCCAGTCGGCGTGCGCCGAGAAGCCCGAAATCTGCGTCAGCTTCGCGTTCACGTGCACCTCCTGGCCGTGGATGCGGATGGTTTTCTCTCCATCGAGCATTCGGCGCCCTCGCGTCCCCACCGACTGATAGCCGACGAAGAGGATCGTGTTCTTCGGGTCCGGCGCGCGGTGGGCGAGGTGGTGAAGAATGCGCCCGCCGGTCGCCATGCCACTCGCCGAGATGATGATGCCCGGGCCCTTGAAGGTGTTGAGCTGCTTGCTCTCGGCTGCCGAGGTGATGAAGCGCGTGCGGTTCGTCTGCAGCGGTGTCTTGCCTTCGATGATCAGCTTGCGGAACTCGTCGTCGTGATCAGTCGGGTGCGCCAGGTAGATCGGCGTCGCGTTGCAGGCCATCGGCGAGTCGACGAACACCGGCAGCTCGGGGATTCGTTTGGCGCGCTCGAGGTTGTCGAGGTGAAACAGGATCTCTTGCGTGCGGCCCACGGCGAAGGCGGGGATCACCAGGACGCCGCCGTGCGCGACGGTGTCGTTCACCACCTCGGCGAGCAGGTCCATCGGGCTGGTCTCGACGTGGGCGCGATCGCCGTAGGTGCTCTCGGCGATCAGCGTCGTCGCTGACTGGACGGCCACCGGGTCTTTCAGGATCGGCGCGTTGTATCGGCCCAGATCGCCACTGAAGACGACCCGCTGCTTGGTGCTCAGCAGATCGAACACGCAGATCGCGCTCCCGAGAATGTGGCCGGCCTGCACGAAGGTCAGCACGATGCCCGGGACGATCTCCTTCGCGCGGCCGTAGCCGAACGTCTCGAACTGCTCGAGCGCCCGCTCCGCGTCGGCCTCGGAGTACAGCGGCAGGGCAGGGTGGTGCTTCGAGTAGCCCCGCTTGTTCGCGTACCGCGCCTCTTCTTCCTGAATGCGCGCCGAGTCCGGGAGCAACAGGCCGCAGAGATCTCGCGTACCGCTCGTCGAGTACACCGGCCCGCGGTAGCCCTGCGCGATGAGTCGTGGGAGCCCGCCGGTGTGATCGATGTGCGCGTGGGTGAGCACCACCGCGTCGAGCTTCGTCACGTCTATCGGAGTCGGTTCCCAGTTGCGCTGTCGGAGCTCCTTCAGGCCCTGGAACAACCCGCAGTCGATCAGCACCTGCCTGCCGTCGTGCTCGAGCAGGAACTTCGAGCCCGTCACCGTCCCTGCCGCGCCCAGAAACTGAATCGAGGCCATGTCGTCACTCCAATGAGAGAGAAACCGTGTGCAACCCGCCACGCGCGAAGTCGAAGCGCCAGGCGTACTGGTACGACAGTGAGAAGGGGACCACGTCCATCACGTTGAAGCGGAAGCTCGCCGCGCCGCCGGCCGCGCGCAGCCACTGCCCCTGAACGGTCAACGCGCCCGAGCCGAAGGCCTCGACGTCGAGCTGCCGGACGAAGAACGACGGGAACAGCCAGAGGATCGAAGACGTGCCGCGATCGATGATGAAGTTGAAGCGGTAGCGCGCGTTGGCGATACCGACGCCCTCGGTGCGAAGGGTGAAGTCGTCGTAGCCGCGCACCGCCTCTGCGAGCGAGCCCGGCAGGTAGCCTCCAGGGCCGCGCGGTGGCTCGACGCTGGTCTGGCTCTGGTAGATCGAGATGCCTTGCGCCTGGCCGCCGACGCGGAGCGCTCCGGCAGGCGATCCTGGCAGGCCACGACCGACGATTGAGGCGACGAAAGAGTGCCGCTGGCTGAACGGCATCGGGATCGCGAACGAGAGGGCGCCACGAAGATCGAAGACGTTGCGGTCACTGCCAAACGCAGTCGGGTACGCCCGCGCCGTGCCGCTCACCGCGAACAGTCGCTGAAACCCACCGTAGGCCGTCGACTCGCCGGCCGAGTACGAGGCCGACACCTCGGGCCCGAAGTACTTCTGCAACAGCGACGGCCGACCGGGCTCGAACGTCTCGTCGACGAGCGCGCGGGCGGTGAACGACAGGGGCACGGTGAAGAACGTTCGCGAGCCTGAGATCGACGCCGTCCAGAACGCGCCCGGGGCCACGGGATCGGTCACCGCGTCGCGTGAGGCGAAGAGCCCGAGCTGCCAGGGCGCGAGCTGTTGGTTGACGTACTCCACCGACGCCGTCCACTGCCGATCGGGGAAGTTGAAGCTGCCGTTGAGCGCCCAGTTGTGCCGGCCCAGCCGGTCTTTGCCCGAGAGCGAGGCGTAGAGGGTCGTGACCCAGGTGATCGACCTGTCGGAGTTGAGCCGCGGCAAGACGAGCACGCCGGGCAACCGGAGCTGCGGAACGAAGAGGTGATCGAGGCCTGAGTATTCGTGATCGCCGGTGATCTTCAGCGCCGGTGAATCAGGGAAGGGTGGCGGCGCGAGCGGCGGCGTCGTCGCGTCGGTGGCGACGGGCTCCGCAGGGATCTCAGCCTGCGCCACGACGGCGCCTTCCTTCACGACCTGCAGCACCTCGGCGGGCGCGCGATCGATCGACCAGGAAATCCCCTCCCGGTTGACGAAGACGACGGAACCGTCGGTCGGCCACGCGTCGAGCATGGTGAACGGCGCGTTGGTGAGCCGCTCCAGCCGCCCGGAGTCGGTCGCCAGCCGATGCACCTGCAGCCGTCCATCGGCGACGCGCGTCACGCTCACGTGGGTCTCGTCGATCCACTTCGCGCCGTAGTTGAACGCTCCATCATCCGTGAGCGCGCGCACTGAGCCGTCCGCCTCACGGAGCCGCAGGTTCCACCCGTTCCCGTCGAGCTGCGAGAAGACGATGCGGGTGCCATCAGGAGAGACGGCTGGAGACGAGACGGCCACGGCAGGCGGTGGCTCGAACAGCACGGTCACCTTCGACGTCTCGAGATCGAACGAGGCCAATCGTGATCGGCCAGCCACGAAGTCGATGAAGATGTACTGCTTCCCACTCGGCGTCACCGCGCCGCCCTGCGCCCGGCCGACCTCCTGCCAGACCTGCACGACGTCACCGGAGCTCGCGTCGAGCTTCCAGAGCTGGGTGCGCGTGTCTCCGCGCGAGATGAGATCTTCGTTCATCAGGAACAGGAACTTCCCGTCGGCGGTGAACGACAGCCCACTCATCGATACCGGGCCGACCTGCACCCACTCGCGACCGAAGAAGAGCCGCACGAGGTGTTGCTCCGCGCGCACGGTCCCGTCCTTCTCGAGGATTCGCAGCATCGGCACCTGCTCGGGCCCGGAGTGGACGAGCGCGATGGTGCCGGTCGGGGCGTGGACGGCGATGCGGGCCAGCTGGCCGAGCTTGTCGCGGAGGACCTTCTGCGTCGGCGGGCGTGGGCGCTCCACGTGGGCTCGCTCGAGCGACTTCGACCAGGCGCTGACGAGATCGCCGAGGGCCTTGCCGTAGACGTCGTTGAACCGCAGCGACACGGCGAACGGCGCGAAGAAGGCCCGACCCTGACGATCCATCAACTCCCACAGCGCGTCTTCGCCGGACGTCGAGACCAGCCACTCCACGAAGGGCAGCGAGGTCAGGTACGCCCCGCTGTACGGGAAGAGCTCGCGCTGGTTGGTGCTGAGATCTCCCGGGCCGAGCGACCCGCCACGCGACGCGACGAACGACTCGAACGCGCCACGGTAGAGCGGACTGTTCGGCCGGCCGACGGGCCTGGTGATGCGCCCCTCGTAGTACTGGGCCACGCCCTCGGTGAACCACCGCTCGAGGAAGATCTGCGACGGCACCACGGGCCCGACGACGGTGTTCACCACCTTCCAGAACGCCTCGACCTGCTCGAAGTGCGCGAAGTGGAACATCTCGTGGCAGCTGACGTCGTCGGCGGCCGCGCCCGAGAGGCCGAACCAGTGGAGCAGCTCCAGTGACGTCTGCAGCGGGTTGACCGAATGGAGCGGCTCACCGAGAGCCTGACCCGTCACGTACGCGTTGTTGAAGTTCGCGCTGGTGAGGAAGAGCAGGGCGCGCTCCCGGGGGCGCTCGGTGCGTTGCAGCTCGCGGAACCTGCGCAGGCACTCGGACGCTCGGCGGGCGACGCGCTCGGCGGCCTCACGGTGTGCGGCCGGGTAGTAGAGCTCGACGTCGTCCGTCTCCAGCCGCCGCATGTCGTCCTGGGCGAAGGCGGTGGCCAGCTCCTGGCTGAATCGAGGGGTCGCGGTCGCGCAACCGAGGGCGAAGGGGACCAGCAGAACGAGCAGACGGCGCACGCGCGAACCATCGCGCATCCGAAAGGGCGGTGCTACGAGCGCGCGCACCATGACGATGCCCACGCCTCCCCAGCTCGACGCTGCGTTCGCGCAGGTCTCTGCTGCGATTGAACAAGCCGAAGGTCGAAAGATCGATTTCCTCACCGAGCCGTGGGCTGTGATCGAGAAGGGGGCCATCAAGCTGCTCGGCGGCCCCTTCAACCCCCAGCAGATGGAGCACCAGGTCGTCGCGCTCGGCCTCTCGGTCGTGTTCGCCCGCCGGCTCAACGCGGATCACAAGGCGTTCTGGTTCCCGTCGCGTGAGGCGGCTGAAGGCGCGTCCCTGGGCTTCCCTGACGCGCTGATCATGCTCTCGCCGTTCGGCGCGGTGGTCGACGCGCTGTCGCAGGCCCGGCTCGCGCGGCTCGACGACATCCAGAAAGACATCCGCGCCTCGCTCGCGCAGGTGAAGTTCGGCGCCGGCGGTGGTGGAGCGCCGCAGCGCATCGGTCCTGAAGACTACATGCGGCTGTTCGATCCGGGCTTCGTGCAGATCGTCGCGCTCGACCCGGTGAAGTCGGGTCAGACGTGGACGACGCCGCCCGATCGCCTCGCCGGTGAAGTGCGTGACGCGATCAACCGCGCGCAGAAGCTCCCGCCCGAGTTGAAGAAGCAGATGGAAGGCCAGCTCGTGACGGCCCTGCAGCGCATGGAGCCGGGCAAGCCGCTCATCGCGCAGGTCGCCCGGGCCCCGCGCGTGTGTGAAGTGGTGGGGTTGCTCTTCGGTACGACGACGGCGACCGGCTCGGCCCCGGAAGAGTTCTGGATGGACGTGGTGATGCCGTTCCTCTTCCTCGGTGCGCCAGACAAGTTCCCGGAGCTCGAAGGCGAAGAACTCCAGGCCGCGAAGCAGGGCATCGATCCGATGCTGCTGTTCCTCGACGTCGTGCCGTACCTCTCCAAGTCGCCCGAGGACGACGGCCTGCTCAACGCGTTCCCCGGCTCGTCGCTGGGCCTGCCGCACGAGGGCTTTGGCGCGATTCAGAACCTGCGCCTGGTGAAGGTCGGCCTCGACGCGATCCGGGAGCCGATCTCGAAGTTCGACGAGAAGAAGACGCGCGCGTCGATCGCCGCGTTCGCCGAGTCGGTGAAGAAGCAGACCGGCGAGGTGAAGCTCCAGGGCCAGGACGAGGCGAAGCAGATGCTCGACGCGGCCATGGTGCTGCTGAACGATCTGAAGCGCGTCGTCGAGAGCGGGAAAGATGTCTGCGTGCGCCGGTTGACCGAGGCCGAGGCCGCGAGCGACCCGGCCTTGTCGCTGGTGCGTCAAGCGTTGACAGCGCCCCGCATCATCCTCACGAGTCGCTGAGTCAGGCCGACCAAGTCGTTGCGTCCGAAGAAGAGTTTCGGTACGCAGTGCAGGCCGTTCGCGGTGGTAGCTCAGTTGGTAGAGCACGAGCTTCCCAAGCTCGGGGTCGAGGGTTCGAATCCCTTCCGCCGCTCAACAGAAGGCCCCGAAGTCGCACGAGAAATCGTCGCGGTTTCGGGGGCTTCGTTCTTCTCGCCGACGACGTGGACCCGTCTGGACCCAGCCGCGACGCGTTCACCACCGCCCGCAACGGCTGATCGAGCCGTTGGCCTCGCCTCTGCGTGTTCACGAACGCCTCGCGTCGAGACGGTCGCCGAGGTCACCCGCGAGCACGCGCAAGCACGCGCAGGTCTCGCCCCGCACCGAGATCTTCCCCTCCTGGACGCTTTCGACGACCCCTGCACCGAACATCGCGTGAACATCGCGTGAACGATCGCCTCGTGCTCCGCATACCGCTCGCGTGCTGCGTAACGTCGCACGGGCCCCGCCGGCGGTGGCGCTGCGAGCTCGGCCTGCTTCCACGGCACTCGGCGGCCGCGCCACCGAGTTGGCTGGTCCTCTGATGCTCGAGGTCATCGAAGTCGGCGGCGAGCGCTCACCTGTGCGAGGAGCCACCGCGTGTGCGCCACGGGCCCGACGTTCGGCGGTGCCCCGTCCTTCTCAAGCGCGTCGGGAGCGGTCGTCTGTGGCGCGGACGCTTTCGGCGAGGTGGGCTTCGGCGGCGAGGACGTCACGGGCCGTCAAGGTGAAGTCCTTCTTCGGCGCGCCCGCCGTGGTCCAGGCGAAGCGGCGCCACAGGGCCAGTGACGCTGGACCCTCGGAGACGCCCTTCAGGCGACGGAGCAGGGCCCGGGCCCACGCGACCAGGGCGACTACCTCGCGCAGCGCTGGGCGTGCGGCCACGCGCGCGGCCTCTCCGTCGGAGAGGGACACGCCGAGCTCCCGGGCGAGGGACGAGACGACGTCGGCTTCGAGCATCGTGGCGAGGCGCTTGTCTCTGGCAGACAGCTTCTTCGGGCGAAGCGACGGCGCGTCGACGAGCCAGCTGCAGAAGGGGCAGAAACAGTGGGCCCCCGGAGAAAAGAGGCGTTTGCCCGGCTCGGGCACGAAGTCGAAGGTGCCCTCGAGGGCCGTCGCCAGCAGGCGGCTGAAGTCGTCGAGGTCTCTCCGTGGCGGACGAGCCCGACCCGGGAGCTCGCTGAAGTGCCGATCGAGGAAGGCAAGCGCCGCGAGCTGCAGGTCCTCCGAGTCGTGGAGGGTCGTCAGATCGAACCGGGCGCGGTGCCGGGCGTCGCTCAGGTACGTCACGAGCGCGAAGGTCCGCTGCTGCAGGTCCAGCGCGCGGCGCAGCGAAGGCTCGTCGAACACGCTGCACCTCCCGGACGTGATCGTCGCACCGCTCCCGGCAGAGTGCGAGCCTCACCCGCGCGGCGTAGCGACGGCTGTCGCCGGGTCCAGTGCCAGGCCCCTTCGAAGAAGACTGACGACAGCCGGGGCTTCGCGCTAGGCCGTCGGCCGCATGTCCGCTGCCGAACAATCTCGCCCCGAGTCGATGCACCTCGATGCTTTTCTTCAGGACCTCTCAGCCCTCGGCGAGGAGTGGCGGTCGAGCCAGGGACCCGAGGACGTCGCGCACGTCGAGAAGCTCGAGCGCTGGGGGCGCGTGGCGACGGCTTTCGGCGTGCTCACGGCGTGGGTTGCGCCGAACCCCTTGAGCGCCATCGCCTTGAGTCTCGGCCGCTCGTCGCGGTGGATGCTGATGCACCACGTCGGGCACCGCGGCTACGACCACGTCCCCGGCGCCCCGGCGCGCCTCACCAGCCAGGTCTTCGCGCGCGGGCCTCGCCGCTTCATCGACTGGCTCGAGTGGATTGAGCCCGAGGCGTGGAAGTACGAGCACAACGTCCTCCACCACTCTCACACTGGCGAAGAGGCAGACCCCGATCTCGTCGAGCGCAACACCGAGTGGGTCCGCCGGCTCCCGAGGCCCTTGCGCTACGTCCTCTTCGCGCTGCTGGCCGCGACGTGGCGAGCCTCGTACTACGCGCAGGCCACGACGCGGGCCCTGCGCGCGCGCAACAAGGCCCTGCACCCCGAGCGCCGCCAGGCCCCCGAGCTCGTGCAGCTCGTCCTCGAGAACTGGGGCCCGTACTTCCTCATCGAGCTGGTGCTCTTCCCGGTCCTCTTCCTGCTCCTGGGGCCGTGGGCCGCCTTCAGCGTCGCGTGCAACACCTGGATGGCGGAGCTGCTCACCAACCTGCACACCTTCGTCGTCATCGCGCCGAACCACGCCGGCGATGACCTCTTCCGCTTCACCGACGCGCCGAAGAGCAAGGCCGAACGGTACTTCCGCCAGGTGGTGGGCTCGGTCAATTACCGCACCGGCGGTGACCTCAACGACTGGTTGCACCTCTTCCTCAACTACCAGATCGAGCACCACCTCTGGCCCGACGCGACGATGCGGAGCTACCAGTGGCTCCAGCCGCGCGTGAAGGCGCTGTGCGAGAAGCACGGGGTGCCCTACGTGCAGGAGAGCGTGTGGAAGCGCGTCGGCCGGCTCGCGGACGTCTTCGTGGGCAACACGTCGATGCGGGTGTTGTCGCGCCCGGTCCTCGACGCTCAGGGGCCCCAGCCTCATCGGCCCACGGCGATCGCATCTTCCTGACGGAAGAGCGGTGTCGCCAGCTCGGCAGGGAGGAGTCAGAGCACCAGCCGCGTGCGTCGTCGCTCCGCCGCACGCACCTGCTCGTAGGCGTCCAGGCTGGCAAAGACAGGAAAGGTTCCAGCCTCGACGGCCGCGCGGTCGAACAGCGCGGTCGCGCCCTGAGCGAGCAGCTCGAGTACGAAGTCGCGGTACAGCGCCTTCGGGGTGTCGGCTTCCCGAAAGGCCTGCAGGTTCGCGGTGGTGCTGACGAGCCGAAGCGGGGGGGCCAGGGGACTGAAGAGCTCGACGAGGAGCGCCTTCGCGCCACCCAGCGGCACCACGCCGATGGACACCGCTTCGACGGCCTCGAGGGGCAGCTCGACCTCGGTGCTGGGATTGCCGAGGAGGAGGCCGTGTGAGTCGAAGCGGCGAATCTCCACGACGAGCGCGGGGGGGTCCTCCGGGGCTGCTGGGTCGCCGTCGACGTTGGCGCTGGACGGCTGGGTCGCAGCGCTGGGCTGGCGGTCCTCGAGCTCGAGGCCCGAGGAGGGCGGCGGCTCAGGGAGCTGCGCGAGCAGCGCACGGGCTTCCTCGGCCAGCACCTGGGGCAGCGCCGGCAGGGCGAGGAGCCTGTCGAGCCGTCCCCTCGCCGAGGTCGCGTCATGGGCGTCGCTCCACAGCCGCCGGGCCGTTTCGAGGGTGGCCCGCTGTCCCGGCAGGCCCGGGAGTTCGGCGGCCCGCTCGTAGAGCGAGAGGGCGCTCTGGGCGACGTTCGGGTCCGGCGAGGCGGCCACGACTTTCGCGAACCTCTCTGCCTGCTGAGGTGTGAGCACCTGCGCGCCGAAGCGCACCCCGTGCTCGAGCCACAGCTCGGCCCCATGAAGGGGCGACGCGGTGCAGGCCTCGAGGAGCGCGCGCACGAAGAGCTTGTTCGCGACGTCGGCGCGGCCGGGCGTGGCGAGCTCGAGCCGGGCCAGCAGGAGCCGCGCGTCGCTGTCGGTGGGACGAGCAGCGAGCTCGGCCTCGAGGAGCGCCTTCGCCTTGTCGAGGTCACGCTCGTCGATCGCGACGCGCGCCGCCTCGACGCCTTTGGAGACGTGGCGCTTCGAGAGGTCGATGGCGCTCTCGTCGGTGGTGACCAACTCGCGGTCGAGGCCAGCGGCCTTCATGGCGAGCGCGACCGCGGCGCCGAAGGCGAAACCACCTAGGTGCGCACCCACGGCGACCCCGCCGGTCTCCCCCTTGAGGTAGTCCCAGGCCTGGTCGCCGAACCACAGGGCCGCGGCGAACCAGGCCGGCCAGTGCCAGATGCCGCGTCGGAAGACGACGAAGGCGTAGATGACGTAGCCGATGGCGATGCGCCGAAGGGGGAAGCGCACCGCGAAGGCGCCCATCAGGCCGGCGATCGCCCCGGATGCGCCGGCCATGGTGGCGACCGAGTCGGGGTCGAGGAGGAAGTGCGCGACGGTCGAGGCCACGCCCGAGGCCAGGTACACGGCGGTGAAGGCGCGCCGACCCCAAGCGTCTTCGAGGAGCGGCGCGGAGAGCCAGAGGAAGAACAGATTCCCCAGCAGGTGGAGCCAGCCGTAGTGGAGGAACATCGCTGTCAACCAGCCGGGCTGAAGGAGACCGCGCGCCGGAATGAGGGACAGCCGGCGCAGCCACGTGGAGCGACCTCGAGCGCCGCCGACGAGCTGGTCGAGGCGAGCTTGCTCCCGGGTGAGGACCTCGGGTGCGGGCTTGAGCGCGTCGAGCGCCGCGCGGTGCTCTCGTCGCAGGGCCTCGATGCGAGACGCAGCCTCTCGGCCCAAGGTCTTGCGCACGAAGTCGTCGTCGATGGTGAGGTAGGGGTGCTTGCTCCAGAAGGAGACCGCGTCCACCACCCGCTCGCGATTGAGCGGGTCGTCGGTGAGGACCCACGTGGGGAGGAACGCCGCGACGCACAGCAGGGCGATGAGCGCCGAGACGACGGGTATCTTGATGCGGGCTTCGCCGATGCCGAGTGGGAAGAGGAAGAACACGCTGACCTTCGCGCGATGCTGACACGTCGTCGGGCGAGATGCGCCCAGGTTGAACAAGACTGCATTTCGGCGCCGAGGTTGAGCAGGGGCTGGTCGCGTCGAGCTGAACCTTCAGCTCTGACGCGCGGCGGCTGCCTCGTCAGCCCAGCTGCCGCTTGATGGACTCGATGTCGTCTTCACACTGCTCGACCCGCGGCCGCAGGTCGTTGGTCTGTTTCAGAATCGAGACCAGCTCACGCACGTTGCCGGCGAGGTCAGTGATCGCGGTCGAGGTGCGGATCTCCGATTCGACGATTCGGCGCGAGAGCTCGTCTCTCATCTGGTCGACGTGATCAGAGAGGGACTCCAGGTTCGAGTTCGTCTGCTCGATGCGCTCGTTGGTCTTTCGACCTTCGTCGCGGATGCCCTTCAGGATCTCTGTCGTGAGGTTGATTGGTTTCATGAAGGAGGCTCTACCAAGGCAGTCCGACGTCGAAGTCGACCACCAGTCAGTGCTGCTCCGCAACCCGGGCCAGTCAGCGCTCGCGCCATCACCAGTCCTTTGGGCGAAGGTGAGTCGCAGGCCGCTCCGCTCGGCGCCTGGTGGGGACGCGGGACGGATGGGACGCAAGTCGAGCTCGATGTGGTCGCGCCCTCGGTGGCAGACTCCAGGCGAGTGCTGGTGGGTGAGGCGAAGCTGAAGCTGGCAGATGGTGAGATCGTGCGCGCGCTGGCGGAATTGCGCGGCAAGATCGAGCGCTGCCCGGCCTTGGCGCGGGCGACCGTGCTGCCAGTGATCTTCGCGCTCGAGGGGCCGCGAAGGTCTCGCTACGACGTGATCAACGGGGTTCAGTGGTGGAAGGCGGTTCAGGCGACGACGGTGCGTTGAGGTCGTCGTGGTCTCAGCGGCCCCGCGAGGTAGTCAGCGAGGAACTGTTGCTCACGGGCTGGGGTTTGAACCTCGCTTGGGACTGCGATCCAGATCCTGCGACAATCCCGGTTTCTGGCAACGCGGTGACGCGAAGCGCGACGCGCACATGGTGGGCGTGGGTCAGGTGCTGGTGATTCAGGGCGCTGCGCTGCTGGTCTTCGACATCGTGATGGCCGTGCTGCAGGGGCTGCTCACCACCCGCCCGCTCGCCGGCGTCGACCTCACGCCATGGCCTTGGTGAGCTACCGCTCCGTGCGCTTTCGGTACCGCTTGGCGGCTCGAGCGAGCGCTGTGACGGTCAACGCCGTGGTTCCCACGTCCCCGAGGTGCGCTGGAGGGCCGCCGCGAGCTCGACTCCTGCGGACCGCAGCTTCGCGTCTGAGCGTCGCGTTGGTGGTGCCAGCAGCCAGACCGCTGGCCCGCTTTCGAGGGTCTCGAGCCGTTCAAGCCGCCGGTGTTCTCGCGCGAGCAGCGCAGGGAACACCGCCCGGCCCAGCCCCGCAGCACAGGCGTCGCGCATCGCGATCAACGAGTCGCATTCGACGGCGCCTTCGCCGTTCTCCGGCACCGCCTTCCACCAGCGCATCGACGACCGGGCCCGCAGCCCCGCGGAAGGCAGCACCCAGCGCGCCTCACCTTTGAGCTCCCTGACCGCGAAGACGCCCAGCTGCAAAAGCCCGAGCCGTCGCCCCCTTAAGGCCCCTCGAGGCTCTCCACCCGGACGCAGGGCCAGGTCGGTGACTCCGGGCTCGAGTTCCTGCTCGCTGTCGGTGACGACCACCCGCACCCGCTGTTCCAGTCGGCAGCTCGCCAGCGCGGAAAAGAGCAGCGGGGCGAGCACGTCATTCGTGGTCACCACCAGGCTTCGTTCTCGCTCTCGGCGCCGCCCCTCGATCACCCCCTCGATGTGCCGCGCGCTCGCCGCCATTTCAGTCGCCTGTGCCGCCACCTCCATCGCCAGCGGCGTCGGGCGCAAACGCGGGCCTCTGAGAAACAGCGGCGTGCCCAGTTGCCGCTCGAGCGCGTCGATTCGGCGGGAGATGGTCGAGTGCCGCACCCCCAGCTCGCGCGCGGTGCCGATCAACCCCAGGGTGCGCACCAGCGCTTCGATCGTTCGCAGGTCTTCCCAAGAGATGTGCATGAACGCACATTCTGTGTGCGCTGGCGCGGAGTCGTCAACACCGGCGGGACCATTAGTCTGTGGGCGTGGCAATGAAGCCACTGCGACCCTGGAGAACCCATGATTCACACCCCTGAAGAAATGCCCGCCGCTTTCGCCAAGGCCTTCAATGCCCGTGACCTTGAGGCGCTGCTGCGCCTCAACTCGCCGCAGACCAGCCTCTACCCCGACGGAAAGACCGAGATGCGCGGGCCGCAGGTGGCCGAGGCGCTGAAGGGCTTCCTGGGCCTCCAGGGCGCGATGCAGATGAAGGTGAAGCGCGTGAGCGTGAATGGCGACACGGCCCTGGTGGTGGCCGACTGGGTGATCGACGGTCCTCAGGGGCTTCAGGGCACCACTTCCGACGTGCTCCGGCGCGGCCGCGACGGCGGTTGGACCTACTTGATCGACGCCCCGTTCGGGCTGCTGGCGTGAAGCTGAGGTCTGCCGCTGCTGGCGGTGGCAGGCCTCCCAGGTTGCCAGCCGGCCCGGTCCCCCGCCTGGGTCGGGGTGCAGTTCGTTGGATGGACCATGGTGCCCTGGTGAAGCTGGGCCCAGTCGAGGCGGGGCCGCTTTTGTTTCGGACGAGGAAGCGCGTGGGCCTCGCGCGGGCCATCGCCAACGACCCCGGCGTGATTCTGTGGGGTGAGCTGGCGCGACACGTCGGTGTGCGTCTGCGTCAACTGACGCCGGCGTGCCGACGGATCGCTCGCCTCCTCGAGCCAGAAGGTCCCTGACGGCTCGCCTCAAACCCTCAGCCGGTTCAGCGCTGCGCGGCTGGTCGCAGCCAGCGGGACGAACCAGGAGGCGGCGGCGCGCTGGAGCGGCCCGGTCGCGCGGCGCAGCTCCTCTTCGCGCAACATCGCCAGCGAACACAGGGCCAACTCGGGAGTCAGGCCGCCGAGCAGCGTGGCGAGCCACTCGAGGCGGCTTCGGAACGCGGGCGGCGGGACCACCAGCGGGCGCTCTTCCACGACGCTCAGCAGCCGGTCTCTCACCTCGCCGCTCAACACAGACTCGAGTAGCTCCACCGCGTGGGCGCGCTGGCGGGCATCGGGCGAGGCGAGCCCCGCCACCAGGTGTTCCCCGTCAGCCACGGGCTTCAGCAGCTGGAGCAGACGGAGCGTGGTCCCCACCGAATGATCAATCTGCCGGCGGAGTTCGGAGGCGAGGGCCCGCTCTGCCTCGGTCCCCGTGCTGTCCAGGCCCGCGTGGCGGACGAGCCAGGTGTAGTGCTCGGCCACCTCGAGCTCGCGCCGCACCGCGCGCTCGAGCGCTTCGGCGGTTGGTGTGGGCCACGGCGCTCCGACGCGGGCCAGGCGCTCCAGCCCCCTCAGCGCCCACCGCCGGGCTGGCCCGAAAGGAGAGCCCAGCACCGTGAGGAGCGAGGCGGTTGGGACATTCAGCCGCACCAGGGTCGCGAGCAGCCGCCCACGGGAGAATGGCGCGAGCGGCTGGGTGGCGAGGGTCTGCGCCAACATCGGCATGACCCGCTCCCCCTCTGCCTGGAGCGCGCGCAGGCACACCCCGAGGAAGCGACCGCGGCCCACGGGGCCCATCAACGCCCGCACCAGGTGCGGCGTGCGCGTGCGGGCGATCGCCTTCACCGCGGCCCGCTGCACGTCCTCCGCCGGATCGTCGAGGAACCGGAGCAGCACGTCTTCCAGCGGGCCCAGTCGCAGCTCGCCGAGCACCCACGCCGCCAGCGCGCGCTCCGGCACCGACCCGGCCTCGAGCAACTGCTCCAGGCTGCCCGCCGCCGCGGCGATGCCCGCGGGACCGCCTTCGCGCATCATCACCACGATCGCCGCCGCTCGCACCGTCGGCCGCTGGTCGGACAAGCGATGCGTGAGCGTGCGGACCGCGCTCCCGGCGCCATCGCGCCACTGCTCCGAGAGGCTCGCGGCGACCTGATCCGGGTTCGGATCGCCCAGCCGGTCGAGGGCGGTCTCGTCGACGATGGCGGGCATCTCGGGGCGTGAGGAACGCCGACGCAGACCGTGGGTGGATCCTGGCGCCGGCGCGGTGAGCCCGGCCGCCAGCGCCTCGAGGTACCGCTGCCGGCCCCGAAGCACGGCGGCGACCCACACCACCACGAGGAACAGGATCAACCCACTGATCAGGGTGCCGGCATCGATGCTCACCGATCGCGCCGCTGCGAGCACCACCGGCAAGCCGAAGCCAGCCACCACGCCCATCAGCGGTCGCAGCATGCCGTCGATGAACGCCTTCGCGGCGGTGCGCTGCCCCGCGGGGGTCGCTGCATAGAGCAGCTGCATCGAGGCGTCGTGCAGCGTGAAGCGGAAGACCTGGTCGACCGCCTTGGCGGCGTTGGCGGCCCACGCGGCTGGCACCACCAGCCCCGACAGCACCGCCGCAGCGAGCGCCGCCGGGAACGGCACCAGCGCTCCGAGCGTTCCGGTGCGCCTGAGCACGCGAGAGGTGAGGCCCAGGTGAACCAGCAGACCCACCGCGTTGGTCATGGCGTGGAAGCGCCCGAAGAAACCGCCGAGGGCCGCGGCGTCCGAGAAGCTCGCGCTCGCGGCCGCCTTGAACTGGAAGTCCACCAGGTGCACCACGAGGGCGCTGACCGTCGTCACCACCGCGATGGTGCGCAGGTGGGGGTTGCTGAGCAGCTCGAGCGCCGAGGCGCCGCGCGGAGAAGTCGTGACCGGCGCCTGCCTGGCGACCTCGAGGGGCTCGGGGCGGGTCCGGCTGAGCCAGCCCAGCCACGCCACCACCGCGGCCACGGTGATTGCGGTGGCGGCGACGACCGCGAGGATCCCCAGGCGCTGCGCGATCGCGGCCGCCCCGAGCGAGAACACCACGGCGGTGACGTGCCCGCCGGAGCCGATCAACCCGAAGAGGCGCTTGCTCTCGCGCAGGTCGAGCTGGTCCTGCACGTAGCCCCAGGCCTGCATAATCAAGAGCCCGCCGATCGCCTCGACCGCGACGTAGAGCACCTGCGGTGGCAGCTGCCCGAGGTGTCCGAGCACGAAGAAGAGGAGCAGGGCGGCGGTCCACGTGGCGGCCGTCACCAGGTTGGCCCGGCCCCTCGAGAAGCGCGGACCCACGCGGCCGTAGACCCAGGCGATGGCGACGGCGACCAACGCGCTGAGCACGTACATGCGCGGCAGCACTTCCTTGCCGAGCGTGGAGAGGAGCAACGCGTCGCGGGCGGTGCGGCCCATCACCAGCGCGCCAGTGACCAGGCCCACGTAGCCGGCGAGCGCGAGCACCGTGGGAACCTCCCGCGGCTGGACCCCCAGCACCCGGCGCAGGAAGACGCCGCCCAGTGACTCCCGCGCCCCGGTGTTGCTCACGAGGCCGGCGCCTCGACCGGGGCGAGCGCGGCGGGTCCGAAGACCTCGACCAGCGCTTCATGGCCGGGCATTTCGAACCAGCCGAGGGCGGTGCCCCGGTCGTCGGAGGGGAGCGTCGCTCGCACGCTCTCCGTGACGAGGATGCCGGGGCCGAGCCGGCGGGTCAGCTCCTGCAGGCCGGTGGCGAGCGTCACCGCTTCGCCCAGGAACGTGTAGTGGCGGCGCACGCCGCCGAGCGCCCCGACCAGGAGCTCGCCGCGGTGCAGGCCAACGCCGAGGCTGAGCTTTTCGCGCCGGCTCCCGACGCTGAGGTGGCTCGCCAGCTCGACCATCTGCTGCGCGGCGGCCCAGGCGCGCGTTGCGTCGTCGGCCTCGGGGAAGACGCACAGCAGCTCCGGGCCTTCGGTCCTCACCACCACGCCGCCATGGCTGCTGACCACCGCCGACAGCTGCTCGAAACAGGCGGTGAGGAGCTCCACCACCTCCTGCGGCGGGCGGGCCTCGGCCAGACGGGCGAACCCGCGAACGCGCACGCTGCAGACCGTCGCCACCGAGCGCTCTCCCTGCTGGGCCTGGGTGACGAGCCGGTCGATCAGCTGCTGATCCGCGGGGCTGTTGAAGTCGCCGCTGAGACGGTCGTGATCGACGGCGCTCCACACCAGGCGGCGCACCAGCCGGCCGATGGAGCTGGTGACGATGGCCCCGAAGACGCCGGCCACGGCGATGTACGACGCCTTGATCAACGTGAGGTAGCCCTGTGACGCGAGGAGGTGGGCCTCATCGCTGGTGCCCGCCGGAATGACGACGGCGAGCGTCACCGCGGCGTACTGCGCGGCCCCGAGCAGGCCGGCGAGGAGGCAGATGCGCGGGCTGAGGCGCAGGGTGGCCGAGCACGCGGCCAACAGGTACAGCGGCGGGCCGCCGCCCAACAGCGCGAACAAGGCTCCGTGCTCCCGCGCGTTGCCGTAGATCACCAGCGTGGGCACGGTGACGTCGACGACGGTGGCGAGGTACCGCATCCACGGCCGGTAGAGGTCGGCGCGGCACAGCAGGTACTCGAGGCCGTAGAACGCGGCGAAGCCCAGGGCGATGAAGAGCGAGCTGATGCCCATCGGCACGCCAGACAGCCGGGCCCCGAACAGAACGGCGGCAGCCACCAGCGCCGTGGCGAGAATGGAGAGCGCCACGCGGCCTTCGAGCAGCACCGTGAGGCGGCCGAGGAGGGCCTCGTAGTCGTACTGTGGCGTCGAGCCGCCGAGCGCCGGTTCTCCCTGACGGGCGCGTGGGTTGAACGAGACTGCGTTTCGCAAGTGAAGGCAGGGTACGCGAGTGTGCGGAGGCAGGTCGAGGGGGTTGAACGACGTGGAGGAGCCTGTCGCGGGAGCGGCGAAACGCCTCGTTGGACAGGGGTGGGCCTGGCGCGAGCGAGCTTTGGAGACTGCGGCTGACGGTGGACCGCCTGTCAGAAGGCGAGGAGCAGCTCGGCGCCGCGAGGCGGAGAGGTGACTCCTGGGCTTGGGGACCGCCGGCAAGTCGAGGGGCAGCAGTGACTGGCGCGGGCCGCGGTGAGTGGGCACCACCGTCGCGCGGAGGCTCGGCGCCAACCCCCGCTTGCGCAGCTCCTCGTCGAGGAGAGCCCCGTCTGTGACGGCGGCCAACACCTGGCGGCGACCGCCGCACGGCTCTCATGCTCGTCACGAAGGACAAGGCCGAGTTCAAGCGCGTCACCACGTCGGTGAAGAACGGCGTGGTGCAGTTGACGGGCTGGGTCGGGTCAGGGTGGGACGAGGTCTCGATGGCTCGCCTCGCCCGGCGGACTGCAGGCGTGCGGAGCGTCGAAGATCAGCTGCTGGTCGACGAGCTGCCGCCGAACTGAGGCTGAAGCCGGAGGCCGGTTCGACGGTGTTGCTGTGCCCAGATGGAGAGGTACTCCTCAGGGTACGACGTTCACGTTGAGCGACACCGGCTGGCCCTGTTGCCCACGGCCGTCCCACACGGTGAGGTTGATACGGTAGAGGCCCGGGCCGGCCAGAGTGAGCACGGCTCTGTCAGCCATGCCGCGCGTGTTCGGAGCAAGGGACACCGCGCTGGCGCCAGGCGGAAACGGCGAGAGCAGCTGGAAGCGGTACTCGCGCGGCTTGCCGATCGTCATGCCGTCGGAGTCAGTGCTGTCGAAGCCCGACACGGTGATCGTCTTCGGCATCTGCGCGATCGTCGAGAGTTGTACCGTCATCTGCGACTCGGTGCCCGACACGCTGCAGTTCGGGTCGTTGATCAACATCGCGGGGACGCAGCCCTTGAGGACGGCGATCGGCGGCGGGTCGAAGGCCGAAGCGGAGATGATGTTGACCTCCTTCGTGCCCAACGGCGGTCCGAAGAACGGGTCGTTCGAGATCACCTTCAGCTTGGCGACCTGCATGCCGCCCGACGGCGGCCGGTTGTATTGAATCGCCGTCTCGACACGCATGCCTGGGGGCACCTGGGTGTTGGGCGCGATCCTCGGGTTGATGATCGAGAAGAACGGGCTCGGGTCGATACCGACCTGGTTGATGACGAGCGTGCCACACTGTGACGAGTCGGTGCCTCCATCGGCGAGGCGCCGCGTGTTCCCGATGAAGAACGACTGAGCCGATATTGGCGTCTGCGGGTTGTTGAAGTTCACCTCGCCGATGGTGTCGAGGCAGGGCTGACGGCCGCCGAAGAGCGCGAATGACACGTCACCGGAGGGGATGTTGCCCGCCACGAAGACCGACTTCAGCTGCAGTTGGTCGATGACGAAGAGCGGCATGTCGTTGTGAGTCACCTCGAGGGTGATCGACAGGCCCGGGTTGATCGTCGTGCCGGTCGGGTTGATCGCCAGGTTGAAGCGGCCGTTCTGACCGCTCGTTGCCAGTCCGCTCGACTTGAACTTCACGTCGCTGATGCGCACCGGTGCGTTGCCGTCGTTGCGCAGCACGAAGCGGGCGCGGCCGGCGATCTTCGGTGAGTTGCCGCAGGTGTCGGACTGGCGCGAGTAGTCGCACGACAAGGGGACCGCCGAGATGGCAGGGCGCAGGCCTTCGCCACGCACGCTGAGCACGCCGGGCGCCGAAATGGGCGCCAGGTTCACCGGGTCATTCGAGTCGACGACGATGAAGCCGCTCTTCGTCTCGTTCCCGGGCCCGGTGTCGGTCGGCTTGAACTCGATGGTGGCCTCGATGGTGTCGGTGCCATCGGCCTTGTTGAGTGAGCGTGGCGCGGCCGTCGACGGCGAGGCCGGGCTGATGAGCTTGAAGTCAGGCGACTGCGTGCCGAGCGTGTCGCTGCCGACCGTGATGGACGTGAGCTTGAGGGCAGGGCAACCCTTGTTCCTGATGCGGATCTTCTTCGTCACCGCGGTCTCGAACTGGGTGAGTGGGAAGCCGAGCTCGCAATCGACGAAGATCGATCCCTGATCGCACACCGTGAAGCCCCCGTCTGGGAGAGCGACTCCCGTCTCGAGCGTCGGAGCGTCAGGCAACTGGAGCGCATTGCCGATGAGGGTGACGGTCTCGTCTGAAGAAGTGGCGGGGTTCTTGTCGTCGAACCGAAGGACTGCGCCTAGGCTCGCGCGGGTTGGGGGTGACCAGAGCACCCGCAGCGTCGAAGTGCCCTGCGCAAAGGAGAGAGTCTCGGGCAGCGCGGTTGGCCAGGTTCCGCCATCAGCGAAGAGCTGGACGATCGAGAACCCTGCTGCGCCAGAGCCCGTGAGCGAGAGCTCACGGCTCACCGAACCGCTCGATGGGTTCACGATGGTGATGAAGCCCTCGGCCGGCGTGACGCCGACGAGCGGCGCTCCCGAGACCGAAAGGGTGGGACAGGCGCTGAGGTCGAGCGCGAGCGGCACGACGCTGAGCCCCTGCCCAGAACCACCGCCGGCCACGCCTCCTGCGGTCGAGCCACCGCCGACGAACCCGCCAGCCGTGGCGAAACCGCCTCCGCTCCCGACGCTCGTGCGGCAGACACCCTGTTCACACGTCTGGCTGAAGTCGCAGCTCGAGCACGCCGCCCCACCACGACCACACGCGCTCGAGCCGGTGCCCGATTCACAGCTGCCCGAGGACGAGCAGCACCCCAGAGCACAGCTCGCCGCCGAGCAGCGCGGCATCGTCGGGCACGCAGTCAGCATGAGGCCAGCAATGGCAAGAAGGACTGGGGTCTGAGTGGCGACCTAGGCTCGCCCTGCTGACCTCGGCACCACCCTGGCGTCGGCAAGAAGACGAACGACCATCAGAGCCCCCTTCGAAGACGACTGAGGCGCAGACCATCTCTGCGCCTAGGTTGAACAAGACTGCATTGCGCAAGTGAAGTCAGGGTACGCGAAGGTGCGGAGGCAGGTCGAGGCGGTTGAACGTGAATGCTCGCCGTGTCCCTCCTGACGAGCGCACCTGGGCGTGCGACGTGGGG
>JBBAQZ010000005.1:0-235777 GCA_040400045.1 Myxococcaceae bacterium
ACCGCGGACATTTTCCCTGGGCCGTTAGCGCGGACATTTTCGCTGGGCCTCAACACCGTTCGACGTCGCTCCTTGAACGTTGCGGAGCGCTGGGTTACCCACACCTCATGCGCGCTCTCGTCCCTGCTCTGGTCGCGGCTCTGATTTCGACCCCTGCTGTCGCTGCTTCCCAGGGCGATTGGTTCGCCAGTCTCTACACTGGTGAAGGCGTCGAGCTCCGCAACGACGAGCGCATCTTCGCCTTGTTCGCGATCTTCAACGCGATGGGCTTCGACCAGGGGCCTGTCACCCGGAAGGAGCCGATCCCCAAGGTCGTCTACCACCCGGTTCGCCAGGCCGTTCGTGGCCGGGTCATCGGTGGCGACCCGGAAGTTCGCAAAGCCGCTGACGCGTTCTTCGAGGCGCACCAGGTGCCGCTGCGCCGTTACCTCTCGTACGTCGTCGGCTCCGCTCAGCCGCCGTTCATCGCCGGCTCCAGGTCGAAGGACCTGCAGGATCTCAAGGGCCTCGAGGCGGTGCTCCAGAAGGCGTGGACGGGCTGGAAGCTCGACGAGCTGATGGGTCAGGTTCAGGCCGAGTACCGCAAGTCTCTGAAGGCGTACCTGCCCGTGTTGGACGGCCCGCTCACGAAGGCGCGGACTTCACTCAAGGTGTCGGACCAGGAAGAAGCGCTGCTGGTCGTCAACCTCCTCGACGCGCAGGACACCGTTCGCGCGGTCTCGGGTGAGAACGGTGAAGTGTTTCTCATCGTCGGTCCCTCGGAGAAGCCCAACGTCGAGGGCCTCGTTCGTGAGTATGCCCGGCTGTCGATCGAGCCGCAGGTCGCGAAGAAGATCTCGGGCTGGGCTGGAGGCCCCCAGGTGCTCCGCGAGGCGCAACTGGCCGGCGCGAACGAGCAGTCCGTGCAGGAGTACGCGACGTCGCTGCTCACGCTCGCGCTCGCCATGCGCTCCATGGACGCCAGCGACGCCGCCTTCGAAGCCGCGCAGAACCGCGGCTACTTCGGCCTCAAGAGCGTCGCGAAGCTGTTCGAAGACGGAAAGCCGGTCGAGGGCTGGATCCTGGACGCCATGCAGAAGGTCGAGACCAGTCGTCCTGGTCCGAAGAAGTAGGGGCCGCCCGAAGTGGAGAGCTTCCTCTTCAACCTCGTTGGAAGCACCAGCGGCGTCTTTGCCTATCTGGTCGTCTTCGGCATTCTGCTCGTGTGCGGGCTCGGCCTGCCGCTGCCTGAAGACGTCTCGCTGATCCTCGGCGGCTACCTCGTTTACGACGGCAAGGCGCAGCTGCTGCCCATGCTGGTGACCGGCTACCTGGGCATCATCATCGGAGACTCGATGATCTTCACCTTCGGCCGCCGCCTGGGCTCGAAGGTCGGGCAGAAACCAACCGGGTTCTTCGCGCGCATCGTCACGCCAGAGAAGCGGGCTCGAGTCGAGCTCCTGTTCAAGAAGCACGGCGAGAAGATCATCATGTTGGCCCGGTTCCTTCCGGGGGTGCGCGCCGTGACGTACTTCACGGCCGGCTCCGTGGGGATGAGGTGGCGCCGGTTCGCCCTCTACGACTCGATCGCCGCCCTCGGCTCAGCGCCGATCTTCGTCCTCCTCGGCTACAAGTTCGGCGGCGAGCTCGACAGCCTGATCGCGGCGATCAAGCGGGGCCAGCGCAACGTGCTGATCGCGATGCTCGTCATCGGGGTGATCGCGTTCCTCATCAGCCGGTGGCGCGCTCGAAGGGAGCAGCAGTTGAACGAGGAAGCGCTCAAGGCGCAGCTCGCGAACACCGCGTCCGTGCTCCCCAAAGAGCCCCAGGCGCCGTAGCGCTCCGCTTCAGAGCTTGATGACCAGGCCCTCTTTGGCGGCCACCGTCGCCTTGCGCAGCTTCTTCACCCGCCGCAGGAGATCGTCCATCGCGTCGTCGGTCCGGGTGGGCTCGTGATGGAAGAGCACCAGCGTGCCGACGCGCGCGTCGTCGGCCACCTTCACGGCGGTCTCGAAGGTGGAGTGCCCCCAGCCGAGCTTCGGTGAGCCCGAGCGGCCGAGGTACTCGTCCTCGGTGTACATGGCGTCGTAGATGAAGAGATCGGCACCGCGCGCAAAGTCGATCAACTGCGAGTCGCGTTGCGTGCCGTGCTCGGTGTCGGTCGCGTAGACGATCGTCTTGCCGCGGTTCTCGATGCGGTAGGCGAGGTTGCCGCCGGGGTGGTTGACCTCGATCGCCGTGACGACGCCGTCTCCGATGCGCGCGCGATCACCGGCCGCGAACGGCTGGTAGTCGAGCTGGGCGCGGAAGACCATCTCGGCCGTGACCGGGAAGAAGGGCTGCTGCATCTGGCTCGAGATGGCGTCCTTCACCGTCCGGCCATCACGCGTCGGTCCTCGGACGATGAACTTGCTGCGTGGGTCGAAGATCGGGGCGAAGAAGGGCAGACCCTGCAGGTGATCGTAGTGGTAGTGCGAGATGAAGATGTGGCCCTCGACGGGCCGGGCCACCGCGTTTCCGAACCCGCGCGCGCCAGTGCCGAGGTCGAAGAGCGCGAGCTCCTCGCCGATTCGAATCTCGACGCAGGGCGTGTTGCCTCCGTAGCGCGCAGTCTCTGGGCCTGGCGACGGAATGGAGCCGCGAACGCCCCAGAACTTCACCGTCAAGGCAGGCGCACCTTTCGCCGGGGCTCGAACCGACCTCTTCGAATCAGCTCGCCTGGGCCTTCGCGCCGTCTTCGCCGAGGAACTCAATGAGGTGACCTGATCGATCCCGCTTCGTCTTGAGATACTCGACGTTAAGCGGGTTCGTCAGCGTCCGCGATGGAATTCGCCGACGCACTGGGATGCCCTCGTCGACCAGCCCGGCGATCTTCAGCGGGTTGTTGGTAATGAGGTCAATCGACTTCACGCCCAGCAGGCGCAGCATCTCGCCAGCCATATCGTAGCGACGCAGGTCGTCAGCGAAGCCCAGCTTCAGGTTGGCCTCGACGGTGTCGAGCCCGTCTTCCTGCTGAAGCTTGTAGGCGCGAATCTTGTTCCCCAGGCCGATGCCGCGCCCCTCCTGCCGAAGGTACAGCAGCACGCCGCAGCCTTGCTGGTTGATGAAGTCGAGCGCGCGGTCGAGCTGAGCGCGGCAGTCACAGCGCAGGCTCCCAAAGACTTCGCTCGTCAGACACTCGCTGTGTGCGCGAACGGGAACGCCTTCTCTACCGGTGACGTCGCCCTTCACCATCGCGACGTGCTCGCGGCCATTGCGCCGGTCGCGAAAGACGACGATGCGAAAGAGGCCGCGCTCCGTCGGAAGCGGAGACTCGGAGTAGAGCTCGAGGAAGGCGGTGTGCTTCCGGGTGGGGAGGAGACTGGTCTCGGTGGTCATCAAATCCCTCGTACAGAGTGGCCCCGGCGTCCTGATCCGGGAGCGTTGCTGGTTACGGCAATCTGATGCTCGCCCTAAACAATGGTTGCACAGCTCTTCAGACTCCCCAGCACAGCGGGATCAAGTCGACGACGGCGCCTTGAGCGACCTGCGTCGCATCAGGTGCGATCGAAATCAAGTGGGTGGCGCCGACCGCACTCGCAAGTGCTCCAGATGACTGCGATGAAAGGGGAGTGGCCCAGAGCGCATCGCCCCGCCGCTCGACCCGCGCCCGCACGAAATGGCGGAGCCCGGCGGGCCTGGTCAGTGGCTCTGCCAGCCTGCCTGGAAGGAGAGGCGTCACAGCAGGAAGACCCTGAAGCGCGCGCAGGGCCGGGCGAACGAACAGCTCGAACGTGACCATCGCTGAGACCGGGTTGCCCGGGAGTCCGAAGACGAGCGTCTGGCCCTTCACGCCTACCGCGAGCGGCTTGCCCGGTTTCATCGCCACCTTCCAGAAGTCCACCTCGACGCCGAGCGCATGGAAGGCCTCGCGCGTGAAGTCCCTGTCGCCGACCGAAGCGCCCGACACGGTGATCAGCACGTCGGACGAGAGGCCCAGAGAGAACAGCGCGGTGATCGCCTCGAGTCGATCGGGAGCCCGACCGAGAAGGGTGGGCACGGCGCCAGACAGCCTGCACAGCTGGGCGATGACTGGCGTGTTCGTGTCGACGATCCGTCCCAGCGGGGCTTCCAGCACGTCGCAGAGCTCGTCTCCGCTCGACGCGATGGCGACGGTCGGGCGGCGAGTGACGGCGACACGGGCGAGCCCCTGCGCCCACAACGCACCGGCCTCGCCGACCCCGAGCGCCCGGCCATCAGGGAGCAGCAGCGCGCCTTCGCGGATGTCCTCGCCGCGCATCCGAACGTGCTGATGCCGCTTCGGCGCCTCTTCGATCAGCACCGCCCCTGGCTCGGGCGTCGACGTTCGTTCCTGCATCACGACGGCGTCCGCGCCAACGGGCAGGGGAGCGCCCGTCATGATCCGAGCGGCTTCACCGGGCTCCAGAGGCCGAGAGGGCCGCTCGCCGGCGTGAATCGTCATCGCGACCTTCAACCGGGTCGGCGCCGACACGACGTCGGAGTGCCGCACCGCGTAGCCGTCCATCGCCGAGTTGTCCCAGGGCGGCAGCGTTCTCGTCGCCACGACAGGCTGGGCGAGCGCCCGACCCATCGACTCGGCGACCCCCACCTCTTCGGCAGGGAGCCTCCGGCACAGCGTCAGAACCCGTTCCAGTGCGGCTTCGACGGACATCATGGCCATGCCTTCTCGTACCAGTTTCGACACCTTGCGAAACCAGCAACCCCCCGGAACGTGGACTCATCGCCTTTCGAAACTGAAAAAACTCTGGAAATTGCAGGGTTTGGATTGACTCCAGACACGGGGGTGGGGTAGGGCGCGGATCTCCGCTCCGTCAACGAGGAGCGTGCCGAGGAGACAGCGTTGGCAAAAAAGAAGGCGTCCGCTGCCCGCAAGCCGAAGCCCGCGAAGAAGGTCGCAAAACCCGCGAAGGCGAAGCCTGCACCCAAGAAGAGTGCTCCCCTGAAGGCGAGGCCTGTAAAGGCTGCCAAGCCAGCGAAGGCTGCCCAGCCCGCGCAGCCGGCGCCGGCTCCCGTCGAGGCGGCGAAGAAGAAGGACGGCAAGAAGGGCACGGGGCCAAAGCCCAGCGCTCCAATTCCGCCGCCTTCGCTCAGCGCCCCGACGCGTCGGCCCGATGGCTGGGTCGGCCCGCTGCCTGACAAGCCGCTGCCCCGCGCGACCAAGCTCCCCTCGGAACTCGAGGCCCTCACCAAGCGTGAAATGGAGCAGGTCTACACAGTCGGCGCGCGCGGTGTGTTCGGTGAAGGCCCGCTCAAGGGCCGCTTGATCGTCTACCAGGGTTTCCCGTACCTGGAGGTCATCGGCCGCGACAAACGCGAGCTCTGGTTCCTCCTGCAGGGACCGGATCAGGAAGTGTTGCCCGCCTACGTCGACCACCGCGTGTCGGTCTCCGGCTTGATCAAGAAGAACCACAACTACGGCGGCACCCTCGACGTGCGGAAGTACTCGGCCAAGAAGGTCGAGTCCGACGCACCGGTGCCGGTCGTCGAGCCCGAAGAGAAGCTGCGTCTGTTCTCTCCCGGAGAGATTGAGACGATCAGCCAGCCCGGCATGTCGGTCGGACAGAAGGGCTACGCCACGCTGCGCGGCCGCCTCGAGATGAGCGGCGACGAATTCTATCTCGTCGTCACCAATCACGGCACCCGCCAACAGGTCGCCTTCACCATCGAAGGAAAGGCGCAAAAGGGCCTCAAGAAGTTCGTCGGCGAGATCATGGTCGCCACTGGCGTCATCGAGAAGGCCACCGGCTGGGGCGGCACCATCTCGGCCGAGGTCTGTGAGCCTCGCGCTCCGGAGTATCCACCGGTCTCGCGCGAGCTGATCGAGGTCACCAGCGTCGAGGGAGCTTCGAGCAGCCCGAAGAGCGCCACCGTGAAGGTGAACAACGGCCTGGTGGTCCGACTGCCCGAGAAGCAGGGGTATGTGTGGAGCATCGAGCCTGCGACGGCCAAGCGCCTCTCGCTGCGCGAAGTGAATCTCGAGCCACAGGGGCCCGTCCGTGAGTTCTTCTTCACGCCCAGAAACCCCGGTCTGCTCGACGTCGACTTCTTCCTTGCGAAGACCCACAACCCCATGCACGTCTCGAAGCAGTTCCGGCTGACCGTCAACGTCAAGGCGCTCGAGGTCGTGCTGCCGTAACGAAACTGCTCGCCCTGGCCAGGTGCCGGGGCAAGGGCGCGTACGTCTTGAACTCTGGAGGGATGCCGTGAAGCGATTGTGTGTGGCCGTGGTGGTGATGCTGAGCTCGATGGTGATGGCGCAGGAGATCGGCACGGAGATCACTCCCGTGACGCCTGACACCAGGCCCAAGCCCGTCAACCAGCCCAACGACAACCCCTACGCGACGCAGCCGCCGGCGAACCCGGAAAACCCGAAGGCCGGCGCACCGGTCGCGGCCGTCGACACAGGCGTGCGCTCGGCAGGGAAGGGCGCTTTCGGCATTGGGGCCACTTTCAACGGACAGTCAATCGGCAGTTCAAGGAGCGGAACCGGAGCAACTCCAATCGAGGCGGGTTCGGTCGGACTCGCGTACTGGGCCAGCGATTCGGTCGCGATGCTGTTTGATCTGGGCTTCGGGATTGGAATCGCTGGAAGCGGCGTGGGCATCGGGTTCGGTGCCTCGCTCGGGATGGATTACCACTTCCGCACCTCCACGGACTCCCTTCGCCCGCTGTTCCACATTCGGGCTGGCATCAGCAGCCAGATCTCGAGCGACATCGGTAATTCGCTTGTCCTGGGCGCGGGAGTCGGTGGCGGTGCCGCCTATTTCTTCAGCCCGCACTTCTCCCTCACCGGAAGGGTGTTGTTGGGGCTCCGCCTTCCGTTCGCATCAGGCCAATCGATCGTCTTGACGACCCTGAGCCCCGCGGTGGGAGCGGCCTGGTACTTCTGAACCCAGAGCCTCGGCGTCAGGGCGGGCAATGCTCTGACGTCGGCGTCACCAGCAGGTGGCTGCGAGATGAACGAGCGCGGCTGCCAGCACGCAGTTATTCTTGGAACACCGTCTCTGGTACTGACTCGCACGGAGACGTCGCAGCACGTGAAGCACCGAGGGCCAGCGACCGTGACGCTCGACAGCGTTGCAGTCCCTGACTCTTCGTCTTTTCCTTCACCGTTGTGGAATCGTGGCGCCCGATCAGGGCCCTCATCGAACAACCGACGAGTCAACAACAGGCGGCGGGTCTGGCCAGCGCTCGACTGATCGCTGCTCGCTGCCGCGACGTGGAGAGTCTTTTTGTCGATTGATGCAGAACAGGTGATGGCCCTCGTGCAAAGCGCAGGGCGTCTGGTGGGAATCAAGGAACTGTTGCGCGCTGGCGGGCTCAACCCCGGCGAGCAGACGGTCCTCAAGCGCATCTTGCGCGACCTCGTGAAGAACGGGCGCCTCGAGCGCGATGGCAAACGGTTTGGCGTGCCCGGACAAGAGCACGCGCGCAAGTCGGGCCCCGCGTGGGACGCGAAGCAACCCAGCGCCGTTCGCGCGAAGGCGGGCGTCGCTCCGGGCTTCAAGAAGGAGGCTGGCGGCTCCGCCGCGCAGGCCCGCAAGGCGAAGAGCAAGGAGGCACCGTTCGGGCTCCAGAAGGCCCGCGGACCGAAGCGCGTGCTGCCCGTCGAGCAGGCCGTCGAGCGGGTGCTGGCGAAGGCGCCGAAGACGCATGCGCCCGCAGGTCCGAAGCAGGTGTTGATGGAAGGCATCATCAATCACCACCCCGATGGCTTCGCCTTCGTGCGGGCGCTCACGGGCAAGTCCGAAGACATCTTCATTCCGCCTGATCAGGCGCGCAAAGCGCTCGATCACGATCGCGTGATCGTCGAGGTCATCCCTCAGCGGAGCGGCCGCACGCTCGGCCGGATCGTCGAGGTGAAGCGCCGCACGCGCCAACACGTGATCGGCGTCTACTGCGAAGAGCGCGGGCTCGCGTGGGTCGAGCCAAAGGAGTCGGCGCTCGGGCTCATCGACGTTCCGAAGACGCAGCTCGCGCGGCCGGGCGATGTCGTGAAAGTGCGCCTGGGGGTCGCCGAGAAGGTGCTCCGCAGTCACGAGCACCGCCTCGTCGGAGAAGTGTCTGGCTCGCTCGGTGCGGAGGCCGACCACTCGGTCGAGGTGCTCTCCGTCGCGTTCTCACGCGGCTTTCACGACGAGTTCCCCGACGACGTCATGGATGAGGCCGACGCGTTCCCGCTCGAGCTCCTCGAGGCCGATCTGAAGGGCCGCCGCGATCTGCGCGACATGCAACTGGTGACGATCGACGGAGAAGACGCGCGTGACTTCGACGACGCGATCTTCGTCGAGACGACCGACTCGGGCTGGCGGCTGGTGGTCGCCATCGCCGACGTCTCGCACTACGTGACGCCAGGCAGCGCGCTGAACGCCGAAGGCCTCAACCGGGCGACCAGTGTGTACCTGCCAGGACGGGTGCTCCCGATGTTGCCGGAGCGCCTGTCGAACGGCCTGTGCTCGCTCAAGCCAGATGAAGACCGGCTCTGCATGGTCGCCGACATGATCATCGATCGGTCCGGTGTGACGCAGCAGACCGAGGTGTACGCCGCCGTGATGCGCAGCAAGGCGCGCTGCACGTACACCGAGGTGCATCAGATCCTGAACGGTGAGTCGGTGCCGCACCGTGAGTTCCTCAAGCCCATGCTGCAGGACACGCACCGGCTGATGAAGGCGCTCAACCAGATGCGCAACGGCCGCGGCGCGATCGACTTCGATCTGCCCGAGACGCGGCCCGAGCTCGACGACCAGGGCCTGCCGGTGAAGCTCGTTCGCCGCGAGCGCTGGGAGAGCCACCGCCTCGTCGAAGAGTGCATGCTCGCCGCGAACGAAGCCGTCGCTCGAGAGTTCCGAAAGGCCGGGCGGGTGACGGTGAACCGCTTCCACGGAGAGCCCGACGCCGATCGCCTCGACGCGTTCCTCACGCTCCTGGGCGCCTACGGCATCAAGGTGCCGACGAAGGGGAAGGTCGACTCGAAGGAACTCAACCAGATCCTCAAGGAGCTCGACGGGCACCCGGAGCAGAAGGCGCTCCATCAGCTCGCGCTGCGCTCGATGATGCAGGCGGTCTACTCGTCGGAGACGACGGGCCACTACGGGCTGGGCGCGCTCGACTACCTCCACTTCACCTCGCCGATTCGTCGATACCCGGACCTGCTCGTGCACCGACTGCTCAAGCACTGGTGGAAGATGAAGCACGAACTCGCAGAGCGCGAGCTCGAGGAACTCGAGTCGATGGCGCAGCACTCCAGTGAACGGGAGCGCGCGGCGATGCTCGTCGAGCGCGAGGTGAACGCACTCTACAGCTGCCTGTTGATGAAGGACCGCGTCGGCGAGTCGTTCGCCGCCACTGTGTCGTCGCTCGCCGAGCACGGCTTCTTCGTCGAGCTCGACGATCTGTTCGTCGAAGGCCTCGTGAAGGGCGAGACGGTGTACCCGGACTTCGAGTTCGACCAGGCGACGTACAGGATCAACTACGGCGATGGCCGGGTCGTGAAGGTCGGGCTGAAGTGCACCGTCACGCTCGCGTCGGTCAACCTCACCAAGAAGCAGATGGACTTTGCGGTCGAGGGCTTCGCGGACGAAGCGGGTGTGCTGACGCCCTATGCAGCCCGCGCGAAGAAGAAGTCGGGCGCTCGCGGAGGAACTCGCGGTGAATCCCGGGGTGAGGCTCGTCGAGGCGCCCGCACCGAGGCTCGTGGCAGCTTCCGCGGTGACGATCGTGGGGGCGAGCGTCGTCCCGGGCGTGGGCAGCGAGAGCACACGCCTTCGCGTGAGCACTTCGAGGATCGGCCGAAGCGTTCGTTCCGTCAGGACGCAGCAGCGCCTCGCACGTTCGCGAAGGAGCGGTTCGTCGAGCCTGCGCCCAGGTCCGCGCCCGTCGTCGCGCCCGCCCGAGACGAGGGCTCGCCAGGAGGCTTCGACCCTCGCAAGGTGCTCGACCGCTTGTGGTCGGAGCGGGGTGGGAAGCCTTCCCCAGCGGCGTCTGCTCCTCGCGATGCTGATCGTTCGAGTCGTAACGACCGAGCCGACCGCGGCGGTCGATCCGATCGTGGCGGGAAGAACGACCGCGGCGGACGAAGGCGCTGACCCGCCTCGCTGAACGACTGCGTCACGGGAGCGGGGATGGCCGCGTCCATGGCGGCACGGGAGTCCAGGCCACGGGACCAGCGTTCACCGCGACGCGGCACCCGCTTCCAGGAACACCCGGTCGCGTTCAGCCTGAGGCAGGAACCGTTTGCGCCCACGGCCCGTGGCGATCAGCGCCCGTCTGAGCGACTCGCTCTCTTCGATCCAGAACTGCTTCACGAGCTCGAGCGAAGCCTGCGTCTCCTCAGCATGCCTCCGGGCGGCAGGCTTCTCGAGCAACGCGAGCACGAGGCGCTTGAGCAGGTCGGGCGACGTGCCCAGAAAGAAGCCTTCCAGCGCGGTGCGCCACCCGGCGTCGAGCTGACGAAACCGCACCAGTCTGGTGAACGGCACCTTCGGCAGAACCCGCACCCGCCGCGTTGGCTCGCGATGGCCCAGGTGTTCAAGCAACTCGACGAGCGCGCCAAACGCTGCGCGGGTCAGGCGAGGGGAACGGTACGCGCCGAAGAACACGAACGGCCTCAACAGCCCAGGCGAAGTGGTGCAGCACAGCTCGAGCTCGCGCTCGTGAACGCGCAGACCGATGCATGGGTACAGAAACGCGAACGCCCCCGACACGTTGAACGGTGGCCTGAGCTTCTGGATGAGCTCGTTCTCGAGTACCAGCGCCGACAGTTCGCTGTCGCAAGGCCGCACCCGGAATTCGTTCGCCGCGGCGACCAGCTCGCGCATCTTGCGGTGGACCTTCTTGCGGCTCGCGTTCCGGTACTGGCGCAGCCGGTTCCGCAGGTTCTTCGCCTTGCCGACGTAGATCGTCTCGCCCTCCGGCCCGAGCCACTCGTAGACGCCGGGGAAGGGTGGCAGCTCGGCGATCCGATCCTCACCGAACTTCGCGTCGAACCGTCGGGCGCTCACGGACAAGTCCTCAGCGCATGTGTTCGTTCGCCGGCATCCCGGTACCGGAGACCACCTGTCCGCTCAGTCGCGCGCGGAGACGCCGAAAACCCTCACGGTGCCACTCGAAGTACTTCGGCTTGCTCTGGAGTTCGGTCGCTCGGCGGGTCCACTCGGCTTCCACCACGTCGAGCTCCATGAGCGTTGGCTGCCCCGGTCCCCGGCCCGTGAGTTCCCGGAAGATCCATGGAGAGCGAATCGCCCCGCGGGCCACCATGACGCCGTCGCAACCACTCTCCCGCATCAGCTTCTGCGCGGCCTCGAGCGAGACCACGTCACCATTCCCGATGATCGGCACCGCCGCGCGCTGCTTCACCTCGGCGATCGCTTCCCAATGCGCTGGTGTCGTCGACTCTTCACGAGCATGCCGCGCGTGCACCGTCAGACCATCGAGCAGCTCGTTCGCCAGCTCGACGATCGGCAGCACCACCTTCTGGTCCATCTCGGCGCGATTGAGCCCCAGGCGAACCTTCGCGGTGACTGCGCCGATGGGGAGCTCCGTACGCTGCTTCCACGAACGCAGGACCTGGAAGATCGCCTTGAGCTTGTGATGTCGCTTGAGCAGGGCAGGGCCGGCGCCGACCTTGATCACCTCTGGCGACGGACACCCGAAGTTCAGGTCGACGGCGCGAAGGTTCTTGAGGTGGGGGTGGGTGGTGGCGGCGAGTGCGTCGAGCTTCGTCAGCGCCTCGTCGAGTTCCTTCTCGTTCGCCACCATCAGCTGCAGGCCAGTCGGAACGTCGGCGTCGAAGCTGTCGATGAGCTCGATCGTGCTCCTGTTGTTCCGCACCAGCCCTCGGGCGCGGATCATCTCGGTCCACGTGAAGCCGGCCCCGAGGGACCAGCAGAGCCGACGGAACGCCGCGTCGCTGACCGACTCGAGCGGCGAGAGAATGAAAGGAGAGGAGAGCTCGAGGCTGCCGAGCTTCACGCCAGCTCCACCACGGTCACGCCATCGCCACCTTCGGGCCCATCGCCGGCTCGGAAGGTCTTCGCGTATGGAGAGGCGCGCAGGTACTCCCGCACCATCGTCTTCAGCGCGCCCGTGCCATGTCCGTGCAGGAGAATCGCCGCGGCCTCGCCTTCGCGGGAGACCCGATCGAGGAAGCGCTCGACCTCACGCACGGCGTCTTCGCCGCGCTGGCCACGCAGATCGAGCTTCGGGCTCGCGAGCGTCAACGGCTTGGCCGCTGTCGCTTCGGCGCGCTTGAGCTGCTCGTCCTTCTTCGTGGCAGGGGAGGGGAAGCGAGTGCCGGCGCCGGCGGCTTTCCGGGCAGGCAGGAGCTCCGACGCAGGCACACGCATGCGCAGGGCCCCCATGGTGACCACCACGACGTCTTGAGAAACGTCGACGATCTCGACCTCGGCGTCCAACGATCGGTGCCGGGCCCGCGCGCCGACCTTCAGCTCCAGCGGCGCCAACTCCTCGGGGCCCGTCTTGAGCTCCGACCGGACCGAACGCTCGGCGACGGTCTGCTCGTTGATGCGGGACGAGATATCGGCGGCCGATTGCTTCGCCACCGAGAGCGCCTTGTCGCTGCGATCGGTCTCGAGGCGATCGACGAGCGCCCGAATCTGGGTGCGCGCGTACTCGAGCTCCGCCCGCAACGACTCTCGAAACTTGAGCTCCTCTTCCTTCTTTTTTCGCTCCACCTCGGCAAGCTGTCTCTCGGCGATCGCCTTGAGCTCGCGCGCTTCTTTCGCGTCGCGCTCTGCCTGATCCCGCTGGTCGAGCATCTTGCGCCGCTCGTCCTCCGCAGCCTGGAGCGCCTTGGACAACGCGCCACCGGAATTCTGCGACAGATGGGTCGCTCGAACACAGATCGCTTCCGGCAGTCCGACGCGCCGGGCGATGTCGATGGCCGAAGACGCGCCCGACGCGCCGAGCTGAAGCCGATACGTCGGCGCCATCTTCTTCGAGTCGAAGCCCACGCGGCCGTTCACGAAGCGCGGGTCGAGGTGCGCGAGGGCCTTGAGCTCCTCGAGGTGGGTCGTCACCAGCACCAGCGCGCCCTTCTCGAGCAGGTCTTCGAGCACGGCCGTGGCGATCGCCGCGCCTTCGCGAGGGTCGGTGTCAGCGGCGATCTCGTCGATCAACACGAGCGCGCCCTTCTTGGCGGTCGACACCACGTGTTTGAGCACCGTCACGTGCGCCGAGAAGGTCGAGAGCCCCTGCTCGAGATCCTGCAGGTCGCCGATGGCCGAGTGGACCTGATTGAAGAGCGGAATCGATGAGCCAGGGTCGACCGGAATCGGCAGACCGGCCCGCACCATCAGCGCGCACAACCCGATGCCGGTGAGCGTCACCGTCTTGCCGCCAGCGTTGGGGCCCGAGACGACGAGGGCGCGCGCGCCTTCCGAGAGATCGACGTCGTTCGCGATGACCTGGTCGCCCTTGAGGACCAGCCTTGGATGCCGCAGGCCCTTCACGTTCAGCGGCCCGTGGGCGGGGTGGACCGACGGGGTGGTGGCGAGCAGGTCAGCCGAGAGCAGGGCGATCGCCTCGAGCTCGTCCAGCTCCGAGGCGGCGAGCAGTCCGTCCTCAATCTTCGCGGCTTCCCGAGCGACGAGCCCCGAGAGCTCGAGCAGCACCTTCCGCTCCTCTTCGAGAACCACGGACTGCGCGATCGCCAGCTCGTTGCCGACGCCGATCATCTCTTGCGGTTCGACGAAGAGCGTCTGGCCCGACTGGCTCGCGTTGTGGACGATGCCGTCGATCTCACGCTGATGGCTCGAGAGGACCGGCACGACGTACCGCTCGTTCCGCACCGAGTAGTAGCCCTCCTGCAGATTGCTCGCGAACTTCTCGTCGCGCAGCAGCTCGTCGAGCCGTGAACGGATTCGGCGGTGCAGGCCACGCGCGCGATCGCGGGCGTCGCGGAGCTCGTCGCTCGCGCGATCCGAGATCTCTCCACTCGCTTCGAAGCTCTTGTCGAGTCGGGTCGCCAGGCGTCCCAGGAGCGGCATCCGGCGGCCGAGTGCAGCCAGTCCGGGGAACCGCTCGCGTCGGTCCTGCAGCACCTCGTAGGTGCGCTCGAACGCGAACAACGCTGCACAGATCGACATCAGCTCGCGCGGCTCGAGCAGCCCGCCTTTGGTCGAGCGATCGAGCGAGGGCCGCAGGTCGACGAGACCGCCGAGCGGAAGCGACAACGGTTCCTGCTTCAGGCCCCGGGCCTCTTCGATCAACGCGAGGCTCGCGAGCACCTCGGGAATGCCGTCGAGGAACGGGCGCTTCAGGCCGCGCACCTTGCCGACCTCGGTGCGGCAGCGCGCGCCGATGGCCGAACGAACGTCGTCGAAGCCAAGTGCAGTGAGGGTGCGATCGGTGACGTCCACGAGATGCTCCGGAAGAGAGGCGACCGTGCATAGCCGCCCACGACCCGGACCGCGACGTGTTCCACGGGCTCGACCTGACCGGGCGTCGCGCCGACGGAGCCGCCGCGTGGTAGGGGACCCTCCGTGGGATCTCTCCTCGCGCTCGTCCTCGCGGCTGCTCCGCACCAGGCGCTCCTCATCGCCGCGCTCGAGCTGGAACACCAGGGCTCCGACACGCAGGCCCTGCAGCAGCTCGAGGCGCTCACGTCGGTCGACCCCACGTGGGATCTTTGTCGGCTCGAGGTGGCGCGTCTTCGCCTGAAGCTGGGGACCGACGTCGAGCGGGCAGGGTGGCACGCCGACGTCGCCCGAGCCCTCAGCCCCGAAAATCCCCGGGCGCACTACCTCTGGGCGCTCACCCAGGACGAAGCCGGCCACCGTGACGCAGCGACCCGGGCGCTCGAGGTCGCGCTCACCCTCCGAGGAGACTTCGCCGACGCCCGCTTTCGCCTCGCGGGCCTGTTGTCCTCGCAGGCTCGTTGGAGCGAGGCCGTTGGTCAGTGGCGCGAGTACCTCCGCACCATGCCGAGCGCGACCGGCGCCAGACTCCAGCTCGCCCAGGCGCTCGAGAACTCGGGCGAAGTGAAGGCCGCCGAACGGGAGCTTCGCGCGCTCCTCTCGATCGACGCCGTTCGGGTTGCGGCCGCGCGTCGCCTCATCGATCTACTCGAACACACGCAGCGGCACGGCGAGGCGGTCACGATCCGGCGATCGCTGGACGCCCCAGGTCGCGCTTTGCGGCCCCTGAAACCGTCGGCTCGCTGACGAGACTCAACCCTTCGGACTTTCGGGCTTCTGTCGCTCGGCTATACAGAGCCCATGAATGTCCGACTGGCTTCCGGGGGGCTGCTGTTGGTCGCAGGTGCCGCGTGGGCTGCCGAGCCGCCGGGGATCACCGCCCCCGTCGGTGACGTGCTCAAGGAGCTCCGCAGAATCGAGAGCGCCGCGTGGCACGGCAAGGTCGACCAGGTGCGCATCGAGCTTCAGGACCTGTCGAAGGCGCGCCCGACCGAGCCGCTGCTGAGGGTCTTCGTCGCGTGGTGCTCGATGCCCACCGACGACGCGTGGAACCAGCTCAAGAACGTCTCGCAGATCTACCCGGACCTGGCCTGGGCCCACTACGGCATGGGGCGCATCTACCTTGGCTGGAAGATGCGCGACCTCGCGAAGACCTCGCTCGAGTCGTCGATGAAGAAGCACCCTGCGTTCTACCCGGCCCTGATCGCGCTCGGCGACATGGCTCGGCTCAAGGACGATCTCGACGACGCGGAGAAGCAGTACCGCGCGGCGCTCGCGCTCGCTGACGATCCCGAAGCGCACGTGGGCCTCGGTCTGGTCTTGCTGAAGAGAGGTCAGGCTGACGCTGCGAAGCCCGAGCTCGTGAAGGGCATCACCGGGTGGCCCGATCAGCCCGCTGCGCTGCGTGAGCTGGTGAAGCTGCAGCAGGCGTCAAAGGACCCCGACCTGACGAAGAACCTGTCGGCGCTCGCCGACCTGCAGCCGAAGGATCGTGAGATTCGGCGCCTGATCGCGACCATGAAGTACGAGGCCGGCGACAAGCGGGGCGCACTGGCCGAATACGAGAAGTCCCTGAAGCTGGGGAACCCTGACCTCGAGACCGCGACCCGCATGCTCGGCATGTATAACGAGCTGAAGGACCTGGAGGGCGAGGAGCGCGCTGCCAACCTGGTCGCCAGCCTCGACAAGGCCGCCGTGCCGCCGCTGGTGCGCATCGCGGAGCTGCGCGAAGCGAAAAAGGACCTCGAGGGCGCAGAGAAGACACTGCTCGAAGCGCTCGAACGCAACCGCGAGCTCGCCGACACCTGGTACCGCCTCGGGAACGTGAGCCTCGCGAAACAGCAGCCGATCCTCGCGCTCGAGAGGTTCCGTCACGGTGGCGCCAGGTCGACCCCCCATGCCGACGACTGCAAGGCCGAGGGGAAGAATCTCGAAGCGCTCTTCAAGCTGCCTGCGAAGCCGGCGAAGGGCTCGGTCGATCGCATCTACGGCCAGGTCGCCAAGACGCTCGACGAGGTCTACGCCATCCAACGGCGCGGGAACCCGACGCTCAAGGGATCCCTCAAGGTGCGCGTCAAGGTGAACGGCGAGGGCGTCGTCGAGACGTCGGAAGTCGTCGAAGACACGCTCAACGACGTGGTGCTGGCAGGCCACGTCGTGTTCGCGTTGCGCGACGCGGAGTTCGAGCGGAAGCGCCGCGAGCCCGTGTTCGAGTTCGAGCTCGGCACGCCGGCGAAGAAGGGCAAGTGATCTGATGGCTGTCCGGTTCGGCATCGATGTCTGGGCGAAGGAGCGGTTCCGCGCGCTTCAAGGCCTGCGCGTTGGAGCGATCGTCAACCCGACGAGCGTTGACGCGTCGTTCCGGCACCTCGTCGATCTGCTGCACGACGCCGAAGGCGTGACGCTCGCCGCGTTGTTCGGCCCGGAGCACGGCATTCGCGGTGAGGCCCAGTACATGGTCGCGGTCGGCGACGTGGCCCGTGACCGGCGTACCGGGGTGCCGGTGTATTCACTCTACGGCAGCACCTTCGAGTCGCTCTCGCCGAAGGCCCGGTGGCTGAAGGGCCTCGACGCCCTCGTCTTCGACATTCAGGACGTCGGCGCGCGCTACTACACGTACATCTACACGATGGCCCTCTCGATGAAGGCCGCCGCAAAGGCGAAGGTGCCATTCTTCGTGCTCGATCGTCCGAACCCGATCGGCCTCGACCTCGTGCAGGGAAACCTCGTTGGGAAGCGCTACCGGTCCTTCGTCGGCCTCTACGAGCTCCCCACGCGGCACGGCATGAGCGCCGGTGAGATCGCTCAACTCCTCAACGCCCGCGAGCGGTTCGGCTGCGATCTGACTGTGGCGCCGTGCGAGGGCCTCGAGCGCTCGACGTCGTGGGAGCAGGTCGGTCGCGACTTCATCTCCCCGTCGCCCAACATGCCCACGCCGGCGACCGCGCTCGTCTACCCGGGCATGTGTCTGGGCGAAGGCACCAACGTCAGCGAAGGTCGAGGCACCTGTCGGCCCTTCGAGCAGTTCGGCGCGCCGTGGCTGTCGTCGCACGAGGTCGCGGAGCAGCTCAATGCCCTGGCGCTCCCCGGGGTGACGTTCAGGCCCTGCTCGTTCACCCCGACCTTCGACAAGTTCAAGGGCGAGTCGTGCGAGGGGGCCTTCCTGCACGTCACCGATCGCCAGGCGTTCGACCCCTTCGTGACGGGCATCGCCGTGTTTCGGACGTGCCGTGAGCTCGGAGGCAGAGACTTTTCATGGCGCGCCGATGCGTACGAGTTCGTCGACGACATTCCCGCGTTCGATCTGCTGTGCGGAACCGCGAAGGTCCGTCAGGGCATCGAAGCAGGCTGGCCACTGGCGCGCATCGTCGACGGCTTCCAAGATGACCTGCGGCCCTTTCTGGCTGTCCGCAAGAAGCACCTGATCTACGGCTAAATGGCGACTGCGATTGGCATCTTCGGAGACACTGACGGAGACGTGGGGCTCTTCGAGTCCGCGCTCCGGTTCTTGTCCGATCGCGGCGCGAAGCGGTTTCTCTTCGCGGGTGGCCGGTACGAAGATCTCGACGACTGGTTGCGCACCAAGCGCGACGAGATGAAGGCGCAGACCGACTACTCGAACGCCGACTTTCTCGAGGACGTGTCCCGGTTCCTGATCGGTCTCGACCAGAAGGACCGACCGGCGGCCTTCGGCACGGTGTGGGAGTTTGCCCGCGCGATCGAAGAGGTGATGCGCATGAAGGACCGCGTGATGCGCACGCCCGAGAGGGGCAGCTTGCAGTACCAGGACTCGTCGGTGCCGAAGAAGGCGGTCGACATCGTGGGCGACGTCCTGTGCTGCGTCGTTCACGACAAGAACGATCTCGACAAGGAAGACATGGTGAACGCCGCCGTGCTCGTTCACGGGAACGCCGCGGAACCGAAGGTGGTGCAGATTGGGCCCCGGTTCTTCATCACGCCGGGCCGGGTGAAAGGCGGGCCGAAGTCGACGGTCGGGCTGCTCGAGCTCGTGGACAAGCAGCAGCTCGTGTTCTCAGCCTTCACGCTCCTCGATGGGAAGACGGTGATCGACAGGCAGCCGATCGTGATCCCGAGCAGCAAGACGAAGCTCTCGGTGAAATGAGATGACGCGCATCGCGCTACTCGGGGGCTCGTTCAACCCGCCACACGTCGGCCACCTGATGGCAGCACTTTACGTTCGCGCCACGCGGGCCGTCGACGCGGTGTGGCTGGTGCCGGCGTTCAACCATCCCTTCGGGAAGGACCTCGCTTCGTTCGACGATCGGGTCGCGATGTGCGAACTCATGGCGCAGGATTGTGGGCCGTGGTTGCAAGTCAGCCGCGCCGAGTCGCAGGTGCAGGGCGAGGGCCGAACCATCGAGCTGCTGGAGTGGCTGCTGCCAAGGCACCCGGGCACCCGGTTCGAGTTCGTGATCGGGAGCGACATTCTCGCCGACCTGCCGAAATGGAAGGCGTGGGACCGCATCGCGGTCCTCGTCGACGTCGTCGTGTTGCATCGCGCGGGCTACCCGTCAGACGAAGCGATTGGGCCGCCGGTTGCCGAGATCTCGTCGACCGGAATCCGTGAACGCCTGGCTGCCGGCGAGCGGCCCGATGACCTCGTACCCAGGCGCGTGCTGGACTTCATCGCAGCGCGTGGCCTTCGGTGGGGGACGACAACGGCTGGCTGACCGCCTCGTCGCTCATCGAAAGACGAATCGCGCAGGCCTGACAGCTCGACCTCAACGAACGGCCATCGAGGCAACAAGGCAGAGCAACAACTGACTGCATGTCGGATATTCGTATAATGAGCGTTATGTAAACTATGCACGTCCCGACTGGACCAAGCACGGCGTGACCGAAGTGCCGCTGCCTGAGATTCTGCCGCTGCCGCGGATGACTGGCTGGATAGCGCAGAACCTGCCGAGGCCCTGGGCGCGGCTAGAAGTTTGAACGCCAGCAGAGACTGCTCCCAGCATGTGGTGAGCGGGCTGCTAAGCGGAGCGCAGACGAACGAACGGGCCAGAACGAGTCTTGCTTGCGTCTGTAGTGCAGCCCGGCTCTTGCGCTCGACGTAGCCCGCGCGAGCGCATCTTTTCCGCCGAGTCGGGTCCGGGTCCTGGCCTGAATTCAGGTCTCCTGTCTCTTCTTTCTCATCGATGTCGGCCTCAGGCGCTCTGCTGGCTGGCGGACGCGCCCTGCTTGCGCTCGTCGGCTGACTGTGTCGCTCGGTCTGTCTCAGCGCACCGTCAACGCCAGTTCATCGGCCAGCACGTAGGGGTCCGCTTTCCGCTCGGCGATGCGTTGGGCCACGTCTGTCAAGTTGCCGCGTTCCCTCTCCAGGCGCTCGAGCCCTGCCCGCAGCAGTCGGTCGCGCAACAGGGTCAGGAACTGGGTCATCGCCCGGGTCTGCTCCCGCTTCGCCTTCTCACCCGTGTCGATCAGGTGCTTCTGGTGGCTTGCGACGGCAGCGACGAGCTCATCGATCCCGGTGCCCTTCGCCGAAATCACCTTCTGAATCGGGGGCTCCCATTCCACGGGCCCTCCGAACTCGACGTGGGTCCCTTCGGCCTTCGCGCGAACCATGCGGTGATGGGTGTCGTGATCCATCGCGGGCGCCTTGATGGCATGCCGGAGCTCGAGGTTTGCGCGTAGCTCGCGGACGACCCGATCGGCGCCGTCGAGGTCGGCCTTGTTCACGACGAAGACGTCAGCGACCTCCAGAATGCCGGCCTTGATGGCCTGAATGTCGTCGCCCATTCCCGGCACCAGCACCACCACGGTCGTGTGCGCGAGCTGCGCGATGTCGATCTCGTCCTGCCCGACGCCCACGGTCTCGACGATGATCACGTCGCGGCCCATCGCATCCATCACCCGCAAGCAATCACCGGTCGCGCGTGACAGACCACCGAGATTCCCTCGGGTCGCCAGCGAGCGAATGAAGACGCCCGGGTCCGTCGCGTGACCCTGCATGCGAATGCGATCGCCCAGAATCGCGCCACCCGTGAAGGGGCTGGTCGGGTCGACTGCGATCACGCCGACCGTCTTCCCCTGCGCCCGGTAGGCGGTGATGAGCCGGTCGGTCAGGGTCGACTTCCCTGCTCCGGGAGATCCCGTGATGCCGATGATCCAGGCGCGGCCCGTCTTCGGGAAGATCAGCTTCAGCGCATCGGTGGCGGCGGGCGCGAGATCGTCAATCAGCCGCATCAACCGCGAGGCCTTGCGAACGTCTCCGGCCAACACGCCATCGGCCAGCTCCTGCGCCGTCGAATTCACTCCACCACCTCGATGTCTTCGATGGGTACGCCGACCAACTCGGAGACGAGGCCGCGCACGCCAGGAAACTCGTCGAGTTCGAAGCGCTCGGCCCAGATCTTCCCTGCAGGGCCCGCGAGCAACCCGCGGAAGGTCCTGCCCTGCAGCCGGGCGGCGGCGAACCGGAGCGTCTCGCCGCCAACCCGAAGCTCGGCGAAGAACTCCAGGGTGCTCCGGGGCGGCACCGTCGCATCCCCGAATGCATCGAACAGCGCCTTCACGCTGATGGTGGCGTCGACGGGCGCGGCGCCGGCCTCACGGGGAGGCGGCGTTGACGAGCTGGTGACGTGGCCGAACATCGCGCAGAGGAAGTCCTCCAGCGCGACGCGATCGCGGAACTCGCTCAGCTCGAAGACCGCTTGAGCGCCGATGGTGACCTCAACGCCATCGTTCAGGCACCGAGAGACACGGAACTGCCCAGCGCGGCTCGCGCCCAGCGTGAACCGGAACGGGCCACGCTCGAGCTCCGCCGACAGCTGCAGCGACGACGGGTCGACCTTCACGCCGATGCCAAGGGCCGAGAGCTCTTTCGTTCGACGCTCGAGCTGGTGGAGGTGATCGTTCAGCGTCTGAATGACCAGATCCTCGAGCCGTGACGTGCGGGTCAGGAACGCGAGGTTGATCGGCTGGGCACCCACGAGCTCAGGCGGCCCGACGTAGAGCAGCCGGTCGCCCATGACGGTGAAATCGACTGTCGAGATGACGTGTCGGGTCAGCGGATTGAGGGCAACGCCCGAGGTCAGCTCGAGCTCCGCCTCCATCCCATCGGTCTCGGTCACCTTGAGCCCGAGACCCTCGAGGAAGGCGCGATCCATTCCGAAGGTTTATCCCTTCAGGAGTTCGCGCGCGATGATGTTGCGCTGAATCTCGCTGGTGCCTTCGCCGATCTCGCACAGCTTGGCGTCACGAAGGTACCGCTCGACGGGGAACTCGCGCGTGTAGCCGTAGCCGCCGTGAATCTGCACGGCCTTGTTGCAGGCACGGGTCGCGGCTTCGGAAGCGAAGAGCTTCGCGATCGACGCTTCGCGCGTGTACGGCGTGCCGGCGTCGGCGAGCGCGGCTGAGCGGTAGACGAGCAGACGCGACGCGTCGATCTCGGTCTGCATGTCGGCCAGCATCCAGCGAATCGCCTGGAACTCTCCAATGGGCTGACCGAAGGCCGATCGATCGCGCGAATACTTCACCGACTCGCGGATCGCCGCGGCGCCGAGCCCGACCGAGAGTGCGCCGATGGTGATCCGCCCGCCATCGAGGATCTTCATGGTGTCGATGAAGCCATGATCGACCTCGCCCAGGCGCTGGCTGTCGGGGACCTCGACGTTCTCGAGGTGCAGCTCTGCGGTGTCCGACGAGCGCATGCCCAGCTTCCCGTGAATCGAGCGCTGGCTGAAGCCGCGGTAGCCCTTCTCGAGGATGAAGGCGGTGATGCCCTTCTGCTTCTTCGCTGCGTTGGTGACGGCGAGCACGACGAAGACATCTCCGACGGTGCCCTGCGTGATGAACATCTTGGATCCGTTGAGGAGCCAGCTGTCACCCTGCTTCACCGCGGTCGTCTTCATGCCTGCGGCGTCGCTGCCAGAGCCCGGCTCCGTGAGGCCCCACGCTCCGAGCGACTCGGCGGTGGCGAGCTTCGGCAGGTACTTTCGCTTCTGGGCCTCGTTGCCGAACACGCGAATGTGGCTGGTGCCGAGACCGTTGTGTGAGGCGACGGTGAGCGCGAGTGAGCCGTCGTACCGAGCGACCTCCTCGACCGCGACTGCGACGGCCAGTGAGCCCATCGCAGCACCGCCGTACTCTTCGCCGATTCGGATGCCCATCACGCCCAGCTGGCCGAGCTCGCGCACGATCTCGAGGGGAAACTTCTCCGTCGCGTCCCACTCGCGGGCCTTGTCCTTCACCCGCCTCTCGCAGAAGTCGCGAATCGTTGCCTGCAGCGCCTTGACGTCTTCAGGGAGCTCGAAGTCCATGCGGGGAAAGCCTCGACGAGAACGAATGGGGACTCGTCTCTCTATCGGCTTTCCTCGGGGCCGACCACACGGCCGATCTCGCGAGCACGCCAAAAACTGCATCCAGGCATGACGCGCGCTGCCATTCCATTTCACCGGCGATGGCTTTGGTGGCGCGGGGCTGCATGAGCGTGGGACCCGCCACAGGCAGCGCATCGCCGAAGGAGCCTCGAGGTCCCTGCTCAGCTCTGGATGTTCTGCAACAGCCGGCACTTCATGGTTTGGCGACCCGTTGATGGCTGGCGACGGGACGATGGTGCGCGCAAATCGAAAACGGCGTGCCCCCTCGCAGAGACACGCCGTTCACTCCGTCAAGCGGCCGGAGTCACTCGCTCTCGTCGCCCGCCGCCTTGAAGATCCACGGGAAGGTCACGTTCACGATGCCTCCGCCGTCGGGCTCGGGGAACTTCCAGCGCCGAATGCGCTGCACGATGCAACTCTCGACGTTGGCGTTGCTGACAGAACTTTCTGAGACGTTGGCCTCGGAGACGGCACCGGCGGGATCGATGGTCCACGCGACCGCGACCTTGCCCGCGAGCGCGGGGTTCTTCTGAAGTTCCTGCTCGTAACAGAACTTGATCTCGTTCTGGTGGCGCTTGATGACCTTCATGATGACGTCCTTGTCGAGGCCACCGACCACCGTGGTCTTCCCTGGAACGATGCGTGTGCCCGACTTGCCCTTGCCGCCGAGATCGATGGAGCCGTAGCCACCCGCGCCGCGACCGCCGCCCTTGGTGCCGAGGCCGCCGAGACCGAGGCCATTCCCGCCACCACCCGAGCCAGCGCCGCGCGAGCCGAGGCCGCCGACGCCCTGGGCATCACCAACGCCCGCGCCACCCTGGAGCCCGCCGAGCGCGTTGTTGATGCCGGTGCCGAGCCCCCCGGGGCCGAAAACGTTCGACGACGCGCCGCCCGCGAACATGCCGGCCATCAGCGAGCTGACCTTCTTGCGGTCCTCTTCACGCTTGTTCACGTCGACGACAGGCGCGCCCTTCTTGGAGGGGTCAGCTTCGGCCTTCTTCGCGTCCTGTTTGCCGAACTTGCCTTCCTTCTCCTTCGCCTTCTCGCCTTCCTGCACGCCCGACTTGTCCTGGAACTTCTTCACTTCCTGCTTCTTCTCGGGCTTCACGACCATCTTCACATACTTGGACGGGTTGCCGAAGATGTCGTCACCCTGCCCGCCCTCACCCAGCGGCGTGATCACCATGGCCGCGACGAGGGCGACGAACGCCATGACGCAGATGCTGGTGATCTTGAAGAAGGTGAAGTCGTGCTCATCGAGTGTGTTGAGCGTGATGCCCGCGCTCGGGCGCACGTAGCGAACGATGAAGGCGACCTGCTCGAACGAGACCTGTGCGCGATCGTGCAAGCCGATCTCGACCGCATCGGCACGCACGCCGCCGTCAGCGGCCTTCAGCTTGCCTTCACCCTTGAGCTGCTCCTTCGACTTGTGGCTGTCTCCCTTGGTCGAGACGACGACGCCTGCCTCGCTCGGCACGTTGACGATCGCGCCGCTGCCCTTGCTCTGGGCCAGGGTGAACAGATCACCGACGCCGGGCGAGAAGACGTTGAAGCGGGCCGAGGCGTTCTCGCCGACCGTGACGGGCATGCCGTCGCCGAAGTGCTGAACGTTGATGAGGGTGTCGCCCCACAGGAGCGCGACCTGGAGGACCTTCTCGGTCTCGGTGGGAATGGCTTCGGCCGGAAGCGGCTCGGTGAAGAGGCCCGCGGCGTTCTTGCCAGTGCCGGCGAGCGCGCGCGGGGCGTCCTTCTTGTCCTTCTTCTTCTTGTCCTTCTTGTCGGCCTTGGCTTCCACCTTCGCGGGGGCTTCGGCCTTCGCTTCCGCCTTGGCGCCGTTGAAGACGACCTTCACTTTCGAGCCGCCGATCTCGAGGACCACGCCCGAGGTGATGGGCTTCTCCTTGACCGTCTCGTTCAAGATCTTCGTGCCCTCAGCCGAGCCGAGATCCATCACGACGACGTTGCCGTCGTTGCTGACCTTGATCATGCAGTGAAGGTTCGAGACCTTCGGATCTGCGATCTTCACGTTCGCGGAATCGCCGGAGCCGACGATGATGCTCTCGAGCTCGGAGGTGGACTCAGAGACCTTGCCGTCAGGACTGGTGATCTCGAAGGTGACCTTGTTCGCCATGGGGACCTCGGTGACACGACTGCTGGGTGAAATGAAAGAGACGCCGTCCGGCCTGACGGTTTGTTTCAGAGGTTGTCGACGGATTTCTGCAGCTCGGGGTTGAAGTTGTCGCGCACCTTGATGAGCGTGCGGAACGTCGTCTTCTTCTTGCTGACCGAGTAGCTGCCTTCGGGCTTGGTCAGTTCGCCTTCGACGGCGACGTCGGTGAAGTCGATGACGGTCTTCTTCCGCGTCACGACCCGGTCCGCCTCGCGAATCACCTTGTCCTCCGCGAACGAGGGAACGGCCAAAGCCATCACGACTGCGATCACCACGAAAAAACGCTGCATGCTGCCTCCGTGTGCCCCTGTGGACAGTTGTCGCAGGGGCCAGGTTCCTAAAAAGTTGGGGGACCCTAGGGGATTGGTGAGTCGTTGTGAAGCCCACCTTGACGCCGATGTGTCCACGTTCGGCGTCACCCGAAATCGTCTCAAGACCTGAGAATCAGGGCTTCTTCTCTTCAGTCTTCGGCGCCTCAGCAGGCGCCGGCGCAGCAGCGGGCGGAGCTGCGGCGTTGGGAGCCTCTTCCTTCGGGGCGTCCTTCTTGGGCGCCTCGGTCTTGGGGGCTTCGGCTGGCGGCGTCGCGCCAGGAGCCGGAGCGGGCATGCCCTCAACGGGAGGCGGCGCGTCCTTCTCGGCTTCCTTCTCGGCCTTGTCGAGCATCGACGGCCCACCGGTCGGGGCGGCCTTGGGCTTCTCGGCCGGCGGAGCCTCGGCCTTCTGACCCGACTTCTGCATCGCCAGAATGCCCTTCACTTTGTTGTCGATGAGGGTCTGGTCCTGGGGAGAGGTCGTCGTCAGGCCCTTGCACTTCTCGAAGAAGCCAAGCGCCTTGTCCCAGCCGGTCTTGTCCGAGGCGTACGCCCACGCTGCGCCGCAGACCGCGTCGCTCTGGTCGGTCTTGAGCGAGAGCACCTTCTCGAAGATCTCTCCGGCCTTGATGCCCTTCTTGGCGTCTTTGCCCTTCTGGCCATCGAGCGACCAGGCGTACGCGAGGAAGTTCTCGTAGCGGGTCGGATCGAGCTCGGTGGTGCGGCCGAGCGACTTCTCGGCGGTGATATAGTCGCGGTAGCTCAGCGCCATCGCGCCGATGTTGAAGAGGCTGGGCGCAAAGTCCTTGTTGAGCGTGACGGCCTTCTGGAACTGGGCGAGGGCAAGCCGCTTCTCGTCGAGCTTCAGGTAGATGAGGCCGAGGTTGTTGTAGACGCCCGGATCCTTGTCATCGAGCTTCTTGGCGTTGGCCGAGATGAACTCGGCCAGGCGGTAGTTGCCCTGATCGAAGTAGATGAGTGCGAGGTTCTTGTAAGCGTCCGGGTTGTCCTTGGTGCGCGAGAGCACACGGCGCGCGGTCTCTTCGGCCTTCGCGTAGTTCTTCGCGAGGCGGTAGGCGACGGTGAGGTTGTTGTTGAGCTCGACGTCGAACTCGTTGTCCTTGAGCGCCTCTTCGTAAAGCGCGATCGCCTCGGTGAACTTGTCCTGCAGGCGGTAGACGCGGCCGAGGTTGAGGAGCGTGGGCTTGTGCCTGGGGTCGATCTTGTGCGCCGCCTCGTAGCGAACCTGCGCGTCCGTCAGACGGCCCTGGCGCTCGGCGATGACGGCGAGGTTGTACTGGGTGACGAGGCTCGTCGGCACCTTCTCGGCAACCCTCGTGAAGAGCGCGTTGGCCTCATCGAGGTTGTTCGCGTCGAAGGCAGCGACGCCCTTGTCGAAGTTCTCCTTCGGGCTGGGCACCTTCGGGGGCGGGGGCGGCGCGACGACGACGTCCTTCTTCTCGACGACTTCGGGTGTGACGCAGGCGGTGAGGCCAGCTGCTGAGGCGACGATGCTGAGGGCTGCGATTCGGAGCTTCATGATCGGGTCCTTGGTCTCTCGTCTTTTTCAGCGGCTGCCAGCGCCAGCGCCCGTGGCGGCGGCACTCGGCTGGGTGGGAGCAGGCGTCGGAGCCACGGCAGGCTTCGGCGCGTCAGCTTCGGTCGGCAGGGGCGCGTCGTTGGCGGGCGGCTGCTTCTCGAAGCCAGACGTCACGAAGAACTCGCTGCCGCGGTACGACATGTCACGCGTCTTGCCGTAGCTGCCGGGCTTGTACTTGTTGAGCTTGTCCTGCGCGAGCAGCGTCCACTCCGTGTACAGCGTGAGCTCGCTCGACTTTCCGAGCGCCTTCTCGAGCGCTTCGACGGCCTTCTCTTCGAGGGGGAAGATGTACTGCTCTTCGAGCTGACCACGGAACAGCGCGACCTGGTCTTCGTCGAAGCCCTTCGGGTCGGGCAACTCGGTGAGGTTCACCGCGAGGTCGGAGTACAGCAGGCCGATGCGCGTGAGGGCGGCGATGCCGTAGTCCGGGTTCCCCGTCGTCAGCACGTCGGTGTAGCTCTTCTCCATCTCGGTGAGCTTCTTCTGCTTCTCGGCGAGATCCTTCTTGAACGTCGCAAAGTTCTTCAGCTTGAGCGCGAGGTAGGCGTTCCACGTCGGCTCGAGTTGGAAGAAGCGGGTGTGCGCGGCGGCGAGCATCGCGCGGTCGTTCTTCTTCTCTTCGTCCTTGAGCTTCGGGAACAACGCCGTGATGTCCTTCACGAGGCGGTCCGTGCCGGCCGAGTCCTTCAGCTTCTGGGCGATGAGGAACTGGCGGTACTTGATGTCGATCTTCCGCGTGTCGGTGACGCGGGGATCCTTCGCATAGGTCGTCAGGTACGTGTCGTAGTGCTTCGTCGCGTCGGCGAGCTGGTTGGTCTTTTCCAGCACGAGGCCGACGTTGTACGCGATGTCCGGAGCGTCCTTCTTGTCCTTGAACCGTGCGACGTAGCGATTGTACGCGACGAGCGCCTTGTCGAACTTGCCGGTGCCCTCGTGCCAGAAGCCGGCGTTGTACTGGGCATCCGCGACCCAGTCGTTCGCTGCCTTCTTCTGAGCCTCGCGCTCGGTCTCGAGCGCCTTCACCTCATCGCCGCTGACCGTGGAGCCGTCGGCCCACTTCGAGCCTGCCTTTGGCAGCTGGAAGGTGGTGACGACCTCGACCTTCGGCAGCTCTTTCTTGGCGGCCTTCGCTGCCTTCTCGGCCTTCTCGCGGGCGTCCTTCTGGTCCTTGAGCAGCTGCTTGATGTTCTCGTAGCCGACCGCCTTGTCGCCGGCGGCGAGATCGTAGGTGGCGACGAAGTTCTCGTACATCGCGGCCGACTTCTCGAAGTTGGCGACCTTCTCGTAGAAGAAGGCGAGGCCGTTCTTCACGCGCAGGTCGAACATGGAGTCCGGGTACTCCTTCAAGATGCGCTCGCCGATCTGAATCGACTTGTCCTGCTCGTTGGCTTCGCGAGAGACCTCCATCGCGTACACCATGGCGCGCGAGGCATTCTTCGACTTCGGGAACTCCTTCACGAACTCGAGGAAGAGATCGCGGGCCTTCTTCGTGTCCTTTTCCTTCTTGTAGACGACCTCGTCGATGTACTTGTACTGCGAGCCCTCGACGACGTTGCTCACTCGGCTCACGAAGTCTTGCTTGGCCTTCTTCATGAGCTTCTCATTGGCCTTGAAGATGCGGGCGAGCTTGTTGAGCTCGAGCCACTCTTCCTTCTCTTCGAGCACGCCCATCGAGAGGTCGGCGGCGTCGGCCGAGCGGGCCTCTTCGGGGTAGCGATTGATGATGTCACCGAAGCGGCGGGCGGCTTCGACGAAGTGGTTCTTGTCGTAATAGATGACGGCGGCCTGGTACGCGATGTCGACCTCTTCGGCCGTCTTCGGGTACAGCTGGTTGTACTTGTCGCACGCGGCGATCAAGGCCTGCTCGAACTTGGTGATGGGCTTCTCTTCGAGCTCCTTGATGCTCCGCTTGGTGACCTTCTTCGACTTCTCGACCTTGTCCTTCTTCTTGTTCTCTTCGACCAGCTTGTCGTCCTTGAGGTCGGTCTTCTGAAGAACCCCACGCTCGATCTTCACCAACTTGTCGTACGAAAGCATCGCGTTGTAGGCGGCGGTCTGGCGGTACTTCTCCTGACTGATCTCCTTCGCGTCGGCTCGGTTGGGAATCTTGAACGCCGTCACCTGATCGTACTGACCAGCGGCGGCCTCCCACTCCTCGAGGGCCCACAGGATCTCGGCGTAGTAGTACTTGAGGTTGAACGCGTGGTCCGAGACGAACTGCTCGTCTTCTGCCGCCGCGAACCCGTCGACGTACTGCTTGTAGATGTCGCGCGCGAGGCGGTAGGTGACGACCTGCTTCGTCTTCTGCGCTTCGTTGTGGTACTCGGTGACGGTGGTACGCATCGCCTCTTCGGCGACGTTGAAGCCGGCGCGGAGCACTTCCTTCTTCGACTTGTTGGCTTCCCACCAGCTCGAGCCCGGGCGGTAGAGCTCGGCGAGCTTCTTCACTTCCGCCTTCACGTTGTCGCGCTGGCGCAGGCCTTCGTACGAGCGAATGACGGACTGCTGGAACTCAGGCGCCGACTCGGAGTTCGGGTTGTCGTTGAGCAGGTAGCGGAACGACTTGATGGCGTTGTCGTGGTGACCAGCCTCGGCCAGCGAGTAGGCGAGCTTGCCGATGAGGCTGGTCTGCTTCTTCTTGCCGGCCTTGGCCTTGTAGTAGGCGATGGCGTCGTCGGCGCGGTTGAGCTGCACGAACATGCGCACCGAGTCCTGCAGCGCTTCGTTCTTCAAATCAGTGAAGACCTTCTCCTTCCCCGCCCCGGCCTTCTCGGCCAGCGCCACGGTGTCCTGCAGCTTCTTCAGCGCCTTCTCGTGCTCGCCCGCGTTGAAGTCACACCAGGCCAGCTTGTAGAGCGAGTACGACTTGATGCGCGGGTTGGTGGTGGCGAACGCCTTCTCGAAGTAGCTGCGCGCCTTCTCGAGCACGTTGGCGACGTCGAAGTAGTGATTGCCGAGCTGCACGTACGTGTCGGGAACGAACTTCGAACCCGGGTAGGACTTGAGGAGTTCCTCATAGCGCTTCACGGCGCCGTCGCGCTTGCCGGTCTCGTAGAGGTTGTAGGCGAGGTTGAAGAGCACCTCGTCCTTGCGCTCGTACGACGGGTACTCGCGAAGAATCGTCTCGTACAACCGCATCGTCTCTGACCGGTACAGCTCGGACTCGCGGTGATCTTCCTTCGGCTCCGAGACCTTCTCACCGCGGTTCTTCTTGTCGTCCATCTCCTTCTGCTGATCGAAGAACTTCAACATCTCGCGGCGGTACAGGTATCGCGACTTGTCCCAGTAGAGCTCGGCGAGCTGGAAGAGCAGCTCGGACTTCTGCGGGTTGCCGTCTTCGATCTTGGGGATGATCTTCTTCGCCGACTCGATCTGCTCGTCGCGCTTCTTGTCGGCGGTAGCCTCGCGCTCGATGTCGTCGATCTTCACCTCGCCGCGCGCGTCGAGCTTCGCGGGGCCCTTCCGCTCTTCGGGCTTCTTCGCCGCTTCGACCTTCTTGGCGTCAGCCTTCGGGTCCGCCTTCGCAGGAGCCGCGGGCTTCGCGCCCTTCTTCGCTTGCGCAGGAGCAGTCGTGGGGATCAGCAGCAGGGCAGCGGCTGAAACGGAGAGCAGTCGGGAGTGGAACTTCATGTCGGCTCCTTCAGATGAGACAGACTCAGCGGCAAAAGCGCGCGGACCCTACACCACGCGTTTGATCGAAAGAAAGGGTGCCAGCGGCAGCCAGCACCCCGTGAAACGCCAGCGTTTCGGCCGACTTGGACGCCGGCCACGCACGAGCGGCTCGGCGGTCAGTTCTTCCCGACCGGGCAGCCCTTCTTGAGCGTGTACTGGTAGTAGCCGATCTCGTCGCGCCAGAACTCGCCCTGGAACTTCCAGTAGTTCCAGTTCTCTGCGGGCATCTTCGGCCGGTAGAGGGTCTGCTTCCTGAGCACCGAGCTCTGATCGCTGCCGGTCTCGGCGAACTCCTTCTCGGCCTTGGCGACCTCGAAGCGGATGATTTCGGCCTGGTCAGCGAAGCCCTTGATGGTGCGGTAGGCCTCCTGGATGCGGTTCTTCGCGGTCTGACCGGCGACCTGCTCGAGCGTGCCCCGGTTCTGATCGAGGTACGAGATGAGCTCAGCCGAGAGCTTGGCGCTCTTCCACGACTGAATGTTGTCGATGGTGGCCTTCTCGGCGTCGATGGCCTTGAGCATCGAGAAGAGGCCGAGCATGCGCTCGTTCGAACGCACCCAGTTGAGGACGGGCTTGGGGAGCTTCTCGGCGTCATTCGCCTCGACGAGCTTGAAGTAGAAGGTGTTGTCCTTCGCTTCGCCCTCGACGACCGTCTTCAGCGCCTCGGCCTGCGGCAGGTAGATGTTCTCGTACTCGACGAGCGCGGCCTTCGACTCTTCGTAGAGGCAGGCGAAGTAGTAGATGGTCGACGTCAGCACGTACGACTCGGGCTGGAAGGCGCCGGCGAACTGCGGCGCGTAGAGGGCCTGGAGCGAACCGAGCCCACCGCCGTAGTCCTCGTTCTGGAAACGGGCGAAGCCGTTCTCGAACAGCGACTGATCCCAGTACTTGGAGAAGCGGGGAATCTTCTCGTAGGCGCGCACGGCCTTGTCGAAGTTACCGAGGCCGTACTGCACGCGGCCGAGGCCGAGGTTGGCCAGTTGCTGGATCTCGGCGAGATCCATCATCTTGGCGCGCGGATCGATCTTCAGCACCTTCTCGAAGATCTCGACGGCCTCTTCCTGGTGCTTGCGCTTCTCGTCTTCGCTGGTGGCCGGGTAGCGCGGATCGGACAGCGCGATGCCCTGCAGGTAGAGCGACTTCGCGTAGACCTGGCTGGTGTCGGGAACAGCCTCGAGGAACTGCTTGGCCTCGTCGAGCTTGCCCTTGCGGTGCGCGATGCGGCCGATGAGGTAGTTGATGCGCGAGAGGACCTCGAGGGGCAGCGTGGCCCAGGCCTCGGCGAACTTGTCGTACAGGTTGTTGAGCTGCGAGGGGATCAGGTAGTCGTCGTTGAGCTGCTCCTGGAGCGTCACCAGCGCCTCGACCGCCTTGCCGTGGAACGGGTGCGCCGGCCCGGCCTTCAGGATCGGGCTGAAGAAGACGAACGCCGTGAACGGCAGGTTCTGCCGCTGGAAGCTCGAGGCCAGGTAGTACTCGGCTTTCAGCTTCAGGTCGTTGTCGGTGGTGGTGTTGTAGACGTCGTAGAAGAGCTTCGCCGAGTCCTCGAACGAGCCACCGTTATAGGCCGACAGCGCCTTGTTGTAGGTGGCCAGGTCCTGCGCCGAGGCGACGAACGCGGTGAGCAGAGCAACGAGCGTGAGTGCGCGAGTCATTGTGATGGTCACCGATCAGAACAGGAACGAGATGCCGGCGTAGAGGCCGACGTTGTTGAGCACGTCCGACGAGGGGTTGCGGACGAGGCCGAGGGCGAGCGGAACGTCGTTGGAGCGCTTGAGCCCTGTCTCGGGATCCGCGCCATCGAAGGTGCCGACGCGGCACTCGCCGCCGACCATCGCGCTGGTGACCAGACGCCCAGCACGGAGCGCGTTGTCCATCGCGCGAAGATCGTCGACGCCACAGCCGTTCACGCGCTCGACGCGCGCCGTGTAGACGACGTCGCGGACCTCGAGGCGGAAGGCGAAGCGCTGACCGAGCTGCAGGCGGAAACCTGCTCCCAGACCGGCCATGAAGCGGGAGCCGGTGTCACCGTACGTCGCAGGCGAGACGGAGTTGTCGGGTCGCGTGCTCTCGGGCTTGAGCTGATGTCGTGTGCCACCGATGCCGGCGCCGCCATTGAGCACAATCGAGAACTGGGCCAGCGTGCCTCCGAAGAAGGCGAACTTGCCGTAGAACGGTGTCACCTCGACGCCGCCCATCACGCCCCACGTCCACAAGAGCGACGAGGCCGCCTGTGCTTCGACGCGGGCCTTCTCGACGAGCTCGCCGTTGAGCGAAGACTCGGAGTTGAACCAGTTGCCGCCGCCCGTGATCATGAGGCCGAAGTTCTCCTGCAGGTGGTACGTGAGCTGGCCCATGGTGCCGAAGTGCTGGGTGAACTTGCCGTTCACCTGCAACGACACCGGGTAGAGCGTCACCTCGAAGCGGCCCGAGTCGGAGAAGCGCTTCTGCTCGACGATGTGCACTCCGACGTTGGGGTTGAAGAGCGGCGCACCGTTGACGAGCTTCATCGACTCGGCAGAGGCCGGTGCGACAGTGCCCACGACAGGAGCGGGCGTCGCTGCTGGGGTCGTCGTCGCGGCCGGCGGGGTGGTTGGCGTCGTGGCCGGCGAGTCGGGCTTCTTGTCCGGCGCGGGCACCGGGTCGTCTTCATCTTCATCGGCAGCCGGCCTGGGAGCGCCGCCGGTCTGGCTCAACAGCAACGAAGGAGCGAACGCCGGGACCGCCGCAGCAGCGGTGTTGGCGAGGAACATCACAACAGCGAGGAGGAGAGTCGTGCGCATGGTGTTTTGGACGTCCTCAGAAGACGAAGCTGTAACCGAGATCGATCTGGCTGATCGTGGTGATGCCGGCATCACGTGATGCCATTCCCCCTGCCGTCGGGTTGGCCGCGCTCACGTTCGCACGGTCCACGTTGACGAAGTACGAGTCGAGGAACGACCAGGTGCGAGCCTCGAGGCGAACGGCGTGCTTCTCGGCGATGAAGAAGCGGAAGCCGAGCGCCAACGAGACGATCGGGCTCACCTTGGTCTCGGTGAAGTACTGGCCGCAGGCGCTGCCGCTGCGTTGCAGGCAGATGAGCAGCGACTCGCGGTTGAACAGGCCGGCGCCACCGCCCGCCCAGAAGTACAGCTGGAAGTGCACGGGCAGCTCAGCCAGCAGGTTCATCTTGCCGTAGATGGGCTGGAAGCGAATGCCCACGACGCCGTTGGCAGTCATCTGCCAGAGGTCGGAGAAGTCGTTGATGCGCGGCAGGTTCATCTGCGTGAGGAACGCCTGCTTCACCTGGTCGGCTAGCGACGTCTGGCGCGAGATCGCGTAGCCGGCGCGCAGCTCGAGGCCGAGCCACTCGGCGACGTTGTACCCGACCGACACGTTGAGGTTGTAATGATCGGTCAGCCTTGGGAGCAGCGTGAAGCCGACGTTGCCGCCGACCTCCCAGCGCTTCTCGACGTTGAAGAGGCGGTTGCGCACCGCCACCTTCTCGACGAGCTCCGCCTCGTCCTCTGCCGATTGGGCCCACGCGCTGCTGGCCAGCATCACCAGCGATAGCGCACTCACCTGGAACACATTTCGAACGCTCATGGCACCTCGGCTCTAAGGACAGGTCGTCTGGAAACTCGCGAGCACGTCGTAACAGACCTCGACCGTGCTCAAGGACTCGGGCACCGACGTGCCCTCGAAGCGGACCATGTTGCGAAGGCCCGCGAGATCGCACTGCACGTACTGCGCACCATTCGTCGGACCATCGGTGCGCACCGGCACGCGCCGCGCACAGCGGCCGTTCCGGCACAACTGATCGACAGGGCAGTTCCCGTCGACCATGCACATCATCGCAGTCGGAGGCGAAACGAAGGCCTCGAGGCCCCGCGCGACGCCGTTGAGGGGTCGAACGTCGGGGCCGCGCGTCAAGCGGAACTCGCGACGCAGACCTGAGGCGGAGAAGCCAAGTGACGCGAGCGCTCCGGAGAAGTCGTTCTGGCAGATGTCGACCGCCACCCCACCCGTCTGCGCGGCGACCTGGACGTAGCGGCTGCCGAAGTAGGCGATCTCGAGCCCACCATCGTTCGTGCCACCCGTCGGGCAGCCCGCGTCGGGATCTCGTTGGTTGCGGCAGCAGCCCACGTGCGGGCTCGGGTCGCCGAACTGCGAAGGCACGCCGGCGTCAGGGTCGATCGCGGTGATCGCGGCGACCGCCACTGCGTCGCCGTTGCCGTAGCCTTTGTACGTCTCGAAGAAGCGCGTGAAGTAGTCGGTCGAACCCCAGTTACCAGCCGAGGTGAGGATCTGATCGTTGGCACAGCGGCAGCCCGGGTCAGCGGTGCAGACCGGCTGGCGCGTGAGCGGCGTGCACGAGGCGTCGTCTTCATCCGACACGAACACCACGTACAGCGCGGCCTCGGGACGAACAAAACGAACCACAGCGTCGGTCGACAGGTTGAGCGGGTTGGTGAGCGCGAGGTAGGCGGCGAAGAGCCCGCGTTCCTGCGGGCTGCCCGAGGTGCCGACCTGCGCCATCTGATTGAAGGCCATCACGGCGGTCGCGGTGTTGCCGCCGGTGTTGCATGTCACCGTGCCTTGCCTGTCGGGAGCGCAGGAGATGAAGTCGTCGCGCAGCGCACCCAGCGACCACTGGCGCAGCCGGCCGCGCGTGCCTGGATCATCGGTGTCGGTATTCGTAACGGCGATGTGGAAGTCGATCGGAGGCATCGCCGCGACGAGCTGGTTGATGAAGCCCTGGAAGTTGGCCGCGAGGCGCTGCTGCTTGGGCCCCATCGAGCCCGACGAGTCGACGACCCAGAGGATGTCGACTTTCCGCACGGAGAGCTGAGTGAACGTGTCGCACTGTCGAGGCACGTTGACCGAGAAGTTGTCCGTGGCCCGCGTGGCATCCGTGTCGACCTGCGGCGCCTTCTCGTCGACGCTCGGCGTGCCCGGCACGACGACGAAAGACTCGAGGACTCGTCGTGTTCTCTGGCGATCCTGACACGCCGAAACCGCCACGCCGAGCGAAGCCAGGAGGACCAGCAGCTTGACAGCAGACGCACGCATCGGGTCGGAAAGGTGCGCGGTGCTAGCACACCCACCCACGGAAAAAACAGCCAGAAGAACAAGGTCTCAGCAGGTGAGAAAGCCGGCTCGTCTGGACCCCGGTCAGCCTTCCTGAAGCGCGGGCGGCAGGCATGCCTGAACGGACTTGCCATCGACGGTTGCCAGGGTCTCGCAGACCCACTGCATGGGGCAATCAGCGTCCGCCTTGCAGGCCTGGGTGCACAGAGGGCCCGAGTCCTTGCGAATGCAGAGGCCGGTCTCACAGGCCGCAGGGCCGAAGGTGCAGCTCGCGCCGGCGCCGCCCCCACCCGAAGGAAAGCAGACGTCCACGGTCTGATCCGAAGCGTTGCTGCGCTGGGCCCTTCGGCAGGCGAAGCCCATCGGACAGGTCCCCGCAGGACACGTCACGCTACAGACCCGAGCAGTGCCGAGATCGAGGCACGTTCCGGACTGACACGGAGGACGTCCCGGCGTGCAGTCGTCTCCGAACAGGCCGCCGACGGGAGCACAGACGCCCGAGCCGCTCGCGGGCCCCGTCGCCGTTCGCTTCTCAGGGGAGCAGTCGTAACCGTTCGTCGAGGACTCGCAGCAGCGGTAGCGGGTATCGCCGCACTGGCTGTCCTGGGTGCAGGTGTTCGAGCAGAACGCGTTGACGCCGGCCTTCACGCAGACGCCAGTCAAGCAGTCGAACGCTCCCTGGGTGTTGCAGTCTTCTCCGAGGCGCTTGAGCCCGCCTTTGCACGAGCCCCGCTGGGGCATGCAGTATTTCCGGGTCGGGCCGGTCGGGTCCGCCACGTCCTTGCAGACGAAGCCGGTGCCATACGAGCGAACGCACGCGGCGTCGTCGAGGCACGGGGTCGAGCAGAACGACTCTCCCTTGAACGGACAGCTCGGACAGTCGTTGACGATGCAGCGGTTCTCGGTGAACCCGCCGCGGCGGCAGTCATCGTTGTTGCTGCACGGCGAGCACTGGCGCCCATCGAGCGCGGGCTGACAGGTGCCCGCCTGGCAGAGCCGGCCGATGCCGCACTGGTTCGAGAGCTGCCCGAGATCGCGCGACGGGTCGCAGTAGCCCTTGCACGTGTTCGAGTTGGGCACGCACTGGTAGGGGCCCTTCCCTCCCTCGACGGCAGGCGACTTGAGGTTCACGCACGAGAAGCCCGACGGACACTCGGGGTTCTGGGCGTTGTCGAGCGATCGGGGATCGCACCCGGCCATCGGGCAGACGTTCTTGGCGGGGTTGCAGTCGCGGCCGCAGAAGGTCTCGTTCGAGACGATGTTCCGAACGCACAGATCGAAGGGGCCTCCACACTCGTCGTCGCCCGCGCACGCGTCGCAGAGCCCACGGCCCGCGTTGCAGGTCTCGTTGGCAGGCACGCACTGCTTGACGAGCGCGTTGTCGCGGCCAGCGGGGATCTCGCGGCACGCCGAGCCCGACGGGCAGGCATCACCAGCGCCACAGGGGCCGGTGCAGAACTGCTCACCCGAGCCGATGGCCTTGAAGCACGCGCCGCCGGTGGGGCACTGCGAGACGTCCTGGCAGGGAGAACACAGCGCGCGCGACACCTGGATGAAGCAATTCCCCGTGTCGGGATTGCACGTGTGCCCGGCAGGACAATCGACGTTCGTCTTGCAGCCCTTGAGGGCCTTGCAGATGCGGCCGTAGCGGCCCGCGCCTTCGCAGAGGAAACCGTCGGGACAGGTGTCGGTGCACTGGCTGGTGCAAAAGCCCGACTGGTTGTCGAGCGCGATGCACAGGCCGTCCCGACACTCGGCGAAGCTGTCGCCTGGAGTGCAAGCGTCGCCGAGGTTGAGGAGCGTGACGCGGGTGGTGGGACTGCAGCCCGCGAGCAGGGAAACGACTCCGATGGCGAGAACGCGGAACGACGTTGCCGACGATTGCTTCCCGCGCATCGGAAGGTCTCCTGGAGTTACTTCTTGCCGTGCTTCGCGCGCAGGGCCTTCTTGATCGAAGGCTTCACGACGACGAGGCCCTCGTTGTGGCCGGCGACGCCGCCCTTGATGAGGATGATGCCCTTGTCGGCGAGCACGTCGGCGACGAGCAGGTTCTGCACCGTCACCTGCTCCACGCCGTAGTGACCCGGGAGCTTCTTGTTCGGGTACACGCGGCCCGGCGTCTTGCGCTGACCGATGGCGCCCGGGTGCTTGCGGTATTCGTGCGTACCGTGGGTCTGACCGAAGCCGCGGAAGCCCCAGCGCTTGACGACGCCCTGGAAGCCGCGACCCTTGGTGATGCCCGTGACGTCGACGAGCTCGCCCTTCTTGAAGAGGGCGCCGGCGTTCACCGGCTGACCGATCGTGAAGTTCGCCAGGTCGGCAGCGTCGACGCGGAACTCGCGAACGATGCGCTTGGGGTTGGCGCCCGCCTTCTTGAAGTTGCCGGCCTGCGCCTTGGTGAGGTGCTTGGGCTTGGCGTCCTTCAGACCGAGGATGACGGCCGTGTACTGGTCCTTCTCCATGGTGCGGTGCCCGACGACCTCGCAGGAGGTGATGTCGATGACCGTTACAGGCACGACGTTGCCTTCGTCGTTGAAGACCTGCGTCATGCCGACCTTCTTACCGATGAGACCCTTCATGAGCGTTCCGTTCTTTCTCTCGCACGTGGGGACCAGCAGGCCCAGAGGTGCGGTGCTTCAGCTCAGATCCATTCCGAGCGGTCCGCGCGCATAGCAGGGGGGCTGCACCCACACAAGACGCTCGACAAACCCCTCCACCCCGATTCGATCACGCTCCAGCGCCCGCACCGCCTCTCAACCCGATGGGCACTGATCCGAGGCCGCTCCGCTCGAGCTTTGATTGAGTACAAGGCCCTCATGTCGCTCAGCCTCGCCCTGCCCCATGGAGGACCGCGCCTCGTCGCGAACGCGCGGGTCGACGCCATTCCTTCCGCGAGTGAGGTGGAGACCGACGGGTCCCGCCTGCTCAACGCCTCTGCTGACGACGTGTTGGGGCTGGCGACGGACGCGCGCGTGAAGGAGGCCGCCAACGCCGCGGTGAAACGGCTCGGCGTCGATCTGAGCCGATCGTCGACGCTGGTCGCGCAGCTGGAGTCGAGGCTCGCGGCCAAGTTCACGGCCGACTCCGCGGCGATGGTGGACTCGCTGGCGACGGTGCTGCGTGCCCTCGAACAAGCCGACGCGAGGCGGTTCGTCGACGTTCGGCTGTCGCGCAGGCTCGGCACCACCGGCACCGTGTTCGCGTCGCCGGAGCAGCTCGCCGCACAGCTCTCGCAGCCGGGCTCCGATCAGCGCGTCGTGCTGGTCGATGGCGTGCGGGCCTACGAGGGCGATCTGGCGCCCCTGCCCCGCTTGATCGACATCGCCCATCGGAACCACGTGCCGATCGTCGTCCTCGACGCGATGGGGCCGGGCCCCCTCGGCGCGACGGGCATGGGCGTCCTGGAGCACTTCGAGCTCGCGGGCCAGGTCGATCTCTCGGTCAGCACGCTGGGGCCCGGGGCGGTGGCCATCGCTGGCGTGCGCGCCGTCGTCGAAGCGTTCCTGCCGTTTCTCCCCTCTCGGGTCGGGACAGGTTCGACCGCCGCGACCACCCGCCGCCTCGAGCTGATCGACACCGAGCCCCACCGGCGTGCGCGATGCCTCGATCTGGCGCAGACGCTCCAGGAGGCGCTGCGCGTTCGCTCGTTCGACACAGGGCCTTCGGTAACCCCGATCGTGCCGGTCTGGCTGGGTGATGAAGGCCTGACGGACATCTGGTTGCGCCAGCTGGCCGAGCTTGGCGTGTTCTGTCGAGGCTTGCTCGACGGGCCGCGATCCCGGCTGCTGCTGTCGTTGCCCGCCACGTCGACCGAAGCGCAGCTCGGGCAGCTCGTCGACGCGCTGGAGAAGATCGCTCGAACGCTCGGGGCTCCGCCGCCAATCGAGGCCGACGCGCCGAGGGCGGTGACGATCGCACGGCCAGGCTCGTTCGCGATCGCGACGCCGTGTCACCCGCGCTGGTTGCCCTCGATGCCCGCGTCGTCGGACAACAGCGCTCCAGTGAACGATGGCCGATCGATGCGGGAGCGGATCTTCGACACGGTCGAGACCCTGACGTGGCGCATCGCGAGTGGGCAGTCAGGGCAGCTGCGCAGTCTTCCGGGCGCCGATCGGTTGCGAGCCCTGCTCGACCGCGCACGGCCTCGGAGCAGGTAGGCGACTTCGACGAGAAAAGGCAGTGGATGGATGGCCACGAAGGACCCCGTCGCCGCCGCAGAGACTGCGTTTCTGCAGGCGGGTCCTCCCCTGTTGCGTGGCGCCTCCTGCAACACCCTGAGGGCCCGCGGAGAAGCGCGGGGACGCAGCAGGCAGCAGCGCCGCCTGCAGAGGACCTCGGTGATCCGGCGTCGTTCCGCTGAGGCGCTTTCGGCAGCCTACTTGCCAGCAGTTCCGGCACTGCCGGCGGCGGCCGCAGGCTTCTCGAGCTGGTCGCGCTTGGTCTTCAGTGTCGCGAGCAGCCCCTCGAAACCCTTGTCGGCGATCAGCTTGCGGAATTGGTCGGCGTACGTGCTGACCAGGGACACGTCGTCGGTGATGACGTCGTAGATCTTCCACGCGCCCTTCGTGTCGGGGCGGAACAACTTGTACGAGACGGGGAACTTGTCTTCCTTCGTGACGAGGGTCGCCTGCACGGTCGCTTCGTTCGCGTCGATCTTCTCGCCGACGTACTCGAACTTTGCGCCGTTCTTGCCGTCGCCGAGGGCCTTCTGCGCGTAGCTCGCCCGGAGCAGCCCCTTCATCGTGGCGCTGAAGTCGTCCTGCTTCTTCTTGTCGAGCTTGCCCCACTCCTTCGACCCCAGGGCGCGCTTCGCGAGCTCACCGAAGTCGATGTAGCCATCGGCGGTCGCCGCGAGCTTCTCGATGGTCGCGTCCTTCGCGAGCACGTTCTGAACGTCGCCGTCGGCAGCCCTCACGACGGCGAGCGGCCCGGGCGAAGCGACGACGAGCGCGGTGACGAGAACGGTGAGCATGACGGACTCCTCAATCGAGGGCAGGTGCTTCGACTCGATCGAGCTGATGCCATTCACTGGCGAAACGATCAACGAGGCTGAAGCGATTCCGGCACCGGGGCCGTGATCGGCGCGACGTCGTACGGAATCTGGAGCAGCACCGGCTGACCGACCGAGCGCGACAGCAGCCTCAAGCCGACCTGGACGTCGTGCTGCGCCTGGGCCCGCTGCGCCGACGCGCTCGCGAGGGCCGAGAACGACTCGACGAGATCGCGGGTGTCGCCGGTGCCAAGATCGAACGCCGCGTACGCGGCCGTCGCCCAACGACGGGCGGACTTCTCCGCGAGCGTCTGGCGTTCGACGCGCACCATCGCCGCGCGCGTCTCTCCGTGGGCCTTCTCGAGCTCGAGCCGCACTGCCGCCTTCAAGAGATCGCGCTGGGCCCGCATCTTCCCCAGCTCGGCCCGTGCCGCGTCGAGGAGCGCACTCTTCTGCGGAAAGTCCCACGTGTAGCGAGACACGAGGGCGATGCCGGCCGAGAGATCGTTGTACGGATCGTACGCGAACGCAGAACGCTGCCTGGTGGCGCTCGTCGTCCACACCCAGCGCGCGAAGCCCGCGATGCCGAAGTCCGGGTAGTACATGCGCTCGCGAATCAGGACTTCCTGTTCCCGGGCAGCGACGCCCGCTTCCACGGCACGCAGCTCGGGGCGATGCGTGAGCGCCTGCTCCAGGAGCGACGGCGCGGGCTCGAGCTGGCCTTTCGGATCCGGAAGGCCCTCGGCCGCCACTTCGATGGTGTCTTCTGGTGCTGCCGCGATGAGAAGGCGGATCGCGGCGAGCGCGTATTCTTCGCCCTGCCTCGCGGCGTTCTTCTGCACCTCGGCCTGCTGCCGATAGAACTCGAGCTTGTACACGTCCATCTGCGAGACCTGTGGACTCTCGGCTTTGCGCAGGCGCGCCAGCGTCGACTTCGCGTCGTCGAGGCGCTTCATCGTCTCGTCGATGACGTTGGCTCCGCCGCGCGCGAGACACAGGCCCCAGTAGGCCTGGGAAACCTGCAGCTCTGCTTCGTCGGCCGCGCGTGACGCGAGCGCCTCGCCCGCTTCGACGCCCCTGGCTCCGGCAGCCTCGAGCGCGTCGAGCTTTCCGAACGTGTAGATGGGCAACAACGCCTCGGCGCCCGCGCGGAACTGAACGCCGGGCTGACCGAAGTCGAGATCGTACTGGAGCGAGGCCTTCGTGGTGGGCGGGCCACCGAGACCATCGTTGCGGGCCTCAGGCGTCGGGCCTGCCACAGCGACGTACGACTCCACCCGGGGAAACCACGCCCAGCGCGCCTCTTCATACTTCGCACGGAACCACTGGAGCTGGGCCTGGCTCTCCTTGACGCGGTGGTCGTTCCTCCTCGCGCGCTCGACCAGCTCGCTCAACGTCAGCGGGGCCGAGTGAGCCGCGAGTGAACCACCGACAATCAGGCTGACGAGCAACGCACGCACGGTCCGCGCGCGGCGTACCTCACACAGCGTTTGAATTGAAGCGCTGCCCGCGCGGTAAGGTGAACGCCATGTCTCGAACGGTGCTCATCGGGGGAGTGTTGCTGTCGCTGGTTGCGTTCGCGCAGACGAAGACCGAGCCGAAGTTGAAGGGCACGATGAAGCAGGGAGCGCCAAAGCTGGACCTCGGCATTCCCAGGTTCGATGCCCTTCCAAGGGGCGACGACATGAAGAAGGTCGACGAGAAGGCGCCGACCGAACGCGCTGCGACGGCGCCGGGCGTATCGCCCTACACGATCGTCGGCGTGCAACACGGGAGGGGGTTTCTACGCACGCCCACCGGTTCGAAGCCGAGCGCGCCCTACCCCGCCGTGATGGCGAGCGGGAATCCGTTGATGACCGAGAAGTTCTCGACCGTGGTCCGCGTGAAGGCCCCGGAAAAGAAGAGCGCCTCGATCGAGCTCGCCGTGCTCGACCCGCGCGGCGACACCGTGATGGATGCGCAGGGCCAGGTGACGTTCAAGGGCGAAGAAGCCGACTGGACCGTCGATTGGGCTCCGACGGGGATTCGCGCCGCGGGTGACTTCCAGGTCCTGGTGCGAATCGACGGCAATCCACTGGGGACGTTTCCCCTGAAGATCGAAGTGAAGCCCGACGCGAAGCCGTGACATCACACAACGCATGACGCTGTCGGTGCCGTGGGCTAAGGGGGCGCGGTCCTTCTTCAGGGAGATTTCCCGTGGCCTACACTGATCGCGTCAAGCAGATCCTCTCGTGGTACCCGTCTGACTCTCCCGGCGTGCTGACGAACCTCGCGCGCCTGATGAACACGGGCGTGCTCGCCGGCACCGGCAACATGGTGATCCTCCCGGTCGACCAGGGCTTCGAGCACGGCCCGGCCCGGAGCTTCCAGCCGAACCCCGCTGGCTACGATCCCGACTACCACGCGCAGCTCGCCATCGACTCCGGCTGCAACGCGTACGCGGCGCCGCTGGGCTTCCTCGAGGCCGTCGCCGGCAAGCTCAAGGGCGAGATCCCACTCATCCTCAAGCTGAACAACTCCGACTCGCTCTCGAAGGTCGAGCCGATGTCGGCGCTCACCGGCAGCGTGAAGGACGCCGTGCGCCTCGGCTGCGTGGCGATCGGCTACACGATCTATCCGGGCTCGAGCCTGCGCAACCAGCAGTACCAGGACCTGCGCGATCTCATCGCCGAGGCGAAGGACGTGGGCCTCCCCACCGTGCTGTGGGCGTACCCGCGCGGCAACATGTCGAAGGACGGCGAGACGGCGACCGACGTCATCGCCTACGCAGCGCAGATCTCGGCGCAGCTCGGTGCACACGTCATCAAGGTCAAGCCGCCGAAGGACTTCGTCGAGCAGGCCGAAGCGAAGAAGGTGTTCGAGAAGTACTCGATTCCCACCAGGACGATGGCCGACCGCGTTCGCCACGTCGTGCAGAGCGCCTTCAACGGCAAGCGCATCGTCATCTTCTCGGGCGGCGAGGCGAAGGACACGCCGGCGCTGCTCGAAGAGATCAAGGGCATCCGCGACGGTGGCGGCTTCGGCTCGATCATGGGGCGCAACGCGTTCCAGCGGCCGCACGCCGAGTCGCTCCAGCTGCTCAAAGACGTGATGACGATCTTCAAGGCCTGAGTCTTCCCCCCCCCGTTGTTCCACGCAGTCGCTGCTCATGGAGAGCCACCAAGTGAAGAACCTCGTGCTGTCGCTGTGCCTGGCGTCAAGCCTGGCGCTCGCGCAGGCGGGCAAAGCGCCGGAAGCGCCGAAGCCCACTGCCGTTCCCACCGGAGAAGAGCTGAACAAGGTGCTGTACACCTTCGGCGTTCTCCTCGCGAAGAACACCCCGGTTGGCATGGCCAACCTCTCAGACGCCGAGCTGGCAGAGCTCAAGAAGGGCTTCTTCGACGCGGCCCTCAAGAAGCCGCTCGCCGTCAACCCGCAGGAGTTCGACGCGAAGGTCGGCCAGTTCCTCAAGCAGCGTCAGGAAGAGCGCGGCGCCAAGGAGAAGGTCAAGGGCGTCGAGTACGCGACGAAGATGGCCGCTGAGAAGGGCGCGCAGAAGCTGCCCTCGGGCCTCATCTTCATCGAGCAGACCGCAGGCGCGGGCGATCAGCCCACGGCGACCGACACGGTGAAGGTGCACTACAAGGGCACGCTCATCGACGGCACCGAGTTCGACAGCTCGTTCAAGCGCAACCAGCCGGCCGAGTTCCCGCTCAACGGCGTCATCAAGTGCTGGACCGAAGGGGTCGCGAAGATGAAGGTCGGCGGCAAGGCGAAGCTGATCTGCCCGCCTGAGATCGCGTACGGCGAAGGTGGCCGCCCGTCGATTCCGCCCAACGCCACGCTCACCTTCGAGGTCGAGCTGCTCGAGGTGAAGAAGGCCGCTCCCGCCATGCCGCTCCCCGGAGGTCCGCAGTGAAGACCCGAATCCTGTCGTCGATCCTGGCCGTTGGTTTCGTGCTGACCGGCTGCCCCAGTGAAAAGAAGGACACCGGGTCCGGTGGCACGGCGCCCGTCGCCAACACCGTCGCGGTTCCGCCCGCGAACCCGATGGACCCGCCCAAGCCGCCCCCGCCTCCGCCGCTGTCGCCCGAGGACGTGAACAAGGTGGCCTACGTGCTCGGCACCTTCGTCGCGCAGCGCACGCCGATCGCGTCGACCGACCTCACCGAGGCCGAGCTCAACGAGGTCATGAAGGGCATCACCGACGCCGCCACGGGCAAGGAACTCGCGGTCAAGCTCGAGGAGTTCGGCCCCAGGGTCGATCAGTTCCTCCAGGCCAAGGGCGCCGAGCGCGCTGCCAAGGCGAAGGAGCTGGCGGAGAAGGAGCTCGCGAAGTTCACCAAGGAGAAGGGCGCGAAGAAGACCGCCTCGGGTCTGGTGTACATCGAGCAGAAGGCCGGCAAGGGCAACCTGCCGAAGCCGGAAGACACCGTGAAGGTGCACTACCGCGGCACGCTCCTCGACGGCACCGAGTTCGACTCGTCGTACAAGCGCAACGAACCGACCGAGTTCCCGCTCAACGGCGTCATCAAGTGCTGGACCGAAGGCGTCGGCATGATGAAGCCGGGCGGCAAGGCCCGTCTCATCTGCCCGCCTGACATCGCGTACGGCGAGCGCGGCGCCCCTCCGTCCATTCCTCCGAACTCCGTCCTCTCGTTCGAGGTCGAGCTGATCGAAGTGAAGGCGAAGGCCCCGGCTCCGACGCCGGGCAAGTAAGTCGGCAAGGCTTCAAAGAGTCCGGTGGGCGTTCGCTCGAGGTGGAGCGGACGCCCATCGTCTTTTCAGGGTTCGAAGCGAGCGACGCCCGAAAGAAGAAGGGCCCCGGCGTTTCCACCGGAGCCCTTCGTTTGTGGAGCCACACGGGATCGAACCGTGGACCTCCTGAATGCCATTCAGGCGCTCTCCCAGCTGAGCTATGACCCCATATTCACGATGTTTTTCGGGTTGGAGCCCGAAGCGGCGCGTGTCCTACCGTCTTTTCGATTGCGGCGCTACACCCTTCGACGCGGCAGTCATTTTTTCCTGAAGGCGCTTGGCGATATCGGCGCCTTCGGCGAGCAGATCGTTGATCGAGGCGTTTTGTGCCTGGATCTTCTGCGTCACCACCTCGAGCGACTTGCGCACGTGGGTCAGATTGTTGCCGAGCTGGAGCCGGCCCTTCGAGACCTCGGCCCACACCGCCTCGCCGAGATCGCGGTACGCCCGGTCCATGTCGCGCTCGAGCATGTTCGAGGCCACCTTCGCGAGCGCCATGTTGTTGAGGTGCTCGACCTGCTCCCGCAAGGCCCTCAGCTGCGCCTGCGCTTCATCCCACGCGGCCTGGATCTGCTGCAGGGTCGCTTCGCTACTCGAGGGCGGAGGCGGCACACGTCACTCCTTCAAAGAGGTGAGACGCGAACGGTATCACTGCTTCACGAGGCGGGCACCGAAGAAGCCGCCGCCGTCGATGCGGTTCGGCCACACCCGGAGCGGTTCTCCCTCGAGCCGGCACTCGGGGTGCTTCGCGAGGAACTGCGCTACCACCGCGTCGTTCTCGTCGCGAAGCAGGCTGCACGTGCCGTAGACGATCACCCCACCCCTCTTCAGGGCAGCGACGACGGTGTCGAGGATCTCGAGCTGCTTCTTCTGGAACTCGAGCACCTTGTCCTTCGTGAGCTTCCACTTCTGATCGGGCTCACGGGCGAGCGTACCCACACCGCTGCAGGGCGCGTCGACGAGGGCGAGGTCGGCGAGATCGAGCCTGGGCTCCTTCGGGAAGCTGACGTGCCGGAGCTTGAGCTGCGCGGTGCGTTCCTTCGCCTCGACCAGGCGCTTCGCGGAGGTGTCGTGCGCGTAGACGCGGCCGTTCGGTCCGACGGCGTCAGCGAGGAAGATCGTCTTGCCGCCCGCGCCCGCGCAGTAGTCGACGACCGTCTGGCCGGGAGCGGCGTGACAGAGATCGGCGAGGAGCTGGCTGCCCAGGTCCATCACCAGCAGGCGCCCTTCCTTCATCCAGCGTGACTCGAAGATCGCCCTGCCCTCGTCGTTGAGCCGAATCGCGTCGGGGAGCTCGGGGCAGATCTGCACGGGGTACCCGGCCGCGAGGAGCTCAGGGAGGAGCGCCTCCCGAGTCCCGTTGGGGCGCACGCGCATGGTGAGAAACGGCTCACGGTTCAGCGCAGCGAGGATCGCGTCGAGCTCACCTTCAGGCGCCTGGTCGGCGATCGCCTTCGCCAGCCAGTTCGGGAACGAGTGCTTCGCCGCCGCGCGATCGATGGGGTCGTCTCCGAAGTCGAGCACGACGTCTTTCGCGAGCGCTTCCTTGATCACCGCGTCGGTCACCGATCTCGGCCGCACGGGGCCCGGGAGCCCGACCTCGGCCATCACCGCCTCGACGCTCGCGCCGGTGAGCTCCTTGCGCCACAGCGCGTAGCGGAAGATCGCCTGGTCCTCGGGCAGCTTGAGGCTCGAGGGCGCGCGTCCACGGGCCTTGGCTGCCAGATCCAGCAGGCGCTGGTGCCGGGAGAGCTCGCGCGTCGCGAAGGCGACGAAGCGCCGATCGTTGCCGCCCAGCTTCGAGTGCTTCGCCAGGGTCTCGGAGATTGCCGACCGAATCGGCTTCCCCTTCAGGACCTCGAGATGAGCCTCGACGACCGCCGTCACTCCTGGCCGGGAGGCCCGACCAACCAGCGCGCGGGTGTCGTTCGAGTCGTTCGCCGTCACGTGCAGGACTACCAGTGGCCTTCCCCGGACTCGAACCGGGATGCCCGTGAGGGCGGCGGATTTTGAGTCCGCTTCGTCTACCAGTTTCGACAGAAGGCCAGCGCTGCCTCGACCGACGGAGGAGTACCAGATTCCAGACGACGGGGAAGCACCTTGTCGCGGGTGCACTCCTTCGGTTACAGGCGCCGCATGCTGAACCTGGTGTACTCGCTCGTGGCTGGAATCCTCGTCACTGTCATCGTCAAGGTGGCGGGCTTCTCCCTCATCGCCGGCATCGTGCCCGGCACCATCGTCTTCCTCGGGCTGTACGTGGTGCTGGCCCGACGCACCTTCCTGAAGGTGCAGGGGGTGATGGAGCAGGTGAAGAAGGAGTTCGAGTCGATGCCGCCGAACCCCAAGGAGCAGAAGGTCAAGGCCGAGAAGGTCATCAAGATCATCGAGGCCGCCCTGCCCTACGGCAAGGAGCAGTTCCTCGTCGAGAGCGAACTCCACGCGCAGATCGGCATGATCCACCACCTCTTCAAGAACACCGACGCCGCCATGGCCTCGTTCGCGAAGACGGCGCCGCGCAGCTACCTCGCGCGCGCCATGCAGGGCGCCATCTACTTCCAGCGCAAAGACTTCGAGGCGATGCGCAAGTCGTTTGAAGACGCGGTGAAGCACGGCAAGAAGGACGGCATGGTGTGGGCCGCCTACGCGTGGTGCCTGCAGGCGAATCGTGACGTCGACGGCGCGCTCAAGGTGCTGGCTCGCAGCGTGGCCGAGAACCCCAGCGACGAGAAGCTGAAGACCGCGTTGAGCGCCCTGCAGAACGACAAGAAGCTGAAAATGAAGGCGTGGGAGCCGGCGTGGTGGCAGTTCGGGCTCGAGACGCCTCCGATGCAGCAGCCCCAGTTCGTCGGTGGTGGGCGACGCGGCCGCTTCATGCGCCGCTGAGGACGGCCCGCACGCGGAGGCTCATTCCGCGACGTGTCGAACACGGCGCTGCCCGATCCCAGAGCTGATTGAGGCAGAAGTCGCTGAGCGAGCCGCGAGCCGTCGAGTTCAGCGGCCGCTGCGGGATCGCGGAGGGCGCTGCGGAACGGGAGGAAACCGGTCGCAGCTCGCTGACGGGTACGCCACGGCTTCAGGCGTCGCTCGTGGCCGCGTCATCCGGTGCCGACGAGCGCCGCGAGGTCGACGGGCGGCGTGACGTAGACCGCTCCCGCTTCCTTCTTGAACCACGTGCACTGGCGCTTCGCGTAGTGCCGCGTCTTCTGCGCGACGTCGTCGATCGCCTGCTCCTTCGTCATGGCTCCGTCGAGGCAGGCCAGCGCCTGCACGTAACCAACGGCCCGCATCGGCGCGGCGTCGCGGTAGCCCTGCGCCACCAGAGCGCGGACCTCGTCGAGCAGACCAGCATCGAACATCGCGCGCGCCCGGGCGTTGATCGCCGCGTAGACGGCCTCTCGCGCCGGGTTGAGGACGAAGAGCTTGAAGGCGTAGCGGTCAGCCTGAAACGCGTGCCGCTCCCGGTGGGCTGAGGCCGCCTCGCCGGTCAGCGCGTGGATCTCGAGCGCGCGGATCACCCGCACCCGATCGGGAACCGGAAGGCGCTGCGCAGTCACTGCATCGACCGCCGCGAGGCGCGCGTGGAGCTCGGCGTCAGAGGACGTCTCGAGCTCGGTCCTCAAGGCACCATCAGTCCCCGGCGCGGCCACCACGCCGTGGAGCAGCACGCGGATGTAGAGCCCGGTTCCCCCGACGACGACGACCCGTTTCCTACGCCCGTGGATGTCGGCGATCGCGGCGTCGGCGAGTTGCTGAAACCGGGCCGCGTGAAAGGCCTCTGTCGGCTCGACACAAGAGAGGACGTGGTGCCGCACGCGCGCCAGCTCCGACGCCGACGGCTTCGCGGTGCCGATATCGAAGTGCCGGTAGACCTGTTGCGAGTCGGCGTTGACGATCTCGGCGCCGATGCGCTCGGCCAGCTCGATCGCGACGCGGGTCTTCCCCGACGCGGTTGGCCCGGCGATGACCAACAGCTCGGGCGACGTCACTTGCCCGTCAGCGCAGCCGTGACTTCCTTCTCGAGGAGCGCACTGGCGTCTTCGGTGTAGCCGCGGTGCACCGTCTTCACCGTGCCGTCGGAGCGGAGCATGAAGAGCGACGGGAGCGGGCTCTGGTTGCCCAGCCAGCGACGGGCGACGATGTTGAAGCGGTCCTTCAGCACCGGGAACGTGACCTTGTTGGTGGCGATCAGCTCGGCGACCTTCTTCTGACCGTCTTCTTCGCGATCGATCGCGATCATCATCACGCGCAGGCCCTGATCCTTGTACTTCTCGTGGAGCGCCTGAAGGTACGGCATCTCTTTCTGACAGGGCGCGCAGAAGCTGGCCATGAACGACACCACCACCAGCTTCGTCTTCTTGTCCTGCGCGTCCGGGCCCGTGTATCGCTCGATGCCGATCATCCCCGCGTTCGGCTCGCCCATCGCGGCCGCGTTGTAGACGGGCAGGCGGAAGGTCGGCGCCGGCTTGTCGACGTTGGCGAGGTCCTCCTGGGCGAACGCCGTGGAGGCGAGGCTGAGCGCTGCAACGACGACGGCGGAGCGAAGTGAGTGCATGCGTCCTTTGAGTCAGCTGCCGGGCGAGGTCGTGACAGGAGCGACTCGCGCCGCATTCAAGAGCCACTCGGCCAGCCCGTCGAGAGGAACCGTGGCCTCTTTGTTGGGATCGCCGTCGGGCAGGTCCATGTTCTTGATCTTGAACGCCCGGGCCTCGTGCTCCGACTGGCCGTAGACGACGAAGTGGCGGGCCTTCACCGTCGAGGCGCGCTCCACCTGCCGTTTGATCTTCCCGCCGCGCGGGTCGAAGTCGACCGCCAGGCCCTTCACGCGCAGCTCGGTGATCAGCTTCACCGCGTGCGCCTTCAGCTCGCCGTCCATGGTGGCGATGAAGAGCAGCGGCCGGCGCTCCGGCTGCTTGCCGATGCTCTCGAGGAGCAGCACCAGCCGATCGAGGCCCATCGCGAAGCCCACCGCAGGCTTCTCGGGACCGCCGAGCTCGTGCACGAGGTTGTCGTAGCGCCCTCCCCCGCAGACGGTCCCTGCCGTGCCGAGCGTGTTGTCGCCGGCGGGAGGCTCGTAGATGAACTCGAAGGTGGTGCGCGTGTAGTAGTCGAGCCCGCGCACGAGCGTTCGATCGATCACGAACGGAATCTCGAGCTTCGTCAGCAGCGCCTTCACCTCGTCGAAGTGCGCCCTCGCCGCGTCACCGAGGAAGTCGCCGATGACGGGCGCTCCAGCGACGAGCGACCGCAGGGCCTCTTCCTTGGTGTCGAGCAGCCGCATGGTGTTGCGCTCGAAGGTCTCTTTCGCGGCGTCGCTGAACGTCGCCACGTGCGGGGCGAAGTACGCCTTGAGCGCCTCGAGGTACTTCGGGCGATCGGGTGCGTCTCCCAGCGAGTTGAGGTGCAGCGTGACGTGCTGAATGCCGATTGCCTTGAGGAAGTGCCAGGCCAGCGCGATGTTCTCGACGTCTTGCGAGGCGTCGGCCGGTCCGTAGGCTTCGGCGCCGAGCTGGTAGAACTGACGGTAGCGCCCGGTCTTCATGCGCTCGTACCGGAACATCGGCCCCAGGTAGTACCAGCGCGTCACCGGCTGCTGGCCCAGGCCGTGCTCGATGTACGCGCGAACGGCGGGCGCCGTGTTCTCGGGCCGCATGGTGATGCTCCGGCCTCCCTTGTCTTCGAAGGTGTACATCTCCTTCGAGACGATGTCGGTCACCTCACCGACGCTGCGCACGAAGAGCGCGGTGTCTTCGACGATCGGCGTGCGGATCTCGGAGTACCCCCACGTGCCGAACATCTCGCGCGCGGTGCGCTCGACAAACTGCCAGATCTCGATCTGGGGCGACATCAGATCGTTCATGCCCTTCACGGCGACCAGCTTCTGACTCATGAACGAAAGCTCCTCATGGTGCACTCACGTGCGAGTGGCGATGCGCTGACCGAGACGAACAGGCACGTCGGGAGCCAATGACGCGTCCCACGTCAGCTTGCCCCTCTGGAACAACAGGATGACGGTCGAGCCCATCTCGAACATGCCGATCTCTCCGCCCTTCGGCATGGGAATCGGGCGCTCGTAGCTCTGCACCTTCTGGCCGTGGCCGGTGTGCGTGACGATCGAGTCATAGGCGGCGTGAATGCGTGAGACGCAGGTGGCGCCGACCGCGACGTAGGCGACGCTGCCCATCGACGAGTCGAGCCACGTCACCAACCGCTCGTTGATGGCGAAGAGCGCGTCGACGGAGCGCACCGAGGCCTGGTTCACCGGCCAGAATGCTCCCGGAAGGTACGAGTAACCCGTGACGCGCCCTTCCACCGGCGAGTGGAAGCGGTGGTAGTCCCGAGGAGACAGGTAGATCGTCGCGAAGCTGCCGCCCTCGAAGTCGAGCGCCCGCCGCGCATCGCCGAGCAGCTTGTCGATCGGAAACGAGATGCCCTTGGCTTGCAGGCATCGCCCGGTCTCGATGGTCCCGATCTGCGAGATGGCCCCGTCGCACGGGCTCACGATCGCCTCTGCCGCTTCATCCATCGGGCGCAGACCTGGCTTGAGGCGGCGGGTGAAGAACTGCCCGAAGGTCGGGTACTGCTCGATGGGGCCCTCGGCTTCGTCGAGGTTCACCCTGTACTGCTTCGCGAACCAGCGCACGGCCGCCTGGTGGAGTGCCGCTGGAACCGGCGCGCGCGTCGCCAGGCCGACCGCCGTCGAGAGCGCCGACTTCGGCAGCAGGCGCATCATGGTCATGAACGTCGAGTCATTCATCGCCGCGCGCGTGTAGCGCCTCGCGGCGATTCCCTCAATCAGGCTCGCAAACCGCGGCGCTGGCTATTCGGTTCGAGGCGAAAGCCCGCCCGATTCTTTCGTCGGCTCGAGACCAGTGCCCGTTCCAGCCGGCGTCAGCGCCCCGGGGGGCTGCGGAGGCGCAACGGCACCCGGCAGGGGCGCTCCGGGCACGCTCAGGTAGGGCTGCGAAGAACCGGGGACGAGGGTTGGCCCGCCACCGTCGAGGATGGTTGTCGTGCGGGTGACGGAAGTGCCGACCCGCCCCGCCAGAGCGCCCTTGACGAAGAAGAATCGGGTCGGCCCGCCGACGCCGAGCTTCTTCATGCAGGCAGAGCTCTCCTGGACCTTGTACGCCGGCACCTGCCCCTGTCCGTCGATGGGGGTCTGCTCTGGCCCGGTCACGCACGAGCCGTACTTCTCCTTGAAGAGCGCCTCGAGCATGCCACCCGTCGGGAAGTCGTCACCGCCGTTCGCTTCCTGGACCTGTGCGCCTGGAACGTCTCTCGGAAGGAGGGAGGGCGGCATGCTCGGCATCAACTCGGGGCCGTCGTTGGTGGGCACCCGCGCCGCGGCTGCGCGTTCCTGTTCGAGGCGCCCGCGCTCGCTGGCGATCTTCGCGACCAGGGCCTGCGCACGCTCGTACTCGAGCGCCCGGGGCGGCACCGCGGCCAACGCGTCCGAGATCGTCGTCATCTCGACCGTCAGGTACGCGTCTTCGCCTTCCTGCGTGACGAGAGACTCGTAGCGGCGCTGCGCCTCGAAGAACTCCTTCGAGCTCTTCTTCCCACAGCCGCTCGAGAGCAAAGCCAGGCCGACGAGGAGCACCGCGACGAGACTCCGCGCCGCTGGCGTCGGAAAGAGAGTGTGCATGGGGCTGACTTCCCGTCCTTTCGCCGTCCCGTGCAAGTTTTCTGGTCGGGCGTCAGACGCCGAGGAACAGCCGCTTGCCGAAGTTCAACGCCAGGTCGGCGTCGAAGATCTTCTGGGCCGAGCCATCGATGTCGTACTCGACGCGCAGGTATTCCACCGTGCGGGCCTCGGTGTCGTAGATCACGAAGCAGGCCCGGTTGTCGTAGTCGCGCGGCTGACCGACGCTGCCCACCGAGATGATGTACTTGTAGCCCTTTCGAATGCCGAACTTCTGGGCGACGACGTCATTCACCTCGCCCGAGCCGAGCGCGAAGGCCTTGCAGAGGTGGCTGTGCCCGATGAACGTCACCTCGGGCAGGTCGGTGGCGAACGGCGTGAGCTCGCGAGCCTGCTCGAGCGCGAAGACGTACTCGTAGGCGCGAGGCTCGATGGGCGAGCCGTGACAGAAGCCGACCTCTCCGATGCGGTACGTGAACGGCAGACTGCGCAACCACGCCAGGTTCTCTTCGCTGATCACGTTCGCGGACCAATCGAGCGCGTGGCGGGCGGCGTCGTAATAGAACGAGTAGTCCATGCGGCCGGCGACCGCGGCGTCGTGGTTGCCCAGCAGCGTCACCTCAGCGTTCTGCCGCACCAACTCGCAGCACGGGTTCGGCGAGGCGCCGTAGCCGACGATGTCGCCGAGCGAGACGATGCGATCGACGCGGCTGGCGTCGATGACGCGGAAGACCTCGGTGAGCGCTTCGATGTTGCTGTGGATGTCGGAGATGATCGCGATGCGCACGGGGGGCCTTTGTCACAGGAGGACAGGGAACGACACGTCCACGTCAAGCCGACGAAGGGGTGGCGGGGGAACGTACGAGCGGGGCCCCTTCAGCCTCAATCAGCCGACGAATGGTCTCCAGACGATCGGCATCGACCCCTTCGAAGACGAGTCCCATGCCCGGTGGCCCACCCTGCCCCTCGAGGCGCGCCCACACGACGCGAGCCTGCGCTTCCACGGGGCTGGCGCTGCCAAACCGCAGGAGCGCGCGGCTCCCCTCGCTCAGAGGCGTGCTGGTGCGCACGAACAGACCGCCTTCCGAGAGGTTTCCAATTCGTGCGTAGACGGTGATGTTCTCGCCTTCGCACCAACAGCGAAGCCGAGATGTTACACGCAGGGTCTTGCGATTCTCGAACACGGCAGACGCCTCCAAGAACGACTCGATCTGGCTCAATCGTTCCCCCATCACGCCCGGTCTCGTCCGAATGGTAGAGATCTTCATTGATGATCGTCAAGCGATGCCTCGGTTGGCGCCGGTTTCCCACATTGGCTTTCATGCGCCCGCAGTGCAACCTCTGGTGATGCCGACGCAGCCACGACCCGTGCGCTACCGGTGCGAGTTGCACGTCCGCATCGACGCCGCAGGAACTCGAGTGAAGGCCCGCGTGCTCGAGCTGTCGGAGACCGGCGCCTTCCTCGAGGAGTCCGCCGGCCTCGAAGACCAACAGGTTGGTGACGAGGGCTCGATGACGCTGGCCCTCCCTGGTGGCGAGCCGTGGACCGGGCATTTTCGGGTCACCCGCCAGGGCTTGAGCCGACGAGAGTTGAGGAACCCGCGCGTCGAGCACCTCACCATCGCGGCGCAGGGCTACGGGATCGAGTTCGTCTCGCTCGCAGACGAAGAGCTGGAGCGCCTGCGCGACTTCCTCGAGCTGCTCGAGCTTCGGTGATTCACTTCGTGGAGAAGTCGTAGATGCGCTCGATGGCGATCTGCCGGTAGCGGTCTGCCTTCAGCGACCGCCGCGCGCAGTCGAAGACGAGCGCTCGCTCGGGGAGCCCACCGAGGCGCCGACGCTCGGACTCTGCGACGATCAGCGGCGCGGCTTCGTGCGGGTGCCACACCCACGCGTGCGAGAAGGCCAACGCCCCGCCGAACGGCACCAGCCGGGCCTCGAGGACGTCGCCGACCGACAGCCCGTGCATCGCGCGACGCTCTGACACTTCGACTTCGCTCCGCGCGCTCAACGCCACCACCCGCACCACGCCCTGTGACAGCGCCTTGACTTGAAAGAGGCCGTGCCACGTCTCGGTGAAGGCTCGCCACGCAGAGGCTCGTTCAGGCGACTCGTGCTGGAGCGCCTCGAGGTACCGGGCCCGCGCCGGCGTCTGCTCTGCCCAGGGCGCCATGCGATCGCACAGGTAGTACTCGAGAAAGCCGGCGAGCCTGATCTCGAGCTGCCGGTCCTCTTCGAAGACGTCGCCCGCCAGTTGGGAGTACTCGGCCCGGGCGGCGACCACGTCTGCCTGGTGTTCGGGTGTCATCGCCCACTGCACGAGGGCGTCGAAGGTCGTGATGAGCGACGGGGGAGCGATCATGCCGGCAGCGGCGCGCCAGCCATCAACTCGACGAACCGCTTGAAGAGCGGCCGTGCGTCGTGCGGGCCAGGAGAGGCCTCGGGGTGGTGCTGCACGCTGAAGCAGCGCGCGTCGGGGACCGCCAGCCCTTCCACCGTCTGATCGTTCAAGTTGACGTGGGTGACGCGCGCCGAAGCGGGCAGGCTCTTCGCGTCGACCGCGAAGCCATGGTTCTGCGAGGTGATCTCGACCCGGCCGGTCGAGAGATCATGCACGGGCTGGTTGGCGCCGCGGTGACCGAACTTCATCTTGTACGTCTTCGCACCGAGCGCGCGCGCGAGGATCTGATGGCCCAGACAAATGCCGAACAGCGGCTTCCTTCCGATCAGCGCCGCCACCGTGCGATCTGCGCCGCTCACCGCGGCGGGATCTCCGGGCCCGTTGGTGAGGAAGATGCCGTCGGGTGCGAGCGCGAGCACCTTCTCGGCGCTCATTCCGGCAGGGACGACCGTGACGCGGCAGCCTTCGTCGACGAGGAACTGCAGCATCGCCTTCTTCAAGCCGTAGTCGATGGCGACCACGTGGAAGCGCGCCGCGGGCGTCGCCGGCTGAGGCCCGAAGACAGCCGGCGTCGGCTTCGTCCACTGGTAGGGCTCACGGGTCGACACCCCGGTCGCGAGATCGAGGCCCTCCATCGAGGGGATCTGGCGGGCGCGATCGATGAGCGCCTTCGCCGAGACGTCTTCGGTGCTGATGATGCCGTTCTGGGAGCCGTTGGTGCGCAGGTGTCGAACGAGGCGCCGCGTGTCGAGCCCTTCGATGCCGCCGACCTTCCAGCGCGAAAGCCACGCTGGAAGCGGTTGCTCCGACCGGTAGTTCGACGGCTCGCTGAGTTCGCGAATGACGAGCCCGGTGGCGTGTGGGCGGGCCGACTCCTCATCGAGGGCGTTGGTGCCCACGTTGCCGATCTGTGGGGCGGCCATGGTGACGATCTGCCCGACGTACGAGGGGTCGGTGAGGATCTCCTGGTAGCCCGTCATCGAGGTGTTGAAGACGACCTCGCCCAATGACGGCTCGGCCCCGCCGAACGCACGCCCCTCGAAGGTGGTTCCATCTGCCAGCGCCAGCACCGCTCGTTTCACGTGTGTCACCTCAAAAGACGTTGGGCGGCTTCGCTTTGCGCTCGATTGAGAACTTGAAGACCCGGACCTTGTCGGTGGGCTTGAGCACGACGCGTCGCGTGTAGTTGACCTTCACCCAGAGAATCTTGGAAGCCTCCTCGAACTCCACGAAGACGTCTTCGTCGGTCAGGCCGAGGCCCTGGACCTCTTTCACCGCGCCGAAGTCGTCCTGCTCCTGGTGGGTGGCCCAGTCGACGAGGTTGAGCCTCTGCAGCAGCTCGCCCTTGAACCGCTCGGGCCCCAGATCGCGGAACTGGTTGAACGTACTGTTGACCAGGTCCTTCGCCGCCAGGTGGTCGATCCACAGTGGGCCGAACATCACGACCGCGTACAGTGCCCCAAGTACCGCGAGCGCGATCAGATAGCCGAGGAAAGTACGCATCACGTCAAGCTGTAGCGGGCGCTGCGCAGCCCCGTCAACAGCTCACTTCGGCGTGGGAGGCGCAACCTCGGCCCCGCACAGTTCCATCGGCAGGAAGAGCCGGTCGGTGCGGAACCCGGTGCCGCCGAAGACTCCGCTGAGCAGGCCGCCGCGACCGAGCGCCAGCCAGATGACGGTGGCTTTGCCCTTGATGTGGCCGTGCGGAACGAACTCCCAGTTCCCCGAGCCGCCACCCAGGCCGAACCGGCTGTCCTCGGAGTTGTCGCGGTTGTCGCCCATCACGAAGACCGAGCCCTCGGGCACCTTCACGTCACCGTCGCGATCGCGCGGCCGGCTGGGGTCGTTCAAGATCCAGTGTGTCACCCCGTCGAGCTTCTCCTTGAGCAGGGTCGACTCCGACAGATACCAATCATCGGTCGTCCACAGGCGCGGCGAGCTCATCTGGTACCGCTGATCCCAGACCGTGTGGTTCGGCGCTTCGAGCGTGGCGGCGACGACCTGTCCGTTGACCCGAATCTCACGGCCGCTGAAGCCGAGCGTGTCGCCTCCGACGGCGACGATGCGCTTGATGTAGTCCTTGTCCGGAGAGACGGGGTTGTTGAAGACGATGACGTCGCCCCTCTTCGGAGCGCGCACGAGCGTGAACGGCACCAGGTTGGTGAACGGCAGCCGCACGCCGTAGATGAACTTGTTCACGAAGACCTGATCGCCGATCTCGAGCGTCGGAAGCATCGAGCCCGAGGGGATCTTGAACGGCTCGAGAAAGACGGTGCGCACCAGCAACGCGATCGCGAGCGCCTTGACGAGCCCCGACCCGGTCTCGAACCAGCCCGACTGCTTGAGCTTCGCGAGGTGTTTGTCGTGCGCGTCTGAGAGCTTCCTCGTCGACGCCTTGAGCGCCTCGGTGCTGGCGGCCGGCAGATCCTTCGCGACGGTGGTCGCGCGATCGACGAGCTCGTCCCAGACGTTCTCTTTCAGCGCCGCCCGGTGCTTGTTCGCGGTGCCTTCGACCTCCGACAGCAGCTCCTCGGCCTCGTGTCGGGCCAGGCGCCGGTCTTCCCACGAGCGCCAGAGGTAGCGCAGGCCCACGAGCGCCGCCCACCAGAGCACGCAGAGGAAGCCGAACCCCTTCATCACCGGCTGCAGCCAGAGGTACGTGCAGACGCTGGTCTCGACGATGGCGAGATAGACGAGGAATCCGAGCGCCAGCACGGTGACCGGCGCCCACAGCGACTTGAGCCGCTCGATCCACCGCAGCTTCGACAGCGCCTTCTGCTCGGCTTCGGAGAGGCTGGCCATCGCGGCCTGTCCCAGGGACTTCGACTCAGGAGCCTTCTGCGCAGCGGCCACGTCAGTTCTCCGACTTCAACACCGCGAGGAACGCCTCCTGGGGAAGCTCGACGGATCCGACCTGCTTCATGCGCTTCTTCCCCTCCTTCTGCTTCTCGAGGAGCTTGCGCTTGCGTGAGATGTCGCCGCCGTAGCATTTCGCGAGCACGTTCTTTCGAATGGCCGAGACCGTCTCGCGCGAGATCACCTTGCTGCCGATGGCCGCCTGAATCGCGACCTCGAACATCTGGCGGGGGATCACTTCCTTCAGCTTCTCGCAGACCTCACGGCCGCGGTAGTACGCGCGCTCGCGGTGCACGATGATCGAGAGCGCGTCGACGATCTCTCCGTTGATAAGGATGTCGAGCTTCACCAGCTCGCTGGTCTGGTAGCCGGCGAGCTCGTAGTCGAGCGAGGCGTAGCCACGGCTGACGCTCTTCATCTTGTCGAAGAAGTCGAAGACGACCTCGGCGAGCGGCATCGCGTACGTCACGCGCACCCGCGTGCCGGAAGTCCCGATGTAGTCGATGGCCTTCTGAATGCCGCGGCGCTCCTGACACAGCTTGAGGATCGCGCCGAGGTGCTCGTTGGGCACGTGGATGTGACACGTCAGCATCGGCTCTTCGAGGTGCTCGATCTGCTGCACGGGCGGCAGCTTGGCCGGGTTGTCGCAGAGGAATGGCGCGGCGCCGCCGTGGGTGAAGACCTTGTAGACGACGCTGGGCGCCGTCGAGATCAGGTTCAGGTTGTACTCGCGCTCGAGGCGCTCCTGCACGATCTCCATGTGGAGCAGCCCGAGGTAGCCACACCGGTAGCCGAACCCGAGCGCCGTCGAACTCTCAGGCTCGTAGGTGAAGGCCGAGTCGTTGAGCCGGAGCTTGATGAGCGCGTCGCGCAGGTTTTCGTAGTCCGCGGCGTCGACCGGGAAGACTCCCGAGAACACCATCGGCTTGACCTCTTTGAACCCGGGGAACGGCGAGTCCGTGGGCCGCGCGTCGTCGGTGATGGTGTCGCCGACCTTCGCGTCCGCGAGCTCCTTCACGTTGGCGACGAGGATGCCAACCTCACCCGCCATCAGCCGCTTCACCGGGGTGGCGAACGGCGCGATCACGCCGAGTTCCTGCACCTCGAACATCTTCTGGTTCGACCACAAGCGGATCTTCTGGCCGATCTGAACGGCGCCCTCGAGCACGCGCGTCAGCATCACCACGCCGCGATAATTGTCGTACCAGCTATCGAAGACCAGGGCCTTGAGCGGCGCGTCCTGACCGCCCTTCGGAGGCGGCACGACCTTCACGATGGTCTCGAGCAGCTCCTCGATGTTGAGGCCTTCTTTCGCCGAGACCGGCACCGCGACCGAGGCGTCGAGGCCGATCACGTCTTCGATCTCGTGCTTGGTGCGGTCGACGTCGGCCGACGGGAGATCGATCTTGTTGATGACCGGAATGATCGTGAGGTCGTGCTCGAGCGCCATGTAGACGTTCGCGAGCGTCTGCGCTTCGACTCCCTGGGTCGCATCGACGACGAGCAGCGCGCCCTCGCAGGCGGCGAGCGAACGGCTGACCTCGTACGCGAAGTCGACGTGGCCCGGCGTGTCGATGAGGTTGAGGATGTAGTTCTGGCCGTCCTTGGCCGTGTACTTCATGCGAATGGACTGGGCCTTGATCGTGATGCCGCGCTCACGCTCGATGTCCATGTTGTCGAGGAACTGGGCCTGCGACTCGCGCTTCGAGACCGTGCCGGTCTTCTCGAGGAGGCGGTCTGCCAGCGTCGACTTGCCGTGATCGATGTGAGCGATGATGCAGAAGTTTCGGATGTGGGCGTTCTCGGACGGCATGCCGCGCAGCCAGTAGCATCGAGGCCCCACGAAAGCCAACGAGCGCGAGCCCTTACTCGAGTGCGGGTGCACGGAGCGCGCACGATCGTGCCCGGCTCGTCCTTCAGGGCCAGCTTGCGAATGCGCTCCTCAGCCGTGGTGGAGCCTGGGCTGTGGGGGAGCCGTGGTTGGGCTTCAACGGTCGGGTTCAGTGCCGATCTTCTTCCCGCGCGCAGGACCTTCGGTCCGGGGCACACTCGCGCCCGGCAATTCATGCCGATGGGGGATTCATGAACTCGTTTCGACGGATGATGATGCCTGCCGTGCTGGTATCTGCCTCACTCACGTTTGCTCAGGATCCCGCAGCGCCGGCCAAGCCCGCTGCGCCGCCTCCGACGGCCGACGAGATCAAGCGCGTGATGGACTACCAGGACAACGGCAAGGATCGCGGCCCTGCGCTGCTCGACGTGATCATGTGCTCGAAGGTCGATCAGGCGAAGGGCAGCGAGACCATCTACACCTGCATCGAGCCGCTTGCCGGACCGCTGAAGAAGGACACGATGATCAACGCCTGGCTGCAGTTCTTCGTGCCCAAAGGTGGCGAGTACGAGGACCTGAAGGTCCAGTGGCTGTACGGCAGCGAGGTTCGTGAGACCAAGGACTTCAAGATCAAGGGGCTCGCGCGCGCCCGCACCTGGCTGGCCCACACTCCAAAGAAGGCCGGCACGTGGACGGTGAAGGTGCTTCAGGGTGAAGCGAACAAGGAGCTCGGCTCGGCGACGTTCACGGTCGAGAACTGAGCTCGTTCGATCGTCGGGCTGAGCGTCGACGCCAGAGCCCGACCGACGCCAGGAGCGCCGCGCCAACCAGCACCGCGAAGGCGAGCGCGATCGAGCGTGACGGCCCCGGGCCCTGATCGACGCGCATCGTGTCGAGCGACTCGTCCAGGCCGGGGACCAGCGCGTCCCATCGGCCCGACGGCACACTGAACACCACGACAGAGCGCCGCGCGTCTCCTGCGAAGAGGGCCACCAGCAGTTTGCGCAGCTGCGCGCCCTGCCGAATCGAGCCGCGCACCTCGACGCGTGCAGCGGATCCCGAGATGACGTCAGCGCGCTCCAGGGTGAACTCGAGGCCCAGCTCGTCCCGAAGGTGCTTCGTGACGGTGGTCGCCGCGTCGTCTCGCGCGTTGGGGCCGAGCCGGAGGGGGTCTTCGATCACCGAGACCAACATGCTCGCGGCGTCTTCACCGTCGCCGTCCATCAGCGCTGCGCTGAGGTAGCGCGGCGTGTTGTCCTTCGAGGCCGCGCCGATCACGTGCGTGCCGTGGAACAAGTCCATCCGCGCGAGGTGAAAAGCCTTCGGCGGGCGGATCGTGAGCCCGTCTTGCTTGATCGGAGGGCCCAGCAGCTCGGTCGCGGCCAGCAGGGCGAGGGTCAGGCCAGGGCTCACAGGTGCCCCCTCTCGCGCGTTTCCAGCCCACGATCCACCGCCCACGAACCGGCCCCGAAGCGCTCAGGCCGTCGTTCTCTTGCGCGGAGCGCAGAAGCCATGTCTTCTGGTGGGCGGATGACCCCCGGAGATCGTCAGGCCCTCGAGTCCCGCGCGGAGCGCTGTCTGCGACGTGGCGAGCTGTCTGAGGCCCTCATCCTCTTTCGAGAACTCGTCGCCGCGTTCCCCGATGACACCGCGCCTCGCCGTCGCGTGGAGGAACTCGAAGGGTCCCTGCAGCCAGCAGAGCTCATGAGCGCGAAGGCGAACTTCCGCTCCGACCCCGAAGGCGCGCCGCGATCAGCGACCGAAGAAGCCGAGCGCCTGGCCGCGGCAGGTGACTACGGTGGCGCGATCGCCGCGTATCGCCGCATCCTCACCGAGCGCCCTGACAACGAGCTGGTGAAGGAGCGAATGAACGAGCTGTTCGATCTCGCGCGTGCCTCCTCGAGCCGCAGCTCTTCGGCAACGGCCCACCGCCGTGAGGCCATGCTCGGCGACATCTTGAGCCGCATCGGCGCTCGCCGCCGAACCTGAGCCGTTTCACGGACAATGCCGCGGGTGTCACCCACCCCTGACGCGCTTGTCACAACCTGCTGGCGGATCGTGACGATCGCGCCATAGGATTTCACCTTCACGCGACGTTTGTGGCGTCCTTTTGAGGCGGAGGGTGGAGTGCGACTTGGTGTGCTGACTGGTGGTGGCGACTGCCCGGGCTTGAACGCCGTGCTGAGAGCGCTCGTGCGTCGTGGCGTGCTGGAGTTCGGGCACGAGTTCGTCGGCATCCTCAATGGCTACGAAGGGCTGATGGAGCCACGCCTGACCGACACGCTCACGCTCGATTCGGTGCGAGGCATTCTGCCGAAGGGCGGGACGATCCTCGGCACGTCGAACAAGGCCAACCCGTTCAAGTACCCGGAGCGCATCGACGGAAAGATCAAGGAGGTCGATCGATCTGACATCGCGGTGAAGCGCTATCGCGAGCTCGGCCTCGAAGGGCTCGTGGTGGTGGGTGGAGACGGCACGCTCTCGATCGGGCACCAGCTCGCCGAGAAGGGCCTCAACGTGGTCGGTTGCCCGAAGACCATCGACAACGATCTCTCAGGCACCGATCAGACGTTCGGCTTCGACACTGCGGCGGGCATCATCACCGAGGCGATCGATCGCCTGCACAGCACCGCGGAGGCGCACCAGCGCGTGATGATCATCGAGATCATGGGCCGCAACGCCGGCTTCCTCACGCTCGAGGGTGGCATCGCGGGCGGCGCCGACGTCATCCTGATTCCCGAGTTTCCCTACCGCGCCGAGTCGATCGTTCGGAAGTTGAAGGACCGGACGGCGCGCGGCTCGAAGTTCTCGATCATCGCCATCTCGGAAGGCGCGCACCCGGCGGGCGGCTCGGTCGCGGTGGCCCAGGGCGCGGATGAGATTCCCGGGCGTGGCGTGGTGCGCCTCGGGGGGTCGGGCAAGGTGCTCGCCGATCTGCTCGCGCCGCAGATCGACGCCGAAATCCGCGTGACGGTGCTGGGCCATCTGCAGCGAGGAGGGACGCCGAGCTCGGCCGACCGCGTGCTCGCGACGATGTACGGGGCGATGGTGCTCGACCTGGTGCGTGACGGACGGTGGGATCACATGGTCTGCCTTCGCGACGGCAAGCTGCAGTTCACCTCGCTGGCCGAGTCCCGCAAGGAACGCCACGTCGAGATCGCCGGCGACAAGGTACGCATGGCCCGCGCCATGGGCATCAGCTTCGGAGACTAAAACGACCGTGTCACTCGTCGGGCGCCAGATCGGCCGCTACCGCATCCTGGAGCAACTGGGCCAGGGCGGCATGAGCGTCGTCTACAAGGGGCTCGACACCGCGCTCGATCGCGAAGTGGCGGTCAAGGTGCTGCACCCGCACCTCGCTGGGAAACCCGAGAGCCGCAAGCGCCTGGACCGGGAAGCGCGCGCCGTCGCCCGGCTCCATCACCAGAACATCCTCGAGGTGTACGACTTCTCGGGCGCGGACTCGTCCGAGGCGTTCATCGTCACGGAGTACATTCGCGGGAAGACGTTGCGGGAGTTCATCTCGAGCGACCCGCTGTCGCCGCCCGAGATCGCCGCCATGGTGATGCACGAGATCGCTGGAGCGCTCGCGCACGCGCACGAGTCGGGCGTGCTGCACCGCGATCTGAAACCCGAGAACGTGATGGTGCGCGACGACGGCGTCATCAAGCTCACTGACTTTGGCATCGCGAAGATCCTCGACCGCGACGAGAAGATGACGATGACGGGCGCGCTGGTCGGCAGCCCCGCGCACATGGCGCCCGAGATCATCGAAGGCGAAGAGTCCGGCGCCGAAGCCGACGTGTTCTCCCTCGGGACGATGCTGTACCTGTTCGTCACCGGGAAGCTGCCCTTCACCGCGCCGAACACCACCGCCACCCTCAAGCGCATTCTCGACTGCGTCTACGAGGACCCGCGGCAGACGGTGCCGACCTGCTCCGACGAGCTGACCGAGATCATCGGCAATTGCCTGCAGCGCGCGCCGGGAAACCGCTACCCGAACGCCGGGAAGCTCCGCGATGCGCTCCTGGGGTATCTGACCGAGCTCGGCCTGAGCCGCCCGCACGAGGAACTGCCGAAGTTCTTCCTGGACCCCAGGGGCTACCGGAAAGAGGTCGAGCGGCGCGTCACCGGAACCCTGCTCGAGCGCGCGCAGCGGTTGATCGGCGAGAAGAAGTCGGCGCGGGCGCTGTCGGCGTTGAACCAGGTGCTCGCGCACGATCCCACCAACGAGCGCGCGACCCAGCTGCTCGACACCATGAAGGCCCGCAAGCTGCGGGAGCAACGCACGAAGCGCCTGGTGCGCCTGGCGACGGCGGGCGGCTCGGCGTTCGTGATCGGCATGGCCGCGCTCAAGGGCGTGCAGGTCGCGACGCGAGCCCCGGAGCCGACGCTGCAACTGTCCTTCGGTCCCGAAGAGGTCGTCCTCGCCAGCGTGACGTGGGCGCCAGCGCCGACGGCCGAGGTGCCCATCCTCGAAGTCGACGCTGGAGTGCCAGAGCCCGTCGACGCGGGCGTAGCCGTCGCGATCGTCCGCCCGGCAGTGAAGAATGGCGGACCCACGCTCGTGAAGGTGACGCCCGAGAAGAAGCCCGACCCCGACCCCGTGTCCGGGCTCGTCGACGTCGAGGTGATCGTCAGGCCCTTCGGCTTTCTGGCAGTCGATGATCAGCCACGGTCGGCCGACCCGCTCCAGATGCATCGGCTCAAGTTGTCACCGGGCGACCACCGGCTGACGGTGACCTGCGACGAGTGCGAGAGCGCCGGCGCGAGCCGGGTGGAGAAGATCTCGGCCGGCCGGGAACCAATCAACTTCGCAGCGCCCCTCAAGCCATCACTGTTGAGCTTCGAAGGATTCCCGGGCGATGCGACGGTGCAGGTCGGCGCCGAGACCCGCGCAGCGAGCGAGACGCTGTCATCACCCTTCCGAATCACGACGCCGCAAGAGGGCCGCCGACAGATGGCCCATGAGGTGCGGTACTCGGTCACCCACCAGGGCGTGACCCTGGCGCAAGAGGTCGCGCGCGTTCAGCCAGGCAAGCTCCTGGTCATCCGGAGGCAGCCGTGAGGGGGGTCGCGCTCGCGAGCCTCATCGCGACGGCGGCCCTTGGGCAGAGTTCGCCCGACCGCGAAGTCGAGCTGGTGAAGGCCGTCTTCGACGCCGGCAAGTACAGCGAGACGGTGACGCTCGTGCGAAAGGCGCTGTCGGTCACCAACTTCACCGACCCCCAGCGCATCGAGCTGCACCGCATGGCAGGGCTCTCGGCGTTCAACCTTGGTGACACGGCGGGCGCGAAAGAGAGCTTCGTGTCGTTGTTGCGCCTGAACCCCGACTACGTGCTCGACCCCTTCATTGCGCCGCCGCCGGCGATCAGGTTGTTCGAGGCCGTCCGCAAAGAGAACGCCGACGAGCTGGGCCTGGTGCGGCAGCTCATGCAGGTCCGCGCGGAGCAGGAACGCCGGGCTGCCGAGGAGCGCAAGAAGCAGGACCAGGAGCGTGCCACCCGCCGCGTCGTCACCATCGAGCGCCGACCCATGTGGATGAACTTCCTTCCGTTCGGAGCAGGCCAGTTCGTTCAGGATCGCACCGAGTGGGGCGTCACCTTTGCGATCTCAGAGGGCGTCTTCGCGATCACCAGCATCGTCGCCTACTGGGCCATCGAGGGCCTCAAGACGACCCTGACGGACACCATCCCTGACACCCTCACCCCGCTCGGGTTCTACACGCTCGAGCGGCGCGGAATCCCTGTCAGTGCGCAACCGCAGCGTGACGCCTGGAGAGTCGTGAAGTGGACGACCGGCGCCGCCTTCTTTCTCTCGTACGCGCTCGGCGTCGTCGACGCGGTCGTTCATCACACGGGCGATCGCGTCAAGGAGACGCGGGAGCAGCCTCAGGCGCTTCGCCCTCGTTTTGAGATCACTCCCCTCCCCGGCGGCCTCTTCGCCGGCATGACCCTTTCATTCTGAAGTCCAAGAAGGACGCACCATGGCCAGCCTCACCATCAAGAGCCCCCAGGGAACCAGCCGCTCGGTCAACCTGCTCAAGCGCGTCACCAGCATCGGCCGCAGCGCCGACAACGACATCGTGCTCGACGACGCCGGCGTGCCCGAGACGGCCTTCGCGATCGTCTTCGACGGCACTGGGTACAAGGCCGGCGGCGAAACCTCGTTCTTCGTCAACGGCAAGAAGACCGACGAGAGCCCGCTCAACGCCAACGACGTGGTGAAGGTCGGAGAGACCGAGCTCGCGTTTTCACTCGGCAACGCGCCCCTCGCGCAGCCCGCGCTCTCGACGACGAAGTTCACCCGGGCCGACTCGGGAAACCCCGACGCGTCGACGCAGGAGCAACCGGGCATTCCCGGTCGTGAGCTCGCCGCGCTCCGCCGACTCACTGCGTTCTCCGAGCGCCTGCTCTCGAGCTACGAGATCGATCGAACGCTCGAAGGTCTGATGGACGAGGTCATCGACGTCACCCGCGCCGACAAGGGCTTCCTCATCCTCATGGAATCGAACCAGATGCGCGTGAAGGTCGCGCGCAACCTGGCGAGAGAGACGATCGAAGACGCCGTCGAGCGCGTGTCGGACTCCATCGTCGCACGGGTGATCAAGTCGCAGCGCCCGTTGATCATCGCCGACGCCCTCGACGACCCCGAGTTCAACGCCTCGGAGTCGGTGGTGAACCTGAAGCTGCTCTCGGTCATGTGCGCGCCGCTGATGCACAAGGGAGAGGTCTTCGGCGTCATCTACGTCGGCAACGATCGCCTGGTGAACCGCTTCGACAAGAAGGCGCTCGACACGCTCACCATCTTCGCCAGCCAGGCCTCGCTGCTCGTGCAGAACGCGATGTTGGTGAACGAACTCAAGCTCGAGAACACCGAGCTGAAGAACCGCATCGAGGAGTACACCTACGGAGACATCGTCGGCGCCTGCCCCGGCATGCGGGATGTCTACCGCCGCATCGACAAGATCGCGCCCACCGACATCAGCGTGTTGATCGGCGGCGAGACCGGCACCGGCAAGGAACTCATCGCCCGCGAGATCCACCGGCACTCGCTGCGCGCCAAAGGCCCGTTCATCTCGATCAACTGCGGCGCGATTCCCGAGAACCTGCTCGAGAGCGAGTTGTTCGGTCACGTGAAGGGATCATTCACCGGCGCCGTGGCGACCAAGCTCGGCCGCTTCCAGGCGGCCATCGGCGGCACCCTCTTCCTCGATGAGATCGGCGAGATGCCGATTCAGCTGCAGGTCAAGCTGCTGCGCGCCCTGCAGGAGAAGGTCGTCTACAAGGTCGGCGACAACCGCCCCGAGCCCGTCGACATTCGCATCGTCGCGGCGACCAACAAGAACCTCGACGAAGAGGTGCGGAAGAACACCTTCCGCGAAGATCTCTACTTCCGCATCAACGTGGTGACGCTGAAGCTGCCGCCGCTGCGAGAGCGCGGCGACGACATCGTCACGCTGTCGCGGTTCTTCCTCAATCGCTACTCGAAGGAGTTCGCGTCGAAGGCCCGCGGCTTCACGCCATCGAGCAGCGTCGCGATGAAGAAGTACCACTGGCCTGGCAACATTCGAGAACTCGAGAACCGCATCAAGAAGGCCGCCGTGCTCGCCGACAAGCCGCTGCTGGGGCCCGAGGATCTCGACCTGCGCCCCGAGAACCTGCCGCCGATTCTTCCGCTCGCCGCGGCGAAGGAAGAATTCCAGAAGCGGTACATCAACGAGGTGCTCGAGCGGAACAACGGCAACCGCACCAAGACGGCGAAGGATCTCGGCGTCGATCCTCGCACGATCTTCCGGCACCTCGAGGCATTGAAGGCAGAGTCGGAGGGCAAACCCCTGCCACCCGAGACAGAGTACGAAGAGGCGTGACGGGAACGAACCGCATGAACTTCCTGTGCACACATGGCTGGAAACACGTGGCAACGATGTTGCTTTGGCTCTGTGTGACTGGACCCCAGATGGCGTGCCTTCTTCCCCAGGACGATCAGCTCATCGCGCCGGTTCCACCGCCGGCCAACCGCCCCTTGCGCGTACTGCCGGGGCTCGCCGTTCCCGGACAACGAGAGACCACGTTGACGTTCGGGGCCAACTGCACCCCGCCAGGCTTCTCGGTGAAGGTCGATGACCCGAACGTCGAGGACAAGATCGCAGCGCTCTGGTTCATTGACCCGATCGAGCGCTACATCGGCGGCGTTCCCGGGAATGCAGGGACTGCAGTCAGCGGTGGCTCGACCGTTCGCGAAGTCAAGGCGCCCAGTCAGTTCATGAACACGCTGCGGACCTACACCGATGGCCGAAAACATCGGGTCGAGGTCGTGATGACCGACGGCGACTTCATCGAGAACCAACGCAACGACCCGGATGGAACCCCGCAACCATTCCTCGACATCACGAAGGCTGCGTTCCGCACGGGCACTGGCGATGCCGGGGTCGTGATCAACGTCCCGGCGTATCGCGACGACTTCGTCTGGCTGGTCGATATCGACACGGGGCCATGCCAGTGAGCCCCTCATCGTCCCGAGTCTTCGCTGCGCTCGGTCTTCTGACCCTGACGAACTGTGGCGCCTCTCAGAGCGCTGGAGCGCCGTGCTCGAGCAACGCGAGCTGCGCGAACGGCCTGGACTGCGTCGTTGGCGTGTGTGCGAGCCCATGCCCATGAACCGCGAGCTCGCCCTCAACATGATCGTCGTGCTCGCGATCGCAGGCTGCGGATCCAGCGTGATTCAAACGCCCCCGCCCTGTCTGACCGACTCGGACTGCAACGCGGGCCTCATCTGTTTTCCCGACGGCTGTGGCGACCCCACGCGGGGCATCGCCGTCGAGGTGACCGGCGGCTCGACGGTCGGGCTCTTCCCCCAGGACTTCGAGATCGAGCAACTCGGCCTCACCCAGGACTTCGACATCAAAGGCCCGCTGAGCATCGTCGGTACGTTCCAGCGTGAGCGCACCGCAGGCGTCGATCCGTCGCAGCGCAGCATCTACACCGACGAGGTGCTGGTTCGCGCCTCAGGAGAGAGCGCGATCCTTCCGGGGCTGGCGCGCAACTACCAGGCGCGCTTCGCGATGACCGACCGGGGCACGTTCTCGATGAACGTCGGCCAGGGCAAGTTCACGGTTTCGGCCTTCCCTGCCAGTCTCGAGGTGCCTCCGCAGACGTTCGCCAACGTCTCGGCGAGCCCCGACGCCGGAGCCACGGTCAACTTCGCCTTCGCCTCGGTGGACGGCGCGATCACCCTCTCTGGCCGCCTCATCAAGAAAAAGATCACGGTCCCGACGCCGAGCGAGCTCTACGTCACCCAGGACGCGATGGATCTGCAGGCCATCGACCCGGCGACGGGGGAGCCGCTCTCGCAGCGCGTCGAGACGTCGACCGGTCGGCCAGGCGCGCGTGGAGACTTCATCCTCGTGATGTCGCCCCGAGCGAACCAGCTGCCCGCCATCGAGCTGGTGGCGACCGCCCGCGAGACCGGGGCCCTGGCGCCGACCCGCCGGTTCGTCCTCTCGCCGCCCTTCTCGACCAGCCAGACCCTCGAGCTCGGCGACTTCGGCGAACCGGTGCGCATGGTGCCAGGGCAGGTGCTCGGCTCAGACGGCCAGCCGCTCGCCGGCGCAACGGTGGTGATTGAGGGGCGCGTCACCGGTGGCAGCTCGTTCCGCTCCCGCCTCGCGACGACCGACAACGACGGGGCCTTCGTGCTCGATCTCCTGCCCCCCGACGAGAGTTTCACGCTCACCGTTTTTCCCCGGCCTGGCGTTCGATCGGCCGTGACCCAGCAGCAGGTGAAGGTGAAGAACGCGCCCGGCTCGAAGCCCTCGCTCGACCCGCCCACGGTGCGCTGCACGGAGCGGATCTCTGTCAGCGGTCAGGTTCGGCTCCCTGGCGGCGCCCCCGCGGCGATGCTCGCGGTCCGCGCCGTGGAGACGTCGACGGGCAAGCGGCCGTTGCCGCTGGAAGACGTCGACTCGCTCACCGACCTCGACGGGAAATACGAGCTGGCCCTCGACCCCGGAAACTGGCGCATCGAGTTCACGCCTGCCATCGAGCTCCCGCAGACGAGTCGTCTCATCACGGTGTCGGCCGCCGCCGCCAGCAACGGGACGACGATGTCCTCCCAGACGTTCGCGCCGATCACGCTGCCCCGCGGCCGCCGCTTGACGGGGACTGTCACCTCGACCGTCAGCGCACGGGTCTCCCAGCCGCTCGTGAACGCGCAGGTGCGCTTCTTCAGAGTGACGCGCATCGAAGGCAAACCGGCAGCCGTCCTGCTCGCGTCGGGCGTGACCAACGGTGTCGGCCTCTACACTGTGGTGTTGCCGACCCGCGAGCCGCCGCCGCAGTAGTCCTGCGAGGTCAAACGCAAGAAAGCGCGACGCGCTCGCACCCATCGACAAGGGAAATGGGGCGACCCGCCCGGACGAAGCCCTTCGTCCTCTTCGGTCGAAGCCCGTGGGTTCAGCTGCGCTCAACGGCTTCGGGCGGACCGCTCAGCGCCGTCCGCCCGGCAACGCCCTCAGCTGCTCCCTGAACGCGTCGAGCGCCGGCCCGAGCTGACCTGCGAGCTGGGTGGCTTCGACTGTCGACAAATCCATCACCTGGTTGAGGCCCGCGAACGCAACCTTGAGGTCCGATCGCCCCGACTCATCGAGCGCGCATGCGGCTTCGAGCTCACGCAGGTGCCCCATCCACCCGGTTCGAAACGTGAGCCACCGCCGGTCCGCATCCGAGGCGAGCGGTGCTGACAGCTTCTGACGCTCGGCTTCCAGGGTGTCGAAGAGCGACGTGAGACCCACCGTGCACAGCTCGACGCTCTTCGCAGCGGCAGGCGCAGGCCGATCGGGCGACATCTGAAACACCGACTTCGTCACGCTGTAGATGACGAGGCTCGAGAACCCGACGGCGACGATCAGGTACAGCGCCCACGACGCTCCCCGGTAGGGCCGCAGCTGAGCCTGGGTAGGAGGCGGCGTCGCCATGAGCTCCCTCTAGCGCCCCGCGTCCGTGGCGGCTGGGGCCGGAGCAGCAGCTGGGGCTGGAGCTGCAGCCGGCGTCGTCGATGCGCGCTGGAGCCTCGAGATGAACTGGCCGCGGAACTCGCTGGCCGGGTAGGTCTGCCACCCTTCCTTCGCGTACTCGACAGCCTTGTCCTTGTTGCCGACGGTGTCGTGGGACTGCATCAGCATCAACAGCGCGAAGTCGCGCATGCGGGCCTTCTTGTCGCCGTCGGCGAAGCGCGTGAGCGGCTTGATCGCCTCTTCGTATTTCCGGGACTGGAACAGCGCGTTGCCGAGGAAGAACGACGCGTCGGTGGCCTCGTCGTCCTCGGGGCTCATCGCAAGGAAGCGGGTCAGCTGCTCGATGGTCTCGGCCCACTCGTTCCGCCGGAAGGCCGCCTTGCCGCGCTCGAGCACGCTCGCGCCGACCTCTCTGCGCAAGAGCACGGCGCGGTCCTGAAGGGCCTGGCGGGTCAGCGGCGAGAGCCTCGACAGGTCGAGCTTCGAAAGCGCCTCGACGCCCTTGAGCCGCTGCTCGCCCGGGAGCGTCGTCATCTGCGTGTACACGTCGGTCGCGTTGCGTTCGGCCTGCGCGATGGCGGCGGCTTCGGTCTTCTGTTTCTCGAGTTGGGAAGTCAGCTCACCCACCTGCTGCTCCAACCGCTGCTTCTGCTCGGTCGCCGAGGTGGCCCGCGCGCCCGACACCACCACCGCGCCCGCGACGCAGACGCCGAGAAAGCCGAGGTACGCGGCGCCCGTCGAGAACCACGTGCGCTTCTGGAATTCGGCTTGCTGAGCGCTCACGACCTTCAGCTCGGCGTGAAGCGACTTCAGCGCATTGTCCGTCTTGATCGTCATGTTGCGTGCTTCGACGACCTCACGACGGATCTCCTCGAGCGGCTTGTTCAGGTCTGAGAGTTCCTGCGGCATGGCGTTTTCCTGTACCACGAGCACGGGGCTCGTGACGCGGTTCACGACTGAAGCCGAAGGCCTCAGAGGCGCATCCCGCCGCCGAAGCCCGGAACGTCGAGGTCCCGCTTGGGCGTTGGGGCAAAGAAGATGCTCAGTCCGGCAGAGAACCACAGGCCCCCGACGTTTCTGGCCGCGATCTCCGAGACGTACGCCCTTCCGTAGAGATAGCGGACGTCGACGTAGATCCCCAGCTTGTCGGTGAACTTCCAGGTGGCCCCGCCGTTGACGCTCCACGCCTGCATGATGCGCTCGGTGCCCGGCACGCTCGGCGAGGTGACCGTCACCAGCATCGGGCCGCTCTGGACGCCCAGGTACGGCACGAGCCCTTTGACCGGAAAGTCATATCGGGTCAGTCGAACCCCGAACAACCCGCCGTAGGAGACGGATGAGAACGGCAACCAGCCCTCGAGCTGAAACGACTCGAAGCCCCCGAACACGTCGACCGCGACTTCCAACCACTCGAAGGCGCCGTAGCCAAAGCTGGCCATGCCCTGGAAGCCCAGAGGCGCCGTCACGAAGTCCTCTGCCGTCGTGTTGGCGTGACCGGCCTCGGCCGCCTTGCCATTGAAGAACCCGTTTGGCGTCCATCGGAGCCCGCCACCGAAGCTCACTCGACCCACCCCATCGGTCGGGCCGTCGGCCAGCGCAGGTGACGCGACGAACAGACCGACCACGACGACACCGGCGACGAAACGCATCACCAGACCTTCCAGCCCTCTGGGCGTCTGCCGACTCGCGGCACGGCAGGAGGCACGGCGTTCAACTGGGCGGCCCTGGGCGGCGGCGCAGGGCTCTCGTGCTCCTCGGCGCGGGTCGCTCGGGCCTGACTCGGAGGCGCGGCCTCGCGCGCGCCTCCTGCCCGCTCCTCGAGGATCTTAACGTACATCTTGAGCTCGGCGAGGGCCTGCTCCTTCTCCATCAATCGACGGAACAGCTCGACGCGCCGCTCCTTCTCGTCCATCAGCTCGCCGTGGAGTTGCATCAGCGACGCCATCGCCTTCTCGGCGTACGACGCAGGCACGGGCATGGCGTGTGAGGCCGTCAGCGCGAGTGGATCGGTCAGGTTCATGAGCAGCGGGTCTCCCAGGCGATCTCGAGAAACGTGCGGCGCCGTCTCGCCAGGCAGGCACCGACACAACGAACCAGGCACCTGAAGCCGAACTCCCTCCAGATGAGACGAAAGTGCGAAGCCACGTCACGACCGGTGATGACACCGTTCATCTCAGAGGCTCCTTCGCCCAACGCGACAGGTCTGAAGCAGACGGTAGCAGCGGCGATCAGCGTGGCAATTTTTCGGTCGTCACCCTTCGAGCTCGAGCACTGGCAGGTCGCGCACGATGACGCGGGTGGCATGGGCGTGCACCTGGGCGGCGACCTCGTCGAGCGCCTCGAGCCGCGCCCGCGCCTGATCGTGGGTGACCAGAACCTCGGCCGCCAGTGAAGCCCTTCGGGCCATCACCGCGATCCGCGCCGAGGCATCGAAGGCCGCCGCCGCCTCGACGAGCCACGCCGCGGGCTCCAGTCGCTCCAGCTCGGCCGGCACCCGCAACACCGAGATCGAGCCTGTACCGAAGTCTTCGACCTCGACCCCCACTTCGAGCAGCTCCGGCGCCGCCTCGAGCACCCTGGCGCGCTCCGTCGGTGCCAGGTCGAGCCTCGCCGAGAACAGCGAGCGGCCCGCGGCAGCCAGCGCGCCCTTCTGGAAGCGCGTGGCGAGGGCCGACCAGATCACCCGCTCGTCGACCGCACGCGGGTCGACGATCACGAGCGACCCGGCAGGCGACTCGGTCAGCCAGAAGCGCCGCGCCAACACGCTCAGGAACCGCAGCGCGCCGAAGTAGTGACGAGGGGGCGCCGTGTCGAGGGTGGGCCTGGCGGTGCCGAAGGACGTCCGCCCCAGGGGCTGCTCGAGCGACAGCGGCGTCGCCGGCTCGAGAAACGCCGGCGCGGGCTGGGCCCGGGCGAGGAAACGCTCGATGGCCTGCGCGTATTGGGCCTGCACCTGCGGCGTCTCAGGGCCTCGGGCGTCGCCCTGCCGCCACGGCGCAGCCTTCAAAGCCACCGACACGGCTGCGCCGACCGCATCCTGCACCGAGCGCGGATCGGAGAAGCGCACCTCGAGCTTCTGGGGGTGCACGTTGACGTCGACGGCGCGCGGGTCGAGCTCGATGAACACCAGCGCGACGGGCTGTCGGCCGGGAGGCAGCGAATCCTGGTACGCGCGTTGGATCGCCGAGGTGAGCCCACGATCGCGCACGTAGCGGTGGTTCACGAAGGTCATCAGGCCGCGCGCGCTCGACAACGTGAACTCGGGAGCCGCGATGAAGCCCGTCACGGTGAGCCCCAACCGCCGCTCGGCGATCGCGAGCAGATGTGGAGCGGCTTCGCTCCCCAGCACCGCCGCGGCGCGCTGCATGGGCTCCGCCGCCGAGGGCGGGCTCGCCCAGATCGGCTTGCCCTCGTGCTCGAGCGTGAACCCGACCTCGGGGTGCGCGAGTGCGAGCCGGGTCACCGCGTCTTCGCAGTGCAGCAGCTCGGTGGCCTCGCGCTTGAGGAACTTGCGACGCGCGGGCACGTTGAAGAAGAGATCGTCGACGTCGATGCGCGTGCCGCCGACGGCCGGAGCCTCTTCGACGACGGGTGCACCCCCTCCTTCGATCGTCAGCTTCGTTCCGGCCAGCGCCTCGGGCTCACTGGTGACGAGCGTGAAGCGCGACACCGACGCGATGGCCGGAATCGCCTCGCCGCGGAAGCCCTTGGTGAGAATCTGGAAGAGCCCCTCGCTGTCGATGAGCTTGCTGGTGGCGTGACGCTCGAGGCTGGCGAGCGCGTCTTCTCGCGACATGCCGCAACCGTCGTCGATGACGGTGATGCCCGCGCAGCCGCCCCGCACCAGGCGCACGGTCACCCGCGTCGCGCCCGCGTCAACCGAGTTCTCGGCGAGTTCCTTGACGACCGACGCAGGGCGCTCGACGACCTCACCAGCGGCGATCTGGTTGATCAGGTCGGTGGGAAGTCTGCGAACGCGGCCCATCTGGTGACGATTTCCGAGCAGCTCCACCATAGCGTTGGCTACAGTCCCTTGAAGCCTTTCTCGGGCCTTTTCCTCGTGAACGCCACCGACCTCTTGAAGAAGCTCCACGCCCACCTCGGCCAGGTGGTGCTGGGGAAGCCGGAACAGACGAAGCTCGCGCTCACCTGCCTGGCGGCCCGAGGCCACCTGCTCCTCGAAGACGTGCCTGGCGTCGGGAAGACCACGCTGGCTGAAGGTCTGGCGCGGTGCTTCTCGCTCTCTTTCGGGCGGGTGCAGTTCACTGCCGACCTGCTCCCGAGTGACATTCTGGGCAGTCAGATCTTCCTCCCGCAGCAGGGCACCTTCGAGTTCCGGCCCGGGCCGATCTTCCACCATCTCGTCCTCGCCGATGAGCTCAACCGCGCGCCGCCGCGAACCCAGTCGGCCCTGCTCGAGGCGATGGCCCAGGGGCAGGTCAGCCTCGACGGGGTCACCCGGAAACTTCCGGCGCCCTTCACCGTGGTGGCGACGCAGAACCCGCTCGATCTCGCCGGCACGTACCCGCTCCCCGATTCGCAGCTCGATCGCTTCCTGATGCGGCTGTCCCTCGGGCACCTCGACCCTGCCATCGAAGCCGAGCTGCTCGTCAGTCGCCGAGGTGATCCGCTTCACGCGCTCAGCGCCGTGGCGAGCGCTGACGAGTTGACGGCGATTCAGGCCGCCGCCGATCGCGTCGAGGTCTCGAAAGACGTCGCCGACTACGCTGTCAAGCTGGCGCAGGAGACGCGGTCACACGCCGAGATCGAGCGCGGGGTGTCGACCCGTGCCGTGCTGGCGCTCATTTCGGCGGCGCGGGCGTGGGCGCTCTGGGAAGACCGGGCGTTCGTGTCTCCCGGTGACGTGCGCGCGGTGCTCAAGCCCTCACTCTCGCACCGGCTCGTCCTGAAGAGTTCGATGCAGGGCGCCTTCAGCCGCGAAGAGGCAGGTCACCTGATCGACGAGCTGACGCGGCGGGTCCCCGCCCCGAGGTGAAGCCATGTTCCGTCGATTCGTCAGCTCGATTCGACGGGCGCTGAACCCTGGAAGACTCTTGCGCGTCACGCCCGTGGGCCGCGTCTACCTGCTGCTCACCATGGGCATCGGTCTGGCGGCGCTGAACACCGGCAACAACCTGCTCTATCTCGTGCTGGGCCTGCTGCTCTCGACGATCGTGGTGTCGGGAGTGTTGTCCGAGCGCGTGATCTGGGATCTCGAAGTGCGTCGCCTGCTCCCCGAAGGCGCGTTCGCCCTCGAGCCCTTCACGCTCCGCTACGAGCTGAAACGAAGACGCGGCCAGGCGTTCGCGCTGAAGGTTCGGGAGTCGGGCTCGCTCGAGTCTCAAGGGGCGTGGGCGCCGGTCGTCGTCGCCGGTCGGCCGGTGGTGATTCGCGCGGTCGCGATGGCGCCTCGTCGAGGGCCCTGGGCGCTCAAGGCGGTCGAAGTCAGCACCACCTTTCCGTTCGGCATCTTCGAGAAGATCCGCACCATCGAAGTCAACGACAGCCTGCTCGTCTTCCCCCGACGGGGCTTCGCGTGCGAGGCGCCACCGCGCGCTCAGAGCCAGCTTCGCGGCGAGCTCGGTGGGTCGAGGCACCGCGATGGGACAGCCGATCTCGCGGATCTTCGCGAGCTCGCCATCGGAGAGGACGCGCGGCGCATTCACTGGCGCAAGACGGCCACCACCGGAAAGGTGATCGCCGTCGAACGCGAGCGCGAGGAGCGCCGCCAGATCACCCTGAGCGTCGACGAGCGCCTCTCGGGTGACGAGCTCGAGTTCGCCTGCGAAGAGGCTGCCGGTCAGACGTCGATGCTGATGAAGCAGGGCTACGACGTCGGGCTCGACGTCGGCACGCGCAAGCTCCGCCCTGCACACGGCGCTCCCCACGAGCGGCGCATTCTCTCTGCGCTGGCCCTGGCCGGGTTCGGGGGTGAGGCGTGAGCCGCACGCCCGGCGTCATCTCACGCGATCTCGCGGCGTTCGCGGGCTTCGGGGCCGTCGCCCTGCCCGGCGTGCTGCCCCTGCCGGTGCTGGTGTTCTTCCCCATCGCGCTGGGCCTCTCGCTGTTCGATATCAGGCCGCTCGCGGGCCGGCGGACGGTCTCAGTCCTCGTCCTGCTGGTGCTTGCCCTCGGCCTCTTCGGGGCGGTCGCCACGTCCCTCCTCGATCTCGTCATCGCGGCCGTGTCGTTCGCGACGCTGGTGACGTGCCACCGCATGCTGGCCGAACCAACCCCTCAGGCTTCACGCCAGGTGCTGCTGTCGGGGCTGCTGCTGGTCAGCGGTGGCGCAGCGCTCACGGGCGAGGTGCTGTTCGCGGTCCTGCTCGTCGCGTACTTCCTCTGCGCGACGTGGTCGATGGCGTGGTTGGTGCTCGCTGCGGACGAAGCGAGCGTCGACCCGGCCGAGCGCCGCGCGATCTCGAGGCAGCTCATCGTCGGGAGCGTCGCGACGTTGGTGATGGGCCTGGCGTTCTTCGTCGCCTTCCCCCGCCTCTCGTGGAACCTCGCGAACCGGCGCGCGCCCCCCGGGCTCGGAGGAGTCACCGGCATGTCCGAGACCGTGCGACTGGGCGGCGGAGGCGACATCAAGACGAGCGCGCGCGTGGCGTTCCGGGTGGCGCTCCTGCCGGACCCGGGCAGCGATCGGATCGAGGCGTACTGGGTCGGGCGGCACTTCGATCTGTTCGACGGCGCAGAGTGGAGATCGACGGGCATACCTGCGACGCCGGCCAGCGCGGTCGGCCTGCATCGCGCCTCACAGCGCTCCGGCACTCCGGTGAGCCAGGAATTCGAGACGACGGCTGGGTATGGGAGCCGAACCCTCGTGGCGCTCGACACCCCGACCTTCTTCGCGCGCGCTCGCAGCCTGTCGGTGTCCGGCACCCAGCCGATGCCGCTCATTCACGTTCCAGGCGATCAGGTCTTCGGGGCCATCGACGCGAACGCGATGAACTACACCGCCACCAGCGATGAGCTGGGCCGCGTCGATCGCACGCCGCCGAACGAGGTCGATGCGCTCGCCGTGCCAGCGATCGACCCGCGCATCGCGCCCCTGGCGAAGGAGTTCACCGGCGGAGCGACGAAGCCGACGGAGATCGCGCTGAAGCTCGAGCGCGAGCTCAAGCGACGGTACGCCTACACCCTCGAGCTGCCGGGGGCCGTGAGCGATCCGCTCGGCGACTTCTTGTTCAACCGGCGAGCGGGGCACTGCGAGGACTTCGCCACGGCGCTCGCCATCATGCTCCGCGTCGAGAAGGTGCCCAGCCGCGTGGTGACCGGGTTCTTCGGAGGCGAGCGCGCCGGCGGTCGCTACGTGGTTCGATCGGGCGACGCCCACGCCTGGACCGAGGCCTTCGTCGACGGCGCCTGGATGCGCCTGGACGCCACCCCCGAGCTCGGCCGGGCCGCCTCGAGCAACGCCTGGGTCGCGGCGCTCACCGGCGCCTGGGAGCGACTCGAAGCCTGGTGGCGAACCCGCGTGATGGACTACTCGTTCCAGGACCAGCTCTCGTTTGCCCGTCAGTTGGTCCGCCCTGCACAGGTTACGACCCCGACACCCGAGACGGGCGCCTGGTCGCCGCTCAACACCCGCCTGCCGTTCGGTGCGGTCGTGCTGGTCTGCGTGGGCGTGGGGCTCCTCGTCTCTCTGCTCCAGCGTGGCCGGCGGCGCGCGCCCCACCCCGCGAGCAGCTTCCTCGAGGAACTCGAAGGACGCCTGAAGGCCCGCGGCGTCACGGCGGTGACGACCGTGCCACTCGAAGAGCTCTCGGCCAGCCTGCTTCGGGAAGGCCACCCGCTCGCCCCTGCCGTCGCTCGCGCCACCCGCCGCTACCTTGAGGCTCGCTTCACCAACCGCCCGCTCGACGTTCGAGAGCGGCGCGCCCTGCTGGCCTCGCTCGAAACGTCGAACGGCTGACGCAGGGCATTGCTACGCTCCGTTCGTGTTGCTGCGCATCGTCGAGGCGGTCCTTCCAGTTCGACGGGGTGAACGCCAGCTGACGGGGGCCTTGTTTCTTCACAGCCTCTTTGCCGTCGGTGCGTTCCTCACGGGTCGCAGCGTGCGCGACGCGCTCTATCTCGCGCACGGCGATCGGTCTCAGCTCGCGTGGATGTACGTGCTCTCGGCCGTCGCGGTGACGGGCACGGGCCTGGCCTATGGCCGCCTCGCCACACGGGTGCGTCGCGATCTGATGGCGCTGGGCTCTGCGTCGCTGTTCGGCGTGTGCTTCGGCCTGCTCTACCTCATCGAGCGAAGCCAGCCGCCGTGGGTCTATTCGTTGATCTACGTGTCTGTCGAGGTCATGGGCGCGCTGGTGCTCGTCCAGTTCTGGACGCTGGCGAACGAGCTCTTCAACGCGCAGGAGGCCAAGCGACTGTACGGCCTGATCGGCGCCGGCGGCACGTTCGCCAACATCCTCATCGGGCTGTTGTCGGCGAAGGTGGCGAAGACGTTCGGGACGAGCGCGCTGCTGTTGATGTGTCTGGTGCTGTTGGCGACGACGGCGGTCGCGAGCTTCTTCGCCGGCAAGCTCGGTCGGCAACGGCTGTTCGCCCGCGCCGCCAGCGGAAAGCCGAGCGCCGCCAGACGCACCGGTGGAGGAGCGCGCGTGATGGCCGATCCGCACCTGCGCACCGTCGCGCTCCTCGCGGCCGTCACCTTCTTCACCACGACGCTGGTGGACTTCGAGTTCAAGGTCGTCGCCGCCGACAAGATCGCCGCCGACGAGCTGGCCTCGTACTTCGGTTACTTCAGCGCGGTGGTGGGGGCATTTGCGCTGGTGCTGCAGCTCTTCGGCACCAGCCGGCTCCTCAACCGCGCGGGCGTCGTCGCCTCGCTCGCGGTGCTCCCGCTCTCCCTGACGCTCGGCAACGCCGCGCTGGTGCTCTTCCCCGCTCTCTGGGCCGCCTCGCTCACCAAGGGCGCCGACACCTTGTTCCGGTACTCCGTCAACGACGCGACCACCCAGATCCTCTACCTGCCGGTGCCCTCGCAGGCGCGCATCGCCGCCAAGGCGTTCATCGACGGCGTCGTGAAACCAACCGCGATCGGCCTTGCAGGCGTCACCCTGAAGGTCTGGGGCATGGTGGTCGGAAAGGACCCCTATCGCCTCGCGTGGGTCTCGCTCGCGCTCGGCGGCGCCTGGCTCGCGGTCGTATCGAGCCTGCGCAGCCGCTACATCAAGACGCTCCAGGACAACCTCAAGAACCGCCGGCTCGATCTCGCGGGAGCACGGGTCAGCGTCGTCGACGGCTCCACCAGCCGCGTCATCGAGCGCGCCCTCGCCAGCGACGACGCCCGACAGGTGTTGAACGCCCTCGCCCTGCTCCCTCACCTCGAGAAGCTGTCACTCGACATCGAGGTCGAGCACCTGCTCGAGCACCCCGACTCCGAGGTCCGCGTGAAGGCCCTCGAGTACTACGCGCACCGCCAGACGATGCGCTTCGCCAACTCCGTCTTCAGGCGGTTCGAAGACTCGGACCCCGCCGTACGGGCCGCGGCCATCGACGCGTTCTGCGCCATCGGGCGCGACAAGGCCGTCAGGAGCGTGCGCGCCTTCCTGCAGGACGCCGACCCGCGCATTCGCAGCGCGGCCGTCACGGGCATGATCCGCTACGGCGGGCTTGACGGCGTGCTGGTCGCGGCCGAGGCGCTCAAGGCGCTCATCGACAACAAGGACAACTTCATGCGGCTGCACGCCGCCAGGGTGCTGGGCGCGATCGGCGTGAAGAACTTCTACCAGCCGGTGCTGCAGTTGATGAGCGACGCTGACCCGCGCGTGCGTCGAGCCGCCGTGACCGCCGCGGGCCAGCTCAAGAGCGCCGAGTTCGTCATTCCCCTCATCTATCGAACGCAGAGCCACGAGACCGCGCGCGAGGCCACCGAGGCCCTGACGAACTTCGGCGTCTCGATCGTGCCGACCCTCGCCAAGGTGCTGGGAAACCAGCTCGAGGACGCCAACATCAGGCGGTCGGTCGCGCGCGTGCTGGGCCGCGTCGGCACCGCCGACGCGATCGACGTCATCACCCAGCACCTCGATGAGCCCGACGAAGAGCTGCGTGGCCGGCTCTACAAAGCGCTCGCGCGCACGGTGAAGGGTCGCCGGCTGATCCTCAAGGACAAGGCGCCGGTCCGTGTAGCGCTCGACAAGGAACTGGGACGCGCGTGGAAGGCGCTCCACCACGCCGAAGCCCTGGGGCTGGGTGGAGGCCCGGTGGCCGCGACGCCCCGCAGTGGAGAGCCCGCGGCTCGTGCCCTGCTCTCGTCTGCCATCACGGAGAAGGTCGCGCAGATCGAAGGCCGGCTCTTCCTGCTCCTCGCGGTGCTCTACCCCGATGCAGACATGGAGCAGATCTCCGCGGGCATTCGAGACGCGCTGGCGGGCGACGCGGCCCGGCGCCGCGGCAACGCGGTGGAGCTGCTCGACAACCTGCTCGATCGCGAGCTGAAGGCCCGCTTCCTGCCGCTGTTGGACGAGCAGCCGCGCACCGAGAAGCTCAAGGCCGTCGCCGAGCTCTTTCCCCGCCCTGCCGGGCTCGACGCGAAGACCGCCCTCGTCGAGTTGACCCGCGACGAGGTGGCCTGGGTCCGAGCCTGCGCCGTGTGGTGCGCAGGGATGTCCGCGACGGTGGAAGGGGCCGCGATGCTCGAGAGCGCCGCCGCAGACGGAAACCCCCTGGTGCGAGAGATCGCCGTCGCGACGCTGGCCACGGTCGATCCCACGCGCGCGCTGGCGCTCGCGAGCAGTCGTGAGGGTGATGACTCCCCGCTCGTGCAGCAGCAACTTGCCGCCGTCCGCGCCAGCGCACAGACCAACGCCGCTTGAGCTGTCCGCTCAGGCCCTCGTCGTCGACCAGATCACCCAGGCGCCGATCACCAGGAAGGCGGCCCCTGCGACGCGTTGGAGGAGCAGCGGCGGAACCACGCGGCTGAGCGCTTCGCCGACCAGCACGGCGATCGCCGAGGTGGCGACCAGCGCCAACGCGGACCCGAGAAAGACCGACAGCCTCGATGCGCCAGAGCTGGCGAACGAGAGCGTCGCGAGCTGGGTCTTGTCCCCGAGCTCAGCGACGAAGACCGCCAGGAAGGTCGTGCCCACCAGTTTCCAGTCCATGACGCGCACCTCTGGCAGTTCTCGAGGCGGCGATCGAGGGCGGTGCACCCTCGAAACAGCGCGCTATGCTCAAGCGCGCGGGCGCCCATGATCTCCACCGTCGAGAAGGTGCTGTTCCTCAAGTCGATCGACCTGTTCTCCCAGATCCCCGGTGAGGACCTGACGGCCGTCGCCTTGATCTCGAGCGAGGAGCGCCGCGACCCGGGCGACGAGATCTTCGCCGAGGGCGAATCGGGCGACGCGCTCTACCTGGTCATCGACGGCAAGGTGCGCGTCCACAAGCAGGACCGGGTGATCGCCGAGCTGGGCGAGCGCGAGTGCTTCGGAGAGATGGCGATCCTCGACGCAGCCCCGCGCTCTGCCACCGTCACGGCGCTCAACGAGACGGCCATGCTCAAGATCACCCGCGAGGACTTCCAGGAGATCATGACGGAGAAGCCCGAGATCGCGATGGGCATCGTCAAGGTGCTCACTCGTCGCCTGCGAGACGCGATCCGGTAGCGCCGGGTGGGGAGAAGTCGCACCCTCGTCTTTCGGCGTGCACCTCGGACGAGCCAGAGCCCGACAGGGCGGTAGACTGCGTGCATGGCCTCTCCTGCAGCGCGCGAGTCACTCGCGCCCCCCTCGACGAACGCCCCAGGGGCACCGGCGCCCGACCCGATGTCGGACCCGAAGCTCAAACGCCAGGTCGAGGTCGCCAGGAGCGTGGCGTACCACCTGCTCAAGGGCATCAAGATGATCGGCATGTACCGCCACAACGAGTCGAAATACGGCGAGTACCTGACCAAGGCGCACGCGGCGCTCGTCGCGTACCACGAGGAGTTTGGCGCGCTTCAGCTGAAGGTCGACCTCACCAACTTCCAGCTGCACAAGCAGGACCTGTTCAGCGAGGACAGTCAGCTGCCCTACAAGTTCTTCAAGGACGGAATTCGCCAGCTCATCTTCCGGCCGGGTTTCACCGTCGAAGAGCTGACCGCTTTCACGACCATCTCGTTGTCCGACCCTGATCGAGGCGCCGAGGACATCAACGCCCAGCTGTGGCGGGCCCAGATGGCGAACTTCGAATACATCATGGTCGAAGGCTTCCGCATGGACGAGTTCTCCGAGGAGGAGGTCCAGGTCGAGGTCGACAAGGTCGTCGACTACCTGCAGCGCCGCCTGCGCACCGCCAGCGACGATTTCCTGCGCTTCGCCCGCGTCACCGAGGAAGATCTCGAGATGAAGCTCGACAACGTCGAGCAGATGCGTGGCGTCGTGATCACCGGCGTCACCGCCGACCCGACCTTCAAGGCCCGCGTGCAGAAGGACGTGCACGACGAAGAGAACCAGCGGCTCTTTCCCAAGCTCATCAGCGCCGTCTTTCAGGTCGTCGAGAGCGGCGTCGACGACGCCGAGCTCCTCACCGACATGTTCACCCAGCTGCTCGACGCGATGCTGCTGCAGGAAGACTTCACGATCATCAACCAGGTCGTGCTCAAGCTGAAGGCCATGGAGCAACGCCTGGGCTCCGACAGCGCCGTCGGCCGGCTGCTGCGGAACTTCACCTCGCACATGGGGGAAGAGACCCGCGTCAACCGCGTCGCTGACATCATCAAGACGACCCGCCTGAAGAACCCTCAGGAAGTCGTGCGCTACCTCTCGAGCCTCGGCCCCGAGTCCGTGCCGCTGTGGCTCGATGCGCTCGAGGTGATCGAGCTGCCAGAGAACCGGCTGCTGCTCTGCGACGTGCTGATTCCGTTCGCGAAGGACCTGCCCGACCCGTTCATCAACCGCCTGCAGAGCGACAAGCCCCAGGTCGTGCGCGACATGGTCTACGTGCTCGACCGCTCGAACCACCCCGACAAGATTCGGTTCTTCGCGAGCGTGCTGAAGTCGAAGAACCTCGCGATCAAGCTGGAGGTCATGGGCATCATCGCGCGTGGCCGCACGGGTGAAGCCCGCAAGATGATCGCGGCGATGCTCGAAGACGACACGCAGCAGGTTCGCATTCAGGCCGCGCGCGTGTTGCCCGAGTTCGATCGCGAGAAGGCGTTCCTCGAGTTGATGAAGCTGGTCAAGGACCCGAAGTTCGAGAAGCGCACCCCGGAAGAGCACGAGGCCCTCTACTCGGCGATCGGCTCCACCGGCGTCACCGGCGCGATCGCCTACTTCACGCAGTTGCTGCAGATGAAGGGCGGCCTCTTCAACAAAGAGAAGGTGAAGCAGGACAAGATTCTCGCCGTGGCCGGTCTCGGGGGGGCCTGCAACATCCAGACGGCCAAGCTGCTGCAAGAGGTCATCGACGACAAGTCGCAGCCTCCTGAGGTCACCAACCAGGCGAAGCGGCACCTCGGCCGGGTTCGCAAGGCGCTCTTCGGCAGCGCCGACAAGGAGGCCTGACCGCCATGGCTGACAATCTGCAGATCACCAGGGCGTCGACCGCCGACAGCGACATGCTCGACACCTACGGGCGCGAGCACAGCGAGAAGCTCCAGGCCATGGCGCGCACGCTCGTCTCTGCGCTCTACATGCTGGTCCGGTCGGTGAAGATGTACGACCCCGACAACGCGGTCTTCGACAAGCCGCTCACCCAGCTCCAGGACACGATCAACCAGATCATCCGCAAGGAGGGGAAGCTCGACCTGATGGGCGTGAAGCAGTCGTTCTATCTGAACGGCATGCTGATCAAGGTCGACATGGCCTCGCTCGACAACGTCCGCTACCTGCTCGACGAGCTCCGCGCGAAGGACGTCGCCGGCTTCAACATGTTGCGGACCGTCACCGTGCCCGAGCTGAAGAACTTCGTCTGGATCTTCTCCAAAGACCAGGCAGATATGGCCGACACGGACGGCACCGCCGGCAAGAAGCTCGTGTCGATGAAGTTGGCGAAGTGGTCGAAGCTCAAGGACAAGCTCGAGAACGAGAAAGACGAGAGCGAAGCCAAGCTCGACCGAAAGAAGTACGCGCTCACCTGCTACGGCCGCGCGATCTTTTTCACCAAGAAGTACATGGAGTCGCTGCGCAGCGACAAGCCGATCAACACGTCGAAGTCGATGCGCATTCTGCAGGACTTCGTCGACATCTCGATGGACCACCGCACCCACTTCCTGGGGCTCACCACCACGCGCACCGACAGCGAGTACCTCGCGTACCACCAGGTCAACACCTGCCTGATGTCGGTCGTGTTCGGGAACGAGCTCGGCCTCACCAAGCCCCAGCTGCGCGACCTCGGCTACGTGGCCCTCTTTCACGACGCCGGCATGGGGACCGTGCCCGACAACGTGCTCAGCAAGCGCGGGGCGCTCACGCCCGAAGAGAAGGCGACCGTCGCGCGCGCGCCGCTGGTCTCGGTGCGAAACATCCTCCGCGAGAAGGCCATCAACCGATCCACCCTGCTGCGGCTCGTGACGACGTTCGAGCACAAGGTCGAGTTCGGCACCGCCGTGCGTGACGGCCAGGGCAACATCCAGATGATCATCCCCAAGGCGAACCTGGGCCTCTACGCGAAGATCATCTCGATCTGCGCCACCTACGACGCGCTGACGTCGAAGCGCGCGTTCCGTGACGCCTACGGCCCCGAGGTCGCGCTGATGCTGATGTGGACCGAGATGCGCAACAAGTTCGATCCCGACCTGCTCCGCATCTTCATGCGCGTCATGGCGATTCAGCCGGTCAAGGTGCTCACCAGGCGGCAGCAGTCGATGTCGATTGGAGTCATCTGAATGAGACTGGGCCAGGTTCGGACTACCGCAGCGCCTTCACCGCGCGGGCGAGATCGGCCGGGAGCGGCGAGGTGACCGACACCCGCTTCCCGGTCTTCGGGTGAGCGAACGCCAACCGATGCGCGTGCAAGGCCAGGCGCGGCGCGGCTGTCAGCTTCGACGAGGTGCGCGTTCCGTAGAGCTCGTCCGAAAGCAGGGGGAAGCCAGCCTCGGAGAAGTGCATGCGGATCTGGTGGGTGCGACCGGTCTCGAGGGTGATCTCGACCAACGCGGCACCAGTCAGGCGCTCCTTCACCCGGTAGTGCGTCACCGCAGACTTCCCCGTCTTCAGCCGCCCGGTGAAGCGCATGCGATGAACGGGGTGCCTGCCGTGCAAGGTCTGGAACGTGCCCGCCTCGGGCGGTTGGCCGGCGACGATGGCCAGGTACACCTTTTCCACCTCACGCGAGGCGAAGGCCCTCTGCAGGGTCGTCAGCGCCCGTTCGTGCTTCGCGATGACGATGACGCCTGACGTGTCCTTGTCGAGGCGATGCACGATGCCCGGTCGCAGCTCTCCTCCGACGCCCTTCAGATCGGTCACGTGATGAAGGAGCGCGTTCACCAGAGTGCCCTCGTGGTGGCCCGCTCCCGGGTGCACGACCATGCCGGCGACCTTGTCGACGACCAGCACGTCGCGGTCCTGGTAGAGAATGGTCAGCGGCAGCGCCTCGGCCTGAGGCACGGCGGGCGTCGCGTCGGGGATCTCGACGTCGATTTGCTCCGAGCCCTGCACCCGCCCCGACGCTTTGATCGGCACCGACGCGACCGTCACATGGCCAGCGTCGATCAACATCTGGATGCGAGAACGGCTGAGGTCGGGCAACCGCCCAGCGAGAAAGCGATCGTAGCGCTCGCCCCGGTCGCTGATCGTGGCGTCGACAGTGCTACGAGTCACCAGATCTTCGACTTCACGTGGCCCTTCGGCTTGATCACGACGTCCACGATCGCGCGATCGAAGAAGTTGGTGCGGGTGAAGATCTCGGAGCTGACGCGGGTCTTGAACAGCTCGCGCCCCTCTTCGATCTCGTCGCGCAAGATGTCGAACAGCCGGTCCTGCTCGATGCCCTGGATGATCTTCGCCTCGTTGTAGAGGGAGATGTCTGAAGCGATGGCACGGGCCAGACGCATCGCCTTCATCCGTTCTTCATCGGTCATGGGAAGGATCTTTCCGGCGGATCAGCGCCCGGGTCAACCTTTCGACTTCGAGACGTGGGCTTCGACGAAGGTCAAGTAACTCCGGGACACCCTGATCCCGTCGAGTCCGAGCTCACGGGCCAGGCTCATCAGCATGCCTCGGAGATAGACCGCCACGGGCAGTTGCTCATAGCGGTCGTTCTCGAGGTTCTCGAGGTGTCTCACTCCGATGCGGGTGCGTTCGGCGACCTGAAGGAGCGACAAGCCCCTCGCCATACGCACCTGTCGCAGCAGGTCGCCGTTGAACTCGACCCCGGCAGGCACCTCGTACGGCTTCGCGCGCTCTGGAGGCCGGTACTCACGTGGAGCGAACGGCCGCGTTGGCACGATGGCGCTCGGCCCGCTTTCGTCGTCGCCTGGCGTTCCGGGCCTCGCCTCTTCCTGGTCGGCTGACGGCGGACTCACCGACTCAGGCGAACGAACCGACGCGCCGGGCGGCTCAGACTCGAGCGTGACTGCGGGCACGGGCGCGGCCGGCTCGGGCGAGCGCTCCGTGACGGCTGCGGATGGAAGCGCTGCCGCAGCGGGCGCAGCCACCACAGGCTCGCTGAGCACAGCGGACGGATCGACTGGCGGCGCCGTCGGAGTTGGCGTTACGGCCACGTTCGGCGCGGCGCCCCCTTCGACACGAGCGGCCGCCGTCGGCACCTCGGAGGCCGTCTCGACCACCAGCGGGGACATCGGCGACACGAGGACAGGCGCGTCGGTCTTCTGCGGCGCACTCGCAACGACCGTCTCCGCGACGGCCTGCGGTGGCGTCTCGACGGGCCACGCAACAACAGCAGCCTCGGTCATCTGCGGCGCACTCGCGGCGACCTGCTCGGCAGCCGCTTGCGCTCCCGTCTCGGCACCCGGCGGGGACACGGGCGACGGCAGCGCGGGAGCCTCGAGCGTCGGGGGCACCATCGCAGCGCCCCCTGCGGCCGCCTGGCGCGGCGCGACCGGGGCCGAAGCCCGAGGGCCTGCAGCGACAGGCGCAGCAATGGTGTAGCTCAACGAGGTCGCGACCGGAGCGCTGACCACGACGGTGGGGCTGACGAACGCATACGAGCCCGCCCACCCGACCGGCGCGGACGCGCGCGGCTCGAAAGCGGAAGGCCGGGCCGCTCGCCTGGGCACGTCGCGCGGCGGCAGCCCGAGTCCCGCGTCGTAGGTCGCGCGTCGATCGGCATCGAGCAACGTGTCGGCCGCTTCCTGGAGCCGTCCTCTCAGGGCGCGCGCGCGGCCTTCGTCGATCAACCCGTAGAGCGCGACTTGATCTTCAGCGTAGAGGCGAGCGAGCCGCTCGAAGGCAAAACGAATGTCGCTCTCGCCGGCGCCGACCGACACCTCGAGCAGCTCGTAGAACGTCTGGGCCTGGAACGACTTCACCGTTCCAATGCAATCAGGTTTTCCGCGACTCGCAACAAGCCCGTGGCTGCTGCGCTCTGCGGGAAGGCCCGAATGACCGACTGGCGGGCCCGAACGGCCTGCCAGACGGCTTCATCGTGAGGCACGGCGCCCAGCGATCCCAGCTCGAGCCCGAAGAACTTCTTCCAGGCGCTGACCACGGTCGGGCCGATGTCGAAGTCACCGCGGGTGCGAGCCTGGTTCAAGAGGATCCAGGGGGAAAAACCCGCCAGGGCGTGTTCGAGCCTGGCCGCCGCCTCGACGTTCGTCTTGCGCAGGTCGGCCACCACGTCGAGCAGCGTCATCGGCGCCTGCCCCTCTCGTGTTGCGAGGGCACGACCGACGACCGAGGCGAAGTCATCGTCTGGCGCCAGGGTCTGCAGCCGCCTGAAGAACGCCGCCTTGATGAAACGGTAGGCGTTCTCAATCGAGGTGGGCTCGGGGAGCATCACCACCACCCCGATGTCGGCGATGAGGAAGAAGTCGAGCACGTTGAAGCTGGTGCCTGCGCCGAGATCGAGCAGCACGTAGTCGACGTCGAGGGTCTTGAGGTGCCGCAGCAGCTTCGACTTCTGGGAGTGCTTGGGGTTCGCCGCGTCGAGATCGTCCATCGCGCCCGAGATCAGTTCGAGGCGCTCGATGCCGGTGGGCACCACGACGTCCTCCAGCCGCTCGACCCGCTTCTCGATGAAGTCCGACAGGCTGACCCGCGGCTGCGCCACGCCGAGGCAGGTGTGCAGGTTGGCCCCACCCAGATCGGCGTCGACGAGCACCACCTTCGAGCCGCGCTCGGCCAGCGCGATACCCAGGTTTGCAGAGACGAGCGACTTGCCGATGCCGCCCTTCCCTCCCCCGATGGCCACGACCCGACGCGCACGCGTTCGTGCCCGCGCGGGGCTCTTCTGCCGGGGAAACTCGATGATCGCGCCCTGGTCGAGCGCCTCGTTCTCAGACATGGAATCAGTCGTCCTTCAGTTCGACGTTCCAATACGACGCATCGGTCACGTTGAGGAAGGGCAACCATTCACGGTAGGCCTGAGGTTTTGCCGCGTTGCGGAACAGCGGTGTCCACTTCGGTCGAACCGGCGGCCGCCGCAGCGCCATGCCCGCCTGCTCCGGGGTGCGCCCGCCCTTCTTGAGATTGCAGGCGATGCAGGAGCACACGACGTTCTCCCAGCAGGTGCGCCCACCCTGCGATCTCGGGATGACGTGATCGAGGTTGAGATCGCTGCGCTTGAGCTGCCGGCTGCAGTACTGGCAGGTGTCTACGTCACGCGCGTAGATGTTGATGCGGCTGAAACGAACCCGAGTTCGGGGCAGCTTCTCGAAGGCGGTGAGCACCAGCACGCGCGGCACCTTGATGGTGCGATTCACCGAGTGGATTCGATCTTCTTCGGCGGCGGCGGCCACCTGCTCCCAGTCGGCGAAGTCGTACTGCCGGTATTGCGCGTCGAGCGCCCGAGCAACCCCCTGGTACAGCAGCGAGATGGCGCGCTTCACGCTGGTGACGTGAATGGGTTGGAAGTTGCGGTTCAGTACGAGCACTGCGGTGTTCATCATCATGGGGCTCCTCGAACGAAGGCGGCGACACGGCTGGCCACCACGTGGCAATCGGCCTCGGTGAGACAACGGACATCGAACCACAGCTCGTCGTCGCAGATACGAGCAACGACCGCGGGGGTCCCCGCGCGCAGGGCCTCGTGGAGCGCGATGGCGGGCACGCCGACGATGGCGACGGCGAACGAAGGAGGCGCGGCGAGCGGCATCGAGCCACCGCCCACGCGAGAGGTGGTCGGCACGAGCCGGTGGTGAAGCTGCTCGCGGGTGAACGCCGCCGAGAGGACGTGCGCGCGGGCCTCGAGCGCCGGCGCCGGCGTCGTGAGCATCGCGCGGGTCGGGATCGCGGTGTCGGCCTCTCCATCTCGATAGTGTTCGAGGGTCGCCTCGAGCGCTGCGACGGTCAGCTTGTCGATGCGCAGGGCCCGAGTCAGCGGGTGCTTCGCGAGCCGTTCGATGATCGCTCGACGCCCGACCAGAACCCCGGCCTGGGGCCCTCCGAGGAGCTTGTCGCCTGAGAACCCCACCACGTCGGCGCCAGCGTCGATCACCGTCCGGACCGTCGGCTCGCTGGTCAAGCCCTCGCCGTGGAGGGGCAGCAGCGCCCCGCTCCCGAGATCCTCGAAGAGCGGAATCGACTGTGCCCGGGCCAGCGCCGCCAGCTCGCTCGTCGTCGCCGCCTCGGTGAAGCCCACGACGGCAAAGTTCGACTGGTGAACCTTGAGCAGCAGGCCCGTGTGCGGCGTCAGCGCCGCTTCGTAGTCGCCGACGCGGGTGCGGTTGGTGGTGCCGACCTCGACGAGCGTGCAGCCCGACTGCCGCATCACGTCGGGGACGCGAAAGCCTCCACCGATCTCCACCAACTCTCCGCGCGAGACGATCACTTCCCGGCCGTGCGCGAGCGCGCCCAACGTCAGCAACGTCGCCGCGGCGCAGTTGTTCACGACCAGCGCGGACTCGGCCCCGGTCAATCGACACAGCAGCTCGACGACGTGCGCGTATCGACTGCCACGCTCTCCTTCGTCGAGATCGAGCTCGAGGTTGCAGTAGCCGCGCGCGACCTCGGCAATCCGGTCGACGGCATGCGCCGACAGCGGCGCCCGGCCCAGGTTGGTGTGGAGCACGACCCCGGTCGCGTTGATCACAGGTCGAAGGTTCGGGCGGGCCAGGGTGCTGAGGAACCGCGACACGCTGGTGGGATCGAAGTCGGCGTGGTGGCCAGAGAGGATCTGCTCGCGTGCGTGCTGTACGGCACTCCGGCAGGCGTCGACGAGCAGCGGGCGTGCGACGGTCGCGCCGAGCGGCGCCACCTGCTCGTGAAGCAGCAGTTCATCGATCGACGGCAAAGCGCGAAGCAGCGCCTGACGCCGGCCGGTCTCAGGGGAAGTCGCACCCATGGTCCGTGCCAGCATCGTACCTTGAAACCGCACCCCCTCCGAAATCGCTCCCGGAGGGGGGTTGGGGTGAGTCGAAAAGAACCATCGGTGAGCTGTCCGTCTGACGGGGGCACCAGGGTCCTGTGAAGCGTGGACCAGCACCCAGCGGCTGCCCGAAGGCGCCTCTCTGTCTACCCGTTCAGTCGGTGCAGTCGGCCCGCACCAATCATTCTCATCGTTCGTGATCCCTGAACACGTCGGCCTCGCTCAGTCTTCCTCGAGGCTCCCGTGCCAGTAGGTCAGGTCTCGCAGCCAGGTCTGCCACGAGGCCGGCATGCCGTTCTGGAACCGGAAGGTGAGGCGCAGTGCGTCCGGCAGCTTCGTCGGCTTCACCGGCTTCACCTTCAGCGGCATGCGCGCCTGCTCCGGCGTGCGGCCACCCTTCTTCTGGTTGCAGGGCACGCAGGCGATCACGATGTTCTCCCAGTTCGTCATGCCGCCGAGCGAACGGGGGTTCACGTGATCGTAGGTCGCCTCAGGCCTCGGCACCGGACGCTGGCAGTACTGGCAGCGGCCGTGGTCGCGGGCGTAGACGTTCTCGCGGCTGAAGCGGATGACCGGCTTCCGGCGCGTGAGCATCCTGAAGAAGCGAACCACCGACGGGACCTTGATCTCGAAGCTCACGCTTCGAATCGTCTGATCCTCGTAGGCCTCGACCAGCTCGACCTTGCCGAGGAACAGGAGCGTGATGGCTCGCTGCCAGGGGATGCGGGCGACGGGCTGGTACGAGCGGTTGAGGACGAGCGTTTCCATGACGACCTCCTTTCGGCGGCTCGGTCTTGACGAGCCAACGCGGGAAAGGACGCAGGTCGCTTCGATTCCTGAACGACTCCACCTTCTTGTCGCTCTTCTTTGGCTTCGGCACCGGGGCCGGCGCGACGGTGCGGGCCACGTCGTCGGGCGAGTACAGGAGCTTGTACGTGTTGTAACTGCGCAGCACGCGCTTGACGTAGTTGCGGGTCTCCTGAAGCGGGATCTGCTCGATCCACCCTGGCAGATCGTCGGGGGGCCGTTCCTTCTGCCAGCGCGACACGGCGCCGGGGCCCGCGTTGTAGCTGGCGACCGCGAAGGGCTTGATGCCCTCGAAGCGGCTCATCAGATCGGCGAGGTAGCGCGACCCGAGCTTGATGTTCAGGTCGGGCTCGAGCAGCGCAGCAGTGCTGGGGCGCGGGAGCTTCAACTTCGCAGCGACCTCGGCCGCCGTGTACGGCATCAACTGGCAGAGCCCCAGGGCTCCAGCCCACGACAGCGCCTTCGGATCGAGCGCGCTCTCTTCTCGCATGAGGGCCTGCAGGAGATCGGGGTCGAGCGCGTCGGCTTCGAGCGACGACGCCTCGACCTGTTCGCGAAACGCCTTCGGATAAGCGATCTCCCAGACGAGCCGGGTCTGGCGCGTGATGGGCCCCGAGAGATCGCGCCGCAGCCAGAGGCGGGCCATGCCGTGCGCCGGCCGGTCGTTTCCCGACATCGCGAGCATCACCACGAGCAGGCGCAGCGACTCGGGTGGCAGCTTCGCGCGGTCGATCCCCAGGATCTCCATGGGTACCTGGTCGCCGAACCCGAGGCGCAGCAGCTCGACCGCCGACTGAAACTGCAGATCGTCGCTCATGCCGGTGACCGGCAAAGGGAACACGTCATCGACGCGGGTCGCGGCGCTGACCGCACGCTGGAGCGCCTTCGTCCTCGAAGGCGCCAGGGTCTCTGCACGCTCGCGCGACAGCAGCCCGTAGTAGGTCGCCGGGTGAGCTGCCGCGTTCGTCGCCAGCACCTCGATCGCCTCGGCACGTTTGCCGGACTCCTCGAGGACGCGGGCCCGCCAGTACCTGGCGCGCTCGAACTCGTGAGAGTCATCCATGACGCCGAAGCGCTCCTCGATCTCGTCGAGCACCTCGAGGCTGCCGTCCCGGTCGCCCTGCGACCGCCGCAGTGAGAACAACTTGAAGAGGCCGTCAGCGCCCATGTCCGAGAGCGGGAATCGATCGGCCAGCTCGGCGAGCCGATCGCCCGAACCTTCGAGATCGCCGGCTCGAAGTCGCAGATCCGCCGCGAAGAAGAGCGCGTCATCGGCGAGGGCGTGACCAGGGAACTCGCGAGCGAGCAGCTCGTAGGTCTCGAGTGCCGCCTCGGGCACCGTGACGGTCTGGCTGAAGCCCAGGGTGAAGAGCGCCTTCGCGCGCAGGTCGGGGTCCTTGCACTTCTTCACCACCGGCCCGAGGGCGGCAACAGCCTGCGGGTGGGCGCGCAGCTTCCGGTGCGCCTTCCCCGCCGCGAAGTGCGCTCGGCACGCCATCGCGTCAGGCAGCGTGAGTTCCTCGAGAAGCGGCTCGACGAGCGCGAGGCCCTGGGCGTTCCGATGGGCCTCGATCAGCTGCTCCGCGCGGGTCACCTTGACGTCGATCGGAAGCTTCTCGACGCCGAGCAGCCGCTTTTCGTGCTTCGTCGTCTGAAGCGAGAGCGGGTGCTGTGACCAGAGCGCTGCGAGCGCGGCCTGTTCGGCCTTCGAGTCCTTTCGGGCCTGGTGCAGGTCGGCGAGCGCCAGCAGCGCCTCGGCCCCGACGTCACGGCCCCACGGCGGAGCAGGCTTCGCGCCAAGGGTCTCGAGCTCGGCGATCGCCTTCGGAACTTCGCGCAGGTTGCGCCAGGCACGGGCCAGGCCGAGCCGGGCGTCCACGAACATGCGCGACGCAGAAGGCACCTTCTCGAAGACCCGGACCGCGGCCTCGAAGTCCATCAGCGCCTCGAAGGCCCACCCGGCGTGGACGAGACAGCGCGCAGCCAGACCAGGGTACGTCTCGGCGAGCGCCTCGAACTCCGCGGCGGCGAACGTCAAGTCTCGCGCTCGAAACGCCGCGAGGGCGCGCAGAAACCTGACCGGGTTCGAATCGTCGGTGCCGTCGAGCTTCTCTCGTGCGCGGGTCCAGGCGCCCTGACTGAAGGCCTGCCGGGCCTCGCGCTGCTTCCCTGCCGAGAAGTATGGCGAGAGGTCGGCTCGCTCCATGAACACCGCGGGCTGCGCCGGGGAACCTGCGTCTGGCGTCGCCGCAGCAGGGGCCTCGACGGGGAACGCAGGGTTGTCGACAGCTTCGGTCACCTCGACCGGCACCACCTCAGCCGAGAAGGGGTCGTCGTCGAGCCCCCGCTGGGCCTCGGCGCCGCTGGCCAGCACCACGACCAACACGCTGAGCAGGCGGGTGACGCGCACGAAGGCATCGTACACGGCTACACTCCGGGAACCGCATGGACATCAGGACTCAAAGCGCGCTCCTGGCCGGGATCATCGGCCTGGCGCTCGGTATCTCGATGCTCCTGCGGCAACAGCGCGCGCGCGTGGTGACGCTCTTCGGCGTCTTCGCGCTCTCGGTCGGAGCCTTCCACTTCGCGCGGTTCCTCGAAGGGCTGTTCCCGATCGTCGACGATGCGCCCAGCATTCCGGCGCGGGTGATGCTCGGCCTCACCATCGTGCTCGGCGCGCTGGTGCCGTCGACGGCCCTCTCGTTCTTCCTCGAGTTCCTCAACTTCAGTCCACGGGCTGCACGGTACGGCCGACGGACGTCGTTGTTCTCGCTCCTCCTCGGCCTGACGGTCGGCGCGACGCCGTTGGCCGATCAGCTCTGGGCGCGCGTCGCGGTGAGCGCCTGGGTGCTGCTGGCGTTGAGCTTCTCGGTGTCGTTGCTCCTGTCGCGCATGCGGGCGAGTGAGGCGCGCATCGATCGACTCCGCCTGATGTACCTGGGCATCGGCGCCGCCGGGTCGATCGTCTTCTCGGGCCTCGATTTCCTGGCGCGCTTCGACATCCCCTTCCCCACGCTCGGGCCGATCATCTCGACGCTGTACCTGTTCTTCCTGAGCCAGACCCTGCTGCGGCTGCGCCTGATGGACCTGCACGAGCTGCTCGGAAAGATCGCGTCGCAGACGGTGCTGGCTGGCATTCTGGCCGTCGTCTTCATCGTGTTGACCGTCTGGGTGCAGAAGGACAACACCAGCCTCTATCTCTTCAACACGACCGTCGCCGCGTTCGTGATGCTCATCCTCCTCGAGCCGCTCTCGCGTTGGGTCGAGGAGCGCATCGTCGCGCTGTTCTTTCGACAACGCTTCGCGTTCCTCGAGTCCGTCAGACAGTTGCTCCGGCGAACGGCGAACGTGATCGAGGGTCAGCAGCTCGCCTCGATGCTTCTCGACGGCATCAACGACACCAGGCGAGTCACCCACGTCTCGATCTACCTGCTGGCCGAGGATCGGCCCGGATTCCGGCTCCTCGACAGTCGCGGCCCACAGCCAGCGCTCTTCCTCGACGCCGGCACGGCACGAGCCCTCGTCACTCGAACCGAGCGTGCCCAGCTGCTCGAGACGGTCAATCGACGCGCCGCCGAGTTGAAGGCGCAGCCCCTCGAAGCGAGGAAAGCGCGGGAAGAGGTCAAACGTCTGAGCGACGTGCGCGCGGCCATGGAGCAGATGCGCGCCGGCATCACCGTGCCCCTGATGGGCAACGACCGGGTGCTCGGCTTCCTGAATCTGTGGGACGAGCGCGTCCCCGAGGCGTTCGCATCGGACGAGATCGCGCTGATCCTCGAACTGGCCGACCGGTTCTCGACCGTCGTCGAGAACTCGAAGCTGTACGAGCGCATGCGCGAACGCGACCGGCTCGCTGCGCTCGGTGAAATGGCGGCAGGCCTCGCGCACGAGATCCGCAACCCGCTCGGCGCGATCAAGGGCGCCGCGCAGTGTCTCGACCCGAAGACGGTGCCGACCGACGATCGCGAGTTCATCGAAGTGATCGTCGAAGAGACCAACCGCCTCAACGGCGTGGTGACGGCGTTCCTCGACTACGCGCGCCCGCTCAAGCAGAGCTTCGGGCCCACCGACGTGAACGAGGTCGTCACCCGAACCCTGCGGCTCATCCAGAACGATCTGCCCTCGAACGTGACCCTGCGGGAAGAGCTGGAGCCCGACCTCGCGCGGGTCGACGGCGACGCCGAACAACTCAAGCAGGTGCTCATCAACCTCGTGCAGAACGCGGTGCAGGCGTTGGGCAGCACGTCCGGCGAGATCGTGATCAAGACGCTCAAGCCCGAGCGCTTCGGAGACTTCCGGCAGCCAGACCCCATCGAGATCCATGTCACCGACTCGGGCCCCGGCATTCCCGCCGATCAGCAGCTCAACATCTTCGTGCCGTTCTTCACGACGAAGCAGAAGGGCACCGGGCTCGGTCTCGCGATCTGCCAGCGCATCATCAAGAGCCACGGAGGGACCGTCGCCGTGCAAAGCAAGCTGGGTGACGGCGCGACCTTCATCATTCGCCTCCCGTCGCTCCCGTCGGATCACCCAGCCTCTGAGACGCCGCTCCCCGAAGGAACGCCGATGCCGGGCACCATCGCGCCGCCAGAGACGGTGCGCGCCGAGACCCGCGCCAGCCGTCGGGAGAAGAAGAAGAAGCAGCGCGCCTGACTACCAGGTGGTGATCAGCAGCGACTTGCGACGCAGCACCAGCTCGAGAGGTCTTCCGTCGCGCTCGAAGCCGATTCGTACCGGAGTCCCGGCAGGCCCGCGGATCCGGCTGACGACATTCTGGAGATCGACGCCAGCGGGAGCCCCCTCGATGGCCGTGATCACGTCGCCTGCGCGAACGCCGGCACGCTCTGCCGGGCTCCCCTCGTTGACGACCTGCACGACGATGCGCGTGGGTTCGGGCCGCAACGTCATGCCAACTCCCTCGAAGCGCGGCGGATCGTCCTGGAACGGCTTGTTGGGCGCGGGCTGGAGCTCGACGACCAGGTTGGCGGCGTCGGCACGCGCCGGAAGATAGAAGCCTTGCGGCTCGTATCCGTCACGGCCGACCAGCAGCTGCACCTGCTTCGGCTGGGGCGGCAAGGTGAAGCGCCCGCGCGGGTCGGTCATCACGCTCACCCGGCCCATCGGCGACTCCGCGCGAATGCGGGCGTGCTGAATCGGCAACCGGGTCGCCTTGTCGAGCACCAACCCCGTGACCGGATTCGTCGCGGTGAGCGAGAGGGTGATGTCGACGGGCGCTGCGGCCACCGTGACGAACCGACCGCCCGTTCGCCCGCGTCCGGCCACGTCTGCGAGCAGCACCCAACGCCCCTGCGGCAGCTCGATCTGGAACACGCCATCGGGCGCCATCAACACGTACTTGCGGACGGCCCCCGTCTCGTCGCTTCTCGCGAGCACCACTGCATCGGTGACCGAGGCGCCGCTCTCGTCGATCACCCGCACCAACACCGAGCCCCGCTGCAGCCGAAGGATCACCTGATCGCCGGGCTTCGCCGTGGCCGTCGCCGCGCCATCGGGGCCCTCGGCGTCGAGCAGCACCTGCGCCGCGGGAACGCCCTCGAACCGGAACGCCCCGTCAGCCGAGGTCGCGGTCTCTGATGAGGGCCCAGCCCAGTCGCCGCTGCGCCACCGCACCCGAACCCCCGCAGCCGCCGGCTCGACGCGGCCCGCCAGCACCTGCCCGCCCGACACCTCGATGATCCACGGCTGGCCATCGTCGCGATGGTCGAAAGGGCCCGCGATGGCGCTGAACGCGCCGTGCTTCACCTGCAGCAGATATCGGCCCACCGGGAGCGCGCTGAAGGCGAAACGGCCATCGACGAACGACGTCGTGGTGCTGACGGGATCTTCGGTGAAGGCATTGATGAGGGTGAGCGTGGCGGTCCCCAGCGGTGTGCCATCACGCTTGATCACCCCGGTGACCGGGCCGAGATCTCCGAGCTCGATCACGACGCTCTTCTGCGTATCTCCGACGGCGAGGCGAACCTCCGGGCCCGCGACCGTGACGCCCGCCGGGGTGACCGCGACCACCCGGCGCAGACCTTCACTGCACTCGATTCTGAACTGCCCTTTTGCATCGGTCAGCGTGATGGCGCTGCGTTCGCCGCGACGAAGGCCTTCGGTCAGCTCGGCCCACACTGAGACGCCACCGCGTGGGGTGCCCTGCTCCATCACCTGCCCTTCGATGGCAGACACCGGCGCCAGTGAGAGATCGAGCCGGCCTCCGGTGCGCGCCAACTCGAGCGAGACCCACTCGGTTCGAGGCAGGTAGCCTTTGGCGGCGACGTCGAGCCAGATCTGACTCTTCGGTGCAGGAAGCCTGAAGGCGCCCTGCGCGTCGGTCTGCGCGGTGCCCGCCGACCACGAGACGATGGCACGCGGAATCGGGGCTCGCGTCACCACATCGCGCACCATGCCGTCGAGCAGCACGGTGGGCTTGAGCTCGAGGACGATTCCCTCGATCGTCTTTCCTTGCTCGACGACGAACGGGCCCAGCACGTCCGACGCGAGGTCCTTCGAGGCGGCCGCGACGAAGACGGGCTCCGGGGTGACGCCGTCGATTCGAAACGCGCCGTCATCGAGCGTCAGCACTGTCAGCGGGGTCGTGGCCTTGAGTGAAACCCTCGCGCCGCCAACCCCGACGCCGTCGAGTCGGACGAAGCCCGTGAGCGCGCCTGGCCGCGGAGAGTCGGCGACGGTGCGGCCCGTTCGTTCCGGGGATGGCGCGCCGCTCTCGACCTCAACGCCAGGTGCCGCCGTCGTCGCAGGGCCCGAAGGCCACAGGACCCAGCCCAGACTGACGACGATGAGAAGGATGACCGAAACGAGGAGCAGCCGACGAAGCACGCCCTGCTTCTACTTCGTTCCGTTCCCGTTCGTTCCGTTCTCACCTGGCTCTTCGTCGAAGAGCAGGATCTCTTCGGCGTCATCGACGGCCACGTCGAGCTCGAAGACCTCGGGGTCGGTCGGAGGAAGCGGCGGCGAGATCGGCGGCGCCGGCGGGGCCTGCGGAGCTGTCTGATCGGGCAGCGCAGCGAGGTCGGGGTTCGGGTTGACGGCCGTGATGGAGTCCCCGCCCTTCGGTGGAGAGGCAGCGCGGGAAGTCTCGAGCTCGCGTCGCGCCTGGTCCAGCAGCTTCCGGGTGAGCTCGAGGTCGGTCTCGACGCGCAGCAGCCGATCCCCGAGCTGGTCCTGTTCCTTGAGGCGATGCTCGAGGGCCTCGACGGCCTCAGCCAGACGCTCGCGCTCGCCTTCGATCAGCTCGTTCTCAGCGGTGAGCTCGATGACCTGCTCGCGAAGACCGGGGGCGACCGCCTTCGCCTGGTCGATCGTCTCTTGAGCATTGACCAGCTCGTGCTGCAGCTCGCCGTACTTCACCCGCAAGGCGAGCAGGAGCTCTTCGGCCTGCTTCCGAGCGGTGACGGCGGCCTCGGTGTCATTCCACGCGTTGACCCGCTCGATCTCGAGTTCGGCTTCGAGCTCGGGCAGGCGCCGACGGAGCGCGTCGACCTCGGCATCAGATCCCGGCGCAGCGCGCTCGGCCTCGGCGAGCTTCCGCTCGAGCACGTTCACCTTCAGACGAAGCTCGGTGATCTCGCCGCCCATCGCAGGCCGCTCGATCTCATACAGCGCCAACGACTCCGCGAGCTGGGCGGCACGGGCCTCGGCGTCGAGCACCTGCTGCTGAAGCGACGCTGCGCGAGCCTCGGCTTCCCCGCGTGAGAGCTCGAGCGCTGAGGCGTGCGTACGCAGCCCGGCCAGGTCGGCTTCGGCGACAGCCATGGCGCCGGCCAGCGCCGCTCGGGCTTCGGCTTCGACGGTCGCGCGGTGGGTGAACTCGGCGAGCGACTGCTCCAGCCCGGGCACGCGCTCCCTGAACGCGGCGAGGTCGGGCTGCGTGGCGCGCAGGGTCGTGAGCTCAACCTCGAGCTCCGGGACTCGCTGTCGAAGCCGCTCGACCTCGGACTCGAGCTGGGCGCGGGCTTCGGCGATGGCCCGACTCTCACCGCCAGCCTGGGCCAGCGAGGTGCGGAGCTGATCGAGCTCGACCCGCGCCCGATCGAGCTCGAGCTGGAGCGCCTGCTTGCCCGACTGGTGCGCGCGCGCTTCGGAGTGTCCCGTCTCAGCGTCGGCGCGGGCCAGCTCGAGCGCGGCGCTCATGGCGTCGACGCGTGCCTGCGCCTCGGTGCGCTCGGCGACGGCGGCTTCCTTCGCCTGCTCGAGGGTCGCCTTCACGTCGTCACGTTGCCGCTCGAGCTCGCCGAGCCTGGCCTCCGAGGTCGCGTTGCGCTGGAGGAGTTCCTCTTCGCGAGCCGCGAGGGCCTTCGCGGCGTCGGCGCGACGCTGCTCCAGGTTGACCTGGTACGCCGCGGCCTGCTGCTCGATGGCGTTGGCGTGGTCGGCTCGGGCCGCAGCGAGCTGGGCTTCGAGGTCTGTCTGGCGAGCGTCGAGGGCGCGCGTGGCCGCTTGCGTCGTCGCCTCGAGTTCCCGGCGGTGGGACTCGAGCAACGCGCCGCGGGCCTGGTCCCAGGCCGCCTCTCGTGCCTCGAGCGTCTCGCGCGCCTCATCGACCGCTGCCGTGCGCTCCGCCAGGCCCGCAGAGAGTGCCTGCTGCGCGGCGGTCAGCCGATCGATCTCGGCCGCCCGCGCAGCCAGCGTCTCTTCGAGAGCCCGGCGCTGAACGTCGGCAGTCTCGCGGAGCTGCTCGCGGGCCTGCAGGCTGTCCTCCAGCTCTTCGGTGCGTGCCGTCAGGGCCTGCGCCAGCGCAGTGCGCTCGGTCTCCGCGAGGTCGCGAAGCTGAACGATCCGGTCACGATCGAGAGAACCCTCTTCGAGGTCCGCCTTGAGGAGCTCGAGCTGTTCTGCCAGCGAAGTGGCCTGACCTCGCGCCTCGGCCAGCGCGCCCGAGAGCGTGTCGCGCTCGGCGCTCAGGCGCTCGATCGAGGCCTGCTGCACCGCGGTGGACGAGGTGAGGTCTGACACGCGCTGCTCGAGCGCCGTGAGCTGCGCCGTCAGCCCATCGCGAGCCTGCTCGAGTTCCTGAGCGGACTGCCGAGCCGCCGCCAGCGCCGCCTCACGTTCAGACACGGCGTGTGCCAGCTCGGCCAACTGCGACTGCTGGGCGGCAGACGAACCGGTGAGGGCCTGGCGCTCCGACTCGAGCGCCGCGATGGCCTGCTCGCGCTGGGTGATGGTGGCGCTGGCGGCAGCGAGCGCGAGTTGGCTCTCGTCCAATTCAGCGGTGCGCCGCGCGAGAGCGTCGTGGCCTTGCGTGCGCTCGACCTGCAACGCCTCGATGGTGAGCCGCTGAGCCGTCGAGGTCGCGCGTTCCTGAGCCAGTTCGCGCGCAAGGCGGTCGCTGGTGTCGACCTGCTCGGCGAGTTGCTGCTCTCGCGCAGTGACGGTCTGGTTCGCGTCGAGCTGCGCCCGGACCAGCCGCTCCAGTTCGGCCTGCTGCTGGACCGAGCGCGCGCTCTGTTCGTGCAGTTGCGTCGACGCTTCTGAAAGCCGTCCTTCGAGTTCGACGATCCGGGTCGCCGACACCTCGGCGGCTTGCCGAAGCGTCTGCGCGCGCTGCTCCGACTCCCGGCGTTCGATCTCGGTCTGCTGGCGCAGGGCCGCGAGTTCCCGATCGAGCGAGTTGCGCTGCGACTTTGCGGCCGCGAGCGCCTCGTCGGCAGCGAGGGTGATCCGTTGCAGATTCTGAACCTGTTCCGAGAGGCCCGTCACGTGAAGGGTCGACGCATCGAGCCGGTGCTGAAGCGCTCCCTTCGCGGCGTGGGCTGCGTCGAGGGCCGCGGAGGTCTGTTCGAGGGCCTGGGTGGCCTGCCCCAGCGTGCCCTCGAGGTGCTGGACCCGCTGGCGAACCACAGCCGCGTTCGCCTGCTCGACCTCGACATCCTTCGAACGGGCCGCGAGCGCCCCGCGCGTCTCGTCGAGGATCTTCTGGCCCTCGCGGAGCATGGCGCCGAGCCGTGAGATCTCGCCGTCGAGCCCCACGATCTGCTGGCGCAGCGCATCGGAGGTGGCCTTCTCGGTGGCAATCGCCGCTTCGCGATCGACGATCACTGCCTGGAGCGTGCGCTGCTGCTGCGCCGCGGTCTGGAAGAGCTCTTCGTGTTCGCGCCGGGCCTGGGCGACCTCGGCCTCGAGCTTCGCGACCGTGGCAGCGAGGCCAGCCCTCCGATCTTCGAGTTCCACGACCCGCTGCTGCTCGCTCGCTCTCGCCTTGCGAAGATCATCGACCGCGCCGCGAAGATCGTCCCGCTCTTCGATCAGGCGCTCACGGTCCTGGGAGATCTCGGCGATCTGGCGACGAAGGTCACCACCGAGGGCGTCGGCCTGCTCCCGGCTCGTGCGCTCGGCAGAGATCGAAGTCTCGAGGTCGCTTTCGAGACGGCGGCCACGTGCAGCCTCGGCCTCCTTCTCGGCAACGGCCTGGCCGAGCTGCTCGCTCAACTGCTGGACGTCGGCGCTCGTCTCGGTCAGCCGCTGCTCGTACTGGCCGGCCAGCTCCCGCCAGGTGCGCTCCGAGTTCGACAGCGTCTCGAGGTCCCGGATGGCGCGGGCGTGAGACGAGGTCACCGATTGCAGCTCGGTCTCGATCCCGGCGAGCGCAGTCTGCTTCTCGGCCAGCGCCTGCTCGAGTTCGCGGGCCTTCGTCACTTCGCGCTGGAGCTCTGTCTCGAGTTCCCGCCGGTGCGTCGATTCCACCTCGAACGATCGCGCGAGCGACAGCCGATCGGCCTCGCGCTTCGAGGACTCGTCGCGCATCGCGGCCACCTGCGTGCGAGCCTCGGCCAGCGAGCGCTCCAGCCCCTCGATGGCGAGCAGCGACTGCGTCCGTGCCTCGGCGAGGGCGAGCTCGCGCTGACGGGCCGCTGCGAGGTCGGCCTCCTTCGACGAGATCGACTCGCGAACCCGGTCGGCAGCCGAGAGCGCGCGCTCTCGCTCGAGGCGCTCGCTGACGACGTCTTCCTGCGCTTTCTTGAGTTCTTCGTAGGCGCGCGCGAGTCGAGTGCGGGCGTCTTCGAGCTGGGTCGCGACCTCTTCGCGGCGGGCGCGCTCGAGCCGAATCTGCTCCTGGGCAGCGAGCGTGGTGATCGCCGCGTCCTTCTGCGCACGCTGCAGGACGTCGTGATCGCTCTTCGCAGCGGTCGCCCTGCCCTCGGCGTCGATGGCTCGTTCGCGGAGCACGGTCAGCTCGGCTTCGAGCCGCCGAACGCGCTGGGCGAGATCTTCACGGTCGCGCATCGCCTCAGGGCGATCCCGATGCGACTCGAGCTGCGCGGTGAGGCGGGCGACGGCCTCTTTGGTCGCTTCGAGCTGACCGCTGGTCTCGCGAAGATCAGCCTGACGGGTCTCGAGCTCGACGGTCTTCTTCTGGAGCGCGTCCTTCATGCGCTCCGAGCGCTCACGCCAATCTCTGGCCCGCGTCGAGAAGTCCTCGAGCCGACCGCCGGTGAAGGCCAGCGGCTCTGGGGGCAGCTGCACCCAGGTCGGGTCGAAGCTGCGCGCGGGCTCCTGCCCGGCCACGACGATGAAGTACGCCGCCTCGCTGGTGCCCGCGAGAGAGCCGTCGACCTGCAGCCCTTCGCCACGCTCGAACGCGAGCTGGTAGCCGAGCACGGGCGACTGCGTCGCGACCTCGACAGACTTGAAGTGCACCGTGAGCGCGTCGAGCAGCTGGCCGTAGGTGGGCGTTGGCGTCGCCTCTTCGGGATCGATGACGTTCGAGAGCGCGAGGCCGGCCGGGTTGCGGAGGCCGCCCATCAGGTAGCCCCCCCTGGCCACCAGTCGCGCGAGATCTTTGAGCAGCTCGGGCGCCACGACGTAGGGCGCGAGGTCCGCCACCATCACCAGATCGAAGCTGCCCGCCTCGAAGTCGTCGAACACGGGCGGACGGAACCGGAGGTTGGGTCCGGCGAGCTTCGCCTGGGCCTCTTGAATCGCCTGAAGATCGCTGTCGGCGGCGACCACCACACGCGCGCCTCGCGTCGACAAGAACCGCGCAGACTGGCCCAGGGTCGAGGCGACGGCGCCGATCTCGAGCACGCGACGCCGGGCATACAGACTCTCCGCGAAGATGTAGCGCGGGAGCAGCTCGCTCTGGCCCAACCGTTTGAAGGAAGTCGACACGACGTGGCTGAAGTCTACTCCCCTGACGTGGGCGCCAAAGGAAACCACCGGGCAATTGCCGGTGTTTCACCCCGTACTAGCCTGTTGCGCGCCATGAGCTCCGATCTCGACACCCCGCAGGGTCCTTCGTTTTTCTCTCGCCTGGGTCGGGCGCTTCGCAACCTGCTGATCTTCGTTGTCGTGGTCTCCGCTGCGACAGGAGGCCTCTACGGCGCCTCGCTGCTGAACGCCCGCACGTGGAGCCTCGAGCTCGTCGGCGGGCAGCTGGTGGTGACGCGGGGCAAGATGCTTCCCGTCGGGACCGCGCCGTTCCAGCCTGGCGATCCGCTGCTGGCCGAGGCCTACGCTCCGCTCGATTTGAACGGAAACACCGCGCTCGCGGTCGTCGGCCAGCAGTATCCGGATCGAGATGAGCTCGACCGCGCGCTGTTCTCGGTGATCGAGCTGCTCGCGAAGCCTCGGGTGGCGTCCGATCTGAAAGGTGACCTCGACGTCGGGGTCGCGCTGGTGAAACGGGCCGAGGCGCTCCGAGGGTTGTCAGAGTCACAACGAACGACGCTCGGCCTGCTCCGGGGCGAGGTGGCGTACTTCCTCGCGAAGCAACGCATCGACGATGCCCGCAAGCAGCTCGACGAGGCGCTGCGGCAGCTGAAGCTCGCGGCCGACGCTGACGCTCGACACAAGAAGGACGCGACGCAGATGCTGTTGGCAGTCGAGCCGCAGGTGAAGTCGCTCTCGGATACCTTGCGCGCCGCAGTGCAGGGCCTGCCCCCGCCTCCGCCCGTCGTGGTGTCCCCCGCCCTGCCTGTCGTGCCGGCTGAAGTGAAGCCCGCCGAACCTGCGCCTGCCGCCGACGCTGGCGATGCAGCAACGCCGCCCTCGACCGACGTTCACTGATCGCCAACGACGCCCACCTCGATGGGCTCGCACCCGGGGCTTCGGGCGATCGCGAACGCGCTGCCCGCCCCTGGCGCGCACGAAGGGCTCGAAGGCAACTGCGACGTGATGATCGCCAGAACCGAATGATCACGAGTCGAAGGCAGACGCTGGGCATCCGAGCTACAGCGAGCGCGTGAGTTCTTCCGGCTACCTCGAGGTTCTCAAGCGCAGACCGGCCTATCGCCGGCTCTGGCTTGGCTCGGTGGTCAGCCTCGCTGGCGACTGGTTCACGCTGATCGCGCTCTATTCACTGCTCAACCAGTTCTCGGGCAAGGGCGAGGCGATCGGCGCGATGCTCTTCGCGCGGTTTCTTCCCGCGGCGATTCTCGGTCCCGTCGCCGGGGTCGTCGCCGATCGGCTTCCTCGTCGGCTGGTGCTGATGACCTGTGATCTCCTGCGCGCCTGCGTGGTCCTCGGGTTCCTGCTCGTGAAGGACCCGGGTGACGTCTGGCTCGTCTACCTGCTGACCTTCATTCAGATGACGGCGGCGGCGTTCTTCGATCCGGCCGAGCAGGCGGCGATCGCGAGCACCGTCGAGCCGGGTGAGATCGTCACGGCCAACACGCTCCAGGGCATCACGTGGTCGGCGATGCTCGGGTTCGGAGCGATCGCTGGTGGCGCGACCACGGCGCTGGTCGGCCGAGACGCAGCCTTCGTCGTCAACGCCCTCACCTACGTGGCGTCGGCGATCTTCATCCGTGGCGCGGCGGTGCCCTTCGTTCGAAAGCCACGGAAGGCGACGTTCCGCGCCGTGATTGGCCTCGACGATCTGCTCGAGGGCCTGGCCCGGGTTCGCGCCGACGCGAAGGTGAGACGGACGATCTGGGTGAAGACCGCGTGGGCCATTCCGGGCGGCGGCGCCCTCCTGCTCTACGCCACGCTCGGCGAGAGGGTCTTCGCGGTCGGCGGCAAAGGAGAGATCGGCATCGGCATTCTGCTCGGCATGCGCGGGGTCGGCGCGTTCTTCGGGCCACTCGTGGCCCGGCGCTTCGGGGGCGACACGCCCGCGTTCCTCGAGCGCGCGATCGGGCTCTCGTTCCTGGTGACTGCTGTCTTCTGGCTGGCGTTCGCGTTGTCCCCGTCGCTCCCCATCGCGGCGTTGATGCTGGCCTGCGCGCACACCGGCATCTCGACGCAATGGGTGTTCTCGAGCTCGCTGCTGACGATGCAGGTCGAAGACGGCATGCGAGGGCGCATCTTCTCCGTCGACTTCATGTCGTCCATGTTCATGATGGGGCTCTCGAGCTGGGCCGCCGGGAAGGTGCTCGACGCGACGAGCCTCAGCCCGCGTGGGCTGATGGCGTGCCTGAGCGGCGTGGTGCTCGTGACCGCGGCGATCTGGTGGCTCCTCGGCCGGCAGAGCCGGCCCGCGATCGTTCAGCCTTCGTAGCCGGTGAACACGCCGTCCCACGTCTCTGGGGGCGGCGCCGCGACGAAGGCCTCACACCGCGCGACGTAGCGATCGACCAGCGGATCCTCGGCCTCTGCGGCGAGCTCCTTGAACGCAGCCAGCGCCGCTGCGAACCGGCGCTCGCGCCAGGCCTTCATCGCGGCCTCGTGGCGATCGAGCCGGGCCCCGAGCTTCTCCCGATCGGTCGAGCGCCCCATGAGCTCGAACACCTCGAGGGGCTCGGGGTGCCGGCCCACCCGCACGGAGTCGACGCTGCGGAACAGGAATCGCTCACGCTCGACCTCGACGACGTGCCGGGTCACCAGCACGCGCGAGCCGTAGCGCTTGGCGATCGCCTCGAGCCGGAACGACGTCGCCACCGGCTCGCCCATCACCGTGTAGTTGACGTGATGAAGCGTGCCCATCTCGCCCACCACCGTCGGGCCCGTCTCTAGCCCGGCGCGGAGGACGAGCGCTCGGCCGCAGGCCTTCTCGAGCTCGGGCCGCCTGGCCTCGAAGCGTTCCTGCATGGCGAGCGCGGCTTCGCACGCGGCACCGACCTGATCGTCGAGGTCAACCGGCGCGCCCCAGAACGCCATCAGGCCGTCACCGAGGTACTTGTCCACGTGCCCCCCCGACTCGATGACGATGCTGGTCATCTCGTTCAAGTAGGTCTGGAGCACCTTGACGACCTCGGCGGGCTCCTTCTCCTGAGCGACGGCCGTGAAGCCCTCGATGTCGCTGAAGTACACGGTGAGCGGACGACGCTCGGGGCGCATCAAGGCGAGATCGCGTTCGACCCTCGCGAAGACGTCGGCCTTCACGGCGCCACCGAGGGCCCGGCCGATGAAGTCGCGGAACCCCTTCTCGAGGGTGCGCGCGTAGCCCTGCGCCGCGAGGAACGTGAGGCCACACGCCAGCAACGGAGCCGCCATCGCGACCCACCGCTGCTCGGCGACGAACAACTGCCGGGCCGCGAGCGCATGCAGCGCCGACACTCCGGCGATGGTCACCACCCAGGCGAGCCACCCCGGGTTTCTCGTCAACGTGGACCACACCACGGCCAGCACCGCGCCCATGAAAGCGAACGCGAGGGTGAGCCAGAAGTCGCTGATCGGAGTCGAGCGCACGATGCCGTTCGAGTGGAGCAGCCCGACGATCGCCTGCGCCATCACCGGAGCGTGGCCGAGTTCGCCGATCGGCGTGGGGAACGAGGCTGCTCCCATCGCGCGCTCGTCGGACAGGACCACCACGCGGCCGGCCAGATCGTTGTCGTAGTGGCGAACGCCGCGCGAGGCCGCATCGTCTTCGGCGTTCTGCAACACACGCCACGCAGGCACCGTGCGCTTGACGGTGCCGCGGCCTGCGCGGCCCGGCTCCGAGGCGTCCCATCGCAGGGCCATGAAGCCGTCGGGATCCATGGGGACATCGAAGCGCCCGCCAATCCACAACCTGCCGTCGCGGTACTCGAGCGAGCGCGAGCCAACCAGCGCCATGACGGCGAGGAGCGGCGCCGAGGCCATGATCTTCGGCACGCCATCGAGCTCTCCCGAGACCAGCAGCGGTACGGCGCGCACCTTCGCGTCGGCATCAGGAATCAACGAGGCGGCGCCGGGGGGCGTTCCCCAGAGCAACAGCGGCGCGACCGGTGAGTCGATGCTGCGCGCTCGCGCCAGTTGGCTCACGTCGACGCCCGAGACTTCGACCTCGGCCAGCCGCTGCGCGAGCCACGACTCGGTCACCTCATGCTCGTCATCGGAGGGCACGCGCTGGCGCACCTGGACGTTCTTCACGTTGAGCGTCGCGGCCAACTCGCGGGCCCTGGCTTCGGAGGTCGCGCCAGCCCAGAGCACGGGTTTGCCATCGGAGAGGAGGAACGTGACCGGGGCCTTGTTCGTGAGCGCATCGCGCACGACGCCGAAGGCTTCACGGGTCGTCTCGAACTCGCCCAGCCGCACCATCACCGGCGTGAGGGGGCGCTCTCCTGGCCTGGCGCGATCCGACGAGAACGACCACGTCAACACCACCTTCCCTTCACGGGGCTCGAGCAGGGCGGCGAGCTGCTCATCGTCGGAGCGCTGGCGTTCGCCCTTGCAGGGGGAGCAGGTGCGTGGCGACACGTCACGGAAGGACTGATCGAGCACCACCAGCGCGGCGCCCTCGTCGATGAGCTGGGACACCACGCGGCCGGTCAGCTCGCGGGGCCAGGGCCGCATGCCCCACTCGGCGTGGTCGGTCTCGCGCGCGTTGGCGATCGTCTCGTCGTCGACGCTGACGATCACCACTTCATCGCTGCGGGATGACGCGGCCCCGAGCTCGCGGGCGCGCCAGTCGTACGACATCCACTCGAGGCGCTCGAGCAGGAGCCTCAGCTGAACGTGCCACCGCGCATCGCCTGCGAAGCCCTGGCGTTCGACCCGGAAGAACGACGCGGCGCCGAAGATGAGCCCGAACACCGCGGCCCACATGAAGGCCACGCCGAACTTCCGCACGAAGCGAAGGCCGGCCGACTGAAGAGGGTTCGGAGCCACGGGCGCTTCGAGACTATGCTGTCACGCCATGAAGATCGCTCCGAAGATGCTCCGTCTGGTCGCGCTCGCCCTGCTGGGCTCTGCCTTCGCGATCGCCTGTGATCTGCAGAAGACGGCCAACCAAATCAGCGCCAGGACGGTCGTGGTGGCGACGGTGCTCGCCACCCCAGCCGCCACGATCAAGCCCGACGCGATCGCGGGCCTCGACGCGAGTCTTCCGAGCTTCGACGCCGGCATCACCTTCGACGGTGGCCTGCCCATCGACTTCCGCGACGCCGGTATTCCCATTCCGTCGCAGAACGTCGTCGTGCTCTTCCTCGGGCAACGGCAGGGCGACAACCTCGACGTGGCTCCGACGGGGGTCGCGGGTGCACAAGTGACGCTGCAACAGGCGGGCGGCGGCGCGAGCTTCAGGCTCACCGAGACCGGCGGGGGCAACTACCTGCTCTCGGGCGAAGACGCCGGCTTCAAGTACCAGAGCAACGCGACCTACTCGTTCAGCGTGCTATCCGCGGGCGAGACCTACGTCGCCGAGGTCTCGCAGGTGCCTCCTGAGGAGCGCATTCCGGCGTTCGAGTCGTCGAAGGGCTTCGTCGATCAACCGGCGGGACAGCCGCTCACCTTCGTGCGCCCCGAGCCCGCCCCCGGCCAGCGGCTGAACCTGGGCTTCGTGAACGTGTTCCCCATCGACCCGAGCGGGAAGCAGGCCCCGATGCCGACGTACACGAACGTGCCCACGACCCCGCTGCAGTTCCTCAAGCTGATCGGTGACGCGGTCGGCGCGCAGACTGAGTACCGCGCACAATCGGTCACGATTCCGGGGACGGCCTTCCCCGATCGCGACCGGAACTACCTCATCCTCTTCCAGTCAGCGAAGACCGGCGGGCCGAAGTCCGACAACCTGTTCTCGGGTTCGGCGATCATCGCGGGCACTGCCGCCGTCGCGATCGTCAAGACCCGGTGAGTCGACTCATCATTCTGGAGCGGGCTCTTCCTTCTTCTCGATCTTGTCGAACCAGCCCTTGTAGCCAATCTTGATCGAGTCGTTCGTGAAGTCCTCGCCGCGCTTCTTGTCGACGACGAACCACTTCCCGTCCTTCTTTCCGAGCAGATAGGCGGCTTTCTCGCCTTCAGCGATGCCCTTGTCCTCGACCTGGAAGTTGTCTTCGGTGGCATCAACGACGATCGTCGACGCAGTCGGCCCCTGGCGGGCGGCGACGACCTTGAAGTCCTTCAGATAGTAATCGACCTTCTCGTGGAACGAGGGCGCCATCGGGTGGTCCTCTTTGCCCATGCGCTTCTTGCGCTCGGCGATGGAGTCGATGGTCTTCGGGTGCAGCAGCTTGCGCGCGTCGGCCCACTTCCTGGCCTTCACCGCCGTGAGGTACTTCGTGAGCAGTTCCTTGCCGGCCTTGAGCTCGGCTGACTCGGACTCGGCAGGCGCAGCGTCCTGAGCAAAGACGAGGGAGGAGAAGGACAACGCGACCAGCACCGCGAGTTTTTTCATGTCTGACCTCGAAAGAAACAGGCTGAACTCCGAAGGGGCTTCTCCTGCTCCTAACACGCGGCGGACGCGCCTGAGCGGGAGGAATTCTCTTGCGCCTTCATCGAGGCTCCCAACCGAGCCACCTTTGGGTAGTGTGAGCGGACTTTGCCCCCTGCTTCCGTCAACGTCTTGATCGTCGACGACGACCGGTCGACCCAACGCTTTCTCGCTGACGCGCTGACGAAGAAGGGCTTCGTCGTCACCGTCGAGCGCGATGGCGAATGGGCCGTGAAGACCTTCGAGAAGAAGTCCTTCGACCTCGTCCTGCTCGACATTCTGCTGCCCGCCCTCAACGGCTACGAGGTGGCGAAGAAGATGCGCGCGACCGCGAGGGGCAAGCGCACGCCGTTGGTGATGATCTCGGGCGTCTACAAGAACGCCATTCACCAACGCGAGGCGGTGCAGAAGCACGGCGCCTTCGCCTTCCTCGAGAAGCCGATCGATCTCGAGAAGCTGACCGAGATCCTCCGCGACGCGCTGGGCTCGAAGTTCCCGCAGCCCGCGGCCCCGAAGCCGCCGCCGCCGCCGCAGGAAGAAGACGACAAGACTGGCGAGTTCTACGCCGACGATCTGCAGAAAGAGGAAGCCGAGCAGGTCGAGGTGCAGTCGAAGGCCGTGCAGTCGGCAAAGGCGACCGGCCCCGTCGTCAAGGGTGACTTCGCGCAGACCCCGTTCGCGCGCGTGCTCTCCGAGCTGTACCGCTGGCGAGCAACGGGCGCGCTCCTCGCTGGTCGCGCCAAGGTGAAGAAGATCATCTACCTGCGCGACGGTGTGCCCGAGTTGGTGAAGTCGAACCTGCTCGTCGAAGCCCTGGGACGCATTCTGGTGCGCGAGCGGATGATCACCGAGGCCGAGTGCGAAGAGTCGCTCAAGCGCATGAGGGCCACGCGCCGCATGCAGGGCACGGTGCTGATCGAAATGGGCTGCATCAGCCCGCACAACCTCTCGTACGCGCTCACCCAGCAGATGCAGGAGAAGCTGTACGACGCCTTCCGGTGGGACGACGGGCTCTACCAGTTCAAGCCCGGCGTCGCGCCGCCTCCCGAGCCTGTCTCGCTGGGGATGACCACCGCACAGCTGATCGTCGAAGGCATTCGCCGGACCTACGACGACGGCCGCATCGCGCGCGTGTTTGGAGACGTCTCGTCCCAGTACGTGCACCCCAGCGACGAACCGCTCTACGCGCTGCAGGACGCGGGGCTCTCGGACGAGGAGAAGGAGATCGCGCTGGTCGCCGACGGGCACAAGACGGTCGCGACGCTGCGGGCCCTCAACGTGCTGTCACCGGTCGAGACCGACAAGCTGCTCTTCGCGTTGATCTGTTCGCAGATGGTGTCGCTGAAACCGACACCAGCGACGGGCAAGCCGCGGGTGTCGATCGCGAGGATCGCCGCCGACCTGCAGGCTGCCGAGTCGCCGCCGCGGCGCTCGAAGCTCATCGAGCCGGTGCTTCCGCCGCCGTTGCCGCCGCCGCTCCCACCGCCGCTTCCCGCGCGCGCGGCGCCGCCAGCCCTGCCACAAGGCGACCTGCTCGAGATGCCGTGGGATCACGCCGAGCTGGCGAGGCCGGTCGAGGCTGCGTCGCCCGCACCGCCGCCGCCACCGCCTGACACGACGCCGCCGCACAAGGCGCGCAAGGGGAAGAAGGAGGAAGCCCCGCCGCCGGCCTCACGCCCGGGGCCCCTGTTACCCGAGCTGTCGGAGGTGACGAGCAGGCCGAGGCTGTCGGGTGACGAGCGTGATGCGCGCGAACGTCTCTCCGCCAGGGTCTCGGCCATGCGCAAGCTCGACCTCTTCGAGGTGCTGGGCGTCAAGCGCAACGCGGACCGAGAAGACGTCAAGCGCGCCTACTTCGCGCTCGCCAAGGAGTACCACCCGGACAAGCACTCGATGTCGAAGTCGGCCGAGGTGCGGGAGCTGGCGCAGCAGCTCTACGATCTCATCTCGTCAGCGCACGACACGCTCACCGACCCCGCCGAGAAGGAGCGTTACCTCGCGGAGCTCAAGCAGGGCGTCAAACGAGACATGGGCGACGACGTGGGCAAGATCCTCGCAGCCGAGGGCAAGTTCCAGCGGGGCGAAGCGCTCATGCGGCAGCGCCAGTACGCAGAGGCGGTGCAGGCCTTCAAAGACGCCGTGGCGCTCTACCCCGACGAAGGCGAGTTCTTCGCGTGGCTCGGGTGGGCCCGCTTCCAGATGAACCCGGCGCTGGCCGACGAGTCGCTGTCGGACATCGAGAGATCGATCAACCTGAACCCCAGGCTCGACAAGAGCTACCTGTTCCTCGGCTACATCCACAAGGCGACGGGGCGGCCCGACAAGGCAGAGAAGCAATTCGAGAAAGCCATTCAGGCCAACCCCGACTGCACCGAAGCGCTGCGAGAACTGCGGCTGTTGGGCAAGACGAAGCGCTGAGCCATGCGCGTTCGTGAGCGGTTCGAGATCATCCGCCCGCTCGAAGAGCTGGAGTCGGCGCTGGTGCGGGCAGCGCTCGGCGATCCAGGGCTGGTGACGGCGCACGAAGAGGCGATCGTGCGAACGGCGCTGTCCCTGGCGCGGCTCTACAAGGTCAGGGAAGGCACTCGTGACGTGGGCGTCGGCGTCGCGCTCGCGCCGTTCCGGGAAGAGCTCTCGCGGCGGCTGACACCTGTGCTGCTCCCTGCGAGCGGCAAGGTGAGCCGGGCGATGTTGATGCCGCACCTGCGTGAGCTGAAGGAACGCACGCTCAACACGCGCGACGCGCTGCTGGCGCGTTTCAAGACGCGGCTGTCGTTCGATGCGGTCGATCACGAGATCCGGCACAAGTCGTTGGTGCTGGTGTTGGGTGGTGGTGGCGGCACGGCGTATGTGTACCTGGGCGTGATGGCGCTGCTCGACGAGTACGGGCTGTCGCCGAAGCTGCTCTCAGGCACCTCGATGGGCGCGATCCTCGGCTTGTTCCGCTCGCGCATGCGGCGCTTCGAGCAAGACGAGGTCGTGAACATCGTGCGCACGCTGTCGTGGAGGCGTCTGTTCCGCGTGGTGTCGACCGAGAGCCGTTTTGGCGTGCCGGCCGCGCTGCGCTTGTTCCTGCGCTCGGGCATCGGGCGTTGGTTCGGCGTCGATACCAGCGGCGGCGAGGCGCTCAACCTGTCGCAGCTGCCGATCAAGACGCTCATCACCGTCAGTGGCATTCGAATGGGCAAGTTGCCCCGGCCGCTCGAGTTCTACGAGAAGCTCACCGCCGCCGCGCCCGGCCAGTTGCTCAACCCGCTCGTGCTCCCGAAGTGGATCGCCGCGCTCTGGGAGTTCGCGACGCACCCCGAGATCCTCACGCGCGTCACCCTGGGCTCCGACGAAGGCACCGAGACCTTCGACGCCGTCGACGCGGCCGGCTTCTCGAGCGCGCTGCCCGGCATCATCCACTACGACGTGCTGCGCGACGACCCCCGCATGCAGACGATGTTGCGAGACACCCTGGCGAGCCGCCGCATCTTCCGGCTCGTCGATGGCGGGCTCGTCGACAACGTCCCCTCGAAGGCCGCGTGGAGGTCCGTCCACCAGGGCGACATCGGCACCCGCAACGCCTTCATCTTCGCGCTCAACGGCTTCGCCACGAAGCTCTCGACGCCGCTGTGGATTCCGCTGCAGCGAATCGCCGAGCTGAACGTGGCGCGCTCACGCCCCTGGGCGCACCTGACCCACGACTTCAAACGCACCCTGAATGCGCCGTCGGTCGTGCCCCGGGTCGACGAGCTCCTCGACGCGATCGAGTGGGGCCGGCAGCAGGTCGCGCCGCACCTGCCGTTCATCACGAGAATGCTGACGCCCCTGCCGCGGTTGGGGTGACGACATGCCCACCGGAACCACCGTCTTCGCCCTGATCGCCGCGATGCTCGTCGTCCTCGCCGGACTCTGTCTGTCCGTGTGGTGGAGGGTGTTCAACAGCCCGGGGGATGACAACCCCCTTGGAGGCCTGGCCTTTCTGGGGGCCCTGGTCTTCGGCACGCTCGCGCTGGTCAGCGCGGTGCTCGCCGTCGTGCTCAGCAGGCGCCGGTAGGACTCACTCGCCGGCTTCGGGCAGCAGCAGGTGGAACGCGGTGCCAGTCGGCCCGGTCTCGAACTCCATCCACCCGCCCATCTCTTCGACGATCTCCTTGCAGATCGACAGACCGAGGCCGGTGCCCTTCCCGACCTCCTTCGTCGTGTAGAACGCGTCCCACATTCGCTTCTGCACGTCTTCGGGAATACCGGTGCCGTGATCGCGAACGGTGACGCGCACCCGCTCGGCATCGGCGCTGGCCCGCACCTCGAGCTTGCGCTGCTTGCGCTCGACCACGCTCATCGCGTCGAGCCCGTTCTGCATCAGGTTCAGCACGACCTGGCCAAGGGCGGACGGCGAGCCGACCACCTCTGGCAACAGCGGAATGACGGCGACGATCTCGCACTCGCTCTTCTTGGCGCCCTTGAAGATGGTGAGCGCCTCTTGAATGGCTCGGGAGCAGTCGAAGCGCAGCTTCTCGTCACGACGGCGCGCGGTGCCCTTGAGCGCCTGGACGATCGTCTCGATGCGAGAGACGCCTTCGATGGACTCGCTGACGATCTCCTCGAGCTCGCCTGCCGAGGCCGGGAGCGGCGCGTGGCTCTCGCGGAGATCGGCGATCTCGGACTTCAACGAGTGCAGGTTGGACTTGAGGAAGGCCAGCGGGTTGTTGATCTCATGCGCCACGCCAGCGACGAGCTGCCCGATGGTAGCGAGCCGGTCACGCTGGGTGGCGACCTCGAGCGCTCTCGCGGCTGAGGCCTCGATCACCGCGACGTCGGTGACGGCCCCGATCGCATCGGCGAGACCCTGTACCAGCCGAATCGCGCCTTCGTTCAGCATCGACGGCGGCGCCGAGACGCACAGGAGCCCGCGCGGCTGCCTCGCGCCCGTCGGCAGGACGAACACCGACGCGCCCGCTTCGCACTCGAACGGAAGCCGAAGCGTGGAGCGAGTCAGGTCGGGAAGGTGCAGCTGCCGGCGCTGCCCCCACGCGACCTGGAGCAGACAGTCCTTCCGACCGAGCGGAACGACGACGTCTTGCTCATCGACCCCCAGCCCTCCCGAGCCCTGACAGCGCAGCTCATTGCCGACAAGCTCGAAGTTGGCGATTCGGGAAAGTGGGAGCTGATCTCTGACCACACCGATGGCCCGGGTGATCGCCTCTCGTTTCGAGCCTGACGAGGCCATCGCCTGGATCACGGCACGCAGCACCGAGGCTTCGGCTTTGGCGCGCTCGAGCCGGCGGCGATCGAAGCTGACGATCCACCCTGTCGCGCCCCGATCAGGCGCGACGGTGACGACAATTTTCTCGGAGTGGGACACCTCGACACAGGTCTCCACACACCCGTTGCGACCACGAGCCTCGGCGAGGGCGGTGTGAATGCCCTGCTGCAAGCTGGGGCCGAAGGGCTGCGCGAGGAGCTCCTCGGCCAGGCGGTTGTGCTCGATCACCGAGCCAGCGTCGTCGACCCAGGCCAGTCCGACCGGCAGCGCGTCAGCGAAGGCGTGAAAGGCCTCTGCTCTCTCTGGCGGCGCGACGGGGCGAATGACTGCAGGCTGAGCCATCTCGACGCGGAAGTACTGCAACATCGCGACCGCAGATCAGGTGAGTCAACCACCTGGGGTCCGGGTCGCCGTACACCCCTTTTGCAAGCGTCTGATTCTTCGCTCAGCTCCACGCCAGTCGCTTCGTGACGAGTCGAAGACGACTCAAGTCACGCGGGTGGCGCGTCATCGCAGTGACTCGGAATCGTTGGTTTCATGGCGGTGGCAAGCGGGTTGCTCTTGCCCCTCCCGACCCGGCGTACCCACGCCGCACCCCAGGGAGGGGACGTTTCATGAACCTCGCATTCGCAACCACCAGCGCCGCGACGACTTCGATGACGGCCACCACGTCACTTGTTCACGCGCCGGGCTCGCCGCTGGAAGAGATCATCAAGGCGGTGAGCCGAATCGCGCCAACCGACTCGAACGTGATGCTGACGGGCGAGACGGGGACGGGCAAAGAGGTGCTCGCGCGCTTCGTCCACGAGAACAGCCTGCGCGCCAACCGCCACTTCGTGCCGGTGAACTGCGGCGCGATTCCCGAGACGCTGCTCGAGAGCGAGCTGTTCGGTCACGTGCGTGGCGCCTTCACCGGAGCCGTCGCCAACCGCAAGGGCCGTGTTGCGATGGCCGAGGGTGGCACCCTCTTCCTCGACGAAATCGGCGAGATGCCGCTGGCGCTGCAGGTGAAGTTGCTGCGCCTGCTGCAGGAGCGCACCTACGAGCCCGTTGGCAGCGCCGAGAGCGTGTCGGGCAACTTCCGGTTGATCGCCGCGACGAACCGGAACCTCGCCGCCGAGGTCGAGGCCGGTCGCTTCCGACGCGACCTCTACTATCGCTTGATGGTGTGCCCGGTGGAGCTGCCGCCCCTGCGCACCCGCAAGGCCGACATCCTGGCGCTCTTCACCCACTTCTGGCGCCAGCGCGGTGAGTCCCGCCCTGTCGAGAGCCAGGCGCTGAAGGCCATCGAGCAGCACCCCTGGCCCGGCAACGTGCGCGAGCTCGAGAACCTGGTCGAGCGCATCTCGGTCTGCACCGAAGGGCCGATCATTCGCGTCACCGATCTGCCGTCTCCGGTGCGTCAGGCTGCGATGCAGACGAACCTGCAGGACGCGCCCGCGCTGTCGTTGGTGCCGCCGCCGCCGCCCTCTGCGCCCGTCGAGATCTTCGCTCAGGGCAGCTTCCCGACGCCGGCGCCGTCGGCTCCCGGCTTCGAGCCGCTGCCGCTGGAAACGCCCGCGATGCACCTGCCAGTGCCTGAGCGGCTGTTGGCCGATGCCGCCTCGCCGACGTTGCCGATCGACCTGCCGGCGCTGCTCCGCACCCTCGAAGACACCTACATCGCCGCGGCGCTTCAGCAGGCTGGCGGGAATCGGAAGGCTGCGGCCGATCTCCTGGGGCTCCAGCGCACGACGCTGGTCGAGAAGCTGCGCCGTCGCGCGCGCGATTCGCAGGCCGCCTGAGGTTTCTCGGAACACCACTTCACTCTTCTCAGGGGAGGGAACTCACCGATGGTCTTCGCGCTGGTCAGCATCGCTCTGGGCGCTCCGCCGCCAACGAGCTTCACGTCGTCGATGGAGCGGATCGCGCTCGAGCGCACCTCGCCTCGCGTCGAGGTGACGGTCGATCCGCTCGTGAAGACGGTCGTGCTGACTGGCGCGAAGATCTCGGGCCGCCGCGAGAGCACGCTCTGCCCGACGCAGGTCCAGCACCGAGATGGCCTCTGGCTTTACTGCACCACCCGACGGCTCTGGGCGGCGATCGGTGACGACGAGAACGGCCTGTACCTCGACCTCCGCTCGCTCCGGGGTGTGACCTGGCAGTGGGACGCGGCCGGTCTGCCGCTACAGCGCTGGCCCTTCGAAGGTCTCGGCATTCCGGAGTCGTGCCCGGGGACGATCGACGTCGCGAAGGCCGAGTGCGCGCTCGGAGAGGGGCGCTTCGAGGAAGCCGCAGTGCTGTTCACCGCAGGGCTCCGGACGCCAGACGTGCACTTCGCGAGGTTGCGCCTCGGCGACCTCGCCCTGCGCCGAGGAGACCCTGAAGGCGCGTTGAGCTGGTACGCGAAGGCCGCGGCCCACGGGCCTGTGAGCCGTCTGGCGAACCTGCGTGAGTGCGACCTGACGGGGAACTGCCTCAACGAGCGGGCAGAGACGGTCGCTGGCCTCCACCCGGCGCTGGCGATGGAGGCCCGCATTCACCGGATTCGTCAGGATCTCGCGGCCAACCGCGATCGCGAAGCCATGCAGCAGCTCGCCGATGAAATCGAAGCAGGCCACCCGATCTGCACGGTGGCACACCTCTTCTGCCAGAAGGCCGTCCAGGGCGCGTTCCTCGCGCAGGATGAGGAGACCTCTTCGCTTGCGTTGTCGGTGTTCGCAACGGAGCGCCTCGCCGATGGCGTCGCAGGAGTCGACGTGGCGCGGGCCGCAGCGGCAGCTGCCGAGCGCGCCGGCGCGCCTGCCTACGCGGCCGCGGTGCTGGCGTCGGTCTCGGGTCGGCTGGCGCTGGCCGACCTCGACGTTCACCTGCAGCAGGTCACGCGACTGTATCTCTCGGCTCGAGACCCTGTTCGTGCGCAGTTCGTCGTCGAATATGCAGAGCAAAAGCTGGCGCCAGCGACCCTCAACGGCAAGCCGTGGAAGCGGCTGCGCCGCACCGTCTACCCGACCCCCGCAGCGACCGTGCCCGCCCCCGGGACGACCGCGCCACCGCCGCTCGCCGCCCGGCTGCCGGCCATGGCCGAAGACGTCGCCATCAGCCGGGAGCTGGCCCGCGCAGTCCAGGTGCGCTCGGCCGCAGCGCAACCGCTCACTTCAGGAGGACACCCATGAACGACCTCATCGCCGTGAGCCGCGCCATGCAGGACGCAGTGGCCTCAGCGCTCGACGTCGCGCCGAGCCCGACGACGGTGCTCCTGCGCGGAGAGCACGGCACCGGCAAGCGCCGCTTCGCCCGCTTCATTCACGAGAACTCGAAGGCGTCGACGAAGGCCTTCGTCGAGATCAACCCAACCACCTTCAGCCTCGTTGAAGTCGAGAAGGCGCTGGGGACCGCCGGTACGGTGATGTTCGACGAGATCGGCGCGCTTTCCCACGAGCACCAGGCGCACCTGTTGAGGTTGCTCGAGCTGCCGCACGCGGCGCGCATCGTCGCCAGCACCAGCGAAGCACCCGAGGAACTCGTTCGACTGGGCCGCCTGCGCAGCGACCTCTTCTACCGGCTCGACGTCTACCCCCTTCGCGTGCCGTCGCTGAGGGAACGCCATGACGACGTGGCGCGCCTCGCCCAGGTGCTGCTGCTCAAGGCCGCGTCGCGCCTGGGGCGGTCTGCGCCAACATTGAGCCACGCCGCGACCGTCGCCCTCGCGCAGGGTGACTTCCCCGGCAACGTGCGCGAACTCGAGAACGTGCTGGAGCGTGCGCTGATTCGTTCGCGCACCTCGACCATCGAAGCCCAGGCGCTGGCCCTCGCGCCGCCGCGCGTCGAGCCGGGCCTCTTTCCCGAGAGCCTGCCGATCGAGCTCGCCGAGCTGGAGCGTCTCGCGATCGCCGAAGCGCTTCGCCGCGTGAACGGCAACCGGACTCACGCTGCGCGGTTGCTGGGCATCGGTTTGCGCACCCTGCGTCAAAAGCTGAACGGGCCCGCCGCCCGCCCCCCCGAGTCGACTTCCACCGAAACCGCCGCCGAGCCGGCCCAGGTGCTCTCATGAAGCTCTTCGACACGACGCTCGATCGTCTTCAGGCCTCGCTCGACGTTCGGCTGGCGAGACAGAACGTGCTCGGCGGAAACCTCTCGAACGTCGACACCCCCGGGTACCAGCCGCGCGAGCTCGACTTCAACGCGGCCATGAAGGCGCGGCTGGCTGGCACCGGGGCTGCCAACCCGTCGCTGCCGTCGGCGCCCAGCGTCGAAGGACACCTCTCGGTGGCGACCGCCAACTCAGGCGCCGACGCGCCCGACCGCTTCGTCACGGTCGCGGAAGGGCAAGGCGGCCTCGACGGCAACGGCGTGGACCTCGACCGCACGATGGTCGAGCTGTCTCGCAACGCCCTCCTCTACGGCGCGAGCACCCGCAGCGCCGGAAAGAAGCTCGCGATCCTCCGGTACGTCGCGAGTGACGGGGTCGGCTGAAGTTTCACCAGGAGATCACCATGGACTTCCTCTCTGCACTCAAGATTGCCGGCTCAGGGCTCTCGGCCCAACGCACCCGGGTAAACGTCGCGGCCAGCAACCTCGCCAACGCCGAGTCGACACGAGGGCCGAACGGCGAGCCCTACCACCGCAGGGATCCCGTGCTCACGGCGGTGCCCTTCGAGGCCTCGCTGGCCGAAGCGACGAGCGGTGCGTCGCTGGGGCCGTCGGAACCTGGCTCGAGCTCGGCCGCGACCGCGGTGCAGGTGACCGGCATTCAAGAAGACCCTACGCCCGGAAAACGCGTCTACCTGCCTGGCCACCCCGACGCCGACCCCAACGGGTTCGTCACTTTTCCGAACGTGAACCCTGTGAACGAGACCGTGAACCTGATCACCGCGCAGCGTGGGTACGACGCCAACGCGACCGCGGTCGAGACACTCAAGGCCATGGCCCAGCGCGCGCTGGACATCGTGAGGTGATGCATGCGGTCCGTGAACGTCAACACCATCGAGCTTCCGTCCACGCCGGCGACGAGCCGCGCCGAGAAGCCGCAGGGCGCAGGTCAGGACGGCTTCGGCAAGGAGCTCGCCGCGGCAGTGGGCAAGGTCGACGAGCTGCAGGTCGCAGCGGACGTCGAGGCGCAGAAGCTCGCCGGCGGTGAAGGCAACCTGCACGAGACGATGCTCGCCCTCGAGAAGGCCGACGTCGCAATGAGGGTCGCCATGAAGGTCAGGGCCAAGCTGGTCGAGGCCTACAACGACGTGATGCGCATGACGGTGTGAGGCCATGGAGAGCTTGCTCAAACAGCTGAGGGAACTCCCGTCGCGGTTGGTCGCCCTGCCGGCGGGACTTCGGGTGGCGCTGATCGCCGGCGGCGTGATCGCCCTGGCCATCGCGGGCTCCGTGGGAATGCTGGCGCGTGGAGGCAGCGACTTTCAATACGCCTTCACCAACCTGACCCAGGAAGACACGACCGAAGCGTCGGCCATGCTGAAGACGGCCGGCATTCCGTTCCGTACCGAGGCCAACGGCTCGGCGCTCGCGGTGCCGTCGGACAAGGTCTACGACGCGCGCATCCTGCTGGCGACGGCGGGGCTCCCGCGTGGTGGCGGCGTCGGGTTCGAGCTCTTCGACCGCGGCGACCTCGGCGTCAGTGAGTTCACCCAGCGCGTCAACCTGCGACGCGCGATCGAGGGCGAGCTCGCGCGCACCATTGGGCGTCTGGCGGGCGTTCGCAGCGCAAAGCTGACGGTCTCGCTCTCGGAGAAGGGACTCTACCGCGACGAGGACAAGAAACCGTCGGCGACGGTGGTGGTGATGTTGCAGCCCGGGCGAACCCTCGGGGAACGCGAGCTGGCCGGCATTCGTCACCTCGTCAGCTCGTCGGTGCCGGGGTTGCCGCCCGATCAGGTGACGGTGATCGATGGTCGCGGCGCGGTGCTCTCGTCGGACTCGACGTGGGACGCTCCCGAAGCCTCGTACCAGCGACGGCTCGAGCGTGACTTCGAGCAACGCATCGTCGGCCTGCTCGAGCCCGTCGTCGGCCAGGGCGCCGTCATCGCGCGAGTCACCGCGAGCATCGACGCGACGCAGGTGAACCAGGCTTCCGAGGTGTTTGACCCTGACGCGGTCGCGCTGCGGAGCGAACGGAAGGTCACGCAGACCTCGTCGACGCAGTCGCAGACCCAGGCCGGCGTGGCCGGCGCCCAGGCGAACCAGCCGCTGCAGCCCCAGCCTGCCCAGCCCACACCGACATCGCAGGGCAGTCAGAACAACCAGGACGAGGTGAGGAACTTCGAGATCTCGAAGACGACGACCACCACGGTCGCCCGGATGCCTCGGCTTCAGCGGTTGTCGGTCGCGATCATCGTCGATGGCCTCGACGGGAAGGCGCGGGAGGCGTCGGAAGTGACGCGGCTGGGCGAGCTCGCCCGGAAAGCCGTCGGCTTCGATGAGTCGCGCGGCGATGCGTTCGAGATCACCAGCCAGGTGTTCGGGAAGTCGACCGACGCGCCAGCGCAGGCTTCGACGGCGACGCCGATACCCGCGTGGGCCTGGGGCGGTGGCGGCGTCGGCCTCCTCGTGATCCTCGCCCTCGCCGTCCTCCTCTTCCGTCGACGTGCGAAGCCGATCGAGGCGCAGTTGGTGCTGAAGCCCGGCCAGCGTGTGAGCGATCTCGAAGCGCAAGTGGCCCAGCTCGATGGCACGGCTCGGCCCTCCGCAGAGCTGCCCGCCCGCGATGTCCCGCTGCTGGTCGACCCGCTGGCCGACCTCAAGGACAAGGCGCGCGCCATCGTTCGCGCCGACCGGGAGCGCACGCTGATGCTGCTGCGTGCGTGGTTGAGCGCCGATCTCGAGAAGTCCGCTGCACAGCCACAGGGAGCCGACCGTGCGTGAGAGTTCGAGCAGTGCGAAGAAGAGCCAGGAGCAGCCCCTTCCCTGGATCGACACGGCCGGGCCCGGCTCGAAGCGCGTCGCGGCGCTGATGCTCGCGCTCGGGAACGAGATGGCGGCAGAGCTCTTCAAGGGCCTCGGCGAGTTCGAGATACGACAGGTCGCTCTCGGCGCGCGTGAGCTCAAGCGCTCGTCCCCCACCGTGATCAACGAATCGCTGAAGACGTTCGTCGAGGCCATGCAGGCCGAAGGTGTCGACGCGCTGGCGGGCGACGAGATGCTGCGCAAGGTGGTGACGGCGGCCCTCGGCGCCGACACCGTCCGGCGGACCTTCGATGCGCAGCAGCCGGCCCAGATCCCCGCGGAGTTGCTTGGCCCGGTCGCAGACGCCGACGCCGAGTCGCTGGCGATGGTGCTTGGCCGCGAGCAGCCTCAGACGATCGCGCTGGTCTTGAGCTCGCTGACGCCCGAGCGCGCGGCCCAGGTGATGGACCGGTTGCCGCTGAACCTGCGGCCGCAGGTGGTGCGTCGCATGGCAGTGGTCGAGTCGGTCGCTCCCGAGGTCTTGCGCGAAGTTCGCCTTGCTCTCACCAGCGAGCTCCAGTCGCTCGTCTCGGAAGGTATGCGCAAGGTCGACGGCCGCAGCGCCGCCCTCGAGATTCTGCGTCGCACCCCGACAGCGCAGCAGGCCGAGATCCTCACCAGCATCGAGAAGGACGACCCTCAGCTCTCGAACGATCTGCGCTCGAAGCTCTTCACGTTCGAAGACCTGCTCCCGCTGACGGACCGCGACCTGCAGACCCTGATGAAGGATCTCGACATGAAGCAGGTGACGGTCGCGCTGAAGGGCGGCAGCCCCGAGGTCAAAGACAAGTTCCTGCGCAACATGTCATCTCGCGCTGCCGAGCTGTTGGCCGACGATCTCTCAGCGATGGGCCCGGTGAAGCTGTCCGAGGTCGAAGCGGCGCAGAGCGAGATCGCCAAGGTCGCCATCGAGGCGGCCGAGAAGGGTCGCATCACCATCGTTCGCCCGACGGACAAGATGCTGTGAGGACTCCGTGACCGACGTGAGGAAGCCCGCCTTTCTGCAACATGTCGCGATGGCGCCAAGACCGAGTCTGCCCGCGTCGCGGCTGACGCCGTGGTCGGCCGCGCCGCTCGATCCCGGCCTGCCACCACGAATGACGGCGCCGGGCCCTGCCCCATTGCCGTCAGCCCCGCTCGCGGTCCCGACGGCGCCGATGGGACAAGCCTTCGAGCCACTCCAGGCTGCCGCGCCTCTGCCGATGCCGCCGGCTCCGCTTCCTCCGCCTGCGCCCGTGGTGGTCGATCACACGCCGCAGCTGCAGGCCGCGATCGAGGCCCTGCGTCAGGAAGGTCGACGTCTCGGCGAACAGGCCCGGAGCGACGCCCTCGAGATCGGCGTGCTGATCGCCCGTCGGGTCCTCGAGCGGGAGCTGACCACCAGCCTCGACCCGCTCTTCGGGCTCATTCGAAGCGCGATTCGCAAGGTCGGCGAGGCCCGCGCGATCGTCGTCAAGGTGAGCGCGGATGATCACCGACGGCTGCAGGACTCGCCCGGCTCCTCGCTCTCGCTCGCCAACGTGACGCTGCAGATCGACGACACGCTCGGGCCCGGCGACGTGGTCGTCGAGTCTGATCTCCACGGCGTCGATGGGCGCATCGACACCCGGCTCGAGGAGCTGCGGCGTGAGCTCCGCGAAGCGATGCAGCCCGAGTGAGGCCTTCATGAGCGGAGTCGATCTCGAGCGTGTGCGCCGGGTGCTGGAGAGCAGCCGCGACGTCGTGGTGCAGGGGCGCATCGTGCGCGCGACGGGCCTGTTGCTCGAAGCGGCGATGCCACAGGTCGCCCTCGGCACGAGCTGCGAGATCCGCGCACAGCACGGACGAACGGTGCACGCCGAGGTGGTGGGCTTCAATGGGCCGACCGCCCTGCTCGTTCCGTTCGGCGACATGGAGGGCATCTGCGAGGGCTGCGCCGTGGTGCCGCGCGCGAACGCGGGGGAGATTCCCGTCGGCGAAGCGCTCCTCGGGCGGGTGGTCGACGCGCGCATGCAGCCCATCGACGGCGGGCCCTCGATGATCCTCAAGGAGCGCGCCCGGCTCGCGGCCACCCCGCCTGCGGCGATGTCACGTCGACGCATCTCAGAACCCATGCCCACCGGCGTTCGGTCGCTCGACGCGTGTCTCACCCTCGGGGAAGGCCAGCGCCTCGGCATCATGGCCGGGCCCGGCGTCGGGAAGTCCGTGCTCCTGGGCATGGTCGCGCGGCACGCCACGGCTGACGTGATCGTCGTCGGGCTGATCGGCGAACGCGGTCGCGAGGTCCGGGAGTTCATCGAGCGGGACCTGGGCCTCGAGGGCTTGCGGCGATCGGTGGTGGTGGTGGCGACCGGCGACGAGCCGCCGCTGGTGCGAGTCCGCGCAGCGATGGCTGCGACCGCGGCCGCCGAGTTCTTCCGGGCGCGAGGCCTCAAGGTGATGTTGTTGATGGACTCGCTCTCGCGCGTCGCCATGGCGCAACGAGAGATCGGTCTCGCCGCCGGTGAGCCGCCGACCTCGAAGGGCTACCCGCCGTCGGTGTTCGCGATGCTCCCGCGGCTCGTAGAGCGCGCGGGTAACGACGCAGGCTCGGGCAGCATCACGGCGCTCTACACGGTGCTCGCCGAGGGTGACGATTTCTCCGACCCCGTCACCGATTGTGCGAAGGCCGCGCTGGACGGGCACGTGGTGCTGTCACGAAAGCTCGCCAACGCCGGTCATTTCCCCGCCGTCGACATTCTGGCATCGGTCAGCCGCTGCATGTCGGACGTCACACCGGTGACGCACCGCGCGCTCTCGATGCAGGTCCGCGAAGTGCTCTCAGCCTACCGCGAAGCCGCCGATCTGATTGAGGTCGGCGCCTATCAGAGCGGCTCCAACCCGCGAGTCGATCGCGCGCTCGGGTGCATTGGCCAGGTCGATGCATTCCTCCGGCAAGGGCCCGTTGAGCACTTCACGCTCGACCAGACCCTGACGCTGCTGAACGCCGCGTTGAAAACCAAAGAGGTCGCGGCTGCGAAGCCGGCGCCGCCTTCGAAAGCAGGGAGATAGGGAGTGCTCATTCTGGTGCTGATGGCGGTCGCAGCAGCAGCACCAGCTCCTGATGAGCCAACGCCCCCCATCGCGCCGGTCGTGAAGCAGCCCATCGTCCCGACAGTGGCGGGTGACAAGGCGAAGCCGGCCGAGAAGGCGCCTGAGAAACCGGCCGAGAAGGCGCCTGAGAAACCGGCCGAGAAGGCGCCTGAGAAACCGACCGAGAAGGCTCCTGAGAAGCCGACCGAGAAGGCTCCTGAGAAGCCGACCGAGAAGACATCCGGCAAGCAGGGCGAGAAGGCGTCTGACAAGCCGACAGAGTCCCTGCCCCAGAAGCTCCCCGGGAAATCTGGCGGGACGAGCGCGGAGAAGCCGGTCGAGAAACACGCCGCGAAGCCCGCAGGGAAGGCTGCGACCTCGGCGTCGAAGCTTCTGGCCGAGCCTGTCGCTGAAGCGGATGAACTGGTCCTTCCGTCCGTCAGCGCTCCTTCGCTGACGAAGAAAGCGTTGTGCGGCGAGTTGGTCAAGACCGGCAAGGAACTCGCGAGCGCCAGGAAGAAGCTCGAGGAGGACCGCGCCAGGTTCGAAACCGAGAAGGCGACGCTCGAGACGCTCGCCAAAGAGGTCGCCTCCGCTCGCGCCGAGCTGCGCGCCGAAACCGAGAAGCTCGAGCAGCTGCTGGCGAAGCGGAGTCCCGGCGCGGCCGCGGGGCCAGAGGAGGCGCCGCCGGGTGGCCCTGCTTCGGCACCTGCTTCGGGACCTGCCGCAGCCCCGACCTCGGCCCCCGTGAAGTACGACCTCGAACTCGATGGGCTCGCCAAGACGATGAGGTCGATGGATCCCGACGCCGCGGCGATGTTGCTTCAGCGCTCCGATGTGAAGCTGGCCGCGGCGCTGCTCAAGCGCATGAAGCCCGCCGAGGCGGGCGCGGTGATGAACCGCCTCAAGCCCGACCTCGCCGCCGAGCTGGTCGCGAAGATGGCCACCATGCCGAGCGCGCCGACCAGGGGTGGCCTCAAGTGAAGCTGATCATGAGCACGCCCGCGTCCGCGCCAAGAGCCGAGAGAGCGGTCGAGTCACGACGCGGCACGCGGTTGGATGAGGGCACGTTCACACGGGAGCTCGCCCGGGCCAGTGCGCCGCTTCGCCAGGCCGAGGTTCCTCGGGCAGTGCCCGGAAGAGTCGGTCCGCCGGACGCAGGGTTCTCAGGGCTCAGGCAGCAGGCGATGGAAGTGGGAACCCACCCGCAGGCACAACACGACGCGCACGAGGAAGAGCTGCGAGGAAATCATCAAGAAGCCATGTCGCCCGGCGCTGCCACCCAGCCGGGCACCGAGCCGAACGCATCGATGCTGGAGACGAATCGGAGGGCAGCAGGCTCACACGCCGCTGCTCCGCAGCCCTCCGCACCGCGCCGCGCGCGCAGCGACCTTCCAGGATCGTGGACCTCGACGCCGCCGAGCCCGCTCGAGCCCGATCGAGCCGAGCAGGCCGCGCTGGCGCCGGAGACGGAGATGGCCGATCAGCGGTCAGCGCCTCTGCCGCAGAACGGCGCGCTCGAGCAGTGCTGCGCCGTCCCGATGAAAGACCCAGCGCCGGGTCAAGCGCGCGCTGCGCCGCAAGGGGCAGATCGAAACCTCGGGGCCGCCTCTGAGCCTTCGCGCGAGGCCGCGGCGTCACCCGGTCAGCCGCTCCTGATCGTGCCGCTGGCGGCGCAGGCTGCGGCGGCTCCTCGCGTGGTACCGGCGCCCGCCGTTGCCTCGTCCCATTCTCATCAGGGTCCTTTCGTCATCGGCACGGCGACGCCTGGCCTGAAGGGCGCTCCGCAGAAGATGCCGACGCTTCTCGACGTTGCGGCCGACCGACCGCAGACCATTGCCGCCCACCACCAGACCGCGGAAGGCAAGGTGCCGTCGAAGAAGACCGAAGAGCGTGAGTCGTCGCGTGACGACCGGGCTGGCGCCACAGCGCCGCTCGCCACGCTGCAGGCTCCGAAGCCTGAAGTCTCTCTCAACCCAGCGGCCCAGGGCCCGGTCGCCCCGGCCGCAGAGTCGGCCGCGGTCGCCGCAGCGAACCCGTTGCCCCACGTCTTGCCCGCGCACCTCGAGGACCCGTCTCTTCGCGTCGTCGTGCTCCCAAACATCGCGCGAATGAACGTCGAGACGCAGGACGGCTCGTTGTCTCTTCAAGTGCGGGTGCACGATGGCGTCACCGACGTCCGAGCGAGTGGCGCTGGCTCGATGCTCGTCGAGGCCCGCCAGGGAGAGCTCCGGCTCGCGCTCGCCCACGAAGGACTCAAGCTCGGCCAGTTCGATCTCACCCAGTCGGACTCGGGCTCCTCCCGGCACCAGCGCCACGAGCCGCCTGATGAGCACACCACCGCAGCGACACCCCGTCCGACGCTGCGCCAGCAGCCGACCACCACTCTCCGCGCCGATGGGCGCCTCTCTGTGAAGGCCTGACCATGGCAAACCAGATCTCGTCCGTTCTCGCTGGTATCGGTCCCAGCCCCACTTCGGACACCCCTCAGGGTTCGAGCAAGCTCGGCAAGAACGAGTTCCTGAAGCTGCTCACCACGCAGCTGTCGAACCAGGATCCGCTCGACCCCGTCGACAACCAGGCCTTCATCGCGCAGCTCGCGACATTCGCGAGCGTCGAGCAGCAGTCGGCGATGAACTCCACCCTCGAGTCGCTGCTCGTCGCGCAGGCCTCGAGCAATCAGACGAACGTCGCGGTGCTCGTCGGCAAGGACATCAGCTTCAACTCGGACAAGGTCGCGCTGCCTGCGATGGGCAACGTCGACCTCACCGGCAAGCTCAGCAACGAGGTGACGAAGCTCACCGCCAACATCAAAGACGACAAGGGCAACACGGTGCGAACCATCGTGCTCAACGAGAAGCGCCCAGCGGGAGACTTCTCATTGGATTGGGACGGCCTGAACAACAACGGGGCGCGCGTCACGCCAGGGACCTACACCGTCACGTTCACCGCCGCAGACGTCAACAACAAGCCAGTAGCCGTCACGACCAACGGTCGCGGGCGCGCCACCGGCGTTTCGTTCTCAGAAGGCTTTCCGCAGCTCATCGTCAATGGCGTCCGGGTTCGGCTCTCGGACGTTCTCGAAGTCAACGAGCCGAAGACCACCACGCCGAACACCACCACCGCGCCCTAGGAGGGGACATGTCGCTTCTCACTTCACTCAACACCGGTACGTCGGGGCTTCAGGCCGCCAGCCAGGACCTCAACGTCATCGGCGACAACATCGCCAACGCCAACACCGTCGGCTTCAAGGCCTCACGCGCCGCCTTCCAGGATGCCCTGCTGCAGCAGGTCATCGGTGCTCCCGGTGGCGGACAAGTAGGTCTCGGCACGAACCTGCAAACCATTCAGCGGCTGATCACACAGGGCGCGCTCTCGACCACGGGTCAGGTGACCGACCTCGCGATCCAGGGCAGCGGTTTCTTCCTGACGCGCGGCAACTACAACGGCACCAACGGCCAGTTCTACACGCGCGCTGGGCAGTTCACGGTCGACAAGACCGGCTTCCTCGTCAACCCGGAGCAGTTGCGCCTTCAGGGGTATCCAGCCGACGCGAGCGGCAACGTGCAGGGGGCGCTCGGCGACCTGCAGGTCGGCGCGGCGACCTCGCTCGCAGTCCCTACGAGCGCCATCACCATGAAGGCGAAGCTGGACCCGAACGCGGCGATCAAGACCTGGGACCCGCTCAACCCTTCGACCACCTCGAACTTCAGCGCGTCGGTCACCGCGTACGACTCTCTCGGCCAGTCGTATGACGTGACGGTCTACTGGAACCGCACCGGCACGGGCGCCTGGGACTGGCACGCGATGGTCCCTGATGGCGCGGCGCTCACGGGTGGAACGGCCGGACAGCCCGCAGAGATCGCGAGCGGGGCGATGACGTTCGACACGCAGGGTCGGCTCGACACCCAGACCCAGACCGCGAACTTCAACCCGCTCAACGCCGTCAACCCGCAGCCGCTCACTTTCAACTTCGGTGATGATCTGACCGGCGGCGGAACGGGTCTCGGCGGCGTGGTGCAGAACGTCGGCGGTAACCGGAACGAGCTGACCTTCACCAACCAGGACGGCAACGCGGCCGGCACGCTCGCCTCGATTCAGATCAACAACAAGGGCGAGGTGCTCGGCGCCTTCACCAACGGCACGTCGCGCGTGCTCGGCCAGGTCGCGGTCGCCGACTTCGAGGCGGCCGACAAGCTGACCCGCATCGGTGGCAACCTGCTCGCGGAATCGACCGACTCGGGTCAGCCGACCATTGGTCAACCGTCTTCCGGTGGTCGTGGGCAGATCGCGGCAGGAGCCCTCGAACAGTCGAACGTCGACCTCGCCGATGAGTTCGTGCGCATGATCGGCGCCCAGCGCGCCTTCCAGGCAAACTCGAAGACCATCACCACGGCCGACCAGCTCCTGGGCGAGCTCATGCAGATCAAGCGGTAGTCGACCTCCGCAGCATCGTCGTGACTGAACGCCGTGGGCACGCTTGCTGGGCTCACGGCGTTCTGCCTTCTCTCGTCACGATCGTGACGCGACTGAAGGGCGACGTCCAACGTGCCGAACCGCCATCACAAGAGGAGCGCCGTGATCATCCTCACCCGTCTCGATGGAAAGAGTGTGGCCGTGAACGAGGACCTGATGGTGTTCGTCGAGCAGACGCCCGACACCGTGCTGACCATGTCGTCAGGCCAGCGACTGATGGTGAGAGAGACGCTCCCGGCAGTGATCGAGCTCATCGCAGCTTTCCGGCGCTCGTGCGTACCGCCCCCCGAGCCTGGAGGCGTGAGCCATGGATAAGACGACGATTCCCGGCATCCTGTTCGGTATCGGCATGATTCTTCTCGGGCAGAAGCTCGAAGGAGGCCACGCCGGCTCGCTCATTCAGGCAACAGCCTTCATCATCGTGGTCGGCGGCACCACCGGCGCGGTGCTCGTCTCGTACCCGCTGGGCGAGGTGATCAGCAGCATCAAGGGCGTCAAGCTCGCGCTGCAGGAGAAGCCGAACGACACGGTCTTCCTGATCGGGCAGCTGGTCGAGCTGGCGACCATCGCCCGGCGCGACGGCGTGCTCGCGCTCGAGAGCAAGCTCGCCGAGGTGAAGGATCCGTTCCTGAAGCGCTCACTCGGATTCCTCGTTGACGGCGTCGAAGCCACGGTGGCGCGCGACACGCTCGAGACCGAGATCGAGATCGAGGCCGAAGAAGACACCGTGAAGGCGAAGTTCTGGGGGGACTTCGGCGCGCTCTGCCCCACGGTCGGCGTGCTTGGCGCCGTGCTCGGCCTCATCCACGTCATGGAGAACCTCGACAACCCCGCGGCCCTCGGCCCTGGCATCGCCGTCGCTTTCGTCGCGACGGTCTACGGCGTCGGCGTCGCCAACCTGATGGCGCTGCCGCTCTCGAACAAGCTCAAACGCAAGATCGCGCTCGAGAAGGAACGCAAGACGCTCATCGCCGAGGGCGTGCTCGCGATTCAGGAAGGCCTCAACCCGCGCATCCTCGAAGAGAAGCTCAAGAGCTACGGCGGCCACCACGCCAGGCACATGAAGCCGGTCGAGAATAAGTGAGCGGCGTCAAACGCGAAGGAGACGCCCATGGCGAAGAAGCACAAGCATGAAGAACACGAAAACCATGAGCGCTGGGTCATCAGCTACGCCGACCTCGTCACCCTGCTCTTCGCGCTCTTCGTCGTGCTCTATGCCTCGAGCAAGGTCGACACGAACAAGCTGGTCGAGACCAGCGAGTCGATGCGTTGGGCCCTGAACTTCAAGGGTGAAGGAGGCATCACGCGGTTGTCGATCTTCAAGGGCCCGCCCACCGAAGGCGGCTGCGTCGCCAACACCGGCTCCAACCCCGTCAGCAGTCCGATCGACCGTCGCGTCCTCGAGCAGAAGCGGAAACGCATGGAGAAGATGCTCCGGCCGTTCTTGATGGAGCGCACCAAGGACCCCTCGGTCAGCTTCGAGCTTGAGAACGGGAGACTGCGGCTGCGCCTGGGCGCCATGCGCTTCTTCGACCCTGCCTCGTCATCACTGCGGCCCGAGGCCACCGCCTTGCTCGACGCCATCGCCGACGAACTCGTCACCGCCAAGCAGAACATTCGGGTCGAAGGTCACACCGATGACGAGCCGGTTCGCACCACCCGCTTCCGCAGCAACTGGGATCTGTCGGCTTCACGGGCTGCGACAGTCGTGTCCTACCTCGAGCAAGCCCATGGAATTCCGGCGACGCGACTGATGGCAGCGGGGCTGGGTGCGCAGAGCCCTCTGGTGTCCAACGACACCCAGGAACACCGCGAGATGAACCGACGAATCGAGCTCGTCCTCGAGATTCCTCCCGCGGATCCAAGGGCTTACGTCGCGCCGAACCCGCCAGCGCCCTGACGCGTCAGGGGCACGACCGTTGCGTTGAGCTCCTCACATGAGTGAGCCGACCAACCCAGATCCCGAGGTCGCGGCCATGGCCGCGACGGTGAGGCCCAGCCGCGTCGTGCCGGCGCTGATCGCGATGAACAGCCTGATGCTCGTCGGGGTGGTGGCGTTCCTTGCGATGCAGTCATCGAAGAGCAAAGGGCCGCCGCCTGCCGAACACGAGGTCGCCGAGGAGCCCAAAGCCGAGCAGGAAGATCCGAAGGCAGAGAAGAAGGCAGAGAAGAAGGAAGGCGAAGGCAACGCCGCCAAGCCGGTCAAGGGAGTCGGGCCGCTGGTGAAGCTCGCCGACTTCGTCATCCACCTCCGCAACCCCGAGATCGATCGCTACGCGCGCCTCTCGTTCGACGTCGAAGTGATCTCCGACGCCGACCGCGACCAGCTCAATGCGCACATGCCTCGCGTCCGTGATGCCTTCATCAGCTACTTGTCGGACCGGACCCTCGAGGAGCTCCAGGGGACCGAGGGGCTGGGCCGCACGAAGGAAGCGCTCCAGGGCCGCATTCGCGACCTGGTGCCTGAGGCCCGCGTCCGCTCGCTCTACATCTCTGACTTCGTCGTCCAGTAACCGAAAGAGCCCATGCCCGGCGCGCTGCTGAACACCGACGAGATCAACGCCCTGATGACGGCCATCGAGGACGGGCGCGTCGCGCCCGAAGCGGCAGCCCGAACTCGCGGCACGGCGACCAACTACGATCTGACGAGCCAGGACCGCGTCATTCACCGGCAGATGCCGACGCTGGACGCCATCAACGAACAGGTCGCCACGATGTTCGGCATGGGCATCGCGGGTCGAACGCGCCTGACGGTTCGCGTCACCTCTGGGCCGGCGTCGATGCTCCGCTTCGCCGACTTCAACTCACTGCTCGCGCCGCCGGCCACGGTGACGGTGATGTCGCTCGGCAAGGGCGGCTCGCAGGCCCTGCTGGTGCTCGAGCCGGGGCTCGCAGACGCGATGATCGCGGCGGCGCTGGGCGACAAGCGGGGCCGCACCGACGAGCCGACGCCCGCTCCCTCACAGAGCGACGCGCGCCGTGACTTCACGATGGTCGAGCGCAACGTGCTCCGCCGCCTGATTGGCGTCTTCAACGACGCGATGTCCACGGCGTGGGCGCCGGTGTTGCCGTTCAAGCCCGAGGTGCTGCGCTTCGAGACCGACCCGCGCCTCGCGGTGATCGCGCCCAGCAACGAGACAGCCGTGCTCTGCAGCTTCGAACTCGAAGGCGCGATCCGTGGCGTGATTCAGCTCGCGCTGCCCTACACGGCCATCGAGTCGGCGCGCAAAGCGCTCATGTCACCACCGATGCTGCACAGCGTGTCGGACAAGGGCTTCGCCAACGCCCTCCGCACCGAGATCAACCAGGTGGAGGTCGACGTCACCGCGATCCTCGGGAAGGCGAGCATGACGATCGACCAACTGCTCGACCTCGAAGTGGGGCACGTGCTCACGCTCGGCACCAGCGAAGGCGCCTCACTGCCTGTCTTCGTGCAGGGGAAAGCGAAGTTCACGGGGCAGCCGAAGGTCCTCGGCGGCGCGATCGCCCTCGAGCTCGACGCCGGCCCTGTCTCCGAGCTGCGCCGCCCGTTCGACACCGACCCCCCCGAACCGAAGTCCAAAGCCGCCTGAAGGAGCCGCCATGTCCGACGTCGCCGCACGAGAGAACGAAGTCTCCACCCGCCGGCTCGATCTGCTGCTCGACGTTCCGCTGGACGTGAACGTCGAGCTGGGCCGCTCGCGCATGTCGATTCAGGAACTGCTGGCGCTGTCGCCCGGCAGTGTGATCGAGCTCGACAAGGTCGCCGGGGAGCCGCTCGACATCGTCGTGAACGGTCGGCTGATCGCGCGCGGCGAGGCGGTCGTGGTGAACGACAAGTTCGGCATTCGCATCACCGACATCGTGAGCAAGACCGAACGCATCGCCCGCCTTCGTTGAGTCGTCTCGCTGAATCGTCTCGCACAGAACTTCCCCTGGAGGGAACTCATGCACACGCTGCTCGTGTCGCTCTTGATCGCTGCGACCCCATCAACCGCCGATGAGGGCTCCGCCGTCACACCGCTGCCGCCCGCCCCTCCGTCTGCGGCAGACTCCGTCGTCGCCGCCGCCTTCCAACACTCGTCCATCGGCACGAAGAGCGCTGAGGTTCAGTCCGCGCCGACCAGCACCTGGTCGTCACTCGCGGCGCCCGGCTTCGCGCTCGCCGCGCTCGGCGCCCTGGCCTTCGCGCTGACGCGCCGCCGCTCCAGGGTCGCGCGGAGCATCAGCGTGGTCGAGACCGCTTCGCTGGGCCCGAAGCGCTCGCTGGTGATCGCCGACGTGATGGGCGAACGAATGGTCCTGGGCGTGTCCGAGGCCGGCATCTCGGTGCTGTCCACCCGCGCCGCGCCTCAACCAGAGCCTGCCCCGTTCGTGATCCCTGCGCCGCTGGAGACCGTCTCGCAAGCCGCGGCGAACGAGATGAGCTTCCTCGATCGCCTGCTCGGCCGCGTTCCCCAGCCGAACGCCGTCGCGAGCTTCGACGAGGCGCTGCGCGACTCGCTCGAGGACCAGGACCTGCGCGCCAAGCTGTCCCTCGGGCAACGGAGCGTCGTGCCATGAACTGGTTGGTGCTCGGCGCGACGGAAGCCCCGCTGCAGCTCTCGGTCGGCGGCGGCTCGTCGGCGGTGAAGCTGTTCCTGCTGCTCACCGTGCTGTCGTTCGCTACCGGCGCGCTGATCGCCATCACCAGCTTCACCCGCATCGTGATCGTCATGTCGTTCCTGCGGCAGGCGCTGGGGACCCCGCAGCTGCCTCCGAACCAGGTGGTGATGGCGCTGGCCCTCGCGCTGACCGCCTTCGTGATGGCGCCCACCTTCACCAAGGTGCACCGCGAGGCCGTCGGCCCGTACCTCGACGATCAGATCAGTGGGAAAGAGGCCTACGACCGCGGCAGCGGCCCGGTGCTCCAGTTCCTGCTCAGGCAGACGCGCCCTGACGATCTGCGCCTCTTCTACGAGCTCTCGGGCTCGGAGCGGCCGACGCGCGCCGACGACGTTCCGCTGACGATCGCCGTGCCCGCCTTCATGGTCTCGGAGTTGACGACGGCCTTCCGCATGGGCCTGTTTCTCTTCATCCCCCTGCTCCTCGTCGATCTTCTCGTCTCAGCGATCCTCATGTCGCTCGGCCTGATGATGGTGCCGCCGACCCTGGTCTCGCTCCCGCTGAAGGTCGGCATCTTCCTGCTCGCCGACGGGTGGCATCTGCTCGTGCAGTCGCTCGTCAGGAGCTTCCAGTGAGCCCCGACGCGTTGCCGGCGCTGTTTCGTGAAGGGCTGATGCTGCTGGGCGTGGTGGCGGGCCCGTTGTTCGCGGCGCTCCTGCTCGTCAGCCTCGTCGTCGGCGTGCTGCAGAGCGTGACGCAGATTCAAGAGCCCGCGGTCGGTGCAGTACCTCGCCTGGCCACCGTCATCCTGGTGGTGGCCCTCAGCGGCGGGTGGATGATGGAGCGCCTCGCCGGCTTCCTGCGGTCGGCCATCGAGCGACTCAGCGATCGGGGCTTCTAGCCGTGGACTTCTCGCTGCCCCTGATTCTGGGGTTCATGCTGGTGCTGACGCGCACGGCGTCGCTCCTCGGCGTGGCGCCCATTCTGGGGTCGAAGTCGGTGCCGATGCGCGTTCGCGCGGCGCTGATCGGCGTGGTGGCGATTGTCACGTACCTCGCCGCGAATGCGCCGCGTGTTCCCGTGCCGGCCGACTTCGTCTCGCTCGCCGCGCTGGTGGCCAGTGAAGTCGCGCTGGGCCTCACCGCGGGCCTCTCGTCTCGAGTGCTGATCGACGCGGCCCAGTCAGGAGGCCAGGCAGCCGCGAACGCCATGGGCTTCGGCTTCGGCAGCATGATCAACCCTCACAGCAACTCCGAGTCGTCGACGATGGGCGAGCTCTTCATGGCCCTGGCGCTCGGCGCGGCGCTGGTCTTCCACCTGCCCGAGGAGTGCATCGGCTGGCTGGTCCGCTCGGTCCGCGACGTCCCCCCCGGCGGCACCGTCGACGTCACCAGCCTCGCCAGCGCGCTGACCCAGCAGCTCATCTTCGGCATCACCCTGTCGGTGCGGGTCGCCTTCCCACTCTTTGCGGCCGCGATCCTCGGCTACGCGGCCCTCGGCGCGCTCGGCCGGACGGCACCGCAGCTGTCGCTCCAGAGCCTGGGGTTCGCCGTGTCGATCGGCTGTGGCGTGATGGCGGTCTTCTTCGTGGCGCCCGACGCGGCACGCCTCTGCGCGGACGCGGCCACCCGCATCTTCACGAGGAGCTGACGCGTGGCCTCCGAGGAGACGGAACAGGAGCAACGCACTGAGGACGCGAGCGAACGACGGCTGACGCAGGCCTTCGAAGAAGGCGACATCGCCCTCTCTCGCGAGTTCGTGATGCTGGGCGGCTTCATCGCCGGAGCGCTCGTCCTGGTGAAGGTCGCACCGAGCTTCAAACGTGCGCTGACGGTGCTCATCACCGACGCCGTTCGGCTCGCCCCGTCGTCGCCCTTCTCCTCCCTGCCTTCGCTGATCGCTCCGCTCGCCATTCCGACCGCCGCGATCATGATCACCGTGGCAGCGGTGGGCGTCGCGCTCACCTTCACCCAGACTCGAGCGCACCTCTGGGACGATCGTGCGATTCCGGACTTCTCGAGGCTCTTCAGCCCTTCACGAGTCACCCACTTCGTGTCGAAGGAGTTTGCGCAGGATCTCATCATCAGCGTCGTCAAGCTCGTGGCAGTCGGTGGGGTCGTCTGGACCTCCTTCCGCGCCGAGTTCCTGACGCTCCACGGCCTGCTGCAGGCAACGCCGGCCGATCAGTTCGATTCTCTCTTCGCGCCGCTCTCGAAGGCGCTGGTTCGGGTGCTCGCCGTCTTCGCCGCGTTCGCTGGTGCCGACTTTGCACTGACGCACTGGCGATACCGGAAGAAGCACATGATGACCCGAGACGAGCTCAAACGAGAGATGAGGGAGGACGAGGGAGACCCTCAGATCCGCAGCATGCGGAAGCGCAAGCACCGCGAGCTCTCGAAGCGCAACGCCATCGCTGAAACGAAGACGGCCGACGCGCTGATCGTCAACCCCACGCACATCGCCATCGCGGTGCGCTACCGCAAAGACGAAGACGCGGCTCCGCGGGTGATCGCCAAGGGCAAGGGCGTGCTGGCCGAGGCGATGCGCGACGCCGCCCGGTCCAACGGCATTCCGATCGTTCAGGACATTCCGCTCGCGCGCCTGCTCTTCAAGAAGGTGAAGACCGGCGGGCAGGTTCCGCGCGAGACGTTCAAGGCTGTCGCCGCTGTGCTGGCCTTCGTCTACCGAATCACCGGCCGCGCCCAGGCCGGCATCACTGAGGTGCGCCTGTGAGTGTCGCCGCCGCCGCACCAGCGCCGCGAATTCAGCCTGAGGGCGTGCTCGCGCTCGCCGTGCTCGGCGTCCTGGGCATCCTCGTGGTTCCCCTGCCGGCGGCGTTGCTCGACGCGCTCCTCGCGCTCAACGTCGCGCTGTCGGTGATGATGTTGCTGGTGTCGCTCGGGCTCACGAAGGCGGTGGAGTTCTCGGTCTTCCCCTCGCTGCTGCTCATCACCACCCTCTTCCGTCTCTCGCTCAACGTCGCCACCACGCGGCTCATCCTGCTCGAGGGTGGCAAGGGCGAAGGCGCAGCGGGGCACGTGATCGAGGCGTTCGGTCGCTTCGCGGTCGGCGGCAGCCTCATCGTCGGCGCGGTCATCTTCCTCATCCTCCTCGTCGTGAACTTCATGGTGATCACCAAGGGCTCTGGACGCGTGTCGGAAGTCGCGGCCCGCTTCACCCTCGATGCGTTGCCGGGCAAGCAGATGTCGATCGACGCCGACCTCGCCGCCGGCGTCATCGACGAGAAGCAGGCGCGCGATCGCCGCCAGGCCCTGTCACGCGAGACCGAGTTCTTCGGAGCCATGGACGGCGCCAGCAAGTTCGTCCGCGGTGACGCCGTCGCGGGCCTGATCATCACCGGCATCAACATCATCGGCGGCCTCGTCGCCGGCCTGGCGCGCGATCACTTCTCGTTCAGCCAGGCGGTCGAGACGTACACGGTGCTCACCATCGGCGACGGCCTCATCACCCAGCTGCCCGCCCTGCTCGTCTCGACGGCGGCCGGTGTGCTGGTGACACGCTCCGAAGGCGCGGACCTCGGCACGCAGGTCGGTGGGCAGATCTTCGGCAGCCCACGCGCGCTCAAGTACTCGGCGATGGTGCTGGGGTTGTTGGCGCTGCTCCCAGGTCTTCCGACGCTGGCGTTCGGCCCTCTGGCCATCGGCGCCTTGGTGATGTCGCGCCGCGCCGAGAAGTCGCAGGCGCTCGCGAAGCTGGCGCCGCGGAAGCAAGACGAAGCGACGAAGGGAGAACAGAAGGTCCAGGATCTCCTCGCGCTCGACACGTTGGAACTCGAGGTCGGCTTCACCCTGTTGCCGCTCATCGACGTCGAGAAGGGCGGCGAGCTCCCGGGCCGCGTGACATCGCTCCGCAAGCAACTCGCGACCGACATGGGCCTCGTGCTGCCGTCGGTGCACCTCAAGGACAACCTCCGTCTCGACGGCACCGAGTACCGCGTGAAGCTGCGCGGCATCGAAGTGGGCCGCGGCGTGGTGCAGGCCGGGCGGTTGATGTGCCTCGAGCCGAACGGTGGCACGCCAACCATCGAAGGGCTTCCGGGCAAGGATCCTGCCTTCGGTCTCCCGGCCGTGTGGGTGATGCCTGAGCAGCGCGCCGCCGCCGAAGCCCGCGGCTACACGCTGGTCGATGGGCCGTCGGTCGTCACCACGCACCTGTCCGAGCTGATCCGCAAGAACGCGCACGAGCTGATCGGCCGCCAGGAAGTCCAGGAGCTGCTGGGCACCTGCGCGAAGGAAGCGCCGAAGCTGGTCGAAGACACCGTGCCGGGCATCGTCAACCTCGGCGAACTGGTGCGGGTGCTGCGCGGGCTGCTGCGCGAGGGCATCTCGGTTCGCGATCTGCGCACGATCCTCGAAGCAGTCGCCGACGCCGCGCCGCGAAGCAAGGACTCCCACTTCCTCATCGAGCAGGTGCGCCGTCGCCTCGCGAGGCAAATCACCGCACGCGTCTCGGAGAAGGGGATCGTCTACGCGCTCACGCTCGAGCGCTCCGCCGAAGAGGCGCTGCGTGGAGCCCTCGGCCAGAACGACGGCGAGCCGACGCTGGCTCCCGACATCGACACCGCGCGCCGCCTCATCACGAGCCTCGAGACGCGCGCCTCGGCCCTCGTCGCCGCTGGCAAGAGCCCTGTGGTCCTGGCGCCGACCGATCTCCGCAAGCCGCTCTACGACTTCGCGTCGCGCTTCGTCCCCGATCTCTCCGTCATCTCGGCCCGCGAGCTGGTGGCCGGCACCACCATCGAGCCCGCGGGCACCATCTCGTTGAACACCTGAGGAGCACGACCCCATGAGCACCTTCCGCACCTTCCGCGCCCCCGACAGCCGATCTGCATTGGCCATGGTGAAGGCGGCGCTCGGACCCGACGCGATCATCATCGCGACGCGCGAGGTCTCGAACGGTCTGTTCCGCCCGAAGGAGATGGAGGTGACGGCCGCGCTGCCCGAGCCCGGCCCGCTCTCGAAGGCGCTCGACAGCCAGTCGTGGGCAATCACCAGACCGACGACGCAGCAGCTGCCGGTCGTGACGCCGTCTGCCCCCACCGTCCCTGCGGCCCCCAGCTTCGCCGTGCCCCCCTCGATGATCCCGCGGCGGCACGCCGAGACGCCGTCCGAGTCCCAGGTGTCGACCATGGGCGCTCGCAGTACGACCACGCAGCTGTCCTCCACCGAGCTCCAGCAAGCCGTCAGCGCAGCGTCGGAGTTTCGCGGTGGTTCGGAGATGAACGACGAGTTGGTTCGGCTGCGAGGCGCGTTCGAAGCCATGCAGCGGGAGATGAAGACGCTCACCCGCCAGCGCGTGGAGCGAGACACCAACCTGCCTGGCGCTGCCACGGACCTCTACTCACACCTCATCACCCAGGGGGTCGAGGAGCCGCTCGCCGACGAGTGCGTGCGTCAGGCCATCGAGCTCGCGAAGGACACGCGCCTCGAGACGCTGTTGCCGATTCTGCGCAGCGCCGTCTCGGAGCGGATCATCGGGGGCCGCGCCCCGTGGCTCGCCGATCAGCGCCGCCGCACCATCGCGCTCGTCGGCCCTACCGGCGTCGGCAAGACCACCACGATGGCCAAGATCGCCGCTCGCGCGATCATGGAGTCGAAGCTCAAGGTCGCGCTGATCACCATCGACACCTACCGCATCGGCGCCAGTGAGCAGGTGCTCCGCTACGGCGAGATCATGTCCGTGCCGACCTTCGTGGCGCGCGACCGCATCGAGTTGAACCGGGCGCTCGAGCGCACGGCGAGCGCCGACCTCGTGCTCGTCGACACCGCAGGCCGGAGCATGAGCGAAGCCGTGGCGCGCCAGGCAGAGATGCTCAGGGCCGTCCAGGGCATGCAGCTGTACCTGGTGATGAGCGCCGGCACGGGTGCTCGCGAGATGGCGGCTGCCGCCGAGCGGTATCGCGCCCTGCAGCCCGAGCGACTCATCGTCACCAAGATCGACGAGGCCGTCGGCGCCGGCAGCCTGCTCTCAGCGTCGGTCCGCATCGGACGGCCCATCGTGGCCGTGTCGGATGGCCAGCGAGTGCCCGAAGACATTCACGCGCTCACGAGCACCGAGCTGGTCGACCTCGTGGTCGGCGCGCCGGGCAAGCCCAACATCACGAAGGTCGGGGGGCGCTGAGTCATGGACCAGGCCATCGGATTGCGAGAGCTGATGAAAGAACATCGAAAGACGCAGTCGAAGCTGCGCGTGATCGGCGTCACCAGCGGCAAGGGCGGCGTCGGGAAGTCCAACGTCGCGGCCAACCTCGCGGTGCTGGCGTCGCGCGCGGGCAACCGCGTGCTGGTGCTGGACGCCGACCTCGGGCTCGCCAACGTCGAGATCCTCTACGGGCTCAAGCCCCGCTACCACCTGGGCCATCTGCTCGACGGTGATGTGCCGGTCCGGGAGATCCTCGCCGAGGGCCCCGAAGGCGTGAAAGTGCTCCCCGCTGGGCACGGGCTGCAGACGCTGACGCGGCTCGACGAAGCGCAGCGGCTCAGGCTCGTCGCGGCGGTCGACCAGCTCGAAGAGGACTTCGACATCATCTTCGTCGACTGCGGCGCTGGCATTGGCGACAACGTCTTGTTCTTCATCGGCGCTGCGCAAGAGGCGCTGCTGGTGGTGAGCCCCGAGCCGACGTCACTCACCGACGCGTACGCGACCTTGAAGGTGCTCTGCCAGGAAGGCGGCGCGCGGTACTTCAACGTCGTCGTCAACCAGGCACCGAACGAAGCCGTCGCGAAGGACATCTTCGACAAACTGTCGTCGGTGGTGAGTCGCTTTCTGGGCGCGAAGATGCGCTGGCTCGGCTGGGTGCCCCGCGACGAGAACGTGCACCGTGCGGTGATGTCGCAGAAGCCGCTGGTGGGGCTCTTCCCGAGTTCTCCCGCGACGCGCGCGCTCAACATCGTCGCCGACACGCTGTTCCACGAACCACCACCGATTCGGCTCGAGGGGGGCCTCAAGTTCCTCTGGAGCCGCCTGCTCCGCGAGTCGAGCGTGCACTGAAAGGAGCCCCATGCACCCCGCCGCGATTCGCTACCAGACGACGCAACAGGCTCCGCAGCTGAGCGAAGACGAGATCGTCCAGAAGTACTCGTTCCTCATCGACCGATGTGCGCGCCGCATCAGCGCGAAGACGGCGAACGCCGTTCAGCCAGGAGATCTCTGGTCGGTCGGAGCGCTCGGGCTGCTCGATGCGTGGAAGCGCTACGACGCTGAACGCGCCGTGAAGTTCGAGAGCTTCGCCGAACACCGCATTCGCGGGGCGATGATCGATGAGCTCCGCGAGATGGATCACCTGCCGCGTCGACTGCGGGCTGACACCGACAAGGTTCGCAAGGCGAGGCACGCACTCGGAGCAACCCTCGGCCGTGAGCCGACGCAGGAAGAGCTCGCGAACAACCTGGGCGTGTCGATCGAAGAGGTCGACAACCTGGAGTCACTGTCTCAGCCGGTGGTCCCGCTGACGCCCGAGCTGCCGGTCCCGAGCATGGAAGCGCGGCAGGATGAGCGCCTCGATCACGCGCAGGAGGTCCAGGGGCTGACCGAGGCGATCGGCCGACTCCCTCCGCGGCTCTCCACGTTGCTGTCGCTGCACTACGTCGAGGGGCTCACGTACAAGGAGATCGCGCAGGCGCTCGAGGTGAGTGAGGCGCGGGTGTGCCAACTCCACGGCGACGCGGTGAAGAAGCTGCGTGAGGCGATGACCGCGCGCTCGGACGATTGACGTTCGGCTGGCCTGCAGGCGCAGCTCTCTTCTTGCCTGCGCCACTTCCAGAGACTGGCGTGCTGGGTGTTCACGCAACCCTGGCTCCAGGCCATGAGGCTCCCTTCTGACTCGGACAACGGGGCGGGACCACCGACCGCCTCCGGCTGACGCACGCCGTCACCTCGCGAGCGTTCTCGAATCGCCCGAAAGGGTGCTACGCCGCGCGGCTCATGAACACCGCGTTTCTCTCGCATCTGCAGGCGCAGCTCGACGACATCAAGGCGCAGGGCCTCTCGAAGTCGGAGCGGATCATCACCACGCCGCAGCGCGCGACGATTCGGGTGCAGGGCGGCGCCGAGGTGCTCAACTTCTGCGCGAACAACTACCTGGGGCTGGCCGATGCTCCGGAGCTGATCGCCGCCGCCAAAGAGGGCCTCGACACCCACGGCTTCGGTATGGCGTCGGTGCGCTTCATCTGCGGCACGCAAGACATCCACAAGACGCTCGAGTCCCGGCTCTCGGCCTTCCTCGGCACCGAAGACACGATCCTCTTTTCGTCCTGCTGGGACGCGAACGGCGGCATCTTCGAGATCATCCTCGGAGAAGAAGACGCAGTGATCTCCGACGCGCTCAACCACGCCTCGATCATCGACGGCGTGCGCCTCTCGAAGGCCAAGCGCTTCCGCTACGCGAACAACGATCTCGTCGAGCTCGAGGCCCGCCTCAAGGAAGCGAAAGAGGCCAACGCGCGCTTCATGCTCGTCGTGACCGACGGCGTCTTCTCGATGGACGGGGTGATCGCGAACCTGAAGGGCATCTGCGACGTCGCCGAACGCTACGGCGCGATGGTGATGGTCGACGACTCCCACGCGGTCGGCTTCACCGGCGACAAAGGCAAGGGATCGCACGAACTGCGCGGCGTGATGGGCCGTGTCGACGTGCTCACGGGAACGCTCGGGAAAGCGCTCGGCGGCGCCTCGGGAGGCTACGTCTCGGGTCGCAAGGAGATCGTCCAGCTGCTCCGTCAGCGCGCGCGGCCGTACCTGTTCTCGAACTCGCTCATGCCCGCCATCGCGCACGCCACCCTCGCCTGCCTCGACCTGCTCGAGAAGAGCGACGGCCCACGCAAACAGCTTCGTGAGAACGCGGCCCACTTCCGCAGCGAGATGACGAAGGCCGGCTTCACGCTCTCTGGTGAAGGCCACCCCATCATCCCCGTGATGCTCGGTGACGCCGCGCTCGCCTCACGCTTCGCGGAAGAGATGTTGAAGGAAGGCATCTACGTCGTCGGCTTCAGCTTCCCCGTCGTCCCAAAGGGGCAGGCACGCATTCGCACGCAGATGTCGGCGGCTCACACGCGCGCGCACGTCGACCGCGCGATCGCCGCATTCACGAAGGTCGGCAAGTCCCTGGGAGTCATCCGATGAAGGCGTTGGTCAAGTCGAAGAAGGAGATGGGCCTGTGGCTCGAGGAGCTGCCGGTTCCGAAGTGCGGCCCCAACGACGTCCTCATCAAGGTGCGCCAGACGGGCATCTGCGGCACCGACATTCACATCTACAACTGGGATGAGTGGAGCCAGCGCACCATCCCCGTGCCGATGGGCATCGGCCACGAGTTCATGGGCGAGATCGCCGAGATCGGCAGCGAAGTCACCGGCTTCACGAAGGGTGAGCGCGTCTCGGCCGAGGGCCACATCACCTGCGGAGGCTGCCGCAACTGCCGCGCCGGCAAGCGTCACCTCTGCCGCAACACCATCGGCCTCGGCGTGCACCGCCAGGGCAGCTTCGCCGAGTACGTCACCATTCCCGCCTTCAACGTCTTCAAGCTGCCCGCCGAGATCCCTGATCACATCGGCGCGTTCTTCGACCCGCTGGGCAACGCGGTGCACACGGCGCTGTCCTTCGACGTGGTGGGCGAAGACGTGCTGATCACTGGCGCAGGCCCCATCGGCGTGATGGCCGTGCCCATCTGTAAACACATCGGCGCGCGGCACGTCGTCATCACCGACGTGAACGAGTACCGGCTCGACCTCGCCCGGAAGGTGGGCGCGACCCGGACCGTCAATGTCGCGAAGGAGTCGCTCGATGACGTGATGAAGTCGCTCGGCATGACCGAGGGCTTCGACGTCGGCCTCGAGATGAGCGGAAACGGCGCCGCCTTCAAGCAGATGTTCAAGGCGATGAACCACGGCGGGCGCGTTGCCATTCTCGGCATTCCTCCGACCGAGATCTCGATCGACTGGAGCCAGGTCATCTTCAAGGGCCTCGTCCTCAAGGGCGTCTACGGCCGGGAGATGTTCGAGACCTGGTACAAGATGACCGCGATGATCCAGAGCGGCCTCGACATCACGCCGGTCGTCACGCACCGCTTCCCGATCGCCGACTTCAAGCAGGCCTTCGAGGTCATGCGCACCGGACAGAGCGGCAAGGTGGTCCTGGACTGGACGACGTGAGCCGATGAGCACGAAGCGGAAGACGTTCGAGCCGGTGCCTGAGTCGTCGAGCCGTGAATCCAGCGCGATCGCCGCGGCCACTGTTGCCGCCAGCCGCCCGAAGCGCGCACCGAAGCCGCCGAAGCGGAAGATCTTCCTCGCGCTCGCCGGCAACATCGGCGCGGGCAAGACGACCGCCGCGAAGATGGTGAGCCAGCAGTTCGGCTTCGAGCTCTTCGACGAGCCGGTGATCGATAACCGGTTCCTCAAGGACTACTACAAGGACATGAAGCGCTGGAGCTTCACGCTTCAGCTCGAGTTCCTGATCCGCCGCGTCGAGCACCACGAGCTCATTCACAAGGTCGCCAAGAGCTGCATTCAGGATCGCACGCTCTACGAAGATCCCGAGATCTTCGCGAAGTACCTGCACGGCCTGGGCTTCATGACCGACGGCGAGCTCGAGCTGTACTTCGAGTACTTCCAGCGCACGACGAAGACGCTGACCCACCCCGACAAGGTGATCTGCTTCGACGTGCCCAACGTGCAGGTGCTCCTCGATCGCATCAAGAAGCGCGGCCGCGAAGAGGAGAAGGGCATTCAGTCCCAGTTCCTGCGTGGGCTCTCGGGCTACTACGCGACCTTCCCGATGGTGCTCCAGGGCAAGTACGGCATCGACGTCTTGACCTTCGACGTCACGACGATCGACATCCGCAACGGCAAAGGCCGCGCTCACTTCCTCGACGCGGTCTCGACCTTCCTCAACAAGTAGCTGGAGCGTCAGCTCCGGTCGAGGCGTGGCAGGAGGTACCCGAGCGAGCGCTCGAAGCGGTAGTTCACGCCCATGTGCCCGTCCTCGAACTCCTCGTGGACGTGATCGACGCCGCCGTTGCGGAACTCCTCGGCCAGCAGCCGCGCGCCCCACCTCAGGTTGAACTCATCGCGCGTGCCGCAGTCGATGAAGATCGTCTTGAGCTTCTTGTACACGTCGAGGTGTTTGGGCGTGAACCGGACGGGGTCGTGAACCAGCCACCGGTTCCACACGTCGACGCGGAGCCGGCCGGTCTGCTGGTCGATCGGGAACTCGAGGCCCAGCGGCTCACCCTTCCTGGGGGAATACGCTGCCGCCATGCAGAGCATGTTGATGACGGTGTGATCCTCGCTCTTCATCTTCGTGGCGAGCGAGCGATTGATGAACTCGCGGTACCAGTTCTCGACGCCGCCAGCCTTGAGGATCGGGCCAGCGGCCTGCGGGAGTTCGTTGAGGTAGCAGTACTCGAAGCAGGCATCGCCCGAGTGCACTCCGATGTGGCTGAACATGTCGGGGTGAAAACGGCTGATCACCAGCGCTCCGTAACCGCCCGACGACTTGCCGATGATCGCGCGCGCGCTGCCCTTCGCGATGGTGCGGAAAGTGCGATCGACGAAGGCAACGAGATCGCGCGCCACGTAGTCGCGATACCGCCCGATGCCTTCGCTGTTGATCCACTGGCTGCCGCCAAGCGACGTCCACCCGTCGACGAAGACGCCGATGCAGGGAGGCAGGCCCTGGACCGCGATCAGGAAGTCGAGCCGCTCGGGCACCGTGCGGGTAAACGGCGAGGTGTTGAGCCACTGCAGGCCCGTGCCGCTGAAGCCGTGCAGAAAATAGACAACCGGGTACCGTGCCTCGGAGTTCTCGGAATAGCCGGGCGGCAGGTACACGGGAATGGTGCGCGTCGACGGATCATTGAGCGGGTTGCCCTCGAGCGAGCCGGCGAAGACCTGGAAGAGCTGAATCGTCCCCTTCATCACTGCCCCTTCTTGCTATCGGACTGCTTGCCCAAACGCTTCATGACTTCCTGCAGGTCCATCCACGCGACGCGCTTCTCCTCGGGCTTCCGAAGCAGATAGGCCGGGTGGAAGGTCGGCATCAGGGGAACGCCCTGGTACTCACGCCACTGGCCGCGCAAGCGGGTGATCGCCGTGGTGTCTCGCAGCAAGGTCTGCGCGGCGAACTTCCCAAGCGCCACGATCACCTTCGGCTGCAGCGACGCCAGCTGCGCCTTCAAGAACGGCTCGCACGCGGCGATCTCGTCGGGCTCGGGGTTGCGGTTGTCCGGCGGCCGGCACTTCACGACGTTGCAGATGTAGACGTCGTCGCGCGTGAACTTCATCGCCTCGATCATCTTGGTCAGCAGCTGACCGGCCTGGCCGACGAAGGGAACGCCCTGGCGATCTTCGTCCTCGCCGGGCCCTTCACCGACGAAGACCAGCTCGGCGCGCGGGTTGCCACTCCCGAAGACGATCTTCGTTCGGCCAGAGCACAGCTTGCACCGCTGACAGTCACCGAGCTCGCGGCGGATCTCGTCGAGGGGTCGCTTCGCGATCGGCTCGGCGGGCGCAGCCGGTGGACGAAGGACCACGGCAGGCGCCCGCGCGGCCATGGGAGCTGGCGCCGCCTTCATCGCCGAAGTGGGAGCCGACGTGGGTTTCGCGATGACAGGCGTCGCTGCTGCCCGCGCTGCACGATCGCCGAGGATCACCCTGGTGCCATCAGCCTCCTGCCAGGCCAGGTGCCGCCGCAGCTCCAACGCCAGATCTCTCAGCTCGTCAGACATCTCGATCACCCTACCCTGCGCTCGAGCACGACACCCCAGATCTCCTTCGCGACGTCGCGCTTGGCGCCCTCGGCCCGCAGCCGCTCACCAGAGCCGTCGAAGACGACCACCCGGTTGGAGTCCGAGCCAAAGCCAGCGCCGGGCTGGGAGACGTCGTTGGCGACGATGAGATCGAGGCGCTTCTTCGTCAGCTTTCCACGTGCGTACGCCTCGACGTCGTGGGTCTCTGCGGCGAAGCCCATCAACACCGGGCGCTTCGCGTTGGCGTGCACCTTCGCAGACGCGGTCGCGAGGACATCGGGCGTGCGCACCAGGCGAACCGTCTCGGGGCCAGCGCCCTTCTTCACCTTGGTGGTGCTGACTTGCTCGGCCTTCCAGTCACTCACCGCTGCGGCAGCGACGAAGACGTCGACGCTCTCGACGCGGCTCATCACGGCGGCCAGCATCTCGTCGGCGGTGGTGACGCGAATCACCTCGAGGCCCCGGGGCGGCGGCGTGTCGACCGGTCCGAGCACCACCGTCACGACGGCGCCCAGCGCGCGGGCGACCTCGGCCATCGCGAGCCCCATCTTTCCGGTCGACGGGTTCGAGATGAAGCGCACGGGATCCAGCGACTCACGCGTCGGACCAGCGGTGACCAACACCCGCTTCCCAGCGAGCGGACCGGCCACGGCGATCGCCGTGACAGCGCTCACGAGATCCTTCAACTCGGCCAGGCGGCCCATGCCGACGTCTCCATCGGCGAGCGGACCCGAGACAGGCCCCACCATGCAGTACTTCGGCTGCCCAACGAGCGCCGCCACGGTCGCCTGGGTCTCGGCGTGATCCCACATCGCGGTGTTCATCGCTGGCGCGAGCAGCACCGGCCCCCGGAACGCCAGCAACGTCGTGGTCACGGCGTCGTTGCCGAGGCCCGCCTTGATGCGTGCGAGCAAATCGGCGGTCGCCGGGGCGATCACGAAGAGGTCGGCCCACTTCGCGAGCTGCAGGTGGCCGTAGAGATGATCCTGGCTCGAGTCGAAGGTGTCCGTGAAGACCGGGTTCCCCGAGAGGTTCTGCATCGTCAGCGGCGTGACGAACTCGCAGGCGCCCTTCGTCATCGCCACGCGCACCTCGGCGCCGGCACGACGCAGCTCGCGCACGAAGTCGCAGGCCTTGTACGCAGCGATGCCACCGCCCACGGCGACCGCGATGTTCCGGCCCAGGAGAGGCTCCGTCATGCCCGGGTGACTACCCGCAACAGGCGCGGACCTCAAACGTGGCGCATCACTCTGTCGTGGCGCATCACTCGAGCTGCTTGAGGTTCTTCTCCTCGAGCTCTCCGAGCGGCGACGCCCCCTCGGCGTTCTGGCCCTCGAGGTCACGAAAGGCAGCAGCCGACGGGACGTGATGATTCATGCCGAGCTCCTCGCCAACGACCGACAGACTCGGAGGACTCACGGTGACGGTGTTGGGCCCGCGGCCGAGCGTCACCGGCGTCGAGACCACCTGGGTTCCGAACATGGCGTGAACCACCCACGCCCCGCAGCTCAACCCGCGGCCCACGAAGCCCGCGCCCCCCGGACCGAGAGAGACTGTTCCCGGCGGCACGTCGCCAGGTCCCTCCTCGAATGCCGGTGCCGGCGCCCACGCGAGCGACGCTGGCACGAGCATCACGCTCCCCGGGAGTGGGAGACCTCGCACGGTGACCTCGCAGGCCTCGTCGGCGATCCCGAGCTCCACCCGCTGCTGCCGGCCGCTGACCCGCACCGACGTCGAGGTCTGCGAGGCCCGGGTGCCGAAGAACCAGGTGCCCGGCGCGAGCGAGACCTGGAAGCGACCCTCGGCGTCGGTGTCGATCTGCACCTCTTCGTCCGAGTTCGCGCGAATGAGCACCGTGGTGACGACGGCACGATTGCCGTTGCTCCGAACGAGGCCCTCGATGCGCGTGGGCGGCGTCAGTACGAGCTCGACGGCGCCCTTCCCGACCGGCACGTCGGTGAAGGTCCCCAGATCGCCATGGTGGGCTTGAACCGAGACCGACGCGGTCTGCGCGACGAGCGTGGCTTCGAAGCGGCCCTGGCTGTCGGTCAGCACCTCGCCGGGCGCGAAGCCACTCGACTCGAGGCGGACCGCAGCCAGCGGCTGGCGCGTTTCGTCCACCACGACCCCGACCAGCTTCGGGCTCTCTTTCAGCGTGACGTCACCGACGTCCTTGCGGGCCGCGACGACGACTTCGGCGGTCGCCCCCGCGAAGTCACTGATGTCGAGCCGGTCGAGGTTGTTGGCGACAGCCTCGAAGCGCCCATCTTCCGTCGAGAAGTCGACGCCATTCACGCTGAACTCGAGCACCGGTGCGCCCTGGCGATCCACGACCCGACCGGTCACCTTGCCACCGGCGATCGTCTTGAACACCTGCTTCGCGACGCCGACCTTCGCCGTGGAGGGCGTCAGGCCAACGTGCCCCTCGAGTTCGATGGCCAGCTCGACGCTGGCCCCCGGTTCGAGTCCCGGCATCGAGAAGAACCCGTCTTCGCTCGTCTCGGCGGACCAGCTCTGGGAGCCCTTGATCGTGAGCACCGCGTACGGCACCGGGTTGTTCTCGGCGTCGACGACGGTTCCTTCGAGCGTGCCCGAGGCGCGCAACCGCACCGAGAGCCGGCTCGTCTCCCCGCTGCGAATCGCCAGCTCCTGGTGGTGCGGCAGGAAGGTGACTCCCGATGAGCCGTCGTCGACCTCCACGCGGTATTCGCCTGGCACCAACTGATCGAAGAGAAGCTCTCCGGTCTCGGACGCCTCACCGAAGTCGGGCTCGGGGCTTTCACCGCTTGCCAACATCACCCGGGCGCCGACCGCGGGCTTGCCATCGGGGCCGATCACCGTCACCGCCGCGCTGCCGAGCGGCTCGAGCCGCAGCACCGCCTCGGGGCCCGGCACCTGAACGGTGGCGCGGGCGACACCTTCGGGCCCCAGCGCCTCGACCAACCACGCGCCGTCTTCATCGACGTGCAGCGTGAAGGTGCCGTCTTCGGCCGTCACGACACCATCGGGATCGTTGGGGGTGTTGGAGCGGACCTGGACCGAGACGGCGGCCATGGGCTTCCCCTTCGAGTCGATCACGCGACCTCGCAGCGAAGGCGCCTCGGCCAGCACCACCTCGAGATCGGTGTCGCCCGGCGCCACCTCGAGCGATTGGGCTCGCGTCTTGAACCCGGGTGCCGTGACCCTCAAGACGGCCGGCCCTTCGCTGACGGGGCCCAGCTCGAGTCGCTGGCCTTCTTCGGCTGACCCCGCGCCGAAGCTGGCGAGTCCGGTGGAGGAGGTCGACGACGGAGAAGTCAGCGTGGCGGAAGCCAGAGGGACGGGCAGGCCGTCGTTCGTCACCACCGTCACGAGCAACCGCCCGGCGCGCTTCACCTGCAGCGGCAACAGCAGCCGCCCGCCCTCGTCGAGCTGGCCCGCGGCCGAGCCGAGGAAGCCGGGCTCGATGACCTCGACCGAGACGTAACCAGGGCGCTGCAGCTCGAAGACAGCGCGGCCATCGCGCAGCGTCACGGGCCGAGGGTGACGCTTGACCAACTGCACCGCGAACGAGCCCAGCGCGAGGGGCGCGGTCACCTCCACGGCGCCGGGCTTGCTCATCATGATCGTGAAGTCCCGAGAGGCGTCCTCGAGGTTCACCGCGACGGGGAAATAGCCCTCGGCCTCGACGATGCCCCAGAACGTCGCGGCGCCCTGGACTCGAATCACGCCATCCGAGTCGGACCTCAGCTCCCGGACGTCGCCGGCGCCGAGGTTCATCAGGGTCGCTCGCGCGGACAACGGGCTTCCGGCGATGTCGAACACCGTGATCGCCGTCTCATGCGCGACGCTCACCTCTTCGGGGACGACGAACGCATCGCGCCCCGACAGGTCGACGGTGGTGAACGGCGCCCCTCCCGGTCGGTCGACGACCAAGACCAGGGCCTCGGGCCAGAGTCGTCCTTCAAACGACACCATGCCGTTCTCGTCCGTCTTCCCCTCGACGAGCAGGGTGCGCTTCAGCTCGCCCCCGCGCAACGACGCGGCCACCTCGGCGAGGTGCTGCTGATCGTCGCACTCCAGGAACGTGTGGCGGTCGGACCGGAGGGGATCGATGAGCTTCGGGTCGAAGACCGTGACGTTCGCCCCAGCTACCGCGACGCCGTCGGCCTTCATGAAGTGCAAGGTGCGGGCTCGCGGCGGCGAAACAGGCTCCTCAGCGGCGTCAGCTCGCGCCTCGTCGTCGCGCTGCCAGAACCACTTCGACGTGCGCGGGGCCTCGGCCCCGGACGCCATCGCCTCATCGCGGGTCGACGTGTCGTACCGGCTGGCCTTCCAGACGCCGAGCACCACCGCCGCGACGACGCAGAGCAACGCGACGGCGGTGAGCGGCGAACGGTTCATCGAACGAGGTTGAACTCCGCCTGCGAGGGCACGTCGATCGGCACCACCACCGGGCCAGCCTCGGACGCGGCGTGGAAGCTCGACCAGACGAGCGAGTAGCGCCCGGGAGGCACGCCCGTCAGCACGACGCGCTCGGTGTGAGGTTGGAAGATCATCTGCGCATAGGAAGCGCGCATCAACTCCATGGGAGGGTTCCCTACCGTGCGGAGATCGCCGCGCACCAGCCACAGCGCCATGCCGACATCGGGCTTCACCCGTGCGACCACCGTTCCCGTGCCGGGCGCAGGGCCAAAGTCGAGGTGCGTCTGCGGGCCGATCACTTCCACGATCACCGTGGGAGGATCGGCCGACACCCGCGGCACGCCCGGCCCCGACATCGAGAAGCGATAGATGCCTGGCGCGACCTCCATCGAGTAGGTGCCGTCGGCGTTGGTGACGACCGAGACCGGCTCGCTTCGTTCGGTGTGCAGGCCCGCGATCTCAACCCCGCCCGCGGGCCGGCCCTCTGCGATGAACGCCGCCCCCGAGAGGATCACGCCCGGCTTCAAGGTCAGCTCGAGACCCGAGATCGCGTCACCAACGACGACCTTCGTGGCCGTGCGCCGCCCCTTCTTCGCGACGAGGTTGAACTCATGCTGGTACGGCGGCTTCGACAACGTGAAGCGCCCGTCGGGACCCGTCATCACCGACTGCTCGCAGCTGTCGCACGAGACGACCGCGTCTGGCACACCGCCTCCCGAGTCATCCTTCACCAGCCCGTTCACCTGCGGAGTGCGCTTGAGATCGAACTCACCGAGATCAGGCGTGCTGGGTCGATCGGTGATCAGCGGCTCGAAGCCCGGAGCTTCGATGGTGAGCACGACCCGATCATCGCTCGCCGGCAACGGCAACTCGAAGGAGCCGTCACTCGAAGACACCTCATGCGCATCGACGCGGAAGCGCTTGAGCGGCTGGCCAGCGCCGAGCACCCGGCCGCGGAAGGTGGGCTGGCGCTTGACGACGACCTTCACGGGCTCGCCGCCCGCCTTCGCGACGACGCGATCGGGTTGATCGTACCCTCGCTGTGACACCCGCACGCCGTACACGCCCGTTGGACGCAGCGGCCCCAGGGTGAAGTTCCCCAGGTTGTCGGTGGTGACCGGCTCGGTCCCGCGTGGCACCACGCCCACGGAGACGCCGCTGACCGGCGCACCGAGGGTATCGACAACCTGCCCCGTCACGTTCGCGCCGGCCTTCAGCTCTGCCGTCACCTCGAGCAGCTGGCCCTCTTCGACCTTCACGCTCTGTCGGTCCGACGGCAGGAAGTCCGGGTGGGTCGCCACGAGGGTGTAGCCGTTGGGCGGCATGCCCCGCATCAACACCACGCCGTCGGCGCCCGAGACGCGATCGCTGCGGAAGTTGCCCTCGCTGGTGAACATCACGACGCTCGCACCTTCGATGCGCCGGCCGTTGTGCTGCACGGTGATCTCGCAGCCAGCGCGCGGCTCGAGTTGAAGCTCCACCCCCTCCTTCGGCGCCGCGACCTTCACCTCACCGCCACCCCAATCGGAGTGGTGGGCCTGCAACGAATAGAGACCCGGCGACGGCACCGTCGCGCGGAACCTGCCGTCAGGCCCGCTGATCGCCGACTCGCCCAGCGGCGAGATGAGCACCGACACGCCCGGGGCTGCGCGGCCGTACTCGTCGCTCACCTTGCCCGCAATGATGGTGCCCTTCGTGAGCGTCACCTCGACGGGCGACTCTCCACTCGACACCTTCGCGGGCACGACGGTCGCCGAGAACCCATCGGCGCTCGCCCGCACCTTGTAGTCGCCACTCGCGACCGGCCCCAGCACGGCCAGTTCACCGGTCTGGAGCTTGCGCTTGGTGATGGGCTCTCCGTTCGAGGTCAACAACTCGACCGTCGGATCCGGTACGGGCTGCTCCTGCTCATCGAGCACCGTGACGGCGAGCCGCCCGCCCTTCTCGAGCACCAGCGTGATGCGGGTCGTGGGGGACGTCAGCGTCACGGACTGGGGCGCCGCCGCCAGGTCCCCGGCGACGGCTGATGCCATCAACGAGCCGGGGGACAGCCCGCTGATGATGGCGAGCCCTTCCTTCGCGATGACGTCCTTCCCGAGGTGATCGCCAACCAGCTTGACGGTGCCCGCGATCGGCTTCTGATCTGCCGTCACCAGTCGCACCTCGAGCGTCCGCGGGCGCACGAGCGTGAGGCTGATCGGGTCCGGCCCTGCCTGGACCTCGGACTTGAAAGCAGGCAACAGGCCCGGCCCAGAGGCATGCACGTAGAACGGCCCCTCGCCGAGCGCCTCGAACCTGAAGCGCCCTTCCCCGTCGGCTTGCACCGCGACGACCTCTGCGAGTCGCCGTGAGATCGCCCTCACGGTGCCGGCGACCGCCTGCCCCGTATCGTCGCGGAGCCGCCCTGCAAGCGACCGAGGCGTTGGCAGGAAGAGCTCAACGGGATCGCCGGGGGCCGCGCGTTCCTTGATGCCCAGCCCGTGACCGACGGCCTTGCCCCACACGGTGAAGGAGATGCCCGCGAGCCGCTCGAAGCGGAACCTGCCCTCGGCGTCACTCGTGGTGGTCGCAGCGGCCACCTGCTCGCCCTGGTGCAGGTCCATCAGGCCTGAGACCGTCACCGCGGTTTCACGGGCGCGACACGACAACATCAGCTCACTGCAGTGCTGGCAGCGCACCGACGTCAGGCTCTGCTGCTCCGTCGACGAGAGAGAGACGGTCGCGCCGCTGATGACCTGCCCATCGGCGCCACGCACCACCCCCGCCAGCGTCAGGCCCTGATCGTTGGTCGCTCGAACCTCGACGGGCTTGAACTCGGGAGGAGGCGCCACCTCGGGTTCCGGCTGCACCACGACGAGCTCCGCGGGTGCGCGCAAACCCCACACGCCCGCCACGATGCCGAGGAGCACGAGCGCAGCGACACTGATGAAGACGCGACGCATGTGGAATTCAGGAGCCTACAGCAGCCGATCCGTTGACATCGGCGACCGTGCAGACATCCTGAACCTTCGACCGGTTCCCGAGAGGTTAGAAGTCGTAGCGGATCATCGCCGTGCCGCCCGCGACGCGTGCCGAGGAGGTGTACGACGGCAGGGTGTCGAACGAGGGCTTGGTGGCTTCACGCGGCAGGATGAAGGTCACCTGAGCGGCGAGATCGATCTGAATCGGGTGCGCGAAGATCTCCAGCGGGTCGGAGAAGTTGAAGCCGAGGCCGGTCGCCAGGCCGATCGCGTTGCCGTCGAGCAGGTTGGTGTTGACGGTGTTCTGCAACGGAACGGGCGTGGGCCGGTAGGACCCACCCAGCCGAGCCGAGAACCGCTGCGACACGCGGTACTCACCGCCGAGGCGAACGCCGAGCGTGTTCACGAAGCCCGGCGGCGTGGCGGGTGAGTTGAGATCGAGCGCCTTGTCGATGCCGAGCGCCGCGAGCGTGGGGCCCGCGAGATCGACGGTGAGCGAGACGTAGGGAGACGGGGCTGCGCTCCAGTGCTGGTACTCGCCATCCAACGAGACGGTCAGCTGCTCCGTGATGTCCCACGCTGCCCCGAAGGACACCTGGTGCGGCGCGTAGTGGGAGACCGCGTTCACCGACAAGAGGAGCGTACCGATGCCCTCGAGATCGACGACCGCCGGGATCACCACCGGCAACATGACCTCGGCGCGATACGTGACCCCGATGCGCAAGGCCTTGATCGGCGTCACCAACACACCGAAGGTCGGAGCGATCCGCGTGGTGAGCGAGGCGTCGAGTTCCTTCACCTTCACGTTGCGCGAGAAGAGGTCGACCTTGGCGATCGCCCCACCGCCTCCGCCAACCCTCCCTTGAAGGTTGGCCAGCACCGAGATGCCCGGCCCCATGCTGAGCCAGTCGGTGATCTTGATGCCCACGCCGAGGTGCAACACGAAGCGCTCGAGGTTGCCGTTGTAGCGGTACCAGTACGGTTGCGACGCGTCGGGGACGTTGACGCGAACGAAGACGCTCGTCGGCAGGTACAGGCCCACACCGATGGCGACGCGGTTCTTTACCTTGCCCGCGAGGGGAAAGACGAACCCCGTCGAGGTGCCCACGTTGTCCGCCGGCGCGCACCGGGCGCAGTCGATCGCCTTGGCGAGATCCTTCGAGGTGATCTCGGGGATCAGTCGGTGGAACTGAAACGAGAACCCGAAGTCGAGCTGAGGCTGACGGGTGAGCAACGCCGGGTTGTAGAACGTCGCGGTGAAGTCGTTGGCCTCGGCGGTCATGGCGCCGCCCATCGCCGCCGCCCGAGGGCCGTAGCCGTAGAGCGGGAACGGGTCGGCCGACGCAGAAACCGAAACGACACACGCCACCAGTGCGACGTGCACGAATCGGCTCATGAGGCTCTCACTCTTCGGTGAACGGATTGATGGCCTGGACCGCCGCCAGTTCCTGGCGGGCCTCGGACAGCTCGGAGTTCGTCTCGCGCAGGCGATCGGACAGCACCTGCACGAAGCTCCACAGGAGCTTCACCGCGAGGATCGATTCCTTCTTCATCAGCGCCATCAGATCGGGCCGGGAGACCACCATCACTCGGGTGGGCTCATGGGCACGGACGGTGGCAGAGCGTGGCGCGTTGTCGATGAGGCCCATCTCACCGAAGTGACCGCCGGCGCGAAGTTCGGCGAGCTCGACGCCGCCCTTCTCGACGCCTACGCGCCCCCGAATCACCACGAAGAGCTCTTCACCCGGCTGGCCTTCGGTCACGATCTCGCGGCCGGCGGGGAACGAGCGCGTGGTCGCGATCGACAGCACGGCGGTCTGCTCCTTGTACGTGAGGTGCCTGAAGAGCGGGATCTTCTTGAGGGCCTCCATGCGCGACTGCGCTTCGACGACTTCTTCCTGGGCGCTCTCGGCGTCACCACGCACCGACAGGACGACCGTGGTGATGTTGTCCTTGCCGCCGCGCTCGTTGGCCAGCGCGATGAAGCGATCGGGCTGCTCGGTGAGCGGCGTCGCGGCGACGAGGGCGCCAACCTCTTCATCGCTCAGGTAGCCGTGCAGACCGTCGGAGCAGAGGACGAACACGTCGCCAGGCACGAGATCGACGATGAGCGTGTCGACCTGCACTGACTCCTGAATGCCAACCGCGCGGGTGATGACGTTGCGGTACTGGCTGGTGGCGGCCTGGTCCTTCGTGATGGTGCCGGCTTTCAGCTGCGCGGCGATCAGGGTGTGATCTTCGGTGAGCCGGTGGCACTGGCCGTTTCGAACCAGGTAGACACGGCTGTCGCCGACGTGACCGATGACGCCTTTAGAGCCCGAGACGACGAGGCACACGAACGTCGTGCCCATGCCGCGCTTGGTCGAATCGCTGGTGGCCGTCTTGTAGATGTCAGCGCAGGCCCGCTGCACGGCGACTTCGACGAGGGAAGACGCGGCGGCCCGGTGGCTCTGGGTCGGGTCCTTGGCGAGCTCTTTGAGGATGCTCTTGTTCGCGGCGAGGTGGACTTTGACGACCTCTACCGCGCGCGCGCTCGCCACCTCACCCGCAGCGTGCCCACCCATGCCGTCGGCGACGATGTACAGACCCCCCGCGGGATCCACGAGCATCGCGTCTTCGTTGTGCTGGCGCTTGCGGCCGACGTCGGTCTTGCCGTGCGCTTCAGTGCTGATCACGAAGGGTTTCCCTCTGAAAGAAGACCGTGACTGTACGAGCGCCCGGTGAGCCAGACAAGACGAAAGACTGCCGCCCTGCGGTGCTCCCACCGCCAACGGCGAACGTTCCGGTGAGATTCTTGATCCAGCTCACTTCACCTCGGACACGTCCCACTTCAGGGTGCTCATGAGGCCCTTCGCGCGCTTCTTGACGTCAGCGTCGAGGAAGGCCACCGCCTCGTCCAGCCGGTCCATCAGCCTGAAGTGCTTCCGCCTGCTGACCTTGAGCTGGAACAGCGCGTGGGTGAGCCACGGGAAGACCGCGGTGACGTCGGTGTGGCAGTACATCGAGCCTGTCTCGACCGCTTCGACCGAGACCTTGCCCCAGGTGTGGCCTTCACCAGCAGGGCAGCTCGAGAGCGCGCCATTGTCGACCGGGTCGACGCAGAACTGCACGTCGATGTCGAAGCCGTGGGTTGGCACGTTGAGGATCTGATCGAGCAGCGGCTCTCCCTGGAGCGTGTAGTTCTTCGGCACACCGCCCCCGAGGATCCAGATCGCGAGCTTGCCGTCGAAGTGGTGACGGCAGAAGTGCTGCATCGCGGCCATCGAGTAGACATCGTCGTTGATGTCGAGCTCGAACTTGAAGGACGCCCCGAGGAGCTTCCGGAGCTTCACGACGTTCAAGAAGATCGAGCCGTCCTGTACGGCGCCTGACCAGATGGGCACCGCGCGGCGGTAGCAGGTCGAGAGGAACGACGGCTGCTCCACACCCAGCTCCTGCTCGATGGCGTTGATGTGCTTGCCGAGCAGGAAATGGAATTCCGGCGTCGTCATCTTCTTCTGGAAGTCCGGGCCCGAGATGATGGCCGAGAAGAGCCGATCGGTGTCGAGCAGCGCCTCTTCCCAGAAGCCGAGATCGTAGATGCGAATGACGCGCGCCAGGCGGTACTGCAGGTCGCCCGCGTTCGGGTTGATCTCACGGATCTGGTGCCGAATGATGCGGTGGGCGTCGTGGTACAGGTTCGCGCCCGTCGTCGTGACGGCGCTGATGACGCCCGACTCGACCAATGGAATCAGACAGCTCTGGTGCAGGCCGGCTGGCGTCATGGCGCCCGAGAGCGTGAGGAAGATCGACGCGTTTTCTTCGAGGGAGCGCTTCATCAACTCGAAGGCGATGCGCTCCTGGCGGCCGACGTAGGCGCCGAAGGCGTGCTCCAACAGCTCGAGGGCCGACTCCTTGCCCGTGATGGGCCTGGGGTTCACGTTTCGCGCGCCGTCGTACGCCTTTCGAAGCTTCTGCTGCTGCTGGGTCTTGGTCGCCATGGGCTCCGCGGGTATACACGCAACCCTCTGGCCGATTCATTGGAGTTTTTCGTGCGAATGACCCGACTCTCATCTCTCGTTGTGACCGCGATCCTCAGCGCGGCTGGCTGCAAGTGCCCTGGGCAGAACATCGTGATTCCACGGGCCGACCTCCGCGCGAACGACTCGAACGGGGCCGCGCTGGCCGCGATCGACTTCACCGCCTGCCCGAACAAGGACGAGACGGGCCAGGCTGTGCGCGACGTCTTTCCCGACGCCGAGCCTGTCGTGCTCAGCAACGCGACCGGCAAGGCCCCTGCGAAGGCGAAGTTCACGTTCTCGGGCGCTGACGCCGACGCGTTCCAACTCCGGATCGGTGGCGGCGACGGTGGTGCCTTCGCGGTCGTGACGACGCCGTACGAGCTCGACATCAACGTCGGCGAGGACCGCACGTTCGAGGTCGCCTTTGCTCCGAAGAAGAAGGGTGCTCAGTCGGCGACCCTGACCATCGACGATCAGGACCCCGAGACGAAGACCGATCCGGTGATCACGCTCATTGGCACCGGCCTCGATCTGCCCTCGCAGCCCACGCTCGAGACAGGTGTCCAGATGGAGGACGGCGGCTTCACGGTGTGCGAGCAGGGCTCGATCTTCACCGACTGCGAGCTCGGCTTCCCGCTCGTTCAGTACGAGACGTCCGTGACGCGAAAGATCCGCATCAAGAACAAGGGTTGCCCTGCCCTTAAGCTCACCGCGCTCAAGGTTGGCATCGACACGCTGGGCACCGAGTCGCCGGACTTCAAGCTCGTCAGCCCCGCCGCTCCCTCGGTCGCCGCCCCTGTTTCGCTGAACAAGGCTGACGGGACCGACACCCTCGAGGCCACCATCGAGTTCAAGCCGACCGACACGGGCCGCGGCAACGAAGTGAAGAGCGGCTTCATCATCATCGACTCGAACGACCCTGTGAATATGTCGCCGATCTCGGCGCCCGGCGTGCTCAGCCTGCGAGGCGAGGGCCTGAGCCCTGCGCTGTCGGCGACGCCGACGTCGTGCGACTACTCGCGCCTGTCCGACCCTTGCGGCAACTCTCCGAAGATCGCAGACCGTGCCAGGTTCGTGGTGCGCAACGACGGCAACGGGCAGGTGCGCATCAGCGAGGTGAAGTTCAAGTCGAGCGGAATGCCAACCAGCGGCCAGAATGGGCGTTTCACCCTGGCGATGAACCCGACCGGCATGACGATCAACCCGGGTCAGTCGATCACCCTCGAGGTGATCCACGCCGACATGCCCCTCTACGTCATCGATGAGCTCCAGGTGAAGTCCGTCTTCGTCGCCAACAGCGGAATCCCCTCTGGTGACGTGTCGTTCGCGCTCTTCGGGGGCCGGCAACCCTGCCTCGACACCGTCGACGAGGTGAACTTCAACAACCCGTCGACGCCCATGTCGGCGCAGTCGTTCTTCGTCAGGAACACGCGACGGCTCGCTGACGGCGGCACCGATTCCTCCCAGTGCGGCACGCTCGTCATCAACCAGGTCGGCATCGAGCAGAGCATGTTCTTCTCGATCATCGACCCGAAGATCGCGCCGAACACCCAGGTGCCCGCGGGCATGCGCGTCGAGACGGCGATTCAGTACAACCGTCCACCCTCGGGCGGCATGCAGGTCGGCAAGCTCAAGGTCATCACCAACGACCCGTTCTTCGGCCCGCCTTCAGGCACGAAAGAGATCAACATCATCTCGGCCTCGCCGTTCGACCCGCCGCCGATCGCCGTGCTCAAGGGCTGCCTGCCAGCGCAGTTGATCAACGACCCGAACTGCAGCGTGTCAGGGACCGAGTCGCAGATGACGGTGCAGCTCTCGATGATCACCCAGATGCCCAAGACGATCACCGTGTCGGGCTTCGACAGCACCGACTCGGACGGCATGACGATGGGCAAGCCGCGCGAGTACCGATTCCAGTTGCTCTCGCCGTTCCCGCAGGGCGCGAGCGCGACGTCGATCGCTCCGAACATGCGTGGCATGCCCGACAAGGCCGTGCTCTCGCTGCCTGGAACGGGCCTGTATCGCGTGAACCTCACGGTGTGGGACAGCCGTGGCCAGCAGGGTCAGCCGGTCTCGCTGAACGTGAACGTCGTCCCGTAGAACCTCGCGCGGCCGTGCGTGGCTGGCGGCGCAACTGGTGCTCGGTCGCGCTCGCGTTCGAGGACGCGAGCCGCTTGCCTCTCGCAGACAAGGTGCGGCGGCTCGAGCGAGCACGCAGCCGCTCAAGAACGGCAGTCCACCGGGCGACCGTCACGTCTCGAGGCGCTCCTCCGATGCCGTCATGAACCGCACTCTGAAGTCGTGTCGAGTGTGACTGTCCACAGCGCTCGTGAGCCTCAGCTGCTGCTCAGCGGACTGAGAGCCGCGCAGACGCGGCCTTCTGCTGCGCCTTCAACACCGGCGACTCATGACGCAGGCTGCGCATCGCGAGCTTGTCGAGCTTCGTGGCCCGGTAGACCTCGAGCATGCGCTCCTGACCCGAGCGCCACACGCCGTACATCGTGCACGCTCCGGTGAACGCGCAGCCGTCATGGTCGCTCGCGGTGCAGACGTTGACGCTCACGGGCCCCTCGAGCGCCTCGATCACGTCGAGGAAGCTGATGCTCGAGGCAGGTTGGGCCAGCGCGTACCCCCCTTGAGCGCCGCGCGTCGCTCGCACCAGCTTCGACTTCGCGAGCGTCTTGAGGATCTTCGCGAGGAAGTCACCGGGGATGTCCATCTTCCGGCCGATCTCGCGGAACGACGTCGTCATGCCGTCGGGCAGTGACGCGAGGAACACCATCGCGCGGGTGCCGTATTCCATCTTGCGAGAGATCTGGAACGCGTGGGCCATGCGTTCCCCGTCTCTACCACACCCAGGGTGGTGTCGACCGACCGGGGCCGCTAGAACGAGGTCATGATCGATCTGCACTCGCACACCACCGCGAGCGACGGGCAGCACGCACCAGCGGAGCAGGTCGCCCTGGCGGCGAAGGCGAAGGTCACCGTGTTGGCCGTCACCGATCACGACACCGTGTCAGGGCTCGACGCATGTGAGGCCGCGGCGAGGGAGCACGGACTGCGGCTCGTCCCCGGCATCGAGATCTCTGCGCACCTCAACAACCGCGAGGTGCACATCCTGGGTCACTTCGTCGAACGCAGCTTCGCCCGCCTCGCCACCTTCGACGTCGAGCTGAAGGCGTTTCGCGAGAAGCGCATGGGCCTGATGGTCGACAAGCTCAAGGCGCTCGGCTTCCCGGTGACGTTCGAGGCGGTCAAGGCGATCGCCGGCGACGGACACCTCGCACGCCCACACCTCGCGCGGTGGCTGGTGAACCACAACTACTGCACATCGACCCAGGAGGCGTTCAGCCGCTTCCTCGGCGATGGCAAGCCGGCCGCCGTCGCCCGCTTCGACGTCACGCCCGATCAGGCGATCGAGCTCATCCACGCAGCGCACGGGACGGCGACCGTCGCCCACCCGGGTTCGTCTCGCGTCAATCGTTTCGAGCTCGAGCAGCTCAAGAACCTCGGCCTCGACGGCATCGAGGTCCATCACTCCGATCACCCGCCGTCGCAGCGCGAGCAACTGGTTGGTTGGGCGAAAGAACTCGACCTCGTGCCGACCGCTGGGAGCGATTTCCACGGCGTGAAGGTCGCTCCCGATCGCCACTTCGGCGCGGTGGGCATGGACCCGGCCGAGTTGGCCAGGCTCGAGTCCCGTCGGCGGTAGGCGCGGTCAGCCGTCGCGTGAACGCGATGTTCGCCGGGCTCAATGACCGCCTCACCAGCCACGCAGCCGACGGAAAGCCTTCTCTGCGACCGAGCCCCCGACTGGCTTCGATGAGCTTCGGGAGGCTGCCGCTTACGCAGCGGCCCGCTGGTTCGGGCGCACCTGACGCACGACCTTCTCGCCCTTGCGCCACACGGTGATCTCGATCACCCACGACGAATCGATCGCCATGAGCCGTTGCAGATCGTCGACCGTGGCGACCGGAGATCCCCCGAGCCCCACCACGAGATCGTCCGCCTCGACACCGCCAACGGCTGCCGGTGAACCCCTGCCCGTCTCCACCACCCGCACGCCGCGCTGTTGACCCACCCGTGACGCCAGCTCGGGCTTCAGCGTCTCGTTACGTGCCGAGATGCCGAGCAGTCGACGCTTCACTTCTCCATGTCGAAGGAGCAAAGCCGCCACCCACGACGCCGTCGACGAGGGCACCGCGAACCCGATGCCCTGCGCGAAGGGCAGCATTGCGGTGTTCACGCCGACGACCTGGCCCTTGACGGACAACAACGGCCCTCCGGAGTTGCCGGGGTTGATCGCCGCGTCGGTCTGAATGAGGCCATCGAGCGAGGCGCCATCACGGCCCGGGAGCCGGCGCTCCAGGGCGCTCACCACACCGAACGTCACGCTGCGCTCGAACCCGAACGGGTGCCCGAGCGCGATCACCACCTGGCCCACCTTCACCGACGAGCCGTCGGCGAGCGGGAGGACGTCGAGTGACCGACGCGAGGTCTTCACCACCGCGAGATCGGTCGCGGCGTCCTTTCCGACGACTTCGCCTTCGCTCCACTCGCCGTCGGAAAAGCGAACCCGCACGCGCCCGGGCGCCTGCCGCACCACGTGTTCGTTGGTGAGCACGAAGCCATCGGGCGTCAGTCCAAGGCCGGTGCCATTGCCGCGCCGGTGCTCGAGCGCGACGACTCCTGGAGCCGCGCGCGTCACCAGCGTCTCCAGTTCATTCGAGAAGAGCTCGAGCGGGTTCATGGAGGGCTCCTTCAAGGCCTGGCGGCGAGCGTCACGTGCACGGTCTCGACCTTGCCCTGGCGCCAGAGCTTCGCGGGCACCTGCTGGCCGACGTGATCGGAGCGGAGGTACGCGGTGAGATCCTCCAGCGTCTTCACGGTGTCGTCGCCGATGTGGAGCAACGTGTCGCCGTAGCGAATGCCCGCCGTGTCGCCCGGCCCGTCCTTCTCGACCTTCATGATGATGAGGCCCACCTCTTCACCTGTCGTCTGGCGCACGTCATCGGGCAGCTTCACCGGCTGCATCCCGACGCCGAGGTAGCTGCGACGGACCTGCCCGTGTGCTTCGAGTTGCGCCACCACGCGCTTCGCCGTGCTGCCCGGAACCGTGAGGCTGGCGCCGCGGAGCAGACCGGTGCTCGTCAGGCCGAGGATCGTGCCGTCGACCCCGACGAGCGGTCCACCCGAGAAGCCCGGGTGGTGCGGCGCATCGCTCTCGAGGTACCGATCGACCGTTCCGCCGCTCATCGTCTTCCACGGAGTCTTGCCGGCGGTGCTGATGATCCCGCTCGTCGCGCGAACGGTCTGGCCAGGGCGGGCGAGCTTCAACACCAACTGACCGACCTTCACCTTCAGCCCATCATCGACCGCGGCGACGGGGAGCGTCCCATCGAACTCGAGCAAGGCGAGATCGGTCGACAGATCGCGACCTTTCACTTTCGCCTTCAGCTCACGGCCTTCGACGCCGATCGTCACCTCGTCGCGAAACAACCCGCGCGCGACGGTGACGACCCGGTTGGGAGAAATGACGAGACCGCTGGTCGACTGGCGGCGCCCACCTTCGACGCGCACCACGCTCGAGCCAACGGTCTCGACGACTGACGCCAACGCTTCAGACAACTCAACACCAGGAACAGGCATGCGTGCTTCCTCGGGAGCGACGGGGAGTAACTGCGACTCCTCGGAAGCTACGCATGATGCTGGCCATGCAAACCCGCTGAACGGACTGAAACAGTCCGACTGGCGGGGGGTTACATCCTCACAGGTTGATGAGGCCTCGGCGTGCTGCGCGAACGACGGCTTCGACCCGCTTCTGCGCATCCATCTTCTGGAGGATCGAGTTGACGTGAAACTTCGCGGTGTGCTCGCTGATCGTGAGCTTCGCAGCGATCTGCTTGTTCGACAGGCCCTCGGCCAGAAGGATCAGCACCTCGTGTTCGCGAGGCGTGAGGTTGTCGTCGACGTTCTTCCCGGTCTCGACCCTGACCTGAGAGGCGGCGCCCAACCACCCTGGCTCGGTGACCGTCAGGCCCTTCTGCACGGCAGCGATGGCCACCTCGAGCTTCGCGGCCGAGGAGTCCCGCGCGATGACGGCTTGAGCTCCGGCCGCCAGGGCGTCGGAGACCTGATCCTTGTTCGCGAGCGCGAGCAGCGGCCGCTTGAGTTGGAGGTTCTTCATCTCGGCCAGGGCGTGCGCCGGGTTTCGGGTGACGTCGACCACGATGACATCGGCTTGCGCGACGCGCGCAGCGATCTCGAGGTTGCTCTCGACGGGGCTCAGAATGAAGCGGTCCGTCTGCTCGGCCAGGGACTCAACGAGGCTGTGGTCGGCTTGAACCACAACTCGCAACGGCATGATCTGGGGGGGTAGTCCGCGCATGATGTCTCCACGAGTAACGCACCCTGCCTCTTCGGCAAGGACCGCCGCCGCCGCCGCCCTGAACCCTCGACTCGTCTGCTTCGAGGAGTGAAATGCCCGAACGTGGGGTTTGGTTTCGCGATGGGCAGCAGGCTTCACACTTCTTCAACACGTCGTCAGACCGCTGGATTCCCTGACCTCGGGTCGAATCGAGAGCTTCCAAGAGGCTGATACTTCTCGTGGAGAACCCGGCGGCACGGGCGTACACAGGGCCGTGCTCGACTTGATCCTCGTTGGCGGAGGGCTGGCCAACGGCTTGTTGGCGTGGCGGCTTCTTCAGACACGACCGGACGTGGCCTTCGTGGTGATCGAGGCCGGACCGACGCTTGGCGGCAATCACACCTGGAGCTTTCACGGCAGTGATGTGACGAAGGCACAGCTCGAGTGGCTGTGGGTGCTCGCCTCGAAGAGCTGGCCGTCGCACGACGTGATCTTCAAGACGGGCGATCGGCGCATCGGCGGGGGTTACCACTCGATCCGAAGCGAGGACTTCCACTGGAAGCTGTCGCAGCAACTGAAGGATCGGCTGCGCCTGAAGACGAAGGTGACGGCGCAGACGGCGACCAGCGTGACGCTGTCGACGGGTGAGACGCTACAGGCGAAGGCAGTGCTCGACGGCCGGGGCTTCTCGAGCGCGCCGGCGTGGCCGTGCGGGTTCCAGAAGTTCCTCGGGCTCGACGTCGAGCTGACGACGCCCCACGGACTCGAGGTGCCACTGTTGATGGACGGACGTGTGGAGCAGCATGGCGCCTTCCGATTCGTCTACCTGCTGCCGTGGGACGAGCGCCGCGTGTTGATCGAAGACACGTACTACGCCGACGACGCGACCCTCGAGCTGCCGACGCTGCGAGCGCGGTTGACGACGTACCTGACGGAACGCGGCCTCGCGGTGAAGACGCTGCTGCGTGAAGAGAGCGCCGCGTTGCCGATTCCACTCACGGGAGAGGCCCCGGTGCTCGAGCACCCGACGATCGGCGTCGCGGCCGGCCTCTTCCACGCGACGACGGGCTATTCCCTGCCCTTCGCGGTCGAGTTGGCCGACGCGCTCGCTGCCCGCAACAGCTTCGAGGCCGCCGAGCTGACATCGTGGCTCAACGACGTCGCGAAGCGACACTGGAGCTCACAGTCGTTCTTCCGCCTGCTCAATCGCATGCTGTTCCGTGGCGCCCAGCCCGATGAGCGCGTACGCATCTTCGAGTCGTTCTACCAACACGACGAGCCGTTGATCGCGCGCTTCTACGCGGGCCGGCTCACGCGCTGGGACATCCTGAAGGTGTTGGCTCGTGGAGCGCCAACGGTTCCCGGCCCGCGCGCAGTCCGCGCAGCGCTCAGCCCTTGAGCAAGCGGCATCCCCGGTAGCCTCGAGTGCGCCGTCTCTGCGTCGCAAGAGGTCTCTGGCTGCGTCGCCATTCCGGAGACGCCGACCTGCCGTCGAGCCGCGCCGTGGGCCCCGGACCAAGAGGACGACGAGCAGGATCGCTCGCTTGACTGACGTCTCAGCCGACGAGCGCCTCGTGCAGCGCTTTGGTCAGCGGCTTGACGAGGCTTCGGCTGGTCACGAGGGTGAGCTGCAGCGCCGAGCTGGCCATCGCCGTCACGGGAGCCTTCATCGTGTGCGCGACGCTGAGCGCTTTTCGCAGCACGAGCCCATCGGCATGAAGACCGGTGCCGACGCAGGTCACCGTCCCCAGGTCATCGAGCACCGTCACACCGGCAGGCAGTCGTCCGCGAAGCACCTCGGGGGCGTGCACGTCCTGCAACGGGACCAACACGAGCGTGCGGCCGCTCGCGTCGAACGAGAGGCTACGGGGTTTGACCTGGTGACTGTCGAGAAGCTCGAGCAGTGCGTCGGGAGCTCCGGCAACGCAGAAGCCCCAGACATCGGCCTCACACGTCACGCCACGAACGCGACCGAGCTCACCGGCCTTTGCTTCGATACGGGTTCCCGTCCCAGCGCTGTGCGTCGACCTGGCCTGAATGACGATGCCCTGCTCCCGCGCGAACTCGACGGCCTGCGCGTTGAGCACCTTCGCTCCGGCGGTCGCGAGTTCCTGCATCTCTTCGGGCGAGATCGAGTCGAGCTTCTTCGCGGACGGGACGATGCGCGGGTCCGCCGAGAAGATGCCGTCCACGTCGGAGTAGATCTCACAGTCGGCGTGCAGCGCGGCGGCGAGCGCGACGGCCGAGGTGTCGGAGCCTCCACGACCGAGCGTGGTGACCTCCTTGTTCCGCGAGACGCCCTGGTAGCCGGCGACGATCACCACCTTGCCCTGCCCGAGCGCCTCTTCGATTCGGCCGGGCCTCACTTCGACGATGCGCGCCTGGCTGTGCGTGTCGTCCGTGATGATGCCCGACTGGCTCCCGGTGAAGCTGATCGCGGGAACGCCGATGTCCTGGAGCGCCATGGACAAGAGCGCCATCGAGATGCGCTCGCCGCAGGTCAGCAACATGTCGAGCTCGCGGCGCGGTGGGTCAGCGCTGATCTGCTTGGCGAGCGTGAGGAGTTCGTCGGTGGTGTCACCCATGGCAGAGACGACGACGACCAGCTCCCAGCCCTCGTCGCGACGCGCCTTCACCCGCTGCGCCACCTTGCGGATCTTCTCGACGTCGCTGACCGAAGAACCCCCGAACTTCTGAACGACGATGCGGGCCATGTGGCCTCCGTGACGCGCGAAACGAGGGCGCGCTGTAGCGCACTGCACCTGCCTCGCCAACGCGATGGATGGGAAGAGGTCGGCGCTTCTCGCTGATGGCCCTCTTTCAACCTTTCAAAATCACTGAGATTTCCCCGTTGACTTGGCTAATCGTGAACCCTTAAGTGCGCTCGCTTTCGAAGACCGGAGGGATGCCCCGCATGGCGATGATCGAGGTCGAGCGCCTCACCAAGAAGTACCGCGATCGTGTCGCGATCGACGCGCTCAGTTTCACGATCGGTGAAGGAAGAATCGTGGGGTTCCTGGGACCCAACGGCGCGGGCAAGTCGACGACGATGAAGATCCTGACGGGGTTCATGCCGGCGACCGAGGGCAAGGCGCGGGTCGCGGGCTTCGATGTGTTCGAGAAGCCGCTCGAGGCGAAGCGACAGATTGGCTACCTGCCCGAGACACCGCCGTTGTACCCCGAGCTGACGGTGCGCGGGTTTCTGCACTTCGTCGCCGAGATCAAGGGCGTGCCGCGCAAGCAGGTGAAGAGCGAGATCGATCGCGTCGCACAAGGCACCGGCGTCACCACAGAACTCGATCGCCTCAACTCCGCGCTCTCGAAGGGCTACCGGCAGCGCGTCGGCATCGCGCAGGCGCTGATCGGCAACCCCAAGCTGCTCATCCTCGACGAGCCGACCGAAGGGCTCGACCCGCGCCAGCGCAATGAAGTGCTCCAGCTCATCAAGGGGCTCGCGGGGCAGCACACCGTCGTGCTCTCCACGCACATCCTCGCGGAGGTGAAGACCATCTGCGAGCAGGTGCTGATCATTCACCGTGGAAAGATCGTCGCTGACGACACCATGGCGGCCATCTCGGGCGGCAAAGAGAACGGCCTGGAAGAGAAGTTCATCGCCCTCACGGCCAACTGACGTCAAAGGACTCTTCGATGCGCAACATCATCGCGATCGCGAAGAAGGAGATGACGGTCTACCTGACCACCCCCTGGGCGTGGATCGTCTTCACCTTCGTGAGCTTCGTCTCGTCGTTCTTCTTCATCGGCCTGCTCGTGCAGTTCAAACAGGCGCACGAAGACATTCGTCTGCAGGGGGGCTGGGAGCAGGTCAGCCCTGACGCCCAGTTCCTGCGCAACCTCACCGATGGCGTGGTGATGCCGCTGTTCTCCACGATGCTGGTGGTGTTGCTCTTCGTGGTGCCGTTCCTGTCGGCGCGGCTCTTCGCGGAAGAACGACGACAGAAGACGTTCGAGCTGCTGATGACCTCGCCGGTGACGAGCGCCGAGATCGTGATCGGCAAGTACCTGGGCGGGCTGGTCATCATCGGCGCCACCGTCGGCGTGACGATGATCTACCCCCTCGTGCTCGCCATGTTCGGCTCGTCGTTCTCGGCCACCACGTCCGAGAAGACGGCGACGCTCGAGTGGGTGACGGTGATGCTCGGCTTCGGCGCGCTCATCGTGTGGGGAGCGACCATCCTCTCCATCGGCACCTTCATCTCGTCGCTGACCGAGTCGGTGATCGTCGCCGGCCTCATCACCTTCGCGATCTGCCTCGTGTGGATGGTGCTCAAGATCGTCGCGCCCAACGCCGAGGAGCCGTGGCGCAGCGTGCTCGATCACCTGGCGTTCGACGCGCAGCTGAGAAACCCGCTGCGGGGTGTGCTCGATCTCAAGCCCATCGTCTTCTTCAGCAGCGTGATCGCGACGTTCCTGGTGTTGACGCACCGATCGGTCGAATCGCGGCGGTGGGTGTGATGATGAAGACCCTCGGCAAAGTCGCAGGCGGCGTCGGGCTGCTCCTCACCCTCACCTCCTTCGTCACGCTCTTCGTCACCTCGGGCTCGTACGTCGCGTTCGGCGTGAAGCTGGGGCTCGGGGTCGCGATGCTCGTGCTGTGGTCGGTGACGAACTCCGAGAAGATCGCGACCTGGGCGCGCTCGGTCTTCTTCTTCTCGTCGTCCGCCGCGATCGGCGTCGTCTTCATCGCGCTGATGGTCGGCGCGAACTTCATCGTCGCCCGTCGCAACCAGACCTGGGATCTCACCAACAAGAAGCTCTTCTCGCTCTCGCAGCAGACGCGCGACACGCTCAAAGAGCTGAAGGAGCCGGTGAAGATCGTCATCTTCTCCGTCACCCCGTTGCCCGACAGCATCGACGACCTCTTCCAGCGCTTCGCGAAAGAGACCGACAAGCTGACGTGGGAGCTGAAGGACCCCCGCAAGGCCCCCGATCTCGTCGCGAAGTACAAGATCCGAGAGCAGCAATTCGCGGCCGTCCTCGTGCGCAACCCCGGCGCGCCGACCGAGAGCTCCACCACCGCCAACCTGCCGAAGCTGGCCGATGCTGCAGAGGGTGAGCAGGAGTTCACCAACGCGCTCATTCGCCTCGAGAAGGTCGGCGAGCAGCGAGTGTACTTCCTCGAAGGGCACGGCGAGGTGCCGCTCGACGCCGAGGAGCGCGCGCTCCCGCAGGGCGGCCCGACGCAGGTCCTCACCAAGGTGAAGACCGCCTTCATGAACGACGGCTACGTCTGCGAGACGCTGAATCTGGGCAAGACCAACGAGATCCCCCGCGACGCGTCGGTGCTCATCAGCGCTGGCGCGAAGTCGGCGTATACCGAGGGCGAGAAGCGGCTCATCGAGCAGTACCTCGACGAGGGTGGCCGGTTCCTCTACTTCGCAGAAGCCGCGTACGAGCCCGGTCTCGATGCACTGCTCGCGAAGTACGGCCTCCAGATCGACAACGGCGTGATCGCCGACCCGCGCGTCGACCCGGAGCAGCCCTACTTCATCGTCGCCCCCTTCTTCGGCGATCACCCGACCGTCGCGGCGCTCAAGTCGAACAAGCTCAACCTGCTGTTCTTCTCGTCACGCAGCATCACGGTGCTCCGCGAGGGAACCTTGCCGGGCGTCACGGCGCTCAACACCGTGTTGACGACCCCCGAGGCGTGGCTCGAGACGAAGCCCGACGAAGACCCGAAGCTCGACCCGGGCGAGAAGGCTGGCCAGCTCGGCGTGGTCGCGGTGTCGACGCGTGACGTGACCTCACCCACCAAACGCTTCGATCAGGCTCGCCTCGTCGCGTTCGGTGACGTGCAGGTGCTCCTGGATCTGTTCTCGATCGAAGGCGACCGCAACCTGGTGCTCAACGTCATGGGCTGGGTCAGCAATCAGCCGAAGAAGCTCACCATTCGTCCGCCCGATCGCGACATCTCGTCGCTGCAGGTCGACGCCTCGATGCTGAGCAACATTCGCCTCGTGGTGATGGACGTGTTGCCCATGCTGCTGATCGGCGTGGGTCTCACCGTGTGGCTGACGCGGCGCTCGCGCTGACGCTGGAGTGACGGCATGAACCAGATGCAGAAGACCCTCGTTGCGCTGGCCGCGCTCCTGCTCGTGGCCGGCGGCGTGGCGCTGTTCGCGTACAAGGGCGTCTACGAGAAGGACGAGAAGACCGCCCAGAAGAAGTCGGAAGACGAGCGCCTCTTCGCGACGGGCGCGGAGGTCCGGAACAAGGACGCTGGCGCCGCGACGGTCGAGTTCACGAAGCTGACGGTGACGACGGCTGGAGAGACGACCGTGCTCGAACGTGAGTCCGGGCAGCCCTGGCGCATCACCGCTCCCGTGAAGGCGAAGATCGACCCGCTCGTCGTCGACGGCGTCGTCAGCCAGCTGCAGACCGCGCGCTTCAAGACGACCCTCGACGGTGAGGCGACCGACGCCGAGCTGAAGACGTACGGCCTCGACCAGCCCTCGTTCAGCGTCGAAGCCGAAGCGCTGGTCGACGGGGCGACCCGCAAGGTCTCGCTCGAGGGCGGCATCGAGAACCCGTTCGATGGGACGATCTACATGCGCAAGGACGGCAGCCGCGTCGTGCACATGGCCGAAGGCGGCGTGCGGTGGTCGGTGGCGAAGACGACGTTCGATTTGCGTGAGAAGGATCTGTTCGCGATCGACGAGCCGAAGCTGGAGCGCTTCTCGATCAAGACGAAGAGCAATGACTGGGAGCTCGTACGCGGAGACGACAAGCTCTGGCGGCTCACCCGCCCAGAGGCGACGCTCGCCGACACCGTCACCGTCCAGGCGATCGTCGGGAGCATTCGCGGCGAACGCGCGACCTCCTTCCCCGGTGAAGCCACGCCAGAGCGGCTCAAGGCGCTGGGGTTCGACGCTCCGCTCGTCTCGGCAACGTTCGTGCTGACGTCGGGCGAGGTGAAGGTCAAGCTGGCGATGCCTGCCGGCGACGCGGGCTCTGAGCTGTACGCGCTCCGCGAAGACGCCGATGGGCCGGTGCTCGCGAAGGTGAACGTCACCGCGCGCACGGCCTTCGATCGGAACGCCATCGAGCTGCGCGACAAGTCGCTCATTCCCTTCGCGCGGCAACTGGTGACGAAGATCGTCCTCTCGACGCCGGGCAGCCCCGAGGTCGTCGTCGAGCGCGAATCGGCCGACGCCAGCATCGAAGGCTGGCGGGTCATCGCGCCGAAGAGCGGCAAGGCGAAGGGCTACCGGGTCGCGACGACGTTGTGGACGCTCTCGGCCATCAAGGCGGGCAGCGTCGTCATCGACAAGCCCGACGCGAAGATGATCGAGACCTACGGCCTCGACGCGAAGCAGGCGCGCACGATTCGGCTCTTCGGCCCCGCTGGCGAGCTCGCGATGCTGACCCTCGGCAAGGAGCTGATCGGAAAGGCCGGGAGCTCGTACGCGATGGGCGCGCGCAAGGCGATCGTCGAGATCGACAGCTCGAAGTTCAACGAGCTGCCGTGGAGCCCGGACGATCTGCTCGACGTTCCTGCGACCGACGCCGGCCCCTGAGGTGAGCCAACGCTCGCGTCAGCGAACGGGAGCGTCCCCCGTCATGGCTGCCCCGCATCAGCGCTGGCGGCAACAGCGAAGCCGAAGGGGTACGTGACGACAGTCGACTTCTCAGGTGCAGGCCACTTCCACTGTTTGATGACGTTGACGACACACGCCGCGACTTCGGGCGCGAGCGTCGGGGGGACGACAGTGGCGGTCACCGACTCCGTCGCTCCCTGCGGGCCGATGACGATCGAGGTGATGAGCTTCCCGCTGCTCTTCGGCGTCTTCACCAGGCTCTCCTCGTCGCAACGGCTCACCTCGGCCAGATGTGGGTTTAGAGTGAAGGCTTCAGCGCCTGGCCCGCGTCGGAGATGAGGAGCGTCGCTCGCCCGCCGCCGATCTCCTGCAGGCCCTCCCTCAGCCGCTCGAGGGTCGTCTTCGGGTGCGCGCGAAGCCCGAGGAGTCGCTCCAGCAGCGACGTTCGGCTCCCGCGGGGGCCCGGGTCACCAGAGTCCAGCCCGGAGGCACGTCGACTTCTCCAACCGTGTCAGTGAAGAGAAGGTGTCCCGCGAGGGCCACGAGCGCGCCGAAGGTCCTGTCGGCGCTCGCGCTCAACCGAACGCGGCGCGGCCGGGGTAGCGACAACAGCCGCTCGTCGAGCTCCGCGTGATTGAGGAAGGTGCTCCCCGCCGCTGGTGGAGGCACGACTGCGCCGTTCAGACGCAGTCCCGTGGAATCAAGGCCCAGCTCCGGACGCGTCACACCCGCGTCGGCACCGAGCACCTGCAACACCACGCACAGGGCAGTCAGGCCGCGAGCAGTCTGCGAGCGCCATCACGATGCAACGAACGGCGTCAGCGGACGCTCTCCCGCGATGACAGCGTCGGGGTCATCGACCCCTTACCGGGGGATCTTCGCCTGAATCGCCTTCAGCGACGCGGCGCCGAGTTCCTTGCTCTGCAACCCTTCGCCCGCGATCTGCGCGTTGATCTTCTCGATGCGCTCGGTGTTCGCGGGGTGCGTCGACAGGAACGTGAGGAAGCCCGGCAGCTCGCCCTTCGCCTTGAGCTTCTCGAAGAACGACGCGAGACCTTGCGGCGCGTAGCCAGCCGCGTTCGCGTACTTCGCGCCGTAGTGATCTGACTCAACCTCCATGTCGCGGCCGTACGCCATGATGGTGCCCTTCCCGACGAGGGCCGCCGCGAGCACCGCCACGTCGCCAGGATCCTTGCCGAGCGCCATCGCCGCGACGGTCTCGAGCCCCTTGGCCGCGACGAGCTGCCGCGCCGAGTGACGCGCCACCACGTGTCCGAGCTCGTGCCCCAGCACGCCGACCACCTCCGCCTCGTTCTCCGCCTCGAGCAGCAAGCCCGTGTAGACGTAGATGCGGCCACCCGGCGTCGCGAAGGCGTTCACCGTCTTGGGATCGTCGATCACGAAGTACTGCCAGTTCACTCCGCCGCGATCCTGATCCGCGAGGGGCTTGAGCTTGTTCACCAGCCCGCCGACGTAGAAGCCGACATCGGGGTTCTGGAGGAACTTCGTGTTCTCCTTCTTCAGCTCCTCGTGCACCTGGAAGCCGAGCTCGGTCTCCTGCGCGTCGGTGATCAGCGAGGCGGCGACGACCTGCTCGGTCTGGCGACGCTGCGTCAACGTGCACGAGCTGAAGACGACGACGGAGACGAGAACGGCGAGACGCATTGAGGCTCCACGGAGGAAGGTGTGCCGCGCGAATACCCCAGTCGTCGAAGCCCGAGCACTCGTTTTCGCCGACGCAAGTCGTTGCAATCACGATCGCGATCACCAGGAGCCACCAACGCCAGCCGCGCGAGGATTCCCCTCGAGAGTTCGGGGCTTTACAGGTCTCATGCAGCGTCCTCACCCCTCTCTCTCTCCATGTTGGGCCGCCGACTTTCCATTTCTGAAACCAGCTGTGTCCATTCCGGCGACTCCCGGAACACGCCGGGCACACACAGGAAGACACACCAATGAAGCGAGTGATGATGGCGGCAGTGGCGGTGGTGGGGCTGGCGGTCACGGGCTGTGGCGTCGACAAGGGCGAGCCGTTTCGCAACGGCTTCCCGCGCCAGGAAACCGTGAAGCTGAACCTGCCTGAGAACAAGACGGCGTTGACGGGCGAAGGCCAGCGTCGCGACGGGCTCGAGGGCCAGATCGCCGAGTTCTACAAGCTGACGCGCGGCGTGACGTCGACGGTCAACGGGGCTGGCGGCGCGGTGCTGACGCTGGTGCAGAAGATCGCCGAGTACCCGCCCACCTCGGTGACCAACAACGTGGCCGTCTGGGGCCCGCACACCGAAGCGCTCTCGCCCAACACCTTCAAGTTCACCGTCACGATGACGGCGCAGAACCAGTTCACCTACCTGCTCGAGGCGAAGGGCAAGACCGAGGCCGACACGAAGTTCCGCGCGATCCTCTCGGGCTCGCACGTCTCGACTGGCGACAAGCTCGGCAGTGGCACCTTCCTGCTCGACTGGGACAGGGCGAAGGAGCTGCCCGAGAACGACGGCAACGTCGGCTCCGCCAGCTACACCTACTCGAAGCTCACCGCTGGTGCTGACGTGGCGATCGACGCCATCTTCCAGAAGGTGCGCGACGGTGAGACTGGCCAGCTCGTCGACGTGAACTACAACTACCGTGAGCAGCCGGGCAACGGCGGCGAGTTCAAGTTCCGCATGAACAAGAACTGGGTGCAGGGCCCAGGCATCGAGGTGCTGACCGTGAAGAGCCGCTGGCTGCAGACTGGTTTGGGTCGGAGCGATGCGCGCGCCACGGGCGGCGATCTGACGGGCCCCGCCACAGCCTCGGAGTGCTGGGACTCGGGCTTCGCCTCGCGCTTCGTCACCGCCTCCTGGGATCCCGCGCAGCGCTACGGGGCCGAGACGGTCTGCGCGTTCCCCACTGCCGAGTACGCGCCGTAACGGACGAGACTCCATGAGCCGCCCTGCGTTCGAAGTCATCGATGGAGGCAAGAGCACCGGGCGCGCGTGGCTGCAGGCGCTGTATTCGACGTACGGGGGCGCCGTCTTCCAACGATGCCGCTACCTGCTGAAAGACGCAGCCGCAGCCGAGGACGCCATGCAGGACGTGTTCGCCCGGGCGATGTTGAACGAGACGAGCTTCCGCGGTGAAGCCTCTCCCCTCACCTGGCTGCTGAAGATCTCGACGAACCTCTGCCTCAACGTGCTGCGAGAGAAGCGCGCCGCGTGGCACGACCAATACGAATCGATGGAGCGCGTGAAGGGCGAGGCGCATGGCGGCCCCGGCAGCATCGAGGCCCGCGATCTCGTCCGCCGTTCCCTCAAGCGCTTCGACACCGAGACGCAGCTGGCGGTCATTCACTACTGGGTCGACGATCTCACCCTCGAAGAGGTCGCCGGGCTGCTGGGTCGCTCGGTGCCGACGATTCGAAAGCGGCTCAACGCGTTCACCGAGGCGACGGGCCAGGCGATGCGAGAAGGCGACGGAGAACATTCATGAGCGCGACTGCCTTGAAGCACCCTGGAATGATGACGCTGCGCCGGTTGCACGCGGGCGAGGCGGTCGGTGACGAGGTGACGCAGCACGCGCAGACCTGTGACGCCTGCAAGGCCGCCCTGGCGTCCTTCGTCGCGGAGCAGCAACAGTTCGAGCAGGAGATCTCGTTCGACCGGTTCGCGGCGGGCGTGGAGCGGGCGGCCCGGCAAGCCAGCAAGCCGGTGGTGCGTCGGCAGTGGCCGCAGGTGGTGATGGCGCTGGCAGCAGGGCTCACGCTGATCGCCGGCGCGCAGGTGGTGCTCTCGCAGGTCGAGCCCGCGGGAACGACGAATCGCGTGAAGGGTGGCGCGGCGATCTCGGTCAAGGTCGCGGGCGCAGGTCCGCAACGAACGGCCTCTGAAAACGCAGCGGTCCCCGAAGCCCTGGCGCCTGGCGAGCGCGTGCGCATCGGCATCGCTCCAGACGCCTGGAAGTACGCGCTGGTGGCCAGCATCGACGACGAGGGCGAGATCACCCCGATCTACATCGACCACGGCCGCAGCCTCGCGATCGGCGCCACGAAGGACACCGTGTGGCTGCCCGAGAGCCTCGAGTTCACCGGCAAGGGGCTCGAGCACGTCATCATCATCCTCTCGGCCTCGCCGTTGACCCTCGATCAGGTCGCCGCACCGCTCCAGCTCGCGTACAAGGACGCGCGCGGAGATCTCACGAAGCTCGGGAGTCTTCCGTTGCCCGGAGAGCAGTTCCACCGCACGTTCCTCAAGCCGTGAGCCCTTCCCTGCCAGCGTCGATCGTTCGAGTCCGCCACGTGGCGCTGGCGTGCCTGGTTGCGTCGACGACCCTGGCGGAAGCTCCGGCGACCGGCCCGATTCACCGCTTCGCGCTCTTCGTCGGCAACAACGAGGGTGGTGAGGGCACGCGAGCGCTCCTCTACGCGGCAGACGACGCCAGGCGAATGCACGACGTGATGCTGCGCCTGGGTGGCACGGCCCAGAGTGACGCGATGCTGTTGGTGAACGACTCCTCCGACGACGTGCTCACCGCGCTCTCGGAGTTGGAGCGCCGCGCCCGTGACGCCCGCACCCGCGGCGATCGCACGTCGCTCTTCTTCTACTACTCAGGCCACGCGAAGGACGGCGCGCTGCGCCTGGGCAACACGAAGCTGCCCATGGAGTCCGTGAAGGCCCGTCTCGCGCAGGGGCCGACCGACATGCGGGTGGCGGTCTTCGATGCGTGCCGCTCAGGCTCGCTCACCCGCACCAAGGGCGTCCGAAAAGCGCCAGCGTTCGAGGTCGAGACCGACGCGACGCGCGCCGCGAAGGGGCTGGTGATTCTGACCTCGAGCGCTTCGGACGAAGACTCGCAGGAGTCGGACGCCATCGGCGCGAGCTACTTCTCCTACCACCTCGCCAGCGGGCTTCTCGGGAGCGCCGATCAGAGCGGTGATGGGCGCGTCAGTCTCGCGGAGGCCTACGCCTACGCCTACGAGCGCACCGTCGCGTCGACCGCCGACAGCGCCGCGGGCCCGCAGCACCCGACGTTCAGCTTCGATCTCGCGGGCAACGGCGACCTGATGCTGACCGACGTCGTACAGCGCAAAGAGGGGCTGCGGATTCCCGGTGACGCGCCGCCCGGGACGTACTTCTTGATCGACAAGCGGGGCGTCGTCGTCGCCGAGATCACCAAGACAGAATCGGAGCGGATGATCGCGCTCTCTCCTGGCACGTACACCGTGAAGCGCCGGCTGACCGATCGACTGCGGGTCGGCGAAGTGCGCATCGCCGATGGGCAGATCTCCACGCTCAACGAGAGCGAGCTGAAGAACGCGAAGTTCTCCGACGATCCCGTCAAGGGCACGGGCCTCACCACCGTCTACAGCCGCCACTGGAGCATCTCGGCGAGCGGGCAGTACCAGGCGATCTTCGATGCGCCGACCACGTCAGGCGGGCTCTTCCCCTCGGCGCCGATGGTGGGCGGTGAAGCGACCGTGCACAACTTCTTCGGCCGCGGCTTCGCGTGGAGCTTCGACGGGCAGTACGGCTGGTCGACCGGCGTCGTCGCCAGTGCACGGCTCGGCCCCTCGGCTGGCTACCGCTACTCGTTGATCACCGTCGGAACGTCGCTCTTCTACGAATGGAACGAAGACGGAACCTGGGTGCCGTTCCTCGGCGCGCGCCTGGGGCTCAACCTGATGAACCGGGAGTTCGACGAGCCGATCTTCCCACGCCAGAGCTTCACGACGATGAGCCCGGGTGTGGTGGCGGGCCTGAAGTACCGCATCGGCCGCAACTTCGGCGTCGTCGCGCGTGGGCGCGTGCACTACCTCCTCTACAACGTCGACGAGACCCGCAACCTGGGCTTCGCCGAGGTCGGCCTGATGTTGAACTACGAGTTCCGGGACTGATGCCATGAGACACCTTCTCCTCTTCACCGTGTTGACGCTCACCGCGTGCGGCGGAACGTGGTCGAACCGTGACCTCGAGTTCGTCGCTGCCTTGCCTTCGCGCGCGGCGCTCTCGGCGAAGCTCCCGGCCGCGTCGACGAGCACGCAGCCGCTCTCGCGGAGTGATGGTCTCAACGCCGGAGAGCCCTCACAGGCGTGGGCCGACACGAAGAAGGCCGCGACCGACTTCAACGGGCTGCTCGACTTCTTCCTGGGCGTGCTCGACACCGTTCGCGCCGTTCCTCCGACCAGCCGCTCGGGCGAGTCGCGCACCTGGGGCCCGTTCACCGCGAAGGACAACCCGGGCTTCGAGTTCCAGGTGACCATCGCGCTCGTCGGCACGGAGCCCCAGGACACCTACGGGTGGAAGCTGCAGGCGCGGAAGCTCGGCACTCCCGACTTCCTCGACGTGGTGCGCGGCGCGTTCCAGGCCTCGCCCGAGACGGTGCGCAAGGGCATGGGGCAGATTGAAGTGCCGGTGAAGGACTTCCGCGATCAGCTCAAGCTCAACGAGCCGTTCAACCAACTCGACTCGGTGGTGCTCGGGTACGTCACCTCGAGCTTCCCCAACACCTCGACGCTCGCGTTCACCTTCACGCCCGGCAACACGAGCGGCTACTCATCGCTCGGGTACGCGGCGAAGCGCGCCGAAGACGGCTCGGGCGCGATGGGCTTCTCGGTGAAGACGACCGACGTGAACACCTCGCGGCTCGACGTGGTGAGCAAGTGGCGGGCCGACGGCGCTGGCATCTCGATCTCGACGGTCGGTGAAGGCAACTACCGCGGCGCGACCAGGGCCGAGTGCTGGAACTCGTCGTTCAAGGTGACGTTCTTCAAGGAGAACTGGCCCGGCGGTCGGGAGTCGGGAAATCAGGCGAACTGCGTGTCCGTCGAAGGGCTGTGATTCAGACGCTTCGTCAACTGCACCATCACCACGGCCAGCACCAGCCCCGCGAGCACGTCGATGACATAGTGGTAGCGCAGGTACACGCACGCCAACGGCACCGACACGACGATCGGAAGTACCCACCAGAAGAGCCGTCGCACGTGCCGCCAGGCGCACCACGCCAGCAACATGGTGGAGCAGGTGTGCATGCTCGGGAAGCAGTCCCACGTGATGCGCGTCGCGTCCATCATCGCTTCCTTCACCGAGGCGAGCAGGTAGAGGTCGAGCGAGACGTCGAAGGTGCGGGTGAGCACTGGCCCCTTCACGGGGATCAGTGAGTACGAGACGTAGCTGACGAGCAACGCGGCGCCGATGGCGAACGCTGATTCACGAAGCGCGGGCCGGCCACCGAAGAGAAACACCGCACCGAGCACCAGCGGGTACAGCACCGCGTAGAACGAGTACGCGAAGGCCAGCCATTCCGAGAGCGGGCGGACGATGATCGACTGCATCAGCTCGTTGGGGTCGCGGCCGAAGAAGATCGTCCGATCGATCGACGCCATCAACAGGTCCTGCTCCTCACTCATCTTCCCGCCGACGACCGCGTCCATCCACGCATAGGCCGAGAGGATGAAGAGCAGCGGCACCCAGTCCCGGAGCACTCCGGCAAAGTCGCGCCCCTGCCCCTTGATGAAACGCCTGAACTCGAACCTTCCATGGCGCTTGAGCTCGAGGCCGATCGCCAGCCAGAGCAGAATCGTCGGCAACCCGAGCCCAACGACGCGAAGAAAGATGGTCGCCGTCATCGGAATGAGCTGGGCAGTGCGAGCCTTCGAGACCTCGGCCCAGAGCGTCGGCGTCGACATCGCGAGGACGGAGGCGAAGGCCAATGGAAGAGCAGCGGCGAGGAGCGCGAGAGCGTGGAACCGCTGGAGTCGCTCGGTGCCGGGCGGCCAGGCGACCGCCGACATGTCGCGAGAGAGCGCAACCGCGCCGACGAGCCCGAGCGCGAAGAAGACCGAGACCGTGCGAAGGCCGGCCAGCTGCCGGTACTCGAGGAACACCGCCGGCCCGACGCGCACCAGGACGAACGCGACGAACGCGAGCACCGCCCATTCGATTGGCCGAAGCGCGCGGGTCACGAAGCGTCGTCGTAGCCGACTTTCCATCGACGAGCGCGCGCAGACGGTGTTCGCTTCGCGCTCCTCATGTTCGTCATCTCGGGCGCCGCCGGGCTCGTCTTCGAGGTCGCGCTGTAGCGCTCGTTGACCCGGGCCTTCAGCGTCCCGGCGCTCGCGACGTCGACCGTGCTCGCGGCGGGGCTGGCGCTCAGAGCGCTGCTCTTCGGAAGGGCAGTTGGACGAAGCCGGGCGAAGCGGTGACTCAGCCCGCCTTGCGGTACCAGAGCAGCGACGCCACTTCGTCGAGCGCCTTCTCTTCGACCCGCTCGACATCGCGGCGCTGTTCCTCGCGGCGCGTCTCGGCGACGCGACGGACGACCTCCGCCCGCTGGTGTGCCGAAGTGTAGACGACGCGCACCTTCGAGACCTCGGCCTGAATGCGCTCCGCTTCCTTCTGCGCCTTGCGAGCGTCAGTGAGGGCACGAACGTGGGCCATCTCGGCCATTTCCCACGTCGCCGCGTCACCGGTCTGACGCTGGTCCTGTTGCGCGGCCTTCTTCAGGGCTTCGGCCCGCTCGAGCGCGGCCCTGGCCTGGATCTCGACTTCCACCACCTGTCGCAGGGCCTTCTCTTCAGCCCGCTCCCTCACCTGCACCACCGCATCGAGTCGAGTCCGCATCGACGGCGACAGATTGCAGGGCGCGCGCCTCTCCCAAGCCGCTGATTCGTCGATCGCCGCCGTGGGTCAACGTGACCCGCCCGGGTTGAGGCGACCTGTCAGAAGTGCGTCAACCCGGCGAAAGCTGCCCGGCCATTTCGGCCGCGATGCAGCCCAGCCCGGCAGGAGGTGCCGCTGACCCATGGCACACGCGCTGCTCAAGGTTCCCGGCGAGGTGTCACATGGCCGATGGAATCTACGTGAGCATGAATGGAGCGACGGCCCGCATGGCCCAGCTCGACTCCATCTCGGACAACCTCTCCAACATCAACACGCCGGGCTTCAAGGCGTCGCGACCGGCCTTCGAGGCGTTTCTCGCGAAGGCGGCAAAGGGCGACTCGCCCCAGGTTCACACCGCCGCCGTGCAGACGAACCTCGATCTGTCCAACGGCACCGTCGTTCACTCCGGCGACCCGATGGACGTGATGCCCTCGGGCAAAGGCTTCCTCGCGGTGAAGCTGAACGACGGCCTCGCCTTCACCCGGAACGGCAGGGTGCAGATCGACGAGCTGGGCACGCTGAAGGTGAACGGCCAGCCGCTCGTCGACGTCGACGGCCTGACCATCACGGCCCCGCCGCAGACGATGGTGCGTGTCGAGCCGAACGGCACCGTCTACGCGAACAACAATCGCATTGCGCAGCTCGGCCTCTTCGAGCTGCATGGTTCCATCGATCGGGTGTCGCCGACGCTCTTGCGCCCCCAGTCACCCGAAGCCGTCACGCCGTCGTCCGACACGCTCAAGCTCGGCCAGTTCGAGATCGGCAACTCGAGCGCGCTCGAGGCCGCGGTGCAGATGGTCTCGGCCCAGCGAAACTTCGACACCTCGATGCAGGCGCTGCAGACGTACCGGAAGCTCGACGAAAAGGCCGTCGAGATTGGCCGTATCCGCTGAAGGAGACTGAACAATGATCCGCTCACTCTACACCGCAGCGACCGGCATGGACGCGCAGCAGACCAAGATGGACACCATCGCCAACAACCTGGCGAACGCGAGCACGACGGGCTTCAAGAAGTCCCGCGCCGACTTCGAAGATCTGATGAGCGAGACGGTTCGAGCGCCGCAGCAGATCGATCCGCGAGGTGGAACACAGCCGGCGCCACTCCAGGTCGGCATGGGCGTGCGGACGGTCTCGACCACCCGCAGCTTCAGCCAGGGCGAAGCGGTGCAGACGGGCAACCCGCTCGACGTCTCGATCGAGGGCGCCGGTTTCTTCCGCATTCAGCGGCCGAACGGCGAGTACGCCTATACCCGTGCCGGCGCCTTCCGAATCGACGCTGACGGCCGGCTCGTCAGCCAGCGCGGCGAGCTGGTCGACCCGCAGATCACGGTCCCCAAAGAAGCGCAGAGCATCACCATCGGAGCCGACGGCACCGTCTCGGCGCAGATCCCCGGCCGCGTCGAACCCAGCGAGCTCGGGAAGCTCGAACTCTCGATGTTCCAGAACCCGGCAGGCCTCGAGGCCATCGGCGGCAACCTCTTCGTCGAGACGGCCTCGAGCGGCACGGCCATCTTCGCGAGACCCGGTGAGCAGGGACTGGGCTCATTGAACCAGGGCTTCCTCGAGACCTCGAACGTGAAGGCCGTCGAAGAGATGGTCGCGATGATCTCCACCCAGCGCTCGTACGAGCTGAACTCGAAGGTCATCCAGACCGCTGATCAGATGCTCCAGCGCCTCACCACCATGCGGTGACCCCATGATCGCCCTCCTGATCCTCGCTGCAGCGCCGTCCCCGCTCGCCGACGCGCTCGCCCTCAACACCCCCGAAGGCACGCGGGTCGAGCTCACCAGCTGGACGGCGCCGGCGTGCACCGCGACGCGCTTCGAGCCGCAGCCCATCGAAGGCTCGGGCCGGATCGCGGTGCGAGCGACGGGCAAGACGTGCTCCGTCTGGGGCTGGGCGACGGTGCGGGTGTTCGCGACGCAGGCGGTAGTGACGAAGGACGTCGACCCGGGCGCCCCACTGGAAGGGGCCACTCGGCTCGAGGAACGAGAGTGGCTGCGTGGGACTCCACCGGCACCTCGCCTCGAGGGCGCGACCGCGAGCCGTCACCTGCGCCCCGGCGTGGTCTTGCGAGAGACCGACGTTCGGTTCGGCCCCGCGCCTGGAACGTCGGTGCTCGTGCGCGTCACCATCAACGCGATCAGCATCGAGCAGCGCGGCACCATCATCGCCTGCGGCCAGCGGGTCTGCGCCTCGCTCGCTTCGGGCAAGCGCGTCGCCGGCACGTTCCGCGACGGCGTCCTCATCGCCACGCTCGAGGGTGGAACATGAAGAAGCCCGTGCTCACGATCGCCGCGCTGGTGTCTTGCGCCTGCAGCGTGCCGCACATCGACGCGTACGTTCCGAAGCAGCGCAACTACGAGGTGGTGGCCTCGAAGAACCTTGCCGCCGAAGCAGACACTGGCGGCGGCCTCTGGCGTCCCGATGCGAGGAACGCGGCCCTCTACTCCGACTACCGCGCCTTCCGTGAACAGGACCTCGTGGTCGTTCGCATCGAAGAGACGGCCGACGCGCGCCGCAGTGCCGACACCAACCTCAAACGGGACTCCGACATCAACCTCGCGCTGACGGCCTTCCTCAAGGCCGCCGGCACGACGGTCAACGCGGGCCCGCAGCTCGACGGGACGGTTGGCCTCAAGAGCAGCTCCGACTTCGCGGCCGATGGGCGCACCGGGCGCACCGAGCGGCTCACCGCGACGGTTCCAGCGATCGTCAAGAAGGTGCTCCCGAACGGAAACCTCTTCATCGAAGGCCACCGCGTCGTGCTCGTGAACGCCGAGGAACAACACTTCTACATCTCGGGCGTCGTGCGGCCGATCGACATCACGCAGGACAACTCGGTGCGCAGCTCGTACGTCGCGGACGCCGAGATCGAGTTCACAGGGCGCGGCGTGCTCTCGGACAACCAAAAGCCGGGGCTGCTGACCCGCTTCTTCAACTGGATCTGGCCCTTCTGATCATGCGCGCTCTCGCTCTCATCGCTCTGGTGTCGTCGTCCGCGCTCGCAGGAAAGGCGCGGCTCAAGGAGCTCACCGACGTGCAGGGGTTCCGCGAGAACGCCCTCATCGGCTACGGGCTCGTCGTCGGCCTCACCAACACCGGGGACACCGAACAGGTGCTCTTCACGATGCAGTCGATGTCGGGCCTGCTCGGGCGCCTCGGCGTTCGCATCGATCCCCGCGACATTCGCTCGCGCAACGTGGCGGCCGTGATGGTGACAGGCAAGCTGCCGACGTTCTCTCGCACTGGCGCGACGCTCGACGTGACGGTCAGCGCGATGGGCAACGCACGCTCGCTCCAGGGCGGCACCCTGCTCTTCACGCCGCTCGCCGGTGCCGATGGCGTCGTCTACGCAGTGGGTCAGGGCCCCGTGCAGGTGGGCGGCTTCGACTTGCAGGCGGCGTATGCGTCGGTGCGAAAGAACAGCCCCGCGAGCGGCACGGTGCCCGGCGGCGCGACGATCGAGAAGTCCGTCATCCCCAACCTCGGCACGGGCCCGCTCACGCTCAGGCTTCGTCGCCCCGACTTCACCAACGCCTCGCGCATCGCTGCGGCGGTAAATGGCGTGCTCGGCGGCTCGGGCGCGAAGGCCCTCGACCCTGCGGCGGTGGAGGTGACGGTGCCGGCCGGCCAGACGGCGATCGAGCTGCTCGCTCAGCTCGAAGGGGTGGAAGTCGAAGCCGACAGCCGAGCCAAAGTCGTGGTCAGTGAGCGGACTGGCACCGTCGTGCTCGGTGAGACCGTTCGCCTTCGCCCCGCAGCGGTTGCGCATGGTGGCCTGCGCGTCTCGATCCAGACTTCGTTCGGGGTCTCGCAGCCAGGCGCCTTCGCGAGCAGCGGCCAGACGGTGGTCGCTCCGAGCCAGCAGGCCGACGCGAAAGAGGAAGAGAAGTCGGCGGTGAAGGTCCCGAAGGCGAGCACCGTGGATGAGCTCGTGGCCGCGCTCAACGCGATCGGTGCTGCGCCGCGCGATCTGATCGCCATTCTGCAGGCACTCAAGGCCGCCGGTGCGCTCGACGCCGACATCGAGGTGCTCTGATGAAGCTCAACGAAGCCGCCACCCAGCTCGAGAGCGTGCTGCTCAAGCAGCTGCTGCACAGCTCCGGCGTCTTCAAGGGCTCCGACTCGCCTGGCAGCGCACACGCGTACGATCTCTTCGCGGAGTCTCTGGCCGATGCAGTCGCAAAGAGCGGCGGGATGGGTCTCGCCAAACTCATGACGGCGGGTCAAGCCGACACCACGACCGCTCCACCCACGCCCCACGACCCCCGGGCGCCCGACGGGTTTGGGCCGATGTCTTCGGGGTTTGGTCAGCGCATCGATCCGCTCCACCACAAGGCGTCGATGCACACCGGCGTCGACCTGCCTGCCGCTGCAGGAACGCCGATTCCCGCAGCGAAGGCTGGCACGGTGATCTTCGCGGGCGAGCGTGGCGGCTATGGCAATGCGGTCGAACTCCAGCATGATGACGGCACCACGACCTTGTACGCGCACGCGAGCGAGGTGCTGGTGACCCGGGGCCAGTTCGTCCCAGAGGGTGCACCCGTCGCCACCGTCGGCCAAACCGGCAGAAGCACTGGCCCGCACCTCCATCTCGAGGTCCGCGAGGGGGGTCATCCGATTGATCCTGTGCGAGCCCTTAAGTCCTACCGCCTCGGTGTCGAAGAGTTGAGTGGAGAGACGCCATGAAAGTGACCGACCAGAAGTCAGGGCAGATCGTTCCGCTCGCGGCCCAGCGTGCGGCAGCGCCGACCCAGAAGGCCGAAGCGTCGGAGGGCCCGAAGGAAAAGGTGTCGGTCTCGAAGGTGGCTGAGGTCGACCTCGCGTCCGCCCAGAGCATCGCGGCAACGAGCCGGGCCCAGCGCGTGCAAGACGTGATCGCCGCCGTGAAGAGCGGCCAGTACTACCCCTCACCCCAGCAGATCGCGAACCAGCTCGTCTCGCAGGCTGAGATCGAAGCGAAGTTGCGTGCGCTGCTGCAGTGACGCACTGGGGCACCTTGATGCCACTCGAAGCGGCGATTTCACTCTCGATACAACTGCGCAACGCGCTCGCCGATGAGGTGAAGCGGTCGCGCGCGGCCCGCGGCGTACTCAAGGGCATGCAGGTCGACGCGCTGCTCCTCCAGGCAGCAGAGCGCGAGGCGTTCAACCAGGGCTCCAGCCAGCTGTCGGAATCGATCGCGCAGGCCCTCGGGCAGATCGCGGTCGAACACGGGCAACGCGACGTCACCCTCGAGCAGCTCACCACATGGTACCCGTTCGAAGGCGCGCAGCTGGGCTCGGTGTTCGGCGAGATCCGGGCCTTGACGGGCGCCCTCACGGAGCTCGACGGTTTCAACCAGGCGCTCGCCGAGCGGGCCCTCACGTTCGTCCGTGCGTACGTCGCACACCTCGCCCCACGCCCAGCAGCCTACGGCCGGCGCGGCGTCCTGGCCGCCACCGAGGCGTCCACCCACTCGGAGCACGCCTGATGAGCGGCCTTCTCTCGGTCCTCCGTCAGGGAGCACAGAGCCTCTCGGCACAGCAGGCCTATTCCTCGACGGTCGCGAACAACCTCTCGAACGCGAACACTCCGGGCTTCGCGAGGCAGCGGGCTGAGCTCGCCGCCGTCAGCCCCGCCGATCAGATCCGCAACTCGTTCATCGGCCGCGGCGCGGTGCTCCAGGCAGTCACCCAGGCGCGCGATCGGTTCGTCGAGCAGCAGCTGCCCGTCGCTGCGGGTGCGGCGCGAGCGTCGACCACCGAGGCTGAGATGCTCCAGGGCGTCAGCGCGTTGAGCCCAGACGCGGGGCTCGGCGATGCGCTGTCGAACTTCTATGGCCAGCTCCGCGCGCTCGCGCAAAACGCGGGCAGCCTGAACATTCGCGAGGCGGCCGTCGCAGCGACCACGCGGCTGGCGACGAGCTTCAACCAGACCGCGACAGCCCTCGACAGCGCGCGCTCGGGCATCGACTCGCGCCTCTCGGGTCAGCTCCCCGAGCTCAACGAAGCGCTCCAGCAGGTCGCCCGGCTGAACTCCGAGATCGCCCAGGCCTCGATCAACGGTGGCCGGCCCAACGATCTGCTCGATGCCCGGCAGAAGCTTGTCGATCGAGTGTCAGAGATCACCGGGGCCCGCCCCATTCCCAACAACGCGGGCGACGCGAACCTCACCCTGCCATCTGGTGTCTCGCTCGTTCAGGGCGACCGGGCAGCGTCCCTGACGGCGCTCCCCGATCCCACCAACGGTGGTCGGCTTGCCCTCTGGATCACCACGCCTTCGGCGACGAGCGCCGTGCAGCTCGTCGAGGCCCCGGGCGGAGAACTCGGCGGCATGCTCGGTGCGCGAGATGGCGCGATGGCCAGCGCGCAGACCCGGCTCGACCAGCTCGCCTTCGACTTCGGCAACGCCGTGAACGCGGTATCGCAGACGGGCTTCGCGCTCGATGGCTCGACGGGCCGCTCCATCTTCTCGGTCTCGGCGACGCCAACTGGCGCCGCGCGGACCCTCGCGACGGACCCTGCGCTGGCGGCCAACGCTTCCCTGCTGCCGGCGGCATCGGCTGCTGGCGCGCCCGGCGACGGTTCCATCGCGCAGGCAATCATCAACACCGAGTCACAGCTCTTGAGCTCGGGGCGGAGCGCGGAGGCCGAACTGGCGAGCCTCACGGCGAACTACGGCGCCACCACCTCGCGCACCATGGCGCGCAGCGAAGGCGATCAGGCGGTGCTCAACAACCTCACGGCAATGCGCCAGTCGGTCTCGGGCGTCTCGATCGACGAGGAGCTGGTGAACATGCAGCGATCGCAGCGGGCGTACGAGGCCGTGAGCCGCGTCATCAAGACCGCTGATCAGATGCTCGAGACGTTGCTGCAGCTGCGCTGAGGAGGAGCACGACGATGAGGGTGAGCGACGGTTACATGTACGATCTCGCGAACCGGCGCCTGATGCGCTCGCGCGCCGAGAGCACCATCGTCGGCGGGCAGGTGTCGTCGGGGAAACGCGTCGAGATGCCGTGGGACGACGCGGGGGCCGCGGGACTCATCACCCGCTTCGCGCAGGACAAGGCGCGGCAGGGCGCCATGCAGAGCGCCGCCGACCGAGCGAGCGGAGAGCTGGGCGCTGTCGACAGTTCCTTCCAGCAGATCGTCACCGACCTCACCCGCGCGCAGGAGCTCGCCGTTCAGCTCTCGAATGACACCTACGGCGCCAGCGACCGGGCTGTGGGTGGCGTGGAAGTGCAGCAGCTCTTCCAGTCGGTGGTGTCTCAACTCAACGTCAAGTTCGGTGACCGCTACCTCTTCGGAGGCACCGCCGATCAGGCGCCGCCCTTCGACGCGTCGGGCAACTACCTGGGCGACACCAACACCCGACGCGTGGAGATCGCGCCGGGAGTCCTGCAGGACGCGTCAATTCGCGCCGACGCGGCCTTCCGTGGCGTGGGTGGCGGGCTCGACGTGTTGACCTCCTTGACGAACTTCTCGACGGCGCTCAGCACCAACAACGTCGTCGGCATCCGCGCCGCGGTTCAGGAACTCGCCGATGGCGTGAAGCAGGTGACCGTCTCGCAGTCGCGTGCCGGAGCGATGATGAACGTGTTCGACGTCGCCTCGAGCACCGCGCGCATCAACGGCGACACCGCGACCGACGCTCGTTCGCGGCTGGAGGACATCGACATCTTCGACGCCAGCACCCGGTTCGCCGCGGCGGAACGCGCGCTCGAAGCCTCGATGTCCGCCTCTGCAAAGTCCTTCAAGCTGACGCTGCTGGACGTGCTCTAGGCCAGGGGTGCGGTGATGAGTCGGGCGAGGGCAGACCGAGCCGCACCCGCGCACCCCCTGGCGCCCTTCTTCAGGCGTCGCCTTGCGTACCTCTTGCGCCTGATGACGCCTGTCGAGCGGACGATCGTTCGACTCATGCCGGTGCTCCTTGGCGGGCGCTTCCGTCGGCCCGGCTACGACAAGGAACCACCCGGACTCCACCGCATGCCTCGCAGGCGGCGCTGGGGTCTGGCGTGCGAGGCGATCGACCTCCCGCCCCCGCTCGGGCTCACCTGCACCCGCCCCTTGATTCAGTCGGTGCTCGTCGTCCCCCGCCTGGGCGGGTGGGACCTCGTCGTCTTCGCAGAGGCCAGGCGCTCCCCTGAAGATCACCGGCGGCTCGACGAGCGGCTGCAGATGATCCGCCAGCTCTGTGAGCGGCGCGCCCCCGGGTTCAACGTCGTCCTCCGGTCGAACGCACTCCCAGCTGAGCAGCTCTTCTACGCGGGGCTCGCGGCGGGCGATGTGCCCGAGCTCCCGAAGCAGCCTTCGATCGATCCCGCCGAGGTGGTGAGGCTCTCGCCGACCCCGTTCGCGCGGGCCCTCGCGCTGACGCTGTCGTCAGACGAGCCCTTCGCCCGGCTCATCCCCGGCATCGCGCTCGCGACGCCCGAGCGCTTCGCGGCCGCCGCCTCGAGTGACGAGCGGCTCTTGCCTCTGGTCCGACAGCTCTCGGTCGAGCCTGGCATCGTCGAGCTCGAGCTCGCCTCCCGAGTGCTCCGGCACGCCGCGCACCTCCAGTGGAAGCGGCTGACCGGCGCAACACGCAAAGAGATCGGCGTCGAGCTGAAGCGCTCGGTCATGGGTTCCCAGCTCCTGCCTGCGCTGAGGCCGCTGCTCGAGAAGGCGCTCGAGCAACACCGCGCTACCGAGGTGCAGGACGAGACGGGCTGGCACCTGAAGATCGACGATCACACCCTGCTCAGCGCTCCGACGCTCGACGCGCTCCGGGCCCGGGCCCTCACCGAGACGCCGAAGCTGTGCGTCGCGCAGGGTGAGTGGCGGCGGGCGCGAGCGCTGATGGACAGCAAGTCGCCGCGGACGCTCTTCGTGATCGAGCCGGGCTTCTTGAAGCACCTCGCGCTGACGTTGGGGCCGACCGGCAGACTGAGGGCGCGGCGACTCACCACCGAGGCGTGCGTTCGGCTCGCCTTGTCGCTGCGAAGCGCTGGCCGCGGCGTCGAGGTGTCGGCTCAACCGGGCGCCAGCGCGATGCTGGTCTCGCGCCTGAGCCAGATCGCCTCGGCCGAGGTCGCGAAGGGCACGGGTTTCGGCGTGGAGTGCGGCGCCAGGCTGCTGCTGTCAGCCTCCGACACCGTTCGCGACCTGCCCTTCCTCACCGCGCTGTCCCGTCCCAGGCGCATCACGCTCCTCCCCGAGCACGCCGAGTGGGTGCCTGCGCTGCGGCTGCCCCGGAGCGTGGGTGGCAAACTCGCCGTGCGCGCCACGCTCTACGCCGCCGAGCAGGACGTCGCCCGCGCGCTCTTCGTCGATCACACCGGCCACCTCTTCGTCGAGGAAGTCAGCCGAGGCTGGCTCCAACCGTGGATCGCGGACACCAAGGCGCTCCTCGAGCAGCAAGCAGGCGCGGGCTTTCAGCTCTCGATGAGCCCATCGCTCGAGTCCATGGGCGGTCGTGTCTCGAACGACGACATCGCGCCGGTAGAGCTCTCGGTCGAGGTCGACGCCAGGGGCCGGACCGTCGTCACGCTGGGAGACGATCGCTTCGGCGCAGGGCAGCCGCTGGGCTGGCTCGCCCTGGCCGAGACCGTCTTCTCGCATTGGCCGCCGCGCGTGCGTGGCCGCGTGCGCATCCCGACGATCGTCATGGCGCGTCAGTCACCTGACAGCTCGCCGCTCGAGATGCTGGCCGTGCGGTCGCGCGTGTTGCGTCGTCTCTCCTCGCACCTGGCCTCTTTGGCCCGTCGGCTCGAAGCCGCTTAAGGCCGGCGCGGGTCGTGCCGAACCTCTCCGTGAAGGCGGAATCAACCAACCGCCTCACCCACCAAACAAGGAGAGGCAATGTCTTTCTCGATCCGCAGCAACATGGCGTCACTCAACGCTCAGCGCAACTTGTTCAACACCAGCAGCATGCAGGGCGAAAGCTTCAGCAAGCTGTCGAGCGGCTTCCGCATCACCAAGGCCGGTGACGACGTGGCCGGCCTCGGCATCAGCAGCAACCTGCAGGCCCAGGTGCGCAGCCTCAACCAGGCCAACCGCAACGCGCAGGACGCCCAGTCACTGATCCAAACGGCAGAAGGTGGTCTGAACCAGACCACCGAGCTGCTGACCCGCATGCGTGAGCTCGCCATGCAGTCGGCCTCGTCCGGCGTCGGCAACTCGGAGCGCGGCTACATTCAGACTGAGAACTCGGCCCTCATCACGGAAATCGACCGTATCGCGAACGCCGCTGAGTTCAACGGCACCTCGCTGCTGAACTCCGCGACGTCGTTCACCTTCCAGGTCGGCATCCGAAACGTCGCCGCCAACGATCGCATCGGCGTCTCGACGGTCGACGCGACCGCCACCGCCCTGGCCGTCGACACCCTCGACTTTTCGACCCAGACCGGCGCGCAGAACGCGCTGGCCGCCATCGACTCGGCGCTGAACACCGTCTCGAGCGCCCGCGCCACGTTCGGCGCCTCCGGCAACCGGCTCGCGTCCGTGGTTCAGACGATTCAGCAGTCGTCAGAGTCGCTCTCCGCCGCGAACAGCCGCATCCGAGACGTCGACGTGGCTGAAGAGACCAGCAAGCTCGCCCGCGCGCAGGTGATGCAGCAGGCCGGTGTCTCGGTGCTCGCGCAGGCCAACCAAGCGCCGCAGATCGCCCTCAAGCTCCTCGGCTGATTCCGCCGGGCGGTCGGGGAGCCCTCGCCGGTTCCCCGACGCCTTCGTCGCAGTCTTGAGGAGCCCCTGTCGTTCCGGGGGCTCTTCTCGTTTCTGGCGTTCGCCTCGCCGCTGCGACCGGACCTTGCATGAGCTGAAGCGTGGACCCTTCACGCGCCACAGATGCGGCAGCAGGAGCAACCCATGACGACCCCCGTTTTCCGTGCTTCCGGTCTCTCCTCCGGCCTCGACACCGGCTCGATCGTCAATGAGCTCGTCAAGATCGAGGGCAGCACGGTCGACCTGGCAAAGAAGCAGCAGACCGCCTTCCGCTCCCAGGTCTCGGCCGTCGGCGAGATCATCTCGAAGCTGAGCGCGCTCCGCACGTCGGCGGCCGAGCTCTCGGGCTCAGGCGTGCTGGGCGTCACCGCCACGGGAACGCAGACCGGCTTCACGGCCAACCCCAGCGCCAGCGCAGCGAGTGGACGCTACGCGGTGAAGGTCGACGTGCTCGCCGAAGCAGCTCGAATGCGCAGCGCAGCGTTCGCCTCGCCGTCGAGCGAGCTCCGGGGTGGCGGGCTCGACATCACGATCGACGGCACCACCACCAACGTCGTCATCGATGACGGCATGACCCTCACCCAGGCGGCCGACCGGCTCAACCGCGCCGGCCTCGCCATCAGCGCGACCGTCCTCGAGACCAATGGTCAGGCGTTCCTGAGTATCACCCGCCGCGACACCGGCTTCACCGTGGGGCAACCGGCCTCGAGCGCGCTGGAGATCAACGAGATCTCCACCGGCATCAGGGGGCAGCCCCTCGGCGCGACCACCGTGCAGAGCGCGGTCAACGCGAGGGTGACCGTCGACGGTCTGCAGTTCGAGCGCCGCAACAACGTGCTCGCTGACGTGGTGCCAGGCACCACGTTGACACTCAAGGCCCCGACCGCCACGGCGGAAGACCTCGTGCTGGCGACGAGCGCCGCTGACACCCAGAAGACGCTGCAGAAGTTCGTCGACGCGTACAACAGCGCGATGAAGCTGGTGCGCGGGAACACCGCGATCGCCGAACTGACCGACCGTGACAAGACCCTCGGCGGAGACCCTTCGGTTCGCGGGCTGCAGTCGGCCCTGCAGGCACTCGTCGTCAGCGAGGCCAACCCGGGCAGCACCGTGCGCAGCCTCGCGGACGTCGGCGTCAAGACCGGCCAGGACGGCATGCTCACCATCGACGCCACCCGCCTCGGGAAGGCCATCGCCTCGGACGCCGGCGCCGTGAACGCGCTCTTCCAGATTGCGACGACCGGCATGGCAGCCGCGACCACCGCGCTCGTCGATCGCTACACCAAAGGCTCAGACAGCATTCTCGTGGCACGGCAGACCGGCATCAACCGCTCGATCAAGAAGATGGACGGGCGCATTGAAGAACTGCAGCGGCGTGTCGATGCCTATCGAGAGAGGTTGGTCAGACAGTTCACCGCCATGGAGAAGGTCGTCGGCGGCTTCAAGAGCATCGGAAACTTCCTCACCTCGCGTGAGAAGCAGGAGACAAAATAAATGAACGCGGCAAGGGCATACGCCAGGGCGACGAGCGAGACGGCTTCGAAGGAGCGGCTCATGGTGCTCCTCTTCGAAGCGGCGCTCCGACACATGCGGGTGGCGGCCAGCCACCTCGAGTCGAAGCAGCCCACGGCGGCGTTGCCCCTGCTGACCAAGGCGTCCGACATCGTCACCGAGCTCGCAGGCACGCTCGACACGGCGGCGTCTCCCGAGCTCGCCGACACGCTCGGGCAGATCTACCTCTTCGTGGCGCAGCGCCTGGCCATCGCCGCCTTCTCGAAAGACGCCGCCGCCGTGCGTGAAGCCGAGCGCGCGTTCGCTCCGGTGGTCGAAGGGTTTCAGCACGCCGTCGCCAGCATGGGCGCAGACGCGGTGGGGGCTCGGTGAACCCCGCGCACGACCACCTGGTGGCGAGGCTTGAGGCGATGCGCGCCGCCCTCGACACTGCTGATGCCGAAGCCGTCGCGGACCTGGTGGACGACGCCGTGGCCGACTTTGCGCGCACCCCGGAGCCATTCGATGATCCGCGGGTGCTGTCGCTGTTCGAGGAGTGCCAGGACAAGGCGAACCGGCTGTTGTCGCACCTGCACACCTCGATGGACTCACACGCAACCTCACGTCGGGCGGCGTCGGCGTACGGAGATCAGCCATGAGCGCGAAGGTCAGCATCGCGATGATCGTTCGGGACGAAGCCGACATGGCACCCGGCTTCATCCAGTCGGTGCGCGGTCTGTGGGACGAGCTGATCGTGGTGGACACGGGCTCGACGGATGGCACGCCCGAACTCTTCGCGGCAGCCGGCGCGCGCATCGTTCACCACGCCTGGACAGACGACTTCGCCGCGGCGCGGAACGTCTCGCTCTCCCACGCGACGGGAGACTGGGTGCTGGTGCTCGACGCTGATGAGCGCGTGTCGCCGGAATTCATCAAGGCGTTCCTCGAGAAGTGTGACGACGCATCGATTGGCGCCCTCACCTTGCGCATCTCGAACCCCCTGCCCTACGGCCATCGCCGCGAGTCCTGGGTCCTGCGGGCGTTCCGACGTGACGATCAGATCCGCTACCGGCACGTGATTCATGAAGACTGCTCGAGCGAGGTGGCGCGTATGCTGGGGCGCACCGGTAGGACCATCGAGCGCATCGAAGCGCCGCTCGATCACCTCGGCTACGTGCGCACCCGCGCGGCCGCGAAAGAGAAGAAGCAGCGCGACCTGGGCCTGCTCGAGAAGTGCCTGAGCGCCGACCCGAACGACTTCTACAGCCACCTCAAGGTGCTGGAGCTGGCGAGGTTCTGGCGTGACAGCGTGTTGTGGAACGACGCCGCGAGGCGCGCCATCGGGTTGCTCGATGACGTGGGGCCCGAGGTGTTGCGGGGCGCACCCTGGGGCGGGGAGCTGATCGCCTTGATCGCCGAGGGGCTCTTCCGCACCGATGGGCAGGTGGGTCTGCTGTTCCTCGATCGCTGGGAGCCGTTCCTCGTGCCCGGAGCGCCGTTCTTTCATCGCCGCGCGCAGCATCACGAGGCGTTGGGAGCGATGGACAAGGCGAGCGCCGACTTCGCCCGATGTCTGGAGCTGGGGGAGTCGCTCGGCGATCATCAGCTCATGAACGTGCGGCCCCGACTGGGCCTGGCACGACTGGCGTTGATGAAGGGCGCTGCGGTTGAAGCGCTGGCGCACGTCGACGAAGCACTCGAGGTCCAGCCGCGAGATCCCGAGGCGCTCCTCGCGGCCGCGGCGTTGAGACTCCAGCTCGAAGGCACCGAAGCACTGGCCTCGTGGGTTGCGGCGCACGAGCTTCGCCACGGAGGCTCGCCCGAGCTGGCGTGGGCGGTCGGCGACGCGGCGCTGACCCTCGGTAACGCGGCGGCGGCGATTCCTTCACTGCGGCGAGCTGCCGGGGTTCCGCCATCCGGCCCTGCGGCGCTGCGGCTCGCTCAGGCCCTGTTGGCCGACGGGCAGTTCGCTGCCGCAGAGGCGCTCACCCGCGCGCTGCTCCCGAACGACCCAGAAGCTGGCCTCGGCGTGCTCGTGTTCGATCTCGTCGCGAACCAGGACACCGAGCTCGAGCTGCAGCTCACGCCAAAGACGGCGAGCGCCTCTCTGAGGCGCTGGATCGATGCGCTGCTTCAATCGAAGAACCTCGAGTGGATCACCACGATGCGGCGAAACGCAGAGGCCGTGGGCGAGGCGTTCCCGTGGTTGACGGAGTACCTGCGTCGCGCGGGCTGAGCCGGGCTCGCTACTTCCTCCGGTTCTTCTTCTTGTTCTCTTTCTCGCGCTTGCGCCGCTCCTTCAGGGCCTTGCGCTCGGCGTCCGACTGCTTCGTCGCGGCCGGCCCCATCGAGTAGCCCTGCAACCGGGCCTGCGCGAGCTGCGCCTTCGACATCGGTGGCGTGTAGCCGGCAGGCAGACCCGGCATCTGCGGCATCTGCATGCCCATGCCCGGTCCGCCCATGCCCATCGCCTGCTGCATCATCGGGTCCTTGGCGAACAGGCTGCCCAGGTTCATGTCTTTGAGCTTCGACATCTGTGCCAGCTGCTTGAAGCCGGGGATGTTGCCGAGCAGGCCGGGGTTGTCGCCGATGGAGCCCATCATCTGCTGCATCATGGTGAACTTCTGCAGCAACTCGGCGACGTCTTGCGGCTTGCGGCCCGAGCCCTTCGCGATGCGATCGATGCGCGACTGCTTGATCACCGAGGGCGTCTTGCGCTCCTGCTCGGTCATGGAGTTGTAGAGGGCCTCGATCTTGTCGAGTTCCTTCTCGTCAGGGTTCATCTGCTCGGTCATGTCGCCGAACAGCGGGAACTTCTCGAGCAGGTCCTTCAGCGGCCCCATCTTCCGCACCGTACGGATCTGCTCGACGAAGTCCTTCATGCTGAAGTTCCCCGAGAGGAGCTTCTTCGCGTCCTCCTCGGCCTTCTTCTCGTCGACGACGCCCTCGAAGTCCTTCATCAGGCCGACGATGTCGCCGAAGCCCAGAATGCGGCTGGCCAGGCCGTCGGGGCGGAACTCCTCCAGCTTGTCCATGCCCTCGCCCATGCCGAGGAACTTGATGGGCTTGCCGGTGACTTCCTTGATCGACAGCGCCGCGCCGCCGCGGGCGTCACCGTCGAGCTTGGTGAGGATGAAGCCGTCGATGCCGATCCGCTTGTTGAAGGCGTCAGCGGTGCGCACCGAGTCCTGACCGATCATCGCGTCGCAGACGAGCAGCGTGGAGTCGGGAGAGACGTTCGCCTTGATCGCCTCGAGCTCGGCCATCAACGCGTCGTCGATCGCCAGGCGGCCGGCGGTGTCGATGATCACCGTGTCGAGCTTCTCGGCGCGCGCCTTCTCGTAGGCCTTCTTCGCGAGCTCGGGCGGCGTCAGCCCCGCTTCGTGGAACACCGGGATCTCGAGCTGCGCGCCGAGCACCCTGAGCTGATCGACGGCGGCGGGCCGGTAGATGTCAGCCGCGACGAGCAACAGCTTGCGCCCGTCCTTCTTCAGCTTCATCGCGATCTTGCCCGTGGTGGTCGTCTTTCCGGAGCCCTGGAGGCCGACCATCATGATGCCGCTGAGCTGCCCTTTGGGCTTGAGCGCGATCGTCGTGTCGACCGGCCCCATCAGGGCCTCGAGCTCGTCGTGGCAGATCTTCACGAAGTGATCGCCCGGCGCGACCTTCACCTTCTTGCCCTGCTGGTTCGTGATCGACGTCTGCACCGTCTCGCCGACGGCCTTCTCCCGCACCCGCGCGACGAACTTCTTCACGACATCGAACGCCACGTCGGCTTCCAGCAGCGCCACGCGAATGTCGCGCAACGACTCGTCGACGACCTCTGGAGTCAGCTCGGCCTTGCCCAACAGTCGATTTCGTGCGGCTTTGAAGCCCTTCGATACGGTCTCAAGCATGGGGCGTGCGGTATACCCACATGGCACGAGTGGCGAAACTGGTAGACGCAGCGGACTTAAAATCTGCAGGCCCCAAAGGCCGTACGGGTTCAAGCCCCGTCTCGTGCAAGCACTCCTTCACCGGGTAGACGCCGACCTGCCGCCCGCCGGCGACCCGGATTCCACAGGACCCAATGTTGCGCCGTGGAGCGTGTTGTTAGGAATTGTCCGTGGCTTCCCGGTCCGTCGCGACGTTCATCTCCCGTCCCTCCCCGACCCCGACGAATCCGAGCGGGTTGCCGGCCGGGGGCCCCCGCGCCGTTCTCCCGGTCTCCTTCGTGGACGACGTGGCCATCGGCCGCTTCGACGACATGGCGACGTTCGCGAGGCTCTGGGCGCACGCGATCACCGACGGAGCGCTCAAGCTCGAGGCGCCGCTGGACGAGCACCTCAAGTCTCCTGTCGGCTGCACGCTTCAGATTGGTGATGACCGGTTCCCCGCGCAGCGCCTGAAGATCCTCGACGCCACCCGAACCGTCATCGAGCTGCTGCCGTCCCCCGCTCTGCTCATTTGCATCGCCCGCCATGCGCGCGAACACCACGCGGGCCGCCCGGTGCCGCAGCCTGCCGGCGTCGCGCGGAAGGCGGAGCGCTTCGAGACCGCGCTCGACGTGCAGTTCACCGATGTTCCACACCTCGCGGAGCGGTACGCGGCCAACATCTCGCGCGGGGGCCTGTTCGTCGCGTGCACGCCGCAGCCAGAGCTGCAGCGTCAACTTCCACTTCGAATGACACTGCCGACGGGTGAGAAGCTCGAGGTGCCGGTCGTCGTCGTGGACCGCACCTGCGAAGGCCCGGAACCTGGCGTCGGCGTGCGGTTCGTCGGCTCCAGCGAGCATGTGCTCCACGCCATCCAGTCGCTCCTGGCGAAGTACGAGGTGCGCCGACCGCGCGTGCTGGTGATCGACGACGAGGCGATCTGGCGCAGCACCCTCACCAGGGCGCTCGAGCCGATGGGCGTCGACGTCGTCACGGCGAAAGACGGGCGCGAAGGCCTCAACATGCTCACCGATCTGCTCTTCGAGCTCGACCTCGTGGTGCTCGATCTCCACATGCCGTACATCGACGGCCGCGGGCTGCTCGAGCGGGTGCGGCGCCACGGTAACGAGACCGGCCTTCGACTGTTCCTGTTCTCGGCCGCCGGCCCCGACGAGCTGCGCGCGCTGGGCGAGACGTCACTCGCAAACGCGATCTTCTCGAAGCTCGATCCGATCGACTCGCTGGTGAAACGGCTCGCGCTGGAGCTCGGCCGGCCAGCGCCGCAGCGCTGACGCCTGGAGCGCGCGTCGATGCCGGAGCGGGCGGGCGTCACAGTCCGACCCCGGTGTGACGAATCCCGTCGCGCTCTGGCGCGAACGCGGCCCTGACGGCGTGAACACCATCTTCGTGGGGGCCTGGAGTCCGCCGGGTTCTCGACGACGATTCCCTGCCTCGCGTGCCATCGACGGTCCGAGGACCTCCGAGCGCCTGCTCGCCGTGAAGCAGCATGCCGCCTGGAGGCTGCTGGTGGGCCCCGCCCTCCTCGTCCTCATCTTCCTCGTCGTTCACTCCGAGGGTGCGCCGCTCCATCTGGGGGCCTGGCTCTTCGCGGCGTGGCCAGCGACCAGCGCCTGGCTGAGCAAGCGGAGCCTCGACGCCCCGGTCTCGGCGCTCATTCCGGAGGTGTCGGCAACGGCCGCGCCGGCCCGATGAGCAGGAACCCTCCTTCGAGCTCGCGCCATGGGAACTCCGACTGCCAGCCCTTCACCGCGTCGAGGTACACCTGCGTGTCGTACGGCAGCGAGTCCATTCCCGGGTGCACCAGCGCCACCGCACCGGGGCGGCGAATGCAGTCGAGGTCGGAGAGCGGCCGCAGCTTTCGCGAGTAGCCGAGGTGCGGGAACAACGCCGTCTGGGTGCAGACGATCGGCGCCGCCTTCGCTTGGTCCCACGCGCGTTGCAACTGCCTGTGCACCTCGAGCCGAACCGGGGTGGCCCGGGGATAGCCGCTCCCGATGACGGCGAAGAGCCCGAAGGCCACCAGCACCGCGCCCTCACCCCACTTCGCCCCGCGAGAGGTGCGCCACACTGCCCAGACATCGAGCACGCCGAACACCGAGAACGCCAGCAGCGGCAACGCGTAGTAGCCGCCGAACTCGTGCATCATCTCGTAGTTCGCCGCGCCGAGGAGCAGCACCGTCGGCGCCAGCCCACCCACCGCGCGCACCGAGCGGAACGGGAGCAGCAACAGCGGAAGGAAGAACGCCCACCAGCGTGACGTCGCCACCTTCTTCACCACACTCCAGGGGTGGCTCAACATGCCCATCACCACGGTGCGCGGGGTGGTGCCGAAGTCGCTCCAGAACGCCCAGTAGCCCGCCTGGGTGTGCCCGGTGAGCCGTGGCTGGAGCAGGCCGACGTAGAGGGCCAGCCAGCCGACGCAGACGACGGTGATGAGCAGCGCCTGCCGCCATCGCCAGCGCTCGACCAGCGTCGCGAGCAAGACGAAGCCCAGGACGAACAACACCGAGTCTTCCTTCGTGCACAACAATGAGACCAGGGAAAGCCCGACGATCTCGTCGTTGCGCTCGATCCACCCCACCAGGAACCAGAGCGTCAGCAACGGGAGCAGGAGCTCGGGCCGGAACCCACCGTGGAGCGACCGGCCCATCCACGAGTTCGACACCCACAGGAGCGCCACCGCCAGCTCCAGCGCGCCGTGAGGACCTCCGCAGGACAGTCGCACCAGCCGCCGCAGCGGGAAGATGCCCAGCCACACCACCAGGGGCGCGCTCACCACCAACCACAGCGGCGAGTCGTACAGCTCGTGCAGCGGTACCCAGAGCAGCAGGATGAAGCTGGAGTGCACGCCGAAGTGGTTCACGTCGTAGATCGGCGAATACCCGAGCCGGCCGTGATGGGTGCTCTCGAGCATCCAGTCGAAGATGCTGAAGTCGACGCCGTTGACGCGGAACCCGAAGAACCACGTGAGGCCGACGAGCTGCAGCCAGACGAAGCTGGCGATCAGCAGCAGCCGCCACGCCCTCGGGTCGAGCGCGAGCGTGAAGTCGGTGGGGCGCCTCCACCAGCCGGCGATCAGGAGCACCGAGATCACCTGCTGCGGATAGCGGAACGACACCAGGTCGCCGACGAGGGGCCCCAGCAGCCCAGCCACCAGCATGGCGACGGCCGCCACCACGCTCAGCCTCGACGGAGAGAGCCACCGTTGGTCCACGCCGCCCGGTCGTCACTGAAAACCCGAACGAGGGCAAGCGGTTCAGTCAGCCGATGCGAGACGGGGAAAGGCGCGTTAAGACAGCGCCATGAAAGACGTCATCGTCTATGCGACCGACTACTGCCCCTACTGCCGCCAGGCGGAGCGCTTCCTCACCGAAAAGCAGGTGCCTTTTCAGTCGATCGACGTCACCCACGACGACGCCATGCGCGCGAAGTTGGTCGAAATGAGCGGCCAGCGAACCGTTCCCCAGATCTTCATCGGCGGGACCTCGATCGGCGGCTATTCGGACATGGTGGCGCTGCACCAGAAGGGCCAGCTCATGCCCCTGCTGGAGGGCTCGCCCACCCGTCCGGACACCACCTCAACCACCTGACTTTAGAAGTCTCCAGGCATTCTGCCGAGCACCCGCAGACAGGGTTGGAGACCTACCGATCAACCATGTTACGAAGTGGGTGAGTGCCGGTCCGTTCGCGGTCCTCCCGACACAAGATTCGTGGTGCCCACAAGGCCCCGAGGACGTGCTCGAGCGAGGAAAGCCGAACAGGCCGGCACTCAGTTTTTTTCTGCTGCGGAGGGGACATGAAGCGCGCGCTCGGGATGATCGCGGCAGTCGTCGTGCTGACGGGGTGCTCGGGGCTCTCGCGCGTGGTGAAGGCGCCGCCGCAGCCGCTCCAACTCACCACCGTCTTCGTCTACCCCATCGGCATCACCGGCATGGAGCGCAGACCGAGCCGGGTCTTCGAGCTCTCCCAGCGGAGCCTCGATCGGGCTGTGAAGGACACTGGCGATCGGCTGGCCTTCTACGGGCCCACCGAGTTCAAGGTGATGAAGCCCGAGGTGGACAACGCGTGGGTGGCGAGCGACGCGATCTCCGTGCTGGTGAAGTCGGGGGCCAGACCCGAGCAGGGCGCCGTGTTGCGGGTGACGGTCGAGCGCCGCGTGATCAGCTCCTCGACCCAGGCCGAGTCGCTCAAAGGCCAGGCTCGCGGTGGCTCCTCGACAGAGGAGACCACGTGGCTCGTGCGCGCCGAGGTGCTGCACCCGTCCTCCTCCACCACGCTGATCGAAGTGTCGGGGCAGGTGACCGTCGATCCGTTCGCGGTGCCACCGCCTGAAGCAGAGTGGGACCCGGCGCCGCAGCTGACGTTGCTGGTCGAGTCGATCGTGTCCGCGGCGATGCGACACGCGGCCGATCACGCGGCGAGCCGAAGCGTGAGCCCGGCCCCGGCCATCGTCGTCGCGGCGACGCCAGCTTCGATGCAGTGGCTGGGCGCTGCCGATGAGAACGCCGACGCGCTCCAGCGGGAGATCGCCCAGCAGAACCGCGCCCGGCTGCTCGCCCCGTCGGCGACGGAGCAACAGGCCGCGGCCCTCGCGAAGGGACTTCCGGGTACCGGCGTGCTGACGGGTGATGGAAAGCTCCAGCCGGGTGACGTGGTGCTGACGGTCGACCAGACCCCTGCGCTGCCGCACGTGCTGGCCCGTGTCCGGTTCAAGGGTGCGCCAGCCGAGCTCGAGGTGAAGCGCGCGTCTGGCGCGATGGAGCAGCTGGTCTGGCCGTGAGCGCTGGGCCACCCATCGTGGAACGTCGACGACGGAGTCCGCTGGTCCGCCAATCTCAGTTGAGGAGCGTCGTCTTCCCGGGAGCCGTCACGAGCCCCAGGCCCAGCCGCGCTCGCATGAACTTCTCGATCACCGTCAGCAACCCATCGAAGGTGTCTCGCATCGCCCACGCCTGGTGATCGACGTCCATCATGCCGCCTGCGCGCTTGAGCCCGTCACGGAGCGCGAGCTGCACGCCTGGACAGTCGGTGCGCGAGTCGATCAGCTGCCTGGCGACCCCCTGGTAGAGCCGAAAGCACTTCTCGATGTCGCCGTCGTTGTAGGCGGGCGCTCCCTGCTGAATCGCCACGGCGATGGCGCGCGTGGTGGCCTCCAGGCCAGCCAGGTTCGAGCCGTCGAGGAGTGAAATGGGGTGCTGCGGAATCTGACGTGACGGCCCGCGCTTCGGCCGATGGAGCGCATCGAGCGGGAGCTGTTGGTTGAGGGGCATCAGCGGCTCGACGTGCTTCCACGGCACGCCCAGCGCGACGAGGCCGTCATCGCTCTCGGCCATCGTCACCACGCCGAGCACCGTTCCGTCTTCACCGACGAGCGGCCCGCCCGAGGCGTCTGGAGGCACCGAGCCCTGAAGCAGGTACACCGTGAGCCCGGGACCGACGACCTGCGCCGGACCCAACACCGCTTCCACCCAGCGCACGCGGTCCTCATTCGCGACGAGGCCGAACACGTAGATGGTCTGCCCTTCTTCAGCGAGCTTCACCCCGGCGGGCCGAACGGGCGACGCGTCGAGCAGCCCCACATCCAGCACGGCGAGATCGCGCTTCAGATCGACCGCGCAGACGGCCTGCACCGGCAACGTTCTGCCGTCAGCGAGGTGCGCGGTGATGGTCTTCTCGTTCGCCACCACGTGGTAGTTGGTCACGATGCGGCCGTTGGGCGCCACGAAGCCGAGGCCGTAGGCCCGCTCGAGCTCGAGCACGACGACCGCACCAGCCGCGTCGAGCGGTGTCATGGGTCGGCCCTCTTCATCGACTGCACTCGCATCGACCCTCCACGCACGCGCCAGCCTCGTGCGATACCTGCGCCATGCCCGAACCCCGCCCGTGGGTCTTGCTGCGGACCCGCGCTGAACGTGACTTTCGCATCTTCACGGCCCAAACGCTCGACGTGACCGCGCCTCGTGACGGCGCCGAGTACGTCCGTACCGTGCTCAAGTGCCCTGACTGGGTCAATGTCGTCGCCCTCACCACCGATCAGCGCGTCATTCTGGTCCGACAGTTCCGCTTCGGCTCCTGGTCGAACACTCTGGAGATCCCCGGTGGCATGGTCGACCCCCATGAGCAGGACCCTCAGGCCGCCGCCGTGCGTGAACTCGAAGAAGAGACCGGGTTCGTTCCAGGCTCAGTGGAACGGCTGGGCACGTCGTTGCCCAACCCCGCGATTCAAACCAACCGGCTCCACAGCTACCTCGCCCGCGACTGCCGCCAGGTGCACGCTGGCCACCAGGACGGCAGCGAAGACATCGAGGTGGTGCTGGCCGATCGAAAAGACATCGCCCGGCTGGTGACGTCAGGGGAGATCTCCCACTCGCTGGTGCTGGCGGCGTTTCTCTTCGATGCCCTGGGGCCCGGCGCGCTCAGGGAGTGAGCTTGAAGAGCTTCACCGCGCCCGTATCAGCCGCGGCGACCCACACCCCGTCTGCCGACAGCGCGAGCCGCACCTGCTGCTGAACCGGGAAGGTCTTCGTGATCGTCCCCGCTGCGATGTTCCAGACCCGAATCGCCTTGTCGACCGACGAGGTCGCCAGCACCTTGCCGTCGACCGAGACGACCGCCGAGACGAGCTCGGTGCTGGTGCGCTTCTCGGGCATCGAGGCGTCGGACACCGGACCCTTGAGGGTCGCGGTCACCTTCCCCGTCTTCCGGTCCCACACCTGCACGTCGGGAGACTTCGGGCTCCAGGTCAGCAGCGCCGAGCCGTCTCGAGACAGCACCACCATCGACGACTTCTCCTCCATCGACACGTCCTTCTTCGACTTGCCCGTCTTGAGATCGAGAGTGCGCAAGAGGTGATCTGGCGTCGCGACGATGGCCTCTTTCCCGTCGGGCAACATGCCGACCGAGTTGGCTCGCAAGGTCAGCAGCTTCTTGCCGTCCTTCACCGAGTAGAGCGCGGCGTTGCCGTTGAAGCCGGTCACCACGAGCCGCTCACCGGAGGCATCGAAGGCCACCTGCGAGAGCGTGTCGGGGTGCAGAATGGTCTGCACGACGGTGCCTGACGGCACCTCGACGACGCGCACCTCGAACGACGAGTCTCCGATGGCGAGGCGCTTGCCGTCAGCGGTGAAGGCGAGCGAGACGGGCTGCTCCCGGGCGCCGGGAATGGTGAGCGTGACGGCGCCGGTCTCAAGGCTCCAGAAGCGCACCGACTTGTCGCGGCTACCCGAGACGATGGTGGTGCCGTCAGGGCTGAAGGCGAGCGCGGTGACGACGTCGGTGTGGCCGCGCAGCATGACGGGGCTGCCCGGCACGAGCGGATCGACTGGGAGTGCAGACAGCGCAAGCGCGAGAACGAGTGACGTCACGACTTCCTCCTGGCCTTCAACTTCGCCTGAGCGATCTCCGCACGCGTCCAGACGCCGGAGCGACCACCGCTCTTGTGCTCCAGCTGAATCGACTCGATCGCCATGCCGCGATCGAGGGACTTGAGCATGTCGTAGACCGTCAGCGCCGCAGCCGAGACGGCCGTGAGCGCCTCCATCTCGACGCCGGTACGGTCGACTGTCTTCACGGTCACCTTGATATCGACCCCGACCGAGCCCGCCGAGAGGTCGACCTCGACGCCAGAGAGGCTGATCGGGTGACAGAGCGGAACGAGATCAGGGGTCTTCTTCGCGCCCATGATGGCGGCGACGCGCGCGGCCGCGAGCACGTCACCTTTCTCGACGGTGCGATCGCGCACGGCAGCGAGGGCCTGGCTCGACATGCGCACCCTGCCCCTCGCGACCGCGACCCGCTCCGTCTTTGCCTTCGCGCCCACATCCACCATCTTCATTGGTGCTCCTCCACGGCCCACGCCCGGGGGCAGGATGAACACCAAACGGGACAAAGAAAAAAGCCCGCCGTTCCAGGCGGGCTTCACGAGCTCAGACCCCTCATCAAGCGAGGATCGAGCAACTTCAGGGACTTGGAGGCCTACTGCCCTCGCGCCGGCGCCTTCGCGGGCTCGGCCTTTGCTGGCTCGACCTTCGCGGGGGCGGGCTTCACGGGTTCGGTGGGTCCGGCGCTCGCGGTCCAGCCGCAGCTCTGCCCCTTGTTCTGCTCGGTGAGCCACGCCTGCAGGGGCGCGAAGTAGTCGACGAGTGCGGAGGCATCCATCTGGCGCTGCCCCGTCATGACCTCGAGCGCATCGGGCCACGGCTTCGAAGCACCGAGCTCCAGCATGGCCTTCAGCTTCGCCCCGGCGGCCTTGTTCCCGTACACGCTGCAAGTGTGGAGCGGGCCCTGGTGGCCAGCCGCCTGGCACATCGCGCGGTGGAACTGGAACTGGAGGATGCGCGCGAGGAAGTAGCGCATGTACGGGACGTTCGCGGGGATGTGGTACTTCGCGCCCGGGTCGAAGAACTCCTCGCCTCGCGGGCCCTTCGCCGGCGCGATGCCCTGGTACTTCAGGCGCAGCGCCCACCAGTGCTCGTTGTACTTCGAGGGCGGCACCTTTCCGCTGAAGACGTCCCAGCGCCACTGGTCGATCATGCGGCCGAACGGCAGGAAGGCGATCTTCTCGAGCGCGTCCTTCATCTGCACGTTGATCACGCCCTTGTCGTCTTTGGGCAGCGTCTCGATGAGGCCGAGGTCCTTGAGGTACTTCGGAGTGATCGACAGCGTGAGCGCGTCGCCGATGGCCTCGTGGAAGCCGTCGTTCGCGCCCTGCTGGAAGAGCACCGGCTTCTGCCAGTACTGCATGAAGTAGTAGTTGTGGCCCAGCTCGTGGTGGACGGTGATCAGATCCTCCTCGTCCAGCTTGATGCACATCTTGATGCGCAGATCGTTCGAGAAGGTCACGTCCCAGGCGCTGGCGTGGCAGACGACGTCGCGATCGCGCGGCTTGGTGAACTGGCTGCGCTCCCAGAACGTCGAGGGGAGTGCGTCGAAGCCGATCGAGGTGAAGAACTTCTCGCCGATGCGCACCAGGCCCTGCTCGTCGAGCTTCTTCGCCTTCTGCAGCTTCTGCAGGCCCGCGGTGACGTCGAGGCTGGGCTGGCCCTGGTACGGCTCGACCATCGGGTAGACGTTCGACCACTCCTGCGCCCACATGTTGCCGAGCAGGTGCGCGGGAATCGGGCCGGTGGCTGACACCCTGTCGGTGCCGTACTTCGTCGAGAGCTTGCCGCGCACATAGCAGTGGAGCTGATCGTAGAGCGGCTTGACCTGGTTCCAGAGGCGGTCGGTCTCGGTCTCGAACTCGGCCGGGCTCATGTCGTAGGCGCTGCGCCAGAGTTCGCCGAGATCCTTCGGGCCGATCTCTTTCGCGCCTTCGTTCGAGAGCTCGACGAGGCGGGTGAACAGCGGCCGCATCTCTTTCGAGGTCTCGTGCCAGCCGCGCCACGCCTCGTACTGCTCCTCGTAGGAGGGGGCCTTCTTCTCCGACACCTTCGTGAGCACCGCGGAGAGATCGTTCAGATCCTTGCAGTGCTTCTTGTCGGCCTCGGCGTCTTTGCCCGGCACGTGACCGTCCGCGCAGAACTTGCCCTTGCCGTAGAGGCCCTCGAGCTTCGCAGCGGTGTTGGCGAGCTCGGTGCGCTTCGCGGCGTCAGACGGCGCGGGGAGCGACTGCGACACCTTGAGCAGCACCAGCATGCGCTCGGTCTCGGGGTCGAGCTTGATGCCCTTGAAGGTGAGCGACTTCTTGATGGCCTGGCCGATGAACGCCATGGCGTCTTCGTTCATCGCCGCCGCGTTCCGCTCGGTGTCGTCAGTGATGTAGGTCGCCTTGATCCACTCGGCGGTCGAGCTGCGAACCCACAAGCGCTTGAGATCGGTCTCGAGCGAAGCCGCGAACGCCTTCGCTTCGGCCGCCTTCTTCTCGTCGACGATCACCTTCTTGTCGTCGGGCTTCTTCTCTTCGGCCTTCACTGCAGGCGGCGGGTTGCGGTTGGGCGGCGGCATGTTGCCGGCCACGAGAGCGCACGACAGCGAAAGGAGCTGGAGCATGAGCGCCGCCATATTCACAGGCGGGCTCCAAGTCGACGGAGATCAGGTCATCAGCCCGACGCGCTACGGAACCTTCGGCAGCGAATCGAGCACCACGTCCTTCACGACGACCTGCCCCGACACCACGTCGATCGACAGGGTGCGGACCGTGCCGTCCGCTTCCTTGAGCTGAAACGCGTGCGTGCCAGCCGGCACCCACGACTCGAGCGGTGTCTGGCCGAGGGCCTGCCCCATCAGCATCACCGACACGGGGCGATCACTGCGCACCGTCAGGCGCCCCAGCCCCGCCGGAGTCTCGGTCTTCGACATGCGCGAGAACAGGAAGACTCCGCCCCCAGCGCCGAGCACCAGCGCGAGCAGCGCGGCGATGACGATCGGCGCGCGCGGCGCAGGGCCCCTTCGATTGACTGACTCGCGCGAAGGGTCGGTCGTCACCGTCTGGACGTCGCGCATCGACACCCGGGGCCCCTGCATGACGCGCGTGCTCGGGACCTTGCTGTCGAGATCACCGAACAGCTCGTCGCCGAGGCTGAGGCTGGCCTGCGGCGGTGGAGTGCCCTGACGCGCTGGCTGAGGCGGCGGGGGGTTCGACGCCTTCGGGGGCTGTGGGTTCGGCGTCGCTTGCCGATGGGGTGAGCCTCCGACCGGGGGGAGCCCCTGACGAGACGCTTTCGGTTCGATGGGGATCGGCGGGGTGCGCAGCCCGCCGAGTTCGGGGGCTTCTCCAGTCGGCTCGACCTGCTGCCGCTGCTCGAGGATCTTCCTCGCGCGCTCACGGACCTCGGCGACTGCCGGCCCGGACTCGATCATCGTCCTCACCGGCACGTCGAACGCGAGCGGAGCCGGAGGCGCCGTGGGCCGCGGCACCATCACCGTTCGACCTTCCGAGGGCTCCGGGATCGCGGCGTGCTGATCGGTCGACCCCGAGGACTCGCGCGGAATGCGGCTCAGGAGCTTCTCCATGTTGCGCAGCCGCTCGCCGAAGCGCTCCCTCACCATCTCTGCGCAGCGCTCCTTCGACCACGCCGTGGAGCCCGCGGCGAGCGACAGCTCACGAATGAGATCGAGCGCGCTCTGGTAGCGCTTGTCGCGGTTGCGATCGAGGGCCTTCATCACCACGGCGTCGAGCGCTTTGGGCACTCGCCGGTTCGCCTTCGAGGGGAGGGGAATCTCGGACTCGTACACCGCGGCCATCTCGGCGCCGGCGTTACCGCGCAGAAACAGCCGCTGCCCCGTGAGCAGTTCGTGGAAGATGACGCCGAGCGAGAACAGATCGCTGCGCGGGTCGAGATCCTTCCCGACGGCCTGCTCCGGCGACATGTACGCCGTGGTGCCACGCACCATGCCGGCCACCGTGCGCCGTTGCGCGCCCATCGCCCGCGCGATGCCGAAGTCGAGCATCTTCGTGGCGCCGTCGAAGCCCGTCATGATGTTTCGGGGCGTCACGTCACGGTGGACGATCGGCTGCGCCTGGCCTCGGGCGTCCTTGTGCACGTGGGCGTGCGCGAGCCCCTGGGCGGCTTCGCGGATGGCCGAGATGGCGTACCCGAGCGGCACGGGCTCGCTCTGTTTCGTCCACGCCTCGACGATCTCTTCGACGTTCGCACCCTGGATGAACTCGATCACCATCAGCACGTCTTCGCCGGCGCGCTCGAGATCGACGACCTGCGCGACGTTCGCGTGCGACAGCGTGGCCGTGACGCGGGCTTCGTCGAGCAGCATCTGCAACGCGACAGGATCTTCGCGCTGCTCTGGCAGGATGTTCTTCAACACCACGGGACGATTCGCAAAAGGCCCCGAACGGGCGAAGCCGAGGAAGATCTCCGCCATGCCTCCAACAGCCAGGCGACAGAGGACCTCGTACTTCCCGTAGCTTCTGCCCGTGAATTCGTCGGGGGCCAGCTTCATTCCAGACCCGACTCTACTCTTCTGCGTGTGTGCAGGAAGACGACGACCGCGCAGACGAGCAACCCCCCCGCGGAGCTCTCACACCCGGCCTTCTTCGCCGGCGTCGGACTCCCGGCCTCGCCACAGGCTGCAACATGATCGACGGGGAGTCCGAGCTCGGCGCGCTCCACGGGCCAGGTGACAGCACAGGCAGTCGCTGCGGGCGAGCCTGCCGGACATGCGATCGGTCCCGAGAGCTGGTCCCAGGTGAAGAGCCGACGCGTCCCCTCTCCCAACGCCGCCAGCTCGAAGCCGTCAGCCCCCTGTTGCCGCCCGCAGACGAGCGTCTCTGAGCCGACGCGCCCGACACAGGCGCGCTGCCGTGGGCTCGACAACAGCTCGAAGGTCACCTCGTCGCTCGAAGCGTACACGCGGTCGCCGATGGCGACCCACCATCGGGCGCCGTCCTGGGCGAGGCTCGAGACGCGGCCGTCGGCCTCGAGCACCACCGCGAACGAGCGCCCGCCATCCCTGCTCCGGAGCAGCGACGTTCGGACCGGAAGTGCTGCGTCGTCGGTGATCGAGGCGAAGACGACGTCGGCGTTCGACGCCGAGGCCGCGTGAACGGTGAAGACGGCGCCGCTCGCGAGGCCCTGCGGCACGTCGACCGAGGTGAAGGTCTGCCCGCGATCGTCGCTGATCGAGAGTCGCGCTCGACGGGGCTCGAAGTACCAGCTCGAGACATAGAGGCGCTGCGGCCTCGACGGCGCGACCTTGACCGAGTTGAAGAACGCATCGTTCTCGCGAAGGTTGGTCCACGAGAACGTCTTCGCGTCGTCCGTCGACACCGCGAGCCCGTTCATCACGCCGTACTTCGACGAGGTGACGAAGAGCGCGCCTTCCCCCACCGCGAGCTCCGCCGCGCCGGTCTCGTCGAAGAACCCCTGGCGTTCGAAGGAGCACCCGCGATCGCGACTGACGAAGAGTCCCGAGAACGCTGCGGCGAAGAGCGTGCCCGAAGGCGCTGCAAACCAGACCGCCTGCTCACGGGCTCCGAGCCCGACGTGATCGGTGCAGAGCCACTGCCAGGTGCATCGATCGTCGGTCACCAGCAGGCCGAAGGTGCTGGGTGCGATCAGGCCGCCGGGCGTCCATGGGTTGGGCGCGACGCTCAAGGTCTGCGGCGCCACGCCGTGGGCCAGCGAGACCGAGGCGAGGAGGCTGAGCACCAACACGGCGCTACGCACGCCGCCGGCTCTGCACGAGATCTTCGATCTGCTGAACGACCTGCGACAGGGGAAGCTCGGTCGAGTCGATCTTCACCGCGTCGTCGGCCGGCTTGAGCGGCGCGACCTCTCGCTGAGAGTCTTCACGATCGCGACGATTCTGCTCGTCGAGCACTTGATCGATCGGCTTTTCACTGCCCTTCTCGAACAGCTCTTCGAAGCGCCGGCGCGCACGAATCTCGGGGTTGGCGAACAAGAAAACCTTCACGTCGGCGTCGGGGAAGACGACCGTGCCGATGTCTCGCCCCTCGAGGATCGCGCCCTGCGTCGCCGAGAGCGCCAGCCGTCGCTGCACGTCGAGCAGATGGTTGCGCACCACGGGCCGGCTCGAGACCTGCGAGGCGGCGAGCGAGTTCTCTGGCGTCCGAATGGCCTCGGACACGTCCTGGCCCTCGATGAAGACGTGGTTCTGATCGCCCTCGACGCGGAACGACACCGTCAGCCCCTGCAGCAGCACCTCGAGCTTGCCGTCATCGTCGAGCGCGATGCCTTGACGTCGCGCCTCGAGCGCCACGCAGCGGTAGATGGCCCCGGTGTCGACGAGGATGAAGTCGAGCCGGCGCGCGAGGATCTTCGAGACGGAGGACTTGCCCGCTCCGGCAGGTCCGTCGATGGCGACGATGAGCGGGCGGGCCATGGGACTACTTCCCCGAGAAGACGCCGAGCGCGCGGAACTTGTCGTAGCGCTGGTCGACGAGCTGCTCGGGCTTGAGGCGTGAGAGTTCACGCAGGTGCTTGCGGAGCGCAGCGCCCAGCGACTCGGCCGCCGCAGCAGGGTCGCGATGGGCTCCACCCGCGGGCTCGGCGATCACCTCGTCGATCACGCCCAGGGCCTTCAGATCGGTCGCCACCAGCTTGAGCGCTTCGGCGGCCTTGTCGGCGCGGGTCGCGTCGCGGAACAGAATCGACGCGCAGCCTTCGGGAGAGATCACGGAGTAGATGCTGTACTGCATCATCAGCACGCGGTTGCCGACGCCGATCGCGAGCGCGCCGCCCGACCCGCCCTCACCGATGACCGTGCTGATCACCGGCACCGGCAGCCCCGACATCACCTCGAGGTTCGTCGCGATGGCTTCGGCCTGACCGCGCTCCTCGGCGCCGATGCCCGGGTAGGCGCCCGGCGTGTCGACGAAGGTGAGGATCGGGCGATTGAAGCGCGCGGCGAGCTCGAAGAGGCGCTTCGACTTCCGGTAGCCCTCGGGCCGGGGCATGCCGAAGTTCCGCAGCATGTTCTCCTTGGTGCTGCGGCCTTTCTGATGGCCCATGACGAAGACCGGCTGGCCATCGAAGCGCGCGAAGCCGCCGATGATCGACGGGTCCTCACCGAAGAGCCGATCGCCCGCCAGCTCGCAGTAGTCGGTGAACAGGAAGTTCACGTAGTCGAGGAAGTACGGGCGCGAGTTGTGTCGCGAGAGCTGAACGATCTGCCAGCGAGAGAGCTCGTTGAAGATCTCTTCCTGGAGTCGCTTCGCCTTCTTCTCGAGGCGGCCGATCTCGGCGGTCATGTCGACGGCACCGGAGCGGGAGATGCTTCGCAGATCACCGATCTTCTTCTCGAGCTCCAGCAGCGGGCGCTCGAAGTCGAGGGAGTGGGCGGGGCTGGCCATGGTGCGGTCCGATTTCGCGCGGAACGCTCCCGGCAGCAAGCGCTTCGTCACTGAGCCTGCGCCGGTCAGTCGTCGGTCGCACCCTGAGTCTCCAGCTGTCGTGCGCTGTTGCTCGCTGCTGGCACGTCGGTTCTTTCGCGCCAGCGCACAAGGACTCCGACTCGAAGTGGCAGATGAAACCGCAGCCCTGACGTCGCAGCGGCGCCGAGCTCAGCGGCCGCCGACCCTCTTCGCGAGGGGCTTTGCCGAGTCCGGCACGTTGGTCGAGTAGTGCACGACCCCGTCCGAGTCGGTCCACCGGTAGATGTCGTTGCCGGGAGTTCGCGGCGCCTCGGGACGTGCGGGCTCAGGAGGCGGCGGGGGGGGCAGGACGACCGCGACACGTGCAGCGCTCTCCCGCTCGAGCTTCAGCCGGTCCTGCGCGAGCGCCTCACGCTCGGCTGACAGCCTGCGCTCAGCCTCGAGCTGCTGCTGGAGGAGGGCCTCACGTTCGGCGGCGACGCGACGCTCGTTCTCGACCTGCAGCAGAAGCTGCTGACGCGCCTGCTCCGCTTCCCATGCGCGGCGCTGCTCGGCCTGCTCAGCGGCAGCGCTCCGAGCCTCTTGATCCTGGCGCGCGTTGAAGCCCGAGTTCACGAAATACGGGACGAACACCGGCTGCTGCTGCCTGGGAAAGAAGCGAGGGCCAGAGACGGGGCTCCGCATTGCAGGCGACGTGTTGGGCTTCCATCCACCGACGTAGCCCGTCCACACGCCACCGTTGTCGTACTGCGCGAACGCGACGCGGCACATCAGGACCATGACGATCGACCAGACGCGAACCATGTCCACATCGTGACGACGTGCCGCGTCCAAAGCAACCCATGCCCGGCTCAAAATCATCCTCAGCCCGGCAACGGGTTGTCGCTATGGTGGACGTGGTGGACGCCCTGATCGCCAAACCCGAGGTCGAGGTCACCCCACAGCTCCATCGCGAGTTCGGGCCGGCCGGCCGCTGGATGAGCCGTCGCTACTTCGAGCCCGTGCGGTTCGCGCAAGGCGCGGTGGACGAGCTGCAGGCCCTGCATCAGAAGGGCTTCGTCGTTCACGTCATGCGGACGACCGCATGGGTGAACTTCCTCTACTTGCACTGGGCGATGGTTCGGCGCGGTCTGCCGCCGGTGCGCGCGGTGGTGAACCTGCGGCCCTGGTTCACGCGCCCCTTCACCCTCGCGGCCCAGCGCGGCGACTTCGACGTGCGCTTCACCTACGCGCGCCGTCAGGGCGGCTCGGGCCTCATCTTCCTGCGGGAGAGTTCCTTCAACTCGGCGCGCGGCAAAGAGACCGGCGAGGATCCGTTCCCGGCGCTGGTGGAGCTGGCCCGCAAGTCCGACACGCCCGTCTTCCTCGTGCCTGAGCTGTTCGTCTGGGAAAAGTGGCTGCAGAAGATCACCCCGAGCGTCTTCGATCGCATCTTCGGCAGCCCCGAAGCGCCGGGGTTCCTCCACTCGCTCGGCGCCTTCTTCCGCAACTACAAGCGCGCGCAGTTCAGGGTCGGTGACGCGATCGATCTGAAGGCCTTCGTCGCCGATCACGCGGCTCAATCCACCGAGGTGATCGCGCGCAAGGTGCGCAGCACGCTCCATCACCACCTCGCCCGAGAGACCCGCGCCGTCTTCGGGCCGCCCCGAAAGCCCACCGAACGCCTCATCGACGAGGCGATGCGCGACAAGGTCTTTCAGCAGTCGGTGGCCGAAGTGGCGAAAGAGCAGAACAAGAGCATCGACGCCCTCAACCGCACCGCGAAGCGCAACTTCGCGTCCATCGCCGCGCGCTACAGCCCGAGCGTGGTGGGCTTCACCGCGCCGATCCTCCACTGGGTCTTCAACCGCATCTACGACGGGGTCGAGGTCGACGAGGTCGGGCTCGAGCGGGCCATGAAAGCCGCGGCCGACGCGCCCGTCGTGCTGACGCCGTCACACAAGAGCCACGTCGACTATCTGATCATGAGCTACGTGCTCTTTCAGCGCGGGTACACGGTTCCGCTCGTCGCCGCCGGCGCGAACCTGTCGTTCTTCCCGTTGGGCCCGTTCCTCCGTCGCGGCGGAGCGTTCTTCCTGCGACGCACCTTCAAGGGCGACAAGCTCTACACAGCGGTCTTCAAGGCGTACCTCAAGAAGCTGGTGCACGACGGCATTCACCACGAGTTCTTCCCCGAGGGCGGACGCTCGCGAACGGGAAAACTGCTGACCCCGAAGCTGGGCCTCTTCACCTGGCTGGTCGACGCAGTGATCGAAGGCGCGCGGAACGATCTGCTCTTCGTGCCCGTCGCCATCGACTACGAGAAGGTCGTCGAGGGCGCGAGCTACCGGGCCGAGCTGGCGGGTGGCGAGAAGAAGCCGGAAGATCTGAAGGCGCTGCTGTCGGCGCCGAGCGTGCTGACCGAGAACTACGGCCGCATTCACCTGACCTTCGACGAGCCGGTGTCCGTCGCCCAGTTGATGAAGGAGCGCGGCATCGACCCGCGGACCGCGACCGACGACCAGAAGAAGACGCTCGTGCGAGCGCTCGGGCACCGCGTGATGCACGGCATCTCGCGCGTCTCGACCGTCACGCCGCATGCCCTGCTCGCCTCGGCCCTGCTCGCCCACCGTCGCCGAGGCATCTCGGTGCGTGAGATCACCGATCGCGTCATGTTGCTGCGGCAGATGGCGACCGACCTGAAGGCGCCGCTGTCGGTGCAACTGAAGGACGCGCCCTCGTCTCCGACGGTGCTGGGCCCGATCCACGACGCCATGCGCATGTTCGCGTCCGAGGGCTTCGTGCGCATCGTCGAGGCGCGCGGCGAGCCGATCTATCAAGTGGAAGAAGAGCGCCGCACCGAGCTGACCTTCTACAAGAACACGCTGATGAACCTGATCGCAGGGCGCACGATCGTCTGCGCTGCGCTGCTGTCGGTCGAGCACGGGAAGTCGAGCGACCAATCGGCCCCGAGCATGAGCGCCATCCGGGAGCGTGCGCTGGTGCTCTCGCGACTGCTGAAGATGGAGTTCATCTACCCGGTCGGCCAGACCTTCGAGCACATCTTCGACGCGACGGTGGTGCACCTGACGACGCTCGGGCTGCTGGTGCGTCAGGAGCAGACGATCTCGATCGCTCCAGAAGCGCACGGCCGGCCCGCGGTGCAGTTCCTCTCCGATCTGCTGCTCGACGTCCTCGAGTCGTATCTGCTCGCCGCGCGTCAGGCAGCCGATGCGCCGAAGGACGGCCAGGACAAGAAGGACTTTCTCAAGAAAGCGCTCGAGAATGGCCGCGCCGATTTCCTCGGCGGAACCATCATCTCGGCCGAAGCGGTGTCGAAGTCTTCGCTGGAGAACGCGCTGACGTATCTGCTCGAGCAGGGCTTCCTGACCGAGCAGACCAAGCGCCTCGTGCCCGGCAAGTCGACCACCGATCTGGTGACCCAGCTGAAGCTGTTCCTTCCCGAGGTGCGGTGACGTGAGCGCATTGGCATTGATGATCCTTCTTCAAGTTCCCGATGGCGGCGTCTCGTCGCACCCGCTCGAAGGCGTCTGGCAACTCGACCTCGAGAAGTCGACCGACACCGGCCCGATCCTCGAGAAGCTCGGCGTGAGCTGGTTCGTGCGAAGAGCCGCGAAGTCGGTGCGCCCGATTCATCGCATTCGCGTGAACGGCGGCACGCTGTTCGTGGAGATCGACGCCAGCATCTCGAAGAAGCGGTACCAACTGGTCCTCGACGGCGCGACCGCGACGAAGGACGAGTTCTTCGGCGACGAGCTCTCGTACACCACGGTGCTCGACAACGGGGTGTTCCGCTCCACGGGCCGCATGACCGACCCCTCGAAGAAGATGGGCATGTCGCTCATGCGTCAGCTCACGGACGACGGGCTGATGCTGTACCGGATCACGCTGAGCCCCGACGGCCAGGAGCCGATGGTCATCGACCGGGTGTTTCGCCGGAAGCCGTGAAGCCGGCCCCCTGCCCTGCGGTCCACTGAGCTCGCGCGGACTCGAACGCTGCCGTCCAGTCTCTGCCGCGAATGACGAAGGGCCGCCCCTCGAAGCACCGCTGCGCCCACGCCTGCTCGACGAGCGTCGCCTGTTGTTCGCAGTTGAGCTGCGGCCACGTCTTGCCCTGCAGCAGGCCCTTCTCGAGCTGGTAGCCATCGCCGAGGGTCTGCGCGTGGATCGAGTCGGTGATGTACGCGTGCCCGCCGTTCTGGAACTGCCAGACGTGTGTGGCCTCGTGGACGATGAGCTGCATCGGCGCGGCGCCGGTCGGCATCGGCAGGTGCATGGTGTTCTCGATCACGAAGGCCCGGCCACTGAGGTTGATGAGGCCGTGCAGGTCTTCGCGGATCTCGATGGCGTCGAGGTCAAGAGAGTCGCCGAACACTGCCGTCAGCACGTGGCGCTCGGTCTGACTGACGGACCGGCGAGGCGCCGCGCTCCAGGTTCCGACCTGCGAAACGACGCGGGCGAGCGCCCAGCCGACGCGCCCCTTCCAGCTCATCGGCAGGTCGACTGAAACAACGGCGGAGGCCCGCCGATGGCCTCACTCGAAGTGAAGTACGAGCGCCCATCGGCAGCGAACGCGACCGCTTCCCCCTGCCCTTCCTGCGCGACGGGGACGTTGGTGGGGGTGTCAGTGAAGGCGGACTCGAGCGAGCCGCCATCGGCGCGCATCAGGACGAGCCGGTTGTACATGCGCAGCAGCACCGCATCACCGCAGGGGCTGACGTCGGCGCCCGTGAGCTGGCTGTCGGTCGGTCCGGGAACCGACAGCGTGACGACTTCTTCGAGCGTGGCTTGCGTGCCCGGCGTCAGCGGCAGCGGGAACCGGTAGACGGTGCTGACCTGGAACGCACCGGGGGCCTTGGTGATGACGTAGGGCCGGCCCGAGGCTGGGTCGACCAGCAGCGACTCGGAGTTGTGCTTCACGCCCATCGGGTACTGCCAGGGCAGGCGTTGCGCCATCACGGTGACGACCGGGCCTCCAGGGACGACGGTGGGCTCGGGCACGACGTAGATCGCGTAGTCGCTTCGAACGCGGTTGTTGTCACCGATGTCGCCGATGAAGACGCACGAGCCGCTCGCGCAGGGGCCGACGGCGAGGTCTTCCCAATCGCGGTTGGTGGCGCCCTGCACCGAGAACTCCTGGAGGATGGTGCCGTCAGTCGACGAGAGCGCAAAGAAGCGCGCCGAGTCACCTGAGTCGTTGTGAGCGTAGAGAACGCCGGGCTGGGTCCGGCTCGCGGCGAGGCCCGAGAGTTCGACGACCGGAGCGACGACCGTCCCCACCGCGCGTGGGTTGCTCCAGGCCGAACAGACCGGCTGACAGACCGACCCACCGTCGCCGCCCGCATCCGCCGAGCCGCCGCCATCGGCATCATTGGTCGGCACGAAGAGCTGCGCGGGCTTTGGCGCGCACCGCAAACCGAAGACGACGAGAGCGACCAGGAGCAGGCGCATCGACAGGCATCGTGCACGAACACGGTGGAACACGGAACGCCGATCGAGCGGGGCGCTCACATCGAGGCGTCGTGAACGATGCGCCAGCCAGCCTTCAGCCTCAGCAGCACGATGACCGTGTTGCCGCTGAGCGCCGGCTTTTCGGGGTATCGAAGCGTCCACTTCGCCGAGATCGACACCGAGTCCTTCGTCTCGCGCACGTCCCACGGCTCGATCGACAGCTGACCCATCGCCTTCCCGTCGGGGTAGCGCTTCTTGTAGCGGGCGAGGACTTCAGCCCTGCCTCGCGTCACTCCGTCCGACGCCGCGACACCTGCGTCTGCGTTCGCGGGGCGCGGAGGACTGACGAACACCGCGTCGTCTGCGTAGGTCGCACAGAAGGTCTCGAGGTCCCCACGGTTCCACGCGGCCACCTGTGTCTGCACGAGGGAGAGGACCTCGTCACGAGGGGGTACTCCGCCGTCCGCCGCGAGCACCACGGTCAAGGCGAAGCTGAGCATGTCGCGATCGCCACCTTCTGCATCTCGGTGAGGAACTGTTCCGGGTTCAGGAAACCGGTGACGCGGGGCTTGTCGAGGACGTCGCCCGTTGGGCTGACGAAGGCCACCGTCGGCAGACCCTTCACTCCGAACTTCTCGTAGAGTTTGTCGGTGATGTCGTGATCGTTCGTGCCGTCGACCTTGATCGTCACGAAGCGCTGCGACTCGGCGACGACGTCTTTCGCGACGTAGGTGTGTTGGTCGAGTTCCTTACACGCGGCGCACCAGTCGGCGAAGAAGTCGATCATCACCGGCTTGCAGTCGGCCTTGGCCTTCGCGAGCGCGACGTCGAACGCTTCGGGAGAGCCCTGCTTGTCGGCCTGGAAGATGAGCCCCCACGCGAAATCGGCTCTCGCGGTCGTGAGCTTCGCCAGCCCCTCACGAGCTTCGGCGAGCGCAGCGGCGATTCGGTTCTTGTTCGTCTGATCCTCTTCGCGGCCCAGCTGCTCATCGAGCGTCGCGATCGTCTTCTCGAGCACCGTGCGCTGATCGGCCAACTCCAGGGCTGCTTTCTCCGGCACGTGGACTCCAGACGCAGAGACGCGGAGCAGGAACGCGGCCACCAGCACCGCCACGCCGAGTCCCTTGAGCGGCCATTCGCCCTTCTCCTTGAAGGAAAGGTGGACCGCCCCGAGCATCACCCCGAGGAACGCCAGGCCTGCTGCGATGCCGATGCCCGCGTACCTCCCGGTGGCGAGCCCGATGCCCTCGAGACCGACGCGCAGCAGCGGAAACGCGTCACGAAGGTACGAGGCCGCGAGCGCGAGGAGCGCGACGCCGAAGACGCTCTTCACCCACTCCATCCACACGCCGCCCTTGGGGAGGCGCACGGTGAAGACGCCGATGAGGAAGAACGGCACGCCGATGCCGAGGGCGTAGATGAAGAGGAGCCCTGCGCCGAGCACCGGGTCCTGCGTCTTCGAGACCCAGGCCAGCACGCCGGTGAGCACCGGGCCTGTGCACGGCGCTGCGAGGAACCCAGCCACCGAGCCCATCAGCAGCGCGCCGATGAGGCCGCCACCACCGACGTTGTTGAGCTTGAGGGCGAGGCCGGACGGCAGCGTGAGCTCGAAGGCCCCGAACATCGACGTCGCGAGCACCACCATGAACACCGCGAGCCCTGCGACCACCCACGGGTTGCCGAGCGCTGACCCGAACGCCTTGCCCGACAGCGCCGCGATGACGCCGAGGATGCTGAAGACCGCGCCCATGCCGAAGACGTAGGCGGTGGTGAGAATGAACGCGCGGCCCCGGCTATCGGCCTGACGGGCGCCGAAGACGCCCACGGTGATCGGGATCAGCGGGTACACGCACGGCGTCAGCGCGGTGAGCAGGCCACCGAGGAAGATGGTGCCCGCCGCGAAGAGCCACTGGCCTGAGTCGAGGAGCCCCGACGCATCGAGCGAGCTGGCGGGCCCGGTGGGGAGGATTTCCGGGACCACGGCGAGCCCGAGCGCCGCCAACACCGCCAGACCGAGTACGAGTGTGCGTCCCATGTGCGAGCCCTATGTAATCAGAGGCCCGCCAGTTTCAGGGGGATTCAGCTGGGATCGCTCGGTTTCTTCGGCAGCTGCAGCCCTGCGCTCCGGGCCAGGCCCATGACGCCCTCCACAGCTGCCGCGATGTAGCCGAACGGGTTGGCTCCATCGACCGCCGTCACGTGCACCTCGCCCATCTTCTGCTGGAAGGCCAGGGCGAGCTCCGGGAGGCGGTTGGCGACGGCGAGCTGAATCGCCTCGGGCGACAGCGTGTTTTCGATCTCCTTGAACTTTGCGGCACGCTCGAGCTCGAGCTTCGAGAGCAGCTCCTGCTTGTGGACCTCGAGCTCGACCGTCTTCGCTTCGATCTCGGTGAGATGGCGCTTGGCTTCCGCCACATCGGCGCGGACCCGGAGCACCTCGGACTGCTGGAGCTCCTCGGCCACCTTTGCTGCGTGGCGAGCCTGCTCGGCCTCGGCTTCCAGACGCGCGACCTCGACCTCATTGCGCAGACGCTCCTGCTGCAGCTGCGCTTCGGCGGCCCGTTTCCCCTCTGCGAGCAGGGCCTGTGACTGCTGGAGCTCCATCGCCGCCGCCGATTCGGCGATCTGCTTGCGCTGGCGCACCTCCTGCTCCGCCTGGATCTTCGCGAGCTGGAACTCCCGCTCGGCAGCGACCTGATTGGACCGGGTGAGGCGCTCCTGCGCGAGGCGCTGCTCTTCCACCCTCGCGTCGCCGCTGATCTTCTCGAGTCGGGACTCCTCTTCCGCGGCGGAGCGCTTGCGACGAATCTCGGTCTGCGAGGCGACGCGCGAGAGCTCGATCTCCTGCTCCGTCGAAGCCTCGTTCAGCTTGATGATGCGGTGCTTCTCGAGCTCGGCTTCACGCGCGACGCGTTCCTGCTCGTGCCGGAAGCGCGCCTGCATGTTCGCGAACACCTGCGCCGAGGTGACGCGCACGTCCTGGATCTCGATGGTGTCGACGACCACGCCCCAGCCGCGGTTGGTGGTGTCTTCGAGCTGGCCGTTGCCCGAGACGACGGGAGCCACTTCACGCACCAGCTCCGAGGCCAGCGCGTCCTTCCGTCGAGTGAGGCACTCTTCGATGGTGAGGTTCGCGACCAGCCGCCGGGTGGCGCCGATGCACATCTCTTCCATCATGGTGGCGAGCTTCTCCTGCGCGCGCTCGGGGTAGCTGAAGTTGAGCATGCGGAACGCGATGAGCGGCTCGGCGATTCGGTACACGACGATTCCCGTCACCTTCACGCCGACCTTCTCCTGGGTGATCTGATCGGCGGTGAACTGCAGCCGCTGCACGGTGGTGGGGACGATCGCGACCGAGTCCCACGGCCACTTGAAGATCGTCGCGCCCTGCCCGCTCGTGCGAACGCTGCCGCCGCGCATGCGGATCAGGAATTCACTGGGCCGCGCCGAGATCACGCCCCATCGCTTCACCTTGTCGGGATCTTCTTCGGGCTTTCCGCGACGCCAGCCCTGAGAGTACCGGGTGGGCTCGACTTCACTCGAGACGGCAAGCTGAACGTCTTTGGACGGTGGGCGGGACATGGAGCTCCGAGGTGGGTGGGACCGCGCTGGGCTCCACAGCGACCCTCGTGCCGCAAGCCAACCCCCCGAACTCGTTCGCCGGTCAGCGCACACTGCCCCAGGTCAGAGCGGGCCGCACCAGGGCGGCGCGCCACCTTGAGCGTTCCGCTGAGCGTTGGTAGGCCCGCCCGAAATGGCCAGCCCGAGCGCAATGGAGAAAGACCGGGCGTGCCTGCGCTGCGCACGACCCGCCAGCTGGACCGTGGCGCATGGCCAGACCTACGACGGAATCCCCAGCGGCCTCGAGTACAGCTACCGGTGCTCTTCCTGCGGAGCCCAGTTCTCAGTGCTGGGGAACGGTCTGTTCTTCTGGTCGTTCGTCGGCATCGCGGGTTTTCTCTGGTTCGCGTCGACGTTCATCTGGCACGACGGAGAACCACGATGGAGCAACTTCGGGGGCGTGCTGATCGCGTGCGCCGTCGCCTTGCTGGGCCAGACGGTCTACCGGTTGCGAGTGCGGCTGATGACCTCGCCGAGCCGAATCAACCACAACGGCGTCGTCGTTCGCTGACGCTCGCAAGCGCACAAGGGCCGCTCTTTCACGAGGGGGATCGTGGGCTTGACGCAGCCACCACAGGGCAGTTACTACCAACTTCAGGAATCTGGACCGAACTGGTCCACATTGAAAGCGGGCATCGAGATGAAGCTGCCGATCTTCATGGATTACCACTCCACCACTCCGATGGACCCACGGGTCCTCGAGGCGATGAAGCCGTACTTCGTAGAGGACTTCGGCAACGCCGCCTCGCGTAACCACGCGTTCGGCTGGAAGGCCGAGGCCGCCGTCGAGAAGGCACGCAAGCAGATCGCGACGCTCATCGGAGCGTCGGACAAAGAGATCGTCTTCACCTCGGGCGCGACCGAGTCGAACAACCTCGCGATCAAGGGCGCCGTCGAGTTCTACAAGGACAAGGGCGATCACCTCATCACCCTCTCGACCGAGCACAAGGCCGTGCTCGACACCTGCAAGCGCCTCGAGCGCCAGCGCCTCGATCGCATCGACGAGCTGAAGATCCAGCGGCTGATGGAGCTGACCGGCCGCGACGTGACGACCGAGGAGCTGGCGACGCTCGAGATCAAGCACGACCTCGAGAACGACGCGCTCCTGAAGCGGTGGATCGACAAGGTCCGCGTCGGCGCGCGAGTCACGTACCTCTCGCCGAAGAAGGACGGGCTCATCGATCTCGATCAGCTCCGCGCGGCGATCACCGACAAGACGATCCTCGTCAGCGTGATGTTCGCCAATAACGAGATCGGCGTCGTGCAGCCGGTCGCCGAGATCGGGAAGCTCTGCCGCGAGAAGGGCGTGCTCTTCCACACCGACGCCGTGCAGGGTGTGGGCAAGCTTCCGTTCGACGTCGAGCAGGCGAAGGCCGACCTGGTGTCCGTCACCGCGCACAAGATGTACGGGCCCAAGGGTGTCGGCGCACTGTACGTGCGTCGCAAGCCCCGCGTGCGCATCGCGGCGAGCATCGATGGGGGGGGGCATGAGCGCGGCATGCGTTCGGGCACGCTCAACGTCGCCGGCATCGTCGGCTTCGGAGCCGCCGCCGAGATCGCAAAGAACGAGATGGCGTCCGAGGCCCAGCGCGTCGGCGCCCTGCGCGATCGCCTCTGGGCCGGCCTGCAGAAGAACCTCGACCTGCTCACCGTGAACGGCTCATCGGAGCACCGCCTGCCCGGCAACCTGAACGTCTCGTTCGCCTACGTCGAAGGCGAAGCGATGATGATGGCCATCAAGGACGTCGCGGTCAGCTCCGGCTCGGCCTGCACCTCGGCGTCGCTCGAGCCCAGCTACGTGCTGCGCGCGCTCGGCGTCGAAGAAGACATGGCCCACTCGTCGATCCGCTTCGGGCTCGGCCGCTTCAGCACCGAAGAAGAGGTCGACTTCGTCATCGCCCTCGTCACCCGCGCGGTGAAGAAGCTTCGAGACATGTCGCCGCTCTACGAGATGGCAAAAGAAGGCATCGATCTGAAGTCGATCGCCTGGACCGCCCACTGAAATCCCCCGAGGAGAACCCATGGCCTACAGCGAGAAAGTCATCGAGCACTACGAGAACCCGCACAACGTGGGCACGCTCGACAAGGAAGACCCGAACGTCGGCACCGGCCTGGTCGGCGCGCCTGCGTGCGGCGACGTGATGCGCCTGCAGCTGAAGATCTCCGATGACGGGATGATCCAGGACGCGAAGTTCAAGACGTTCGGCTGCGGCTCGGCCATCGCCTCGTCGTCCCTCGTCACCGAGTGGGTGAAGGGCAAGTCGATCGAAGACGCGGTGACGATCACCAACAAGGAGATCGCCAGGGAGCTCTCGCTCCCGCCAGTGAAGATCCACTGCTCGGTGCTCGCTGAAGACGCGATCAAGGCCGCCATCAAGGACTTCCAGGACAAGCGCGCGAAGCGCCAGGCTGGCACTGCCGCCTCCCCCCAGCCGTCGCCCACCACCCAGCCGTGACCGGAGTCGCCATGTCCGCCGAGGCCAGCGCCACCTTCATCGCGCCGAACCCCAACGCCCTGCCGACCGGCAAGCCGACGGGGAAGGGTATTGGTCTCGACGACAGCGCCGTCGTGCGGCTGAAGAAGCTCCTCACGGAGCGCAACACGCCGAACGCCGGCCTGCGCATCGCCGTGAAGGGCGGAGGCTGCTCCGGCCTCGCGTACCACATGGAGTGGGCCGAAGAGGCGAAGCCCCGCGACAAGACCTTCGAGCGCGAAGGCGTGCGCGTCTTCATCGATCCAAAGAGCTACCTGTACCTCATGGGCACCGAGCTGATCTTCGAAGAGACGATCATGGCCTCGGGCTTCAAGCTGCGAAACCCCAACGAGAAGTCCGCGTGCGGGTGTGGCGACAGCTTCTCGGTTTGACCGTCATGACCCACTTCGAGGTCTTCGGACTCGCCCCTGCCCTCGACGTGGACGTCAAAGCGCTCGAGCAGCGGCTCCGTGAGCTGTCGCTGGAGTGGCACCCCGACCGGTTCGTCGAGGCTGACGCGCGCACCCGCGTGTCGGCGCTCGAGAAGACCACCGCGCTCAACGATGCCTTCAAGGTGCTGCGCGACCCGGTGAAGCGGGCGTTCTACGTGCTCAGGCTCAAGGGCGTCGATCTCGACAGTGAAGCGAGCGCCGCCCAGGCGAAGATGCCGATGACGTTCCTCGAGGAAGTGATGGAGCGTCGTGAGCAGTTGGAGTCGCTCAAGTCGAAGCGCGACGTCGTGAAGGCCCGCGCGATGGCCGATGAGATCGAGCAGGAGAAGTCGTCGGCGCTCGAGCTGGCCAAGGCCGCGCTGACCCGCGATGACGTGACCGAGGCGACGCACCAGCTCGGCCGCGTGCGCTACTACTCGCGGTTCATCGAAGAGGTCGAAGCGCTCGAAGAGGAGGCAGTGTCGTGAAGGGCTTTCTGCAGATCCACGATCCACTCAAGCCGAAGGGCCATGTCGTCGGCATCGATCTCGGCACCACCAACTCGCTGGTCGCCTCGGTGATCAACGGCAAGCCGTCCTGTCTGCCTGCCGACGAGGGCGACGCGCGGCTGCTCCCGTCGGTGGTGCACTACGCGAAGAGCGGCGGTGTGGTGGTCGGGAGGCGCGCGGTGGAGCTGCTCGCCACCGCGCCGACCGACACCATCAAGTCGGTGAAGCGCTTCATGGGCAAGTCGCTGGGCGATCTCGAGACGAAGAAGCTGGGCGCGTACCAGTTCGTCGAGGGGTCGGGCGTGGTGCGGTTCCAGGTCGCGGGTGGTCAGCCGGTGACGCCGATCGAGGTGAGCGGAGAGATCCTCCGCACCCTCAAGCGCCGCGCCGAGTCGGCCTTCGCAGGCAAGGTCGAGCAGGCCGTGATCACCGTGCCGGCCTACTTCGACGACGCGCAACGACAGGCCACGAAGGACGCGGGACGCCTCGCGGGCCTCGAGGTGCTGCGGCTGCTGAACGAGCCGACGGCGGCCGCGCTGGCGTATGGGCTGGACAAGAACGCTCAGGGCACCTTCGCCGTCTACGATCTCGGCGGCGGCACCTTCGACATCTCGATCCTCGAGTTGGTCGACGGCGTGTTCCAGGTGAAGTCGGTGGGCGGAGACTCGGCCCTCGGCGGCGACGACTTCGATCGCGCCATCGTGCAGAAGGCGCTCGACGCGTTCGGCATCGCCTCCCCCTCCCCGTCGCAGATCGCGCAACTCCTCCAGCTCGCCCGGGCCGCCAAGGAGCGTCTCACCGACGTCACCGAGACGACGCTCGAGCTCGACGGCAAGACGCTGCCGGTGACTCGCGCAGACTTCGACACCTGGATTCAGCCGTTGCTCCAGAAGACCGGCGTGGCCGTGCGACGCGCGATCAAGGACGCAGGGCTCACCGCGGCCGACATCAAGGGCGTCGTGCTGGTCGGCGGGTCCACGCGCGTGCCGGCCGTCCGCAGCTACGTCGAGTCGATCTTCGGCAAGGCGCCGCTGGCCGACATCGATCCCGATCAGGTGGTGGCCCTCGGCGCCGCGATTCAGGCCGACCTGCTCACCAACACTGAGCGCCAGGACGAGGTGCTCCTGCTCGACGTGATCCCGCTGTCGCTCGGGCTCGAGACCATGGGCGGCGTCGCCGAAAAGGTGATCTACCGCAACAGCGCGATTCCCACGGCCCAGGCCCAGGTCTTCACCACGTTCCAGGACGGCCAGACCGGCATGGACATCCACGTAGTGCAGGGAGAGCGCGAGCTCGTGCAGGACAGCCGTTCCCTGGCGCGCTTCCGCCTCTCGGGCATTCCGCCGATGCCAGCCGGCATGGGCCGCGTGCAGGTGACGTTCTCGATCGACGCTGACGGCATTCTCTCGGTGAAGGCGAAGGAGCAGACCACCGGCGTCGAGCAGGCGATCACCGTCAAGCCGACGCATGGGCTGAGCGACGAAGAAGTCGAACAGATGCTCCTCGACTCGATCGAGCACGGCGAAGACGACATGCAGCGACGGCAGCTGGTGGAGCAGCAGGTCGACGCGGCGCGGGTGTTGATCGACGCACGCAAGCAGCTCGTCGAGAACGGCGACCTGCTCTCGGCCGAGGAACGCAAGAGCTTCGAGCTGGGCGTCGAGGCGCTCGAGACCTTGTCGAAGACGACCGACGATCACGCCGCGATCAAGAACGCCATTCACGAGCTCGACGAACAGGCCCGCCCCTTCGTCGAGCGCATCATGAACCGCGCGATCGCGAAGGCCGCCGTCGGCCACAGCATCCAGACGTTCTAAAGCCCCATGCCCAGCGTCCACTTCATCAGCCCGCTGCAGGATCTGACCGTCGAGGTCGCCGAAGGCACGTCACTGCTCGACGCCGCCGAAGAGGTGCACGCGCAGGTCGGCCACTCGTGCGGCGGAGTCTGCGCCTGCTCCACGTGCCACGTCTTCGTGCGCAAGGGCCTCACGTCGCTCTCGGAGCAGGATGATCTCGAGATGGACCGGCTCGATCTCGCCTTCGACGTGCGCGCCTCGTCGCGGCTCGGCTGTCAGGCGAAGGTCGGCACCGAAGACGTCGAGGTGTGGATCACCGAGGAGTCGCTGAAGGCGTACATGGACGAGAACCCCGACGAGCGGAAAGCGCTCGAAGCGCAGGGCAAGTGGCCGCCCGCGAAGTTCAGCTGACCGGCTCGTCCCACGTCAGGCAAGGGGAACGGCTTCCGTCTGCTCGTCGTCGTTGACACACTGGGGCTGGACTCGTACAAGCCCCGCGCCGCGCCCAGGTGGCGGAATTGGTAGACGCGCTAGATTCAGGGTCTAGTACCGGCAACGGTGTGGAGGTTCGAGTCCTCTCCTGGGCACTTGAAGGGAATCGGTCGAAAGGCCGGTTCCCTTCTTCATTTTCCGGGGTTCTCCACGTGATGAATCGCAACCTGGCGCTGGTGGTGACAGCGCTGATGGCGTGCCAGCAGCCCATCTCGGAAGACGCCACCGGCCAGCTCGGGCCGATGGTCTTCGAGACCGCTGACGACGACTGCCGGCCCAACCGCTTCACCGGAACGACAGGCTCGCTCTTCGTCGGAGCGACCTCGACTGGACGCCTCGCCGTCACCTCGTCCCTCGTCGCCTTCTGGGGACCTGCCCGCGAAGACGCCGGCACGCTGATCGCTGGCTCACGGACTGACTTCGCCAACGGCGCCGACATCGAGGTGGTGCTGGGTGGAGAGCCCACCCGTCGCTGCGCTCGCCTTCGCTACCGGTGGACCGAGCTCGGCTCCGACGGCGGCACGCGCCTGCTCGAGCTCAAGCAGGTCTGGCAGTCGGTCGACCTCGGCTGTCCCGAGATGTACGCCAACCTCCCCGAGCGCGATTGCTCCTCGACCCGACGGGTGCGCTTCACGCCGATGAGCGCGTGCCGGCTGCAGTGCCTCACGCCGACCGCTGACGATCTCACCTGCGGCTGCTAGCCGATCGGACGAAAGTCGAACACCTCGGGGCGACGACGGGCTTAGAAACGAGCCATGTCGATGAGTCACGCCGTCGCGGTCTTCGTCGAGGGCACCGGTGTCGACCCGGACGTCGTGTCGTCTGCCATCTCGAAGAACCTCGAAACCGCAGACGCCCTCGACGTGGTGCACCTCGAGAGCCGCCGCGCAGGGCTGACGTCGGTGGTGGCGCAGCTCGAGGAAGAAGGCATCGGCCTGCTCGATCACGTGGCGGCCTCGCTGGCGAAAGCGCTGCGACGGCCGACGTGGTCGCTCTCGTCGATGACTGGCACTTCGCAGTGGATGTCGGTGACCGCGTTCGCCGCAGACGGCACCGAAGCGTGGCACGACGAGGCCCGCGACGAGGTCACGCCGAAGGAGCGCTCCGCGATGCGCAAGGCGCTCGGGCAGGCGCGCGGCGTCGAGCCGATCGACTGGCCGTATTGGCGAATGATGGCCGAGCTCGCGACGCGGCCGGCGCGAGATCTGATCGGTCTGGGCGTGAGCCCCGCGCTCGAGCTCGAAGCGCCCGAGTGGAAGACGATCGCGACGACCCGCATCGAGGGTCGAACGCCGGCGCCTGCCTCCCCGCCGCTTCGCGCGGTCTTCAGCGACCATCAACTGCGGCTGCTGGCGCAGGCCGACGAAGACCAGGCCCTTCGCGACGAACGGGTGCGAGTGGCGCTTTCGCACCGAGCGGCCGATGCCGCCGCCGTGATGAACCGCGTGCTTCAGCTCGGGGAGCCCCGAATCGTTCAGCTCCCTGCGGCGCTGTTGACCAAAGCCGATCGGCTCGCCGCGAAGTACACCGTTGAGCGGGCGTGGGTGCTTCAGGCCGCCACGGCGAGGTCGACACCGTGGAAGTTCCCGGCCACCGCCCTCGCGGCCTGTCCCGCGAAGGCGCTCGAGGCGACGACCCTGGTGATCTCGAAGCCCCTGGCGAAGGCGCTCGAGCAAAGCTCGCTCCCGGCCGCGGACGGCACGCCGGCAACCTTTAACGAGCTGGTGCGCGTCGCGCTCTCGGTCGGCCTCGACGAGCTCACCGAAGATCTGAGAGATGACGAGAAGAAGCGCAAACGCCTGGCGAAGAAGAAGCCGGTCGCGCCGTGAGCGTGCGGGCCTGGTGCTTGGGAGTCGTGCTGCTCGCGGGTTGTCCGAAGCCGCCGGTGATCGAGTCGGCCGATGCCTCGGTGCCCGAGTTCGATGCGGGCGTCGACGCTGGCGTGGAAACGCGCCCCGTGGTCCTGGGCTTCGCGATCGTGCTCGAGACGGTCGACGCGGGCTCCATGACGGGCCTCGACGCGGGCTCGACGATCGAACCCCTGCGCGCGATCACCCTCACCTTCCCGTCCGCGCTCGATGATGCTCGGTTCCGCGTGATGGATTGGACGGACTCGGTCGTGCCCAGCGATGACGAGAGCACCGTCGACGGCGGGCTCACGTACCGGATCGTCTTCGTGCAGCCGCTCAAGACCGGCCGGAGCTACTCGCTGCTGATCGACGCCGAGACGAAAGACACCTTCGCCGACGAGCGCGGGCACCCCTCCGACGAGCTGCGAATCCCCTTCCGCATCCTGGGTGAGCTGCAGTTCGAGCCGGGCGCCACTGCGAAGAAGAAGAAGAAGCGGAAAAAGTGAACGGCCCGGCTCAGCCCGCACCCATCACGAGCTTCGTGACGTCGTACAAGATCTCCCCGCGCTCGAAGATCGGCCGGCGCTCGAGCTGCCAGGCGTACTGATCCGCCAGACGCCACTGACACCACTCGAGCACTGAGCGCAGGTTGATCGCGTCGTACAGGTTGTATTCGAGGAGGATCCGCAGGGCCGTGAGGTCCCGCTGCTCGTTCCACTCACGCCAGAGACGAATCGCGTCGAAGCCCTTCACGCCCTTCAGGTGCGGTGGACGGTGGAGCTTCAAGTCCTCCTCGATGCCCTTGAGCCCGCCTTTGAGGCCGGTGCGTCGCACCAGGAAGCGCAGGTCGACGTGCACCAGCGGCTTCGGGAAACCCGTCTCTTCGAAGGCCTTCTCGAGCACCGGGACGTCGAACACCGCGCCGTTGAAGGTCACCCAGATGGGACTCTGTGCGAGGCGCCCGGGAAGCTCGTTCAGCGACCACCCGCGCCGGAACGTCGCGACGCCTTGTCGATCCATCACCCCCACCACGGTCGGCACGTTGTCGCCGTCGGCCTCGATGTCGAAGAACGCGGCCTGCCCGACGAAGTGCGGGTACAGCCGCCAGTGCTCTCGGGGCGGCACGAGCGAGGCGAGCGTGGCGAGATCGTGCTTCGCGAGCGCCATGCGGGCCTGCGCGATGCTGCTCAGCGTCGACTCGTCGATCGTCTTCGACATCACGATGCCCGTCGACGCCGCGGCCTCGAACTGATCCCACGTCTCGTACCCTCGTGCCCAGAGATCGCGCTCGCGGTAGGGCCCGACGCCCTTCGAGAGCTGAAACGTGCGCTCCAGGAAGCCGCTCATCGCGTGGGCACGTCACCGGTCGCCAGCGAGTCGAGCAGCGGCAGATCGGCCTCGCAGAACGGCAGCTGCTTCATCTCGGTGACGGTGGCGAACTGAAGCGCCTGCGCGCCCAGCGGCTTCGGCTGGCCCTCGGTGATGTCGGCGGCGAAGAGCTCGAGCTCGACGGTGAGATCGGCGTAGGCGTGAACGGTGCTCCAGAGCTTGCGGCCGACGACCAGGCCGACGTCGAGCTCCTCACGACACTCCCGAGCGAGGGCTTGCGCTTCGGTCTCACCGGGCTCGATCTTCCCGCCGGGGAACTCCCAGAGGTTGGCGCGGCTGGCGTTGGGGAGCCGCTGCTGCACCAGGAACCGGCTCGAGTCCTTCGGGTCGGCGATCAGACCGGCGACCACCCGGATGCGTTTCATCCACCGCTCCCGACCATCTGGAGCGCGAACAAGGTACCGAGGTTGCTCAACACGTAGAGCCGATTGCCGCCACGCGCCGAGACGAAGCGCGTCGGGGTCGCGGTCACGCCTCGCCCGGGATTCCAGGCCGCTCGCACCTTGCCGACGGTCGGGTCCACGAAGGCCAAGGCGGTCGAAGTCGGCACCACGATGTAGCCGCGGGTCATCACCGGAGGCCGGCCCGCGTTGTTGAGCTTCCCCTTCGAGGTGCGATCCGAGAGGTCGAGGCTCCACAGCGCCTTGCCGCCGCGGCTGTCGATCGCCGTCAGGGTGCCGTCGCCCGTCGCGAACAGCACGGCGCCGCGGAGAATGAGCGAGGTGACCCCACCGCGCGCCGACGCCCAGAGGATGTCGCCAGTCTTCGCGTCGAGCGCGAACACGCCGTCCTTGTAGCTGGCGGCGTAGAGGTGACCGTCTTCGTCGAGCACCGGCGTCGAGTCGACGTCCTTGAACTGCTGGCCGCCCGAGATCGTCAGCTTGCGCTCCCACCGCGCGACGCCATCGTCAAGCCCCACTGCGGTCAAGTAGCCGTCGGCGAAGCCCGTGTACACGAGGCCTTCTCGAGCGACCGGCGTCGACGCGCCGCGCACCGAGAAGCCCTGCGGCATGTCGCGTTTGTACTGCCACACCCACTTGCCTGTGGTGGCGTCGACCGCGAAGAGCGTGTCCTGCGAGGACATCACCAGCACCCGGCCCTCGGACAGCACCGGCGTCGTGATCAGCTCCTCGCTCGCCTTGAACTGCCAGACCACCTCGCCGGAGAGCACGCGAATCGCGTAGAGCAGGCCGTCGCCACCGGGCACATACGCCACGCCCTCGAAGATGCCGGCACCCGAGAAGAAGCGACCCAGCGTCTTCTTCTCCCAGACCACGCTGCCATCGACGGGCGAGAGACAGCGGATCGCGCCGTCACGCGTGGTGACGATGATGCGCTCCGTGTCGGGATCGATCGCCGGCTTCGCCGTTTCGCGCGGCTGGTACTCGAGCAGCTCGAGCTTCACGAGCGGCTTCGACCAGTCGACCTCCCACAGGGCCGGCGGGCTCACCTGAGCCACCGACACCGGCATGGTGGGATCGTTGGAGAGCGGGATCGCCTTACACCCGGCAGCACCCACGAGGAGCGCCACCACCGAAAGCGAGCGCAGCGTCATCGTCACTTGCCTGCGTCGACGGCAGCGACAGGCGCAGGGACCGGCTCAGGCATCGCGACGCCCTTCCCCGCGAGCAGCGCCATGCGCTCCTTGGCGAGTCGGGCAGCCGACGAGTCAGCCGCAGTGGTGGTGACTTCGCTGTAACGCTTCATCGCGCCGGTCAGGTCGGCCTTCTTCTCGAGCAGCCGAGCGTGGTGATACAGCCCCATGCCCTTCATGAACTCGGTCTTGTTTTCCTGCGCGAGCTTCTCGAAGGCTGCGGTGGCCTCATCGAGCTTGCCGAGCGCCTCGAGGGCGTAGCCGCGGGTCTCGAAGGCAACCGGCCGGAGCGCGTCGTTCTGATCGCCGTCCTTGAGGAACTCCTCGGCCAGCTTCAGCGCGTCTTCGGCCTTGCCCTGACGCAGCAGCGCCTGCGCGAGCGGCAGCGCAGCGTTCGAGCTGGTCTGCGTGCCCTTGTGCCCGGAGCGGAACTCCGTGAGCTTCGCGATGATCGCCTCGTCCTTCTCCTTCTCGCTCTTGAAGGGCGGATCCTCGTCGGGCTTCGTCGTCGCGGGCGCGGTGGCCTTCACCTCGCGTTCGAGCACCTTGAGCGCCGCGCCGTACTGGTACATCGACGTCTCGTTGCTGCGCTTCTTGATGTGGCCGACCAGCGCCACGCCGCCGCCAATGCCAACGAAGGCGAGGACGCCGAGGACGATGTTCCTGCCGTGAAGCTCGAGGAAGGGCACCGCTTGAGCGCCGAGCTTCTGCAGCTCGTCCGGCGCCTTCATTTCCTTCAGCTCTTTCTTGGTCGTCATGTCGGCTGGGGCTTCTGACGCCCCTCGCCTGAGCTGTCAACCTCTGACAATGATTCCGGAAACCTCACGTCGGGTGCACGTGGCCGCCTGAGCCTTCGAGGCGGCTGAGCTCGCGATGGAGGGTGACGAGCTCGAGCTCGCGCGCGGTGAGGAGATCGAACGCGGCCTGACCGTAACGATCGATGAAGTCCTTGAAGTTCGAGAGGCGTGAGAGTTCCGTCGTGGCGCGGGTGAAGATCGCCTGATCCTTCGCCGGCTCGGGCTTTCCCTGGTGCTTCGCGAGGTGGAGCGCGGCCTCGGCGTCGGCCACGCGTTGCTTGACCGTGAGCGACGCAGAGCGCTTTCCGCAGAACTCGGTGACGGGCACCTTGATGCGTTGTTGGGTGAGCGCGTCGAGACGGCTCTCGGCGAGGGCTTTGGCGTGCGCGAAGGCGAAGCGGCCGGCCCAGGTCGTTTGCGTCGGAGTGGCCGTGCTGGCGAGCGCGCCGATGACGGTGCGCTGGTAGGTGATGAAGGCGTCGAGGGACTCAGCGGTGAGCTGGGCAGAGACGAGGCGCAGGGTCTTCACGTCGGACATGGCGCGGCAGAACCTACTGCGGAACGCCGGCGTCGATGGGCTGGAACACCGACTGGAGCGAGAGCTCACATCGAGACGGGTCATTCGCGGAGCCGTACAAGACATGCCAGTTCGCCATACCCGGGGCCTGTCCGACGACTTCGCCAATCCTCCGCGACGTCCACTCGCCTCGGTCGTCGAGCGCGCGAATCGCGAGGCCGTCAGCGACGACGTCCACTCGAAGTGACACGGACTCGGTGGAAGAGACGGGGACCTCGACGGCGAGCCGCAGCGAGCCTGCGTCGGGGAGCAGGTCGACGGCCGACCGACCGGCCCCCAGCGAGGCCGATGACTCGATGGTCTTCGGGCTCCTCCCGGCACCAGCGCCCCGACGTGGCGCGGCGACGCACGCGCACACGACCAGAACGGTAACGAGGATCGAGGGTGGTGGGCGTACCTGCTTCATGGTTGAACCGCCCCGTTCAGCGAGCCCGGTCGCTGACACCACACCCTCGAGCGCGTGGCCGACTCGCATCCCAAAGACGATCACCTCCTCGGCGATACGCTGGTGCCGACGCACGGCCCGGGTACGGACCAGGCGTTCGAGGCCACGCATCACTCAGGTGAACACGGCGATCCGGCTGCGACGAAACCTCCCTCGCTCACCAAAGGCGAACCGCTCGACCGCTACGTCGTGCTCGATCGGCTCGGACAGGGCGGCATGGGCGAGGTCTACGCCGCGTGGGATCCAGTGCTCGATCGCAAGGTCGCGCTCAAGCTGCTGAAGGCCGAGCACCAGGAAAGCGGCATCGCGGACGAGCTCCGACTCCGCCTCATGCGAGAAGCCCAGGCGCTCGCGCGAATGACGCACCCGAACGTCGTCACCGTGCACGACGTCGGCGTCGTCGATGGCCAGGTCTACCTTGCGATGGAGTTCGTCGAGGGGCAGACGCTGACGAAGTGGCTCGCAGAGAAACCACGCAGCTGGCGCGAGATCCTCGGCATCTTCCTCGACGCCGGTGAAGGCCTCTCGGCGGCACACGACTCAGGCGTCACGCACCGTGACTTCAAGCCCGACAACGTCGTCATCAGCCGCGACGGCCGCGCGCGCGTCATGGACTTCGGACTCGCGCACGCTCACGAGACTCAGCCGCAGCCCGCGCCGATCGTTCCGCTGGCCGACACGCCCACCGGGTCCATGCGCCGGCGCATCACCCTGCCCGGCATCATGCTCGGCACGCCCGCGTACATGTCGCCCGAGGCAATGTACGGGAAGAAGACCGACCCGCGGAGCGACGAGTTCAGCTTCGCGATCGCCCTCTTCGAAGCGCTCTACGGGTTTCGCCCGTTCGAAGGCGACACCGCACCTGCCGTTGCCGCCGAGATTCAACTCAACCGGCTGCGCCCTCCTCCGAGGAAGACGTCGGTGCCGCGGCGCATCCACCAGCTGCTCCAGAAGGCCTTGCGCGCCAACCCCGACGAGCGCTTTCAGACCTTGCGAGCCCTGCTGGTTCAGCTCGGTCGCCGCAGGTCCTCACGGGAGCGTCAGCTCGCGACCATCGTGGTGGCCGCCCTCTCCGCCCTCTCGCTCGTGCTCGTCGTCGTGCTTTCCCGCCGTGAGGCGCAGCGCTGCGCCGGGGTCTCGTCGCGACTCATCGGGGTCTGGGACGAGAAGACGAAACAGGAAGCCCGCGCGGCGTTCGAGCGCTCGAGCCGCCCTTGGGCGATGGCGGCGTGGGGCGAAAGCGAACGTCTCATGGACGTCTGGGGCCGACGTTGGATCGACCGACGGCGAGCCGCATGCGAGGCCTCCGACGGGCGTGCTGACGAGCAGCTGGGTCAGTCCATCGTCTGTCTGAGCCGACGCCTCGCCGACTTCGACGCGACGGCGCAGCTGCTCCGAACGGCTGACGACGAGATCGTCGAACGGGCGGTCTCACTCGCAGCAGCGCTCCCGACGTTGATCGCGTGCGAGCACGCGGCGCCAGTCCGCTCGACGGTCGAAGGCGACGAACTCCGCAAGGGGCTCGCAGGCGTCAGGGCGCTGATCGACGCCGGCAAGCTCCGCGAAGCAAGCGAACGGGTCTCCCACGTGATGGAGCAGGCCACCTCGCAAGACGCCTCCGACGCCCTCGCCGAG
>JBBAQZ010000006.1:0-110416 GCA_040400045.1 Myxococcaceae bacterium
CCAATCACGTTGCCCGCTTCCAATGATCCACACTCACCGAGAAACTGTTTAGAACGCCTCTCCGATGGAGAGGTGGAAGGTGCACACGCTGTCGGGCGCGCCCGAGTAGGTGGTTTGCCCCCTGTGGCCGAGGTTGAAGAAACAGCCCGACTGCGAGAGGTACGCCGGGTCGTTTGGGTTCCTCTGCAGCAGCGGACCGCCGATGAAGGGCAGCCGGTACGCGAAGTCGGTGCGAAGGGGCCCCACTGGAGTGCGGATGCGCACGCCGAGCCCGACGGCGCTGTAGAACGACTCGAGCAGGTCGGTCGTCGCGCCGAGGGGATCCGCCGTCACCATGCCGTTGTCGAGGAAGACCGCGAGGACGAGCCACTCCGTCACCTGCACCCGGAACTCGAGGCTCGCCTCGAGCAGGCCATTGCCGCCGACAGGAACCGTCGCTCCCAGCGGGCCGATGATGCACTCGCCGGACTCGTTTCGCTGACAGAGCGGCTCGCCCGGCAGCCCCAGCAGCCCGCGGCCCAGCTGGTTGGAAGGGAGCGGCCCGGTGCCGGTGTTCACGACGACCATCGGTGACAGCCGGCGCTGGTTGAAGCCTCGCATGTTGGAGCCACCCGAGAAGAACCGGGCCGTGATGGGCGTCTCGCCGCCTCCAAAGCCAACCAGCGTGCCGGCCCGAAGCTTCCCGGCGAAGGTGAACTGTTTGTCGGCGCCGAAGCTCCAGTAGCCGCGCGCCTCGGGCACCGCCTTCACGAACGGCGTCAGCTGGGTGTTGCGTGAGAGGCCGGCCTGGGCCGACAGGCCCAGGTAGAAGCCCGACTTCGGCTCGAGCTTGTTGTCACGCCGGTCCCACTCGATGGTGACGTCGAGGAAGCTGACGATGCAGAGGTCCTCGAGGCTGAGCGGACCGGAGATGGTGGGGCACCCGACCGCCGCGCTGGGCGCCGTGCTCATGCCGGCCATCTGCTTCACGGGGTCGTCGAGCAGGTACGCATTGAGGTTGATCGACGGGTACACGCTCAAGTCCACGCGGGGCCGCCAGAGGAAGCCAAGCTTTCCCTCTGCCGCCCAGTACGACAACGCGGCGTCGAGGGTTCGGTTGAAGCCCAGGGCTCCGAGCAGGGACACATTGCGGGTGTTGAAGACGCGCGGTACCTCGTACTGGGCCGACAAGTCGCCCACCGGGCCATGGCGAACGGTGCCCTCGCCGGTGACGAGCCGGTTGATGAAGTCGGGCAGGTTCGGGAGCACCGCGTAGCCGAGCTTGAACTTGAGGCTCAGCTTGTCGAGCAGCGCGCCCTTCGAGAAGAGCTTCGAGAAGCCGAGGTTGCGGTCGGTGTACTCGATGAAGCCGCGCGCCTCGTTGCGAATGAGGTCTCCGCCGGCGCCGCCGCCCCACCGCAAGCTGTGCAGCGGCGCCTCGCGCGCGTCGATGATGATGGGTAGCTCGGCGGCGTCGCGGTCGGGAATGCCGCGGTTCACCTTCACGGCGCCGAAGACACCCATCTGGAAGACGCGCGCCTGGGCTTCAGCGAGGGCCGAGTCGGAGTACCAGCTGCCTCGCGGGAGCTCTGCTTGCGCGACGTCGATGATCAGCTTCGAGGGCACGACGCTGCCCGTCACGGGCGCGTAGATGGGCCCGAAGCGGAAGCGCAGGCCCGGGTCCACGTCGAGGGCCGCGTCGACGGCCGGCGTGTCGAGGTCGATGACGGCTTCACCCAGCACGTTCGCCTCGGCGAAGCCTGCTTCGTGCAGCTGCTGTGTCAGCCCCGACTTCGCCTCGGCCCACGTGTCCTCGAGGAACACCGCGTTGAGGGTGAGCGGCAGCTTCGCGAGGAGCGAGGGCTTCAGGTCTGGCACGCCCTCGAGCCCGCGCACGTCGAGGCTCCGGAGCTTCGCCGGTTTGCCCTCCGTCAACCTCACCTTGAGGGTGACGCCGCCTTTGCCCGTGTCGGAGACGAGGTCTTCGGTGACGCGCGCCTGGTAGTAGCCGTGGCTCTCGTACACCCGGGTGATGCGCCGCAGGTCGGCCTGCCAGGTGTTGACGTCGAACCACTCGGTCCCACCGAGCAAGGGAAACCACTTCGACCACCACGGCGTCGCGTTGGTGACGATGCGGTCGGTGACGTCGCCCTCGGTGAGTTCCTTCATGCCGTCGAAGGACAACGTGTCGACCCGCAGCGAATCAGGCGCGGGCTTCGGTGTCGCGCACCCCACCGTCAGCGCGAGGAGCGCCGTCAGGGCACGGGCGAGGAAGGGGACGGAGCGCATCGGAGCCTGCGTCCTCTGACCTACACCGTCAGACATACCCTGTCCCTTTCGCACGTTCAGACCGGGGAACGTTCCGGCTAGGGTCTTGCCAATGGCGACGACCTGGCTCGTGCTCACGATGGCACTCGCAGCGGACCCCACGGAACCGGCCCGCTACCTCGGTGGCGCGAAGCCCACGCCACTGAACGCGCCGGGGCCGGTCGATGAGCGGCCCAGCGTCGTCTCGTGCTCGGTCGAGACGCTGCGAACGTCGGTCGGTTGCTTCTTCGACGGCAAGCCGCTCGCTGCCCCTGAGAACGACGCGGCGAGAACGCGGCAGGCGACCGACAACCGGGCCGCGGCGCAGTTGCTGGGCGAGAAGCTGTGTGGCCACCGGGTGCAGGCCGTCGACACCACCGACAAGGAGCGCCTGGTGCGTCTGCAGGCCTGCATCGCGCGCGTGAAGGCTGCGCTCCCTGCGTGTTCCCTCGAGGGCAAAGAAGCGCTGCTCGACACCGAGAGCCGGTTCTCACCGCTCGGTCAGGCTTGTTACGTCGCGCTGGCAGAGAGCGCGCAGCGGGTGAGTGTCGCAGCCGCAGATCCTGAACCGCAGCCGACGCCTGACGCTCCGAAGCGCGCCTTCCCCGTCATGGCTCGCCCTTCGAAGAAATGAGGATTCACTCCATGTCTCGCGTCGTCCCTGGCCTCTGCGTCCTGGTGTTGGGCTGTGCCACTTCAGAATCGGCGAAGAAGGAGTCCGTCGACGCCGTGTTCGCGCCTCCTCCTCAGAGCAATGCGCCCGCTGCAAAGCGAGCACCTCAGAAGTCGCCCGAGTCGTGGGCGCGCGCGTTCCGACGACCTGGCGAATGTGAGGCCGCTGCCCGCGACCTCGGGACCCAGTACGGCGCTGACTTCGGGTGGACCTACGTGAAGGCGTGCATCGCGCGCCCCGACTTCGGCCTCCTCGAGACGCTGATCCAGAATTGGCCACAGGATCTGAAGAACCGGGCGGAGTCGCCACAGTTGCTCGCCCAGGTCATCGCGAACCGTGGTGGCTCCGTCGGCCCTGACCTCGCGTTGTTGCAGCAGCGCCGTCTCGCCCTGTTCGAGCTGGGCGCGGCGCTTCGTCAGCCTGACGCTTTCAAAGGGCGGTACCTCGTGTTCGTTGGGAAGGTCGAGAAGCTTCGCAGCGCCAAGGGCCGGTCCGAGCTGGTCGTCCTCGAGCAGTCTCGAGGGAGCGATCAGACCGCCGTCTTCTCGGGCAAGATGAGAGGTTCGGTCTCGGCCTCGAGCTCGAGGTCGTCCGGCTCGGGCAGGTTCGCCACTTCGGGCGTCCTCGGCTCGGGCAGTGGCTCCTACACGTCCTCGGGGTCTTCGAGCGGCGCGAGCATGTCCGGCGACATGGAGCAGCGCGTCTCGTACGAGTTCTCCGAAACCGGCCAGGAGGTCTTCGTGCGCCTCGCGCAGCCAGACCCGTTCCTGTCCGTGGACCGAAACTTCGTCTTCCTCGTGAGGTTCGACGCCACCAAGAAGTCCGATGTCGATGGGAGCTCGGACGAAGACCCGGCGATGACCGCGCTCGTGACGCTCGTCTCGTACCATGACGTCAACGCCGAGGGCGTCATCAGCCGCTGAAGCGTCGGGAGCGCGGTGCCAGCAACCCGTGCAGCTGGCAGGCCGGCGTTGTCATTTCTTCTTGCCGCCAAAGAGTGCTTTGAGCTGTTCGTTCATCATCTTCTTGTCGCCGTTGGCCATTTCGTCGAAGTCTTCTTTCGAAATGATCTCGACCCCGGCTTGCTCCTGCTGATCGTACAGCACCTTCGCGATGAGCCGGTGCTCCGTGCCCATTGGCATGATGCTCCCTGCTTGTTTGATGTCGAGCCACGCCCCCCCGAGGTCACCCGCCAGGATTTTCGCCGACGCAACCCCGCACGACACACCGTAGTTCGCCAGGACATCGTCGCTACCGTCAGGCTTCTTGTGTGCGGTACCGAGCGCCGCGTAGGCCGCCTGCGCTGCGGTGACCTGTTCGACGCCTCGCGCATCTGACAAAGCAGTATACGCAGCTTCCATGTCGAGCTCGCCGGCGGCGCGAATCGCAGGCAGCGTGACTTTGATTTGTCGCGGTTCGAACAAGGATTGAGCCAGCAAGTCGAGATGTCTGGTCACCTCACGTTGGGCGTCCTGTTTCACCTTCTCTTCCGCTTTGCTCTTCGTGATTTCGCTGATCGCGCTCATTGCTGCTCGGGCCTGTTCACGCGTCGCAAACTCTGGTGCTGCATTCAAGACGAAGAACTCTTCCTTCAAGAACGACCTCGCGCTGATCGATTGCCCCGCCCTGTCGGTGGCCGCCATGTCGATGGGCATGCTCGACCGCTGCGCGGGCCTGAAGGTCTTGATGCCGAAGCCGGCGGGCTCGTGACGAATCGGCCCTGCCTTGATGGAAATAGTCACGTCTGCAGCGCCATCGGTTCGTCGAACGCCACGTTTTTCGAATGCAGCCACCGACGAAATGCCGCTGAACTCAGGGGCGACGAGCTGGTACGTCTTGCCCACGGGGTCTTTCAGCACAGGCAGAGCGGTGTAGTTGTAGTTGATCGCGCTGTATTTCATGGTCCCACCCGGGTAGCTTTTCCAGGTGGTCGATGCGCAACCGGCGAGCGACGACGCCGCGAGCGCCAGCAAGAGTCTGCGTGTGAATGGGTTCATCTGCGTGGCTCCGTGTCTGTGTGCCGCGTGGTCCGCGCGCACGCTGACGTGCTGAGCCCGGAGATATTCACGACTGCAGGTGCTGCTTTCCGACCTTTGGGCACACATCCAGCGAGTTCGCGGGTCAGGCGGCCCAACGGTCGCGTTCCCGTCTGTCCTTCACGCGTCACTCACAGCAGCGCTTCTGCGAGCGCGATGAGGTCCTCTGTCGCCTCGGGAGCGTCGCTCGCACTGGGCGCGGGAGCTTCGGGCCGCGGTGGTGTCTCGAGGGCGTCCTGCGCGTCGGGGATGCTCAGCTGGTCAGCGAGCGGACTCGCCGCTGCTGGCTCAGCACGCTCCGCCGCGTCTGGTGCGGTCGCAGGTGACGCAGCGGTGGGAGTGACGGACCCTTCCGTCGGCCGTGGCGCTTGGGGTCCTGGAGCGGCTTCGGAACCGGCTGAGAGCGGGAGCCGCAGGGAATCGTCAGCAGGAAGTGGTCCGGCTGCCGCGCTTCCGAGGGGCGCGCCGGCGAGAAGCGGCGGTCGAGGTCCCACAGCGAGCTCAGGGGTGGCCGTGGCGCGCCCGTGGTTCACAGGGGCCAGCGCGTCGGGCGGAAGCGGTGCCCCGGGTGCGGTGGCGCTCGTGTCACCCGCCGCCGTCGCGTCCGCCACCGCCGCTTGAGACCGCGGCTCGGAGGAGTCCATCACCGCGAACGCCGTCGGCTCACGCAGCGGCGCGTTCGTCTCGGGCGCCCGAGCCAGGGCGTCCGGCTCGCCCTCGCCAGCGGAGCGGAGAGCCGTCTCGAGCTCGGCGTCGTCCGGCCCCGCCTTCCGCGCGTCGTCAGAGCTCGCCGGCGGCAGGTCGTCCATGCCGAGGAGGTCGTCCAGCGACGCCGAGAAGCCGGTGTTTACCACCACCGGCGACCCCCTCGGCACCTCGACCACCTCGGGCACGATGGGGGCGCGGTCACCCCTCAGGTCGACCGGTGCCCGGGCGGCTGGCTCGAAGCCATCGACGAAGCCCGAGAACGAATCGGCTCGAAACGCCGCGGCGAGGCTCTTCGGGCCTGGCGCTGGCGCCGCCCTGGAGGCCCCGGGCTTGGCCGGCTCGAAGCTGTCGAGCACGGGTCCCGCCGGCTCCCGCGCTGGCTCGACGGGGCGCTCGACGCGAGTGACCGCACCGTGCACGAGCCGGGTGAGCGGGGAGAGCAGTCGGCGCAGAAGAGCCACGCGCGCAGTGTCGCTGAACTCACCAGGGCTGTCGAAGCGCGAGCCGTCACCGGTCCTCTGCGTTCGCGCTCGCCGCGCCGCGTGGTGCCCATGGCGTGGGTCGAGCGCTCGGCCGCCTCGGGCCTCGTGGGGCAGCGTGCACTGCGCCCTCGCGGCGGCTCGAGAGACCCTCTGTATGCCGACCCGCCTGCTCGCGCGTCTTTCCCGGGCGAGTGATGAAGACGTCTTCCATGATGGCCCCGATGTCTGAAAGTGCCATCGACTTCGAGGGCCTGGTGGCCAGGCAGCGGTGCGGTCTCGAGACGCTCGCGCCGAGACTCGTGTGTCTTCTTCGTGCATTTCCTCGTGGCCCACCCCGCCTCGGCGGAGCCGCGTCATTCAGCTCGAGCCCCGCTTCAGGGGCGCAGGCCCACCGCGGAGCTGCTCAGAAGAACAGCCCGTTCGAGCCCACGGAGGGCCCCGGCTTCGTCAGCGGCGAGAAGCCGCGGTACGTGGCTCCCGGCCTGAACTCCGGGTACTTCGCCGCCAGCTCGGAGCTCACCGAGCCGGCCTGTGGGATGACGCCTTCGGAGTAGGCCGTCGCCGCCTCGAAGCGCCGGTTGTACGGCTGGGGGATGTGCTTCACGCGGCCAGCCAGGCCGGGGTACTTCTCCTGAAGCTGCTGGTTCGTGAAGTCGGACGCCTTCCGGTAGAGCTCCACCAACTTCGCCTCTGGCAACGACTGCCCCGGCGCGATGGGGAGCCCCGACTGCTTGAGCCAGGTCGACATCGCGTTGCTCTTCCCGTCCCCCACGGACGCGCCGGAGAGCCCCGTGCGATAGCCGATGAAGAAGGCGTCGTGCGCGACGGCCTCGACGACGAACTGACGCCGCGCGCGGGCCACCTGGTCCCCGGCCGCTGGGTCGCCCGAGGCCTTCGCGCGGGCCTCGGCGTCACTGACGATCTTCGCCATCGCGAGCCCCTGGCCGAAGTTGTTGCCGCCGGTACCCCACGAGCCGTACCCGAGGACGTCGGTGGTCGGCGGCAGCGAGGCCTTGTCGAGGGCGCCGTTGTTGAGCCGCGCGTCGATGATGACCGTCCGCGCCAGGTCCTGCTTCGAGAGCGCCTTGATCTTCGAGGCGAAGGCCTCGTCTGCCGGCCGCTGAACCGCCAGCTCGGTCGCGTCAGGGAACGTCTGGTCCCCGGCCTTGTTCGCTCCCGGCAGGAGGCTGAAGGCCTCGAGGCGGATGTCGGCCTGCCCGCCCGTCACCACCGTCAGCCCGCTCTTGTGCGCGGCCTCCTCGACCAGGTGCTTCGCCGTGGCGTCGCTATCGTAGAAGAACTTCGAGTTCGGGCTCTGCAGGTTGGCCGACAGCGTCCGAGGAGGCAGCTGGGCAGCAAAGGCGCACACCATGAGCTCGTCAGCCCCCCAGCTCAGCCGCTCGGGTTTCGAGTAGCCGTTCTTCTGAAGGATGCCGTTCATCCGCGTCTCGAGCTGCGCGCGCTTCGTCTCGGAGAAGGGGTTGGCCACGTACTTGCCGTCGACACGGGTCGGCGAGCTGTCGCCCATGCCGAAGACGACGTCGCGCACCTCGACGCCCATGCCCTTCGCGAGGGTCAAGGACACCTCGAGGGCCTTCAGCTCCTTCTCGTGGATGGCGCTCACCTTCGGGTCGTCCGAGGTGGCGGTGTTGATGCCCTTCAGGCAGCCCACCAACACGACCTGCTTCTTCCCGGCCATCTCCCGCGCGGCCCCCTCGGGGTCCTGCGCGAGCCGGGTCACCTGAACGAAGGCCACGTCGCGCTTGAGCGGCTCGGGCAGCAGCGCGTGCGCCTGCCGCGTCATCTGGTCCGTCTGCCGCCGCGGAGAGAAGACGAACGACGGCATGGCTTCGAGGTACTTCCCTCCGAGCCCCGGGACGGCGTTGTTTTGCGCGTCCTGGTTGTTGGGCACAGGCTGTCGGTACAAGCCCGCCGCCTTCGACTGCTCGATGGCCGCCGCGGCCATGGTGGCCAACTGCGCGTCGGTGGGGCCAGACGCCGACGTGGCCGCCGCCGGTCTGCCAGGGCCTGGAGTCGCGACGCGGTTTGAAGGGGACCAGCCGCGGTTCACCGCCGGAGAGGACGGCGTCGACCGCGCCGGTCCGGTCGAAGGCGTGGCGCTCCCCTGGACGCGCTGCGGGGTGGTTCTGTTCGAGATGCGGGACACCATGGGAACTCCTGCGTGGCAGTTCGAGGCTGAGCAAACGGATAATGGCTTCTGGTCCCGGTGTCAGCCCTCAAAGAGACCGGCGGGCAGGACCGGGCTGCTCGGGCGCGACTTCGACCTCGAGGGTGTCGAGGCCCGTCCCCGCCAGCGCCGCTTCGGTCCGCTGCTCGCCCCGGGCGCGGCCCTGGGCAACTGACACCCCAATCGTCACGCTTCTCAGCGGTTCAGGCCCGGCTTCCTGGCCGCCGACTCGACGCCACGGCGCCTTTCACGCTCGAAGGCGTTGGCAGTCGTCTGCTCACGGCCGGCCGCCAGGCTTCCGGCTTCCCTCGAAGCGCACCGAGTCCGGGTAGGGGGGCACCCGCACCGGTCGGCCCGACTCGATGCCCCGCTTCACGCCATTCCAGAACGACGCCTCGAACAGCTGCGGGTGCTTCGCCTCGAGCACGGCCTGCACGCGCGGGTCGGTGAAGAGAAACGGCCTCCACTCTTCCGGGAAGACGTCCTGCGGGCCGACGCGGAACCACGCCTCCCCGCGCATCTCTTCTTCTTCGTCGCGCGCCTTCGGCAGCTCGCGAAAGTTCACGTGGGTGAGCAGGTCGAGCTCGTCGTAGTCGTAGAAGACGACGCGGCCGAGCCGGGTGACGCCGAAGTTCTTGTAGAGCAGGTCGCCCGCGAAGATGTTGGCGGCGGCGAGCTCTTCGAGACAGCGGCCGAAGTCGTCGACCGCGGCCTCGAGCTCGGGGCCGTTCGTCTTCCTGAGGTACAGGTCCAGCGGTGTCATCCGACGTTCGATGTACACGTGCGAGAAGACCACGCTGTCTCCGTCGAAGGTGAGCTGCGAGGGCACCTCGCGTCTGAGCTCGTCGAGGAGGGCAGGCGAGAGTCGCGCGAGCGGAATGGCGACGTCTGCGTACTCGAGCGTGTCGGCCATACGGCCTGCGCGGTCGGCGCGCTTCACGAGCCGGTAGCGGTCCTTCACCATGGCGGGGTCGACGTCCTTCGGCGGGCGGGGCCGGTCACGGATGAGCTTGAACACGTACGGAAACGAGGGGAGCGTGAACACCACCATCACGAGGCCGGCGGTGCCGACGGCGAGCGTGAGTGGGTCGGTCGAGTGCCGAAGGTGATGCAGGAAGTCGCGGTAGAAGAGGGCCTTCGAGGCCTTGCCGAAGCCCAGCATCGCGTACAGCTCCCAGGGCGGTTTGCTCGGGAGCATACGCCTCAAGAAGTGCACCCACGTCGAGGGCACGTCGATGTCGGCGAGGAAGTACGCGCGCGTCGACGAGAAGAGAACCGACAGCACCTTCGGGTCGAGCAGCACCGCGTCGAGCGCCAGCCGGCCCGCGCCGTCGAAGACGATGGGCACCACGAAGGGCACCATGGCCAGACCGTTGAGCGCGCGCCCGACGATGTAGGCCTCTTGTCCGCGGTAGAGCAGCGTCTCGAGCACCTGCAGCTGGAAGTTCGGCTCGACCAGCAACGGTCGCGGCATCGCGCGACGCAGGGCCTTCACCACGCAATTCACGTCACGCTCGAGGTCGGCGAACGGCCGCGTGAGGCTGAAGTCCTTCACCACGGTGGCGAGCGTCGTGCGCAGGCCGGTGCGTGCCGGGTAGTAGCAGCGGTACGAGGGCTCCTCGAGGTCGAGGTACTCGGTCGACACGCTGGGCCGCACGAACATGAAGCGGTTCTGAAAGTAGCGCCGGTGCAGCACGCGCGTGGTGACGGAGTTGAAGAACACCTCGGCGAGCTCGGGCTGCCGGTGGTCGAGCAGCAGCGCGATGTACGCGAGCTTCACCGCACCCCAGTGCGCGTCGGTGAAGACGTCGGGCGCGAACTCCTTCGTCAGGCGTTCCACGCTCTCGGCGACGCGGGTGTCGTACCAGCCGATGCGCTCGGACTGCAGCCGACGAATGGCGCTCCAGTCACGCGCCTCGAAGAGGCCCTTCGCCGCGCGGCCGGTCTGGCGCATCAACGCATAATGCGTCTCGAACCCGTCGAGCAGCGCGCGGGCGACCGAGGCCTCGACGGAGGGGGACGTCGTCATGGGGGCCGCGGGCAGGGTCACCTCGGCGCGCCACAGGCCGCGCGCTTGAGCGTCTGCAGGTACTGAAGCTGCCCCATGCGGTTGCGCGCGGAGACGACCTCTTGCTGAAACCGCTCGTTGCCCCCGAGCTGCGCGGCCCGCTCGTACGCGGCGAGCGCTTCCTGGAACTGACCGCGCACCGAGTGAAGCGCGCCCACGTTCGCCCACGCGCGGCCGTCGTTCGGGTTGGTCGCGAGGTACGCCTGGTGCTGTTGCATCGCGCCGTCGAGGTTGCCGTCGGTGGCCAGCTTCACGGCGGCCTTCAGGGGCTCAGGCTCTTCGAGCAGCAGGGTGTCGGTCGTCTCGCCTGGCTTCAGGTCCGACACGAAGGCGCTCACCATCGCGACCATCGCCTGCTGCGCGAGCCGCGCGGCGTTCTGCACCGTGATGAGCGCCTCGGCGAAGTTGTTGCGACCGTCCTTCTGCACGTTCGGCGTCGGGCCGCTGCGCCGGCCGTAGTAGGTCTGCGAGAAGATGCGAGCGCCGTCGTTGCGCGTGAGGGTGAAGAGGGCGTCGGTCTGCACCGACAGGGAGTCGCCGCTCGTCTGGCCCGGGACCGGCGCGGTGCCGCCCGTCGCGCGAACGCTCTGGAGCTGGACGGACAGGGTCGCTTCGGGTTGGCCACACGGTTGAGCGTTGCTGCACCGATTTACAACCGCCATCGCGCAGGTCTGCACCAGCTCGCGCTCTGTCATCGCGACGACCTCGGGCTCGAGCATCGCCGCGCCCAGCCCACTCATCGGGTCCATGAGCGCCGTCAGCACGTTCGGCCCACTCTGCTGGGTGACGCCTTGCACGGTGACGACGGTCACTCCGCCGGCGTTCAGCGCGGGTGGCGTCTCGTGGCGCAGGTAGAGGCGTGGCGCGCACGCGGTAGAGAATGACAGCGCGAGGAGGATGGGCAGGCGACCGTTCACGGCGCCGAGCATCGACCAGCCAGAGCCAGACTCCAGCGTTTCGTTGCACAGCCCCTCGGACGGTGAGATACTGAACGCATATTCAGTATCACCGGAGACCCCATGAACGAGCCCGACCCCATCAGCCCCGACGTGCAGCGCCTCATTCACCTCTTCTCGGCGCTGGCCGACGTGAAGTTCCCTGACGTCGATGCGCCGATGCTGCACGAGCTGGTCGGCTCGGTGAAGGAGCGGCACCAGGCCGTCGCGCTCGCCGAGGGCCAGCTCGACGCCGCCCGCCGCGCGCTCGAGGAGGACCAGGAACAGTTGCTCAAGAAGTCGCATCGGCTCCAGGCGTGGCTGACGGTGATGGCCGAGACCGATGAGGGCTTGCGGCAGAAGCTCGAGACGGTGGTGTTGCCCCGGCTGCGACGGCCGGTGGTGCGGGTCGAGGGCCCTTCGGGTGAGACGGTCGAGGTCGCCGAGGCTCCGAAGAAGCGGGGCCGCCCGCGCAAGGCCGCGCCTGCGAGTGAGGCGCTGTTCGAAGACGCGCAGCCCGCGAGCTGAGCCGGTGCCGTCACCGACAAGGCCGAACTCATGAGCGCGTGGCTCGTGAATGGACATGGCAGGGAGGAAGCACCGGCCTTCGGCTGCCAGGCGGCCGCTTTTCTTCAGGGCGGGGACCGGAAGTGAAGCCCGCCGCCTGACGACCGGCCTCGATGAGTGCCGCCAACTCGGCTCATTGAGCTTGGTTTACCTTGGGCGCAATTCCGGGCGCCTTGCCTGTGCGCATGCCGCCGGTGCCCATCGCTTCGAGCCACTGAATCCAGCGGTTGATGGAGCCACGCGTCACCTCGAGTTCCGTCGCCAACGAGATGACGGACTTCTTCGCGAGGTACGACATCACTGCCTTTGCGCGACGCCACGTCGCCCGGTCGCCAGCCTTCTTGGCGTCCCAGAAGAGCTTCCGAAGCCGTGCCAACTCGGCCAGATTCCGTCGAGCACCGCTGATTTCTTGTCCGTTCTTGGCGCGACCCCTGACCGCCCCCAAAGAGGAAGAGATCGCGCCTTCGTGATCCTCTCTCCCGCTCACCGGGTTCCTGTTTAGGCGCCAGTGGCCAGGCTGCCGCCCGAGGACCTGGCGAAGGCGCCGAAGCAGTTCGAGAAGGCGTTCACCGACGGCGGCTTCGGGCAGCTCGTCGAGCGTCAGACGGGGCGAGACGGCGTGGCGCTCGGGCGGGCGCTCCTCGAGTCGAAGACGCCCGACGAGGTGCGCGCCAGGCTCGCCGAGTTGAACATCGACGCGCCGGGGTGGAGGCACCCGAACAACCCCCACGCGGCCACGACGGTGGTGGTCGCCCCGGCGCAAGAGCGCACGCTGCGACACGAACCCCGACGAGGCGCTCGCGCGGGGTCGAAGGAGCAAGACGCCTTGACGCACTCGGTCACCGATGGCCCATCGGGGGCGCAGGTAGCCCTCACCGTATGGCATGCTCCGAGTCGTGGCGCGTGTCCTCGCGCAGAGGACACCGACTGCGGCCTGACAGTCCACTTCGTCGCCCTGCAGCCCGTAGGTGCCTGGATTTCCTCGATGGACACTTCGCTGGAGACCACTCACCCGTTGGCCCACCTTCTGCTGAGGACGTTCACCATGCGGCGACTAATGCCACTATTGCTGGTCGGTGCAGGGACGGCCTGGTCGAACCCCAACGGCATCACCGGCTACTCCGGGAAGTCACCCGGGGTCACCTGCAGCCAGTGTCACACGAACCAGTCGGGCGCCCTCGTGACGGCCACCATCACCGGCCCTTTGACGCTGACCCCGGGGCAGCGCGCGTCGTACGTGCTGCGACTGACGGGCCGAACGTCTGGGCGGGCGGGCGCCAACCTCGCGTCGGTGCCTGGCATCGTGCTCGAGCCGAGCTCCTCGCAGCTCGACGACCGCTTGTCCGAGCTTGTTCACCGGAGCCCAGCGAACTTCAACGACCCGGTCTTCGGTGATGGCGGCGTCACGTTCCCGTTCTCGGTGCGGGCGAACCTCGACGCCGGAACCTGCGCCTCGGTCTACGCGGCAGGGCAGTGGGTGGGTGGGTCCGGGGTCACCGGCGCCGCGCAGGTGCGTACCACCAGCTTCCAGGTGTGCGTCGTCGCGCCGAACACCCCCCCGGTGCTCGCTTTCGCCCCCGACGCTGGCCTGCTCGACGGCGGCGCTTCGGCGCGGGTGGCGGTCACTGCGACCGATGACGCGCCGGCGTCGGAGCTCGTCTTCACCTGGAGCTCACGAGATGCAGGCGTCAGCTTCGCGCCCAACGGCACCAACGCGGCGCAGGTCGCGACCGCCACCTTCCCACGCGCAGGCGCCTTCGCGCTCGACGTGCGCGTCACCGACGCCCAGGGGGCCTCCGCCACTGGCTCGGTGTCTCTCACGGTGGGGCAGCAGCTCAAGGCCGTTCAGCTCACCCCGCCCTCAGCGACGATTTCTTTCGGCTCGACGCAGGCCTTCGGCGCCTCGGCCCGGGACCAGTTCGGGCAGCCCATGGCCACCCAGCCCGCCTTCGCCTGGGCGGTCAGCGACGCCGGGACCATCAGCGACGCTGGCGTCTTCAGCGCGGGCACCAGGGCCGCCAGCGGCACCGTCACCGCCACGGGGCAAGGGGTGGTCGGCCGCGGCACCGTCACCGTCGCCGCGGGCACGCCCCCGACGTTGAGCCAGCCGACCGCCAGTCTCCAGGGAAAGACCGTCACGCTCGGCACCGTCGGCACCGATGACACCGGCGAGGGCGGCCTCTCGTATACCTGGAGCGTCGCCGGCCCGGCGCCCGTAGCGTTCTCAGCCAACGGGACGAACGCGGCCAAGGCGACGACCGCGACGCTCACGCAGGCCGGCACGTACGTCTTCACCGCGCGGGCGCGAGACGTGTCTGGGTTCACCGCGGCCGCGTCGGTCACCTGCACGGCAACCCCGCAGCTGAACTCCCTCGTCATCAACCCGCCGCAGGTCACGCTGATGCCCGGGGCGAACCTGCAGTTCACGCTCGTCCAACGCGACCAGTTCAATCAGCCGATGCCGGCCCCCGCCGAGGTGGCGTGGGCGGCGTTCGGGTCGGGCTCCATCAGCAGCACCGGGCTCTACATGGCCGGGGCGACGCTGGGCGGACCCTTTCAGGTGCGGGCGACCGTCGGCAGCCTGAGCCGCGCGGCGGACGTGACCGTCTCGTCGGGGGGCGCGCCGGTCTTCACCCGCGAGGCCACCGCCCAGCCCGCGCTCGTCGTGGGCCGAACGACCCAGCTCCGCGCGCAAGCCGACGACGCTTCGGGGGCGGCGGGCCTCACGTACACCTGGAGCGCCCAGGGCCCCGCGCCCGTCTCGTTCACGGCCAACGGCACCAACGCCGCCCGGGCCACGCAGGCGACGTTCGCGTCGGCGGGGCGCTACACGCTGACGGTGACGGCCCGGAACGCGCAGGGCGGTGCCGCGACGAGCAGCGTCGAGGTCGAGGTCGCCCCCAGCGCCGAGACCCTCGAGGTGCTCCCGCGACGCGTCTGGCTGGCGCCGGGGCGGTCTCAGTCGTTCTCGGTGCGCGCCGTCGACCAGTTCGGCGAGGCGATGGACGTCGGCGAGGCGACCTGGCGCGCCCCGCGCGGAGGGACCATCGACGAGTCTGGTCTGTTCATCGCCGGCGGCGACGACGGCTCCTTCGAGGTGACTGCGGACCTCTCGGGCCGCTTCGGAACGGCGACGGTCGAAGTCGACGGTATGCCGCCCATCGCGACCCTGACGGGGCTCAAGGCGCGCTCGACGATTCGCGGGGACGTGAAGCTCTCGGCAGAGGTGGTCGAGGCCGGCGAGCTCGTCGCGGTGACGTTCCTCGTCGACGGCGAGGTCGTCGGGCAGAGGAGCCGGCCCCCGTTTTCGGTCACCTGGGACAGCAGCACGGTGCTCGATGGGCGAATCAGCGTCGAGGTGCAGGCCATCGACGCCGCCGGCAACATCTCTCCCGACGAGACCCTCGAGGTGGGCGTGTGGAACGACACCACGCGCCCGTCGCCCTACGAGCTCAAGGGCGGCTGCGGCGCAGCGCCCGGCCTGACGCCCCTCATCTTGTTCGCGCTGGCGCTCCGGCGTCGCGCCTCTTCACGCCCTGGAGGTCGTTCATGAACCGTCTGGTTGCCGTCTTCTGCGCGGCCTGCGCTGCGGGCGCTCTTGCTCAACCCGAGCAGCAGCTCGCGCGTGAGCGCTGCGCCACGCGGCTCGCCGGGAACCTCACGGGCAGGACCCCGCGCGAGGTGCTCGACGGTGGCCTGCTGGCAGCGCCCTCGGCGCAGGACCTGGCGCCGGCCCTGCTCGAGACCCCCCTCTTCGTCGAGCGCTTCTCGAACTACTCCAACGCGGAGTTCAACATCGACCGCGCGGACTTCCCGCAACAAGAGGCCTCGCTGTACCTCGCCCGGAAGGTGCTGACCGAGCGCAAACCATGGCGTGACCTCTTCCTCGGGCGCTACGTCTTCCTCCCGGCGGCCGGAAACCAGACTCAGCAACAGCGCCTCGCCTCACTGCGCCTGCCTCCGGACATTCGCGAGTTCGCAGCCGACGCCGGCGTCGGCCTCGGGTACTTCGGGAGCCCAGAGTGGCGCACCCGGTACGCCGGCAACGAAGCCGAGGGCTTCCGCCTGGTGCACGCCTACCGCGTGTTGAACAACGTCATCGGCCTGCGGCTCGCGGCGGCCGTCAACACCGACGGCGTCAACGCCGCCGGGCGCCAGGCTGCGTCGTGCGCCGGGTGCCACTACCGCCCCGACTTCGGGCTCGACCTCGTCGCGCGGGTGCTGCCGCTCAGGAACCGGGTGCTCCCAGCCGACGCGCCCCAGACGCTGCTGAACGGGCAGGTCATCGCCAACGAGCGGGAGTTGCTCGAGCGCCTCGTCGCCAGCCCGAACTTCACGTTCAACGCGTGCCGGCTGGCGATTCGGTTCGCGACCGGCAGGCCCGAGTACGCTTGTGAGGGGCCCGTCTTCGACGCCTGTATGCAGGCCTTCCAGCAGACCGGCTCCATGCAGTCCGCGCTGCAGGCCATCACCCAACACCCCTCGTTCTGCCAATGACAATGCGCGCCCTCTTCGCCGTGATGGTCCTCGCGCTCTCGTGCGCGCCCTCGATGCCCGGCCCCGGGCCCGGGCCCGGGCCCGAGCCGACGCCCGAGCCGACGCCGGCGAAGGCGCCGGCCGCGCTCTCGGTCGACGTCGACCTCCCCTCGGCGGTGGTCTCGGTCGGGCAGCGCCTTCGCGCCACCCTGACCGTGACGAACGAGGGTGAGGTCGCGGTGGAGGCCGTGCGGCTCTCGACCCTGGTGCAGTCGGGCCTCGGCCGCGTTCGACGGGTCGGCCCCGACGCCGCCATCGCGACGCTCCCGGGCAAGGCGCGGCAGCAGCTCGAGATCGAGCTCGAAACCGTCGACCCCGGCCTGGTGGGCCTCGCGCTCTCGGCCGAGGGCCGCGAGACTCCTGGGGGGCGGAGCGTCGTCAGCCCGAGCGCGACGGCGACGGTGACGGTGCAGTCTCAACCCCTCTTGACGCTCGAGTTCCCGCTCGCCCCAACGTCGGCGAACGTCGGCGACGGCTTCGAGGTGCAGGTGACGGTGGTGAACGGCGGCGAGGCCACTGCCCGAGAGGTGACGCTCGACCTCGCCGCCCGCGGCGCGTCACCGCCCTTCTCCCTCACGGCCCCCCAGCAACCCTTCGACCTCGAGGCCGGCGCCTCGCGCGTGGTGTCGCTGGCGATGACCGCGAGCGTCCCGGGCACGCTGACCCTCGAGGTCAAGCCCATGGCGAGGGACGGCAACACGCGCCTCGCCGTCGAAGGTGAGGTGCTCCCACTCGCGCCCATCACCATCGACCGCGCCGCGGCGCTCCAGGCGAGCCTCTCGCTCCCGGCGCAGGCGACCCGCGGGCAGCGGGTGACGGCGACGCTGACGGTCCGCAACACCGGCTCGACCGTCGCGCGCCGGGTCACGCCCTCGACGCTGACGGTGAGCGGCGTCGCGGCGACGGTGAGCGCCGTGAGCCCGGACCAGGCCGACCTGCCTGGTGGCGGGACGGCCACCTTCGAGTGGACCCTCGACCTGAGCGCGACGGGGACGCTGACGGCGCGCACGAGCGCGTCGGGTGAGGACGGGAACTCGGGGGCGCCCCTCGCGCTGGGTGCGTTCACCACTGCGTCGACGTCGGTCCTCGAACCCTCGGAGCTGCAGGTCGTCAGCTTCGTCACCCCTGCCGTCATCAACCCGGGGCAAACGTTCGAGGTGCTGCTCTCCGTTCGCAACCGGGGCACCTCGACCGCGCTCGCCGTGCTGCCCGACCCGCTGGCGCCCGCCCAGGCGCGTGTCCTGGGCGCCGCCGCCACCCTGGTGACGGGGCCGTCGGCCCAGCCCCTCGGTGCCGGCGCCATGGGCACCTTCACCTTTCGCTTCCGCGAGAGCGGCACGTCGACGGGCGCCCTGGCCTTCACCGCGGGCGCCCGCGGAACGGACCAGGTCTCGGGCGCCCTCGTCGCGGCCGTACCCGTGCAGTCGACGCAGGTGCAGGTCCTGGCGCCGCCAGCGCTCACCGTCACCAGCGTCACCGCGCCGCGGTTCGTCTCCATCGGCCAGACGTTCCCGGTCACCGTCACGGTCCGCAACGTGGGCGAGAGCAAGGCGACCCAGGTGACGCCGCAGCTGACGTTCACCGGCGGGCAGGCCACCGCCGTGTCGCCGGCGCCCGTCGACCTCGCCGCCGGCGCATCGCGCGCCTTCGTCTTCACCGCGAGGCACACCGGGCTCGTGGGAGGCGCGCTGACCATCTCAGGGAGCGCCACCGGCCAGAACGCGTTCCTCAACCAGCCCCTCTCGACGCCGGCGGTCTCGGCGGTGACCACGGTGCAGCGCCCGGCGTCGCTGGCCGTCACCTGGGTCCAACTCCCTGAGACGCTGACGCCCGTGGCCGGCTTCTCGCTCGGCGTGGTCGTCAGCAACGCCGGTGAGGCCACCGCGCTGTCGGTGGCGCCGTCGCCGGCCACCCCCGTCGCGGTCACCACCGGGGCGGCGATGGCGACGAGCCTCTCGACCGCGCCGGCGCAGTCGATTCCAGGCGGGCGCAGCCGGGCGTTCGTGCTGCCCTACCGCGAGAGCGGCACCGGCCCCGGGCGGCTCAGCTTCCTGGTCGGCGCGCAGGGGCTCGACGGCAACAGCCAGGCCGTCGTGTCGGCAGCGGCGCAGAGCACCGGCGCCAGCACCGGCGTCGTGGGCACCACCGCGACGTGTGGCGGCAGCGTCATCTACCCGGGCATGAGCGGAGAGCGCCTCGACGCCGACCGCCTCGCGCTCACGGCAGGGCAAGACCGGCTGCGCCTCAAGCCCTACTCGATGCTGCCCGGTGAGTTCGTCGAGCGACTGGGCTCGAGGCCCGCCGTCATCGTGAACAGGCAGGCGACCTACGACGTGGCGCCAGACCGGTGGTCCTCGGAGCAGCAGCTCTCGGCCGTGAGCGTCACCTGGTCGCTGGTCGCCGCCTTCAAGGCCTGCGAGGCCCTGACGGCCAGCGGCACCGCCTTCGTCGCCGCTCCCACCGCCGCCTCGGCGACGACGACCTGCGCCGCCTGGCAGCGCGCCTTCTGGTCGGCCGCGCCGTCGGCGGCCGAGCTCGCCGAGTGCGTTCGCTTCGCGACCAGCCCCCAGGCCGTCGGCGGAACCCCGCGGCTGACCTGGGCCACCGTCTGCGCTGCCGTCGCCACCTCCGCTGGATTCCTCGCGTACTGAAAGCTCCGCCATGCACGCACTGTCCCGACGACGTCTTCTCCGGGGAGGCGCCGCGGTCGCCGCCGGCGCCGCGCTCCCCCGCCTCGCCCACGCCACCCCGGGGTCCAACTCGGCGGTCGTCATCGCCTTCCTCTACGGCGGCTACAACGCCCTCTTCGGCAGCGCGAAGTCCTTTTTGACGCAGGGAACGTTCGGGACGTCGTCTCAAACCGTCCGCGCCCTCGGCCCGGACCTGTCGGTCGACGCGACGACGTTCGGCGACGCCGCCCTCTTCCCGACGGCCGCGTTGAGCCGGATGGCCACCGTTGGCGTCAATCATCAACTGTCGGCGCACACCCCGGCGCAGCGGGCGCTGTTCGCCGTCGGGAATGAGCGCAGCGCGCCGCTCGTGCTGGCCAACCTCATGCAACCGGCCCCCGCCACGCTCCCCTGCGTGTTGCTGGGCGGCGCACCGCCGGGGACCCACCCTCCAGAGGGGGCCATCTCGCTCCAGCGGGTCAGCGACATGACGCCGACGCTCGAGCTCTTCGGAGCGCGCGCCCCGAGCCAGTCACCGGCGCCCAACCTCACGCGCACGGCCTCGGTCGCGGCGCTCGACAGCGCCAGGCGCCTGTCACAGGCCCGGCTGACCGCAAACCCGAACAGCCTTCGGAGCCTCTCGGAGGGCTACGAGTCGGCGCTGGCGGTGATGGGCGGCGCGGCGACGGCGCCGCTCGACTTCGACGCCATCGCCACCGCCTACGCCGTCACCGGCCGGGCGCTGACGACGTTCGCGCACCAGATGGCAGCCGCCGAGGCGATGATTGGCCTGGGCTCCCGCGTCATCATCACCTCGGACACGGGGTGGGACACGCACAACGACCGCGACGGCAGCCTCGTGCGGCAACGCATGCGCCAGCGAATCCTCCCGGGGTTGAAGACCTTCGTAGAGCGAATGGTGCTGAGCGGAACCCGGAACGTGACGGTGTGCCTCATGGGCGACTTCGCGCGCAGCCTGCCCGGGTCGGACCACGCCTCGTGTCTCGCCGCCACCGTCATCGGCACGCGCGTGCTCCAGGGCTCGACGGGGGTGATGAACGGCGCCGTCGGCCTGCCGCCCGGTGCCCCCGGCGTCGACGGGCTCTGGGCCTACCTCGCCGCCTGCGCGCAGGCCCCGGCGGGCGAGTTCAACGCCAACCCGCACACCGGCTTGGTGATGCCGTGACCTGAGCGCGCGGCTCAGAGCGTGAGCAGCAGCGCGGCCATCACCGCGCTGAAGCCGAGCCCCGCGGCGACGAGGAGCTCGTTCATCGCCGCCTTCTCCTCGTCCGTCGCGGCGCCCTCGCGCAGCAGGTGCAGCGCGTTCCTCAGCTGGTTGCGCCCCAGCTTTCCGCGCCGGCCCGACACGGTCCGTTGGCCGCGACGGGGTGCCCTCACCCGCGAAATGCGGCGGGGTCGACGTCGTGCTGCTCGAGCAGCTTGTACAGGTAGCTCCGGGCGATGCCGGCCTCGCGGGCTGCGGCCGCGGCCGACCCCTGGTGCCGCTTCAGGAGCGCCTCGAGGTAGCTGCGCTCGAACGCGGCGACCGCCCGTTCACGCGCGACGTGAAAGTCACCGCCGGATGCGCGCGGCGGCTTCGGCAGCACCGCGTCCTCTCCGAGCGCGAGCACCCGCTCGACGACGTTCTTCAGCTCGCGGACGTTCCCGGGCCATTGCCACGCCGACAGCGCGGCCAACGCGCTCGGCGTCAGCGACGCGCCGGGCCTCGCGGCGCTCGCGAAGGACTGGGCGAGGAGCGCGACGTCGTCGAGCCGCTCCTTGAGCGGCGGGACCTCGAGCACGATGGCCGAGAGCCGGTAGTACAGGTCGCCGCGAAACTGGCCCGCCTTGACGAGGGCAGGCAGGTCGCGCTGGGTGGTGGCCAGCAGGCGAAAGTCCGAGGTTCGGCGCCTGTCGTCGCCGACGCGCTGGTAGGTGCCCGACTCGAGGACGCGCAGGAGCAGTGGCTGGAGCTCGAGCGGGAGCGCTGCCACCTCGTCGAGGAGCAGGGTGCCGCCGTGCGCCGCCTCGATGACCCCGATGGTGTCCTTGACGGCTCCGGTGAACGCGCCCTTCACGTGGCCGAAGAGCGTCGCGTGCACCAGCTCGCCGACGGCGGCGCCGCAGTCGAAGGTGACGAAGGGCGCAGCGCTCCGGGCAGACAGCGAGTGCAGGGTGCAGGCGCAGGTCTCTTTCCCGGTGCCCGTCTCTCCATGGAGCAGCACGGCGGCGTCGGTCGGCGCGACCTGCTCGAGCTGCGCGAAGAGCCTGCGCATCGGCTCGGAGCGCCCGAGCAGCGCGCCGAGTGACTCGCGCGGCGCCAACGAGGTGCCGACGCGGGGCAGCAGCGCGAGCTGGGTCTTGCCAAGCTCCACCACGGCGCCGAGCGGCAGGTCGAGCGAGGACACCCTTGCACCCTGGTAGCGGGTTCCGTTCTTCGAGCGCAGGTCCGTGACGCGGACGCGCGCGCCAAGCAGCTCGACCGACAGGTGCCGCCGGCTGACGGCCGGGTCGGTGAGCTGAAGCTGACAGTCGGCGTGTGCGCCGACGAGCGCCGTGCCTGTCTCGACGAGCACCGCCTTCCCCTGGTCGGGGCCTACCAACACGAGGAGTCGCACCGGGAGCGGTCTGAAGGGCGCCGATGTCTGGTCGATGGTGCGCGTGTCGCCGCTCATGGAGGTGCCGAAAAGTCTACCTTCAACGTCGTGCTGGCTCCGTCCGAGATGGTCACCTGGCGCTCCACCACCTGACCGTCTGGCGCCCGGAAGGTGATGACGTGCGGTCCGACCGGCAACGGGAACTGGGAGAAGGGGGTGCAGTCGATGGCGACGCCGTCAACGAGCACGTCTGCCCACGGCTCCGCGTCGGCGGTGAGGTACCCCACCGCTCTCGTTTCTGTCGGTGGTGGGTCGAGGCGCGCTGGTTTCGTCTTCGAGCGCGGGAGTGCAGGCTCGGGGCGGCCTTCGCTCCCGCGGGCCGGCTCGCCGGTCGGGGGCGGCCGTGGCTCCGGTCGCTCGGTCACCGGGTCTGACGGGGCATCGGCGACCGGGGGAACGGCGGGAGGCGTGGGGTTCGTGCCCGTGAGGGTGGAGGGCACGCCCAGCGACTCCTCGCGCGGCGCCAGCGCAGCGGGCGCTTCGATCCTGCCGTCGTCGGACTGTCGGCGGCGGAACGCTCCCCAGCCGAAGGCGATGACTGCGACGGTGGCCAGCCCGGCGCCGAGCGCGAGGGACCACGGCCGGAGACGCCTTCGGGGGCGCCTGCCTGAGCTGGGGACCGACGCGCTGTCACGCGTCACGTGAACGACGTGGGAGCGGGTCCCGGGGCTGATGGGGCTCGCGGTGCGGCGCAGCGTGTCCTTGAACGGCGCGTTCACCTCAAGCACGTGCGCTGCGAGCTCGGGCGCGCCGGCCACCGGGCCGTCGACGAAGGCCCTGCGAAAGCCCGTCATGTCGGGGAAGCGGTCACCGGGGTTGCGCGACAGCGCGCGGAGGAGCGCCGCCTCCATCCCGGGGGTGACGTCGCTCCGGATCTCCCGGGGTGGGCGGAGGATGCCAGCCATGACGGCCGCGAGGGTGTCTTCGGTGGTGCGGTGATGGAACGGGTTCCCTCCGGTCAGGAGGACGTACAGCGAGAGGGCCGCCGAGTACTGGTCGGCCCGCCCGTCGAGCTCGAACTCGTGGGTGACCTGCTCCGGAGCGACGAACGAGGGCTTGCCGAGGAGCGACCCGGAGCGGGTTGCATGTTCGCCGACGCGAGCGATGCCGAAGTCGGTCAGCTGCACGGCGCCGGTGAAGGCCAGGAGGATGTTCGAGGGCGTCACGTCACGGTGAATGAGCCGGAGCGGTCGGCCCGAGTCGTCGCACAGCGCGTGAGCGTACGTGAGCGCTTCGCAGGCCCCGAGCGCGATAGCGCGAACGATGGGCAGGTGGGCCGTGAGCCCTTGCACGGCGAGGTGCTTGACGTGCTGCGACAGACTCACGCCCTCGACGAGCTGCATCGCGATGAAGGGGCGCCCGTCGGCTTCGCCGACGTCGAAGATCTCGACGATGTTGGGGTGGCGCATTCGCGCTGCGATGCGGGCCTCGTTGTAGAAGCGCTCCACCGACTCGGGTGACGCCATGAGGTGTGGCAGCAGCAGCTTGAGCGCGACGCGCTTTTCGAAGCCGGCGGAGCCGACCTTCCTGGCGACGAAGACCTCGCCCATGCCGCCCGCTGCGAGCCGAGTCAGCAGTTCGTAGCCGTTCACAGATTCACCGAGTGACTCCGGACAAGGACATCTGAAGCGTCAGCATCGTAGCGCGCTTCGGGTGTGCGGCGCCGCCTCGAGTGCCGGGTGTGCGCACGAAGTGGGGTGTCACGTTGGCACCGCGAGGTGATGGCGCCGCTTCGACCGCGTCCCCGGCGTTGCTCCGCCCGCGCGCAGGCCTCGCCTCGCTCGGCTCACACCTCCGGGGCGCGCGACCCTAACCTTCTCCACGCGCAAATCTGCACGGAACGACAGGACCTCAGTCGAACCTGCATGGAGGTCCCGACGTCCGGAAGAGCTCGACGTCATCGATGAGGACCGAAGCGTCAGCACCGACTGACGACTCGATGAGTACTTGCACGGCTCGACCGGTCGCCGGAACCGAGAACGAGTCGGACGAGGGGTTCCACCCACCGTCAAGTTGAACGAGGTCTCCGCCAGAGCTGCTTTCGAGTCCTCCATCGAGGAGCACCAGGCGAATGAAAGGCCTGATCCACACGCCCGCGCCAGAGTTGCGCCTCCCCCAAGCGCGCGCGCACAAGAGGGTTGGGAACACGATGAACCCCGGCACCGGGACGCTGACAAGCTTCGCGCTCTGGGTTCCGGTTCTGACCAGACCTGCAGCGTATTGTCCGGTGCGCGAGGACGAGGTTGGCCAGACTCTGGCAGCAGGTGTGAGCCAGGATGAAAGGCCTCCATCCTGAAGGAGTGTCTCGAAGCCCGGATTGGCGAGGAGGTTCACGTCAAGCGGGTATTCGCCGGCGTCGAGGGCGTCGAGTCCCGCGTCGGTCGAGTCGTCTCGGAACTGGCACAATCCGTCGACGCAGAGAAAGTCACGGCCGCACGGCCGTTGCGGCGCGCAGCGCTTGCCGGTCTCGTCTAGCGGCAGCAGCTGACACGCGAGTGCACAGACGGCGATCGCCAGAAGGAATGCCCGATTCACCATGCAAAGAGGACGGCAGAGGTAACGCCGGACGCCCCCGCCGCCACGAGGGCGGCAGCCGAGACCGAGGCGTCCTGTTGGGCGCGTCGGTGCGTGGCTCGCGCGGTATCGGACCAACTGCCAGGAGGTGTGGAGTTGTCTCGTGCGGCTCGATCGAGCTCCGTCGAGCTCACCTGAAAGCCGATACTGATGCCCGCAGCGGCGACGGCGACAATCGCGGCGACCAGGCCCCCGACCTGTGTCGCGCGGATCTCGGGAGCCGGTGGAGGCATCACCGCCACCGACATCACCTCGACGACCCGTGGCGCATCGCGGCCTCCGAGGCTGGCGACGGTCTGCCCCGAGGTGTCGAGCACGAGCGCGTACCATCGCACCGTCGCTCCGGGGGCCTGGGGCACCGCAAAGTCGAGCGACCGTCGAGAGAGCACGACCGCCTCTTCCATCCAGGGAGCGTCACCTCGCTTCGTGAAGAGCCCGGCGCGCGCCGCCTTCCGGTAGGGGTCGACCAGTCTCACACTGACCCGGCCTGGCGGTGCCGGGACCTCGACCAGCTCCACCTTCTGGTCCGGGTACAGGCGCTTCTTCACGGCGTCGAACACGCCGACGATCTTCGGTGAACTCTTTGGGGGGAGCTCGACATCAGGCTCCAGGGACAGCAGCTCCGAGTAGGCATTCTCAGCCCCCCCCCAGTGGCCGAGCGCGACCTGGCATTTCGCGAGCAGCTGGAGGAGCTCGATCCGCTCCCCAGTCATCAGGCTCGGCTGCTTTCGGGCCAGCTCCAGCTGGGTGGCTGCCTCTTCGAACCTGAGTTCAGCCGCGAGCGCGCGTGCGCTGTCGAGTCCCGTGTTTGCGGTGAGGACCAGCGACAGGAACGCAGAGCAAATCATCGGACCAGCCATAATCTAGCGCATCGTGTGCGAGACGTCCGGGCGAGATGCGGTCTTTGCTGGTCGCTCGTCACGGCCCGGGGCCGCCGCGCCGCTGCAGCGCAGCACCGAGTCGTCGCCCGTGAGCAGGTCGAGGGGGCGCGCCGAGAGCGGGTGCGAGTTGTACGCCTCGGCGCCGTGGGTCACGAGCTCCTGCAGGTAGTCCGTCCACTTGAAGGACGCCTTGAAGCCGTGCTTCCCGAACGTGTCGGCCATGGCGTCGGTGCTCACGCGAGCACTTCGTCCACCAGGTTCAGGTAGTCGGGCGTTGCCTTGTCGGGCAGGCGCACCGTCGCCTGCACCAGCGCGCCGTGCGTGACGGGGAAGCTGAGGTACCGGCTAAACAGCTCGGCGATGTCCCGGTACGGCACGCCCTGCCTCGTCTTCAATCACGTCGCGGGGGTCGCGCTGGCTCACGGTGCCGAAGAAGGACCATGTCGTCGCCCTCCGTTTCCAATCCGCTCAGATGCTCAGCTGATCGAACCGCTCGTGAGGACTGATCGTGCCGCTATCCATGTATCCTGACGGTCAGGCTCCCCTTCAGATGGGCGCTTGAGCTCACCGCTTCATTGAACGCACGGACTGATCTTCTCGGCCAGGACGCCTTGGCTCGAGGCCTCACGACCCGGCCGGGTTAGATGGCGCGGCTGGGCGTGTGGCCAGCGAGCGCCTGCGCGAGGGCGAGGAGCTGCGCGCGTCGGTCGACCGCGTCGGCGTCACTTCGACGGCGGGTGTCGTCTTCAGCGCGCCGACGGAACTCCCCCTGGCGAACCTGGAACTTCTGCTCTTCGGCGAGCCGGGCCTCGGCCTTCTGCGCGTCCTGCTTCACCATATCGGTCGCCGTGGGCGCCGAGAAGATGCGCGTGAACGAGCCGATGAAGGTGCTGAGGCTGAACCACGCAGAGATCATTCCCCACAGGGACTTTGGAGACTCTTTCGGTGGCGCGTTCGGGTCGATCTTCTGCTCGTTGACCGCGAGGCGCTCGTTCTTGAGCCCGAGCGAGTCGACGTAGGCGGTCGAGGCCTTCGTCGCGTCGGAGAGCCGACCGCGGGCGTTCTTGATCTGACGTGCCAGCGCGGTGCGTTCGGCAAGCTGTGCGGGCGTCGCGTTCTTCGAATCAGGCAGGGTCGCCGCCTTCTCCTTCAGCGCTTCGATCTGTTTCGCGATGCCCTCGGCCTTTTCGAGCAACCCGTCGAGGTGTTCCTTCTCGGCCGGCGTCATCGCCGCGGTCTGTGACGAGAACTCGCGCAGCATCTCGGCCTTGGTGACGTTGCGCATGTTCTTGTAGCGCGCGTCGAGCACTTCGATGCGGGCGAGCATCTTCTTCGACAGCTCGTCCTGCTTTCCCTTGAGGTCTTCGATCTTCGCCTTCTGCGCCTGAGGCGTCATGGTGCGGAACTCGGTCATGGCGGCGCGAAGCTCTGGGTTGGGCTGGCGACGCTCGGCGCCCCACAACGAGCCCGGGTCTGCTGACGTCGGCACGTGCTCGCCCTTCGGGTTGAGCGCGTGTTTGCCAGCGACCTTCGCGTCGAACCCAGGTGCGGGCTCAGCGTCATCGAGGGGTGTGGTCCGACGATGTCGGCGTGCTCCGAAGCGAACTGTGGAGGGTGCTGCGACGCGAGCGGGAAGTGTGCGTCGGGCTCGACCGCCGACTCCTGCGGCAGCGGAGGAGCGCGCTGCTCGAAGTGCCCGACCGGTGCGCAATGCCTGCAGCAGGTCTGCACCATCATTCAGGGCGCCGGGGGCGGTGCCGGCGGTGGCTCCGCAGCGGCGGGCGGCGCTGCAGCGGGCGGCGTGGCCACTGGCGGTGGAATGGCTGCGGGTGGAGGCGTCGCGACGGGCGGCGGCATTGCGTCGGGCGGAGGGGTCGCTTCGGGTGGCGGCGCTGCGACGGGCGGCGGCACCGGCGGCGGCGTGGTGAATCCCGGCAACTGCCGCGTCGTCGCCAACTTCACGGCGCCGATGGCCTCGGGGCTCTACAAGACGAACGCCACCAAGCAGGCGTGGACCTCCGTCTTCGTGGCTCCGTCGGCGCCTGGTTCCGCCTTCGGTATTCGAGGAGAAGCCCAACTCTATCGGCCGCTCGGCGCGACGACGTTCCCCATCAGCGGCACCATCTCGCCGAACACGACCTTCACCGCGTGCGACGAGTGTTTCCTCCTCAGCACCCTCTGCGACCTCGGCGGCGCCAACTGCATGAGCACCATGCTGGGCCGTGGAGGCACCTACACCTTCGCGAGCGCGACGATGAACAGCCTCACCGGGAGCGCGCAGAACGTCGTCTTCCAGCCGTGGAACCTGCAGACCGACACGCCCGTCACCAGCGGCGAGCCCTGCATCCTGATTCAGAACATCACGTACTCCGCGACCTGGTGAGCCTCGCCGCCCATCGGGGCGAGCTGCGTCACCGGCGCTGAAAGGCGCGTCCTCTCCGTCGCTTCCGTTGTCGGCTCGGCTCCAGAATTCACGAGGCCTTCGTCTCGGTCGGGAACGTGGTGCTCATCCTCGAGCGGCTCGGGCCACGCGCGCGTGGCTTCGTGCTCTCTCCTTCGACGCTCGCCCAGCCCGAGGCTCGTCCCTGGCCCGGCAACGTGCAGGAGCTGCAGGACTTCATCGAGAAGGCCCTCGCGCTCGGAGCCATGACCAGCCCCGACGCGACGCTCGATGACGAGTCGCCTGTCGACGTCGCCGCGCCCCAACCTGCGACGCTCGACTCCAAACAGGCGCGTGAAGAGGCGCTCACCTCGTTCGAGCGTGAGGACATCACCCATCTGCTGCGCACCTTCGATGGGAACGTCTCGAAGGCGTCGCGTGAGGCCGGCCTCGACGAGAAGTGACGCCGCCTGCTCGACGTCGCGCAGGAACTCTGGACGGGGGCGATGCGTGAGGCGCTTTCTCAATTCGGCTTGACGTGCAGCGCGTGCGCGACCAATCGGCCCGTTCATGAAGACCCCCATCGACCTCGCCGAGGAGGGCCGCATCGCCGACCCTCTGCTCCGGCTCGCGATTCAGCAACTGGTGCGTCTGCGCCTCCGTCAGGAACGCCAGCGTGAGGCGCGCTCGGTCGGAGGCTTCTCGAACACCTTCGTCGCCGCCCTCAAGCAGAGCCCCATCGCGCTGGTGCCCGACGCTGCGAACCAGCAGCACTACGAGGTGCCTGCGGAGTTCTTCACGCACGTGCTGGGCGCGCACCGCAAATACAGCTGCGGTCTGTGGCCTGACGGCGTGAACGAGCTCGACGCCGCCGAGGTCGCGATGCTCGAGCTCACCTGCGCTCGCGCGGCGCTCGAAGACGGCCAGCAGATTCTCGAGCTGGGCTGTGGCTGGGGCTCGCTCACCCTCTTCATGGCGCAGCGGTTTCCTTCGAGCCGCGTCCTGGCGCTCTCGAACTCCGCGTCGCAGCGGGCCTTCATCGAGGCCGAGGCCCGGGCGCGTGGGCTGCGCAACGTCGAGGTCCAGACCGCCGACATCAACGTCTTCCAGACCGAACGTCGCTTCGACCGCGTGGTGTCCGTCGAGATGTTCGAGCACTTGCGCAACTACGAGCGGCTGCTGGCGCGAATCGCCTCGTGGCTCGAGCCCACCGGGCGCCTCTTCGTGCACGTCTTCGCGCATCGGCACTTCGCCTACCCGTTCGAGGACGAAGGCGGCACCGACTGGATGGCGCGTCACTTCTTCACCGGTGGCCTGATGCCGTCCGAGGACCTGCTGCTGCACTTTCAACGCGACCTGGTGCTCGAGGAGCGGTGGAGGGTCTCGGGTCAGCACTACGAGCGCACCTCGAATGCATGGCTGTCGAAGCTCGATGCGCACCGAGCCGAGGTGATGCCGGTGCTGGCGCGCACCTACGGCGCCGCTGAGGCCACGCGCTGGTTCCACCGCTGGCGGCTCTTCTTCCTGGGGTGCGCCGAGCTCTTCGGCTTTGGCGCGGGAGCAGAGTGGGGCGTGGCGCACTACCGCTTCACGAAACGCGAGGCGCGCGATGCATGACCGCGACGCCGGCGCGGGCGACTCTGGTGGGCCACCGTGACGACCTGTCCCTCCGAGAGCGCGCTGCTGGAATTCGTCGCCGGCTCATCGCCTGACCGCGCGGGCATCGAAGCGCACCTCGGCGAATGCGAGCGCTGCCGCGTGGCCGTCGCCTTCCTCGTCACGCGCACGACGGGGCAGGCTCGAGCTGCGGGCCAGCTCGCCCGAGGCGCGTCGGTCGGCCGGTATGTGGTGCTCGACCTCGTCGGCGAAGGCGCGATGGGGCAGGTGTACGCCGCGTACGACCCGGTGCTCGACCGCAAGGTGGCCATCAAGCTCCTCCACCTGCTCACCGAAGGCGCCGACGCCCGCGAACGGCTGCTGCGCGAGGCCAAGTCGCTCGCGCGCGTCGCGCACCCGAACCTCGTCGGCGTTCACGACGCGGGCGCATTTCAGGAGTCGGTCTTCATCGCGATGGAGTTCGTCGACGGGAAGACACTGCGTGAATGGTTGAAGGCCGCGCCCCCGCAGGCCGAAGTGCTCGACGTCTTTCTTCAGGCGGCGCGGGGGCTCGCTGCGGCGCACGCGGCTGGGCTCGTGCACCGAGACTTCAAGCCCGAGAACGTGCTGGTCGGAAAGGACGGCCGCGTTCGCGTTTCGGACTTCGGGCTGGCGCGTGACGTCAGCGAACTCCCTCGGCCGGTCGAGCTGCCGCCAGCCACCGGAGAACTCGAGACCCCGAGGATGCACACGGCCACGGGCGCGCTCGTCGGGACGCCCGCGTACATGGCGCCGGAGCAGCTCGCAGGGCAGCGCGCTGACGCGAGCGCCGACCAATTCTCGTTCGCGGTCGCGCTGGCCGAAGCGCTCTCGGGACACCGGCCGTTCGCGCGCAACACCACCGCCGTCGTGACAGCTGGCTTCAAGCCGGTCGGCCCCGCGGCCGTGCAGCAGGCGCTCACCCGGGCCCTCTCGGCCGAGCCGGCCCATCGTTTCGGCTCACTCGACGAACTGCTCGCCGCCATTCAACCGAGCCCGCCGACCCGCTGGCCTGCCGTCATCGGGGTCGGGCTGTCAGTGGCGCTCGCCATCGGGCTCGTCGTCGGGCTGAGGCGCCCTGATGCGCTCTGCACGTCTGGTCCCGCGCGCGTCGCCGCCGTCTGGCCCGAGCGCCGGAAGGCGTCGCTTGCTGCGCACTTCGCTTCGCTCGACGGGACACCCCTGTTCGAGTCAGCGAAGCGGGGGCTCGACGGGTACGCCACGGACTGGGCGACGATGCACCGCGAGGCGTGCGAGGCGACGCGTGTGAAGGGGGAGCAGTCTGACCAGCTCCTCACCGCGCGTATGGCCTGTCTCGATCGCCGGCTCGTCGAGGTGGAAGGCGTGCTCGGCGTTCTCGCGACGACCGACGCGACGTCCCTGGCGCGCGCGAGCGACGCGGTGAACGCGCTGACGCCGCTGTCCGTGTGCGCGAACGCGGGCGCGCTCCTGGCGCCGTCGCCGCGCGCAGAACAGCCGCAGGTCGTCGAGCGCGTCTCACGCATCGAGCAGGAGCTGGCGCGGGCGCAGGCACTCAACGAGGCTGGCCGCTTCAAAGAGGGGCTCCCCATCGCCACCACCGCTGCGTTCGAAGCGCATGGCGTCGGCTGGGCGCCGCTCGAGGCCGAGGCGCTGCTCACGCTGGGCCTGCTGACGCAGGGCGACGGCGAGCTGACGAAAGCCGAGCCGGTGCTCCGTGACGCGTGGGCCCGCGCGTTGGTGGCGAAGTCGGACCGCAACGCCGTCATCGCCGCCGTCAGCCTGTCGTTCCTCTTCAACGAGCTTGGCCGCATGAAGGAAGCGCAGGAGTGGGTGTGGCAGGCAGGCACCGTGCGTGAGCGCGTCGGCGACGACTTCGACCTCGAGTCGCGCGTCGCGAATCAAGAAGGGCACCTGCTCGGCACCACGGGTGACTATCGCGGCGCCGAAGCGCGCTACCGACGTGCGTGGGAGCTCCGCAAGGCGAACCAGGGCGAGGCGCACCCGAAGACCGTGTTGATGCGCGCGAACATGGGGGCCAGCGCTGGAGGCCAGGGCCACTCCGAAGAAGCCGTCACCGTCCTGAAGGACGTGGCGGTGCAGCTCGAGCGGTTGCTGGGCCGCGCGCACTACAAGGTGGGGCAGGCGCACTTCGGCGTCGCCGAGCAGTTGATGGAGTTGCACCGCGCCCAGGAGGCGTACGACGAGGTTGCAGGAACTCTGCCTGACCAGGAAAAGGCACTCGGGCCGATGAATCCACACGTCGGCCGGCTGCTCTGGGTGCAGGCGAACGCGGCGACCGAGCTGCAGCGATTCGACGAGGCGTTGACCCTCGAGCGTCGCGCGCTCACCATCTTCGAGGCCGCGAAGGTCGCCCTCATGGTGGGCGTCACCACGCGCTCCATGGGCGTCACCCACTGCGCGGCGGGCCGGCGGGATGAGGCGCTCGTCTCGTTCAGGGCAGCACGAGCGCACTTCGTCGAGATGTTCGCGGCAGACCACGAAGAGGTGCTCGCGACGAATGAGGCTGAAGGAGCGTGCCTGCTCGACAGCAACCGCCCGGCACAGGCGCTGACACTCTTCGAGACGACGCTCGCGGTGCGAGAGCAGCAGGCTGGCCCAGACGATCCATGGAACGCGAAGTCCATCAGCGGTGTAGGGCGCGCGCAGCTCGCGCTCGGCAAGAAGCCGCTCGCGGCCGCCACGCTGGACCGCGCGGTGAAGCTTCTCGAGGCCTCGAAGCTCGATGAGGCCCTGCTGGTGAAGACGAAGCAGGCGCTCGAGCAGGCGCGCTGACCGTGTCTCGAGGTCCCCTTCGAGTGAACGAGCTCGACTTTCTCGACCCGAACCGCGCGCGCACCAGCAAACAGGTGACGCTCGATCACCAGGCCGAGTTGCTCAACGTGCTCGCGCGGCTTTCGGCGAAGTCGTCACGGCACGATGGCGCGTCGAAGGACTCCTCCGATTCCACACAGGTCTACTTGCAGCACCACGCCGCCACGGCGTCGGTCATCGGCCGGTTCTGCAGGTTGATTCCCGCGTTGCAGGCACCGGGGATCGTCGTCTGGAAGGGGTAGCCGACGTAGCCAGCCGTGTCCGTGCTTCGGTCGGCCAGCCAGCCGAAAGCGCACACGTTCATGCCGGCGGCGTGCGCTGCCGACAGCTCGGCGGCGGTACAGAGCCTCGCGCGGTCGACCAGGCACGTGGCGGCAGCCGCCCGGTAGTTGTACACGTACGCGCCGTTCGCCGGCCTGACGAAGATGCACTGCCCAAGCGTGTCGCGGGCGCTGGTCGGACAGCCGACATCGGGGCCCAGGTCGGCGTTCACGATGGTGCCATCGGCGATGTTGGCGCTGGTGACGCCGCCGTCGACGATCTTCACCGAGGTGATGGTGCCGTCGGCGAGCTTGGCGCCGGTCACGGTCAGGTTCTCGAGCTGGGCGCCCGCGAGCGGGGTGCTGAAGGTGACGACCGAGCTGCCCACGGGGCCGACCTTCTGCTCGATCCACGTGCGCAGCTGGGTGAAGTTCTGGTTCACCTCGCTGGCGAGCGCCGGGGCGTCTGGGCTGAAGGTGATCAGCTGAGCCCCCGCCGTCCCCGAGATGAGAATGAGCGCGGCCACCAGGCCCAGGGTGCGCTGCTTGCGGCGCCGATCCAGCTCGCCGAGGCGGTCACGAAGCAGCTGCAACTCTTCACGCAACGACTGCTCGGTTGATGGGTTCATCGAAGTACCTTGGAGGGCTGGCGGCCCTGGTTGACGGTGCGAGGCGGAGTGCTTTTCACGGCAGCAGAGCGTTCGCGAAACACCCAAGCACTCGGGTTTGGCCTTAGCGGATTGACCCTCCCTGCGCCAGACCATGCGCGAACGAGGCACGCCGCCGCTCGTGAGCAGCGCTCGATGAGGACGCCGACACCAGCGCGAACGATGGGCTTCGGTGCTGCGCACGAACAATCCCGCGGGAACGCCTGGCCGTGTTTCGAGCGGCCGAGTGAAGACGCGTCGGTAGGCGGGAGCTGGTCAGCCGCTGGTGAGCCGCACGAGGCGAGCCATCGCTCCCGGCAACGCACGCACGACCATCTTCCTGCCGGCTTCGTCGAACGTCTCCGACACGACGCGCGCGCTCTCGTACACCTCGGACACGACGGCCTGCTTCGCGTACGGAATCATCAGCTCGCCCTCGACCATCGACGATTCGAACGAATCGATGAGCCGTTGGCGCAGCGCCGCCACGTCGGCCGGGTCGTGCGCCGAGAGCACCACCGAGTCAGGGTGCGACTTCGCGAGCTCCTTTCGAGTCGCCGCGTCGATCCGGTCGGCCTTGTTGAAGAGCATCAGGCGTGGCACCGGGCCCGCGCCGATCTCCTCGAGCACGGCCTGCGTCACTTCGAGCTGGGCCTGCCACGTCGCATCGGAGCCATCGACGACGAGCAACAGCAACGACGCCTCGAGGGCTTCGTCGAGCGTCGACTTGAACGACGCGACCAGGTCGTGCGGCAGCTTCTTGATGAAGCCCACGGTGTCCGACACGAGGATGCGCGGGCGCGCCTCGGGTTGGAGCGCGCGGACCGTCGTGTCGAGTGTCGCGAAGAGTCGATCGGCGACCAGCACCTCGCTGCCCGTCAGCGCGCGCATCAGCGACGACTTGCCGGCGTTCGTGTAGCCGACGAGCGCGACGCGGAGCTGGTCTCGTCGCGCGTACCGTCGCTGGTCCTGGTCGGCGTGAATGGTGGCGAGCTGCTCCTTGAGCTCGGCGATGCGGTCGCGAATCTTCCGGCGGTCGAGCTCGAGCGCTGATTCTCCCGCGCCACGGCCCTGCTGCCGCTCGTTGCTCCCGGTGGACTCCCGCAGGCGCGGCGCGACGTACGTCAGTCGTGCAATCTCGACCTGCGCGCGCGCTTCGCGGCTCTTCGCGTGCCGATGAAAGATGTCGACGATGACGCCGGTGCGGTCGAGCACCTGCGCGCCGGTGGCCTTCTCGAGGTTGCGCGCCTGGTTCGGAGACAGCTCGTGGTCGACCACCACCACCGTCGCGCGCGCGGCGAGCGCTGCTTCGTCGAGGACGGGTGCGGGCTCGAGGTCTTCTTCGCCTTCTTCGTCTTCGGCCTCCCACGCTTCTTTCGCCTTCGACTTCGTGTCCTTCGCGCTCGACGGAATCTCTCCCGTTCCGCCGGTCAGCTGCGCGAGCTGCTTCAGCTTGCCCTTGCCGAGCACCGTGCCCGAGGCGAGTCCTTCGCGCTTCTGTGAGACGGTGCCGACGACCTCGTAGCCGAGTGTGTGAACGAGGCGCCCGAGCTCCGCGAGGTCTGCCGCGTGCTCGACGTCGGAGACGCCTTGCAGTTGCACGCCCACCAGCACGGCCTTCGGAGTGGGTGCGTGAGTGGTGAGCATGAGCGCTCGTACCACGCAGGCGCTTCCTCGCCCTCCTGCACATCTGGCGCGGCGAACGCCCTCGGCTCAGCGCTGGGTCGGTGACGTCACCGGCTTCGTCGTGACCGGCGCATGCGGCACGAACGGCGTCACGCCAATCGCCGTGAAGATCTCATCCGGGTAGTAGTAGCTGCCGCCTTTGAGGGTCAGCCGACCCTTGCGCAGCGCCGTGATGTCGACGGTCGGGTCACCATCGACGAGGTAGAGGTCGGCGAGCTTGCCCACGGTCACCGAGCCCAACGACGCGTCGAGGCCGACGAACTTCGCGCCGATACCGGTGGCCGCCTGCAGCGCTGCTGGTGGGGGAATGCCGGCTTTCACCCAGGCCTCGAGCTCGGAGTGCAGCACGAGCCCCGGCACGTCGTCGGTGCCCGGCACCAGCGTGATGCCTTCTTTGTGAAGGAGGGCCAGCACCTCTTCCATCTTCTTCCATGACGCCGCGTAGGCCGCTTCCTGTTCGGGCTTCACGTCGAGCTGCGAGCTGCGCCGCGCGCGCTGCAGCGTCACCGGCACGTGGTCGAGCCACCCCGCGTCGAACGGCGTCGCCTTGCCGGGCCGAGTCAGGAGCAGCGACGAGAACGTCGCCATGGTCGGGTCGAGCACCGTCTTCCGCTCCTTCATCAGCTTCAGCATCTTCTGGAAGGGCTCGCCCTTGAGGTCGAGCGTGCCGGTGCGCTCCCCGAGCGCGGTGAAGCGGAACGGGGTGCGCGTGTCTTCCTTCTCGGTGATGAGGAAGCTCAGCAGCAGCTGGTTGATGTGGTGGAGCTCGTCGTAGCCGTCGCGCACCGCGCGCTCGCTCGTCATGAACGCCGGCACGTGCCCCGAGACGTGAAGGCCGAGCCGATGCGCTTCTTGCGCCAGCGGCGCGACCCAGTCCGGAGTCATCGAGTTGTAGATCTTGAGACCCCAGTACCCGTGGTCGGCGTACCAGCGCACCTTCTCGAGGCCCTGCTCCAGCGAGTTGACGACGAAGCCCAGGCGCGCGGAGTAGGGCGACTCCCCCTCGAGGAACCCGGACTTCACCGTGCGCGGGCCCATCAACGTCCCCGCGGCCACCTTCTGCTCGAGCGCGAGCTGCATCTCGTTGTCGTTGCCCGGGTCTCGGCCGAACGTCACGCCGGTCGCGATGCTGAGCGGGCCGTCCCAGTGGCCGAGGTGCGCGTGCGAGTCGAAGAGCCCGGGAAGCAGGGTGCCGCCGGAGCCGTCGACGACCTGCGCGCCAGCGGGTGGGTCGTCTTTGCGAAGGCCCACGATGCGTTCGCGAAACACCACGACGTTCGTCGGCTCGCCGCGCTTGCCAGTCGCCGCGTCGAAGATGCGCACGTTGGTAATCCACAGCGGCTCGGAGATGGGGTGAGCGACCTTCGCGGTGACCTTCTCGAGCAGCTCGGCCGACAGTTGACCGGCGAGGGTCGACAGGTGCGGGAACGAGCCCTCGTACTTCTCGTCCACCAACACCCAGCTGGGAGACAGGGCGCCAGCGAACGTGCCCTTCCTTTGAAGCAGGATGGTCGGCGCCATGTCCCAGCCCCACACCGCCCACGCCACGGCTTTGTCGGCGTTCGGCGCTGGCGAGAGCGGAATCTCTCGGAGCTTCTCGGCGCGCAGCCGGCCGCCCGGCAGTAGCGACACCTCGTGGGTCTTCGAGCGGAGCATCGTCTGGAGATAGAGCCCGAGGGCCCACGGGCTGCCGTTGTTGATGGCGTAGACGGCACCCTTGGATTCCGCTCCACCCTCGTCGTCGAGCGTCTTCCACTTCGCCCGAGTGCCCTCCAACGAGAAAGATTCCTTCACCGGAGCGCCCATTTCGCCGCGGCCCTCGATGTCCCATTTCACCGGGAGCCCGTCTTTGCCGAGCTCGAGGTGCTCCTTGAGCTTTGGGCCCCGGCCGTTGCTGTCGACGCGCCAGTCCACGTCGACGGTGGTGCCGGTGGCGGTGGTGGTCAACGTGCCGACAGGCCCGGCCGACGTCACGAGCGTGAGTCTCTGGACCGTCGGGGCCGCAGCTGCCGCGGTCGAGCACAGGAGAAGAAGGAGAGCGCGCATCCCGGGCTCATACTCCCCTTCCACACACGACGCTGCCGATGAGGGTCGAGCTTCACCGGCGCGTGGGAAGGGCGCCTCGAGGTCTGCCCTGCTGCGCGTCTTGGCTGGGTCGACCGCTCAGCGAGGAATCGAGATGACGAAGGACGCTCCACCGCCCTCGCGGTCACGCACGACGACGCTGCCGCCGTGCGCGGTGGCCACGAGGCGCACCAGGTAGAGCCCGAGCCCGTGGCCCTTGCGCTCACCGGCTTTCTGGAGCGCGAGCGAGCCGAACATGTCGAACAGCTCGTCCTTCAAGAGGTCGGGCACGCCAGGGCCGCGGTCCGACACCGAGACGACGAGCTGGTCCGCGTGGCCGACGACCTCGACGTCGATGCGTTCCCTGGTGTGCCTGAGCGCGTTCATCAGCAGGTTCTCGAGCGCCCGCTGCAGCAGCTTCACGTCGACGGGCATCGAGGTGTCACCGCGCGTGTGCACCTGCACGTCCACCTTGCCGTCGAGCGCCGCCGTTCGAAGCAGCTCGACCACCTTCGTGGCGAGAACGTCGAGCTGCGCCGGCGTTCGCTCGAGCGTCAGCTGGCCCTGCTCGAGCATGCGCACCTTGAGCAGGTCTCCGATGCTTTCCATCACCCGCGCCAGGGAGTTCCGCCCCAGCTCGAACAGCTCGCGGTCAGCCGGCCGTGCGCTTCGTTCGAGCAGTTGGAACGCGCTCTTCACGGCCGTGAGCGGGTTGCGAAGGTCGTGCACCAGGAGCGTCGTGAGGTCGTCCTTCAGCGCCGTCACCCTGCTGAGCTCTTCGAGTTGCTGGCGAATCAACTGCTCCTGCCGGCGCAGGCGTACGAATTGCTGCACGCGCAGCTCGAGCTCGCGACGGTCGATGGGCTTGCCGAGGTAGTCGTCGGCGCCTGCCTCGAGCCCTGCGTTGCGGTGCGCCTGGTCGTCGAGGGCGGTGAGCAACAGCACGGGGAGCGGACCGCGCGCGTTCTCCTTGAGGAGCGGAATCGCCTGAATGCCGGTCATCCCCGGCATCATCACGTCGATGACGACCACCTCGACGTCATGCTGCCGGACCTGCTCGATGGCGAGGGGCCCGTTCGCAGCCTCGATGACCTCGAAGCGCTGACGCAGCGCCAACCGTACCATTCGTCGAATGTCGTCATCGTCATCGACGACCAGCACCAGGGGTTTCGTCTCGGCGACTTCGGACATCACGCGGTGGGATTAATCACGGCTCGCGCTCGCCTCGCAACGCGGTCGTTGTGTGGACAGGTGGGTACGAACTTCTTGACGTCGGTCATCCAGCCGTTCGGCAGGAATTACCGGAACTCGGGGAGGCTGCAGAACAACTTGCGTGGAGGCGGTGCGTTCTTCCGTTCTGCCTCTGAATCAAGTCGCTGCGATCGTTGAGCGCGCCGCGTGAGTCGAACGATTCCGAGCGGCTGGCGTGGCACGTGAATCGCGCCTGACTTGATTCCGCGCAGGCCTCGAGGAGTGCTCATGACTGCCATCGATCTCTGGCTGAAGAAGAGTCCCGTCGCCAAAGCCTACGAAGAGAGCGAGTCCCTTCTGGACGCCGAGCGTCGCTTCGGGGTGCCGCGTCGCGACTTCATGAAGTTCGCCGCGGCGCTCGTCGCGTCGATGGGCCTGCCGTCATCGGCCCTCGGCGCGGTGGTGAACGCGATGACGCAGTCGAAGCGCCCCTCGGTCATCTGGCTCCAGTTCCAGGAATGCACGGGTTGCACCGAGAGCCTGCTGCGCTCCGAGCACCCGACGCTCGACAAGCTGATCCTCGACCTGATCAGCCTCGACTACCACGAGACGCTCGCCGCCGCGGCCGGGCACCAGGTGGAAGCGGCGCGCAAGACGGCGATGGAGACCAACCAGGGCAGGTACATCCTCGTGGTCGAGGGCGCCATCCCGACGAAGGACAACGGCATCTACTGCAAGATCGGCGGGAAGACGGCCATCGAGCTGGCGAAGGAATGCGCCGCCGACGCCGCTGCCGTCATCGCCATCGGGAGCTGTTCGTCGTGGGGTGGCATGCCGTCGACGTCGCCGAACCCGACCGGCTCGAGCTCGCTCGCCACGGTGCTGGGCAAGCCGGTGGTCACGATTCCGGGGTGCCCGCCGAACCCGTACAACTTCCTCTCGACGGTGGTGCACTTCCTCACGTTCGGGAAGCTGCCCGACCTCGACGCGAAGGGCCGCCCGCTGTTCGCGTATGGCCGGCTCATTCACGAGAACTGTGAGCGCCGCGCGCACTTCGACGCGGGCCGCTTCGCGAAGCAGTTCGGCGACGACGGCCACCGCCAGGGCTGGTGCCTCTACAAGCTGGGCTGCAAGGGCCCCGAGACCTACGCGAACTGCCCGTCGATTCTCTTCAGCGACTGTGGCGGTGGCAGCTGGCCGGTCGGCACGGGCCACCCGTGCATCGGCTGCACGGAAGAGGGCATCGGCTTCACCAAGCCGATTCACGCGCTCGCGGTGCTCAAGACGGTGACGCCGCCGACCCAGTTCGCGCGGCCGGCGGAAGAGCAGGGCCAGGGCGCGACGATCATCACCGCTGGCGCAGCGGCCGTGCTCGGCGGTCTCGCCATCGGCGCGGGCATGAAGCTCGCGGACAACCTCGGCAAGCGCGACGACGCGACGAAGCCTGACTGATCGAGGAGCGGCCATGAGCATCGATCGACGCAACTTCCTCAAGCTGGCCGGTACCACCGCTGGCGTCGCGGCGGCGACCTCGAGTGGCGTGGCGCACGCGCGACCCAACAAGAAGATGCCCGAAGAGGCGCTCGGCCTGCTCTTCGACGGCACCCTGTGCATCGGCTGTCGCGCCTGCATGCCCGCCTGCAAAGAGGCCAACGGCATGCCGCCCGAGCTCACGCCGCTCAAGGTGAACGGCGAAGAGGTGAACGCTCTGTGGGACGCGCCGCTCGACATTTCGGGCAGCACGCTCAACGTCATCAAGGCGTACCGCAACGGCACCGCAGAGCACAAAGACCAGGCCGAGAACGGCTTCGCGTTCACCAAGCAGTCGTGCTTCCACTGCGCAGACCCGTCGTGTGTCTCGGCGTGTCCCGTCTCGGCGATGACGAAGGACCCCGTCAACGGCATCGTCTCGTACAGCCTCGAGGCCTGTATCGGCTGCCGCTACTGCGTCGCCGCGTGTCCCTTCGGGGTGCCGCGCTTCACGTACGACACGCCGAAGCCGCAGATCAGCAAGTGCCAGCTCTGCAAACACCGGTTCGCCGATGGCAAGTACTCGGCGTGCGCCGAGGTCTGCCCCACGGGCGCGACGCTGTTCGGCAAGGTCAAGGACCTGAAGGCAGAGATCGCTCGACGCCGGGCGCTCGCTCCCGGCACCACCACGACGTTCCCGCGCGGGAGAATCGGCGACAACGACACCTACGTCGGTCAGGTGGGTAAGTACGTGGAGCGCGTCTACGGCGAGCACGAGATTGGCGGAACGCAGGTGCTCCACCTCTCGGGCGTGCCGTTCGACCTGCTCGACAAGCCGCCGCTGCCTGATCAGGCGCCGGCCGCGACGTCCGAGACGATTCAGCACGGCGTGTATTACGGGCTCCTCGCGCCGGCGACGTTCCTGGGCATCCTCGTCGCGGCAGCGCGTCGCAACATGCGGGCCGCCGACGAGCCGAAGAGGCCAGAAGGAGGCACGCCATGAGCGCGCACGCTCCAGCAGTGCCGGTCGGTGGAAAGCTCGTGACGCCGGTGACGTTGTCGCTGTTGGTGATGGTCATCGCGATGGTGGCGGTCATCGGCGTGCGCCTCGTCTACGGCCTCGGCGCCACCACCAACATGAACCAGGGCTACCCCTGGGGCTTATGGATCGCGTGGGACGTGGTGACGGGCTCGGCGCTCGCCGGTGGTGGCTTCGCGACCGCGCTGCTCGTCTCCATCTTGAACCGCGGCGAGTACCACCCGCTGATCCGGCCCGCCCTGGTGGCGTCGCTGCTCGGCTACCTGCAGGCCGGCATCTCGGTGTTCTTCGACCTCGGCCGCTGGTGGGACTTCTGGCACATCTTCTGGCCGAAATACGCGCAGGTGAACTCGGTGCTGTTCGAGGTCGCCGTCTGCATCACCGCCTACATCCTCGTCATCATGCTCGAGCTGATGCCCGTCGTACTCGAGCGCCTGGGCTGGGAGAACGCGCGCAAGAAGGTGAACCGGTTGCTGTTCATCTTCGTCGCCATCGGCGTGCTGCTGCCGATGATGCACCAGTCGTCGCTCGGCACGCTGCTGGTGGTGTTCGGCCCGCAGGTGCACCCGCTCTACCAGTCGAACCTGCTGCCGATTCTCTTCCTCAGCTCGACCATCGGCATGGGCTACGCGGCCGTCACCATCGAAGGCGCCATCTCGTCGGTGGGGCTCAACCGGCCCTTCGAGAAAGAGATTCTCGCCAAGCTGCTGCAGGTCGGTCGCGTGCTGATGGTGCTGTTCCTGGTGGTGCGCATCGGCGACCTCCTCTGGCGCGGCGCGCTGGGCCGGGCGTTCGAGCCCTCGCTGCCGGCGCTGATGTTCTGGATCGAGAACCTCCTCTTCGCGGCGCCGCTGTGGCTGCTGGCGACGAAGGCGCGCCGCATGCAGGCCCGCCGCGTGTTCCTCGGCGCGATGGCGATGGCCCTCGGCGGCATCGTCTATCGGCTCTCGGCGTTCCTCGTCGCGTACCAGACGGGCGCTGGCTGGCACTACTTCCCGTCGCTCGGGGAGTTGACGGTCACGGTCGGCCTCATCGCGTTCGAAGTGCTCGCCATCATCCTGGCGATTCGACTCTTGCCGATTCTTCCGGCGCATCAGCCGGCCATGAGGAGCGCCCCATGAGTAAGCGCATCACGATCGACCCCATCACCCGCATCGAAGGTCACCTTCGCATCGACTGCGAGGTGGGCGACGACAACAAGGTCAGCGCGGCGTGGGCGTCTGGCACCATGTGGCGTGGCGTGGAGCAGATTCTGCTGGGCCGCGACCCTCGCGATGCGTGGGCCATCACCCAGCGCTTCTGCGGCGTCTGCACGACGGTGCACGCCATCGCCTCGGTGCGCGCCGTCGAGAACGCGCTCGACCTCGGGGTGCCGAAGAACGCTCAGTACATTCGCAACCTGATGATCGCCGCGCACGCGGTGCACGACGAGATCGTCCACTTCTACCACCTGAGCGCGCTCGACTGGGTCGACGTCACCAGCGCGCTGAAGGCCGACCCGGTGAAGGCGTCGCAGCTGGGCGAGAGCCTGTCGAGCTGGCCCGGCAACGGGAAGAACGAGCTCACCGCGGTGCACGCGAAGCTCAAGACCCTCGTCGAGAGCGGGCAGCTGGGCATCTTCGCGAACGGCTACTGGGGCCACCCGGCGATGAAGCTGCCCCCCGAGGTGAACATGCTGGCCGTCGCCCACTACCTGCAGGCGCTCGACGTGCAGCGCAAGGCGAACAAGATCGTCGCCATCCTCGGGAGCAAGACGCCGCACATCCAGAACGTGGCGGTCGGCGGCGTGTCGAACGCCATCTCGCTCAACAGCCAGTCGGTGCTCTCGGTGGAGCGGCTGCTCGCCATCAAGGAGTACATCGAGGCGGTGAAGGACTTCGTCCAGAACGGGTACCTGGTCGACGTCGCGGCCGTGGCGGCCTTCTACCCGGAGTGGACCACCATCGGGAAAGGCGTCACCAACTACCTCGCCGCGCCCGACTTCCCGCTCGACGAGAAGGGCACGAAGTTCGTCACCAACGGCGGCTACATCTCCGGCGGCAAGCTCGAGACCTTCAAGCCCATCGTGAAGTTCGGCGACGAGTCCTTCCGTGACGCGGTGGCCGAGAGCGCGAAGCACTCGTGGTACCAGGACAAAGGCCCGCTCCACCCGTACAAGGGCGAGACGAACGCCGAGTACACGGACTTCCAGGACAAGGCGAAGTACTCGTGGGTGAAGTCGCCGACGTTCAACGGAGAGCCAGCGCAGGTCGGCCCGCTCGCGCGCGTGTTGATGGCGGTCGCGACGAAAGACGAAGAGACCCTCAAGCACCTCACGCGGCTGCTCGGCCTCATCGACACCGTCGGGAAGGTGAAGGTGCCGCTCGAAGGCCTGCACTCCACGCTCGGCCGGCACGCGGCGCGCGCGGTGATGTGCCAGCGCAACGTCGAGATCCTCGAGCAGCAGTGGAAGCTGCTCATCGACAACATCGCGACGGGTGACGTCTCGACGTTCGCGAAGCCGGAGTTTCCCAAAGGTGAGATCTCGGGCTTCGGCTTCCACGAAGCGCCTCGCGGCCTGCTCTCGCACTGGATCGTCATCGAGAACGGCCTCATCAAGAACTACCAGGCCGTGGTGCCGACGACGTGGAACGCGGCGCCGCGCAACGACAAGGACCAGGCGGGCCCGTACGAGGCGTCGCTCCTCGACACGCCGCTCGCCGACCCTGAGCGCCCGCTCGAGGTGTTGCGCACCATTCACTCGTTCGACCCGTGCCTCGCGTGCGCAGTGCACCTCACCGACGTCACGAAGCGCTCCATCGTCCAGGTCAGGGCGCTCTGATGAGCGCGCCCAACGTCGTCATCCTCGGCGTCGGCAACGTGCTGATGAGCGACGAGGGCGTGGGCGTGCACACCGTCACGGCCCTCGAGCACGGGTGGGACTTTCCCGAAGGCGTTCGCTGCGTCGATGGCGGCACGTCGACGAACGAGCTGCTCGGCGACCTCGAAGACCTCGACCACCTCATCGTCATCGACGCGGTCGCCGCGGGGCTCGAGCCTGGCGGCATGGTGCGGCTCGAAGGGGCCGCCGTGCCTGCGGCGTTCACGACGAAGTTGTCACCGCATCAGGTGGGCATCGCCGACCTGCTGGCCACGCTGACCTTCATGGGTCGCGCGCCGAAGCACGTGCTGTTGCTGGGCGTCGAGCCGAAGCGCCTCACGCTGGACCTGGAGCTGTCGTCGACGGTCGCCGCGAGGGTGCCGCAGCTGTGCGCTCAGGTGGTGGAAGAGCTCGGCAGGCTCGGCCTGGGGCCGACCTCACGTCTTCAGACGTCGTGACGGCGTCGAGACGCACCGAAAGGAGCGCAGCATGGGCGAGACCGGAAGTGGCGTGCTGCTGGGCCTGGCCGCGAGCGTCGCCGTCGTCCACACCGCCATCGGCGTCGACCACGCGCTGCCCTTCGTCGTGCTCTCGCGCGTGCAGAAGTGGTCGCTGAAACGAACGCTGGCCATCACCGCGGCGTGCGGCGTCGGTCACATCGCGTCAGCCGTCGTCATCGGGCTGGGCGCGGTCGCGCTCGGGCTCGCGGTGGAGCAGCTCACGCCGCTCGAAGCCCTGCGTGGGCAGCTGGGCCTCGCCATCCTCATCACGTTCGGCCTCGGCTACGCCGCGCTCGGGCTCGGTCGGTTGTGGAAGCAGCGGCCGCATCGTCACGCGCACGTCCACGACGACGGGACGCTCCACGACCACGACCACGGGCACGCCGACGAGCACGTTCACCGGCACGAAGACGCGAGGAAGAAGGCCGTGACCGCGTGGACGCTCTTCGTCGTGTTGGTGTTCGGGCCGTGTGAAGCGCTGGTGCCGCTGCTGCTCGCGCCGGGCGTGACGCGCGACTACGGCCTGCTCGCCGGTGTCATCGCCGTGTTCGGTGGGCTGACCGTGCTGACGATGCTGGGCTTGGTGACCCTCGGCGTCGTGGGGACGCGGCGCATCGCCTTCGAGCGGTTCTCGAGCCCGAAGCTCGCGGGCGTGGGTGACGTCGCGGCCGGGCTCGCCATCGCGGCGACCGGGCTGGCCGTCGGCGCGCTGGGGCTGTGAGACACCGGGTCAGCACCCGGCCCTGACGGGTTCGGCGTAGGCTCTGAGGCGGTGACGCTCGTGTTCCTCCTCATCGCCCTCGTCCCCGCGCTCGCAGCGGTCGTGGTGCTCGCGTCGACGATATCGGGGCTGGTGCGGCTGCCGCTCCTGGGCCGCGTGCCATGCCCCGAACGCGAGCGCTGGCCCTCGCTCACCATCGTCTCGCCCGCCTGCAACGAGGAGAAACACGTGCAGAGCGCGGTGGCGAGCATGCTGGCGCTCGACTACCCCGACGTGCGCGTGGTGGCCGTCGATGACCGGTCCACCGACTCGACGGGCGCGCTGCTCGACGCGCTGGCGAAGACGCACGACCGCCTCACCGTGCTGCATCTCACCGAGCTGCCCGACGGTTGGCTCGGCAAGCTCAATGCGCTGGAGAAAGGCGTCGCGCAGGCCACCGGCGACTGGTTGCTCTTCATGGACGCCGACGCGCACCTCTCGGGGCAGGCGCTCAAGCGCGCCATCAGCTACGCCGACGCGGAGCGGGTCGACTGCTTGTCCGTCGTGCCGCAGATCGCCACCTGCGGCTTCATCGGCGACGCGGTGTTCGACGTCTCGCTCGCGCTCTTGAGCGGCAACGGCCGGCTGCGAACGGTGAGAGCCCCGAAGTCACGCCACGTCGCCGCGACCGGAGCCTTCATTCTCGTGCGCCGCTCCGCCTTCGCGAAGACACCGGGCTTCTCGTGGTTGCGCCTCGAGGTGGCCGACGACTTCGGGCTGGCGCTGATGATCAAGTCACACGGCGGCACCTGCGACATCATCAACGGTCGCGGTGAGGTGACCCTCGAGTGGTACTCGTCGTTCGGCGAGATGACCCGGCTGATGCAGAAGAACCTGTTCGCCATCGTGGCGGGGTTCTCGCTCTGGCGGGCCATCGGGGTCGCCGCCCTCGCCGCGTGGTTGCCACTGTCCCTGCTCGCGGTGACGTTGCCCGTTCATCCGACGCTCCGGCTCATTCCGCTCGGGGGCGCGCTCTGCATGACGCTCGCGACGGTGCTGGCGGCCCGGGCGACGGGTCGTTCGCTGTTGCCGGCGCTCTGCTGGCCCATCGGCTTCTTCGGCACCGCGTGGATGTCGCTCCGCTCGGGCGTCGTCGGCCATCGCATCGGCGGCATCCAGTGGCGCGGCGTCGTCTACCCGAGCGCAGTGTTGAAGGCCCACCAGCGCGTCCGGATGTGAGGTAGGGGAGGCGTCGGCGCTCCCTTCGAGGCGTCTCTTCGCCCGGAGCCCGTTCTGATCGACCTCTGTGAAGCCTGCGGCATGTGCTGCAACGGGACGTTGTTCAACTACGTCACGCTCGTCCCCGACGACATGCCGAAGCTCGCGAAGTACCCGCAGCTCAAGCTCAAGGAGCGCAAGGGCCAGGACACTTTCGACGAGCCGTGCGTGCTCCACACGGGCAAGGGCTGCAGCGCGTACGACGACCGGCCAGCGACGTGTTCACGGTACGTCTGCGGCGTGCTGCGTGCGGTGGGCAAAGACGAGATCACCGAGATCGAGGCGCTGAACCTCATCAAGGAAGGCCGCGCGCTCGTCGACCACGTGAAGGAGTTGGTCATCTTCGAGGAGGGCCAGCCCATCGCCGTCAGCACGTGGGAACCTGCGCCCGAAGAGTTCGACGACGAAGCGCGCTTCGCGTGGGACCGCACCGCCTACCACCTCAAGAAGTACTTCCTGAACATGGGGAACGAAGAGGTCGACCCGGACGTCGAGGTGCGCGGTGGGTCAGCGAGCGCTCCCCAGCGAGAGGCCGAGCCTGATTCGCCGAGACCGTCGCGGAGAAAGCCCAAGGCGCCCAGGAACGATCCCGACTGAACGTCACGCCTTCGGTTTGAGCTTCTTCTCGTCGGGGTGACAGATCATGTCGATGACGACCGTGCTCGCCAACACCAGCACCGCGTCTTCACCTGCCGCGACGTCGACGCCGTAGGTGTCGGTGAACGAGAACCACCTCTTCGAGACCTCGGCGACGACCTTCGAGCCGCGCCGGAACGTGTACTCGTGGTCGAGCAGGCTGCCGGTGGCCTCGAGATCGTCGGGGCCCGGTACGTCGACGGTGAAGCCGACACGGAAGAAATTGATGAGGTCCTTCTTCACGACGGCCGCGACCTCGCCGTCGCGAAGAATCTCGTACGACGGCGTGAGCGCGATGAGCTTCTCGCGAATGAAGGCGACCTCGTTCTTCTTCGCGTCGAGGAACGCGAGCTTCTCGCGCAGAATCGTGAAGGCCTTGCCGTCGACCGAGAACGCCTCATGGCCGGCTTCGTCTTTGATGGCGAAGTCGTCACCGAACGAGAACAGCTTCTGCTTCACGATGTATTTCATGGGCCCTCAGGGTGGGTTCTTCCATCACGTACGGCGCATCGCCAGCGCCGGTTCCATAGCGCTCGGCATCGTTCTCGTCGTGTGCTGCGCGTGATGGGCGCTCGCGTGCGAGGAAGCGCGCATGAAGCACGTCATCGGCGTCGCGTTCGCGTGTCTGCTCGTGGCCTGTGGCGGCGCACCGACGCTCGAGTACGACGTGGGCATCAGCGGTGGTGAGCCGGTCGACGGCGGCGCGGAGTCGACCGACGCGGGCGCGGACGCTGGAGGTCTCGATGCGGGCACGCCCGACGCTGGCGTGGTGCTCGATGCCGGTGAACCCGACGCCGCGTTCCTGGACGCCGGAGTCGTGGTCGATGCCGGACTCGTCGTGGACGCAGGAGGCCCACTCGATGGTGGCGTGTCAGGGCACCCGGGCTGGGCGAAGGCCGTCATCCCCATCGGCGGCCATGCCTCCACCGTGACGCGCAACGGGTCGCCCCGGCTGCCGCTCGCTGGCCTCGTTTCGGTGTCGAGCCGCGCCTCCGACTTCATCTTTGACGCTTCGGCGATGTACCGCATCACCAACCCGGTGCAGCCGGATGACCAGCTCGACTGGAACAAGCTCCCCGGCTTGTCCGACTGTGGGCAGCTCGACCTCGCGCGAGACGGCTTCATGTTCGCGTGGCGATGGAGGCTCGACCTCGTGCCCAACGTGCTCGAGCTGGCGCACTACGCGAACAACGCCGGCGTTCACCTCTTTCCGGCACGGGGCATCGTCACCCTCGACGAGGCCGACCTGCGCGCCGAGAGCCCGCTGCGCTACGAGTTGTCCATCGGCGGCCCCAACTCCAGCCGGTACCTGTTTCGTATCTCGGGGACGATTCGCGGGCGCGTCATCGACGTGCAGGTCGAGCACCCGAGGCGATGTGCGGGCTCGTCGACGACTGCGTTCAAGTGGGCCGGCGGCTTCTATTTTGGCGGCACGTCGACGGCGCCGCAGGTCATCACCGGCTGGGTCCTCGAGTAGCGCAACCACGCAGAGGTCAGCCGCGCCGCTCGTCGTGAGGTGGTCGGCGCGCCGGCGGGTCGTTAGGCAGGCCAGATGAACATCGAACGTGTCTGGGACTACCCCCGCCCGCCTCGGCTCGAACCCGTCGCTGAGCGACTGCGCGTCGTCCTTGGCGGCGTGACGATCGCCGACTCCCGCGCTGGCCTTCGAGTCCTCGAGACGTCTCATCCACCGACCTACTACTTGCCGCGCGGCGACATCCTCCCGTCGGCGCTCGTTCCTGCGGCGGGCCAGAGCTTCTGCGAGTGGAAGGGCGTCGCGACGTACTTCGACGTCGTCGCCGGAGGTCGCCATCTCGAGCGCGTCGCGTGGACGTACGAGCGCCCGTCTGCCGCCTTCGCCGCGCTGGCGGGGTGCGTGGCGTTCTACGCCGGGCCCATGGACGCGTGCTTCGTCGACGAGGAGCAGGTGACGCCGCAGCCCGGCGGGTTCTACGGCGGCTGGGTGACGCGGAACCTCGTCGGCCCGTTCAAGGGGAGCGCGGGGACCTCGGGCTGGTGAATCAGAACACGAGCCGTCGCAGCTCCGACCGCGCGACCGTCAGCCCCTTGTTCTTCGAGAGGAGTCGTTCGTTCAGCGCAGACAACCGCTCGGCCATCTGGTGAGCGAGGTTGTTCACCAGCTTCAACGCTGCGAGGTCGCTCGCGGCCGTCAGCTTCCGAAGCGCGTTGGCTGGAATGCGGAGCGCCGAGGCGGGGCAAAGGGCACGCGCGGTGGCCGACCGCTTCGACCTCGACAGGAACAGGCTCAGCTCCCCGAGGGCAGCTCCCGGCCCGACCTCTGCGAGCACGACCGTCGCCTTCGAGACCTCCACGTCGCCCCGCAGCACCACCCACAGCGCGTCGGCCGGGTCGCCTTCGGTGAAGAGGACCTCTGCGGCGGCGAGCGCTCGCACGTCGGACACGTCAAAGAGCGCGTCGAGCTCGCCTGAAGTCAGGCTCGCGAAGAGGGGGATTTCGTTCAGGGAGGCGCGAATTCCAGGCATGCACCGACACCGTACACGCCATCAGGGAAGCGCGCGAAACCGGGCGTGTTCGAGAATCACCTTCCACAGGGCGTTCGGCTTTCGCTCGATCACCGCTTTCTCTCCACGTTCCCTGGCCTGCCAGTACGCCGCGCTGGGAGGCCGCTCGCCAAGCTCGTAGTCCATCGCATCCCAGGTGTCCTCGCGGAAGCTGTAGACAGCCCAGTGCCAGCGTTGCTCATTCGCCACGAGCAGGACGTCGCGCAGCCACGCTGCGGCGCCGGGCTTGGTGCGCGGCACGCCGAACTCCTCGAGCCAGATTCGTGAGGCCGGCACCGCGTTCTTCTTCTGCCACTCCACCACCCGGGCCATCGCACGCCGCACCTGCTCGACATTCCACGTCGTACCCTCGACCTCACCCGGGTAGCGGAAGCGGCCCTTCGTGGTGTGGTCGATGTACGGCCACGGCTCGTAGAAGTGGAACGCATAGAGCACGTTGGCGTCCTCGAGCGCCGTGAGCCGCGACAGCCCGTCTGCAGACGCGTCGTCGGAGCCGTCGAGGATGATGGGCGTCGTCGCGTCGACCTCCCGAATGCCCTGCACGAGGCTGCGGTAGAGCGCGTTCAGGTCGAAGGTCCGGGTGCGTGCGTCGCGTTCTGGCCTCGGCTCGTTGAGCAGGTTGTAGCCCGCGAGGGCCGGGTGCCCGTGCAGCACCTCGGCGACGTCGCGCCAGAAGGTGCGCGCCTGCGCCTGGAACTTCGGCTCGAGGTAGAGCCGGAAGTCGTTCTCGTTGCCGTGGTGCTGTTTCCATCGACAGCCCGGCAGCGACAGCATCGTGAGCACGACCTTCAGGCCGACGGCGTGGGCCTGGTCGAGCACCACGCGCAGTCGCTTCAAGTCCTCAGGCGGCAGCCCGCGATAGTCGTCGGCGTTGCCCAGCAGGAAGTCACGCCCCGCGCCGTGCCACTTGTCCGGAGCGATTCGAACGACGCGAAAGCCCGCTGCGGCGGCCGCCTGCAGGCGCTCGGCGGTCTCGACTTCGTTGAACAGGTTCGCGCCAGCGGTCGGCGAGTCCCACGGCGCGGCGGTGAGCAGCAACGTCAGGAGCGAGGTCATCGAGGGGACCGCTCCGGTGCCTCGTTGGCCGGCGTCACCTTCACCACCAGGGCTCGGGCTTCGTGAGGAACGTCGTCGCCACCATCGAGGTGCCCGACAGCCACCAGGGGAGCGAGCGGCCCGCCGTGAAGTACTCGGCGACCGAGCGACTCGCGCGACGCGCGAAGAAGAGCCCCACCGCCGCCGACGCGATGAACGAGGCACCAACACCAGTCCATCGAGTGCGGTCAGCTCCACGCGCGGCATTGTCTCATGGTTCGACGAAGGCTCAGAGCGTTCGTGGCACGCCATCGCCGCGAACGCCGGTTGCGCGCAGCCCAGGCAGGCCGTCCCGGCGCGCGTTCTCGTCGTCCAGGAGCTGGAGCACCGCGTGGTGGTCGATTCGCCTGCCCCGTGCAGCTATGACGCCCGCATGCCCCGCCTCGTGCTCGTCTCCCTCGTCGTCTTCTCGTCAGCCTGCGGGCCGGCCGCGCATCGCGTGGTGATGAACGCCGAGAACAACTCGGGGCAGAGCGGCTTCGCGTTGCTGACGCCGCTCTCGGGAGTGAGCACGCGCGTCGAGCTCGACATTCTTCCGGGGAACGACCCGCGCCCGGTCGCCGCGCACGTGCACAAGGGGCGCTGCGGCGAGATTGGCGCCATCGAAGTCGGCCTCAATAACCTCAATCCGAACCCCGCCGCGGCGGGCCACTTCACGTCGACCACCGAGGTTCCCCTCGCCCTCGACGCCCTGCTGAAGGGCACGTTCGCCATCAACGTGCACGACGCGCGCGATTTCTCCCTCTACGTCTCGTGCGGGGAAATCAAGTGACCGCTCCTGTCCAGCGCGCGCTCATCACTGGAGCCTCGAGCGGCCTCAGCCGGTGCTGCGCCTCATCGCGCGTCGCATCAGCTGAGTCGTCGGAAGCGCCCGCGTGACGCAGACGACACCCTCAACGGTGGCGCGCATGCTCGATGGGGAGGTCGCCAATGGCGCTCGTGGCTAGACTCGTTCGCACGTGACGATCGCTCCTCCATGGTTTCCAGGCTTCGATGAGGCGATGGCCAGCGACCGGCCGAACCCGCGCGTCCAGGTGGCGACGGTGTCTGCCGATGGTGTGCCCTCGCTGCGCACGGTCGTGCTTCGCGGCCTGCTGGGTGATGGGACGCCGTACTTCTTCACCGATGGCCGCTCGCGGAAGGTCGACCACCTCGACTCGCATTCCCCGCACCTGTCGATGCTGGCGTGGTTCGAGTCGACGCGGCAGCAGTTCAGGCTGAGCGGGCTCGCGACCGTTCACGGAGCGCATGCTGTCGCGCCGTGGGACACGCTCCGCGTGGCGTTGTGGGAGCGCCTGCCCCCCGACGAGCGCACGCCCTTCTTCGGCGCCGCGCCAGGTCGAATCCTCGTCGACGCTGCGCCGGTCGCGACGCCCGGGGTGCTCCCTCCAAATTTCGTTGTGGTGTCCCTCGCGGTCGCCGAGGTGGACTGGTTGGTGCTCGGACCGCCTCATCAGCGCGCGTCGTTCCGAAAGGTCGGCGCGACGTGGTTGAGCCAGCGGCTGACGCCGTGAGCCGTCAGCGCAGCACGCGAGCCATCACCTTCCAGCCCGCTGGCGACCGGTCGACGCGTTCCCTGATGCGTCCGTGACAGGTCTGCTCGTGGTCGACCTGGTCTTGCCAATGCGCTGAGGCGTCACGCGTCGCTGCTCCGACGTGACCGGCGCCACCGCATGCCGCGACGGGCCCCCGCTCCTTCTCCTCCGGTCCCTGCGAACGCGATGAACCACGCGATGACGCACAAGAACGGGTTCGTGTCCCAGTAGCGGCTGGTCGCGAGAATGGCGACGAGCAGGTGCGGCGCGAAGACCCAGCCGAGCCAGTGCAGCGCTGCGAACGGCCCTCCGACGAAGAGCAACGTGATGCGTGGAAACGCCGCCAGCCCGAACAACAGCAGGAGCGGGTGCACGTGCGCTTGAAAGAACTCGAGGTGCGCAGGGCTCATGGTGCCTCTGGCCCTTGCACCGCGCGAGCCACGTCGTCTCCGTCGGGGACCGAGCCACAGGGGCGCAAACGCTGCGTCGCGACTCCAACCAAGGCGATTGTGCGAAGGCAATCGAATGAACGAGAGTCTCGGCCTCTCGAGGGAGCCGTTCTCATGGCCGCTCGCCTCACCACTGCCAGGCCCTCCACCGCCAGCCGAATCAAGGCCGGCCTCAAGGAGTTCGCGAAGGACGTCAAGGCCGACGCGAAGGAGATCGTCGGCGCAGATGAAGCAGTTCCTCGACTTCACGACGAAGCCCGCGAACATGCCCGTGTACGTGCACTGTCAGGCCGGCAAGGGCCGCACCGGGGTCGCGGTCGCGTGTTACCGAATGGCCGTGGAGAAGTGGCCGCCCGAGAAGGCGCTCGCCGAGGCCAGGGCCTTCGGGCTCAAGGTGCCGGACCAGATCGACTTTGTGATGCAGTTCGGCGCCGACCTCGCGGCCGGGAAGATCGCCGGCTACCCGAAGTGACGGCGGGGTGAGTTCACGACGCTCGTGAGCGTCTTCGCAGGTGCCACCAGTGGGACGAGGGGTCGCACCAGCGCGGCATTCCCGTCGAGCGCTGCGCGAACGCCTCAGCCCGAACGAACTCAGCGCTCGAGCGCGGCTTCGAGGGCGCGGGCGGCGATGCGCACCTCTTCACTCTGCGAGGTGCGGGCGCGTCGGCTGCCACGCGCGGCGCGGACGTCACTGAGCAGCGCGCGCGCCTCCTTCGGTCCGGCGTCTTTCGCGGCGACCTCGACGTGCATGCGCCGCAACGCCAGGGCGGTCAGCGAGAGTGGATCCTTCACCGCTTCCAGACGCGCCTCGGCCGCCGACAACGTCACTCGCGCCTGCGAGAAGTGCCCGCGCTGCATCTGCACGGCCGCGAGGTAGGTGAGGAAGAGCCCCTCGTGCCGCAGGTCTCCGACCTCGGCGAGGTGGGTGATGGCGGCCACGAGCGGCGCCTCTGCAGCGTCGAGCTCTCCAAGCGCGAGCAAGACGCCCGCGCGCTTGCCCGTGAAGTAGCCCTCGAGGCGCACGTCGCGAACCGCGCTGGCCCGCGCGACGGCCTCGGAGAAGAAGGTGAGGGCGAGGTCGAGCTTCTCCTGCTCCTGGTAGATGGTGCCGAGCGAGCCGAGCAGCCGCGCCTCGGTCGTCGAGTCGCCCCGTTTGCGCGCGAGCGGCAGCCCTTCGTCGCAGCACAGCGCTGCTTCATCGAGCTCGCCCATCGCGACCTGCACGATGGCGAGCGACGAGAGCGTCTGCAGCGCGAGCGCGTCGTCTTTGCTCGAGCGGGCGGCCGACAACGCGCTCACCAGCCAGTCCCGCGCCGACTCGACGTCGCCTGAGACGAACCGGGCCACCGCGAGGTCGCGACGAATGCGGCCCTCGAGCGCGCGCTCTCCCGCCGACTCGATGATGGTCATGGCGCGTGACAGCTCGTCGACCGCGAGCGCGGGCCGGCCGAGCGTGCGCTGCAGGTTGCCTCGCTGCTGCATCGCCCGCGCGATGATGGGCATCTTCACGCCGACGTTGCGCGCCACCGTGAGCGCGTCGTCGAGCAGCGCCAGGTGAGACGAGAACGGGCCCTTCCGGAGGAAGACGGGCTCGAGCGCCTCGAGGGCGCCCAGCGCCGTCGTCGCGGTGGCCTGGGTCGGCGGCATCGTCGACAGCGCGCGGTCGAACACCTCGGTGAGGTTCTCGCGCTCGACCTCGAGGTGCGTCAACGCGTCGAGCGAGGTGCCGTTCGCCACCGCCGTCGCCCAGGCCCGGCCGACCTGCAGGCAGTGTTTCGCGTGGCGGTGCCTCGCGCGCGGCGCGTCATCCGAGGCCACCAGCTTCTCGGCTGCGAACTCGTGAATCGACTCGAGCAGCCCGAGCCGGAGCTCCCTGGGTAGCGCCGGCACCGCGAAGTAGCGCACCAGGGACTTGCGGTGCAGCGCGCGCAGCAGGTCGATGGGGTCGGTGGGGCCCTTGTGGCCGCTCACGTCGATGACGGCGCTCGCAGCTTCGACGGTGAAGCCGCCGCGGAACACCGAGAGCTGCGAGAGCGCCTGCTGCTCGGCGGCGGTCAACAGCTGCCACGACCAGTCGATGGTGTTCCACAGCGTCGCGTGCCGGGTCGCCTGGCGTGCGCGGCCTCCCAGCAGGTCGAAGCGCTCGCGCAGCCGGTCCTTCACTTCGCGAACCGACAGCTCCGAGAGGCGCGACGCTGCGAGCTCGAGCGCGAGGGGGTGTCCTTCGAGGCGCTCGCAGATGATGGCCACGTCTTCGAGCTCGGTCCGCGTCAGCGCGCGGGGCCGCACCCTCGCGGCGTGCGCGCTGAACAGCTGCATCGCGGCCGACTCCACGCCGCCGACCGGCAGCGGCTCGAGCGGTTGCACCACCTCGTCGGCGAGCGAGAGCGCCTCACGACTGGTGACGAGCAGCTTCAGGTCCGGCGCGCGCTCCAGCCACACGCCGACCGAGTCAGGGCCGAGCGTCACGAGCTGCTCGAAGTTGTCCAGCACCACCAGCGCGCGGCCCAGGGACTTCAGCGTGCGCGAGGCGTGCGTCATCGTCGCGTTCGACGAGGCGTTCATCGGCATCTGCACGTCGAGCGCCTGCGCGACGGCCTTGGAGACCTGCTCGAGGGAGCGGCACTCGGCGAGGTCGATGAACCAGACGCCACCGTCGGCCTCGTACCGGGGCAGCTGCGAGGCCGCGAACTGTTGCGCGAGCCGCGTCTTGCCCATGCCGCCGAAGCCCACCAGCGTCACCAGTCGCGCGCCTTCGTCGTACGTCGCCTCGAGGGCCTTCAAGTCGTTCTCGCGGCCGATGAAGGGCCCTTCGGCAGGCACGAGGTTCGTCTTGCGCTTCGACGCGCGACCCAGGAACTGCTCCACCGCCCCGAGGAAGTCGTCGGCCTTCTCGAGGATCGGCTCCTTCTTCCGCTCGCCGGCCCTCACCTTTCGCGTCTTCGTCTTCTCGTCACGCAGGGGCGGCGCAGCCGGCACGGCCGTCGGTGGCCCATCGAAGAGGCTGCCGAGCCAGCGCGTGAGGCGGGACGGTGAGGACGGCGTCTTGAGCTCGACGAGGAAGTCCTCCAGCGCGGTGGCGAACGCCTCGCAGCTGGGGAAGCGCTTGTCGCGGTCGAGCGCGAGCGCCTTGAGCACCAGCGCGTCGAGGTCCTTCGGCAGGCCCTTGCGCTTCGTCGACGGCGCCGGCACCCGGCCCTCGATGATGGCTCGCAGCACCTCGGCGTCGCTCGCCCGGGCGAACAGTCGCTCGAGCACCACCAGCTCCCACAACACCACGCCCAGCGAATACAGGTCCGAGCGCCCGTCGAGCTCGATGCTCTCGAGCTGCTCGGGCGACACGTAGCCGAGCTTGCCCTTGACGATGCCGACCTCGGTCTTCGAGCTGCCGTGCGCCGAGCGGGCCACGCCGAAGTCGAGCACCTTGGTGATGCCGTCATTGGTGACGAAGAGGTTCTGCGGTGAGACGTCGCGGTGGACAATCTGCATCGCTCGCCCAGCGAGGTCGGTCTTGACGTGCGCTGCGTGCAGGCCTCGCGCGGCGTCGGCCACCACCTGCAGCGCCAGGGCGACCGGCACCTCGGCCCCTCGCGCGTGCGCCTGGCGGATGATGGACGCGACGTCGTGGCCCTCGAGGTACTCCATCACGATGAACCACGAGCCTTCGTCTTCGCCCGCGTCGAAGACGCTCACCAGGTTCGGGTGCCGCAGGTCGGCCGCCACGCGCGCTTCGTCGACGAACATGCGCACGAAGTCGGGGTTGTCGGCGTAGCCGGGCAGAATGCGCTTGAGGCAGACCAGCTTCTCGAAGCCCTTCTTGCCCTGCTGTCTGGCGAGGAAGACCTCGGCCATGCCGCCCGCGGCGAGCTTCTTGATCAGATGGTACCGGCCGGCCACGGGAGCGGACATGTCTCGGCCTTTGGCTTACCCGGGGCGCGTCGCTGTGTCACAACCTCACGACGATGCGCTGCGTTCTCCTGGCTGGCTCTTCACACCCCGTCCTCGCTGCTGACGTCGCCACAGCGATGGGCCTTCCGCTGTCCCGCTGCACCATCGAGCGGTTCCCCGACGGAGAGCTCGACGTCGACCTCGAGGAGCGGGTGCGCGGCGCCGAGGTCTTCGTGCTCCAGTCGCTGCACGCGCCGGTGGGTGAACACCTGCTCGAGCTCTCGCTCATCGCCGACGCCTGCTACCGCTCTGGCGCCGCGAGCGTGACCGCCGTGGTGCCGTACCTCGGCTATGCGCGGCAGGACCGCCGCGACGCGGGCCGGGAGCCCCTGGGCGCTCGCGTGGTGGCCGACCTGCTCGGCGCGTCGCACCTGGAGCGGCTCATCTGCATGGACCTGCACTCGCGCGCGGTCGAGGGCTGCTTCCCGTTGCCGGTGGAGCACGCCTCGGCCATTCCCGCGCTCACGGAGTACCTGAGGTCGCGACTGCCGGAGAACGCGGTCGTCGTTTCTCCGGACCTCGGCGCGGTGAAGCGGGCCGAAGCGTTCGCGAGGCCGCTCGGGTTGCCCGTGGCGGTCGTACACAAGCAGCGGCTCTCGGGCCGTGACGTCGAAGCCCAGGGCGTGGTGGGTGACGTGAAGGGCAGACACCCCGTGCTGGTCGACGACATGATCAGCACCGGAGGCACGCTCGCGGCCGCGGCCCAGGCGGTGCTCGACGAAGGCGCAGAGGGTCCGGTGACCGTCGTCGCGTCGCACGGACTCTTCGTGGGCCCGGCGAACGAGCGGCTCGCGAAGGTGCCGCTGGCGCGGGTGGTGGTGAGTGACAGCGTACCGATGCCTGCGAACCTCACGTTCCCGCTCGAGCGCGTGTCGTGTGCGCCGGTGCTGGCTGCGGTCATTCAGCGATTGCTGACGCGCGCCTGAACGACGCTGCGCCCAGGGCTGAAGATGACCAGACGGTGTTCGGCCGAGTCGGTCAGTCAGTGGGGTGACCCTCGAAGCCGACACCCGTGACCGAACGCGCACGCCACGTCGTGGCGCCTGCACGTTCTTCGACCCGGCCGCAGCCATGGCTGCCGTGGCGCGCCGCCGCTACCCTTCACAAGTGGTCTCACCCCGAGCGCGCGACATGACCCCCACCCACTCGTTGGCTCGTTGGACGCGGTCCAGCCCCGTCGGAGAACTCACGCTCATCGCGAACGACGATGCGCTCGTCGGGCTCTTCATGGAAGTGCACCGGGCCGACGCGTTCAGCGCCGCTGGAGAGAAGCGGCGCACCCCGCTGCTCGCGAAGGTGAGCGCGCAGCTCGATGAGTACTTCGCTGGGCGAAGAGCGCGCTTTGACGTTCCCGTCGCGCCGCGCGGCACCGATTTCCAGACCTCGGTGTGGCAGGTGCTGAAGCGCATCCCCTTTGGCGTGACGTGGTCGTACGCCCGGGTCGCCCGAGAGCTCGGCAACCCGAAGGCGGTGCGAGCCGTGGGAGCCGCGAACGGCAGCAACCCCATCAGCATCATCATTCCCTGTCATCGCGTCATCGGCGCGAACGGCTCGCTCACGGGCTACGGCGGCGGACTGCCCAGGAAGCGGTGGTTGCTTGCGCACGAGAAGAGGGAGCCGGCCCTGCTGTAGGTGCTCGTGCGGTGCTGTCGCACAATCGCCGCTTCGTGGTGCCGCGAAACCTTCATCGGCGCGGCAAGATCGTCGATGGTGTGAGCCATTTTCGTCTGCGCCGGCAACCTTCTTTGTCTATGAAAGCCACCTCTCGTTTTTCCTGATCACTTCTGGTCGATCCCGACCACCTCTCGTCCATGACGCGCACCCCGAACGTCCTGACCATCAGCGAAGACCGAGGCGCTCGTGAGCACATGGCGCGGCTGCTCGAGTGCGGAGGGTTCGTCGTCGACGTGGTCGACTCTGCCGAGGCAGGTGTCCTGGCGCTGTCGGCGATTCGGTACGACGTCCTGCTCTTCGATGAGGCGCCGCTGAACCTTCAGCTCCTGCAGGTGCTCTCGTCGGCCGCTCGGCTGCAGCCCCAGATGGCGACGCTGGTGATGACCTCAGGCGACCTCGTCAGCGCCGAGCGTCCTCAGCTGGACGGAACCATCGCAAGGGACTCCGACAGCGCGGACGAGGTCGCGACCTCGGTGCGGTCGGCGCTCGAGCACCGGGGTCGTCGAACTGCTGCGAGCACGTTCCCGACCAGGACCAACCCGCGTCATGCGGGCGCGTCACTCTGATCGGCTCGTCTGTCCCGAGACGACGTGCGTGTCGATGTCGCCATGGCCGCCTCATTGAACCTTCGCCGCACCGGCTGAAGGCGGCGGACGCACGCGGCCGGTTTCTTGTTCAGGTTCGCGGGACGTCGATGATCAGCACGGCGGCGGGTGACCTCGCACTCAACTGCACTTCACCGACGCCAACCTCTGCGCCTTCGCCGACCGCAAGCGTGGCGCCAGTCGACAGCATGACCGGTCCCGTCAGCGCCATCACGTAGGCCGCGCGCCCTGCTGCGACCGTCACCGTCTCGGTGCCGTCGAGGTCGCTCCACCACACCTTCGCGTCACAGCGCAGCGGGAGCCCGTCGTCACCTGCGACCGGCTGCCGACGGCCCACGCCAACCGTTCGGCGGAAGTACGCCGGAGCACCACCATGGGACGTCGGCTCGAACCATAACTGCAACATGCGCGTCGGCCGGTCGGTCTCGTTCCCTTCGGCGTGCGTCATGCCGTCGCGCGACGAGATGAGCTGCACGCCCCGCTCCGACAGCGTCGCGCCGTGGGCCTGGTCGCCGTGGTGGCTCAAGTCACCGTCGATGACGATGGAGAGGATCTCGATCTCCTGGTGGGGGTGCAGCGGAAACCGGGAGCGCGGCGCGAACGTCGCGTCGGCGAGGACGAGGAGCGGTCCGAGTCGCGTGCCTTGACCTGCCGCCGGTCCGACGGTCGCGATGAAGTGGTCACGCAACGACAGCCACGGGAGCGTCGTGGTGGGCAACGAGGCCAGCGGGCGATGACGGACAGAGGGCATGGGTGGCTTTCGGCAGGCGCTCGCCACGACGGCGACGGTCGTCCAGCGCAGCAGGTCGCGGCGGCTCGAGCGCATGAGGGTGTCGGCATCTCACGCTCGACGTCGTCTCGCCATGTTCACCCGCGGGACACTGCGTTCACGCCCCCGAGAATCTGATGCCGCGCCGTCCGTCGAGGTGAGCGAGACTCTCTTCCGTGTTCGCCCTCGCTCTTGCGCTCTCGTTGTCTGCCGCTCCCGTCGACGCTGGCGTCGCTTCACTCACCTGGGACGAGCGGTCTGCCGTGAAGCTCGTCGAAGGGCAGGTGCTCTCGTTGACGCTCAAGAAGGCGCCCAGCCGCCTCTCGGCCAGTGACCCGAACATCTGCGACGTGCAGGCGCTGAAAGACACGGTGCTCCGCATCACCGCGAAGAAGCAGGGCACCGCGGTCATCGCCCTCTGGTACGGCATGAGCTTCAGGGGGCTGCAGGTCGAGGTCGCCTCGAAGGCCGCGAAGGTGACGGCGTCTTCCGACGGCGGCACGCCGTTCTTCACGTGGGACGGCACGCGTGGGCTGCGGGTACCGCTCGACACCGAGTTCGTGATGCAGGGCCCCGGGGGCCTCGAGCGCGTCGCGCCAGGGAGTCACCGCCGTTGCACCATGACGTCCATCGGGAATGACCAGCTCAAGTTCCTCTGCAGTGACCCGGGGCCCGTCTCGGTCTTCCTCTGGTACGCGAACAACCGCGAGCGCACGCTCGACCTCGAGGTCGTGCGTCCGGACGGTGGTGTGCGCTGACTACCGCGTGCCTGCCGCGAGCTTCTCGCCTGGTGGGACCGGGGTGAGGCCGAAGTGCTGACCCGTCCCGATGGTGATTGCTTCGTCAATGGGCTGCCGCTCGCCGCCCTGCTGCAGTTCGAAGCGAGGCTCGCGCCCTGGCAGGCGGCGCTTCACGACGCTCGGCTCCCACGGCCGAGAGAAGACGCCGTCGACCAGCTTGGTCTGCACCATCGCGACCTCTCCCTCGGAGCACGCGACCGACAGCTTCTTCAGGACCGCTGGCAGGAACTCCTTCTCGTAGTGCGCCGTCAGTTCGCCCAGCAGCGCCGGCTGGCGTTCCTCGTTCACCGAGCCGATGGCGATGACCTCGAGGTGGGTTTCACAGGGGCTGGCCGAGGGCGCGGGCGTGAAGCTGATGCGGTATTGGCCGCTGGGCAACCGTGACGGTGACTCGATGACGGGACCTGAAGGCGTCTGTCGCTCGACCTTCAACGCGCCCGGAGTGCTGAGTTCGATGGTCGAGAAGGGCTGCTGCGACACGGTGAGCGAGCCGGCGTCGTAGAAGAGGTCGCTCTTGAGCTCGAGGGCGACGTCCTTCGTCGCGGTCATGAGGTTGTGCTGCACGCGCTCGAACGAGACCTCGAGCGTGCGGACTCTTCGGGGCGAGAGCCACGCGCGGAAACACGAGCCCTTCGCGCGCGTCACCTTCTCGGGCGCGACGCCGTCGAAGCGCACGTCGAGGTCGAGCATCCACGCCCCGTTTCCGATGGAGCGCAGCGACGGCCCCGCCTGGCTCGCGAACAGGGACTCGCCTTCGGGGAGCTCGACACACACCTGAATGGCGGCGGGCTTCACCTCGGCCCACGCTGACACAGCGACCAGACAGCACAGTGCGGGGCCGAGAGAACGCATGGGCCGATGGGATTCATCCACCGTGCCCAGCGCGCGCTCGGCCATTCTCGCCGGTTACGCCTGGCGGGCCTGGGTCATGTCTGAGCGCCGGGTAGGTCGTCACCGGGCACGGGCCACCAGTCCCGTCTTCGAGCCCGCCGGGATGAAGCTCGCCCGAACGAGCCCACGGCCATCGATGCCGCGCGAGGAAGCTCCTCCGCGGCTGGGGTCCCGTCGGCTCGTGTCGCCGAGAACGCAGCAGCCCGTGCGGCGCCGTCAGTGGGTTGTTCAGGCAGGCCGTCGGAGCGTGTGCAGCTCGACCGTGTCCTCGTGGCCGTGCCATTCGACCTGCAGCGCCTCGAGCGTGTGCGCGTAGCCGACGTCACGGAACCGACCCACGAGGGTGTTCGCCAGCTGGGCGCGCGCGGTCGGTCCCGCCATCACCAGCACGCCGCTCGGCGCGAGCAGGCCCGAGGTGTGTGCGAGCGAGTACAGCGCGTCAGGTGATGACGGCTCGTAGACGAGGTCTGACGCGAGCAGCATCGGCGTCGAGGTGGTGATGGCCTGACTCCACTCGAGCAGGCTCGTCGTGAGCCCGACGACCCCGTTGCGTTCGGCGTTCTCGAGCGCGAGCGCGATGGCCAGCGGCTCGCGGTCAGTGCCGCGCGTGACGATGCCGAGGTGCGCCGCCGTCACGCTCACGAGGCCCATGCCGCAGCCGAGCTCGTAGGCTTCTCGTGGCAGCGACGAGGACGGCTGGTCGAGCAGCCATCGGCTCATGGCGAGCGCCGTCGGCCACACCCGAGACCAATGGTTCGGTCGTGGCTGAGCGACCGCTTCGAGCAGCTGGAAGATGACGTCGGGCCGCAGTTCGACGTGAACCGTTCGCACGGCGTAGTCGCGAGGCCGTCGCGTCAGGTCATCCGCCGAACACTGGCCGTCGTGATTCGCAGGAGGCGGGGTGTACCACCCATCGGCGCCAACGGTACGTCTCGTCTTCGGAGTGGAACGCGCGGCACCGTCGTAACCTTCAGCCCTGCTTGAACGCGCTCGCATCGGGCAAGCCGCTCCCCGTCAGGTCTGCGCCCATCGCCGTCAGCACGCCGGAGTAGAGGTCTGGCTCGTTGCTGCTCAGCTTGCCGGGCATCGCCATGCCAGTGCGGGCGTCGAAGCCGTAGGTCAGCGTGGTGAGCGGGTCGACGCCACCCAGCATGGTGTTCCCCTTCACCATCGGCGAGAGCATCAGGAAGCCATTGTTCAGGTCGTGCCCCGAGCCGAACTCCGCCGCGTTGTCGGGCCGGTCACGGGTGCGGCCGAAGTCGGTCGCGACGTAGACGAGCGTTCGGTCCCACAGGCTCTCGCCGGTGGCCCTGTCGAAGGGCTCGGCCTTGAGCAACCCGATGAGCTTGTCGACGGTGCCCAGAATGCGCGCCCACATGAAGGCCTGCCCGCTGCGGTGGTCGTTGTGGCTGTAGTCGAACGACAGGGGCGGGTTCGCGAGGCCGGTCGGGCCGCCGAGCTTCACGTTGAAGTCGGGCCCGATGGTGACGGCGACCGACACCCGGTACTTGAAGAGCAGGAACGCGAGCGCCGCCTGACCCTCGAACGGGTCCTCGAAGAAGGCGGGGAAGACTTGCCGGACCTTCGCGCCGTCGGGCGACGAGCCGAGCCCGAACTGGGTCAACGGAATCTGCGGCGGCATGTTGGGGAGCACGTTCAGGCGCGTGATGAGGTCCTGCGTCTCGAGCTTCGCGCCGTCGGCTTGCTGCGCTCTCCAGCGCTTCATCGCGTCGGCGTCCTGGAAGGTGGTGCCGAACACCGAGCTGGCGTCGAGCTCGGTGCGGGCCTCGCGGGCGAGCTCCACGACGTCGCGGGGCGGTGCACCTTGAATGCCCTTCGCGCCGTCGAGGCCCAGCGGCCACAGCGACGGGCTGGTGACGGTCTCGGCGTAGACCGACGCGGGCAGCGAGCCATCGGCGCCGCGTTCTCCGTAGCCGCCAACCGACATGTTCACGTTCGGAAGAGGGAAGCCCTGGCCCCACTGGAGCGCGACGGCCTCTTGCAGCGTGCGGCCCTTCCAGGCGCCGTTGCCGTTGATGGAGCGCTTCTGCGCGATGACGTGGTTCACCGACGTGCCCACCGACGTCGCGACCAGCATGTCGTCTTTGTACTTCTGCACGAAGCCGAGCTGGTCGGTGTTCACCGCGATGGGGATGGCGCCGAGCTTCGGGCTGTTCACCTTCACCGCGCGAAACGGGCTGCCCATCACGCTCTGCACCTGCGCGTCGGGGAACGTGTTGAGGCGCGCAGCGTTCATGCCGCCCTCCGACGCGCGCACGGCGAGGAAGCTGTCGACGATGCTCGCGCCGCCGGTGGCGCTGATGACGATGAGGAACTTCGGCTTCCCATCGAGCGCGTCACGCCGCAGGCCCCGCTCGACGTCTTCGGGCGTCTGCAACGATTGCCGGCAGCCGGTGAGGAATGGAGCCAGCGAGGTGGACCCCGCACCTGCGAGCGTGAGCGCCTTCAACAGTTCACGACGTGAGAGTCGGCCGTTGCGCTTGAGGGACATGGGGGCTCCTTCAGTAGAAGACGGATTCGGCGGACGACAACACGGCGAAGCAGACAGCCTGCATCCACGCGCGCCCGGGCTCTGCGTTGCCGGTCGCTTCGATGTCTCTGGCGAGCTTCACGTAGCGGGCGACCTCGTTCGCGTAGGGATCGCGCTGCAGGGCCCGTTGCGTGAGGGCTCCAATGGTGGTCGTCACCTCGGGGCCTTCGGCGTTCGTCAGCCTCGGGCCCGTCAGGCTGAGCCCACTGAAGACGACGGCGTTGCCCGGCGCGACGAGGTCGAGGTCGACGCGCTTCGTGCAGGCCGACCACGCGATGCGGTCGACGACGAGCGAGGTGGTGACTGCGGTGACGCCAGAGGGCTCGTAGAGGCCGGGGCCGTACGGGTCGACGCCGCCCAGCGCGACGTTGTGCACCAACGTCGCGCATTGGTACCGGCCGAGCTCGGTGCACACGTCTTCGGGCCGCAAGCCGAGGGCCGCGCTGAAGTCGGCGGTGAGGCGCTCAGGCCCCTTGAAGCGCAGGTTGCCGCGGGCCGAGCGCGCGAGGCTCCCTGCGTCGGGGGTCTCCATCACCACCACCGGCGGTGGCGGCTCGATGATCTTCCCGGGGCACGCGCTCGACAGCAGCAGCAGCGCGGCGAACAGCGAGAGTCGTTCAGGGCGCACCGTAGGCCTCCGTCTTGACGATGTCCTGGAGCAGCTTCTGCACCCGGTACTGGTGTTCACCTCTGAAGCGCTTCCACGTCGCGACGAACTCGGTGTTCTCGTCGGGCTTCGGCGGGTGGCCGACGAGCAGCTTCCAGTAGTCGGTGGCGGTCGAGATGGCGAAGGCGTCGCTGTCGGTGGCGACGATGGCCCATTCGCGGAGGTTGTTCACGGGCTGGCCGAAGATGACGCCGCGCTCGGGCGTCTGCGTGATGCGCGGCGTGGTGTTGAAGCCCAGCTCGAGGCGGTTGGGCACGTACTGCGTCTCGTACATGGGGCTCGAGATGCCGTTGTAGTTGCGGAAGGGGTAGGTGAGCGGGTCGAGCGTGGCGTGACAGGCGGCGCACTCCCGGGCCTGCACGCCCTTCGCGTCGTAGTCCTGCGGCTCGTTCGCGACGCTGAAGAGGCCTTCTTGCTTCGCGATGTCGAGCCCGAGGTAACCCCGGTACATCTGCGAGGCCGCGTTGCGCGGGAGCGCGGTGAACATCACGAAGTACGTCAGGGCCCACGCAGTCGTCATGTTGCCGGCGCGGTGCGCGCGGTCGACCTTCTGCGAGCCCGGCAGGTCCTGCACCTTCGTGTAGCGGGTCGGGTTCGTGGTGCGGCGCACGAAGAAGTCGGCGGTCAGAATCTCTCGCGCGTCGTGGTCGTCGGTCTGCGTGTACGCGAAGAGCGCGTAGTCGTCGTAGTAGTCGGCGAGCGGAATGCCGCCCGGGTCTTCGCCTTTCTTCAGCGAGCCGACAGGGCGGATCTTCGGGTGCGCCACCTTCCACAGCTGGCCGTTCTTCCCGCGCCAGAACTCGGTCTGGGTGCAGCGGTCGACCTCTGCCGCGATGAAGGCCTTGCGGTTGGCGTGGTCGGCGCGGGCCTGGAAGTCCTTCACCTGCGAGAAGGTCGGCGAGGCGCCGCAGAAGTCGAGCAGCACCTTCTTGTAGACGTAGCGCAGGTCGTATCGGCAGACCGAGTACTGCGGGTTGTCGGTGCCCTGGCACGCGCGGTCGACGGGTTTGCTTGTGGGGTCGGCCGGCTGCGTGCCCTGCTGGATTTCGACGAGGTTGGTGACGCCATCGCCGTCGGCATCGCCCGCTTCGGCAGCCGTGAGCGCCCCGGGCAACGCCATGGAGAAGTCACCGTCCGAGAGCGGCCGCGCAGCACCCGGCGCAAGGTCTGCTTCGAGTGACGTCCCGAAGACGTTCCGCTGCGGCGGAGCGACGTGACAGTACGCGCACGAAGGCTGTTTGCCGATGCACTCGGGTGACGTCGGGTACTTCGCGCAGAACACGCCGCCGGCCGGAGGTTTGGCCAGCGCTGCGCCAGCGAGGAGAATGACGAACACGCTCCATCGGGCAGCAAAAACGACTGGAGTCACGCGGGGGCTCCTTCACAGACGGACAGCGGCGGCATCAGAGGGTACTGAGTCAGCGACGGGATGGACACAGCAACCCCCCCGAAACGGAAAAGTCTCTGGCTCGATTTCGACGCGCTGCGATTCCAGCCGCCTGGACGGAGGGAATGGCTGCGGGTGTTTCTCTGTGTGCGCGGCGCGTGGCTCTCGCTCTGCCTGGCGGTCGGTGGCGTGGTGCTCCCGCTGCTCGCGCTCGTCGTGTTGTGGCGCATGAGGCTCCCGGGTCGAACGACGCCCGCCGATGCGTCTGTCGTGCAGACGGCCCGGTGGCTCGCCTCATGGCCCGCGCTCATCGTCGCTCGTACGCTGGGCTGAACCGCGACAGGGGTCGATGAGCGTCGCGCTCCGCGAGCACCGGGTCGATGCTGCCCACGACCTTGAAGCGCTGTTCGCCGAACGGCACACGACGTCGCGCGTGAGCTCAGCGCCCCGGCGCCGGCTCAACCTGGCGAGGGCGTACCTGGCAGGGCGTGCTGCGCACCGAAGCGGAGCGCGAGCAGCACCACGAAGCAGCTGAGGAAGACGACGAAGGTGCGGCGATTGCCGGGGCCTTCGGGCGCGCGCACGAAGCGGCGCATGAGCAGGCCACCACCCGCGAGCAGGCTCATCGGAGACCCCGTCGCGGCGCCGCCGAGCAGCCCCACCAGGGCGAGCAGCACGGCCTGGTGCTTCGACAGCGTCTGCAGCGCGCGGCTGCCATCGAGCTGCCACACCGGGAAGAGGTTGAAGAGGTTCACCTCGGCGATGAGCACCGCTGCGCCAATGAGCCACGGCTGACCCAGCGCGAGGCCGAGCGCGAGCGTGACGAGGCCCGAGGCCGCGCCCCAGAGGGGACCGGAGAGCGCGACGTCGCCGGCTGCTTCGGGGGACTTCGGGTAGTGCGAGCCGCGCACGAAGGCGCCGAACCCGGGGACGAACATCGGCGCCGACACCGCGATTCCATAGCGACGGAAGGCCCAGGTATGCCCCATCTCGTGCACGTAGATGCTGCCGAGCACCACGAGAGCCAGCCCCGCGCCCGTCGACGAGTCCGTCCAGAGCGCGGCGCTGACGAAGAACGAGAGCAGCGTGGGCAGCTTGGTCAACCCGAGGAGAAGAAACTTCCCTTTGGTGAGGAGCGTGAGGAGCACCGCCCCCGCGCCGGCCAGCCAGCCCTTCGAAGACGACGACGAGCGCGGCGGCTGCCCGACCTTCGGCTCGAGCGCGGTGATGTGCTCGTGGAGCTCCTTCGCCTGCACGGAGCCGCGCGGCAACATGGGCTCCATCGCGCGCAGCGTCTCCAGCGCGCCGAGGAAGTCGGACTTCTCCTCGAGCGCGATGGCCCTGGCGTGCATCGCCCCGAGCTGGTCCGCGAAGAAGAGCGTGTGGCACTTCGGGCAGATGACGTAGCCGAACGGCGCCGCGGTGCCGCAGCGCGGACAGGTGCGGGCGTTCACGGGACGGCGGCGGCCTCGGGCGCTGGTTCTTGCGCGATGGCGAAGGGGCCTTCGACGTTGACCACCGGCTTCGCGGCCTCCTTCCACGCCTGGTACATGCCGAATGCGAGAATGAGGATGCCGATCGGCCCCATCTCACCGAGGAACGGGATGGCGAGCGCGAGGAAGGGTGAGACGATCGCTGCGATGACACTCGAGGCGGCGTCCTGGCCTTCGGTGGCCTGCTTCATCAAGACCGGCACGAAGGCCTCGTTGCAGAACACGTAGGTGAGCACGGTCGCGAGCACCTGGTAGCCCCGACCACCGCGCCCCTCTGAGCCCGCCTTCACCGCGCGCCCGACCATCCAGCCGATCAAGATGGTGATCAGCGCGAGCTGATAGTCGGTGAGGTAGATGATCGCGCCGTAGCCGATCGCACCCACGAGCCCCGCGCCTGAGCCGAAGACGATCGCCTTGAAGGCTCGAACGAAGCCGCCTTCGGGCGGTGGACCCGCCTCGAGCTGCGCGGCGCAGGTGGCGCACATCGTGAGCCCGTTCGCCGACCAGTACTCCGTGGTGAGCGGCTGCTGGCAGACGGCACACTGAGGGGCGATGGGGGCGGTGCCGCCCTCGAACTGCGCCTGCGAGAAGTCCATGGGGGAAGACTATCGCACGATCAGGACGTACCACTCGGGGAGAGGACCGACTGCGCGGAGCCGAAGGAGTGCGCCGTGCCACACCATCCCTCCCCTCCGCGGCTCAACCCTCGTGAAGAGACGGCGCCTTCGCGAAGTGCGGTCGGCGCGCGCGGCTGACACCTCGCCAGCGTCCATCAAGGAGTCAGGTTGGCTGATGCTGTCGCAGCGCGAACTCGAGGCCCGCGCGCACCGCAGCGGCTTGCGCCTCGTTGCATTGCGCCGGCGTGGTGCGCGGGCTGTCGGGGTACACCTCAGTGGTCGTCGTGAAGCGGGCTCCCGTGAGTCCCGCGCACAGGCCGACGGACTTCACGTCGTAGTGCACGACGCCGCGCGACTGAATCGGCTCGCCGATGAGCTGCCCCTTCTCGTCCGGCTCGGCGATGTGCGTCACCTTCGCGACCGCCTCGATGATGGCCTGTTGGAAGCCGGGCTGTGGGTTGGCGGTGTCGTCGACCAGATAGAACCCATCAGGAATGACGCCGGGGACGAAGGGCTTTCCGTCACGCGCTGCGAGGGCAGGGCGGAACTCGCTCTCGTCGGAGTCCGTCGTCTCGTGCAGGTCGAGGTGCGCGAGGAAGCGGCCGCGGTACGGCGCGACGAAGGTCATGAGGTGGCGTGCTTCGGCTGCAGCGCCACCGGTCTTGAACGAGCGATTCGGGTCGACCGCGTCGTGGTTCCACCGCTGAATGCGCTCGTAGGCCCACGGGCTCACGCAGGGCGCGATGAGCAGGTTGAGCTGCCCTTCGAAGCGGCCCGCGTCACGTTCGGCGAAGAGCAGGGCGCCGGCCACGCCGCTCGTCTCGTAGCCATGCACCCCGCCGGTCACCATCGCGATGGGGAGTGCGTCACTCCATGCACGGCTCTTCAGAAGCAAGAGCGGGTACGCGGTGCCGCCGTACTCCAGCGTTCCGTAGGTGATGATCTCGAAGCGTGAGGCGAGGCGCTGCACCACGGCGTGGACTTCAGCTGAATCGCGGCGCTTCGTGATGGACGCGCGCCACTGCGAGCGCTCCGCATCGCCCCAGGGGACGCCGGAGGTGCCAATCGGAAAAGGAGCCGAGGTCGATCGCATGCGTCGGACCTATCATCTTCGAATCGTTCCGTTGGGGGCCCAGCGGCGAACGAGCCCACGGCCGACCGTCGAGGCGTGGCGCTCAGCGGCAGAGATGCCGAGCGGGTCTTCCTTTCGCTCCGTCCCCTGTCACGGGGCCGGCGTGCGGTTCTGGCCGCGTCACGCAGCGCTGTTCTTCCTGAACCCGTCCTTCGTGGCCGAGTGGGAGCGGCGTGATGCAGAGCTCGTCGACAGCGCATGTCCCTTCGCTCTCTCCGTGAGCGTCGCGCCGGGTCCGCGCTGGGCGTCGACGCGATGCTCCGTGAAACCGGAGTGCTTGAACGCATCGAGCGTGAGGTCGCCGGTCTCGGGTGACGTGGAGATTCCGAGCGACTCGGCGGTTGGAATGGCATCGTCGAGCCATGAAGCTGACTGCTCCTCAGCGCCTGGCGGTCTCGCTCGCTGCCCTCGGCGTGTTGGTCGGGCTGAGCCTGATCAATCTCGAGTCATCCCGGCCGGCCTCGCTGTTGGGACCTTCGACCGGGCTGTTCCCCGGCTTCACGTTTCTCGGGCTTGGCGTGGCGCCGCTGCTGTCGGCCTTCTTGGTCGTCGAACTCATCGCGGTCGCAATGCCGCCGCTGCGCTGGAGACGCATCAGTGGCGAGGGTCCACGTCGGCCACTCGTGTACGCGTCGTGGGGGCTTGGCCTCGCGATCGCCGCGTTCCAGTCATGGAACTTCTCGAGGGTCTCGGACCTGAGCCTCGGCGCGATGCTGATGGCGGGCACGCTGGTGAGCTGGGGCCTCGTCGTCGCCGCGGGCCGCTTCGGACTGTCGAACGGGTTCGCCATCGCTGCGCTGTTGTCGCTCGGAGGTCTCGACGAGGTGAAGCGGGTGCTGCGCCTGGTGGATATGGAGGAGGTCACTCCAGGAGCGGTGTTGGTGCTCGGTCTCGCGCTGGTCGGTGCCGTGTGGGTCCTGGTTTTCCTGAGCCGCAAAGCCGTTCCCACCGGTGAGGTCCCGGTCCGTGCGCCGGCGCCCATCTCTGGCCTCGGCATGACGGCCTCGGCAGGAGCGTTGATGTCCCTGCCAGCCACACTGGCGAACTTCTTTCCGGCGCTCCTCTCGACGCAGCGGTCGCTCCAGAACTCGCAAGTGCTCTACACGAGTCTCTGGGCCAGCTTCGCCGTGCTTCTCACCGTCGGTTGGTCGCTGGCGTTCTTCCGTCCACGCGCGGTCGCGGCACTCTGGAAGCGATGGAACCCGCAGCTCGACGAGACCTCGGCCATTCTCGCGGCGCGCGCGCTGTTGCCCATCGCGATTCGTGACGCGCTGCTGCTCAACGTGGTGTTCACCGTTGCCATTCAGCTCACGCTTCAGATTGGCAGTAGTCTTGTGGGCGTCGCGATGATGACGGCGCTCATCGTGCTCGACGGCCTGGATGAGTGGCGCTTCCGCCTGGCGCACGGCGAGCTGACGACGGTGCTCGAGGTGCAGCGCGTGCCCGAGGTCGACGCCGTGCTCCATCGGCTCACCACGAGCGGTATTCCGGCCCTCGCGCGGGCGAGGCACTACCGCGCGTCGTTGCAGTTCTTCGGGCCGAGCGTTCCCGTCGAGTTGATGGTGCCTCTTGCGCGGGCCGACGAGGCGACGGCGTTGCTCGCATCATGACGGCGCGCTGCGCGGTGCATGAACACGTCGAGTCGACCGGAGTGTGTTCGCGGTGCGGTCGGTTCATGTGCTCGTCATGCGCCGACGCCGTCTTCGAAGGCTGGTGTGTAGCGTGTGCGTCGAGGCCCGAGGCACGTCTTCATATTTCGACGGGTGCGTGGGGCTCGCTCGGGCTCGCCGTCGGAGGAGTCATCCTCCCGCCGCTCGCGTTCGTCGCCCTGTGGCGCACCGAGTTGCTGCGCCGCCGCTCGATGCCCGCTGAGGCGCCCGTGCTGCAATCGGCACGATGGGTCGCGGTGGGGTCGCTCGTGTTCTGGGCGGGCATCGTCATCGTGCGGGCGTTGGGCTGAACCGCCCCCGCGTTCGCGGCGAACAGCCACGTTCGCGCAGCGCGCTTCGCCAGCCCGTGCACCTCTGGACTCGACGCGAGGGGCTGCCCCTGGCTCAAGTCGAGAATCACCTGTGCACGAACCACGACTCGATGCTCGAGCGGCGGCGGACAGCGCGATGCGCAACGTCGTTGTTCGACCCGGACGACCGACCGGACTTCGCGCGCTCGCGTCCACCTCCACCGACGTGCGGGCCGCGCCACTCAGGGACAGCGCACCACGGCTTCGCCCAAGCGCGCCGGGTTCGCGAGTTGGGAGGTGCAGGCCAGACCTCTCAGCGCAAGCTCGCCGTTCTCACGATCGACCCAGCTCCACCCGTTCACCGCGTCGCGCGAAACGACTGCGCCGCCGACCAGCACGTCGATGCCTTCGTCGCGCGCTGGCACCGACGGCGTGATGAACGAGCAGCGAAGCATTCGGTCGCGCACCTCGAGCAGGTGCTGGCCAAGGTCCTGGCCGGTTCCCGCGCGAAGGTACCGCCGGCCATCGTCCATGGTGCGCGCGTGGCCCCCCGCCTCGGCGAACGTGTTCAGCACCGGGCCAAGCCCCGCATCGGCGGTGTCGAGGCCGATGACCCACGTGGGAATACCTCGTGACGCGGCGTCGGCGATGCGAGCGGCTGTCCGGAGATCGTCGAGACAATCGGTTGGCAGGCAGTTCCTTCGCCCGCAGCGACATCTGGTCGAATCGAGCTGGTTGTTGCAGGTGGGAAAGCCATCGGTGACGAGCACCAGTTGCCGCGCTGCGTTCGATGCCCTTCGGGGCGCGAGCTGTTGCGCGGCGTACGAGAGCGTCTCGGCAGTCGGGCTGGAGCCATCGCTCTCACCGAGGTTCAGGAGGACCTTCTCGAGTTGACCCCGTTCAGGCGGAAGGAAGCCCGCGGGCGTGACCCCGCAGCCCGACGTTGACGGAAATGGAATGCTGCCAAGGGCCATCCACGGGTCCCAGGTGGGCAGGACGTTCTGCAGCGCGCCACGCACTGCGTTCGCCTTGCTTGGCGTGTCCGTGAACGGCTCTGCCATCGAGCCAGAACCGTCGACCACGAGCACCACGACTGGCACCGGCCGAATCAGCGCCGAGCGCCCAGGGACACACAGCTTGGGCAGCCAGGGGCCGGTCTCGACCTGGCCGCCATCGAAACCTGCGTCGACGTCGCCGGCGAGTCCTGCATCGATGGCGCTGGCGCCGACCCCCGCGTCACGTCGCCCGGCATCGGCCACGGCTGCATCAAGGAGAAGTATCGCTGGTGGGGGCACGAGGTCGGTTCGTCCGCACGCCAGCAGCAGCGTCAGACCGAGGAGCGTGTGTCGCATGTCCCGCAAAGACCCCTGGGCGCACAGAACCGGCTCACCGTCGCCGATTCGACAGCACCGGCAAGGAACCAGGGCAGCGTGCGCGCGACGACGCGTCCAGCGAGCCACTGCAGTTGAAGAAAGCGCCACAGGTGCGCACGCGGGCTGCCACGTCGCGATACGGCCGGGGACGACGCGAGCGCCGATGCCAGATGACGGTTACGCGATCAGCGCGGCGATGCACGCCGTCACGTCCACGAAGCCATCGCGGCCCGTGAACAGTCGCAGCGACTGCACGCTCTGGGACTCAGCGAGGGCTCTGCATCGCCTCGGCGAGCTCGCGGTCCAGGGCCGCACGTCGCGCGAGCTCTTCGGCTTCGAGTCGCGCCGCCATCGCTTCGAGAGAATCGGGAGACGAGCGCGCCAGTCGCGCCGAAGGCTTGTTCCCGAACATCGCGCGAAGGACGAACACGACCGCCGCAACGCCGAGCGCGATGAGGCTCACCTTCAGCGCAACGACGCCCACCTTGAGCACCAGGCCCAGCGCGACGAAGAGCAACACGAGCACCGGGGGGCCGAGGATCGCCACGCCCACCACCGCGAGAAGTCCCACCAGCCAGCCCGGCATCCTGTTCGAGGTCATCGTCAGCTCCTTGGTGCCCGTCGATGGGCGCCAACCGGATACGGGCCGCAGCCCCCCGTGATTGCCGCAGGGCCAACCAGGTGGGCTCAGCCCGCGACGACTCGCTCGACGAACCAGATCGTTCCGACCACACCGGCCGACATCGAGACCGCCGAGAGCAGGCGTCGCCGGTCGGGTGCCGAGACATGGCTCACGAGCCGGCTCGCCAGGGCGACCACGCCGAGCACCGACATCACGAACGCGGCCTGGCCGAGCTCGATGCCTACGTTGAAGCCCAGCACGCCGAGCAGACGATGCGCGCCGTCGAGGCCCATGCTCCCCATCGCCGACGCGAAGCCCAGCCCGTGGAGCAGCCCGCACGCGAAGACGAGGCCGACACGATGGTTCGTTCCCGTGCTCGACGCCCGCAGGTTCAGCGCGGCCATCAGCACGATGCTCGCGGCGATGGCGGGTTCGACGACGCGCGCCGGCGCCGAGACCCAGCCCAGCAACGCGGCCGTCAACGTCAGGCTGTGGGCCACGGTGAAGCCGGTCAGCACCGCGAGCCACGACCGCCACCCACGCACCGCGATGACGATGGTGAGCAGGAACAGCAGGTGGTCGAAGCCGAACACGATGTGCTCGATGCCGGTCGCGACCGAGGCGTCGAAGACGTGGAGCGGCGGTCGAAAGAACGCGTGGGCCGTTCGGGTGGGCGTGAGCACCGCAGCCTCGGACTCGGCGCCGCGCGTCGCCTTGATGGTGAGCTGTCTTCCATCACCGAAGAGCGTCGTCTCGAGCCGCAGCTGACGAGGGGGCGCAGCGAAGCGCGTCTTCAGCATCGCGATGACGGTGGTGCTGCCGGCGGCCCCGTCGTCGGAGCGCTCGTCGTGTTCGGCTCGAACGAGCACCAGCTCGAGCGTCCCCGCCTCGTCACCGTCGAACAGGCGGTACCCGCTGCTGATCTCCTTCGTCAGCTGCGCCTCGTGCGCCGAGACCTCGGCGTCAGACAGCCGCCCATCGCCGTCATCATCCACGCCGACGAACGCCGAGACCGGCAGTGCGACCACCTCGAAGACCGACTCGCCCACGAGGTTCAGCGTGCCCTGTTGCGCAGGCATGAGGTGCGCTGACGCGGCTGCGCTGATCAGCAGCGCTGCAGCCGCCACCGACTTCACGGCGCGGTGCCCTTCACGCAGCGTTGAATGAACGGGAACGTGTCGGTGATGACGTAGTGGTACGTGCCGCTCGGGAACTCGGGTGTGACGCCGACGCGGCCGTTGCACTCGTCGAGATCGCCCGAGCCCGCGACGTACTCGTAGTCCTCGGTGAACGTGCCCATCGGGAAGATGGCCGTCGAGGGTCGGCCTGCGTTGGGCGTCGCCTTCTTCTGCCAGCTCGGCGTCATCATGCGCACCGCAGAGGTCGAATCGGTCGCGACGCTGTACCCATACCGCGCGTAGATGGGGAAGCCGTCGACGGCGAAGCCCACCAGCGTCACCCGTTGTCCGCCTCCTTGCCGCGTGAGGTAGCCCTCGGGCATGCCGTGGTAGTGGTACTGACCGTTGGGCTGCGTGTGCGCGTTGTTCTCATCGGTGCCGAACATGAACGCGCCGCCCATCGCCTCGAGGTGCCACGGGTCCCGGCCCATGATGGCGACGCAGCCTCCACCCATCGACGTCGAGGTCGCCGAGCTGCTGCAGGTGCCGTCCGTGCCCGGGTCGAGCTTCACCGAGTTGAGCACGTAGCCGGAGGGGCGCCGGGTGAGCGTCGTGCCCGTCGGCGAGGTGATGGTGGGCGTGCGCGAGAAGGTGACGTTCAGGTTCTGCGCGCCCACAGGCGTCGCGAAGTTGCCGCCGACCACCGGGTGGTCGGGAATACCGTTGCCCGTCATCACGCGGGAGGTCGCCGTGCACGTCCACGCTGAGATGCTGGTCGCGTTCACCTTTGGGCTGGTGTTCACGAAGTTCGTGCTCAGCGCGCACGCAGGCGGACCGGCGTCTGCCGCCGTCCCCGCGTCCGGCACCGTCCCGGCGTCCGACGGTGTTCCGCCGTCAGTGGGTGCGAAGCCCGCATCACCCGACACGGTCCCTCCATCGACGCCGGTGGGCACGCCTCCGCAAGCCGTCAATACGAGGCTGAGGAGAACGACGATCGATGGGCGCATGGCGGTCACCTGGTGTGGGGGCAGGAGGAGAGACGCACGGGGAGCCTGAGCGGCATACCCAATGGTCGCGAGGGTTCGACGTGGTGGTGTCACCGGCGGGGAAGATCGATCACCGGCAGCCGACGATTCTCAGGACGGGCTGCGCAGGTGTGCGTCCTTGAGTCCGCTCACGATGGCGACGGCGTCCCCAACCTTGAGGGCGTCGTAGAGCTTCACGATGTCGGTGTTCGAGTGGCGCACGCAGCCATGACTGACGTCTTCACCGAGCTGCTTCGGCGCGCTGGTGCCGTGGAGCTCTTCGCCCGAGCGCTTCCCGTCAGCCCACGAGAGGTCGAGCATGCGCGGGCCGAACACCGGGCCACCCCACAGCCGCTGCCCGGTCTCGAGCGCCGCGCGCTCATCGAGCTTCGTCGTCACCTTCTTGAGGCCTTCGTCGGTCGAGGTCGCCTTCGCGCCCACGGCGTTCTGGAAGATGGTCTCGAGCTTGCCGTTCTTGTCGAAGAGGAACGTGCGGTGCTCGTCCTTGAGCACCACCACGCGCACCGGCTTGCCGTCGTAGAATGGCGCGGGAATGTTCTTGGATTGGCCCTGCTGACCGGCCTTCGGAGCGAGCTGATCGAGCGCCCGCAACGTCGCCGCGTCGATGAGCCCGGTCGGCTTCACGTCGGGGAACATCTTCGAGGCGTTGACCTGGAAGTTCCGCACGGCCTTCTGGGTTTGCGGACCGAAGCTGCCGTCGGCGCCACCGGGCTGCGAGAACGCCATGTCGCTCATCGCCTGCTGGAACTTCTTCACGCCGTCGCCCTTCGCGCCGGGGCCGAGCGCGGCGCCGCCTGCGAGCACGCCGCCGAGCTGGCCGTCTCCGGTGAAGCGGTCGTTCAACATCGACGGGGTGGTGCGCGTGTTCCCATCACGAACCGCGGGCGTCCACCCGGGCTGGGCAGGCGTCGTCGCGGGCGTCGATGGAGCGTTCGGCGTGGAGGTCGTCTGCGGAACCGTCGGGGTGCGGCCTGCGCCGTTCACGGGAGAGGGCATGCGCTGATCTCTACACAACTGACAGGCGCTGCGCACCTTCACGGCCGTTTCGCTCGTTCGCGGTACCGCTTCGCGGCCCGTATGAGGGAAGGCGTGACGGTGTCGTCGTCCAGGATCTCGAGGAAGCCCTTCCACTCGCTTGCAGAGAGGATCCGGAGGAGCTTCATCAGGCGTTCTTCCGCAGACCGACGATCTCCCCGTACCCACCGGGGATGAAGAAGTCGTGGAACCCGAGCCACATGATCTTCAACGCCGTCGTCGTGATGGCCGCCGCTCTCGGCACGCGCCGGCTCGGCTGCTCGTTCTCTTCGACGATGTCCGTCGGCAGCCCGAACCCGCGGTCATCGTACGTGCCTACCATGCGGTTGTTCGCCACCTTCCCGCCCGCGAACATCACCGACGTGAACGGGTGGTGGTCGTCGGGCAGGTTGTGGCCAGTCGCGCTCTTCGTCGCCCACGAGCGGCCGAACTCACTCATCATCACCACCAGCGTGTCGTCGAGGAGCGTCTTGCCCGGCCTGCCCGCGAGCGGCGTGCTCTTGAGCTCTCCGAGGAAGCGCGCCACCAGGTCGAACATGTTGCGGCCGTGCGCGCGCGCACGAGAACGCGTGGCCCGTGCCGTTGTGCGTGTCGAAGTCGAGGCCCATCGAGACGTGGATGGCGCTCGTGAGCTCGGCCTTCAAGAGCCGCAGCGCCATGTCGAAGCGCGGCTCGAGCCCCGTCATGTGGAAGTTCGCGAGCCCGAACGTGTAGCTGAACGACGGCGTCAGGTAGCTCGACAGGTAGGGCGCGCGGCTGGTGGTCAACGCATCGATGCCCTTCGTTCGCTCCAGAATCGTCACCACATCGGCGGCCAGGACGCGCGAGACGCTTCGCAACGAGCCGTGCAACTGCTCGAGGAAGGTGTCGACCTTCGCGTTCGACTTGCCCTTGTAGAGGCCCGGCACCCCGAGCGTGTACTCCTCGAGGTCCGTCGTCTGAATCATGCTTCCGGTGGGCGTGCCGTCCCATGTCGTCTCGGGCCGCGCGGTGCGTGCGTCGAGGCCCTGCCACCACGGGTTGTCCGTCACCTTCGTCGACAGCTGCGGCTTGAGCGCCTCGATGCTGGGCACTCGCACCGGCGCGGCGTGTGACGGCAGCCCCGTCGCCTGCGGTGTGCCGCGCTCGCTGGTGATGCTCACGAAGGGCAGGGGACGGCGTTCTTTCGTCGCCGCGAAGAAGTGATTGGCCACCACCGAGTGCAACGCCGGCGCGCGGAAGTCGGGGCTCGGCACACCGCACATCGCCGCGACGAAGGCGCTGTTGTGATCCGCCGTGCTGGTGCTCGGCAACTACTCCGTCGGCACCAACTGGCTCCGCCACCTCTACGTGCGACATGGAGCGTCAGCGCGATGCGGCGCAGCAGGCGGGTGTCAGAGACGAGATCGGTCGGTGCAGGTCGCGGACCCGGTGGCGCGGCGCATTGCTGTTGTGCAACCGCGGCCATCGGAGCCAGCGCGACGAACGCCACCCTGAGGCGAAAGGAAAGCATGGCCCGCCATCACACCACGAGCCGTGCCAGGTCAGCGCTCTCGTCGTTCCAGCGCTCTTCCCGTCGAGCAGTGGTGGGTTCCAGCCCACACACCGGGGGGGCGGTAATGCTTCTGGCCTCGCAACCACACCGGGCGGCCCCGGCCTCTGTTCGCTGCCGGCGGAACTTTTCAAATGCCCGCCGGTCGCGTAGAGCGCCGGAACCTCCGGGGAGGGAGTTCATCGATGTCGATTTCTGACCTGACCAACGCGAGAGCGCTGGGAGTTTTGTTCGCCGTGCTGTCCGCGACCGCTGGAGCCAACCCGGCAGCGGGCGTATCCGATGAACGCGTGGTGTTGCCTGCCGCACCCGGGAGCATCGATGGCGTCGGTGAGAACGCGGCCGTCGAAGGCAACCAGGGGGCGATGCGCTACCGCGTCGCGCTCGAGATGCCCCGGGGGTTTCCGGGCGTCACGCCCTCGGTGGACCTGACCTACAGCTCTTCCTCCGGCTCTGGCGTGCTGGGCATGGGCTGGTCGATGCCTTCGTTCAGCATCGAGCGCATGACGTCGAAGGGTCTGCAGAAGTACGACCTCACCGACCGCTTCGTCGCCGATGGCAGTGACGAGCTGGTCCGCGTGTCCGAGTCGGGCGCCGGCGCCGTGTACCGCGCGCGCTTCGAAGGCGGCTTCGTGCGGTGGACCTGGAAGAGCCGGGGCACCGGCGAGGATGGCTACTGGACCGCCGAGTACCCCGATGGGCGCGTCGGAACCTTCGGCGCCGATGCCCAGGGCACGCCCGTCACCACCGCGCAGGTCCGCGTGCCTGCCACCGCGAAGGTCTGGCGCTGGCATCTCACCCAGATGGTCGATGCGTTCGGCCACGCCATGCGCCTGACGTGGACGAAGGATACTTCGGGCCACCCGCTGCTCGACCGCATCGACTACCTCTACGAAGGCGCGGCCGCCCGTCACTCGGTACGCTTCACATGGGAAGGTCGCAGCGACGTCATCAGCAACGCGACGCCCGGGTTCGAGCTCCGCCTCACCCAGCGCCTCAAAGACGTTCGCATCTTCTCGGGTACCACCAACGCCGAGCTCGTTCGGGCCTACGTGCTCAACTACGAGGCCGAGCCGATGGCCGGCGGTGCGTCGCGGCTCGCCAGCGTCGCCCGCTTCGGCCGGGGCATGGCGGCGTACCCCGTCACCTTCCGCTTCGGGTACTCGAAGACCCTCGGCGGCGCCTGCGACGCCTCGTGCGAGAAGCCCTTCATTCGCAACATGGGCTCGCTCGGCGGCGTCGACTTCTCGACCGGCCGAGCCACCCTCATCGACATGAACGGTGATGCGCTTCCCGACGTCGTCTTCAGCGACGCGCAGGGCCGGCATTCCATCTATTCGGCGCGCTTCGACAGCGAGGGCCGCACCAGCTTCGACCCGACGCCGCGGATGAGCGCGATGACGACCGGCTCGAGCCCCTTCATCATCGGAGACGCTCGCGTGCAGGTCATCGACGTCAACGGTGACGGCTTCGTCGACATCACCCAGGCCAAGGTGCCCGCGGTGCTCTGCAACAACGGCTCGGGTGACTGGGTCGGCGCGGCGCTCTGCACCGGCACGCAGGTCCCGGGCGTGCCTGCGTCCTTCAGTCCCGAGGAAGACGCCGACCAGACCCAGGCGGATCCGAAGTTCGTCCGCTTCTTCGACTACGACAATGACCGCCGCATCGACTGGCTCCGCACGCTCTCGGGCGGCACCACCACCGAGGTGCTCGTCAACGCCCCGGGCGCCTTCTCGTCACTCACCGTGCAGAACATCGGCGCCGTGTTCGACGAGAGTCCTCTGCAGCTGGCCGACATGAACGGCGATGGCCTGCAAGACCCCGTGCAGCTGCTCGCCTCGGGCGCGGCGGTGCAGGTGCAGTACAAGCTCAACTACGGCTTCGGCACCTGGTCGCCGAACTGGTCGACCATCGCCCTCACCGGCCTCGATGCGTCGCAGGCCGTTATCGCCGAGCTCCAGGATGTCAACGGCGACGGCCTCGCCGACGTCATCGCCGTCTCGGGCAACGAAGTGCGCGTGGCGCTCAACCGCAATGGTGACCGCTTCGACGCCGTGATGACGCTCACCGACGCCAGCCTCGCGGCCGGCAGCATGATTCCCGTGCGCGCCTCGAACACCGTCGTGGCCTACGCCGACATGAACGGCAACGGCTCGGACGACGTGGTGTGGATTCAGCCGACGGGCCAGGTGCAGTACCTCGAGCTCTTTCCGGTTCGCCCCAACCTCATCGCCCGCATCGACAACGGCATCGGCGCCGTGCAGCAGATCACCTACGGCACCAGCATCCTGGAGCAGGCGCGCGACGCGGCCATGCCCGCGACGGCGTGGGTCAACCGTGTCCCCAACGCGTACAGCGTCGTCAAGCGCCTCGAGAGCTTCGTCACGCTGACGGGTAGCGACACCGGCGGCCTGCGCGAGCTCGTCACCTACCGGTACCACTCCGGGTTCTACGATGGCGTCGAGAAGCAGTTCCGCGGCTACGAGCAGGTCGAGCGCGAGCTTCTCTCGGACATGTCGCGCGACGCGCAGGAGCCCGGGCTGCTCGTCGACGACTACGACGTCGGCAAGACGAGCCCGGCGCTCGCCGGCAACCGCGTGCGGGGCCGGGTGTACGTGGGCATGGGCGCCGGGCAGACCCTGCTGTCCGACGCGTCGTCCCTCTTCGAGAGCTGCCCAGTCGCCGAGGTCGGCGTGACGACGCCGCCCATCTCGTTCCTCTGCGAGCGCGCCGTCACGACCACCCTCGTGGAGCGTGACGTCGCCAACGCGGCCACCACGCGCGTCGAGTACGACTACGACGGCTACGGCAACGTCGTTCAGCAGCGCGAGCTCGGTGTCATTCACTTCGGCACCACGCAGCAGCCGCGCGCCTGTGACAGCTGCATGCAGTCAGGCGCCTTCGGCAAGCCGTGCGGCATGACGTGCTCTGGCGACGAGCGCTTCACGACGAACGAGTTCATCGTTCCGGGCGCCGACACTGCCGGCAAGTGGCTCATCAACAAGCCGCGCCGCCAGACGGAAGGCGCCATGCCGGGCATGTCGGTCAGCGAGCAGCTGCTCTTCTATGACGGCAACGACTTCGAAGGCCTCCCCACCGGCCTGACGAGGGGCGCGCTAGCCCGCATTCAGTCGCGGACCGGCCCCGGCGCCAACGACGTCATCAACGTGCGGTTCAAGCTCGACACCCACGGCAACAACGTCGAACGCATCGAGCCCGCCGGCTCGATGAGCAACTCGGCCTCGCAGCGCCGCCTGGTGACGTACGACGCCTCGGGCGCGAACATCACCTCGAGCGAGATTCGGCTCGGCACCGGCCAGTCGATCAAGCGCGACTACCTCATCGACGTCGCGTGGGAGCAGCCCGCGCAGGCCTCGAACTGGTACCCCGTCGCGAACGGAACTGCCGCGGCGCCCGTGCTGCAGACCCGCTGGCGGTACGACGACCACAACCGCGTGGTGCGCGTGCTCGAGCAGGGCGACACCGACGCGAACCCCTCGGAGGAGTTCGTCTACGAGCTCGGCGACCCCACCAGCCGCTTCCTCATCCAGACGCGCAGCTCCGCGACCAGCGGCCTCGACGTCATCCAGGCGCGCTGCCTCGACGGCAAGGGCCGCATCTACCAGGTCCGCAGCAAGATCGACGCGACCTCCTGGCAGGTCTCGGGCTTCACCGAGTTCGACAGCCGCGGCGCCATCGTGCGCGAGTACCAGCCGTGGACCGCGACCTCGGGCGCCTGCGACGCAATGCCCCAGATGGGCGTGCCTTCCGTCCGCTACACGTACGATCCGCTCGGTCGCCAGCTGACCGTGACCGAGCCCGACAGCGCCATGCGGCGCACCGAGCACGGGCCGCTCTTCAAGCGGCTCCACGACGAGAATGACACCGAGATGGGCAACCCCTTCTTCGGCACGCCCACCACCGTCGAGTTCGACGGGCTCGGCCGCCTCATCGCGTTCCAGCGGGCGTTGACGACGTCGGGCCCGCAGCCGCGCACCGAGGTCGCCTACGACGCGCTCGGCCGCATCGCGACCGTTCGGGACCCGGCGGGCAACCTCAAGACCCAGACCTTCGACGCCCTCGACCGCGTGCTGACCATCGCCGACCCGAACGCGGGCACCACCCGCTACGAGTACGACGCGAACGGTAACGTGACCCGGCAGCTCGACGCGCGCAACAAGGCGATGCGCCAGCAGTTCGACGGCGCCAACCGGTTGCTCGCGCAATGGGACGAGGCCGACGAGATGGGCACGAAGGTCTCGTACACCTACGACCTCCGCGCCGGCTGCACCGACTGCACGAACGGCGGCGGCCGCATCGTCGAGGCCCGGTATCCCGCAGGCGCCGAGCGGCGCGGCTACGACCCGCGGGGCAACCTCACCTACCTGGAGCGCGCGGTCGACGGCGTCACCTTCGTCACCCGCCGCCGCTTCGATGGCGCCGACCGGGAAATCGCCACGAACTTCCCCGGTGGGCTCGAGCTGCAACGCACCTTCGACGGCCTGGGCCGCCTCAAGAGCATTCCGAACTACGTCAGCGGCTTCACCTACGGCGACCGCGGCACGCTCCAGAAGGTCGACTTCGCCAACGGCGTGTCGTCGACGTACCAGTACGACCAGCGGCTGCGCGTGTCGTCGCTGAAGACGACCCTCAAGGACGGCTCCGCGCTCGTCGACCTCTCGTACACGCGGGACCGCGCCGGCAACATGCTCGCCGTGGCCGAAGCGCAGTCGCGGCAGACGCCGGTGCGCCACGCCGTGACCTTCACCTACGACGCGTGGGACCGGGTCAAGGTCGCGTCTCTGCCGCGCGCCATGGGCGACGCCGAGACGCTGTCGTTCTCGTTCGACGACATCGACAACATCACCGGCATCACCTCGAGCCTGGGCGCTGCCAGCCCCGCCAACGTCGGCACCATCACCTACAACGCCACGAAGCCGAACGCCGTCGGCCGCGCCGGTTCGCTCGACTTCACCCAGGACGAGCGGGGCAACGCCGCCACGCGCGGTGGCCTCTCGTTCCAGCGTGACGTGTTCAACCGCCTCAGCCGCGTCGACAAGGACGGAGCGGCAGCGGGCCAGTTCACCTATGGCGCCGGCATCGAGCGCGTCAAACGCGTCGAGGGCTCCTTCACCACCGTCTTCGCCGAGCCCAGCCTCGAGGTGCGCGACGGCATCGCCAACCTCTACGTCAAGGTGGGCGGCCTTCGCCTCGCGCGCGCCCAGTCGGCCGCGACCGCGCCGCTCGTGTTGTCCGACCTGGCGCCTGCGACGGGCGCCGGCGCCGCGAAGACCGTCATGGGCGACCGCATCATCGACATCTCGGACGCGTGGATGGCGCAGGCAGTCTCGCTCAACGCCGTGACGCTCAGCGGTGGCCCGACGCCCTCGCCGGTCACCGGCCTCCTCGCCGCGTCGGCCCGCCGGCTGCTGGTCGAGGACGTCACGTGGCTGCACGCTGACCACCTGCGCTCCACCATCGCCGCGACCGACACCAGCGGTGGCGTGCGCGCCGAGCAGAGCTTCTACCCGCTCGGGACCACGCGGAGCGCCACCGGCTACGTCGACGCCTACGGCTTCACCGGAGGGGAGCACGTCAAGAGCACCGGCCTCGTTCACCTGGGCAACCGCGAGCTCGACCCCCTCACCGGCCGGTGGATGAGCGTCGACCCGCTCTTCATCTTCTCGACCGAAGACAGCATCGACAACTTCGGCCAGAGCGTGGGCGGCTACGGCTACGTGAGGAACAACTTCGGCACCTCCATCGACCCATCCGGCCTCAAGGACCAATCGGCAAAACGACAGGCCACTGGCCGGCGCAAGGGTGTCTTCAAGGGCATCGCCATCGCCCTCTCGGTGCTCTCGGCCATCGTCTCGGTGGGTGGGGCCATCGGCGCTGCCGCCGCCGACAACAGCGCCGACGCGCTGCAACGCTCGAGCATCGCCAGCGCCGTCGGTCAGTCGGTCGCGGCCCTCGGCACCATCGTCAGCAGCAGCCTCGACATCGACCGCTCGCGCATCAAGAAGAACGACCGCAAGAAGGGCTACGACAAGGGTGAAAAGGGTGACACTGGCGCGAAGGGTGACACGGGCGCGAAGGGAGACAAGGGTGACAAGGGTGACAAGGGTGATACTGGCGCGAAGGGTGATACTGGCGCGAAGGGTGACACGGGCGCGAAGGGCGACACCGGTGCCCAGGGCATCCAGGGCCCGAAGGGTGACACTGGCCCCGCGAGCCTGCCCATGCCGCTTTCTCCCCCGAAGCCCACGAGCATCGGCAGCGGTTCCCCGATCGACTCCAACCCCACCACACCGGCTGTCACTGGCCGCCCACGCTCCCAGAGCTCCACGAACTAAGTGAGTGCCTCCATGATCAGACCTCTCGCGCTGCTGACGCTCATGACTCTTGCCCTCGCCGCCTGTGACTGCGGCAAGCCCTGCGCCGCCGGTGCGAAGGACTGCGCCTGCAAAGAAGCCAGCGTCTGCGACGACGGCCTCGTGTGTGGCGAGATGAACAAGTGCGTCGCGCCCACCACCGTCGGTGTGCAGGTCAGCGACGCCAACGCCCGCGGGTGTGAGGTGCTCCTCACCGAAGCGGCCGGCAGCACCGTCGCCGACGTCACCTTCGCCAAGGGCGTCCAGGGCGCGTTCGTTCGGGAGGCTCCGAAGGTCGCGTTTTCCTTCGTCGCCCCCGCTGACGCGCGCCTTCCAGCCGAGTCCATCGGCGTCGCCATCGCCGGGCCTGCGTCCGGCATCACCGTGTCGAAGGCCACCTGCGTCGACTCGGCCGGCCAGAAGCTGGCCAACGCCACGGTAACGATTCGCTAAGCTGCGCCACCCCTTGTCGCCAGACGTCAGCCGGCTGCCTCTGACTGCATTTTCCGCTGCTCCTGAAAGGTCTCTCCATGAACTCCACCGTGCGCGTTTTCCTCGCCGGGCTTGGTTTGTCCGTCGCGCTGGGCTGTCCAGGGCCGAAGCCAGGCCCCGATGGCGGCCAGGGTGAGGAGTGCGTCGTCGGCACCCAGGGCTGCGCGTGCGCGGTCGACAACCGGTGCGCGAAGAACCCGCGCGGGGAGCAGCTCGTCTGCATGGGCGGCATGTGTGAGGCGATGACGTGCGTCGCGGGCGATCGCGGCTGTGTCTGCCGCAGCGGCGACCAGTGCAACGGCGCCGGAGACTCGTGCACCGCGGGTTTCTGCATCGCGGCCGGCTGCGCGCCGGGCACCAAAGACTGCACCTGCCTCGCGGGTGCGTGCGACGTCGGCTTCACCTGTCTCGAGAACGCCGTCTGCGTCGACTCCACCGGCTTCGAAGGCGGCGCGTGTCTGGCGAACGGACGTTGCAACCGGGGCAACCGCTGCGACTCGTCGACGCAGACCTGCGTCTTCTGCACCGCCGGGAGCGCGGGCTGTCAGTGCACCTCGGGCAACGGCTGCAACTCGGGCCTCGTCTGCAACACCGGCCAGTGCCTGAGCGCCGCCCAGCTGCCGCCAGCCAACCCCCAGTGCTTCACGCCGTGCCGTGACAGCCTCGACCTGCTCGATGGCGGCCAGGTGCAGTGCTCGACCGACGACGTCATCGTCGGCTGTCTGCCCGGCAAGACGTGCACCAACGGCAGCTGCCTGTCGCCCGGCGAAACCAAGCCCAGCTGCACCAGCGACCTCGAGTGCCCCTTCTTCCAGGTCTGTCTCGCGGGCGGCTGCTACTCGAACTGCAGCGCCAACGCCGATTGCTCCTCGGGCCTGGGCTGCGTGCGCAAGGCGTGCCGGCCCTCGTGCTCAGTCTCGCGCGGCTCGGCCTCGTGCGGCTCCGGCTTCGCCTGCACCGCCAACGACGGGGAGAATGGCTTCTGCATGCCGGTCGGCCGCACCTCGTCGTCGTCGATGCCGCAGACTGCGACGCCCTCGGGCGGCCTCGAGCTGCCCGTGGAGCGGCTGGCGCTGTCGAACGTGCAGAGCGCCGGCACCTTCCAGATTCTGCCGAAGTCGTCGACGACGCAGGACGTGACGATTCGCAAGCTGTGGCACTCCATCACCGACTCGATGGGCAACGTGACGCGCGTCGACGCGCCCATCGACACCAGCGGCAACTTCCGCGACTGCGACCCGGTCAAGAACGAGTGCCCGCTGTGGTGGCTCAAGCTCGGCGTGCCCGGCGCGGCCGTCGCGCAGACGCCCACCGTCGCGCTGCGGCTGATTCCCAACTGCGCCGACACCACCCGCTCGGTCGACGCCGGAGCCCTGGCGCCGTGCCCCGTGGTGCGCGTGGAGAACGCCGGCGGTGTGCAGGCCGTGCGGTGGGAAGGCGCCATCGAGGTGTCGACGAAGGACTCGCGCACCCAGCTGAGCCTCTCGTACGTCGAGCGCCCGGACGGCCAATGGACGGGCTCGATGTACTACATCGGCACGTTCAACAAGACGAACCTCGACCAGTGGATTCTTCGCACCAACAAGGCTGACGTCAGCAACGTCGAGAACGGCCTCATTCGCCGGTGGGGCGCGCTGCGCTCCGGGCAACTGCAGGGCTGGCAGGAGTTCCTCGCCGTGCTCACCGCGACACGCACCGAGTCGTGGAAGTTCGGGCTCGTCGCCGAGCGTTGCCGCCGCGACAACGGGAACTCCACCACCGTCGCCTGCTACCCGTACACGAACACGTCTGGCGTGCGGGTGTACGTCGACAACGTCAACGCGGCGCCGATTCCCTCTGGCGTCAGCGAGCTGCCCATCGCGCTCAACCTCAAAGTGTCGACCTCGAGCCCCGCGACGTTCGAAGGGCGCGTCGAGTCGGCCATGGCGCTTCACTACCCGGGCAACCCCGCCATCAAGTTCGAGTTCAAGGCGAGCCCGGCCGACGCGGCCGCGTGCGCGGCGGGCACCGGCGGCACCGACTGCCTCGTCTTCCTGAAAGAGAACGCCATCGGTGGCTCGAACCAGCTCATCTCGGACATCGGCGGGCGCTACCTGCCCAGCGGCACGTGTGCGACGGGCTACGTCGCCAACCAGGTGCCGTGGCTGGTGCCCGGCTTCACGGTAGGCACGGTGGTCGACACCACCGACACCTCGGGCCGCGCCCGGCTGCGCGCCGAGTGCCGTGACGAAGAGCTGCCCTTCAACAAGATGGCGAGCTCGAAGAACGGCCCGCTGAACCAGAGCCTCGCGGGTGGCAACCCGGTGCCTGACGGCCGCCCGCGCCGCCGCACCCTGCGCTTCCTCGACGGCGCGCTCGTCAACCAGTCCGAGCTGTTCGTGCTCTTCGAAGAGAGCTTCGAGAGCTTCATCGAGGGCCAGGCTCCGACGACGGCGTACGGGTACATGCTGCTCAAGCGCGCCCAGGCGAACCTCACGGCCGACTCGTTCGTCGGTCTGCGCGGCCCCACCACGATGCCGGTGCGCAACGCCCCGATTCCCGCTGGAGCCCAGTGCGACGCGGCGCTGCTGACGTCGGCCGGCCTCCCCGCGATGCTCGGCGCCCCCGACAAGGCGAGCGCGGTGCGCACGTTCCTTCGCGGCAGCGTGGGCAACGCGGGCTTCACCCCCATCGCGTCGAGTGACGCCAACAACCGCGTTCACTACTTCTGTGAAGACACCGGGATGTTCAACGGCGGCAGGAGCGACAAGGGCGCGACCCCGGTCAAGATTGCCTGCCCCGTCGGCAGCAAGGTCATCTTCTTCAACGCCGGCTCGCGGACCGACGCGCAGATTGCCGACGAGCAGTGCCAGAATCCCGGAGCCAACGGCCGCGGCACCTGCCAGCAGACGCTCAACCTCTGGCGCCTCAACGCCAACGTGCTCGTCGAAGAGAACCCGCTGGCCGAGTGCAACCTGGTCAATGGCTTGCGCCCCGTCTTCTGCGACGACAACCGCAACGACCTTCGCGCGAACAAGACGTTCTACCTGAAGGGCCAGATGACGACCGCCCGCACGTTCTTGCCCCTGCGCTCGCTCATCGACGCGGCGTTCCGCTACAAGACGCGCTTCCGCTCCAGCTCGGGCGGCTCGCTCGGGTTCGCGCCGGTGCAGTGCATCCCCAACTCGGACCAGGTGCCGTACTGCTACGACCCGGCGCAGATTGAAGAGGCGCGCGCGCGCATCGACTGCCTCATCAACCTCTACAGCGACGGCGCGTTCGTGACGGCCCTGGGCACGTCTGACGCGGCGCTGCGCGACGAGCTGTACCGCTTCCTTCGCCAGAGCTTCTCCGAGTTCCCCAACTCGTACTCGGGCTTCGAGCGCCTCTACGCCGAGTTGCTGGTGATGCAGGGCGACGAGGCGCTGACGGCCGCGTACGCGTCACGGTTCGACCTCGCCGCGACGGGTGGGGCCAGCTTCAAGGGCTCGGCCTTCGAGCCCAACGGCATCGACCTCACGGGCGTGGCCGGCGCCGAGATGTACCGGCTCTACCAGGCGACGCAGTACTACCAGCTCGCGCTCGACCGCCTCTACATGCTGGGCCCCAACATGGCGGTGGCGCTGACCCGCACGGGCGTCGACGCGAACTTCATCACGCCCGAGATGGTGACGAGCTACCTCGAGCGCCTCATTCGCGCGGCCACCCAGAAGTCGCGCGCGCTCGGTGAGATTGCGCGCCGCTACCAGAACTTCAACCGGCCCGACCTCGCGCGCCGCACGGTGGAGCGCGGCTACGTCGCGACCTACCTCGAGAGCGCGCTCATCAGCCGCCAGATGCTCGACATCGCCGCGGCCTCGACGTCGGCCTCGATTCCGCAGATTCGAATCACCATCGAGAAGGCCCAGCGGAACTACCGCATGGCGCTCCTCGACATGCGCGAGATGTACCAGCAGATCACCGACGAGCAGAACTTCTTCGGCTACGCGCCCGACTACATCCCGTTCCCGGCCATCGACGGCTCGTCGGTCAGCTCGGCGAACGCGTTCGAGACGTTGCTCAACCTGAGCCGTCAGCGCCTCGACCTCGCCAAGACGCGCGAGCAGGTGGCGCTCCAGGCCGGCAAGCAGGGGCGCGTCGACGCGGCCCAGTTCCAGTCGGACCTCACGGGCATTCGCAACAACTACGAGAACCAGCTCGCCAACATCTGCGGCACGTTCACCGGCAGCGATGGGCGCATCTACCCGGCGATTCGCAAGTATGCGCCGCTCAACGACGTCACCACGCAGATGGGTGACCCGTGCGGACGCATGGGCAGCGGCGACCTGCACAACGCCATGGGCAACGTGAAGGACTCGACGCTCAAGCTCAAGGGCGTGCTGTTGCGCAACGAGAACATCCTCAATGACATCGAGATCGAGCGCACCCGGGTCGCGTCCCAGTGCATGCTCAACACCACCGTCGCCGACCTGCAGTTCAACATCGCCGAGAAGCAGGCGTCGGTGTCCGAGTCCGTGGCGAAGAACCGCGCCTACATGCAGTTCGCGCAGGGCGTGGTGAACGCCGTCACCAGCGGCATTCAGGTCGCCGACTGCGAGATTCAGTGCGCCAGCTCGGCAGCCATGGGCGTGAGCGTCGCGGCGCTCGGCGTCGCCGCCGCAGGCAGCCAGCTCGCGACCGACCTCGTCATCGCGAAGGCCGAGGCCGACCAGCGCCAGTACGAGCGCGACACCATGCGCATCATCGCCAATCAGCCCTGCCAGTCAGCCACCATCGACAGCGTGGCGAAGATCGCCGACCTCACCAACAACACCTTCGAGGTCCAGATTGAAGCGCTGCGGGCCGAGTACGGCATGCGGCTGGCGGTGAGCGAAGTGACGCGCATGTTCTCGCAGTCGCAGCGGCTCCAGGCGCAGCAGGAAGAGGCGGAGCAGCTCAGCATCAACCTGCAGGAGGCGCAGAACGACCCGAACGTTCGCATCTACCAGAACGACGCCATCATCAACGCCGACGTCAGCTTCCGCGACGCGCTCGCCACCGCCTACCGGCTCACGCGCGTGTACGAGTACTACACGAGCCAGTCGTACGCGCGGAAAGAGCAGCTCTTCCTCATCCGCATGGTGACGGCCGGCCAATACAACCTCGAGAACTACCTGCTCGAGCTCGAGAACGCCTTCAACACGTTCGAAGAGGAGTTCGGCAACCCCGACGTGCGGGTGATGGCGTTGTCGCTGCGCGACGACATCTTGAAGATCCCGTACCTGAAGACGACGGGCGCGCCGCTCACCGAGGCCGAGCGCATCACGATGATGCGGGAGCGCCTCAAGGACGTGAAGCTGCTCGATTCTCGCGGCTACCTCACGCTGCCGTTCTCGACCGAGGTGCGCTCGCTCTCGCCGCTGACGCGCAACCACAAGGTGCGCCACGTGGAGATCGACCTGCAGGGCTCGAAGATGGGCGACTCGGTGGCGCGCGTGTACCTGCGCATGTCGGGCACGGGCGTGGTGCGCAACGTCACCGACTCGACCGACTACTACGTCTTCCCCGAGCGCACGGGCGTCGTCAACGCGTCGCTGTTGGGCTCGAAGGTGTACGACCCCGAGGTGTACCGGAACTACCGCTTCCGCGACCGGCCGCTCGTCAACACCCTCTGGGAGCTCATCGTCAACCAGCGAGACGAGGTCGTGAACCAGGACCTCGACCTTCAGTCGCTGACTGACATCCGAGTGCTCATCTACTACTCAGACTTCACCACGTTCTGACCGGCAGCATCGGGAGCTCCAAGACCATGTTCAACCTCCGCCTGCCCGCGATGGGCCTCCTCTGCTGTCTTGCTCTGGCTGGCTGCCCCCAGCCGGTCGGCCCGGAGGATTCGGGAGGCGGCACGGGCGGTGGCTCGGCCTGCACGCCCGGCACCGTCGGCTGTGGCTGCGAAGCCGGCGCCTGCTCTTCAGGTGAGTGCGTCAATGGGGCGTGCGTCTCGTGTCAGCGCGGCGCGGCGGCGTGCGTGTGTCGCGCCAACAGCACCTGCGACATGGGCCTGCGGTGCGCGTCAGGCGCATGCGAGGCGTGTCCCTCCGGTCAGAACGGGTGCGCCTGTGGCGCCGGCGGCATGTGCAGCGCTGGCCTGAGCTGCAGCAACGGCACCTGCGTGCCCGACACCTGCGTGGCCGGCGCGCCCGGCTGCCCGTGCCGAACCCAGGGCCCGGTCTGCAATGCGAACGCGTACTGCGACAGCACGAGCCGCTGCCAGATGTGCAGCACCGACATCGTGGGCTGCGCGTGCAGTTCCACCTCGACGTGCTCCGGCAGCCTGGTCTGCGAGATGTCGAGCATGCAGTGCCGCACCGGCGTCTCGTGCAGCCAGCTCAAGATGGACGGTGGCACCTGCGCCCCCAACCAGCTGTGCACCCAGACGGCCAACATGGACGCGGTGTGCGTGGCCGGCCAGTGCGAGCCGAACTTCAAGTTCAACACCGCGAAGACGCGCTGCGACGCGTGTACCTCGACGGGCTGCGCAAACGAGGCCTGCGCTGGCCCGGTCGGCACCGCCTGCGCCGCCGAGAACCGTGACTGCAACGAGGCCAACAGCGTCGGCACCTGCGGTGCCTGCCGCACCGGCTTCACCGAGAGCCCCCAGGGCGTGTGTGTGCCGTCGTCGCGCTGCGGCTCGGTGACGTGCGTGCTCGGCCAGTACTGCGACATCTCGACGGGCACCCCGACGTGCCAGATGCGGCCGTGCCCTCCAGGCCAGGCCAAGGCCGGCGCGGCTGGTGCCTGCGCTGCGTGCAGCACGCCCGCGTCCTGTCCTTCCGGCGCCGGCTCTGGTTACACCGGCAACTACTGGCCCTTTCAGTCCGCGCCCAACGGCGTGCCCGATGGCCGCTGCGTGTGCGAGACGACCGATGGCTACTTCCAGCCCGCTGGTGGCACCGGCCTGGCGACCCTCTGCGACGCCGACAACGACGGCTGGGTGCGTGAAGACGCAGACAACGGCGCCATCGTGAACAACCCCGCCCTCAAGGCGAACGCGCGCTGCACGATTCGGAGCGTCGACCGCATCAAGCTGGTCGAAGAAGGCGGCCTCACTGCCGAGGTGCACTCGTGCGCGAGCAGCATGACGCTCCACCTGCCGTTCGAGCGGCTCGCTGACGGTGGCGCTGCGCCGGTGGCCGCCGACGCGGGCCCCCGCATTCCGGGCGCTGGTGCGTCGGCGTGCCCCACCACCATCGCGCCGATTCGCCTGCTCGAGACCGAGCGCAACGACGTCGACGGGGTGCTCAACGTGTCGACGACGTCACCCGCCTACGGGCCGGGCGGCCGTAAGCTCGTCGCGAAAGAGCTCAACGCCCTCACCAAGGGCTGCGTCTCGACGACCGGCGACTTCAACAACGACGGCACGAGCGACCTGCTCGAGGTGCAGCAGTCGGGCGCGGTGCCCCTGGACCAGGACCGCCTCAAGCAATTTGCGTACTTCTTCGAGCTCTACACGGGCTTCTACGAGCCCTCGAGCACGGGGAGCCAGTACGGCGCGCTCGTCATTCAGGAGCGCTCGCGCTGCGACTCGGCCTTTCCGCTGCGCTACGACCCGGCCGCGACGAGCTTGTCCGATGGCGGCGTCACCGACGGCTTCAGCCTCGCCATCGACGGTGGCAGCCGCTACTGGCGTGCGTGCGAGCGCCGACGCGACGTGGCCTTCAACGCCTCGTTGACGATGGGGCCGCTCGCGGCCGGCTTCGACTTCGCGCGCTTCACCTGCCCGGCAGAGACCGGCTCGTGCCCGCTCCCTCAGTTCCCGAGCGCGACGCAGGTCGGCCCGACGGACCCGAGGCAGACCTTCTTCCGTGACTTCGGCCGCTGCAGCCTCGCCAACAGCCTTCCGTTCGACCGCCGGTGGCGCGGGTTCGGTCACCACAGCCAGTTCAAGTGCGTCAACGTGACGAACACGGGCGTTGGCGGCATCAACGTTTCGCCCAACGCGTTCGACGGCGGCCTCGGCGGTCTGGTGTTCAATACCTGCGTCGCGGGGACGTGCGGCGCCGACGAGAGCACCTGCCGCTCGCGCCCGGGCACGGGCCTGCAGACGTCACAGCCGAAGGTGACGTGCACCACGAGCGCCGCGCCCAACGCGGTCGGCTTTGCGGCGGTCGGCTACCGCCCGTACGGCCCGGCGCAGAACCCGGTCACGATGAACGCCACCGGCTACACCGCGCCGAATTACGAGCGCGGCTGCGTCACCGAAGACACCGAGAGCGCCATCGCCGGCAACTTCCAGAGCTACGTCTGCCCGTTCCCCGAGTTCTCGATGGTGAAGAGCAAGTCGGACGAGGCGTTCGGCCGGCACAGCTGCTACCTCTCGAAGGCGAACTTCCTCTGGGCGCCGAGCGATGGTGGCGTGCAGCGCGCCACCCTTCGCTGGTCGCGGTCAGACGCTGGGGTGACGACACCCAACGGCGTGTTCCGCTGAGCAGAGGTGTCACGGCGCTCGGCGACATCTCAGGCCTGCCCGGGACGGGGAAGTCGACCGTCGCCCAGATTGTCGCGCGCCACCTCGAGGCGGTTCACCTTTCCCTCGACCCGGTCGAGGACGCGATGCTCGGAGCGGGCCTCCGGGTCACCCGAGTCGCTGCGTACGAGGCCGTGCGCGCGATGGCGGACCAGAACCTGCGGCTCGACCGCGCTGTCGTCGTCGACGCGGTGAACGGCAGCGATGCCGCTCGACAGACCTGGCGCCGCGCCGCACTGGAGGCGGGGGTCGCGCTCCGCTCCGTGCTCCTGGTGATGAACGACGCTGTCGAGCAGCGCCGTCTGATGGTCTTCTTCGCGTTCTTCGACAGCCAGGCGTCACGCTGCTTCGAGACCTCGGTCACCCGTTGTCCGGCGCCTTCTTCTCTTCGGCCTGCGCACGCACCCACGCCTCGCGCTTGCCGATGGCGCGCACCTCGGGCGGCAGGTCGGCTTCTTTCAGCGTCGCGAGCTTCTCGGGCGTGGCGGTCAGGTCGACGGCGCCGTTGAGCTCTCCGGCGAACGAGGCGCCCCGCGGCGCCGCCTTCGCGTTGGAGCTGAGCCGGTCGGCCGCGACCGACGGCGCGAGGGCGCGGAACTCGCCCAGCTTCGCCCGGCCTTCGGTCTGCGCCGCAGCGGAGCCTTCGACGAGCGTCTTCGTCGCCAGCGTATCGTTCATCTTCGCGAGCTCGTCGTCGAAGGGCGTGGCGGTCGCCACCATGCCGCCGCTCTGGTCGAAGCTGACGAAGGTGCCGTCGGCGAGCGCGAGTCAGTCGATTCATCGGGGCTCCAGAGACTTGGAGCTGTTTCAACGTGCCGGGCGCCGAATCGAACTGCCCCATTCCAGTCGTGTCGAGTGGCTCTGGGGCCGAAGACTTGTCGTGATGAAGGGAGATGTGCGATGGCGGGTATACTGTCTGGTGGAGGAACCTCTCCCCTCATGACCGGGCCGACGTCTCTGGAGTCCTCGACATGTTCAGCCGCTCTTTCGTCATCGCTTTGATGCTTGGCCTCAGCGCCGCCGGGTGTACCTGCAGCCGCGAGCCGCCCGCGCAGCTGACGCTCAAGCAGGAAGGCGAGAACTGCCAGCGCGACGAGGAGTGCGCGACGGGCTTGTGTGAAGGCGCGCCCGCGACGCAGCCGGTCTGCCGACGCAAGTGCGCCGATGGCTGCAAGTCACAAGAGGTCTGCACCCAGCTGACCCCGCTGCGCTACGCCTGCGTGCCCGATCGCGGCGGCCTCTGCCAGGCCTGCCAGCTCGACAGTGACTGTCCGTACCCGTCGGACAAGTGCATCGTGGTGAACGGCCAGAACGTGTGCGGCCGCGACTGTGCGTTCGACCAGACGTGCCCGACCTCGTACCGCTGCCTCAACGGCGTCGGGAGCGACGGGCGCCCGAAAGCGCAGCAGTGCACGCCGAGCTCTGCCAGCTGCGACTGCACCGCCGCCAACCAGGGCCAGATGGTGTCGTGCATGAACCAGAACGGCTTCGGTACCTGCTCGGGCACGCGCACCTGCGACGGCGTCATGGGCTACACGATGTGCACCGCCGGCACGCCTGTCGCCGAGACCTGCAACGCGAAGGACGACGACTGCGACGGGCAGACCGATGAAGGGCTCCCCACCGTCACCTGCGGGCTCGGGCAGTGTCAGCGCACGGTGCCCTCGTGCGCCGATGGCGGCACGTTCGTCTGCACGCCGGGGGACGCGGGCGTCGAGGTCTGCAACGGCCTCGATGACGACTGCGACGGCACGCCCGACAACGGCATCAGCCTGCAGAGCGACGTCGCCAACTGTGGCCGTTGCGGCAACGCCTGCATGGTGGCCAACGCGACGCCTCGCTGCCTCGCGGGTCAGTGCGAGATCGGCCAGTGCACCGCGCCGTTCGACGACTGCAATGGGCGGCTCACCGACGGCTGCGAAGAGAACAAGCAGACGAGCGTGAACCACTGCGGCATGTGTGGCCGCCGCTGCGTCGCCACCAACGCGACGTCCTCGTGTGCCGCGGGCCAGTGCGCCTTCACCTGCAACCCCGGCTTCTTCGACCTCGACACGGACCCGGCGAACGGGTGCGAGTACCAGTGCACCTTCACCAGCGCCGTCGACCTGCCCGATGTGGCCTTCATCGACGCGAACTGCGACGGCATGGACGGAGAGGTGACGAACGGCGTCTTCGTCTCGGTCACCGGTGACGACACCAACCCGGGCACGCGTGAAGACCCGGTGTTTTCCATCCAAGAGGGCCTTCGCAAAGCGGTCGCCCAGAACAAGAGAGATGTCTATGTCAGCGGTGGAACGTACGCCGGGCCCCTCGTTCTGAGCAGCGTCAGGGGCGTGAATGTTGCTGGCGGCTACCTGCCGGGCACAAGTCGCTGGTCGCGGTCAGGCTCGACGTCGACTGCGATCATCGGGGGCAACCCGGCGATGCTCGTCGCGGACGCGGGGAGCGCCGACGCTGGGGTGCTGGTGCAGTTCTTCACGATTCGGGGTGACAATGCGACCGCGCGTGATGCGTTGGGGCGAGGCGGCTCGGCCTATGGAGCGCGCGTGGTCAACTCACTGCAGGTGCGTTTGGAACTGCTGAACATCGTTGCGGGAAACGGCTTCAGCGGAAGCTCAGGAATCGCCGGTTCGACTGCTGCCAATGGCGGTGACGGCATGAATGGTGTCGCCGGACTGTTGAATGACGACTCTGTTTTTCCCTACCTGTGCGGCCAAACCAACCCGCGGCCCCCGGCATCGCAAGGAGGCAGCAGCTCGTGTGGCCGGTCGGGTGGTGCAGGGGGTCGGCCTGGGTACTACGGCAACGTTTCGCCGGGGCAGACAGTTTCTGGTGGTGGTGGAACGGGTGTCATCGGCACGAGCGGCGGTCTGGGCGGAGTGAATGAGGCGGGTAGCTCCGTCAGCGCCGCGATGAACGGCAGCCCCGGCGTTACCGGAACCACGGGTGCCGACGGCTCTGCCGCCCTGCAGCTCGGCTCGTTCGGAGACGGCCTCTACACCCCGAGCTCTGGCGGCGTGGCCCTCAACGGAGCGCATGGGAACGGCGGCGGTGGTGGTGGTGGTGGTGGTGGTGGGTGCCAGTACGTGAGCATTCTGGGGCTCACCGCGTGCCGGTGCTGGACGTGGGGAAGCGTGGGTGGGGCGGGCGGCGGTGGTGGCTGCGGCGGAACGGGGGGAGACCCGGGGCGCAGCGGCGGAGGCTCGTTCGGGTTGTCGATTGCCAACTCACAGGTGTCGAGCCGGCAGACCACCGTCAGGTCCGGCAACGGCGGCGGTGGAGGCAGTGGGGGCCAAGGCGGTCAAGGTGGCTTGGGTGGTCAGGGCGGCACCTCGCCCTACGCCGCCAACGCGCAATACACGGCGGGGCGGGGGGGCAGCGGTGGGCGCGGCGGGAACGGAGGCCCTGGCGGCCACGGCGGTGCAGGCTCAGGCGGCCCCTCGATTGCGCTCCTTCGCGACAGCACCTCGACCGTCAACGTGATGAGCGGCTTCTTCCTGAACCTCGGCTCGCCGGGGCCTGCTGGGTCTTCTGCAGGCAACTCGGGGCAAGTCGGCTTCACCGCGCAGGACTACCAATACTGAACGGACAGGGCGACGGGGACGCGTGAGTCCCTCAGGTGTACGGTTCGCGCCCATGATGCGCCTCCCGATTCCTTCTGCGCCGAGCCGCAGCGCCTTGACGGTGTGCCTCCTCGTCTCGTGTTTCCTCCTCGGGTGCCCTGAAGACCGGGCCGCGCGCGCCGAGAAACAGCTGGCCGAGCTGAAGTCGAAACAGGAAGCGCAGAAGGCCGCGAAGCAGGACGAGAAGCTCGTCCCTCTCGCCGACACGGTGAAGCTCGACCCACCCTACGACGATGGCTCGAGTGAGCGTCTCGTGCCCGACGGCGCGTGTCCGGAAGGGCTCTGGGCGCTCTTCCCTGGAGAAGCGCCGGGCAGCACCGCTGAGGAGAAGAAAGCCAACGCCGCTCGTCGCGCCGACGTCGCGAAGGCGCTGCAGGGCAAGCAGTTCATGTATCGCCTGCGGGCGCCGCAGCAGGTGGTGCTCAAGCCCCATGACGCCGTCGCGGGAGTGTTGCCTATCGAGGTGCTGGGCACCGTCGACTGCACCGACGCGGCAGGTCGAGTCGCCATCGCCTGGACGAACGCGAAGGCCGGCTCTCCCAACGCGTCCGCCGCGAAGGAAGGCTCGGACCTCGTGCAGAACCTGTGGCTCGCGCCGCCGGTCGCGTTCTCGTTGCCCATCAAGTCGATGAGCGAGGCGAAGACCTTCATGCAAGGCAACGCACTGGGGCTCACCGCGCGCGTCGTCGTCACCTTTGGCAAGGGAGAGGTCGACAAGAAGCTGAAGAAGATTCCCAGGGTGCAGCAGCAGGCCGCCGGCGAGACGCTCGAGTTCGGCGGAGGCACCGAGGACTGGGGCGCCGGCCGGCTGGTGCGCGCCGAGTTGGTCGGACTTCGCGTCGCCGTCGACCAGGAGAAGAAGCAGCTGTTCGAGCTCAGGGGTGCGCCGAAGAACTGAGCGTGACCGTGCAAGACGCGCCAGCGCCGCCGCCGTCGGACTCGCCATCGGCGATCGCTCGATGCTTCCTGACGCCGGTCGATGGCATGACGCGTGGAGTGGCTCCTGCCAACGCCCGGGAGCCACCATGTTCGAGCCACTTCGGAGCGCCGACTGCACCGTTGCTGATCACCCCTGCCCATCACTGACCGGCAGGAGCGCGCCATGAGCCAGACGCGCATCGTCCGGGTCATGGACTCGGTGGCCCCCTTGGAGCAGGCGCGGCATGGCACCTTGATTGCCGTTCGAAGCCTGAGCAGCGCGTCTCCGCACGTGCTGTACCTGCACTCGCACCGCCTCATCCGCAACGCCTGTCACGAGGAGCGGCGGCCGGGCCTGTTCGTCTTCGCGCTGCACGCCGACGTCGGCCTGGTGGGTCGCCTCTGGCTTGCTGCGACCGAAGCACCTCGCGCAGGCACGCTGGGGCGACACCACGTGGTCGACCTGCCCATCACCCGTGACGGCGCGCTGTCGTTGCGGCACATCCTCTTCGTGGTGCGGACGGTCGAAGGTCGCGTGCGGTTCTCGTCGCTCGATCTCGAGACGCCCGGCGGTGTGCACACCGTGCTGGGGCCGCAGCACGCCACGGAGTCCGAGCGTCCGCTCCTGCTCCGCACGGCGCAGCTCTCGTTCTTCTGCGTGCCGACGGGGCCGACCTGCGCCCTGCCTGCGATGGCCGATGAGGCGTGGCGCGCCTTCGACGAAGTGCCGCCCGCGCCCGAGGTGGGCCGGTGGGCGTGGCTCAAGAATCGGTCCGAGCCGTCAGTCGGCGTGCTCACGCTTCGGCTCTCATCCGGCGTGTTCGCGATGCCGGTCGACGAGGCGATGGCGAAGCGCGGGGTGCTCATCGGTCGTGACGAACGCTGCGAGGTGGTCATCCCTGACAGCTACGTTTCTCGCGTTCACGCCGTCGCCTTGAGCATCGACGGCGTCCCTCACCTCATCGATTGCGGCAGCTCCAACGGGGTCTGGCACCGCGCGACGAACGAGCAGGCCCGGTGCCGGAAGCTGGTCGACGCCGATGTATTCCAGATGGGGAACGCCACCCTCGACTGGCACGCGGTGCAGTAGCGGCCCTTTGGTTGAGCAGAGTGCGACGTGATGCCCCTTCCGATGGAGGGCGCTGCAACCCGCATGAACCCGTCTCTTCCTGCGAAGGAGTCAACTCGCGCCTGACGTCTCGCGTGTCGTCTCGCCGGCAGTGACCCGACCTTCAGCGGTCCAGGCTTCTCTCTCCAGGAGCGCCTCGAACGACGGCCAGTGCGCGTCGCCGGAGTGGTCGTCCGTCTCGTTGACGCGAGGCGGAGGCGGTTCGCGTGGGAACACGCTGCTTCCGTCAGAAGCTGCCGCCGTCGACCATCTCGCGGATGTGTTGCTCGAATTCGCGCTCCATCGAGGCGACCGGCGGGAGTGAACTCAGCGGAGGACTGGTCGCGACGCGCTCGAGGAGCGCAGGCTCGCAAGGCTGTTGCTCCTTCAGCCACTCGAGGTCTTCGCGTACCCGAGGCGCCGCGCCGCGAAGACCCGAGAGCAGAGACGCTGCTTCAGTGAGCGCCGCGCACCGGGTCCGCGAGCAGGCGAGCGCCTTCTTCTTCACTGCGACGCTCACGCCAGTCATCAGGAAGTGACGAGCAGCGAAGCCTTCGGAGCGGGCTTGCTGCTTCGTCTGGGGCGTGAGGGCTCCATCGAGGGGCGGCAGGCCCTGGGCCTCGAAGAACTCACGTTCGCTGGTGAGCATCGACAGTCGAACCATCTCGCCCACGAGCGTGCTCGTCGAGGCGCAGATCGTCGCGAGGTGACGCACCTCGAGGCTTGCTCGAGCGAGGTCACGTTCGTGGAACCCCTTGACCAGCCGCAGCTTCGCCCACTGCATCATCGTCACGAAGTTGGGGATGATCTGCTCGAACGCCGGCAGGTCACGCCCGTCGCGGAGCGGGCCCGCGCTCATCAACGTCCAGTGGTCGAAGGCGAGGAGTTCACGCATCCACGCGAAGTCCAGCCCGGCGTAGTCGGAGAGGCCGAAGCGCATCCACGCGCCGGGCGGTTGACTCATCCGGTCCGTGAGTGAGGCGGGCAGGTGGAGCAGGCCCGTGTGCCCGTCCTCCCAGTCCGCGCGACCCGCCAGAAACGACGACGCGTCACGTTCGCGGGTCGGTGGCTCGAGGCCCGGGGTCTTCGCGAGCCGCTGTGAAGCCTCGCAGTACCCGTCGACCGTCTTCTCAGCCAGCGCTGCGTTTCGGGCGAACCACGCCTCGACTGCCGCGTCGCCTTCCTTCGCGGCGTCGCCAGTTCGTTCGAGCCCGGAGTCGACCGCGGCACCGCCGAGAGCGACGTCTCGAGGTCGAAAGGCGACGGTGGGGTCGTCGGGTCGGGTGTCGCCCGGTGCTCGAGCACGCACCGCGGGCGCGTCGTCAAGGGTGGTCGTGCTGCGGGGCCCGACCTGGGTCAACGGACCAGGCGATGCGACCGGGTCGTTCTCCGCTCCTGAGCGAAGCCACCAGAGCAACCCGGCGAGCATGGCAAACACGGCAAGGAGTCCTCCGGAGGCGCTGACCCGACGTCGCATGGGTTGATCATAGGGTCCGCCGCGCGTGTTTCTCTCCCAACGACGTCGCCCCCAGGGGCTTTGTCCTCTCTGCAGGGAGAGCGACGACGCGTCGAGCGAGCGTCGGGAGACACGAGGTCGACAGTCCGTTCGCCGGGAGTAGCGTGTCGCTCGATGCGCTCGTTCCCCCTGCTGCTCGTGCTGGCTGGCTGTGGAGTCGCAGAGCCGCCTTCACAGCTGCAGCAGGCGCTGTCGTCGAACGTGGTGATCAGCGAGGTCTACGGTGGTGGTGGTTCGACGAACGCGGCCTTCGACTCCGACTTCATCGAGCTGTTCAATCGCGGCAGCACGACCGTCAGGGTCGACGGGTGGACGTGACAGGTGGCGAGCGAGACGAGCCCCACGTGGAACACGGTGCCCTTGTCGGGCTCCATCGAGGCAGGCCTTTCGTACCTCGTCCGGATGGGCGCCGCGGGGCCGGCCGGAGCTCCGCTGCCCCGGGTCGACGTCACGGGCGCGGCTCCCGTCGGCATTTCGGGAGGCAAGGTGATGCTCGTTTCCGCTGGCACCGTGCTCAACGGGACGTGCCCCTCGAGCTCGCTCATCGTCGACCTCGTCGGCTACGGGCCGAACGCGACGTGCTTCGAGCGGGCGCGCGCTGCGCAGCCGGCTTCGACGATGTCACTGCAGCGGCGCGACGACGGGTGTGTCGAGCGAGACGACAACGCGAACGACTTCGTCCTCGCAGGGCCCACACCGATGCCGCTGGCGACGGCCAAGAGAAGCTGCGCACGCGACGCGGGCGCGCCACCGGGCGACGCCGGGTTCATCGAGCCTGACGGTGGTGGGTGCCAGGGGCTCTCCTCGTTTCCATCCCTCGTGACGGGCGGCGGCTATGACCGGGTGACTCAGCGCGTGTCCGCGCGCCTCTTCACGCAGGAACCTGCGCGCTCGGACGGAGGGATGCAGGCGCTCTCGCTCGAGGCCGCGTTCTTCAGCGGGCTCCCCCTGCCTGCCAGGCGTTCCATCAGCAGCGCTGACCGGTACTCGACGTGCGAGCTCTGCGTCACGTACGGCCGCCGCTGCACCCGCAACACCTGCTTCGAGGAGTTCTTCGCGCAGGCAGGTGAGGTCTCGGTCTCGCAGGCTGATCAGGCCGACGCCGGCCGGCTGGTCGGCGCGCTGACGAACGTGCGCTTCGTTCGGTGGGACTTCGCGAACGACAGGCCGGTGGCTGGCGGTCAGTGTGTGGAGCTTCCTTCGGTTGTCTTCGATGTGTCGTGGCCAGGGCCCCCCGCGCCCATGGGTGGCGGCATGGCCGGCGGTGAAGGTGGTGGGAGTGCTGGAGGAGCAGCAGTGGGCGCTGCCGACGGAGGAGAAGAGGCCATGCCGAAGCCGACGCGGGGCCGTGGGTGTGACTCGACTGGCGGGGCTCTCGTGCTCGCGCTCGCCGCGCTGGTGGTCGGCCGCCGCCGCTGAGTCGGGTTGCGCAGTGCCGCAACGGGTGGCGCTTGCAGGTCGCGCTCGCGGCCGGTGGCGGCGCGTTCTCGGCTTCGAGTCGGCGCAGCGCTCAGCGCACGGGCTCGAAGACCCACCGACGGCGCTGCACGTCCCGCTTCGACACTCGCAGCATCAGCGCCTGACCCAGCAGAAGGAGCGGCTCGGTCTTCCCCTTCGCGCGGAGCATGGCGCCTTCGTCAGCGACCTCGAGCCACGCGCCGCCGAAGAAGGGGGCGAGGTCGAACAACAGCACCTTCACGTCCAGCGGCGGCACATCGAGCCTCACGTGCACCTTCGCGCCTGCGAGGCCCATCACCGTTCCGGTGAGCGTCGTGCGCGCGGCCTTCGACTTCGCGAGCTCAGGCTCGAATACGCGGTTCATCACGACTTCGTTCGCGAGGTTCTGCACCTTCTTCTGCGTCTCGCGGGACCGATTGGCGACCAGCACCACCTGCGCGCGTAGCTTCTCGTCTTCCTCCGCCGTCGGGTGGACGCCGGTGAGGAGCTCGACCGCTTCCTTGTGCAGGAAGACGCCGATCAGCTCTCGCATGGGCGCCGAGAAGCGCGCGTAGGGTTCTGCGCCGACGCCGACGTGTGGGCCCGGCTGCATCGAATACTCGGAGCGCAGGTTGACCATCACCGCCTGTCGCGTCAGCGCGCTCGCCAGTCGGTCTTCGTTCGTGCCGGTGGCGGCGCGCGGTAGGGTGCGCAGGTAGTCGGCCAACGGCGTGTTCTGCTGCCAGCGCCAGGGGGTCTGCGGCAGGCCGTTCAACGCGCAGACCCGCTCCGTCAGCTTCGCGAGGCCTGCGAGCCGCTCCGGGTCCGGCCCACCCTGCACGCGATAGATGGGCTGCACGGCGGGGTTGTTCGACTCGCGCAGCAGGCGGCCGCCCTCGGCGTTGCACATCAAGCTCACCTGCTCGTTCCACAGCTCGACGTCGTCGCGCACCAGCTCCATCACCGCGAACGAGAGGCCTTCACCATCGAGCTGAACGCTCACTTCTTCACGTCGGTAGCGAACGAGCCCGCGCTCCGCAGCGAGGTGAATGCGCTTCTCACCGATGACCTTGAGGAGCTTCAGGCTCTCTTCGAAGGGCTTCCCAGCGAGTGGCGAGGTCACCGGCGCGTCGATGAGCTGCTGCACTTCCGAGAATGAGAGCTTCGCCCTCGAGTGCACCCGCGCGCGCTCGAGCGTCGTGCCGCGGAGCGCTCCGTTCGCGTCGAGCGAGTGCCAGAAGAGCAGAGCGCGGCGCGGGCCATCGGCGTTGAGCGAGACGAGCCCTTCGGACAACTCACGCGGCAGCATCGGCACCGAGAAGCCGGGGAAGTAGTAGCTCGCCCCCCGGGCCATCGCTTCGGCGAACAGGGCAGTCCCCGGGCGAACGTAGAAGGACGCATCGGCGATGGCGTACGCGACCATGAAGCCGTCACCGTCACGCGCGACGTGCACCGCCTGGTCGAGGTCCTTTGAGGACGCGTTGTCGATGGTGACGAAGGGCAGGGCGGTGCGGTCGACGAGCGCGGGGTCGTCGATGCCCGGGGCGCGGAGCAGCGCTTCCGTCTCGGCCATCACTTCGGGTGGAAAGGCGACGCGGAGCTGGAGCGCCGTGGTGATGGCGTCGAGTTCCTGGCGGGCGGTCGGGGGCGGGGTCGGCACGGGCGTCATCTTGCGCTCGCGCGGCGAACTCTGGGGGCGCTTTCGGAGCGGCAGCGGCGACACGAGGCTTTGGCCCGAGGCGCCGGTGAAGTCGGTGTTGCTCGAGCCGAAGTTCAGCGGTGGCCGGAAGGTCTCGAGGCGCGCGATCGCCGAACGATGTTCCGGCCACGTGAGCGAGTGCTTTCGTTCACACGATCGACGAGTTGAAGACAGCAGTCTACCGAGCGGTCACTTCACCGAGGCATCGGTCGTCCACCGTGCGACGTCGGCGCGCAGCGCAGCCTGCCGGGAGGGCGGGAGCGGGCCGAGCTGCTCCTGCACCTCGCTCCACGCCTCGAGCGCGTCCTCATCTTCAGGGTCGAGCGTCACGGCGTAGAAGAGCTCGGTGCGCGCCTCGTCGTGACGACTCTGCCGCTGCAGCACGATGCCCAACATCGTGTGGCCCATGGCGACGAGCGGGTCCTGCGTGAGGGCGGCGCGAAGCTCGATGACTGCGTCGTCTTCCCGGCCACGAACACCGAGCCAGTGTCCGAAGCCTGCGCGTCGCGCCGGCGTCGGGGTCGGGCCCAGCCATTGCCGGTACACCACCATGGCGTCGTCGAGCCGGCCCTGCGCTTCCAGCAGCTCGATGAGCAGCGCGGCCGTTCGTTCTTCGTCGGGCGCCTTCGCGAACTTCTCCCGCAGCACCTTCTCACGGTCGGCCTCGCGTGACGCCAGCGCGCGACGGTGCCGCTCGAGCACCTGCCTCGCTTCGTCAGCCTGACCGTCCCGCTCCAGGGCGTCGATGAGCTCACCGGCGAGTGCGTCGTTGGCCGGGTCGCTCGCGAACTTCTTTTCGAGCCCCTGACGTTTGATGCGCGCGGTCCGGTGGGCAGCCGTCTCTCCGGTGCGACGCGTGAGCACCCACGGCGTCGCCACCACGCCGAGCGCCAGCACCAGCTCGAACACGATGATGCGGCCGACGACCGTCTTCCTGCGCGCCGCAACCTCGGCCAGCTCGTCGGCGTCGTCCGATGGCTTGCGGGCAGGACCCACCACCACGAACGACTTCGTCATCAGGTCCGCGAGCCCGCGCCCATCTGGACGCGTCAGGCCGACGAGGCCGCCCGCGAGCGCGCCGATGAACGCGATGAGGCACGCGACCAGCATCACCAGGCCCAGGCCCGACGGCACGACGAAGGCCATCACCCCCAACAGCTGCGAGACGACGCCCGCGAGCAGCGTCAGCAGATACGCCGCGGGGAACAGGCCCCGGCCCAGCAACTCACGGAAGAGCACGTTGGCCAGGTCGACCGGGTGGCCATCTGCGCGCGCCAGCTCGAGCCCCATCAGCTTGAGGCCCACCGTCTTCTGCAGGAACGCGAGCGGTACGACGGACCAGCCGAGCATCACCGCCAGCACGCCCCACATCGGCAGCACCACGCCCAGCAGCTTCATCGGCACGAGGAACGCCACCATCGACAACACCACGAGCGCCGACCCGTCGATGAGTCCGGCCAATACCCGGCGGCCCAGGGGAGCGAGGGTCATGTGGCCGACCTGAGCGCGACCGTGGCGCTGCGGCAACCCTTCGCTTTGAGCTCGACCATCTATCGTTCGCATGACTGGTGATTGGGGAGGCTCGCACCGTGCCTCGAAACCGGGTGGGTTTCTCGTTGCGATGGCAGACACGAGGGCCTGTCACGAGTACGCAGGTGCCGCATGGCCCCATCGCTGACCCCCGAGTCCCCTGCGCTGACGCGCCAGCAGGTCGTGCTGACCCTCGCGGGCACGTTGCTGGCCATGTTCCTCGCGGCGCTCGACCAGACCGTGGTGGCGACGGCGGGCCCCGACATTCAACGCTCGTTGCACCTCGAGCCTGGCCTCTACACGTGGATCACCACGGCCTACTTCGTCACCTCGACGGTGTTGGTGCCGGTGTACGGCCGCCTGTCGGACCTGTTCGGCCGCAAGGTGATTCTCATCGTCGGCATCGTCATCTTCCTCGCGTCGTCGGCGCTGTGTGGGGTCTCGCAGAACGCCACGCAACTCATCGCCTTCCGCGCGCTCCAGGGGGTGGGGAGCGCGTCGCTCTTCACGTCGGCCTTCGCCGTCGTCGCCGACCTGTTCACGCCGGCAGAGCGGGGGAAGTACACCGGGCTCTTCGGCGCGGTGTTCGGCGTGTCGTCTCTGGTCGGGCCGCTCCTCGGAGGCTTCATCACCGACACCTTCGGGTGGCACTGGGTCTTCTTCATCAACCTGCCCATCGGCGCGGTGGCGCTGACGTTCATTCTGCTGCGCATGCCGCCGTTGAAGCCTCAGCTCGCCGTCCGTCCCACGGTCGACGTGATGGGCGCGGTGTTGCTCGCGGTCGGCACGGTGCCCCTGCTCATCGGCTCGTCGCTCGGCCGCGCGGTGCTGCGCGAAGGCGACGTCGGGTTGTTGTGGACGTCTCCGCCCATGCTGGCGATGGGGCTCCTGACGGTGCTGGGGCTCGTCGGCTTCGTCGCGTGGGAGCTGCGGGTGAAGGACCCGCTCATCGACCTGTCGCTCTTCAAGACGCCGGTGGTGAGGTGGGGCGTGCTCTCGATGTTCGTGCTCGGCGCGGCGTTCCTCACGCCGCTCGTGTTCCTGCCGCTCTTCATGGTCAACGTGGTGGGCGTCACGGCGACGGCGTCTGGGCTCACCATCAGCCCCCTCGTGATGGGCATCGTCGCGGGCAACGTGCTGTCAGGGCAGCTGGCGTCGCGGTTCGGCAAGTACAAACCCTTCATGCTGGTCGCCCTCGTCGTGCTGGTGGTTGGCTTTCTGGTGATGGGCTTCACGCTGACCGCGTCGTCCACGCAGTCCGAGGTGACGTTGAAGATGGTGTTGCTGGGGCTGGGCCTGGGCCCGTCGATTCCGCTCTACACGCTCGCTGTCCAGAACGCGGTCGACCCGCGCAAGATGGGCGTGGCGACGTCGATGACGACGTTCTTCCGCTCGATGGGCTCGACGGTCGGCATCGCGGTGGTGGGCTCGATGTTCGCGACGACGTTGTCCGAGGGCGTCTCGACACGGCTGGCGAAGGCGACCGAGGGACTGCCACCGCAGCTGGTGCAGCGCTTCTCCCAGGGGCGGCAAGGGGCTGGGGGCGAAGAGGGTGGGAGAGGCGGCATGCGTTTCGACGCCGAGGCGCAGAAACAGAAGGCGAGCGATGGACTCGATGGGGCGCGCGCGCTGGCGCTCAAGGCGCTCGATGGAGACAGGCTCGCCGCGCTGGCGGTGCAGTCGAGCCCGCTGGCCGATGAGGCGCTGAAGGCCGCCGTGGCGGACGGTGGACCGAAGGGCCAGGCGAAGGCGCGCGCGGAGGCGACGTGGCTTCGAGTGCAGGAGGCCGCGCAGGACCCTGGCCGGTGGACGGCGCTCCTCGAGGCGAACGAGCTCGCGCCTGCGGTGAAGCAGGCTGCGCTCGAGGTCTCTCCGTCGGTGCTGAAGGACGGCGCCGGGCCCGCGCTCGGGCTGCAGCCGGTGAAGGCCGTCATCGATGCCGAGGCCGAACGACTCGGAGACCTGGCGCTCGAGCAGGCGCGCACGAAGGTCGAGGTCCGGCTGGCGGTGGAAAAGCCGAAGGTGCTCGCCGTCATCGACGCCGTGGGCCTGGCGTTCAAAGAGGGCTTCACCGACGCCATCTCGCTCGTGTACCGGCTCGCTGCGGTGCTGGCAGTGATTGCGTTCCTGCTGACGCTCAAGATTCCGCAGCTGGCCTTGCGCGGGCGGGCCGCTCCCGTGGCGCCGGCGGAGTGAGCGCGCACCGCACGCCGCGCCAACGCCCCTTCGAAGAGCTCACGCCGAGCTTCCGGCGACGTCGAACGGCGCTGGCCGAGTCAAGGCACCTTCAGGGAACTCAGTGATGGCAGAGGCTCACTCCGCGTGACGTGACTGAACGCGGCCCATCGCAGCGAGGGCCTGTTCGAGCAGCGCGCGGGTCTCGACGTCGCGCTCGATACCGAGGCGGCGTTCGAGCAGCATTCGCGCGCTGCGCGTCGGCCGTCGCGCCAGGCCCCGGAGCGCCGAACGACGAAGCACTGGTGAGTCATCGCTCAGCGCTGCCGACAACAGCGCCTCGACGACGTCGTCCTTCACGAACGCGAAGCCCAGCGCGTCGAGCGCGACCTTTCGCAGCATCGCGTCGTCTTCTCGGAGGAGCGTGCTCAGCACGTCGCGCGTGGCCTGCGTCGGGAAGTGGCCAAGCGCAGAGATGGCGGCGCGGCGGAGTGCTGTCGGCGCAGTCGGGTCTGTCGCGAGCGCGTGCAGGGTCGTCACCGTCTGGGCGCCTCCCGCTTCTTCGAGGGCCGCGCGCGTCACCGGCGTGTCGATGGTCGAGAGCAGCTGAACGAGTCGCGGCGCTGGAGTCGCGTTCACGACGAGGGTCAGACAGAGCGAGAGCATCATGGCCGCACCACCGGGTTCCGGCGCAACGTCGTCGCCTGCAGCGGCGTGATGGCGCCCTTGTCCCCAGAGTACGGCGCCATCAGGTTCTCGTCGGCGCGCGGCTCGCTCTGGCCTGCCGTATCGCTGAGGTTGTCCTCGTCGCCCGACAGCTCGAAGACGTGCGACAGCCCCAGCTGATGACCGACCTCGTGCGCGAGGGTGTTGCCGAGGTTGTCGACGTCTCCTGGTCGTCTCGGCACGTACGTCGCGGCGTCGAAGAGCACGATGACGCCAGAGCCTGAGGTGCCGTGCGTCATCGTCATTCCCGGCACGCCGCCCGCCACGCCGAGAATGGCCCCCGGAGGAAGCCGCGGGTCGAGCTCGAGCGCCTCGACGAAGAAGATGTTCATTCCAGGCGGCGCGGACGCTGACTGTCGAAGCAGCTCCTGCGCACTTCGGCCGACGCCCGGGCCTGCGTCGGCCTCGAGGAAGTAGCCCGTGACGCTCGAGAAGCCCGGCGGCAAGGTGAGCAACGTCGGCGTGGCGAGCTCGATGCCGGCGTCGAGGTAGCGCTGTCGGAACACGCTGAGCGCCTGCTGGAGTCGTGGCTGCGTCGGCGCCGTCTGCGCGGTGAGGCCGGCGCTGCCGCTGAAGAAGAGGTTGAGCGCGAGGCGCTGGCGAGCTCCGGCCGGTGGACGCGGCTTGATGAAGACTCGCACCGAGACGAGCGCACCGAGGGGCTGTGCGTTCTCGTCGCTCGCGGTGACCCGAAACGTCCACCGGCCCGGCACGAACTCCCGGCGCGCGTCATCAGATTCGAGCACCAGCGCGGCCTGCGCTCCGACGTTGGCCCGGCTTCGGCTCAGGTGGAGCTGGTAGTCGGGGCCGAGCGCCAGCATCGTGCCCGTCGGGCTCCGCAGCGCGTCGACCTGAAGCGCGACCAGCGCTGAACCGCGGCTGACGAGCTCGATCTGGAAGCCCTCGTCGTTGGGCCCCACGTCGAACGACAGCTCGCGAGCGCTTCCGCCATCGGTGACCACGAGGCCGAGGTCGATGATTCGAACGCCTGCGTCCATGGTGGGAAGCACCACGCCCGCGTCGAAGCCGGCATCCACGTCTCCCGCGTCCCGACGGCCCGCATCGGCGCCTGGCCCGGCGTCCACTCGAACGCCCGCGTCGACTCCGAGCATCGGGGCGAGGCAGGGAATCGCCGGGCGCCCCGGCTCGGACGCCACTTCACAGGGCGCTTCGAAGCAGCCGCACAGGCCCACCACGAGGAAGGCGACGAACGTTCGAGTCACGCCGCGCAGTGTCCATCGATCGCCCGCAGCTTCACGTCCTTTTGCTCGCAGGGTCACCTTTCTTTGCGCACGGATGGAGGTGTTCGGGTCCTTTATCCTACACGGCTGAGGTTTCGAGGTTTCATATGGTTACGTCTTCGAGGCGGCGCGTTCTGGTGGTTCTTGCGGTCCTCCTGGCCGGCTGTGGTGGGTCGACCGCCGTTCTGGAGGAGGGCGACGGAGAAACGTCCGAGGTGGTCAAACAGCGTGAGGCGTGGGCCAGTCAGGACAACCCATCGCTGTTTTCGGGCTCGCTCGAGTACCGCTTCGACGTGTTGCCGCGTGAAGGCGAAGCGGCGCGCGTGCCGTGGGCCGGCAGTTACTGGCCGACGTTCGAAGACAACATCAACGCGCAGTGGGGCGGCGCGAGCACCGACTCTCCGGCGAAGAAATACGAACTCGCCTTCTATGGCGCCGACGGTGGCGTGAACGTCGAAGATGCCGTGTCGCGCGCCCACGGCATCGACTCGGTGCAATCGGCGAAGACGTGCACCGAGGCCCGTGAGTGCGACGCGTTTCTCGGCGAGACGTGCGCGAAGCGAAGGGGCCAGACCTCCGGGCGCTGCGTCGCGACGTGGTGGGGCATCTGTCACGCGTGGTCGCCGGCGGCCATTCTGCTCCCCGAGCCGAAGAACCCCGTCACGCGCAACGGCGTGACCTTCCAGGTGCAGGACCTCAAGGCGCTCGGCTCGCTCGTGCACGACTCGACGCGCAGCAAGTTCATCTCGCTGCGGTGCGACAAGCACTCGACGCAGCCCGACGGCGGCGGCATCGCGCTCGACCGCTTCGGCCGGCCCGTCGACGCCGACCGTGAGTGCCGCGACACCAACGCCGGCACGTACCACGTGCTCCTCGCCAACTACCTCGGCCTCATGAAGCAGTCGTTCGTCGAAGACCGCACCAACGACTACGAGGTGTGGAACCAGCCGCTGCGCAACTTCAAGGTGACCGAGGCGCGCGACGTCACGGCGCTCGAGGCGAACCGGCTCATCGGCCTCACCGAGAGCGACGTCGACGGGGGCGTCTCGCCGGAGCGCTACCACTTCAACGCCGCCGCCACGCGCTTCGTCTTCGTGAAGAGCGAGGTGAAGTACATCAGCGAGTCGTCGGCGGAGGACGGGTACACCGGAAACACCATCGACTGGTACACGCGCACCGACCGCTACGAGTACGTGCTCGAGCTCGACGCCGCCGGCAAGGTGCTCGGCGGGGAATGGGTCGGCTCGAGCAAGCGGCACCACCCGGACTTCCTCTGGCTCCCGCTCAGGACCGGGACCACCACCGTGGCCAGCGGCCGCATCGACGTCGAGCTGGTCAAGGCGTTGGTGCTCGAGTCGTCGGGCACGGTGGGCGCGGTCGTCGGCTCGAGCATCGAAGTCAACGAGTCGGCGACGCTCGCGCGTGGTGAGTGGAAGCACTTTGGCCCCTTCACCGCAGCGCCAGGCGCCATCACCGTGGACATGACAGGCACCGGAGATGCGGACCTCTACGTGCGCCTCAACGGCCAGCCCTCGCTCAGCCTGTATGACTGCCGGCCGTACAAGGGGAACAGCACCGAGTCGTGCGCGCTGTCCGGTCCGGGCCAGCTGTCCGTGTCCGTGCACGCCTACGCGGCCGCGACGATTCAGCTGAAGATCAAGTACGTGGGCCAGGCGCCCAGCGACGGCGGCGTTGACGCCGGTCTCCGTCTCGATGGCGGCATGGATGCTGGGGTCCGTCTCGACGCTGGAGTGGACGCGGGCGTTCGTCCGGACGCGGGTGTGGTCGTCGACGCAGGCGTTCGCCCTGACGCGGGTGTGGTCGTCGACGC
>JBBAQZ010000006.1:110516-234352 GCA_040400045.1 Myxococcaceae bacterium
TTCGCCCTGACGCGGGTGTGGTCGTCGACGCAGGCATCCGCCCTGACGCGGGTGTGGTCGTCGACGCAGGCATCCGCCCTGACGCAGGGGGGGCCGTCGACGCCGGTGTTCGCCCTGACGCAGGGGGAGTCGTCGACGCAGGCACTGTCTCCGACGCGGGCACTGTCTCCGACGCGGGCACTGTCTCCGACGCGGGCACCGTCTCCGACGCGGGCATCATCTCCGATGCAGGCATCATCTCCGATGCAGGCATCACGACCGACGCAGGCGTCTCGACCGACGCAGGCGTCTCTCACCTCTCTGTGTCGGGCTCGGTGGCCCAGGGCCAGCTCACGACGTACTCGGTGCCCGCGATTGCTGGCCGGGCCATCGTCGTTCGCACGGTCGCACCCAACGACATCGACCTCTACCTGCAGCTGAACACCGTGCCGACGACCACGAGCTACCTCGCGCGCGCGTTCACGGCATCAGGGAATGAGACGCTTCGCTTCGTTCCATCGAACAGCGGCACCCTGTTCATCGGCGTTCACGGCTTCGCCGCGGCGACCTTCACGCTGACGACGTCTGACAACTGACCGGGCCGGAGCGCGCCGCGCGTGGCATGCTCCTTCTGGGCCATGCCTGACGACTCCTTCCGGCATGAACGCGGTGAGCCTGGAGCGGTGACGTGACCGACCCGACGCCACGCCTCGCCACCGACGCCGACAACGCGGCGCTGCTCGACCTCTTCGGTGAAGTGCCGATGCGCGGGGCGTTGGTGCTGGCGACGAAGCGCGACCCCGACTTCTTCGCGCTCTACCGCATGCAGAGGGTCGACCCGGTCGTCTACGTCGGCGACAGCGACAGCGGCATCATGGGCATGGGCACCGCGCTCCTTCGTGAAGGCTGGCTCGATGGGCGCCTGCAGAAGTTCGGCTACCTCGGCGACCTGCGCGTGCGCTTCGACCGCTCCCGGGCCTTCGCGCGCTTCTTCGGTGACCACTTCGAGGCGCTGTGTGAGCGCACCGGGTGTTCGCAGTACTACACGTCGCTGCTGGCTTCGAACCGAGCGGCCATCAACGCGCTCACGAGGAAGCGGGCGAGGCGTGGCAAGCAGCCGCACTACGAGTTGCTCCGGCCGTTCACCACGGTGTCGGTGCAACTGACGTGGAAGCCGAAGCGCACGACGAACGTGCGGGTGACGAGCGCGACGGTGAACGAGCTCCCTGCCATCACCGCGCTCCTGCACGACGACCATCGCCAGCGCCCGTTCGGCTACCGCTTCGATGACGGCGAGCTCGAGCACCGCCTCGCTCACTGGCCCGGCCTCTCGCTCGACGACGTGCTGGTGGCGAAGGACGAGTCGGGTGCGGTGACGGGCGTCGCCTCGGTGTGGAACCCGAGCCCGGTGAAGCGCTTCGAGGTGCGCGAGTACAACGGCTCGATGCGCTGGGTGAAGCGTGGCTACAACACCGCCGCGACGGTGCTGCGCTGGCCGAAGCTGCCAGCGCCTGGCCACGAGTTCCGCTACGCCTACCTCTGCAATGTGTCGGTGAAGGGAGGCGATGTGGCGGTGTTCCGCGCGCTGCTCGAAGAGGCGTACCGCCGGCTCCACGGCACGGGCCTGCACTTCTTCTCGTTCGACGTCGGCGCGGAAGACCCCTGGTGGCCCGCAGTGAAGGGCTTCATGACGCAGAAGCTCGACTTCGCGCTGTACGGCGTGACGCCGGCCTCTGCCTCGCGAACCGACTGGCCGAAGGGGCCGACGGGCTTCGAGGTCGCGCTGGCCTGAACGTGCACGGGAACTGGCGCCGTGGCGCTCGAGTCCTTGTCCTCGGCCATGCGTCGCTCGAAGTCGGCGAAGGTCTCGTCACCCATCATCGCGCACGGCAGGTCTCTCACAACCAACTGGTCGTGTACGGCGGCGACGAGGCGACGACGCGCGCGATCATCGACCGGCTGGAGCGCGGAGAGGCGACCGCACGACCGGTGCTCGACGACTCGAGGTGCGCGATCTACTGGTCGGCGTGACGAAGGGCCTCTCGCTCCACGTCGACGTCTCGCACGACGTCGGGGTGGTCGCCGACGTGCAGGCGAAGGACGCAGAGAAGCCGGACGACCTCTGCAAGAGCATCGGAAGCCTGCTGTCCATCGCGCGGCTGCGCGCGCAGAACCGCGGCCGCAGCGACCAGGCCAACCTGCACGACCTCGCGCGCGTGCGTTCAGGAGACGGCGCCGCGTTTCGTGTCGAAGCCGGCGTGCCGCACGAGCTGGTGAAGTCGATGTTGCAGAGCTGCGTCGATCGGCAGCAGCGAAGGCGTCCAGCGCGCCGCGAGGGACCTCGCCACCCCCACCCGAGAACTGATCAGCCCTCGGGCTGTTCGCGCTTGGCCTTCAACGAGGCTTCGAAGAAGACGAACCCGAGCGGCACCATCGAGCTGATGAAGGCCCAGGCGACGCGGCGGGCGCTCCACTTCGAGGCACGCGCGGCGAGGGCGAGCGTCACCAGAAACGCCACCACGAGCACGCCATGCGCGCGCCCCACCACCTTCACCATCGCGGGGAGTTCGAGCCCATACTTGAGCGGCATCGCGACGAAGAACAACAGCAGGTACGAGGCGCCTTCGACCCGACCGACCCAGGTGAAAATCTTCATGGCTTCCACACCATCGAGGCGAGGGCGACGACGAAGCCCGCCGCCGCGAGCAGCGAGAGACCGAGCTGCCTGCGCTCGATGAAGTGGGCCTGCGTCAGCACGGCGAGCAGACTGACGGTCGAGCTGAGCGCCGAGATGACGACCCACGAAGCCATCGGGTTCAGGCCGTTCGTCGTCGCGAGCGCGAGCCCCACCATCCACGACAGCACGTAGCCGGGCGCTGCAGACAACTCGGCCCAGCTGCGACGGGCGTCGAGTTCTCTGGCCGAGAAGGTGCCGACCGTGCCAGCGAAGAGCAGGCCCAAGCCGATGAACTTGAGGAACCGGAGGAACAGGTACGCGCTCATGCGGGCCTCATGATGGCGACCTGCTGCGCTGCGCGCTCGTCTGAAGTGAACGACTCGTCAATCGCCCATCGTCAACCGCTGCCGATCGCTCCGCAGGGGCGGGAGAATCATCAACCTGGGCTGAAGAATCGATACCTGGCCGGCTCGAGCAGTCGTCAACCGCCTCACGACATCGTCAACGCCCGTCGGAACCGGCTGAGAACTGTTCCGCCCGGAGCGAGACGAAGCGCGCCGCTCGTTGCCGCCGGGCAGGAGCGAAGAGTCCTCGAAGCCCCTCTGACGACGGACTTCAGCCCGCGGCGTCGGACAGCTCGACCCCAGGCGCGCGTCGCAAGGCCATCTCGGCGCGCATCTCTTCCACGTCTTCCCAGTCCAGCAGGCGTCGCACCGCGGGAAAGAGCATCGACTCCTCGCGCTCCTGATGAGACTCGAGGCAACGGCGCAGGTGCTCGACGGCTCCCGACAACTCGAAGCGCAGCGTCATGAGCCGGGGCGCGTCTCTTGCGACCAACTGACACAGGAACGCCACGCGACAGATGAGCGCGTGCAACTGAACGTGCTCGAGCCGCATCGCCGCGAGCGCCTGGTCGATGACCTTGTGGCGGCCCTGGATGCGTGGCGCCAGCGACAGCTCCTCGTCGGCGAAGTGCACCTCGAGGTGGTGCGTGAGGTACGTGGCCACGCGCTGTGCCGCCGCAGCGGTCGACTCGTCAGCCCGCGCCGAGGCGAGCTGCTCCGCGAGCGACAACATCGAGCGCGCGAACGCGTGGCTCTGCAGAAACGCCTCGACGACGTCATCTGGCATCGGCGCTCGCGCCGTCAGCGGCAGCATCGCGAAGCGGTGTAGCACGCACGAGCGCGCAATCTTGCCGCGGCGCATCGTTGGCCGACGACCGGCGGCGACCGGGAGAAGTGCCACGACGTCGCGAGGGATGGCGTCCAGCTGAGGTTCGACGCGCAACCACCGCGGTCCCGACCCGGCTCCTTCGACCAGCTTTCGAAGCACGCGCTCGAACCTCGAGGCGGGCCCAGCGCTGTGACGGTGTTCCGCGCGCTGCTCGAAGAGGCGTACCGCCGTCGCCGTCTCACTCGTATTCGTCGGGCAGGGCGTCGTCGGCGTCATTCGCTTCGGGCTCGTCTTCGTCTGGCACGTCCTCCTCGTCCTCCACGACCGAGGCAACTGGCGGTCCAGGGGGCGCCTTCGCGGGCTTCTTCGAAAGCACGTGCACGGGAACTGGCGCCGTGGCGCTCAAGTCCTTGTCCTCGGCCATGCGTCGCTCGAAGTCGGCGAAGGTCTCGTCGCCCATCATCGTCATCGACTCGTGGCCGATGAACGCTTCGGGCTTCGTCCGTGCAGGAGCAGGGCGAGCAGGCGCAGCGGGCTTCTTCTTCTTCCGGTCGGCCATCGCGGCGCGACGACACACCCAAACGTGGCGGCGCGCAACGCGTTTTCAGCGGTCGACGCATGGCCGCGTCGCGAAGCAGGGAGACAGCAGGCCCGACCGCAGCCTCCACAATGCCGGCGGTCGGAGCGCGGTCTTGAACGAGTTCCAGGCAGGCACTCCGTCAGCATCGTGGCACCGAGGCGCTGGGAGCGGTCGGCAAGCGAGCTGTGATTCAAACCGCGAAACCGAAAGGGAACCTGCGTATCGACTCCTGAAGTCGGCTGTCGGCTCAGCCGTCACGGCGTTCGTCGAGGCGCTTCACCGGAAACGGGGTCGATGGCGTGAAGGAGCGAAAGGGCAGCAGTGGCATCAGACGCTCCTGGAAGTTCGACGGAGCAGCGAAAGAAGCTGAGAACGGCAGAGACGTCGAGGATCTCCCGCCATCGGCGGTGGCTTGCCGAACATTTCGCGTTCCCACGTCACGCAGGGGACGACGAGAGTCTGCGCTCGACGCCTCGCCCCGTTTCGCGCATGTTTCTTCTCTGCGATGAGGGACGCGAATCGAACCGGCCCACTCGTGGTTCTGCTCGTCCTCGCCTGTGCGCTGCGCCTCGCCGCTGCCACCAATCCCAAACTCAGGACCTGGGACGAAGCGCATCACGCGCTCGTGGCCAGACATCTCCTGTCACACGTCGGACACCCAACCCTCTTCGAAGACGAGTCGCTGCCGCACGATGATCGAAACTGGCAGCGGGCGCACACCTGGGTGCACAAACCGCCGCTCGCCCTGTGGACGATGGCGCTCGGCATCGCCGTCGTCGGCGCGACTCCGTTCGGAGCGCGTTGGCCCTCGGCAGTGCTCGATACGGTCGCGGTGCTGCTCACCTTTCTGCTCGCGAAACGGTTGCTCGACGTGCGTGACGCGCTCATCGCCGCCGCAGCGCACGCGCTCCTGGGAAACGTTCTGCTGTTGGTGTGCGGGTTTCACTCGACCGATCACGTGGACTTGCAGCTCGCGTTCTGGGTCGAGCTCTCGGCCTACTTCGCGGTCCGCGCCGCCGAAGCTTCGCCGACGCCGGGCGTGTCGGGGCTCAGATGGAAGCTGCTCTTCGCGCTCGGCACCGGAGCGGCGCTGCTCACCAAGAGCTTTCCCGGGATGCTGATCATCGGTGTGTACGCGCTCACCGCACCCGGTCCTCGGGCCAGGCGGCTGCTCGAGAGCGCAGGCATCGGCGTGTTGGCGCTCGCGGTGTCCCTTCCATGGTCGGTCTATGTCAGGTCCCACTGGCCGGAACTGCAGGCGCTGACCTCGAAGGACCAGCTCGAGCACCTGTGGACCGTGTCCGAGGGACACTCAGGCCACGTGCTCTACCACCTCGAGAAGCTGGGCGAGATGCACGGGGTGCTCGTCTACCTGCCGGTGGGGTGGTTCCTGTGGCGGCTCAGGAGTGCGCACTGGAAGGCGCGGTTCATCGCTGCGTGGTGGTTGATCCCCGTCGTGCTCTTCTCGTTCTCGCCGACGAAGATGACGAACTACCTCGCCCCCGCCGCGCCGGCGGTGTGCCTGATGGTGGGGGCCTTCGTGGGCTCCGCGTTCCGCAGTGGTTCCCCGAGGTCGCGGTTCGCTGCCCTCGCAGTGACGGTCGCGTGTCTGGTCGCCACCGGCCGGGACCTCGAGCGGTCTCTGCGGCGTGAGACCGGAGCCCGCGAGTTTCAGGCGACGATGGCTGCGCTCCCACCACGAACGGTGTTGCTCAATGTGAAGCCGTTCATTCAAGCGATGTACTTCGGTGCGCATGCTGCCTATCCCGAGGTGTGGAGCCTCGAGCAGCAAGCAGAGGTCGAATCACGCGGGTACCGGGTCGCGGTCGCGTGCTCGAAGGTGGGGCCCATGCTCCCGCGCCAGTTTTGCGAGGAGCCGCCCGAGTAGACGCGGCGACGGCTGCTCACCCGTGAACGGCGAGCAGGAACACGACGATTCCGAAGACGCACACCATGGCCGCGGTCTCGACCCAGCTGACCTGCCCGTCATCTTGAACGGCCTTCCAGAGCAGGAGCATCGGCGGGAAGGCGAGGACCATCACGCTCGTGGTCTCGAGGTCGATCGGCAGCACCGCGCCGCTCGGCGTCTTCGGAATGACGCCAGTCGAGGCGAGGACCGCGAGGAGGAGCATGGCGACCGGCAGCACCACGAAGGGCACCTCTGTCTGGCATTGGGGCTCAAGCCCTCAGCCACTGCGGCCCCGGTCTTCTTCGCCGTCACCACGCACATCGAGGACCTCGGTCAGGGGCGGCTGCACCCTGTCTTCCTCCTCGACGAGGCGCACCTGCTTCACCAGGACGTCATCGACCACCTGCACATCCTGCTCAACTACCAGTGGGACTCGCGGGCGCTTCTTTCGCTCGTGCTTGTCGGCCTGCCCGAGCTCGAGGACCGTCTCTCGCGGCGTCACCACCGCAGCCTCTACTCGCGGCTGCACACGCGGCTGCGCGTCGAGCCGCTCTCGCCCGAAGACACCGCCGAGTACCTGCGCGTCCGGCTTCACCGTGTCGGGTGCGAGCGCGAGCTCTTCGGCTCCGACGCGGTGGCGATGCTGCACGAGTCGGCGTCAGGCGCGCTGCGCGACATCGACCGCCTCGCTACCGCTGCGCGCAGCCGAAGCGTTCCGCGTCAGAGGCCGCGCGCAAGCGGCCGGGCGTGTGACGCGCTCCACGCGCGGCGCCGTGGGGAGCCCCCAGCGGGGGCGGACGGGTTCTGCTTGAGGCCGGCCCCTGCATCACTTCGCAGTTCGCTTTCTTCCAAAGCACAGGGCGTGCGCCCGGAGGGCTGGGCCGGGGTCCTTGGCCTACGCGAAACCCAGGCGGGGGGCGAGCGGCACGTCCCTGTGCTCTTTCCCGGCCGACTTGCATCACTTCCCGGGAGGGCGGGGGGTCGAGGCGCCGCTCAAGGCGCCGGCAGTCACCACCAGCGAGCTGCAGCGCGACGGCGCGGGTCGCGCTGTTGCTCGCCCTGAAGAGACGCGCGAAGCGAAGAGGCGCGCTCAAGCGCCGACCGTCCCCAATGTCACAGGCGTCGCGTCACCGCGGCGCCGGCCGCTCACTGGCCACGGGCCCGACGGCTTGCTCGTGCACGACGTGCTGTTGATGTCTGCAAGCCGGCGGGCCGGTGCCCGTGAGCTGCCTCTCGCTTCACCGACTGCACTCACAGCTTCGGCGGGCGAGAGCGGTACTGGCTCCAGACGTCGAGGACTTTCACCACACCGAGCGCGTCATCCACCACGAAGTAGAGGTGCAGCCTCGTCTTCTTCGCGGCTACCCGGTACACGGCGCGGCGCGCAGTCCTTCGGGCGACAGGCGCCGACGTTGGAGCCGCAGCAATGCGCTGCAGCGCGAGAGTGATGTCTTCGTCGAAGACTTCGGGAATTCGTGCGGTGTCTCGCCAGCGTCGAGCCATGCGACGCAGCGCCGCCATCGCACGCGGCATGAGGACGACACGCATCGGCTACTTCATGGCCCGAAGTTCAGCGAGGGCGACTTCGGCTGGGATGCCCTCGGCCGTCTCGGCTTCATCCATCGCAGTCTGAAGCTCCGCCCAGTCTTCATCGGAGACGTCCCACGTCGACTCGTCGTCCTCGCCGACGGCGCGCAGCACCAGCTCGACGCGAGCGCCCTCGGGCAATCCGACATCGCTGTCCACCACCAGCGTGTTGCCCACCACTGTCGCCTTCACTCGCATGGCCGTCATTGTGCGGGCCTCCTCGCCCGTCGTGCAACTCGTCTCACTCCTCGTTCTCCTCGGCCAGCGCGTTCAGCACCGACTCGGCCGACGCTGTCTCGAGCGGTGCACCACTTCGCAGCGCGCGCGCCGCCGGATGCGTGGCCGCGTGCACGGCCTTCAGCTTGTCGATGGTGACGCGCGTGTACAGCTGCGTCGTCTCGAGACTCGCGTGGCCTAACATCTCCTGCACGAAGCGCACGTCGGCGCCGCCCTCCAGCATGGCGGTGGCCATCGAGTGTCGAAACAGGTGACACGCGCCGGGCTTCTCGATGCCCGCGGCCTCGAGGTACCGGCGCACCAACTGCGTCAGGTAGTCGACGTGCAGCACCTCGCCCGCGTCGCCCAGAAACAGGAAGCCGTCGTCCTTTGACGCTCTCCAGAATCGACCCGGGTGTTGCGAGGCGAGCTTGTTGATGGCCACCTGATCCGTCTGATTGATGGCCCTCGTTCTGTTTGGTGCGGTGCGCACCACCACGCTGGTGGCCATCATCGAGAGTGGCGAGGAGATGCCACCCTCGATGCGGGCGTCAGAAGCTGGGCGGCCTGAGCAGACCGCGCGCCCTGAGCTGAAATCGGTAATGGAAGAGCGCGGTCTCGAGGCCAGTGACGTGCACGATGATGGCGTCCGCGAGCCAGGCCTCGGTCGACAGCGGTGCAGGCCGGCTGAGACAGAGCCCCTCTTCGAGCTTGGGGTAGGCGGCGATGAGGACGCGTTCGACCGTGGCGAGGGCAGCTGCCACGCGGCCAGGCCGCCGAAGGGCTCCCACGTCACCGAGGAGACGACGGGCCGTCGCTCGATGCCCGAGGCCCCCAGCACGAGGAGAGACACGGAGGACACCCTGTCGGTGAGGCCGCCCTGCCCGTAGCCGTAGAGGACTTGCAGGCCGTGGGGGTACTTCAGCGAGGTGAGGTTGCCGTTGAGGGCATAGCGGTACTCGGTGTGAGGCGCGTCGTCGGGAGACTTGCCGGTACACGTGGCGTCTCGCTGCCCACGGACTTGCGTCTCGCACAGCAGGCGGCCCCGGCCGTCGTACTGGAGCCACGTCTGCCCGAAGGAGTCGACGTACTTCCGCAGCCGCCCGGCGGCATTCGAGGGCCCCGTCTCGCCGCATGCGACCGGCGAGTCGGCCTCGTCGTAGAAAAAGCGGGCCAGCACCTGCCCGGGCCCCGCCTGTCGAAGCACCCGGCGGGCGAGGAGGCGGCCGAGGGCGTCGTACTCGAAGGCCTCGACTTCCGACGGGGCCGCCTCGCGCTGGGCCTGCGTCTGACGGAAGACGAGGTTGCCCGCGGCGTCGAAGGCCGACGCCACCGTGCCTCGCGACGTCTGGCCGGTGTTGGGCTGTGTCACGGAGACGATCCCTCGGTGGACGAACGACGAGTCTTGAATCGGAAGCCGTCGGTGAACTCTGGAGTCCGAGCGGAGGTCAAGCGGTGCCGAGACCGTCGAGCGGCAACGCGGGGCGCTCCTGTCATTCTGCCCGAGTGAACGAACTCATCGCAGCGCGACCGTGAGAACGTCTCGAATCAGCACCCAGCGCTCTCGAGCACCACGAAGCCGACCTGCGCGACGGAACACGAACCCACACGGACCTCGCGCGACCAGCTCCATCAGGTGCACCAGAGCCTCACCGAACGTCGACACGTCGCTGTTCTCCACGGTTCCCGCCGGTCAGTGCCGGTGACACAATTCCTCGCCACATTCCCTGGGGACCGCCATGCCGTCACCGTCTCAAGTCGTCATCTTCGGAGCCGCGGGCGATCTCGCGCTCCGCAAGCTGTTGCCCGCGCTCGCGAGCCTCGCGTCGAAGTCGCAGCCTGCCGAAGGCTTCACGGTCGTCGGTGTCTCTCGGCGTGAGAAGGCCGACGAGGCCCCTCGCGCCGAGATCGCTGAGGCGGTGCCAGCCGAGCTCAAGGCTGCGTGGGCCACGCGCTCACGAAGAAGCGGGCGAAGCGTGGCAAGCAGCCGCACTCCGAGTTGCTCCGGCCGTTCACCACGGTGTCGGTGCAACTGTCGTGGAAGCCGAAGCGCACGACGAACGTGCGGGTGACGAGCGCGACGGTGAACGAGCTCCCTGCCATCACCGCGCTTCTGTGCATGCGACGAGGACGTAGACTCAAGCGGCGAGCCCTGGCGAAGACACGCGCGCAGTCCAGTTTCATGAACGTTCGGCACCTCGCGGCCAAAGCAGAGACCAACTGACCGACAGGGTCGTCTTCACGGCTCAACTCGAACCCAAGGCGGAGTGATTCATGGCGACATGCACGGAACACGGCATCGAAACGGCGGTGCATTGCGCCCGGTGCCAACGGCCCATGTGCGACCAGTGTCTCGAGAGCGCGGGCCTGTGTCAGGAATGTCGCGTGGAGCAGCTCGCAGACCCGGCGCGGACCCAGCCCGGCATGTTCACAGGGCTGAGTCCATTCGTCCTGGGTGCGGCGCTCGTCATCTTGCTGATGTTGTTCGCGGCATGTGCGGGGTGCTCTGCGGTGTTGAAGGCGCTCCCTGACATGGTTCACACGTGAGCGAAGTCGGGGAGCCGTCAGCCCCACGTCACTCTGCGGACGTCTCGCAGGGGAAGACGGGCGACGTGCCCGCGTTGGGCACTCTCACGCGGAAAGCCGGTGGGAGTCCGGCGCGATCGCCACTGTCGGGCCTCGCCGGCCTGGTCGCGAAGGGGTTCATCTCTTCTGGGAACGACCTCTGGCGAGCGCGCGGGGCTCCTCGTGCAAGAGAGTCGATTCGTGAGCGCGCGACCGTGGTTCTGGTGGAGCGTCGAGATGACCGAGGAGGTCTTCCGCGAACGTCTGCGTGACGACGACGCCGCGATTCGCGCGCAGTGGCAGGGGCTGCTGATGCGTGAGGCTCGCTGGCACGAGGTCTGGCAGTACCTTCGACTGCGCGACGTGCTCGGGAATTGGGACAACATTCAGCGCCACTGAGCTGGCATTCGGACTTCCGAAGGTGGCTCGCCGTCAGAGGCGACGAGCGCTGTGTCGTCGACCTGGTTCGCGACCGGGCGCCTGCCGTCGAGCGAGAGAAGCGTCGGGTCGGAGCGTTGATTCTGGACACGCGGCGAGAGATTGCCGCCAACAAATGGCCGATCGCTCCTGCGTCTCGTCCTTCGCTTGCGTGAGCGAGTGCGTGTCGGTCGTGCCGTAGCGTCGACACGTCGCGTACCGCCCGAGTGACCTCGCCGTTCGTCGTGCCTACACCGCCACGCCGACGAGCGTGCCGACGCCGGCGGTCAACCCCATCGCCAGCGCGCCCCAGAACGCGACCCGCAGTGCGCCGCGCAGGGGCTGTGCGCCGCCGACCTTCGCTGCGACGCCACCCAGCACGGCGAGGAGCACCAACGCGCTCGTGGCGACCGAGACGATGAGCGCGCCCTGTGGGATGACGGCGCTGACGAGGAGCGGCACCGCAGCGCCGACGGCGAAGCTGGCTGCCGAGGCGAGGGCTGCCTGCAGTGGCTTCGCGGTCGTCGTCTCGGTGAGGCCAAGCTCGTCCCGCACGTGCGCGCCCTCGGCGTCGAAAGACATCAACTGTTGGGCGACCTGCTTCGCCAACTCCGGGGTGAGCCCGCGCTTCACGTAGATGCCGGCCAACTCGCGGTGCTCGCCCTCAGGGTCGCGCTCGAGCTCCTCGCGTTCCTTCTCGAGCTCGGCCTGCTCGGTGTCGGCCTGCGAGTGCACCGACACGTACTCTCCGGCGGCCATCGACATCGCGCCCGCGACCAGGCCAGCGCCGCCCGCGATGAGGATGCTCTGCTTCGTCGCGTTCGACGCAGCGACGCCCAGCACCAGACTCGCGGTCGAGACGATTCCGTCATTGGCGCCGAGGACGACGGCGCGCAGCCAGCCGATGCTGCCAGTGCGGTGGAACTCCAGGTGCCTTCTCGCCATGTGGACCGCCTCCCGGTGTTCGCCGTTCGAGCTGTACTCCCGTTTCATTGGGGGTGTCGGTCGAAACGATTCGGGGCAGGAGCGTCGTTGCTCGCGATGCGGTGGCTCCCACGCTGCCTCGCGCGCCACCCGTCGCCGGTGCTGGCGAGCGCGTGAAGGGCAACGCTCCAGCGAAGGTGACGACAGGGTCCTTCCGCGCAAGCCGCCGGCGAAGTGAGCAGGCCGCGAGGCCACTTCACGGCCTGGCCTTCGCGTTCGGGCAGACCGACCGCGCCTCACGGAGCAGCGCCTGCGCGTTCGCGTCGGTTGGCGACAGGTTGTCGGCGATTGGGATTTGCTCGAAGACCTTCTGTTCGAGCTCGAACACCAGCCACAGGCCCGTGCCGCCCTTCCTTCGAATCGACACGAGCTGAACGCCGGTGACGTGCGGCAGGCGCTTCTCGACGAGGCCCCGGATGAGGCCCGCCGAGCGCGAGCGGCGAAGGAGCGCGAAGCCTCCAAGGGTGGCCACCACGCCGAGCAGAATGGGCAGCCACTCCTCGTTCCGCGGAGACAACAGCCGACCCATGCGGATGATGTACTGCGTGATGAACCCGGTGAGCGCGAGGCCCACCACGAAGAGCCCCACCCCGAGGACGCGAAGCTCGGTGCGCAGGCGAGCGTCGTATCGTCGGGCCAGGGTGCCGAGCTGCGGCGGGAGCGTACTGAAGACGTCGTTCTCCATGACGAGCGAGCGTAGCTCGCGCCCCAGGCTCTGAGCGCGACGACGATGACCGTCTGCCTCAGCGTCATCAGGCCTCGTTCAAACGCTGCGCCTTCGTCACCGGGGCGAAACGGGCTATCCATCACCGCGTGAACGCTCGCTGCTCAGGTCTCGTCGCGTTGTGCCTCGTCACGGCTTGCAAGAAGGACCCGCCGCCTGCCGAGGTGAAGGCCGCTCCGCCCGTCGTGCCGGTGGCCGCCGCGTCGCCATCAGAGGTCGCCGTCGCGGGCGCGTATCACGCGGTGAAGTGCGGCGACGTGACCGCCGTCTTCAGCGGCAGCGCGGACGACCTGAAGGAGCTGGCCATCGACGGCAAGCCGGCGCCGAAGTCGTACGGCGTGAAGGGCCTGACCTTCGTCTTCGCCGATGGAACGTCGCACGCCTTCACGCCGAGCGGCGAGCTCCAATTCTCCGACTGGAGCTTCGACGTCTTCTCGCCCGACTGCGCTCGCGTGACGCTGCTGCAGGACCGGTATGGCCCGTTCACGGTGCTCTCGACGAAAGACCTCGGCACGTTCGCCAACGCGGTGCCGGTGAAGGCCGCGGGCGATCCCTCCGTTCACGGCCAGTGGCGATGGACCGGTCCGTCGACCTTCGAGTTCGTCGCGAGCTGCTGTGGCGGAGCGCGCGTGATGGCCGGCGACGCGAGCGGCGCGCTGAAGCAGGTCTTCGAAGCCTCCACCGCTCCCGGCGGCGTGCGGCTCGGCGCTGGTGGCTGGGAGGTCGTGAAGTGAGCGCCCCCGACTCCATGCGGGCGTTCGCGCAGCGGGCGAAGGTGGCGTCTCGCGTGATGGCGTCGGCGACGACGGAGCAGAAGAACCGCGCCCTGGCTGGAATCGCGGCGGCGCTGAGGGCCCGGTCGGCCACCATCGTCGAGGCCAACGCGCTCGACCTCGCCGACGCGAAGGCTTCCGGGAAGAACATGGCGTTCCTCGACCGGCTGCTGCTCGACTCGGCGCGCGTCGAGGCGATGGCCAGGGCGGTGGAGTTCATCGGCTCGCTGGAGGACCCGATAGGAGAAGTCACCGAGAGCTGGCGTCGGCCGAACGGCCTCGAGATTCGCAAGGTGCGGCTGCCGCTCGGCGTGGTGTTGATGATCTACGAGTCGCGCCCGAACGTGACGAGCGACGCGGCGGCCCTGTGCCTCAAGTCGGGCAACGTCGCGCTGCTCCGAGGGGGCTCGGAGTCGTTCCGCTCGAACCGCGCGATCACCGAGGCCGTGGCCGACGGGCTCTCGAGCGCAGGGCTGCCGACCGACGCGGCCATGCTGGTGCCTGACACGAGCCGCGAGTCGATGCTCGCGTTGATCGCCCTCGATGGCCTGATCGACCTCTGCATTCCGAGGGGAGGGGAAGGGTTGATCCGCTTCGTCGCCGAGAACGCGCGCGTACCGGTGGTGAAGCACTTCCAGGGCGTGTGTCACGTGTTCGTGCACGAGGATGCCGACCTCGAGATGGCCGAGCGCATCGTGGTGAACGCGAAGGCGTCACGGCCCGGGGTCTGTAACGCGATGGAGTGCCTGCTGGTCGACGAGGCGATCGCGGCCGCGGCGCTCCCACGGCTGGCGCGTGCGCTGGTGAGCAAGGGCGTCGAGCTGCGGGGCTGCGAGAAGACGGTCGCGGTGCTGAAGGCGGCGGGAGTACCGGTGACTGCGGCGACCGACGCAGACTTCGGCAAGGAGTTCCTCGAGCTCATCGCCGCGGTGAAGGTGGTGCCCGGCCTCGACGGCGCCCTCGCCCACATCGCGCGTCACGGGAGCGAGCACACCGAGGCCATCGTCACGGGCTCCCGCGATGCCGCGCGTCGCTTCACCCGTGAGGTCTGCGCTTCCGGCGTCATCGTCAACGCGTCCACTCGCTTCAACGATGGCGGGGAGCTCGGCCTCGGCGCCGAGGTCGGCATCAGCACCTCACGCCTGCACGCGTTCGGTCCGATGGGCGTACGAGAGTTGACCGCTCAGAAGTTCGTCGTCGAAGGTGACGGTCAGGTGCGCTGACGTCGATCTTCCGAACGGGACGTGCAGCGGCTCGTGCCAGGCCTCGACCCGCGTCGTCCCAGACGAGAAGACGCGTGGCCCGGCAGGACGGCCCTTTGGCCGAGGCGCTTTCATGAAGTCCTGTGAAGGCCACACGGCGCGCTGGTGGCGGTGACTGCCTCCGGCTACCAGCAGCGCCATGAAACGAACGCTCCTCATCCTCGTCGTGGTTCTCGTCGTGCTCTTCGGCGTCTTCTTCGCCACCGTGGGCAAGGAGTTCGTCGGCATGGAGCCGTCGGCCGATGGGCCCGTCGCGGCCGGGGTGCAGCTGGTCCGTGATGGGTACGTGAACGTCTTCTTCATCGACGTCGAAGGCGGCGTCGCGATGATCGACTGCGGCGACGACCCCGAGGCGAAGGCCATTCTCGCGGCGCTCAAGGCGCGTTCACTCGACGCCTCCGCGGTGAAGGCCATCTTCCTCACGCACGGCCACCCGGACCACACGGCCGGTTGTCACCAGTTCACCGCGCCGGTGTACGCGTTCGAAGCTGACAGGGGCATCGCCGAGGGCTCGGTGCCCGCGAACGGCCCGCTGCCGAAGATGATGGGTGTGCAGAAGGGCAAGGCGACGAAGGTGACGAGCCTGCTCGTCGAAGGCGCTACCGTCTCGTTCGGAGACGTCGGCGTCACTGCGTGGAACATTCCCGGCCACACGCAGGGCAGCGCTGCCTACCTCGCCCGCGGCGTGCTCTTCTTCGGAGACTCGGGCGGCGGTCAGACCGACGGCAAGCTGCGGCCGGCGCCGTGGGTGTTCAGCGACGACTCCGAGCAGAACAAGGCCTCGCTGAAGAGCCTCGCTGCGAAGGTGCCGGCGGGGGTGACGCGGCTCGCCTTCGCGCACAGCGGATTCCTCGAGGGCGCCGACGCGCTCTCGAACTTCGGAAAGTGACGCCTGCGGAGCGATGCTCGAACTCAACGCAGCCTGCTCGTTGGAGCGCAGCCCTCGTCCACCGAGCTTTCCGGCCCATCGAGGTTCAATGACCACGTTCGTCGCGCTGCTGCGGGGCATCAACGTCGGCGGCAAGCGCATGCTGCCGATGAAAGAGCTCACCGCGCTCTTCACCAGGGCCGGCGCGACGAACGTGCGTACGTTCATTCAGAGCGGGAACGTCGTGTTCGACGCGAAGGCGGCACCGCCCGTCATCGAGCGCGTGCGCGGCGCCATCGAGAAGCAGTTCGGGTTCGACGTGCCGATGGTGGTGCGTTCGGCTGAGGCGCTGCAAGGCGTCGTCGCCTCGAGCCCGTTCGATGACGTCGAGCACGTGCACATGGTGTTTCTCGAAGGCCAGCCGACCCCAGGGATGGTGAAGGCGCTCGACCCAAGACGTTCGCCGCCCGACCGCTTCGTGGTGCGCGGGAGCGACGTGTTCCTTCACCTGCCCAACGGCGTCGCGCGCACGAAGCTGAGCAACGCGTGGTTCGACTCGCAGCTGAAGACTGTGAGCACGGTGCGCAACTGGAAGACGGTGCTCGAACTCGTGCGAATGAGCTCGGGGCGCTGAGTCAGTCTTCGTGCGGCGCGAGGCCCTTCTGTTTGCAGCCGTCGTCGTCACCGCGGCCCGACTCCGCGGACTCACTCAGCCACGCTCCACCGGTCGTGGTCCCGACCGCCGCCGTGAAGCCCATCCGCGAGGGCGAGGTTTGCGCTCGGCGACGGTGACGTCTTCGAGCGGAGTGCCCGGGCTTCTGGCCGAACACCGACAGCCAGCCACGTCGGAAAGCCTTCACCCGCACTGCCTCTTCGCGGTTCGTTGCCCGCATCTCTGGCACGCCCGCACATCTCGCGCTTCGGTCGACCGCACATTCGTCTTTCGGGTGCCCGCGCTGCGCTCGTCTCGAGGTGTTGATGGCTGTGGCTCGCGCAGGTCTGCTCGCGTCTCTGCTGGTGGTTCAGGTTTCCCAGGCAGACGTCACCGTGAGGGCCGATGTCTGCGCTGGCGCCGTGGTGAACGAGCCCCAGCGCACCTCCTTCGTGCCGGGCCCGCTGTCTGAAGGTCGCTGGGCCGAAGGAGGAGCGCGGGTGCCCCATCTACAAAGCGGCCATGGTCCGCGCAGACCGCATCGAGATTCGGCAGAAGATCTTCTTCGCCTTCGGCCTCGCCACCATCCTGACCAGGAGTGACTTCGTCCTTGGCGAGGTGCGCGAAGCGACGTGTCAGCTGATGACGCGCAGCTTCGGGTTCTCCAGCCAGTGTTGGTTCAGCGCCGCCGGCTCCTCGACCTTCACCGCCAGCGTCGTCATCGCAGGGTCGAGCGCACGGCCTGCGGCACTCCGTTGCGGGTGGGAAGGGGCCTTACTGTGACCGAGCCTGCTAAGAAGACGACCCATGCTCAACCCTCCCGAAACTCACTCAATTGAAGTGATGACGTACGAACTGCAGCAGGTGAAGGCGAGGTTGGCTGCGCTCGAGCAGGAGAAACGGGTGGCGCGAGGCTGGCGCTCGGGTCTCCTCGTGGCCATGGCGGTGATGCTCGTGGGCAACCTCGCCTGGGGGCAATTGATGACGTTCAGCCCCGACGCGCCGGCGCTCGCCGACGAGGTCAACGGCAACTTCACGCAGCTGCGGACGTGGCTCGAGAACAAGGTGGGGCCCGTCACGACCCCCGAGGTACGCATGCGCACCACCACCGCGAACCCGGTGCTGGTGGCGACCGCCAACACCGCTTCGGGCGCGGCCATCGCCGATTTCAAGAACGACAACCTGACGCAGGGCATCGGCATCGCGTCGGATGGGCTCTTCGCTTCCGGGAGCGCCGCCAACCAGAACCTCACCCTGAGCGCCCGGGGCAGCGGTCAAGTGCGCGTCAACGGCAACGCCAGCGTGACTGGAACCGCCAGCGTGACTGGCAACGCCGCCGTGGGTGGCAACGCCAGCGTGGGTGGCAACGCCTCCGTGGCTGGTACGCTCGACGTCGGCATCGAGTTGGTGAACTGCAACAACGTCACCAGTGGTTCGCCCTGCGTGTGTCCCGCGGGCAAGCGCGCGCTGGGCGGCGGCGCCTTCTGCAACGGCAACAACTGGCACGTGAATACGGCCTATTTCCCAAACAGCACCTCGTTCGCGGCCTGGTGTGAAGACTCGAGCGGGACCAACCAGCTCGTGAACGTCAACGTCATCTGCGCGCGCGTCCTCTGAGTGGCGGCTGTCGTGCTGCCCGCAGCGACGACCAGAGCCCTCAGCTCGCCGTGACCCGCGCGAGCAGGTGCGCGTGCTGCCCATCATCGGAGTACAGCCCGAAGCCGTCAGTGGTGCGTTGGAACGCGACGGTGGCGGGCGCCTCGCACGCGCGGCGCGGGCGACACGTGCGAAAGGCGCGGGCAACCCAGGCTGGTGGCAGCAGTCGGGGCACGAGGATTCGCACGGACGCGGGTCGCTGGTGGCTCTGGACGCAGCGGCACGAGGCCGGCGGTGCCGGGGGGCCCGTTTGCGTGGCCTGTTCTTCCTCGGGCTGGGGCGCTGCTTTCGAAGTGGACGAGCTGCTCTCGTGCAGACCAGCCCAGGCGAAGTCGTTCACGTTTCGGCTCCGCGGGGCCGTTTCAACGAGGGCGCGCCCCGGTCGTCGTGATGCCCTGCGCGGTCTTTTGACCTCGGCCCAGCACCGGGGTCTTGTTCTCGTGAGCTGCGGTTGGCGAGGGTCTTCTCGGGGCGAGCGCCCCGACTGGGAGCGTCGATGGCGAAGGTGCAGGGCGGTTGGTCGATGAGCTCGGCGTGGCTCGTGGGCCTGGTCGCGTTGGTGAGCGCCGGGTGCCTACCGCCGCTCGTCTCTTCTGAGGATGGTGGGGTCCTCCCAGCCGATGGCGGTGAGCCCGCGGACGCTGGGAGCATCGCCGACGCCGGGTGGGTCGAGCGAGGCGATGGAGGCGCTTTTCGCGTCATCCGAACGCTCGAGGCCAACGGTGTGCGGGTCGAGGCCGTCATCGACCGCCCGGCGAACGACGTCGTCGACGTGCTGATGCTGTACCACGGCACGGTCGGGCTCGACGACCGCATCCTCGGGGCGGCGCAGGACACGCTCGCGAGCTTCCGCGCCATCCTCGACCGCGACGACCTGCTGCTGGTGAGCGTCGCGTACCCCGAGGAGGGCCTGCTCATGGGCGACAACCTCGTGCACGCCGAGGCGGCGCTGCTCTGGGTCCGGCAGCGGGCGGCCGCCGCGCTGGGCGTCACCGTCAACCGGGTCTTCCTCGCGGGCCATTCCCAGGGCGGCTACCTGGTGACGCGCCTCAACACGCTGCACGCCGTCGACGGTGTCGTCGCCAACGCGCCCGGGCCCCTCGACCTCGTCTTCCGCTGCGGCCTCGAAGAGCAGGGGCAGGTGCAGGCCACGGTGACGTGCGGGGCACTTTCAGCCGCGTACGGCAGCACCACGGCGAACCCGCAGGCGTACCTGGGGCGCTCGCTCCTGTCGTTCACGTCGGGGCAGCGCTCGAACATCCTCTTCGTGCAGGGCCTCGGCGACTCGCCGATTCAGATGCGCTCGTGGCCGCGCTTCCGCCAGGCGCTCGAGGCCTGCACCGACTGCCGGGAGCGCACCTTCCTCGAGCTGCCGGGCCTCGGCCACCCGTCCCTCTTCATGAGCCCCCAGGCGCGGCGGGCGTTCAACGAGTTCCTGCGGAAGCGGTGAGCGGTCGGGCCTGTCGTGTGCGTCCCGAGAGGCGCGCGCGGGGACCGGCCCCTTCGCTCGTGTCGCTCGCCGGAGCATCGGCTGCGCCCTCGGGTGCTCGACCGAACGGCCCGGGCTGCCGAGCGCTGGCACAGCGGCCTCACGCACCCGGTCATGGACGAAGCTCGACGAGCGCGATCAGCCCAGCCCAGGGGCACCAATCGGGCCGGGGGCGCGCGACCCAGTCGGCCAGGTTCGAGGAGACGAAGCCTCCGTGCGCGTCGCACTCCTCGCGAGACAGTTCGACGAAGACGGCCTTCGATGGGTCGACATGCCAGGCGTGAGAGGGGTCGCATTCACGCCGGGGGATGACCCGCTCGAACATCGGGAAGACGCTCGGTGATGCAACCCCGACGAGGGTCCTCGCCTTCTCGATGAACGCCGCGTCCGTGATCCACAGCCGCACATTCGATTCGGGGAAGACCCTGTTGCCGTCGTTTCGAACGGTCACGAACGCGCCTCCGGAGCGCGTCGCACAGTCCGCGGCGAGGCCACCGTCGGGGACCGACCCGTCCGGCTGAGTTCCTGCGTCCGGCTGAGCTCCTGCGTCCGGCTGAGTTCCTGCGTCCTGCTGAGTTCCTGCGTCCGGCTGAGTTCCTGCATCCAGCCGCGTGCCTGCATCCGGGGGAAGACCGGCGTCCAGCCCCGAGTCCGGTGCCGGCCCGGGTCCGGGCTCGAGGCACGCCGCGCTGAGGGCAGCCATGAGCACAGAGGACATGAGCCGAAGAACCATCGTGGTCCCTCGATGAAGCGAACCAGTCATGGGCAGGTCTCCCTCGAGCAGCGGAGGAATAATTCGAGGCGCTTGTCGACGTTCGATGATGAATGTCCCGAAGCGGTGCCTGCGTTCACGAGTCCCGGCGGCGAGGTGAGACGCACCGACACCCCACGCTGGAAGAATGGAGCGATGGCCTGAGATGTTGCTCAACACCAAAGGACTCCGGGTGTAAGCCTGTCGCATGGCCGCGAAGAAGAAGACCTCCCGTACCCGTCCCGAGCCCAGGAAGAAGTCTGCCGCGAAGAAGAAGCCGACCCGCAAGGCGGCTCCCTCGAAGGCGAAGACGTCACGCTCGAGCGCGAAGAAGCCCGCAGGGAAGACCACTCGGACGCCCGCTGGCCGAAAGACGTCCCCCCGCACCTCGAAGCGCCCGAGCGTCAAGCGCCCGCCCGCCAGGAAGAAGGTCGTCGTCCAGAAGCGACGCATCGCCAACCCTGAGGGCCTCGAGCTCGCCCGGGCCATCGCCGCGGTCGCCGACGACAAGAAGGCCACCAACGTGCTGGTGCTCGACCTGACGCACAAGTCTGGCGCGGTCGGCTACGACTACCTGGTGCTTGCGAGTGGCGACTCTGACGTCCAACTCGACGCGCTCAAGAACGGCGTGGAAGACCTGCTCAAGGCCCGCGGCCGTCGCCCGTCGTCGGTCGAGCCCTCGCCTGACTGGGTGTGCCTCAACCTCGACGACGTGGTGGTGCACTTCTTCACGCCCGACAAGCGCGAGATGTACGACCTCGAAGGGCTGTGGAGCGACGCCGACCGCATCTCGCTGTCGTGAAGCTCACCGTCGTCTCCATCGGGAAGGACCGCTCGGGGCTCTTCGCTCCGGGCGTGCAGGAGTACGCGAAGCGCCTGTCGCACGTCGCGAAGATCGCGCTGCTGGAGCTGCCCGAGTCGAAGCGCTCGGGCGTTGCTGCGAAAGCTGACGAGGCCGCGTCCATTCTCGGCAAGCTCAAGCCGACCGACGTGCTCATCGCCCTCGACGAGCGCGGCAAGTCGCTCGGCAGTGTCGCGTTCGCGAAGTGGCTCGAGCAGCACCAGGCGCAGGGGCGGCACGTCGTCTGCGTCATCGGTGGAGATGAAGGGCTCGACGACACCGTTCGTGCGCGCGCGCAGCTGACGCTCGCTCTGTCTTCGATGACGTTGCCGCACCGGCTCGCCAGGCTGGTGTTGATGGAGCAGCTCTACCGCGCGTTCTCGATTCTGCGCGGCGAGCCGTACCACAAGTAGTCGTCAGGGCTCGAAGAGCAGCACCTCGTCGAACCAGCGCGTCTGGGCCTGTGACGCGCCGGCCGCGAGCGTCGAGGGGTAGGTGATGGCGCCGAATGGCGCGGTGCCGCTGAAGACCTTGCCCTGTGCGAGGCCCACACTTCCGTCGTAGTCGAGCACGGCTTCGCCATCGATCCACAGCCGCACGACGCCATCACCAAGTCCCTGCTGCGTCTCGCGCTGCACCAACAAGCTCAGCTGGTGCCAGCGACCATCCGCCACGGCGGTCGGGCCCAGGCGCGTCGCGCGCTGATGCTGGCGATAGAGCACGTTCGGCTGCGCTGGCGTCACCAGGCCTCGCACGTCGCGCACCTGCACCTGCCATCGCAGGCCCGGAACGTTCGGGTAGATGAGTGGCACCGGTTGATCCGATGCCGCCGCGAGCACCACCGTGCCGCGCCCGTTCATCACGCGCCCGATGACGAACTCGGTCGACGATGTTCCACGGCCCGAGCAGTGCGTCGCCGGTTGCTGAAAACGGAAACCCTGCGCGAAGCGAAAACGGTATTGCAGCACCGCCGTCAATGGGCTCGTGAGCGAGAGCACCTTGCTCAAGGAGACGTCGGCGTCCTGGCAGCCAGCGTCGGTGCCGTAGTCGATGCGCATCGAGCGAGTCCCGACCGCGGCCGTCATGCCGTCGAGCACGAACGATGCGCCGACCTCGCGTTGGTCGCCGTAGCTCCCCTTCAGCGCCGTGGTGTTCGCGTACCGCTCGAAGTCGTCGGTGTAGAGCACCTGGCTGGCGTTCGTCGGCTCGCGCGGGCCGCCGTCAGGGTCCGCGTCGACGGGGACGCCCGCGTCCACCCCTGCGTCGACACCCGCATCCGGAGGCCCTGCGTCCACCACGATGGCGCCCGCGTCCTGGGGTGCCCCCGCGTCGACCGGCGGCTTCCCCGGAGGAGAACACGCCGAAAGGGCCCACCACGAGACGACCAGTCCGCACCACGCTCGCTCCACGCCGTCTCCTTCACGCAGGTTCCACAACCCGTCTGGCGAGCCCTCATCCCGAGGCGGGGCCTGTCACCGGGGCGCCCGTTCAGCCACGAAAACGGTGACGTTGCTGTCGTTTCTTCACCAGATCATCCTACAGTGTCCACCAGCCAGGGCCGATTCACCTTCCCGGACAGACTCTCATGACGTCCCCCATTCGTTTCGTCGTTCTCGCCAGCGCGCTCGCCGGCCTCTCGTTGTCCGGCTGCTCGCGGACGATCGTCTTCTTTTGCGGCACGCCGGACGACCCACCGTGTCCGACGGGCTTCGTGTGCGTGGCCAGCCGTTGCGTCGTCGACCCGGACCCTCAGCCGTGCGCCACCGGCACCACCCGCTGCAACGGGCAGTGCGTGAACACCACCAGCGACACCGCGAACTGTGGCGCCTGTGGCACCGCGTGTCCTTCAGGTCAGGCCTGTCAGGCCGGCGTGTGTCGCACCGGCTGCACGGGCGGCCTCACCAACTGCAACGGCGCCTGCGTCAACGCGCAGACCGACAAGGCGAACTGCGGCGCGTGCGGCACGGCGTGCAGCGGCCTCGAGCAGTGCGCGGCGGGACGGTGCCAGTGCAGCGCGCCGTTGACCCAGTGCGCGAACGGGGCGTGCGTGAACACCGAGTCTGACGCGGCGAACTGCGGCAGCTGCGGCAACCCATGCACCGCGGGGCTGCTCTGTCAGTCGGGCCGCTGCGTCGCGACGTGTACCCCCGGGCTCGCCCAGTGCGGCACCGCGTGCGTCAACGTCTCGAGCGACCGCTTCAACTGCGGAGCCTGCGGCGTCAGCTGCAACACCGGTGAGTCGTGCACCAACGGGCGCTGCGTCACGGCGTGCGCCACGGGCGAAGCGGTCTGCAACGGGGTCTGCACCAAGGTGCTCGAAGACCCACGCAACTGTGGCGCCTGCGGCACGGACTGCGGCGTCTCGGGCATCTGTCAGGCCGGTCGCTGCGCGGTCGCGTGCCTGCCCAACCAGCAGCTCTGCAGCGGCGCGTGCACCGACACCACGAATGACCGTGGAAACTGCGGAACCTGCGGCAACGCGTGCGGCCCCAACGAGCTCTGCCGCGCCAGCCGGTGCGTGCCCGGGAGCTGTGGCCGGCCGCTCGTGCTCTGCGGGCCGTCGTGTGTCGACATCCTCACGGACTCCAGCAACTGCGGCGCCTGCGGCAACTCGTGCGGCGCTGGTGGCATCTGCACCGCTGGCTCTTGCCGGACGACGTGCGGCCCCGGCCAGACGAGCTGTAACGGGGTCTGCGTCAGCCTCGACTCCAACCCGCAGAACTGTGGCGCCTGCGGCGTGCTGTGTGCCGTCGGGAGCGCCTGCGTCGGCGGCGCGTGTGGCGGCGTCTGCGCGGCGCCTCGCCAGACGTGCTTCGGCTTCTGCATCGACACCTCGAGTGACAACTTGAACTGTGGCGTCTGCGGCAACCGGTGCGCGGTGAGCGCCCAGTGTCGCGGAGGCATCTGCGCGCCGATTCCCTGCCCGCTGCCCGCCCAGACCAACTGCAACGGCACGTGCACCAACACCTCCATCGACACCTTGAACTGCGGCGCCTGCAACACCCCGTGCGCGCGCGGAGAACAGTGCACCGGCGGCGTCTGCGTGATGCCGAGCTGCCCGAGCCCAAACCAGATTCGCTGCAACGGCGTCTGCGTCGACCGCACCACCGACGCGGCCAACTGCGGGGCCTGCAACAACCGCTGCGCGGCCAACCAGTTCTGCCTCAACGCCACCTGCATCACGCCCGGCTGTCCCAACGGGCAGCTGCGCTGCAACGGGGTCTGCGTCGACCAGTTCAACGACCCGCGCAACTGCGGCGGCTGCAACGTGACGTGCTCCGCGGGCAACCAGTGCGTGGCCGGGGCATGTCAGCCCAGCCCGTGCCCGGGCGGCCAGATTCGCTGCAACAACGGGTGCGTCAGCCCGCTCACCGACGGCACCAACTGCGGCTTCTGCAACAACGCGTGCGGCGTCGGTCAGTTCTGCGCCATGGGGACCTGCGCCTGCACGCCGCCACAGACGACGTGCACCGACTCGACGGGCGTGCGGCGCTGCGCCAACACCTCGACGGACAACAGCAACTGCGGCGCGTGCAACAACGTCTGCGGACCCGGCACCACCTGCCAGAACGGCACCTGCGCGTGCCCGGCAGGCCAGTCTCTCTGCAACGGCCGCTGCGTCAACACGCAGACGGACAACACCAACTGCGGGACCTGCGGCAACGCGTGCGGCGCGGGCTCGACCTGCCAGGCCGGCGTCTGCCAGTGCGCGGCCGGCACCGTGCGCTGTGGCAACACCTGCGTGAACACCCAGACCGACGTCACCAACTGCGGCATGTGCGGCGTCGGCTGCGCGGCCGCAGCGTCCTGTGTGGGCGGCGCCTGCGCGTGTCCTCCCGGCGGCCAGGTCTGCAACGGCGCGTGCGTCAACACCCAGTCTGACAACTCGAACTGCGGAACGTGTGGCAGGTCGTGCGGCCTCGGCAGCTGCGTCAATGGCGCCTGCACCTGCGCGCCGGGCCAGACGCTCTGCAACGGCGCGTGCACCACCACCTCCACGGACCCGAACAACTGCGGCATGTGTGGCACCTCTTGCGGCGCCACCGGGATCTGCGCGAACGGAACCTGCCAGTCGTCGTGCCCGACCGGCTTCATTCGTTGCGGCAGCCTGTGTGTGAACCCGCTGACCGACCCCGGCAACTGCACGTCCTGCGGGAACTCGTGCGGTGGTGGCCAGTGCGTCGGCGGCGCCTGTACCTGCCCGACCGGCTTCACGCGGTGTGGCAACCAATGCGTGCGGCTCCAGACTGACTTGAACAACTGTGGTGCCTGCGGCCGGGTGTGTGGCGCGAATCAGGCCTGCCAGTTCGGTAACTGCGTCACCATGTGCGGCGGCTTTCTCACCAACTGCAGCGGCTCGTGCACCAACACCGGCTTCGACGTGAGCAACTGCGGCACGTGCGGCAACGCCTGTGGCGCGGGGGCTCAGGGGTGCACGATGGGCCAGTGTCAGTGCAACGCCGGCCAGGGCTTCGTGCGCTGCGGCAACCGCTGCGTGCGCACCTCGACGGACGGCGCGAACTGCGGTGCCTGCGGCGTCGTCTGCGGCGTCGGTCAGGCGTGCACCAACGGGGCGTGCGTGACGATGTGCCCCGGCGGCCAGACCGCCTGCGCGTCGACGCCCGGTGGGCCCGCCAACACCTGCACCGACCTGCAGACGAGCTCCACCAGCTGCGGCGCGTGTGGCCGTGCGTGCGGGAGCGGCGAGCAGTGCGTCGGTGGCATCTGCTACTGCACCGCAGGCCGCGCCGTGTGCAACGGGGTCTGCATCGACGTTCAGTCCAACCAGCAGAACTGCGGCAGCTGCGGCAACCAGTGTCAGCCGGGCCGGGTCTGCGCGGCCGGGACGTGTCAGTGCCCGTTCGGTCTCACCGCGTGCGGCAACCAGTGCATCAGCACCTCGACCGACCCGCGCAACTGCGGCTCGTGCGGCAACTCCTGTGGCACGAGCGCCCTCAATGGATGCGTCAACGGAGCGTGTGTGTGCGCGACTGGTCTCACGCGCTGCAACAACACCTGCGTCGATGCACGCTTCGACGAGAACAACTGCGGCGCCTGTGGCGTCGTGTGCCCCGGCAACCGGCAGTGCAACAACGGCATGTGCGGGCCCCCGTAATTGAGGCGCCGCGCCTGCGGCCCGGCTGCAGGTGACTTGCCAGGAGGTTCACCCTGAAGTCGCTCGTCTTCGTCGCTGCGCTGGTGATGTTGGGATCCGCGGAGCCCCTCGGAGCCACGCGCTACCGTGCGGTGACGCTCGACCCGGGGCAGCGCCGCATGTTCCGGGTGAGCGAGCTCGAGAAGGTGACGGCGTCGTCGGGCCTCTGCATCGAAGAAGGCATGGACGTCGACGAGCCCGAGACGTTCTGGCTCGAGGGCTCGTGCAGCGGGGTCCGCACGACGTTCGCGTGGAAGAAGGGCGGCGCTCGTGTCCACGTGCTCGCCTGTGCGGAAGACCCCCGGCGCACGCCGGCGCTCCTCAAGCTTCGGCAGAAGGTGCAGAGCCAGCTGAAGGCCTACAAAGCCATGACGGCGTGCGTCCGCGGGAGCCGGGTCGAGCTGTGGGGGTGGGCCCTGACGGACCAGGAGCGTGAGTTCGCCAGCGGCCTCGCGAAGAAGCACGGCGAACAGGTCGAGAATCACGTCGAGCTGCTCAGCGAAGACGAGCAATAGCCACGCTCAGGCAGCCAGCGTGCGCGGTCGAGGTTCGCGGACCTGAATGAACGCCCTGCTCGACTGCTGCATCGATGCGTCGCGCCGCGGCCCTACCCGTCCGCCGCTCGTCACCCGCAGCCGGTATGCCGCCCGCGTCGTCGCGAAGCTGGGCCGAAGACACGAACGTGCGGAGTAGGCTGCCCTCATGGTGCGTCGTGACGACTCAGCGCCGACGGGCGGGCGACCGACCGAAGCCTCGAGACCCTCACAACGGGAAGGCCGAGTCGCTCGTGCTTCCTTCGCTGTGCCTTTCAACCCGCAGTAGAGGGAGCACGATCGACCCATGGAGGGACTCCTCGAACTCGTCTACCCACCGGCGTGCGTCGCCTGCGACGAGGTGTTGCCGGGCGCCGGTTTCTTCTGTGAAGACTGCGCGGCGCTCGTCCTCGACACGCCGTCGCCGCACTGCCGCAGCTGCTCCGAGCCCGGCGCGTTTCCCTCGGCGCGATGCCCGCGTTGCGAGAGCAAGCCTCCGCCGTTTGCGCGCGCGTACGCGCCCCTCGAGCACGAGGGCTCCGTGGCGAAGGCGATTCATCGCCTCAAGTACGAGCAGCGCCCCGACCTCGCGCGGCCGCTCGCGTCACTGCTCGCGACCACGGCGAAGGCGTTCTTTCGTGACGTGCCTGGTGCGCTGGTGCCGCTGCCGCTCCACACCGGGCGGTTTCGTGAGCGCGGGTACGACCAGGCCACGCTCCTCGCCGTCGAGCTCGGCAGCGTCTTGAAACGCCCCGTTCGCGATGAGTGGCTCGAGCGCCGCCGCGCGACCCAGCGCCAGGTCGGCCTCTCTGAGGACGCGCGTGACGCGAACGTGCGCGGAGCGTTCTGGGCATCGCCCCAGGTGAAGGGCCATGAGGTCGTGCTCGTCGACGACGTCTACACGACCGGCTCGACCGCCGCTGAGGCGACCCGCACCCTCGAGGCGGCCGGTGCGACGCGCGTCTGTGTCGTCACGCTCGCGAGAGCGCGGCGCGAGCTCCTCTGAGTGCGCACCTCCGCGAGTTTCGAGTCGACCTCGCGGCCTTTCGGCAGGGCTGGCAGAAGTCCTGGACGGACCTCGCGGCGCCGGAGAGGGTCGACGGACGACCGCCCGCAAGACACGACCCGCCGAGAAGAACCGGACGCGGTGTGGGCGGTCGAGACCGCGGCCGCTCGGCATCTGAGCCATCGAACGAAGGACCGCGAGCCGGTTACTTCACCGGCACCGGAGCGTCCGTCGACAGGTCGAGCACCTCAGACTCGGTGCGCTCCAGACACACCGAGCGCTTCACGGGCTCCTGACGCCCCGACTCTGCGGTGACGAACGAGGTGACGACGACGCAGCCGGCAGCGATGTCGCTGACGCGCGCGTTGGGTCCGAGCCGGGTCCCCTTGCGAGCCAGGTAACCGGTCCCCGACCTGTCTTCGAACATCGCGACGGGCGATGCGGTGCTCCCGACGACTGCGACGAGCCGCACGTTGTCGACGCCGAGCCGACACAGCGTCGAGTCACACAGGCCGCGTTCGACGATGCCCGTCTTCGTCTGATTCTCGAACGGGTCGCGACCGGACTTCGGGCGCTGGGCGAGGGTGACGGACGCAACGAGACACAGCGAGGCAGCGAGCAGGGTGCGCATGAGGGGCTCCAACGAGAGAGGGAGCCCAGCGTATTTCAGGCGGACCGGCGTTGGCATCGGTGCGAGCCGGGCATACGGAGCACCACATGGCGATGACCGACCTGCAGGCGCCCTTGAGTGTTCCGCGCGGAATGGTGAACCGGTTGCTCGACTCGATCGCGGAGTCCGGGCCGTGGGGGCCGTTGCTCTCGGAGCTGACGTTCCTTGCCCTCGTGCTCCTCGTCAGCACCATGGCCTGGTGGGTCACCGGTGGACCGGTGATGCGCGCGTTGGCCCGGTGGGTCGGCGCTCCGCAAGAGTCGTTGCGGCCGATTCGGACCGGCGTGCGAGTGCTGCTGGTGCTCGTGGCCCTCGGCGCCGTGGTGAGTCACTTCACCGCGCTCGACCTCTTCACCATCATCGCCGGCACCTTCGCCCTCGTCGCCACCGGCTTCGTCGCGCTGTGGAGCACGCTCTCGAACATCCTCTGCACGGTGCTCATCCTGGTGACACGGCCGTTCCGGATTGGAGACGAGATCTCGTTTCCCCCCGATGCGCTCGAAGGGCAGGTCATCGACCTCTCGTTCTTCTTCACGACGCTCAAGATGCACGACGGCCGCTTCGTGAACGTGCCGAACACGACGTTCTTCCAGCGCATCATGGTGCGACGGCAGACCAACGTGGGCCGCGACCTCGGAGAGCAGCTGGCCCAGCCCTTCGCGGCGGACCTCGACGCTCCGATGGGTGCGCCGCCGCCTGCGCAGAAGTCGTGAAATCCGTGAGAGGAAGTTCGTCACAGTCAACCGGCACGTTCGAGTCCGACCTGGCTCGGCGCTGCAACTCCGCGAGGCGGGAAGGCGGGCCGGAGCGTTCGTATTCGCCGGTGACGAGTCGCGGTGCAGCGGTCGCACTCACGACACCGCTCGCGCGCGCGGCGCGAAGGTCAACACCGGGTCGGCCTTGCCCTTGACTGACACCGGGGGAGCCGGCGTCCACTCGAAGGCTTGATCCGTCAGGGCGCGTGTCGAGTCGCTACAGAGTATGGGCCGCCCGTGCACCTTGGTCAGCGCCTCCAGGCGCGAGGCGGTGTTCACCGCGTCTCCCACCGCGGTGTACTCGAGGCGCGCCGGCGCGCCGATGTCTCCGACGACCGCGGGCCCCGAGTGCACGCCGACGCCGATGCGCAGCGCGGCTTCTCCCCGGCGTTGCCGCTCGGCGTTCAGGTCCTCGAGCGCGACCAGCATGTCGAGCGCGCACTGCACCGCGTGCGCTGCATGCCTCTCATCATTCAGCGGCGCGCCGAAGTACGCCATCAACCCGTCACCGATGAACTTGTCGAGCGTGCCTCCGTTACGGAAGACGACTTCGACCATCTTCGAGTGGTACGCGTTGAGCAACGTCACCACCTCGGGCGGTGACAGCTTCTCGGACAGGGCGGTGAAGTCGCGAATGTCCGAAAACAACACGCTCACTTCGCGCGCCTGCGGCTGCGCTTCGCCCTCGCTCAGTTGGAGTCGCTCGGCGACCGCGGGCGAGAAGTACCGCCCCAGGCGCGCCCGCCGGAGCTCGCCCTCGGCCACCTTGGACACGAGCGCTCGGGTTCGGTGCAGCAGGTACATCAACCCGACGGCCACCAGACCGAGCGTGATGGGGGCGATGAGGCTCGAGGCGAACGCCAGGCCGCTGAGGCGCTGCAGCCAGAACGTGGTGCCGGCACCGGTGCAGGTGACGAACACCACCGCCCGTCGATCGAGCGAGAGCGTGGCGAACACCATGACCAGGGTGAAGGCCAGCGAGGCATAGGTCGAGACCGCCACCGGGTGAGGGGAGACGCCAAGCTGTGCGAACTGCACCAGTCCGATGGCGGGTACGTCGACCAGCGCCAGAACGAAAGGCGTCACGCGCTCGAGCGAGGCCCACCGTGAGCCGAGCATCAGCCCGACGGCGACCCCCAGCCAGGCGGCGATGAGCGGGGTGCCTGCCAACCAGTCACGCTGCCCCAGCCCGACCCCCATCAGCAGACAGAAGCCCAACAGCACCATCAGCATTCCGGCGCGGGCCCGGTTTATCCACCGGATGTTGCGGGCGCGCTCCTGCAACTCTTGCTGTTGGTACGAAGACGTCATCACGCCTGCAGCAAAGAACAGCCGCACCTCCGCCCCAACTTTTTCACCGGGACGTGGGTTCCGTGGCGGTCGCTGCCCAGGAGCCTTTCCCCGTCCAGGCGCCGGACTCGATGCACGCAGCCGCGCCGTTTCGGCGGCGTGACGGGCTGGCCGGCCTGGGGTGACTCTGACCCGCTCACTGAGACCTGAGCCGTCGAGAATCTCTGTTAGTCATTCAGGGGTGAGGAATCGCCGCGGCACCGTGCGGATCAAGGCGAGTCTGCGCTTCACGTTCGCGTGGGGCGAAGACGCCTTCGAGCTCTATCGAACCGTCGACGTCAGCGCAGGTGGTGCTCGGGTCGTTCATCACGTCATCGGCAGTCCACTTCCTCCGGTCGGCACGGAGGGCGAGGGCGCGTTCGTGCTCGATGGCGTCGAGGTCCGGACGAAGGCAGTCGTGGTCCGAGAACATCGCGATGGCTTCGCAGTCCGGTTTCGCTCACTGTCTCAAGCGAACGAGAGTCGGCTCGTCGCGTGGATTTTCCGGCAAGAGGCGCTGGTGTTGATTCGTCGCATCCCTGCCTGAGTTCAGCTGGCATCGGCATCGCGCTGGCCGTGGCGAAGAAGCGGGGCGTGCGTGCGTACCGTCTTGGAGACGCCATCGCTGACATGGGCTGCGGCGTGATGCAGCAGCTCGTCTCCAACCTCGTTGGCGGCTGGGTGACGCTGGCGGCGTATGGCGGGGTCTTCGAGCATCGGCTCTTCGACCTCCTGACGACGTGGCTCCCCTGGGTGGCCGCGCTCTTCGGCGTCGAGTTCGCCTACTACTGGTGGCACCGCCTCTCGCACGAGGTGAACCCGCTCTGGGCGCAGGTGGAGCGGTACGTCGAGCTGGTCCGCCTCGCGCGTCGCGCGCCCGCCGCGTTCGACGCCGTGAAGGTGTTCTTCGCGTCGCCCAGCTGGCGGCCCGGGTGGATGGGCGCTGCTGAGGAGCGAGACCCCGCGGTGAAGTACGACGTCTCGGCGTCACGCCCGCTCGAGCGCTATGTCCTCGGGCAGTGGCTCGTGCTGCTGGGCCTGACCTTCGTCTTCCTGAGGTGGGGCGTCGCGACGCCGCTGCCGTGGAAGCTGGCCTTCGCCGCCTGGATCGCGGTGTCGGCGACGTCGATTCCGGGCCTGCTCGAAGGCCGGAACTGGGCGAAGCCGCTCGAGGCGCTCCGATGGGTCGGTGGAGCGGCAGTCACCATCGCCTTCCTGGTCACGCGTTTCCCCTGAGGGCTCGCCAGCGCCGGCGCTCAGGTGCCCGCGTGCTCTCCGTTCTGCTCCCGCTCTTCAGCGCCGCTCGGTGTTCTCGGTCGAGATACGCCGGCCGTTTGCGAAGGCCTCGAGGGCCCCGACTGGGGCCAGGCCGATTCACTCTGGTGGAACGTCGCGGACTGGCGCCCGCGCTGAAGCTCACCGGCGCGTGAGCAGCTCCATCAGGTCGTTCGACATCTGGTCGGCCGACTGCAGCATCTTCAGGTTTGCCCGGAACGCCGCCGCCGCCGAGATGCGCTCGACGGTCGCTTCGACCATCGCGTCGGTGTTCGAGAGGCTCACCCGCTCTGGAGAGAATTCCGCCGCAGCGATCTCGGCCGCGCGGTCGAGTCGCGCTTCGGCCGACCGCAGGCCTCCCAACGCGCTCGAGGTGGCTGAGATGTTCACCGTCAAGGAATGCCCGGTGCCGTCATCGTTCGCAACGGGATGATCTCGACACCGGGTGGGGCGCCGCCGACCCGCGATGGCGCGGAAGCACCTCCTGCGTGGGGACGCTGGCTGTGCCGGTGGACTTTGGCCGTTGCTCCAGCGCTTCGGCGGACTTCGTCGGACTTCGTACGGAATTCGGGCACACTCTGCGGCCGTGCGAGCGCTCCCGCCCCTGGTGTTGTTGCTGCCGGCCATGGCAGTGGCACAGGTGCAGCAACTCGGTGAGGGCCGCGACGGCCCGCTCGACGTCACGGCGCTCAAGACCGTCGTGAACGCAGCGAGCCCCTTGTCTGCGGATGCCGCAGCGGGAGACCCGCTCGTCACCGTCGCCGATTCCACGCCGTTCTCCGCGGGGGCGATGGTGCTCGTCGTCCAGACCCAGTGGAAGTCCGATGGAGAGCGCCGTCGCATCGGTGAGTACTCCCTTCACTTCATCGAGCGTGTCGTGGGGCCGCGGCTTCAGCTGGCCACGCCGCTCAATCGCCCCTTCCGAGCGGGTGAGGCGCAGGCCGTGCTCGTGCCGCAGTTCACCGACGTCACGGTTCGCGCGGGGGCGTCGCTCGTCGCGCCACCGTGGAATGGCAACAGCGGCGGCGTGCTGGCGCTGGTCGCGACGGGCGCCTTCCGCAACGATGGAGAAGTCTCGGCCACGGGCGCGGGCTTCCGCGGCGGCACCGCGCGTGACGTGGCGGAGCGCGAGGCCGGCTGTGTCGGTGAAGACGAGCCCGCGCCGAGGGGCTCGGAGCGCGGTGAGGGTGCACTCGTCGGCAGCTTCGGCACGACGTTCACTGGTCGGCGGAACAGCGACTCCGGTGGCGGCGGCGGCGTGTGCACCTACTCGGGCGGCGGTGGTGGCGCGAGCCTGGGTGAAGGCGGCCGGGGGGGCTTCAGCGCGGACGCACGCCGCGACGTGGGCGGCGTCGGTGGGCAGCCGCTCATCGGGGCGGGCCTGGCGCTCGGCGGAGGTGGCGGCGCGTCGAACGGCACGCTCGGAAAGGGGCGCTCCGGCGGGCGGGGCGGTGGGGCTGTCTTCCTGCGGGCGCGGTCACTCGATGGGGCAGGCCCCATCGTGTCGAACGGGAACGACGGACCGTCGACGGACGCACGCACCGGTGGAGGGGGGGGCGCCGGTGCGGCGGGCTCCATCGTCATCGAGGTCGTCGACGACGCTCGCTGCAAGCTCTTCGCGCTCGGCGGCGCCGGCGGCTCGGCCATCGACCAGGGCCCCGGCGGTGGTGGTGGCGGCGGCTTCACCTCGTTGCGCGCCCGCAAGGTGCTCGAGTGCCCGATGACGGTGCTCGGCGGTGCGAGCGGAAAGGTTGCCTCGATGATGGAGCTGGGCGCGCAGCCTGGCGTCGCCGGCAAGGCCTCGTTCCTCGAAGTCGGCTCGAAGACCATGCCGTTCGAGAGCGGCCCGGGGGTGACGCTGACCCGGCTTGGCTGTGGCTGCTCGGGCGTGGAAGGCGGCGCGTTGCTCGGGCTGCTGGTGGTGCTGCGTCGCCGCAGGCGTCGCTGTTTGCGCGTGTGCATCCGCATCGGCGAAGGCACACTCCAACTTCGTCGATGATTGCGCTCGCGCTCACGCTCGTGTTGGCCGCGCCGAAGGTGTCCATCGGGCCACCGCCGCCACTCATCGTGATGATTCGCACAGATGGGCCGCCCGCCTTCGTCAAGACGCAGTCGCGGCTTCACGAAGAGCTGACGCTGCTCCTCGACACCTTCATCGTGCTCAACACGCCCATCAGCGTGCCCGACTTCCCCCGAAAGCCCCTGGCGGATCAGCTCGCCGCGGTACTGCCCGTCGCGAAGGTGAACGACGCGGCCGCGGTCGTGTGGCTCTCAGAGCCCATTGCCGGACAGTTGATGCTGCACCTCGTGGCGCAGGGCACTGGCCGAACGCTCGTCCGCACGCTCGAGTTCGACCGGAAGAGCCGCAACGAGAGCGCGCTGGCCTTGATGATGCGCGAGCTGCTCGGCACCGCGTTCCTCTATGAGGCGCCCGCCACCGTGCCGCCACAGCTGCGCGCCGTCATCAAGCAGACCCGCGCCACGATGTCGGGCGCTGCCGAGGTCGCGCCGATGATGGTCGAGACGCCCATCGCCCCGCCCGCCCCGCCTGCGCCACCACTGCCCAGGCGTCTTCGGTTGATGGCGATGGGGCTCGTCGACTCGGGGGTGGTCGACCACCTCGGTGGCTCGACCCGCTACGGCGCCTCGCTCACCGCGATGTGGAAGTCCAATCGGCTCGGCTTCGGCCTCGACGTGGGGGTCACGGGTCACCGCGCGGTGCCTGACCCGAACATCGCCGTGTCGTCCGTCTCCATGCCCATCCTCGCCGTTGCCACCCGCAGCTACAGCTTTGGCGACTTTGCGCTCTGGCCTCGTGTCGGGCTCGGGCCGGAAGTGACGTGGACCACCTCGAGCCAGTCGATCCAGGGACAACTCACCACCCTGACGGGGTCTGCACTCCTCGGGATCGACGTCAGCGCAGGGATGAAACCCTTCTCAATCGTGTTCCGCGTCGACCTCCTGGGTCGCCTGGGTCGGGCGCAACTGTCTGAATTGCCTGGGCAACAGGTTCTCTGGAGGCAGCCCGCGCTTTCCCTTCACGCAGGCCTCGGGCTCGCATGGGAAGGGCTTTGAGCCGTCAGGGCATTCCAGTTGAATTGACGGTGGGTGATGACGACGAGGCATGCGTCAGACGGTTGGTGTCTGGCGATTTGCGTGCGCTCGGTCCGCTCTACACCCGCTACCGGGGAGTGGTGATGAACGTCCTTCGACATCAGGTGCGAGAGAGCGAGCTCGACGACCTCTGTCAGGAGGTGTTCCTCACGTTCGCGCAGGTCGCCAACCGGCTCCGGCCCGGCGTCACCGTGCGGGCGTTCCTCGTCGGCATCGCCGCCAGGAAGGGCAAGAAGTCGGGCGTCGTGGAGTGGATGCGCGCGCGCCTCATCGACCGGAACGTCTCGAAGGAAGAGCGCACCACGACGCCGCAGCTCCGCGTCGACGCCGGCCATGACGCCGAGAAGCTGCTCGCGAAGCTGCCTGAAGAATGGCGCACCATCATCGTGCTCAACGTCGTCGAGGGGTGGACGGCGGAAGAAATCGCCGCGTCGCTCGGCGTCAGCCCGAACACCGTCTTCACGCGCCTGCACCGCGCCCGTCAGAAGATTCGCGAACTCACCGGGGGAGAGCCGTCATGAGTGAGCCGCAGGCTCCCAGGAGCGCAACGGACCCGACGTGGGACCGGTTCGCCGCTGAGCTCAAGACGGCGCGCGCCCCGCTGTCGGTGCCGCCTTCTCCGAACGAGGTCGCCCGGCTGCTGCTGCGCGCCGAAGAGGCTGACGCGAAGGCCTCTGGGTGGACGCGCTTCCTCGTGCCCGCCGGAGTCTTCGCCGTCGTCGTTGCTGGCGTCATCGGGTTCGTCGCACTTCGGAGCGAGCCCGAGGTGAGGTGGTCGGCGAAGACGGTCGTCGCGTCGGCCGCGACCACGACCGGCTCGTTGACCGAGACGCAGGCTGACGGCCGCGCGCTGCTCTCGCTGGGTGACGACACCGTTGGCCTCGGTCCCGCTTCGCGACTCGAGATTGCGTCGGCGAGCTCGAAGTCGACCCGGTTGGTCCTCTCGAAGGGCTCGGTCGCGGCGCACGTCGACCCGTCGCGTGGCAAGCGCAACTTCGACATCGAGACGCCGCTGGGCCGCGTCCACGTCGTCGGCACCATCTTCCGCGTGCGGGCGATGGATGACGAGCTGACGGTCGAGGTGCAGAAGGGCGTCGTCGAAGTCACGCATGGCAACGAGCGCTCCCGGGTGACGGTCGGACAGCGCCTGGTAGTGAAGGCTGGCGTGGCGACCCTTGGCGCGCGTGAGCGTGACGCGGCGTTCGACGAGCTGAGCGAGAAGCCCGTGGTGGCAGTGGCTCCGGTGGTCGCGCCTGTCCCTGAGCCCGTCGTCGAAGCGCCGGTCGAGCCTGAGCCGGTCGTCGCTGTCGAGCCGGTGAAGAAGAAGGGCCCGGTCGCCCTGCCGGCGTCGAAGCTGTCCGAGTGGCGAACCCGCGCCGCGCGGGGTGAGTGCGGCCTCGTGATGGCTGAGGTGAAGAAGTTCCTCGGCCAGGTCCCCGATGACGTGACGGCACGCATGACGCTCGCAGACTGCCAGCGCCGGAGCGGGGACAAGACGGGCGCGCTCGAGAGCTACCTGAAGGCCTCGGCAGGGAAGGGCGCCGACGCGAACCGCGCGACGCTGATGGCCGCGGCGGTGCTGCAGGACGAGCTCGCGCAGCCCGCGCAAGCCATCAAGCAGCTCGACCGGTACCTCGCGCGTGGGCCTGAGTCGCGAGACCTCGAGGCGAGCGTGCTGGTGCGCAAGGCGCGCGCGCTCCAGGTGACCGGGAAGAAGGACCAGGCCCGCAGCATCGTCGAGGTGGTGCTCAAGAAGTTCGGCGACACGTCCGCTGCGCCTGAGGCGCTTCGGTTGCGCGACGCGCTCTGAGGGGAGCGGGGGCGGCGCCCTGCTTCTGATGGGCCCAGCGAAACACCTCGTCGGCTCTCCGAGCGTGTCGACCGCCCGCACTCATGCCGACGCGGACGAGTGGAGTGACTCGCGCTCGATGTTCGCGGCGAAGCCAGCCCACCCCGAGGCCATCTCGTCGGCTGGCAGTGAGGGCGGTCGCGAGCGCTGCGTCAGTGTCCACCGACGCCACGAGGCGCCGACCGACGCTTCGACCCACGCTTCGTATGAGGCCAGCCATCGCATCAGCCGAGCGAGCGCGAGTGGGTCCGCGCGGCGCAGCACGAGGGCCATCGGGTCTCGGTCGAGGAAGACGGTGCGCGGGCCAAACGTCGCGCGAATGCCGAGCGAGCTGAGCTCGACCTCGAGGTCTCCGTCGACGAGCCGGTAGGTGCCCGACGTCGCAGCGCCCGGTGGCGGCGCGGCCCTGGAGAAGCCGCGGCGAAGGAGCAGGTTGTCGCCAGGCCGCGTGGCGTCTTTGCCGAGCGCCCACATCTGCTGGTCGAAGAGGCGCTCGAGGCGTTGGACCTCTCTGGCGGAGAGCTGGGTCATGATGCAACAGTATTGCAAGAGACCTTTGTTGGCGATAACGATCGTGCATGCTCGATGTCGTCGCTCGCAGCGCCCCTTCGAAGTCTCTGAGTCGTTCCCGCATCGTCACGACCTCGCGGTCGCTGTCAGCCATCAAACGGCCGGGCCTCGACCTGTGCGTGTGGCGTCGAGCGCCGGCTGATGGGTTCGAGGCGTGGTGCGGCCGCCTCGCGCGTTCGAACGAGTTCGGCATCGACGAGCGCGGTGTACGCGTGAAGACCTTCGACCTCTCACGCTTCCTGGTCGAGGTGCCTGCCGGCGAGATGAAAGACCTCTGGCTGGCCGACTTGCGCGAGCTGATGGCTGCCTACGTTCGACTCGTTGGCGATGTCGCGCTTCGCGTTCAGCTCTCGACCATCGCCAGTCGGAAGTGCCCTCGCTTCCACATCGACAATGTCGGCCTGCGCTTGCTGTGCACCTACGCGGGGCCTGGGACGGAGTGGATCGAAGAGCACCAGCTCGATCGTGAGCACCTGAACGAATGCGACCTCGACCACCCGCCCGTCAAGAAGGGGGGCGGCGTCGAGCACCTGCAGTGTTTCGACGTCGCAGTGGCGAAGGGGCGCGCCTTTGCCGGTAACGCCCGCTTCGGCCTCGTACACCGCTCGCCCGAAGTGACCTCCGGGCCCCGCATCGTCTTTACCCTCGATACCCAGCCGTCTCGCTGATCACCATCATCTGTCTCGTGTCCACAGCGAACACGGGCTTCTACGACACCACCACCAAGAACCGGCGGTCGCAGCAGGAGAAGCTCAAGCTCAAGACGTTCGACCCGATCGCGCGCAAGCACGTGCTCTTCGAGGAGAAGAGCAAGCTCTGACCAGGCTCGCCGCCATCGCGAGTCGGATTGATCAGAGCAGGTCGAGGGTCATCACCAACCGGCGTCCGCGGCCTTCGGGGCTGCGGTGAACGATGGCGTTGCCCGCGTTGTCGGGCCACGCCTCACCCTTGAAGAGCCCCACCTCGCGCGGCTCGAGGTGGTGAATCAGCGCTCCCGACCGCTCGACCGAAGACTCCCTGGGCCCGAGGAGCTTGCGTCGAACGTCATCGTTGGCGAGGAACTCACTGCCTGCGCCGCTGAAGGCGACGACCAGCCGGCACACCACGTTGTCGACGTGGAAGCGCGGGCACATCGGCGTGTCCGACAAGGTCAGGCGCGCACCGATTCGCTCTGCCTCGAAGAGCTCGGCGAAGAGCGCGACGAGCGGCCGTGCTGCCGCGAGCCAGACTGGTCCGCCGGCATGGCCCTCCATCCACGGGAGCGCGAACTCGAGCGACTCACCCTCGGGGGAGGTCTCCTTGACGAACTCGAACGGAGGCACGTCTGCCGCGAGCGCGTCGAGCACCGCGACGTCGGTCGTGGAGAACGCGCACGGAGTGGTCACGAGCGTCAGTGACCGCTCATAGATGCGCACGAGGTCTTCGGGCGACTCGCCTCGAGCCGCGTGCGCTGGCCACGACGCGATGAATGGCCTGGAAGGCGACTGCATCTCGATCGATGGGTTCATGCCGCTGCCTCGCTGTCGGCAGACTCGACGACCTCCCACCGCGGAAATGGATCTGGAAGGCTTGCCCAACCAGCGGCGCCTCGCTTCAGCTCACCGTCGGTGAGCAGGCACCGCTCGAGCTGCCGGGTCAGCGTTCGATGGTCGCGACCCCGGGTGATGAAGACGACCTCCTGCTTTCGGTCGCCCCAGGTCGGGTCCCAGTCGGCCTTCACGAGCTTCCGGAGCTTGCGGTCGGGCGGCCATGTCGACTTCGGCATCGCTGCCCACCACATGCCACCGGGCTCGAAGCTCGCCGCGCCACCGGCCTGGCCCCACACGCCGGTGATGTCGTTGCGCGTCGCGAGCCAGAAGAAGCCCTTGCTCCGCAGCACGCCCTTCCAGCTCTGGTGAATGTGCTTCCACAGCCGCGCGGGATGAAAGGGGCGCCGCGCCCGGAAGACGAACGACGAGATGCCGTACTCCTCGGTCTCGGGAACGTGCTCGCCGCGGAGCTCCTTGAGCCAGCCCGCCGACTGCTGGGCGCGCTCGAGGCTGAAGCGCCGGGTGTCGAGCACTTCCTTCAAAGGCACCTGCCCGCGCTCGCTGTGCACCAGCTTCGCGTCGGGGTTGAGACGTTTGAGCACGCCCTCGACGGCGCGCAGCTGCTTCTTCGTGACCAGGTCCGTCTTGTTGAGGATGAGCACGTCGGCGAACTCGACCTGGTCGACGAGCAGGTCGACGACCGTGCGCTCGTCTTCTTCGGCCGCGGCGAGCCCCCGATCGGCGAGGGATTCGGCCTCTTCCCAATCTGTGAGGAAGTTCTTCGCGTCGACCACGGTCACCATGGTGTCGAGCCGGGCGATCTCGCCGAGCGACACGCCGTCTTCGTCTTCGAAGGTGAAGGTCTCGGCGATCGGCAGCGGCTCGGCGACGCCCGTGCCCTCGATGAGCAGGTAGTCGAAGCGGCCTGACTCGGCGAGCGCCCGCACCTCGGTCAGCAGGTCTTCTCGAAGGGTGCAGCAGATGCAGCCGTTCGAGAGCTCGATGAGCTTCTCGTCGACCCGGCGCATCGCCGACTGGCCCTGCTTGACCAGCTTCGCGTCGATGTTCACCTCGCTCATGTCGTTGACGATGACCGCGACCTTGCGGCCCTCGGTGTTCGACAGGACGTGGTTGAGCAGCGTCGTCTTGCCGGCTCCGAGAAAGCCCGAGAGCACGGTCACGGGCAGGCGGCGGTCGAGGCGCTTCGAGGTCTTCTTCATGGCAGCTCTCTTGCGGAAGGTTCGGCGTTGTCGTATCCGAGTTGCATCTGTGTTCTTGATGCAATCGTAGTCCGAACGCAAGTGCGAGGACGACATGGTCGAATCAGCGCTGAGGTTGGGACTGACGTTGGGGCTGGCGCATGCGTCTGACGCCGACCACGTCTGCACCATCGCGACGCTGTTGCGATCGGAGCGGGGCGTGCGCGACGCGCTCCGCACTGCGCTCGTGTGGGGGCTTGGTCACTCGGCGACCTTTCTGGCCGGAGGCGTCCTCCTCATCGCGGCTGACATCCGGCTCCCGAACTGGCTTGCCCCTGCGGCCGAGCTTCTCGTCGCGCTCAGCCTCGTCTGGTTGGGCGTGAGTCAGTGGCGACACGCCGCGTGTCCAGTGACGGACGCGCCGCATGCCGGTCGCGGTCTCCGGACCTTCTCGCTCGGGCTGGTGCATGGGCTCGCAGGCTCGGCTGGCGTCGGTCTGGTCGCGCTCACCACGATGGCGAACCGGGCGCAGGCGCTGCTCTTCCTCGGGCTCTACGGCGCGAGCGTCGTCGGCGGCATGGCCGTGGTGACGCTGATGCTCTCACTCCCGCTGGGAGCGGTCGCGCAGCGTTCCGCCTTCGCCCGAACCGTCGTCTTGCGGGTCGCTGCCTTCGCCTCCATCGCCGCAGGGCTCTGGTTCCTCTCTCGCCTCTTCGTCTCACCCACCTGAAGGAGAACCCATGTCGACGCCCCTCATCCCCGTCACCGTCCTCACCGGCTTTCTCGGCTCGGGGAAGACGACGCTGCTCAACCGCATCTTGACCGAGCAACACGGCAAACGAATCGCGGTCATCGAAAACGAGTTCGGCGAAATCGGCATCGACCAGGCCCTCGTCATCAACGCCGAAGAAGAGGTCTTCGAGATGAACAACGGGTGCATCTGCTGCACCGTGCGCGGCGACCTCATTCGCATTCTCGGCAACCTGGTGAAGCGCCGCGACAGGTTCGACCAGGTGCTCATCGAGACCACGGGGCTGGCCGACCCGGCGCCGGTCGCGCAGACGTTCTTCGTCGACGAAGAAGTGCAGCGGCACTTTCGCCTCGACGGCATCGTCACCATGGTCGACGCCAAGCACGTCGCGTTGCACCTCGACGACAGCGAAGAGGCCCAGCAGCAGGTCGCGTTCGCCGACGTGCTGGTGCTCAACAAGCTCGACCTCGTCAGCGACGCCGAAGCCGCTGCGCTCGAGAAGCGCATCGCCTCGATGAACGTGATGGCGAAGGTGTTGCGGTCCACCAACGCCAACGTGCCGATCGCCGACGTCCTCGACGTTGGCGGCTTCGACCTCAAGCGCGCGATGGAGAAGAAGCCCACCTTCCTCGAGCCCGAGTACCCCTTCGAGTGGGGCGGGGTCTTCTCGCTCGAGGAAGGCCTGACGACGTTGTCGCTCGGGGCTGGCGCTGACGAGTCGATGCAGGTGGTGCTGGTGCCCGTCGAGGGCGACGTCGCGCCGCTGAAAGAAGGCCCGGAGCGCGCGCTGCGCATCTGGAACAAGAAGCCCGTTTCGCTCAAGCCGGGCACGGTCGTCGAGGTGGGCACGTCGCTTGCGCTCGACGTCTCTTCCGGCGCGCCCACGACGTTCCCGGTGCGGGTGCCCCGCAGCGGCCGGTGGATGCTCTTCACCGAGCATGGCGGCGAGGAGTACGCGGTGCGCCTGGGCGGCGCGGCAGCGAGCGAGCACAAGGAATACAGCGCACACGAGCACGACGAGACGGTCACCTCGGTTGGCCTGCACTTCGAGGGCGAGGTCGATGGGAAGAAGTTGAATGCGTGGATGTCGAAGCTGCTTCAGGAGAAGGGCACCGACATCTTCCGCATGAAGGGCATTCTCGCGGTGAAGGGGCAGCCCGAGCGCTTCGTGTTCCAGGGAGTGCACATGCTCTTCGACGGGCGGCCCGACCGCGCGTGGGGCCGTGACAAGCGCGCGAACGACCTCGTCTTCATCGGCCGCAAACTCGACCGTGCCGAGCTCACCGAGGGCTTCCGCCGGTGCCTGACGTGAGCCGCGCCCATCTGCTCGACGTCTGCCGCCTTCCGACGACCGAGTTCCCTCGTGGGCTCTCGTTCGACCGCCAGGGTGCGTCGCTCGCCTTCGGCGCGGCCGACGGAACGGTGACGGTGGTGGACGCCACGAACGGCTCGCTGCGGTGGCAGAGCCGCTTGCCAGACAGCGTGTCGCGCGTCGCGTTCAGCCCCGTCGACGACCTGCTGGCGGTCGCATGCTTCGATGGCTCCACCAGACTTTTCGGGGTGGACGGTGTCGAGCGGGCGAAGCTGCCAGGTGCGAAGGGCAGCTGGGTGGAGTGGCTGGCCTGGTCGAAGACCGGCCTGCTCGCGACGGCACACGGGCGGGGCGCGCGGGTCTGGTCTGCGCAGGGCGCTCCGGTGCTCGAGACGCCTGCCCACGAGAGCACCGTGTCGGGCGTGGCCTTCAGCGCCGATGGCACCAGGCTGCTCACCAGCTGCTACGGCGCCGTTCGGCTCTTTCCGCTCGAGGCTCACGCCGAGTCGAAGTTGCTCTCGTGGAAGAGCTCGTTGTTGTCGTTGACGCCGAGCCCAGATGACGCGGTCGTCGCCGTCGCGACGCAGGACAACAGCGTGCACTTCTGGTGGCTCGGCTCCGGAGAAGACTCCGAGATGAGCGGATACCCGGCGAAGCCGACCCAGCTCGCGTGGTCGCCTGACTCGAAGCTGCTCGTCACCGGAGGCAGCGACGTCATCTGTGGCTGGCGCTTCGACGGGAAGGGCCCCGAAGGCACCAAGCCGCTCATGCTCAAAGGGCACGAGCAGCTCATCACTGCGCTGACGTTCTCGAGCACGGGCCTGTTGGCCTCGGGAGCGCTCGATGGCGACGTGCTCGTGTGGCAGCCGCCGAAGTCACCGAAGCCCATTGGCATCGCGCCGATGAAGAGCGAGGTGTCTGAGCTGTGCTTCAGCCCCGATGGTTCGCTGCTCGCTGGCAGCGACGCGAGCGGCGTCGTGCTCTGGCGTGTCACCCGAGGCCGAGGACGCTCAGCCTGAACGAGGACAGCGGCCTACGCCGCGGAGACGGTGCCGTGGTCGTCGCAATGACTCCCATGCGGATGATGCAGGTGGCCCGCGACGAGATAGTCGACGTGGTCGCCGTGAGGGACGGCCTGATGCCCGCACCCGGCTGCGTGAACGTGTCCCTGCGTGTGCCCCGCGCAGCTGTGCGATGGCGTACAGGCGGCGGGGTTGGCAGTGCCGACGTCGAGGGCGCACTCATCGGTGTGGCCGTTGTGTGAGTGATGAAGATGGCCGTCGTGCAGATAGTCGACGTGGTCTCCGTGTTTGACCGCCTGGTGGCCGCAGTTGGGGCCGTGAACGTGCTCGTGGTTGTCGTGGGTGGTGTGGCTCATGGGGGCTTCCTTCCTTTCGGTGATGGCGAAACGGCAGGGGGTGGCTCGCCCGCGTGGTCCAGGGCGGCCCACATCAGCTCGCGAACGTGGCCGTCAGCGAGCGAGTAGTAGATGTGTTTGCCCTCGCGGCGACGCTTCACGATGCGCTCGGCGTGCAACAGGCGAAGCTGCTGAGAAAGCGTCGAGAGCTTGGTCTCGCTCGCGTCGGCGAGCTCACTGACGCAGCACTCGCCAGCGTCGAGTTGATGAAGCAGGCGAAGCCGAGCGAGGTCGCCCGCGACTCGAAACAGCGAGGCCGCGCGCTCGAAGGCCGCGTCGCTCACCTCATGGCGATGGGGGTGTGCCGCAGCATGGGGGCCACAGTCCTGCTCGTGCTTCGATGTGGCTCGCTTCTTCATTCCAATGATTGATGAATTGACAGAGCGAGTGCCGTCGACTCGTCAAGCGCCAGCTCGCATTGCTTTCGATGACGGAGCGCCTGGTTGATCAGGCCCAGCGAGGGAACGGGTCGGCGAACTCGTGGTGCCAGGCGTGCTTGCCCATGCCGATCTCTGCGTCGGTCAGGAGTGCAGCCTCGAGCTCCTTGCGCAGCCACGCCTCGTTCATCTTCGTGCCGATGAAGACGAGCTCCTGTTGGCGGTCTCCGAAGAGCGGGTGCCAGTTCGCTCGAATCTGTTCGCGGAGCGCTTCGTCATCAGGCCACTCCGACTCATCCAGCATGGCGCGCCACCGGCCGACGGGCCCGAGCGTCCACGTGAGGCCAGCGAACGACATGAGCGAGATGTATTCGAGCCGGCTGGCCAGGTAGCAGAAGCCCTTGGCCCTCAGCACGCCCGGCCAGGGGCGCTGCAGAAAGCGCCCGAAGCGGCCCGGGTGAAACGGGCGTCGGTCGCGGAAGACGAAGCTGGTGATGCCGTACTCCTCAGCCTCACTCAGCTCCTCGCCGCGCATGCGCTTCATCCACCCTGGCGATGAGCTGGCATGCGCGAGGTCGAAGCGCCCTGTGCCCAGCACCTCGGTAAGGTCGACCTTCGAGTAGTTGGTCTCGAGCCTGCGTGCGGTCGGGTTGAGTGACGCCAGCACGCCTGCCAGCGTTCGCCGGTCGTCGGCGTTCATCTCGTCGGTCTTGTTGACCAACAGCAGGTTCGCGAACTCGACCTGCTCGACGAGCAGCTCGGTGATGGTGCGCTCGTCGTCGGGTTTCGCCGCCAGGCCTCGCCCTTTGAGCTCGGCGCTCTCCTGCCAGTCGGCGAGAAACCGTGGCCCGTCGACGACGGTCACGAGCGTGTCGAGCCGGGCGATGGTCGAGAGCGTCTCACCCTTCGAGTCGGCGAAGGTGAAGGTCTCTGCGACGGGCAACGGCTCGCTGATGCCAGTCGACTCGACGAGCAGGTAGTCGAAGCGCTGCTCGCGCGCGAGGCGGGCGACCTCTTCGAGCAGGTCCTCGCGCAGGGTGCAGCAGATGCAGCCATTCGAGAACTCGACGAGCTTCTCGGTGGTGCGGCTCAGGCCTGCCAGGCCGTCGCGTATGAGCGCGGCGTCGACGTTCACCTCGCTCATGTCGTTGACGATGACGGCGACCTTGAGGCCTTGCCGGTTCGTCAGCACGTGATTGAGGAGCGTCGTCTTCCCCGCGCCCAGAAAGCCGGAGAGCACCGTGACTGGAAGTCGGTGGTCGCCCATGAAACCTCAGAGAGGACAATGCTCGTCAGCGGCGCACGCCGACGTGATGCCAGGAGAAAACACGAGCGCGCGCAGGCCCGCCGGGAGTTGCGCCGTCGAAGGCCCGCCAGCGCGCAGCCAGTGCGTCAGCAGCCGGGTGTGGGTCGGGCTCAACACCTTGCCGAGCCAGACCGTGGGCGCGCCGACGACGTGATGCCGCACGACCACCACGTTCGAGACCGCGCACACGTCGAGGCATTTCGTGACGACGACTCGGGCATTGCCAGCCGCCTCACAGGCCTCGTCGATGGCGGCGAGCTGAGCCGCATGGTCGACCTCTGGGTGCTTCTTCGAACGACCACAACAACAGTCGCGGCAGACCAGCACGGTGACCGTCGACATCTCGAGCGCTCAGGCCGTCTTCAATCGAGGGCGAATGAGCTTTCGCAGCAACGGCATCTCGACGAGCCCGCCGACCAGGAGCACCACGACGCCAAGCCATTCGACGGCCGACACCTCGAGCAGGTGGCCGACGACGATGAGCACGCTGCCACTGAGTGAGACGGCGAGTGGCCACCGTCGGCCAGACCGAACCGAGCGCCAGGCCGAGACGAGAATCGAAGACGTCACGGCCACCGCCATGATGATGGCGTGCTGCGTCTCTGACAGAAAGAGCCCGACGCCGAAGGCCGAGAGCACCTTCGCGTAGGCGCTCAAGCACGCCGGGCAGACCGCACAAGCGAGCAGCGGGAGCATCGAGGCCCACCACCCACTCTTGTCGTCAGGTGAGGTCTCTCTCGGTGCGTGGTCGTGGCCGCAATCACAGTCGACGTGGTGGTGCTTCACTGGGGCTCCTTCGACGAAAGAGGAGAGCCCCGCCGACGTCACCGCCGGCAGGGCTCAGGGCTGCGTCACTGCGGTGAAGGGTACTTCCGCTCGACGACGCAAAGGCCTTCACCGGCGTTCGCATGACCGAAGGTCGACAGGTTGTAGGCCATGTAGTCCGAGAGGTCCTTGAGGCCAGCGGCTCCGCCTGCGGGGTTCACCGGCACGCCCTTCGGGTCGAGCGTCAGCCCGCCCATGGTGCGCTCGCCCATCTGCACGGCGCCGCAGTAGCGGACGGGCACCGCGGTTCCCTGCGCGTCCTTCACGGCCTGGAAGTCGACGCCCGTGAGGTCGGCGTTGGTGAGCGTTGCCGCAGGCGCCATGCCCATCGCGACGGACTTGCGTGCGGCAATCGCGTCGAAGCGCAGCGGCGCGTCTTCCTCGAGCGCATCCCAGAACGGGTGGTCGTTGTGCAGCGTCATCTGCACCACGGCCTCTGCGCCATTCGCGCCCAGCTGCACGCCGCGGCTGTCGGCCGGCATCAGCTCCTGGTTGAGGCAGTTCTTGTACGAGGCCGGCACCTTCCACCCGAACGAGAAGTTCACCACCTTCGGGACGCGGTTGAAGTCGTAGCTCGCGTTGGTTGAGCGGCAGGCTGGCGTGCCCATGTCGCCCTTCCAAGTCGCCGTGCCCTTCACCCAGTACGACCAGCCGTTGGTGCGCATCAGCTGGTAGGCCGCCTTCGCGTTGGCGTCGAGGTTCACGTCGATGGGGTTCGCGTCGGCCTCGACGAGGTCGAAGCTGAACGCGTACTTCGTGGTGGCGCCGAACGCAGGAGTGCCTGTCGCGAGCGTCTGGTTCGACAGTCGCGCGAGCGGAAACGCCTTGCCCTCCATTTCCTTCGCGGTGACCGGGCCGTCCTTCGCGAGGTCGATGGCCCATGGGCCGTTGGCGCGCGCGACCGCCGCGCCCGTCGTGCCCGGGTTTCCTGGCGTCATGTCAGGGTTCGACGAGAGGGTGATGTTGTCGACCGTGGTGAGCATGTGCTCGTACCGAACCTCCCACCCATCGATGAAGCTCGGCTCGGTGCTGCCCGCCGGTGGAGGGAAGGAGAAGCCCTCGCTCGCCGACTCTTCGCCAGTGATGGTGAAGAGGAACGAACCGGAGACCGGTGTCGTCGAGGGCGCAGTGAAGCTGCGGTACGTCACCGTCGTGGAGCCGCCTGCGGCGCCACCGCCGGCCGAGCCGCCAGCCGTTCCTCCATCGGGCGAGGGCATGGGCTGCCCACAAGCGAGGCCAAACATCGAGAGCGCCAGTGCTGCAGCGGGAATCGTCGTCTTCATTCTTTTCGTCTCCTTCGGGGTGATGGGGTGCTGCGGGGAAGCGTCATGGTGTCAGCTCGAGCCGGTAGGGACCTGCGTTCGCGCGAAGGCTGTTGAAGAGCGCGGTGTCGGCCTGCTCGGCGGTCGCGGTGTCGTCGCGAAAGCGGAACATCGGCGGCGTCATCGAGACCTGCTGCAGCGTCGCGAAGTCGACCGACGTGAAGAACGCGCGCGGGTCGACGAGGAGCCGCAACGCTGCGTCCTGCGAGAGCGTGGTGTCGAAGGCGATGGGCGTGACGATGCGCTGCTCGCAGATGGGGTTACTCGACGGGAGCGCCGGATTTCGCGGCGGCGTGGCGCGGTTGGCCCCGATGCGGAGCGCGCCGGTGAACGGGTACGTGTCCATGCCGCGCGTCGCGGTGCCTTCGACCCGGAGCACGACGGTGCGCTCGTCGCTGGCGTTGACGTCGCTGTTGGTGAGCCACAACGACGCGGAGCGGGTCGGCAGGGTGCTCCCGAAGCCTTCGACCGGGAACGGCTGCGGCGTCGGGTCGAGGGCGTCGATCTCCAGCCCGCCTCGCACTTCGCCGGTGGTGATGCCGTTGGCGACGCAGGGCTCCTCCAGCGAGCCCGAAGCCGTCGTCGGCTCCACGGTGCTCAAGTATACCGCGCCCACGAAGACGCGCGCGGTGGTGAGCGTGACGTCGAAGCCGCGCCCCGAGGTGAAGCGCAGCGGCTGGCCCTGGACTGCGCCGATGTCAGGCGCGGCGCTCGCAGAGGCCTGGAACGTCACGAGGGCGTCGCCCGTCGAGTTGATGCAGCCCGAGGTCGTCAGGAGCACCAGGACGAAGCGCTTCATGACGCACCTCCGACATTGAAGGCGAGGGTGAGCATCAGCGTGCGCGGCGCTCCGGCGGTGAACTGCCGCACCGGTACGAGCGTGGGGAAGGGCGGCGTCGTCTGGAAGTCGGACGCGAAGTTGAACTCCGAGAGGCGGTACCGGTTGTCGAAGACGTTGGTGGCCGAGAGCCCCACGGTCACCCATCGCCAGTTCAGCTCGCCGTTGACGTCGGTGACGAAGATGACGTCGCTGCGTTGACCGAACGGCAAGGCGCGCCGCCCGACGTACGTCATGCCGACGCCAGCACTCGCCTTCACCGGTGCGCCGAAGAGCTTCCACGGCAGGTCGTGAAAGACGGCGCCATCGAAGCGCACCACGAGGTCGGGCACGTAGGGGACCAGGAGCCCGGTGTCGTCGAACTGCGAGCGCACGAAGGTTGCGTGAGACTGAACGTCGAAGAACGAGCCGCGGGCGCGGGCTTGAGCGAGCGCTCCGAGTCGCGTCGTGCTGCCGCCGATGACGTTGCGGCCTTCCTGCTCGCTGAAGACGAGGTCCTTGTCGACGCGCGTGCCGAACACCACGCCGCGCGCGCTGAAGTCGAGGCGCTCGTCGAAGAACTTGTTCGAGTACATCACGCCGCCTTCCCATGCGCGCACCGAGGCGAACGGCGTCTCTTTGTTCTCGCTGACGAACTGCGGGTCGATGCTGCGCACGCCGTCGCCGAAGCTCCCGGTGACGGTGACGCCCTTGAACGGGCCGATGAGCAGCGTGCCGCGAGGCATCACGGCGGTGCCGAAGGCCGAGACGCGCTCGGTCGGCTCGCGGTACTGGCCGAAGTCGCGCTGCGACAGACAGCTCGCGTCGCCCGGTGGGTTGCTGGCCGAGGGACGACGCACCTCGTTCACCGCGCAGGCGTTGTTCACGACGGAGGTCAGCAGGTCGGCGCGAACCCCACCGCGCAACGAGAGCCACGGTGTGAACGAGAGGTTGGCGTCGGCGTAGAGCCCGATGTCGGAGAGGCGTGAGGAGAGATCGTAGTCCTTCGCGTACGGCGTGTTGGAGTCGCCGCCGAGCAGCCGCTGCTGCTGACCCTTCACGAGGTCGTACCGGGCGAAGTAGCCGACCTCGAGCTCCTGGCTCTGGTCGAAGAAGCGCTTGCGGAGCTTGCCGTAACCGCGGGCCTGCAGCGTGATGAGCTCGGAGTCGCGGTCGATGAGGTCGCCGCGCTGACCGTGGGGCGCCTGCCTCGGCAGCTGCACGTCGGAGAGGAACCCGGTGAAGTTCTCGCGCACGCGGCTCGAGCGGAAGACGACCGCCGCCTGCTGGTGCGCCGTGAAACCACCGAGGTGGTAGTGAACGTCGCCTGAGATGCTCGCGCGAGTGGCTTCTCCGCCCTGCCGCGCGTCGTACGTGTCGAAGAAGCCGATGCGGCCCGCGCGGAAGTCATCGTCGCGAACGACACCCGCCGAGCGGAAGCCGGCCGTGTAGCCGATGGCCTGAAGGCGGAAGCTCGTCGTCTCCGAGAGCCTGCCCTCGTAGCCCGCCGCCGCGCGTGCACTCTGCGAGCCACGGTTCTGCCCGAAGCCATCGGAGCGCTGCAGCGAGACGCCACCGAACGTGCGCGAGGACGCGGACTCGGGGCTCCACAGCAGCACGAGACGCTGCGTGTTGAACGAGCCGTACATGCCCTTCACGGTGAGGCCCTTCTTCGTCAAGCCGAGCTCGTACTCGGCGCTCCCTGCGACGGCGTAGTTGCCCTGCCTCGGGTCGAACGGGCCTTCGATGACGCGCAGGTTCTCGATGAGCTCGGGGATGATGAAGTTGAGGTCCGCGTAGCCGTTGCCGTGCAGGTTGCCCGAGTCGTTCACCGGCACGCCGTCGACCGACAGCTCGATGTCCTGGCCTTCGCGGGCGTCGAAGCCGCGCATGAAGATGCGCTCGGGGTGCCCGTCGCCGCCTTCGTTGGTGAGCAGCACGCCCGGCGCGAGCTTGAGGCGCTCTCCACCGGTCTGCGCAGGAACGAGGCTCAACTGCCCAATCTCGATGGTGCTGTCTCCAGCGCCTCGCGACTTCGGCAGCAGCCTGCCGGTGATGACCGTCGACATGACGTGCTGAGCGTGGCCACCGTCGAGGTCGTCCTCCACGACTTCCGAGGAGTGTGGCGGATGCTCTGCCGCGCCTGCGTCGGCGTCGTCGGTGACTCCTCCATCTTTCGACATCAGGGCAGCCGACATCGCGAACGACATGCGCGTGCGGCTCGCGACGATGTTGCCCTCGTGCACCGCGGGCTTGAACGTCCACTTCGAGAGGGCCTCGCGCGCAGACGCGTCCCACGCCGGGCCGGCCGACTCGAGCACGACGATGTCACCAGCACGGCCTGCGACGGTCACGGTGAACTCCAACAACACGTGGTCCTGGCTCGGTGGTGGCGCGTTGGGAGGCATCACGGCCTCGGCGCGGGTCACCACTTCAGGAGGAATGACTTCGCCGGCGAAGACGCTCGTCGACAGCACGAGCACCGCGACGGACGCGAGTGTGCACAGCAAGGAACGCATACGACCCCCGATGGAAGCGATGACGGCCACGCGCTCGAGCGACCCGCGGGCCCGACGAGACTGATGAGGGCGATGACGCGGTGAGCGTCAGGCGCGCTGCGCGGGCGGCGAGGCCTTGGGGGCCATCAACCACACGGCGGCGAGGTGATGCTCAGGGGACTGCGCGCGCACCAGCGACGTCAGGTGCACGAGCACCGGCCCGACGGGGGAACGCTGGTCGACCAGCCGCAACGCCTCGGGCGTGCCCTGACAGGGAACGTCCGGCCGGCCAGCGTCATCGGCTGCTTCGCGCTCGCACAGGCTGCGGTCTTCGTGCCCGTGCAGCTGGAAGGAGTCGTGCACCTCGACGACGGCGCCGCTCACGCTGAGCGTGTGCTGCTCCAGGGCCATGTGCCCCAGCAGGAAGAGCTGAAGAGCGACCATGCCCAGCGCCGTGGCGGCGCGGATGATCAGGCTCGAGCGGCGAGGAAACACGGACGTCGGAATAGGGGCGGGCTCCGTTCCTGTCAAGACTACTCGCAGCTGTGTTGCAATAACAACGCAGCAGGCGAACCGGTCAATCGTGTCGTGCCCGTCGTGCACGTTCAGCCTCGAAGGCCTCTGAACGCCGCGACGTCACACGTCTGTTGCGCGCGTCTCAACACTTCTTCACGCGCCCAACTCCCCGGATTTCCGGAAGAAGGCCGTCGACGCGCGACAGCCATCACGGTTTCCTTGCCGGTTCGTTAGTCATTCGATACTAACGAACTCGAATTCGGAACCGTTGACTGACGAACTGAAGGACCCGCGATGGCGCGCCCACGGCTGATCACTGACGAGCAGATTCTTCAGACGATGCGTGCCTCGGTGCTCGAGCACGGGCCTTCGGTGTCACTCGACCTCGTGGCTGCGAAGCTGAAGGTCACCAGCCCGGCGCTCCTCAAGCGCTTCGGGACGCGGCAGGCATTGATGATCGAAGCGCTGAAGCCGCCCGAGGAGCCCACCTGGGTGCAGGCGCACCGCGAGGTCGACGGCCGCCCGCTCGAAGCGCAGCTCGAGGCGCTCTTCACCGACATCTGGGAGTTCTTCGCCGAGGCCCTGCCCTGCGTGATGGCGCTGCGCGAGAGCGGCATCGCGTCAGAGCTCTGGCAGAAGGCGGTCGGCCCGGGCCCGCTCCGCGGCCTCGCGGCGCTCCTGAAGTGGCTCGAGCTCGCGAAGGTGGAAGGGCTCATCGAAGGTGACGACCTCGAGACCGCCGCGTACACGATGCTCGGCGCGCTCCACATGCGCACCATCACCTCACACATCACCCGCCAGTCACTGGCGACCCGTCATCACCGTCATCACCTTCGAGGCCTCGCCTCGTTCTTTGCGGGTGCGCTCGCGCCGAGGCGTCGTCCGTCGAAGCCTCGTCACGCGCGTGCCTGAGTCTGTCGTTCTGGAGCCCCGCCATGAGAACCCTGCTGACCCTCGCTGTCCTCGTCACCGTCGTCGGTTGCAAGAAGCCAGAGCAGGCGGTCGAGAAGCCGAAGACCACCGCGCTCCCTCCGGTGAAGGTCGAGCTGGCCGGTGTCAGACACGAGCAGATGCCGAGGCTCCTGACGCTGACGGGCAGCGTCATCGCCGACCGGCAGAGTGAAGTGGCCGCCAACGTCTCGGGCCGGGTGACGGCCACCTACGTCGAGCGGGGCATGCCGGTGAAGGCCGGTCAGGTCATTGCCATCGTCGACGCGCGGGCGGCGGGCTTCCAGGCTGCGGCTGCCACCGCGCAGAGCCAGGCCGCGCAGACGCAGGTGTCGCTGGCCAAGCAGGAGTGCGACCGCGCCGACACGCTCTTCTCTCAGGGCGCGATTCCAAAGTCCGAGTACGACCGGCTCAAGACCCAGTGCACCTCGCAGCTGTACAACGCGAACGCGGCGCAGGCGAACGCCGACCTCGCGGGCAAGCTCGCAGGCGACACCGTCATTCGCGCGCCCATCGATGGCATCATCGGCGAGCGCTACGTGAACGTCGGCGAGTACGTGCAGCCTCCGACGCGCGTGGCGAGCGTGTTCTCGGTGAACCCTGCGCGCATCACCATCAGCGTGCCCGAGCCGGCCGTGGGCCGCGTGAAGGAAGGGCAGACGCTGGACCTCGAGGTGTCGAGCTGGCCGGACCGCACCTTCGCGGCCACCGTGCGCTTCGTCAGCCCGGCGCTGCGCGCGCAGACCCGAGACCTCATCATCGAGGCGACGGCGAAGAACGACGACGGCGCGCTCAAGCCCGGCATGTTCGCGACCATCAAACTGGTCATCGGCGAAGAGGAGCAGGCCACCGTTCCGCTCGCGGCCATCAAGCAGGACGGCACCGTGCGACGGCTCTTCGTCGCGAAGGACAGCCACGCCATCGAGATGGTGGTGAAGACCGGCCTCGTGAAGGACGGCCGCATCGCCGTGTACGAGGCGCTGCCCGTGGACACACAGGTCATCTTGAAGCCACCCACCGGGCTGTCCGACGGCTCCGCGATTCAGTGAGAGGGCACCACCATGCAATGGCTCGCTGAACTCTGTGTGAAGCGCCCCGTCTTCGCGACGGTGCTCTCGCTCGTCATCCTCGTCGTCGGTGGCGTCTTCTATCGCCAGCTCGGCGTCGACCAGTTCCCGAAGATCGACTTCCCGGCCGTCACCATCGTCACCATTCTCCCTGGCGCTGCTCCGGAGGACATGGAGACGGACATCTCGGACAAGATCGAAGGCGCGGTCAACACCATCAGCGGCATCGACGAGCTCCGGTCGACGTCGTCCGAGGGCATCTCGACCGTCGTCGTGCAGTTCCTCCTCGAGAAGGACATCAACGTCGCGGCGGCCGAGGTGCAGCAGAAGATCAACTCGGTGCTGCCTGAGCTGCCCAAGGGCATCGACCCGCCGATCGTGCAGAAGTTCGACCCCGACTCGCAGCCGGTGCTCTACCTCGCGCTGCGGGCGCCGGGGAAAGACGTCAAGGAGGTCACCGACGTCGCGGACCGCATCGTTCGTCGTCGGCTCGAGTCCGTCAGCGGCGTCGGTCAGGTCACGCTCATCGGCGCTCGCAAGCGTCAGATCAACGCGCTGGTCGATCCAGTGAAGCTGAAGGCGCTGGGCATCACGCCGGCGGAGGTGGGGGTCGCCATCAATGCGCAGAACATCACGCTGCCCGGTGGCCGACTCGACACGAGCCGTGACTACCTGACGTTGCGCGTGAACGGCCGCGTCAAGACGCTCGACGAGATGCGCGCCATCATCATTCGCAACTCGCAGGGTCGTGAGGTGCGCCTCGACGAGGTCGCCATCGTCGAGGACGGCGTGGAAGACGTCTCGAGCGCCGCGCGATGGAACGGCGAGTCGACCGTGCTGTTGGCGCTCCGCAAGCAGTCCGGCACCAACACCGTCAACGTCGTCGACAGCATCCTCGGGAAGAAGGCGAAGCCGCTGTTCGGGAGCCTGGGCGGTCCGCTGCTGGGCGGTCTCGATGGCCGCCTCGACGAAGTGCGCAAGGAGCTCCCGAAGGGCTACGCGGTCGAAGTTCAGCGTGACGGGTCGGCCGTCATTCGCACCGGCACCGAAGCCGTCACCGAGCACCTCATTCTCGGCGCGCTCTTCGCCGCCATCATCGTGCTCATCTTCCTCGGCAACGTGCGCAGCACCGTCATCGCCGCGCTCGCAATTCCGACGTCGATCATCGGCACGTTCGCGCTGATGAAGCTGATGGACTTCACGCTCAACACCATCACGCTGCTCGCGCTCGCGTTGGCCGTCGGCATCGTCATCGACGACGCCATCGTCGTTCTCGAGAACATCTTCAAGTACGTCGAAGAGAAGGGCTACACCCCGAAGCAGGCCGCGGTGGCAGGCACGAAGGAGATCGGCCTCGCCGTGCTCGCGACGACGCTCTCGCTCATCGCGGTCTTCCTGCCCATCGCCTTCATCTCGGGCATTCCGGGTCGGTTCCTGCGCAGCTTCGGCGTCACCATGTCGTTCGCCATCGCGGTGTCGCTGTTCGTCAGCTTCACGCTGACCCCGATGCTCGCGGCGTATTGGCTGGAGCAGAAGAAGAAGGGCGACCACCGCAAGTCGATGCTCGAGCGACTGGTCGACGTTGGCTATCGGCCGGTCGAGCGCGGGTACGGCGCCGTGTTGGGGTTCGCGCTGCGCCACCGGTGGATCGTGCTCATCGCGTCGATCGCCTCGCTCGTGTCGATGGGTCCGCTCGGCAAGGCCGCGCGCAAGGGCTTCCTGCCCATCGACGATCGCGCGCAGTTCGAGGTCGTCGTGCGCCTGCCCGAGGGTCGGAGCGTGGCCTCGTCGGAGCTCATCGGTGAACGCGTCGCGCGCCAGATTCGTGAGCTGCCAGAGGTGACTGCCACGCTGGTGACCGTCGGCGACGACGCAGCCCGCACGGCCAACCTCGCGCGCATCTACGTCAAGCTGCTGCCGCCGGACGCGCGCGTCATCACGCAGAACGAACTCAAGGGCGTCGTGCGCGAGAAGATCATCTCGCAGCTCCCGAAGGACCTGCGCGTCACGGTCGCCGACGTGAACGAGTTCGGAGGCGGTCAGGCGACGGCGCGCATCCAATACCTGCTCGCCGGACCCGACCTGAAGCTGCTCACCTCTTCCAACGAGCGGGTGCTCGAGAAGCTGCGGAAGATTCCCGACGCCGTCGACGTCGACTCGTCGCTCATCGTCGGGAAGCCCGAGCTCGGCGTCAGCATCGACCGGGAGCGCGCGGCGGACCTTGGTGTGCAGGTCAGCGATGTCGCCCAGGCGCTCCAGCTGCTCGTCGCAGGGCAGAAGGTGTCGTCGTACGCCGAAGGTGGCGAGCAATACGACGTGCGCCTGCGCGCGCTGCCGGCCTACCGGTCGAACGAAGACATGCTGCAGCTCCTCACCGTGCCCAGCCGCAAGGTCGGCCTCGTGTCGTTGTCCGACGTCGTGCGGTTCGAGCCTGGCACCAGCCCGGCCGCCATCTTGCGCTTCCAGCGAGAGCGGCAGGTCACCTTCCTCGTCAACGGAAAGCCCGGCGCGAACGAAGGCGCCATCGGCGACGCGGTGCTGGCGATCCTGGAGGACGAGGTGCGCTCGCTCCCGCGTGGCTTCTCAGCGAGGCCTCAAGGGCAGACGAAGATCATGAAGGAGGTCGGCATCAGCTTCCTGTTCGGCCTGCTCGCCTCGATGGTCTTCATGTACCTCATCCTCGCGGCGCAGTTCGAGTCGTGGCTGCACCCCATCACCATTCTCATCTCACTCCCGCTCACGCTGCCGTACGCGATCCTCTCCATCATCCTCTTCAACCAGGCGCTCGACCTCTACTCGGGCCTCGGCATCTTCGTGTTGTTCGGCGTCGTGAAGAAGAACGCGATTCTGCAGATCGATCATACGAATCAGCTCCGTGAGGCAGGGAAGGGACTGCTCGCGGCGGCCGGTCGCATCATCGACAAGGGGAACTCCTGGGCGGCGACCCAGAGCGCGTTGCACGAGCTGCTCGACGCCGAGCTCACACCGTCGGAGCTCGACCGGGCGCTCGCGAAGGCGAACCCGGCCGACCCCGCCACCATCAAGCGGCAGGTCGAGAAGGCGTGGCGCTTCAAGTCCATCTTGAAGGGCAACAAGGACCGCTTGCGCCCCATCTTGATGACCACGCTCGCCTTCGTGGCCGGCATGATTCCCCTCGTCACCTCGAAGGGCATCGGCGCCGGGTACAACAAGGCCACTGCAGGCGTCGTCGTCGGAGGCCAGACGTTGTCGCTGGTGCTGACGCTCCTCGCGGTGCCGGTCGCGTACTCGTTCTTCGACGACATCGTCTTGTTCTTCAAGAAGTACGGCGCAACGGACAGCACGGTCGAGCTCTCGTCGGGAGACACCGATGAGCACGCCGCGCATTCGCCCGTCGTCGGGGAGGTCGGCAAGTGAAGACGTTGGCTCTGATGGTGATGATGGCGTCGGCGGTGGCAGTCGCACAGCCGAAGACGCTGAAGGACTTCCTGGCGAGCGCCGACGACCAGAACGTCGACCGCCGCATCTCGCTCGAACAGCGGCAGCGCGCCGAGGCCGAGTTCCGCGCGGCCTGGACGGGGCTGTTGCCGACGCTCTCGGCGAACGCCACGTGGACCCACAACCAGTTCGAGGCCGTGGCCAATTTTCCGAACCCTGCGACTGGCATGGTGACGAAGCTGATCATCGCGCCGCAGGACCAGTTCGATGCGGTGCTCCGGGTCGACGTGCCGCTCATCGACACCACGCGCTGGTTCCGCGCGCTGGCCACCAACACCGCGCAGCAGTCGGCGGCCGAGCGGGAGCAGCTGACGCGCGACCTCGTGATGCGCCAGGTCGTCGGCGCCTACTACGGCTACGCGGCGGCGCTGGCGGTGCGCGAGTCGGCGAAGAAGTCGGTCGGCGTCGCAGAGACCCAGCTGAAGTTCATCGACGTGCGCGTCGGCGCCGGAGCCGCGACGGAGCTGGAGCAGCTGCGTGCGCGCGCCGAGCTGGCCCGCAACCGGCAGGTCGTCGCGGACGTCGAGTCGCTCGTCGCCACCAGCCGGCGCACGCTGCAGACCGTCTCGTTCCTCGAGCCGCCTGCCGAGGTCGGCCTGCCGGTCGACGACCTGCAAGCCGAGGCGGCGCCCGCGACCTTCGAGGACCGCGTGCCTGAGCTGCCGACCGTGAAGGCCGCCGACCTCGACGCAGAAGCCGCAGCGAAGCTCGCCACGGCCTCACGCCTCGCGCTGGTGCCCATCGTCGCGGGCCAATTCACGCAGCGCTTCACCAACGCGACCGGCTTTCAGAACCAGTCGGCCGTCTACAACGCGGGCATCGGCCTGCAGTGGAGGCTCGACGTGCCGACGTTCCAGAACATGAGCGTCCAGGCTTCGGCTGAGGCGACCGCGAAGCTGGGGGCCGAGCGCACCCGCCTTCAGGCACGCGATGCCATCTTCCAGGACTGGAACCGGCTCGAAGCGGCCCGGCAGAAGGCTGACCTCGTCGTGGCCCAGGTGACGGCAGCACAGCGCGCGAGCCAGGTCGCGAAGGACCGGTACGCGGTCGGCGCCGCGACGCAGGTCGACGTCATTCAGGCCGAGCGCGACGTCTTCAGCGCCGAGGTCGCGCAGATTCAGGCGCGCACGGAGCTGGCCACTGCACGAGCGTCACTGCGGTTGAGCGCAGGCTTGCCGCTCTTCGGGGACGAGCGTGAGTGAACGAGGAACGGCGCATGCGAGGCGAGGGGAAGAGACGATGGGCGTCGCGGAGCCTTGGTGGCGTCCTCCTGGGGGGGCTGGCGGTCGCGGCGTCGGGGTGGTGGGCGCTGCCGCACGTCGTCGGCTTGGCGTCTCGCCCGCTCGAATGGAGCCCGAAGCCCATTGCAGGCCTACCCTCTCGTTGTCTCCGCGAGCCTGGCGCAGTGGCGTGGGCGGTCTGCTTTCATGAGCCACCTGACGCTGACCCGAGCCACCTGCTGATCCACTTCCATGGCCGCCGCGGCAACGAGGCGTGGTGGAACGACGCCGAGGCGTATTCAGGGGAACTCTACGAGGTCTGGCGCGCCCAGAGGGTCCGGCCGCCCATCGTCGCGAGCGTGTCATTCGGGCCGCTGTGGCTCCTGGTGAATCAAGCAAGCGAAGGCCCGACACTCAGCCTGTTCGAGCGCGAGGTGCTGCCACGCATCGAGGCCTCGTTGCGTCAGCCCGTCGCCCGGCGCTCCGTGGTCGGGGAATCGATGGGCGGGGTCAACGCGCTGATGGTTGGTGTGCGCGGTGAGCGGTTTCAGCGGGCAGCCGCGCTCTGTCCACCGATCTACGAGGCGTCACCTGCGACCGGCCCGTTTGAGATTCCGTCGCTGGCACGACGGCTTGGTCTGAGTCCATCGCAGGCGCTGCTCGTCACGGGACTCGCCCGCAGGCTCTACCCGGATGAGTCGGTGTGGCGAGCGAGCGATCCGCTCCAAGCGCTCACCAGGACGCCGCGAACGGCGTTCTACGTCACCTGCGGCGCAGCTGACCCGTGGCGCTGTATGCCGGGCGCCACGCGCTTCGCCGACACCGTCAGAGGCCTCGGAGGTTCGGTGGACTGGGTGCCTCGCCCAGGAGGGCACTGTGACGTCGACGTCGAGAGCCTCGCGCGCTTTCTCGTGCCGCAGTGACCTGACCCGAGATTGGATGACAATTCGAAGCGGCCGACAGGAGGCTTCACCGTGAGCGGCAGCAGCGCGTCGGTCTGCACTTGTCCCAGGCCGCAGCCCCCGCCTCGACGCGGACGAACCGGCCCAGGTGCTCGACGGTCTGCACGATCGAGATGCGGAAGAGGAAGTACCCCGCGATGGCGCCGATCACGGCTTTCGCTGAAGTCATCGCGCGTTCATCTCAGACATCCGCTGCGTCCGTCTCAAGGCTCCGTGAAGGAGTGTGAAGACGGTTCAACTCGGCGGTTCGCGCAACGCGAAGAAGATGAAGCCCGCGTCGGTCCTGTCGACGAGCACGGCGCTCGCGTCGAGGAGTCGGCCCGCGACGGCCAGGCACTCGTGACCCCGGTCGAGTCCACCCGGCCCGGAAGGCTCGGTCAGCAGCGCGATGCCGTTGGCTTCACCGAACGCGCGAACCTGCTCGAGGCCCGTCTTGCTCGCCTGGGGAATGGTCTCGTCGTCCCACGCCCAGCGAAAGGTGTCGCCCGTCATGGTGCCGACGGTGACGATGCCGAAGCGGGTGCTGCCGATGGTCATCTGGCTCGCTTCGAGGTCCCAACTGAAGCGGTCGCCGGCGCCGAGGGAGTAGCGCTTCATCAGCGTGCGCGTTCGCCTCTTCATCAGCGACGCGGCTTCGCGGCTCCAGCCCTCCCAGTTCATGGGGTCCTCCTTACCCCCGCGCCCGTCGCGTGCCAGACACATTCGGCGGAAACGGCGACGGCCGGAGCAGGTCCTCCCGCTCCGGCCACCACCTTTCATCATCGAGCTGGTGCCTCAGCGCCGAGCAGGCGGCGCGCGACCCTGTGCTTCCTGGGCGCCCGCCGGCAGGCTCGCCGCCGGAAGCTCGGAGCCGCCAGCCGACACGCGCTTCACCGCGAGCGTCGTCGGGCCCGAGACCGTCAGGTTGGCCTTGAGCTTCTCGAACTTCTTCTTCCCGAAGCCCTTCACCTTCATCAGGTCCTCGGTCTTCGCGAACGGCGTCTTCGTGCGGTGCTCGATGATGCGAGTCGCCGCCTTCTCACCGACGCCGGGCAGCAGGTCGAGCTGCGCCTTCGTCGCGTTGTTCAGGTTCACCTGCCCCGACACCTGCAACTTCGTCTTCGCCTTCTTGCCTGCGGCGAACGCCTCGCCCGACATGGCCAGGAACGCCACCGCCACCACCGCCACCACCTTCGTTGCCGTCTTCATGTCTGTTCTCGTTTCTGTGCTGCGTTGTTGTCTGGGTTCACTTCGGTCGTGCTGCGAATCACTGCATTGAGTTGTGTTGCTGCTGTTGCACCGTCAGGCGGCGACGCCTTCTTCCGACGCGTGCGACGGCTTGCCTTCGCCGTCACGCTTGTCGACCGCCTCACGGACGTGGAGCTTCCCGTCGAGCGGGAGCACGTCGAGGTACACGTTGAAGCTGCCGTCGCGGTTCACCCACGCCGAGCCCGCGCGCACCCAGACCGACGTCGTCTTACCGTCGCTCTGCTTCGTCTCCTTGATGCTGAACACCTGGTACCGCTTTCCCGTCACCATCCACTCCCCCCTTCGTCGCCGGCTGCATTGCCGACGAGGGGACGAGAGAGCAGCGCGTGTGCCAGCGGTGGATCAGCGTGCGTCCGCAGCGATTGAGCGTGGTTGTGACGGGTCGGCGTGTCTGCTCGGCGAGACGAGCGTGGACGCTCCAGTGGGCTCTCGTCTGATGAGAAGCAGGGTAGAGACGACTCGGTGTCTCTGCGTCGCTGCGACGGGGTATCAGGCTGAGGCGCTCGGCCGCGCCGTCCAACTCGAGCTGGGGCGGGACAATCCGTTCTCCTCCGTCCAGGTGGCCTCGGCTTCCGATGTCGTGTTGTCGAAGTTGCGGTAGTGCCGACTTGGCGGCGAGACCTCGGATCGACAATGGGATGACCTGCTTGGTGTCGTGCGCGCTCAGACGGGCCGACTCGACCTCGACGACCTTCGTCGATGGAGCCGCGAGCAGGGAACGACAGACCTCCTCGAGCGACTGTTCACCGAAGCGACGAGCCAACCCGTATGACTGCTACGGCACGCGCTTCGTCTCGTCCGCCAGCACCTCGACGACCTGTGGCGCCACGGGCTGCTCATCACCCTCTTCGGTGATCGGCACGGAGTAGACCGACCAGCGGCCCGGCGTCAGGCCTTCGATTCGAGCCTGCCCCGTCACCACGAGCACGACCACCGCTGCGTGGCGCGAGCTGCACAGCGCCGTCGCCGAGTCGCTCGTGACGTCACGCCGTTTCAGCGCCGGGTGCGTGCCCTGCACGAGCACCACCCGCCCGGGAATTCGAGAGCTCGTCTCGAGCGTGGCGCCTGCGACGATGGGGCCGAGCACGATGGGCGTGGGGCTCTTCGTCGCCTTCGTCGGAATCGCCCAGTCGGTGCCCAGCATTCCCGAGAGCTCGACCGACACGCAGTACGCACCTTCGGGGAGGCCTGCCGCCGAGAAGTGGCCGGTCTCGTCGGTGAGGACGAACTCGCTCGTGTCATTGGACGAGAGGAAGACGTTGCGCGCGCCAGCGGGTCGCCCGGGTGCTCCGAACACCTGGCCCGTCACCTGCCCACCGGCAGCGTTCAGCACCAGCTTCACCGCGTCGGCGAAGTGGCCCTTCTCGACCTTCACCTCGGCAGGCACGAAGCCGTCCTTCCGGGCCTTCACCAGCGCCTCGTCGTCGAGGAAGGGCGAGAGCACGCAGCGACCATCTGTCCGAGTGGTGCAGCTCCCGTCGCCACCCTCGGCCGACTGCGACGCGGCGACGCTCACACCCTCGAGCGGCTTGCCGTCGTCGCCCACCACCTCGATGCGCAGCGAGAGGCCCTTCTTGAGCACGAGCTCGCCGACCTCGACGACCGGCGTGTCCATCGTCACCAGCTTCGAGGTCGCCACGTAGCCTTCGGCAGAGACGCGCACCGAATCTTTCGAGGCGAACGCCGTGACTTCGAAGCGCCCATCGTCGGCGGTGAAGTCGGAGCTGTCGACGCGGAACCGTCGAACCGGGCGGCCGGTTTCGTCGACGACGCGGCCCCTGATGCGCCCGCCGATGCGCTTGAGCGTCACCTCGACGCGGTCACCGCGCGAGGCCTTCCGTTCGACGTCGCCGAAGCCCGTCGCCGAGATGTCGAGCTTCACGTCGGCGAGCGGGAGACCGCGCACTTCGAACTTCCCGTCGGCGTCGGTGTACGAGGCAGCCGGGAAGAACCGCAGCACCCGGTCCATGCGGCCCTGCACGGCGTCGATGAGCACCGCGCCCAACGCGTCCTTCTCGTCTGCCGGGTCCCACGTGATGCGCGCTCCGGGAACCGGTTGGCGCTTCTCATCGACGACGACACCCGAGAGGTCGACCTTCGAGTCGATGGTGATGACGACGCCTTCGCGGTGTTCGCCGGGTCGGAGCACGACGGGCTCGGACGGCGTGGAGGGCAGCGAGGCGCCGCTGGCTGCGAGCACCCATCGCCCCGCGAGGAGTCCGGTGACTTCGAACGCGCCATCAGCGTCGGTGGTGGCCTTCGAGCTCCCATGGTCGAGTTCTCGCATCAGGTCGTCGAGCACGCCGGGCACGGCGATGACGTCGGCGCTGGCGAGGGGTTTGCCCGCACCATCGACGACCTTCCCCGAGATGGAGCCACCCGAGTCGAGGACGATGGTCAGGTCCTTCGCGGGCAGGGTCACCGGCTGTTCGGCCCTTCGGTAGCGCGGGTGCGTCACGGCGAGGCGATAGCTCCCGGCCGGCTGGTGGAGCGCGAAGTGTCCCGAGGCGTCCGTCGAGACCGACTCCGACGTGCCGATGGTCTGCAAGATGACCTCGGCGTTCGCGATGGGGGCTCCGTCTGCGTCGAGCACCGAGCCTTGCGCCGTCACCCCACAGCGCACCTTGAGCATCACCGTGACGTCGGCGTGGTCGAGTTCGATGTCGGCCGGGTGTTCTGCATGGCAGCCCTCGACGATGGCCTGTGGGCGCAGGTCTTCAGTGGGCTCGAGCAGCTCGGACTCGAAGTGGCCCTGCGCGTCGGTGTCGAGGAGCGGCGGTGGACCGGCCTGCACCCGGCCGATTCGGGGTTGCCCCTTCTCGTCGATGACGACGCCGCGTATCCGCACGCCACGATGGAGCGCGACGTCGAGGCGCTGCGAACTCCCCGCACGGGTGCGCACCGACGCCTTGCCGACCAGCGGGCCCTTCTTCACGCGCACCTCGACGTTCTCTCCGCTCGGGAGCGACGCCAGGTGCACTTCGCCCTTCGCATCGGTGAGGCGAAGGTCGTCACGCTCCACCATCACCTCGGCGTCAGCCACCGGTACGTCGTCGAGGACGGCGCGCACGACGAGCTCGAACGGGTCCTCGAGGAACAACACCACCGGGCGACCGGCTTCGACCTGTCGCGAGAGCATCACGGGAGGACGATTCGGCGCGGCGATGACGAAGCGGGCGCTCCCCAGGGGGAGTGACGTCGAGAAACGGCCGACGCCATCGGTCACGACGTCGCGCACCATCACGCTGGGCTCGCTGTACGCGAGAACGCGCGCCGACTTCAGCGGCCCCTCGGAGGTCTGGACGATTCCAGTGAAGGCGACGGGCGGAGCGACCTCGAGCGAGTTCTCTCCGCCGAGCTGCACCTCGGACAGCTCCCGCGCAGGCAGGGCGATTCGGCCATCAGCGTGTTCCGCCCACAGCAGCCCCGGCAGCGGGAGCGTCAGGCCGCACAGCGCGAACGTGCCATCGGCTCTCGTCGGCTCGCTCTTCACCGAGAGCAACAGGCCCGCGCGTGGGTTCTCGAGCAGGGTCTTGAGTCCTTCGGGGCATTGGCATGCCCTGCACGAGCACGGGCCGGTGAGTGAGGACGTCGGGTCGGGCAGCATGACGTGAATGGCGGCGACTGGAGCTCCGCGGTCGAGCACCTGGCCGCGAAGACACAGTGAAAGGTCGGCGGTGGGCGCAGGCCTCGCGACGACGGTCTTCGAGCGCTTCGGCGCCGCGACCGGAGCCCGGCCGACCTCGGCCTCGCGCAGCTTCCGGTGCTCAGCCCGCTGCATCAGCACACGGCCGACGAGTCCCGCGACAGCGAGCACGACACAGAGGAGCGCGACGCCCACCCACCGAAGCCAACGACGCTTGCCAGCCGCCATGGTGGCACTCTGACAGGTCCATCAAGCGCGGCGATTGAAACCGGGCGCAGATACACTCACCCGCGTGCCTGCTCCTGACCCGGACCTCGACTGGACGCCGCTCGTTCGTGGAGGCGAGGACTTCTCGATCCATCGGCTCGTTCCGGTCGACGGCGGTCTCGTGATCCGGAAGGGCGCGGAGACATGGGTGCGCGCCGCCGCCTGCCGCGACTGAACGTGACCGACCACGCGAAGGTCGACCAACTCCGAGCCGAGGCCGCGCAGCTGAGCCGGTTGATCGACTGCCCCGTCTGGGACCACGACAGGCGCTGACTGGCAGCGTCGAACCGAGGCCTTGTGCAACCAGAACCCGGTGTTCTACGTCCGTCCGGCGATGCACTCGACGCCCTCTGACGAAGCGAGCCGAACGTGGAACACCGTCATCGGCCTGGTCGGCATCGCGTTGCTCGCGTGCGCTTCGTCGACCATCGAGGGGCGCGGTGGGGGAGCGTTTGCGCCGGCGAACGAACGGCGTGGCGGCTCGCTGCGCTACTACGAGGGCACCAAGTCGCGCGATGACGCGTACCGCGAGATGTTCACGTACTGCAGCGGCCCGTACGAGATCTCCGACGAGCGCGACCTGAACCGCGGCGTGAGCACCCAGTACAACCGGTACTCGTACAACTCGACGACGACGACGATGATCGAGCACGTCATCGACTTCCGTTGCGTCGACCAGCCGCGCGCGGCGTCGACGGTGCGATTGACTGGCGACGAGTGGCGGCTCTCGCGCGACTACGTGGCGCAGAACAGCGGCTGTCCTTCGGCGACGGTCGAGCACGAGGTCGCGTCGCCGACTCCTGGCGCCAAGGGTTACGCCGTGAGCGCGTGCGGACAGCGGTGGTTGTGCAGCGCGGGGAATGGGATGGCTGTCTGTGGCGTCGATGGCGCTCCGCCGCCGACGGCCAACGGGTGGAACCCCGGGCCTCCGCCTCCAGCAGCGGCGCCGATCCAGCCGCCGCCACAACCTCCTGCCGAACTCGCGCCCGTTCCGGCGCTGTAGGCGATGTCACACACCGTCTGACTTCGGTGTCAGGGCACCGTCGAAATCATTCAGAACATCATCAGCTTATGACTTTGCACATGGGCTGGGCGCTGCGGGTACTCCCAGCGACATGTTCTTCCGCGAATTCTCGGTGCTCAAGGAGAAGCCGTCGGTTCGGCAGAGCTTCGAGTTCCCGATCTCCCTCGACGAATGCGCGGCCTCTCCGTTCGCGGGCGCCATGACGGAAGGCCAGCTCAAGGCGATGGACCGCGCGGTTGGTCACCTGCCATTCGCCCATGACGGCCGTCGCGCCTGGAGCATCTCGGCGAATCGCGGCGAGCTCGACGTCTGGTTCACCAGCGACGGCAGCATCTTCGTCGAAGGCGTGACGTCACTGAACATCGTCTACGCGCTCTTCCTGCAGCTCCTCGAAGCGTGCCCCGACCTCGCGCTGGAAGACCGCATCACTGGTGAGCTGCACGACCGCCATAGTCTGCTGCGGCTGGTGCGCCGCGACGAGCAGAAGGTGTCGGACCGGTTCAACCTGGCGGCCTCGCTCGCCGCCGCCTGATCAGCGTTGCGGTCATGAACTGCTTCAGATCATCAGCGGCTCGGAGGTTGGTAGCGCGAGCCGACCATCGCAGATCGCGCGTGACGGACACGAGCAGCGGCGCGTCGAGTAGGGTCGCTGACCCATGGCCTCCGTCGATTCCGTTCGCGCCGCGCTCGTCGCGAAAGACCTCAACCTGCCCCTCGCGGGCGTCACCAGCACGCTCGCGCTGCTCGCTGAAGGCGCCACCGTTCCTTTCATCTCGCGGTACCGGAAAGAGGCGACGGGCGGCCTCGATGACGAAGCCATCTCGCGCATCGCCGTGCACGCGAAGGTCGTCGACACCCGGGAAGATCGCCGCGCGAGCATTCTGGAGAGTCTGAGAGAGCAGGGCGTGCTGACGCCGGCGCTCGAGCAGGCCGTGCGGGCCGCCGCGACGACGAGCGTGCTCGAAGACCTGTACCTGCCGTTCCGCCCGAAGCGGCGCACGCGCGCGATGACGGCGAAGGAGCGCGGGCTGCAACCACTCGCCGACGTGCTCCTCACGCAGGCGTCGTCGTCACTCTCTCGCGACGCGCTCGCCGCTCCGTATGTCTCTGCCGAGAAGTCGTTGCCCGACGTCGACGCGGTGTGGGCCGGCGCCCGTGACATCGTCGCGGAGCAGGTCGCTGAACGCCCGGAGTTGCGCGCCGCCGTTCGCCTCCGTTTCGCCGAAGACGCGCAGTTGGTCGTCGAAGCCGCGCGAGGCAAGTCGAAGGCTCCAGAGCTGGCGAAGTTCGCCGACCACGTCGGGCGGAAAGAGCGCGCGAGCCAGGCGCCGTCGCATCGTCTGCTCGCGGCCGAACGAGGAGAGACCGAAGGACTGCTCAAGGTCTCGCTCGAGCTCGAAGAGGCGACCGTGCGCGGACTGGTGCGTCAGGCCGTCGTGAAGCGCGGCGCGGCGCCGGTGCTCCAGAAGGAACTCGACCTCGCGCTCGATGACGCGATGACCCGGCTGCTGCTCCCGTCCCTCGAGCGAGATCGCCGCCGTGAGCTCAAAGAGCGCGCCGACGTCGACGCCATCACCGTGTTCGCGAAGAACCTCACCGACCTGCTGCTCGCGGCGCCGCTCGGCGGGAAGCCTGTCGTCGCCATCGACCCCGGCCTGCGCACCGGCTGCAAGGTCGTCTCCCTCGACGCGCGCGGCGACGTGCACGCGCAGCTCACCATCTACCCGCACACGGGACACGAGGCGGAAGCCGGCTCGCAGCTCGCAGCCTTCGTCGCGAAAGCGAAGCCCATCGCCATCGCCATCGGGAACGGGACGGCAGGGCGAGAGACCGAGCTGTTCGTCAAGAAGCTCCAGACCGCCGGCGTCATCGCGAAGGAGCTGAAGGTCATCAGCGTCAGTGAGGCCGGCGCGTCGGTCTACTCGGCGTCGGAGGTGGCGCGCGAAGAGCTGCCGTCGCTCGACGTCACGCTCCGCGGCGCCGTCTCCATCGGCCGCCGACTGCAGGACCCGCTCGCCGAGTTGGTGAAGATCGACCCCAAGAGCATCGGCGTCGGACAGTACCAGCATGACGTCGACCAGCCGGCGCTCGCCGAGGCCCTCGATCGCGTCGTCGAGACGGTGGTGAACCGCGTCGGCGTCGACCTCAACACCGCGTCGCCCACGCTGCTGCGCGCCATCGCCGGACTCGGGCCGCAGCTCGCCCAGGCCATCGTCGCGCATCGGGCTGAACACGGCGCCTTCGAGACCCGCGCGCAGCTCAAGAAGGTGCCGCGACTCGGCGCCCGCGCCTTCGAACAATGCGCCGGTTTCTTGCGCGTCACAGGCAAGGAGCCCCTCGACGCGAGCGCCGTTCACCCCGAGCGCTACGAGCTGGTCAATCGCATGGCGAAGGACCTGGGGGTCACCCGGCAGGCGCTCGTCGGCAACGTGTCCCTCGCGCGGAGAATCGAGGTCTCGCGCTACCTCGACCCTGAGAACGGGCTGGGCCTGCCGACGCTCAACGACATCATCGCCGAGCTCGAGAAGCCGGGCCGCGACCCCCGCGCCGAGTTCGTCGAGGTGGGCTTCGACTCCAACATCACCGAGCTCTCGCACGTGAAGCCCGGCCAGGTGCTCAACGGCGTGGTGACGAACGTCGCGGCGTTCGGCGCCTTCGTCGACATCGGCGTTCATCAGGATGGTCTCGTGCACGTCAGCGAGCTGGCCAACCGCTTCGTGAAGGACCCCTCCGAAGTGGTGAAGGTCGGTCAGCGCGTCAAGGTGAAGGTGCTGCAGGTCGACGAGCCGCGGCGTCGCATCGCGCTGTCCATCAAGGCGTTGCAGGCGGCGACTCCTCAGCCGGCCGCGAAGTTCGGCAACGTTCCGCGCTTCGCTCCGCTGAAGTGATGCTGGCGACGAACGTTTCACGCAGTGCCGAGCGAAGTCGTGCTCGCGGAGTGCCATGTTGAGCCTCGCCGAGGCGCGGGAGGCGAGGAGCGAGACACCGCTCGAGCCTGGGTGCCCCGCCGAGACTGCCGTCGCGAACCAGCACGAGAACTGCCGAGTCAGGAACTCCCTTCTCGCGGCGAACGCGTCCTGGCGCGAGCGCGGTTGCGCCCTGGGCAAGGGTACCGGACTCGTCTCCCTGCTATGACCGGACGCTGATGCGACTGTTGCTCCGAACTCTCGCGGTGATGCTCGCGCTCGGTGCGGCGTCGCAGTGCACACCTCCTGTCCCGACGACGTTCTCTCCGTGCAAGGACGGGGGCGTCTGTTCGGGCGGGTTGGTGTGTTGTCGAGACGGCACGTGCCGCGGTCTGTGCCCGGTCCCTGACGCTGGAGCAGCCGGTGGACGTGGCGGTGGCCGCGCGACGGGTGGCGGGGACAGCGGCGGCGCGGCTGGTGGACGCTCGAGCGCGGGCGGTGACGCTGGTGGATTGGCCGGCGGTGCTTCAGGAGGCATCGCGACGGCGGGCGGCGACGCGGGCGGCGGAGGTGGTGGCCCTCTCGGTGGCGGCGCGTCTGGCGGCGGCGCTACGGGCGGAGGCTGTGCCGCGACCTTTGAATCGAACTGCGCCGACGGACTCGACGACGACTGTGATGGTCAACGCGATTGCGCCGACCCTGACTGCAACACGCGCACGTGCTCCGACGGGAACAGCTGCACCGTGACAGACCGTTGTGTCGGTACGACCTGCATGGGGACAGGCACCTGCACGACCCCACCGGGTCCCGCCTCTTGCTACGGCCCGGGAAGCTGTCTGTCCGATGGCGGCTGTGGCTACGTCTTCCGCGATGACGCCGGCTGCGATGACTCCAACGCGTGCACGACGAACGACCGCTGCAGCGCTGGCGCCTGTCGAGGCACGGCGGTTGGCTGCAATTCGCCTCCAACGTGCTTCGCCGGCCCTGGCACGTGCAATCCCTCGACGGGCCAATGCAGCTACCCAGGCGCGGACGCTGGCACGCTCTGCAACGACAACAACCTCTGCACGCAGGGCGACCGCTGCATCGACGCGGGCGTGTGCCTCGGCTTCCCGCGCTGCTCCTTCGTCGACAACCCATGTCAGACCGGAGTGTGCAACCCGGCGACGGGCGTGTGTGGTACCGGCACCAACGTGGCTGATGGCACGGCCTGCACGGCCCTCGGCTTCGTGGGCTTCGGCTGCCCGGTGACCGGCACGTGTCAGAACGGCGCTTGCACCGGCACGTCACCGCCCATCGCGTGCAACGACTTCAACGCGTGCACGGTCAACGACACCTGCTCGGCGATGGGCACGTGCGCGGGCACCACGACGACGGGCGCGTGTGACGACGGCAACCCGTGCACGGTCAATGACACCTGCGCGACCGGTAACTGTGTCGGCACGAACCGCAGCGGCGCCTGCAACGACAACAACCCGTGCACCGTGAACGAGGTCTGCTCGAACGGCGCCTGCACCGGCGGCACGGCGGTCGCGGGCGTCTGCGATGACAACAACCCGTGTACCATCAACGACACCTGCAGCGCAGGCGCGTGTCAGGGCGTCAACCTGCCGGCGATGACGCAGGTCGGCTCGAGCGCTGCGATTCGGTGCTGCCCGAGCACCTTCATGACGGGGTTGCAGCCGACCGACATCACCAGCACGTCACAACACTGCGGCGGCTGCGGCATCGACTGCGGCGGTTTCATCAACTTCTTCGGCTGCGTGCCGACGGAGGGCGCGTTGACGTGCGGGGCGCCTCCATCCGGGCGGTGCGCGTGCACCGGGCCTACGGCAATGGCGGCCCCAGCAGGCAGCTGGGTGTGCAGCCCCGCGGGGGTGTGGACCCCGCAGACCATCGCCAGCTGCAACGGCGGTCGGCTCATCACAGCGGCCGGGACGTGCCCCGCGTACTGTGCGCCGTGAGCCCGCAGGGCGCATGGTCGTGCTGCAAGGCGCAGCCGAAGGTGATGCTCGGGTACCAGGTCGTCGGTGAGCACCCTCGAGGTTCTGCTGGTCGCTCCACGCAAGACCCGCAGCGGCTCCACGCGCGCAAAGGAAATGCCCCGTGCTATGGCGCGCCTCCATGGGACGGATCTTCGAGACGCGCAAGGCGGGCATGTTCGCCCGCTGGAACAAGATGGCGAAGGCGTTCACGCGCATCAGCAAAGACATCACCATGGCGGTCAAGTCGGGCGGCACCAACCCCGACTCGAACCCCGCGCTGCGCCGCTGCATCCAGAACGCCCGCACGGCCAACATGCCGAAGGACAAGGTCGAGGCCGCCATCAAGCGCGCCGCAGGCGTCGACGCCACCACCTACGAGACCGTGATGTACGAGGGCTACGCGCCGCACGGCGTACCGCTGCTGATCGAGACGGCCACCGACAACATCGTGCGCACCGTCGGCAACGTGCGGGCCTACTTCAACAAGTTCAACGGCAACCTCGCCTCGAACGGTTCGGTCAGCTTCATGTTCAGCCACATGGGCGTGTTCCGGCTCGCGCCCGAAGGGTTGCCGCCGCTCGACGAGCTCGAGCTCGAGCTCATCGACCACGGCCTGCAGGAGCTCGGCGAAGGCTCGGGGGAGAAGGGTGAGAAGCAGATCGTCCTGCGTTGTGCCTTCTCGGACTTCGGGCACCTGCAGTCAGCGCTCGAAGCGAAGGGCCTTCACCCGCTCTCGTCCGAGTCCGAGTACATCCCCACCACGACGGTGACGCTCGACGAAGAGAAGGCGAAAGACGTGCTCGAGCTCGTCGACCGCCTCGAGCAAGACGACGACGTTCAGCGGGTGTTCCACAACCTCGCCTGACGAAACCGGTTACTTCGCAGTCAGCTGACGGCCCATCTCGCGCAGCTGGCTCTGAATCGAGCCGTCGTAGGTGCGGTTGCCGACAGTGGCGACGACGCCGCCAATCAGGCGCGGGTCGACCTTCGCCTCGAGCACCACCTTGCGCTGGGTCAGCGTCTCGAGCTGCGCCTTGAGCGCGACGAGCTGCGCGTCCTGGAGCAACACGGCCGACGTCACCGTGCCGCGGATGCGACCCATGCGGGCGTCGACCATCTCGCGGAGCTGCAGCGCGAGCGCGGAGATGATGGAGAAGCGGTTGCGGTCGGTCAGCAGCCGCAGGAGGTTGGCCAGCATCGGCTGCATGCCGTCGGCGGCCTTGATGAGCCCCTCGGTCACGGCCGTGCGCTGCGCGAAGGTCAACGCCGGGTTCGCGAGCGCGTCGAGCACTCCCGGTGTCGCGTGGAGGTAGCGCACCAGCTCCTCGAGCTGGGTCAGCACCTGGTCAGCCTGGGGACCCGAGGCGTCCAGGAGCGCACGGGCATAGCGGCGGGCGGCGGAGACGTTCTGCATGCCGCGCGCCCTAGCACACGGGGTCGAGGCGGCAAGCACCAGCAGCAGTGCCGGTTCAGCGCTCCTCATGCCTGCCACCGTTCACTGACGCGCGCCCGCGATTCCCGAGCCGTCGAAGGATCTTCCGGAGAGTGTGGATCACCCGGGGCTGCGGGGTAAGGTCCCCGGTCGCGATGGAACCCGTCATTGGTATCGACCTCGGCACGACCTACAGCGCCGTCGCGACGCTCGATGCTGGCCGTCCGCTGGTGATTCCCAGCCGCGCCGGCGCCCGACTCACTCCGTCTGTCGTTGGCTTCACCGCGATGGGCGAGCGCGTCGTCGGCGAGCGCGCGCAGATTCTCGGAGACGAAGCGCCAGAACGCGTCGCTCCTGCCACCAAGCGCTTCATCGGCAAGCGCTGGTCTCCCCAACTCGAGAAGGTCGCGCGCGCGGTGGTGCCGTACCCCGTGCTCGCCGGTCCCCAGGGTGAGGTGCGCATCAAGGTGGCGGGCCGGGTGATGCCGTTGACCCAGGTGTCCGCGATGCTCCTCGGAGAGCTCAAGCTCGACGCCGAGGCGCACTTCGGCTCGGCGGTCTCGAAGGCCGTCATCACCGTTCCTGCGAACTTCGACGAAGGCCAGCGCCAGGCCACGCGTGAAGCGGCGCGCATCGCGGGGCTCGAGGTGTTGCGGCTGCTCAACGAGCCGACCGCGGCGGCGATGGCGTACGGGCTCGTCAACTCGTTCCAGGGCCGTGCGCTGGTGTTCGACCTCGGCGGCGGCACCTTCGACGTCTCGGTGCTGGAGATGGAGAGCGGCGTCTACGAGGTGATGGCGACCGGGGGCGATCCGCAGCTGGGCGGCGACGACTTCGACGCGCGCATCGTGCAGTGGCTCCTCGCGCAGGTGCCCGACGGCTCACGGGACGCCGTGATGAAGGACCGCATCTCGATGCAGCGACTGCGCTACGCCGCCGAGCGCGCCAAGCGCACCTTGAGCGACCAGCCCGAGGCGTCCATCTCGGTCGGCGAGCTGGGCGACCACTCCGAAGGCGCCGGCAACCACTTCTGCCAGCTCGACACCGCCCTCACCCGCGACTTCTTCGAGCAGCTCGTGCAGCCGCTCACCTCGCGCTGTCTCGAGGTGTGTCAGCAGGTGCTCGAGGCGGCGAAGCTCCAGGCTTCCGACGTCGAGGCCGTGATGCTCGTGGGAGGCATGACGCGCATGCCGCTCATTCGCGCGCTGGTGACGCAGTTCTTCGGCCGGCAGCCGGTGAGCGGCGTCAACCCAGACGAAGCCGTCGCGCTCGGCGCGGCCGTGCATGCCGCCGAGCTGGCCTCGCGTGAAGGCAAGACGCTGCTCATCGATGTGGCGACGCACACCTTGTCCGTCGGCGTGCTGGGCGGCACGGTTCGCAAGCTCATCGCGCGGAACTCGCCCGTGCCCGCGTCGGCGCGCGAGACGTTCCTGCCCGGTCGCACCGGCCAGACCTCGGCGCGCATTCCCATCTACCAGGGTGAGAGTGAGTTCTCGGACGAGTGCACCAGGCTGGGCGAGGTGGTGCTCAGCGAGCTGCGCGTGGTGAATCGCTCCGACGTGCCCATCGACGTCGCCTTCGAGCTCTCGAGCGAAGGCACGCTCTCGGTGCGCGCGGTCGACACCACCACCGGCATGGCCGAGGCGATTCGCATCGAGGCGCGCACGACGCTGAACCAGACCGAGGTCGACTCGCTCTCGCAGGAGCAGGCCGCCTATTCCCAGCAGCAGGCTGAGAAGGACAAGGTGCTGGCCATCTCGGGTTTCCCGCGAGTGCTCGACAAGGCCGAGCGCCTGGTGCGACTGCTCGAGAAGAGCGCCGAAGAGAACCCGAGCCCCGAGGCCGACTCCGCGGTGGGGCAGGTCAAGGCGTTGCTCGCCCAGGGCCGCGTGGCCGTGAAGCTGGGCGACACGGCGCAGATGGCCGAGGTCACGCGCTTGCTCGAGCGACTGGTCGCGCTGGCGTGATTCGGGTGCGCGTGGTGGGCCGCGCCGTGCTCTGAACCGGGCTGATGCTCTTCGCCATCGCGACCGTGGTGCTGCTGGGTCAGTTCCCCATCGACGCCAACACCGCGCCGTTCGAGCAGCTCGAGACCTCGAAGGGCCTCACGCTGAGCGGCCGCGCCGTGCCCGCCAGCCCGTACCGGGAATACCGCGTCGAGACCCGAACCCCCCACGCCGTCAAAGACCTCTGCAGCGCCATCTTCGAGTGGGCCACCGGCGGTGACGACCTGCCCGGCGTCGTCGCCAGCAGGGTGCTCGTCGCTGGAGCGAACGAGCGGGTCATCTACTCGCAGCTCTCGTTCCCCATCGTGTCGAAGCGCGACTCCACGCTGTCGGTGAAGCGGGAGTGGCTGGCCGACGGGCGCTGTCGCATTCGGTTTCGGACGACCACCGAGGGCGCGCCGCCGACGCCGAGCGGCTTCGTTCGCATGGAGAAGGTGTGGGGCGAGTGGGACCTGGTGAGCGACCCGGCCGGCGGCTCGTTGCTGACGCACACGCTCTACTCCGACCCCGCGGGTTCGGTGCCGTCGTTCCTGGTGCACGGCGACCAGAGGGCGTCGACGCGAGACTCGGTCACCCGGGCCCTCGAGAAGACGCGCGTCTTCGTCGAGAAGAAGACGTCACTGCAGCGCTGAGGCACCCGCGGCCGTGTCGAGGGCGCGCTTCAGACGGTCCTTCACGCGCAGCTCGATCTGTCGCAGCCGCTCGCGCGAGAGGCTGAAGCGCTCTCCGAGGTCGGCGAGCGTCACGTCGTCGTCGTCGGCCAGCAGCCGGTGCTGGAGCACGGCACGCTCGCGGGCGTCGAGGCCCTTCCAGAGCCGGCGCACGGTGGTGTGGATGAGCTCGTCGCGCTCGAGGTCGCCCAGGGTCATCTCAGGGTCTGCCGACTCGTCGGGCAACAGGTCGAGGCCGGTCGTCTCGGAGTCTTCGCTGCGCTTCACATCGAGCGACACGTCGTGCGAGCCGAGCCGCGCGGAGTGCAGGCGAATGACGTCCTCCGACACCCCGAACTGCTCCGCGAGCAGCGCGTCGATGCCCTCGTGGCCTGCACCCAGGAGCGTCTCGGCCTTCGCGCGCGCGGACCTGAGCTTGAAGAAGAACTTCGCGCCCAGCGCTCCCGTGGCCACCGTGACGATGCTGTTGGCCCGCATCGCCGCGGCCAGCATGTGCGCCCGAATCCAGTAGGTCGCGTAGGTCTTGAAGCGCACGCCGCGAAGGTCGAACTTCTCGACGGCGCGGAGCAGGCCGATGTTGCCCTCGGCGACGAGGTCGTCTTTGGGCACGCCGTAGCCGCGCAGCCGCCGCGCGAGGTGCAGCACCAGCGGCAGGTGGGCCTCGACGAGCGCCTCGGCTGCCTGCCGGTCACCCCCTTCGAGCCACCGCCTGGCGAGGGTCTGCTCTTCGGCCTCGGTCATCGCAGGGCGCCGGCTGATCCGGGCGCAGGTCTGTTCGAAGAACGTCGACTCGCTCATTCCCATGGAGGACCTCGAGAACCGTCGGGCATGTTCAATGAGTAGCGCGGAGGAAGAGTAAGGATAAGTCGATTATTCGCCGTTCATTCATCTGAAAAGAGAATGTTTCTGATCAACGCGTGGTGCCGAGTCGCGGCGCCCGGTTCGTCTCGCGCTGGCGCTCGAGTTCACGTGCGACGAGGCGCCCGAGTCGGCTGGCCGCGTGGTCGACGATGAGCAGCAGATCGGTGCTCTGGTCCTCGACGCGCAGCGCCTCTCCGCGATCGAGCGTGACCGACATGTCGCAGCGCCGCTCACCGTTCTCGAGGTCGTCGAGCTTGACGGTGACGCGCTTGATGCGATTGGCGAAGCGCGACAGCGAGAAGTGCAGCTGCCGCTCGGCGTGCGCCTTGAGGTCCTTCGTCACTGAGAAGCCACGGGCGCGAATCTCGAAGTGCATGTCGGCCCAGTAGGGATGTCGCTGCGATGCGCCATGGGATTTCACGGGTTGCAGCCATCGCAGCGTCCGGCGGGGGCTCGGGCCTCGACGGTGGGGGCCCACGTCGCGAACTGGCAGTGAGGGCACCGCGACCACCAGCCCGTCGGCAGGCGAGTGGGTGCACCACAGTCCTCACAGGGAAGGCCAGGCGCGGCCTCGGTGATGGTGAAGCCAGGCCACGCGCAGGACGGACAGGTGGCGGCGAGGGCTTCGAGGCAGCGCTCCAGGGCCCGCAGAATGGACGCTTGTCGAAGGGGGTTGTGATGCGCCCGCATGTCGGTCTCGAGCCGGACGGCGCCTCGTTCGAGCCCGGCTGAGACCATCTCGTCGAAGGTCTGGTCGGTTGCCAGGAGGCGGTCGACGAAGACGCCATGCGAGGGAAAACCCGCGCCCCGCGCGAACTCCACGGCGTCCGCGTGGGTCATCACGGCACGCGCGCTGAAGTTGGTCTCGCCCGTCACGTCGTCGCCCCGGAGCTCGATGCCGGTGACCCTGTCGAGCAGCAGCACCAGCTCGTGACCGCCGGCGGCCCAGGGCACGAAGGGGTGCGGGCCGAAGGACCCTTCACTCGCCAGACCAAAGCGCGCCTGGGGAGCGTCGGCGAGCGCCCACGACGCCTTGGTCCTGGCGGCGTCGATTGCGCTGCCCTCACGGCGGGTGTCACCCGTGAACGTACCCAGGGTGTCGGTGTCGCGGTCGACGTGAACGAGCGAGAGCCCGGCGCGAGCGAGCGCCGGCCGGACCACCAGCTCCTTGCCGTGGTGGGTGACCAGCGCCACCGTCGCGCCTCGATGATCAGGCCAGGGCTGCGAGGGCATCGTCAGGCGCCCGGGGTCTCGCCTTCTCCCTGCGCGCGGGTCCACCCGAGGGCGCCGTCGAACTCCTGGAGCTTCTCGAGGTGCATCCACGCGAAGTGCTTCTGAACGCGGCTCAGCAGGTCCCACAGCTCTTCGTTGCGCAGCTGGTACGTGTCGGCGCGGGTGATGAAGCGGCAGCGCCAGTGGTCGACGCAGTCGGTCGGCGTACCGGTGAGCGGGTAGACCTGGGTGCCGCGGTTGCTGATCATCTTGAGGCGCAGGGGCGTGCCGAGGCACAGCTCCTCGAGCGCCCGGCCGATGTTCTCGGGCTCGAGCGCGCTCTCGAGGAACACGTCGACGCCTGCCAGCCGGCGGGTCTTCACCTTCACGAAGTCACGCGCCGTGGCCACCGTCGGCAGCACCAGCGGTTTCACGGCGCGCGCCGGCCGGACCGAGGGCCTCTTGCCGAGGTTGGCGATGACGGCGTCGGTGAACGCCCGGGTCCCCATCGCGCCCGTGGGCTGCACGTCGCTGGTCTTCGCGCCCTGCTCGTACGTGACCAGCACGGCGTTCTCGATTCGGGCCGCGGCTTCGTGTTCGTCGAGGTGGCGCAGCATCATCACCGCCGACAGCAGCACGGCCGTGGGGTTGGCGAGGTCCTTTCCCGCGATGGACGGCGCGGTGCCGTGCACGGCCTCGAAGAGCGCGAGGTCTGCGCCGAGGTTGGCGCCGGGCGCGAAGCCGAGCCCGCCGATCAGCCCCGAGGTCAGGTCCGAGAGGATGTCGCCGTTCATGTTGCTGGTGACGATGACCTCGAACTGCTCGGGCGCGCGCACGAGCTGGTGCGCGGCGTTGTCGACGAGCAGGTGGTGCGCCCTGATGCCCGGGTACTCTTTCGCCACCTCTTCGAAGGTTCGCTTCATGAGGCCCTCGGTGAGCTTCATGATGTTCGCCTTGGTGGCGCAGTGCACCGAGGAGCGCCCTTCCGAGACGGCCACCTCGAACGCCAGGCGCACGATCTTCTCGCACCCCTTCTTCGACATGATCTTCAGGCACTGGGCGACGCCGGGCGTCTGCAGGTGCTCGATGCCGGCGTAGAGGTCCTCGACGTTCTCGCGCACCACCACGAGGTCGACGCCCCGCCCACTGAACGACGTCTTCACCCCCGGCACCTCGCGGACCGGGCGAACGTTTCCGTACGTCTCGAAGAGCTTGCGCAGCGTGACGTTGGCGCTCTTCTCACCGAAGCCGACGGGCGTCTCGAGCGGCCCCTTCAGGGCGATGCGCGTCTGTCGGAGCGACTCGATGGTGTCGTCGGGGACGCCCGTGGGGTTGCCGGCCTTGAAGACCTGGGACCCGGCGAGGCGCTCTTCCCAGGACAGGGTCACGCCAGCGGCTTCGATGACGCGCACCGCAGCGCCCGTCACCTCGGGGCCGATGCCGTCTCCGCGGATGAGGGTGACGCGCTTGTGGCCTGTGGCGGTGATGCTGAAGGTCTTCATGGAGCTCCCGGTGCCGCGGTGGAAATGCGAAATGAATGTCGTATTTCGCCCGTGTGCGAACGACGCCCGGTCCCGTCAAGGCGTTCTCAAGCGGCCGGCCCGGTCCACGGCGTCGATGCGGGAGTCGCCTCGTGCGCCCTGACGTCTGGTCGGCACCCCGGGCAGGGCTTCGAAGACGACTCCAGGTTCCTGACGATGCCGAGTGGTTGGCATAGCGGGCTCTGGCTGCCGGGTATAAGTCGAGCGCCGTGAGGACCTGGTTCCTGGGCTCGGTGATGACCGCGTTGGCCGCCACGTCGGCGACCGCCGAGCGCGCGTTCCCGTACACGTGGACGTCGACGACCCAGCCCAACCAGACGACTGACGCGGAGCTCTGGCTGAGCGTGCGCTCCGGTCGCCTGACGCCCTTCGACCGGCTCGAAGTTCGGGGCTGGGCGAGCGTGGGCGTCTCCAGGCGCGTCGACGTGCACTTCGGGCTCGAGGCTGAGGCGACCTTCCGCCGTCGAGAAGAGAAGACGTTCGACGGTCGAGCTTCGGCGCTCGTGCGGTACCGCCTGTTCGACGCTGACGACCTGCTCGGCGTGGCCCTGCTGGCGCGCGCTGGCTTCGGGGTCGACGGAGCTGTGCTCGAAGCGCGGCTCGTGCTCGACCGCAAGCTGGGCGACGTGCTGCTCGCGCTCAACTCGTCATTCGAGCGCACCGTCTTCTGGGACCGCCGCGAGGCCATCGACACCAGGCTCGAGCACAGCTTCGCGGCGCGCATTCTCATTACGCCAGAGGTCTCGGCCGGGTTCGAGGTGCGGGGCCGACAGGCCTTCCAGAGCGGCGCCTACCAGGGCAGCGCGCTCTATGTGGGACCCTCGTTGAGCATCTCGACGAAGTGGGTGTGGTTCAGCGTCGGCGCGGTCACGCAGGTCGGCTCGGACAAGGTCGAGGGCGATCGAGGGAACGGGCAGAGCATCATCTTCCGCGACGACGAGCGCTTCGGCCTGCGCCTGGTCGTCGGGGCGCCGACGGCGAAGTAGGGCGCATGGCTGCGTGGACGCTCGAGGCTCTGACTCGCGCGCTCGGTGGTGATGCCGTGCTCGCCGAGCGCGTGTGGGCTCATCGTCCTTCGAACGCGTGGGGTTGTGACGAGACGGCGCTGGTCGGGTTGCTCGTCACGCACGCGGGGCCGCGAAAGAGCTGGGCCGAGGCAGACCTCGAAGGCCTGGTGCTCGCCCGCGCGTGCCTCGCAGGCGACGCCGCCGCGCTGAACGTGCTCGACCGCGAGCTGTTGCCACCGGTCGCCGCGGCGCTTCGCAGAAGAGCGTCTGCCGACGACGTCGACGAAGCGATGCAGGTGCTGCGCACGCGGCTGCTGGTGGGCACGCCTCCAGAGGCGCCGAAGCTGGCGAAGTTCTCGGGGCGCGGTCCGCTCGGAGCCTTCCTCCGCATCGCCGCGTCGAACGTCTTGTCGAACCTTCGCCCGCTCGTCGTTCCCGTCTCGGCTGAAGACGAGCTCGCCGCGCTGCCAGACGCCGCCGACGTGGAGTCGCGCCTCTCGAGTGGCGATCAGCAACGCCAGTTTCGGGCAGCCTTCCGCGAGGCGGTGCAGTCGTTGACGTCCCGGGAGCGCGCGCTCCTGCGCTTGAGCCTGCTCGATGGGTTGTCCATCGACGAGGTGGCCCCGATGTACGGCGCGCATCGGGCGACGGTGGCGAGGTGGCTGACGGCCGCGAAGGAGCGCCTGGCCGCCATCACCCGTGCGAAGCTCTCGACCGCGCTCCAGTTGCCGGAGGATGACGTCGAGCGGCTGCTGACGTCGGTGCAGAACGGGTTCGAGTTGTCGCTGAGCCGGGCGCTGCGGGAGACCCAGGGGCCGGCGTCAGAGCCCCGCTGACGCTCAACCAGCCGACGAAGCTCGGCCGCGCCCGCAAAGAAATGACCGCTGAAATTCTCGTGCGACCTGCGCCGGGCCCGGCCTGTCACCGCTGATGACGGGCGAAGTCGTACCTCAACCCCTTCCACGCCCGCAGTGGAACACTCATGCCTCGCACCTCCTTCCTCTCGTTCGCGGCGTTTGCTGTCGCGGCTTCGATGGCTTTCTTCTTCACCGCGTGCGGCCCTGCGACGACGTGCTCCGCCGCGACCTGCGCCGGCTGCTGCGACGCGATGGGGCTCTGTCAGGCAGGCGTCACCTCCAGCGCGTGCGGCGAGCGCGGCGCGATGTGCGCGTCGTGTTCGGTGACGAGCTCGTGCAGCGCGGGCCGGTGTTCCCTCGGTGGCGTCGGTGGCGGTGTCAGTGGAAGCGGCGGCGGAGCGAGCGCAGGCGGTGTCGCGGGTGGTGGCAGCGCAGGGGGCGGCAGTGCAGGCGGCGGTTCATCAGGCGGCGGGAGCGCGGGCTCTGCGTGCGACAGAGCCGCTTCACTCATTCAATCGAAGTGTGGCGCGTCCGCTCCGACCGTCACGAGCCAATGCCAGCAACTCAACGGGAGTTCGTGCGCGAGCTCCGCGAGCGCCTGGTTCGACTGCCTCGTCGCGGCACCGACGTCTGTCACCTGCGTCGCCGGCAACTTCGGCTCCACCACCGCGTGCGTCACCCAGTACCAGACGTTGCGCACGTGCCTCGACGGCGCTGGCGGTGGGAGCGCTGGCGGGAATGCAGGCGGCGGCGCCGGCGGCGGGAACTCCCAGCTCAACCAGCCGTGCCCCAATACCGCCCCGCTGTGCGCTGGCACCAACCTCTACTGCGCGCTGAACGTGACGGCGAACGGCACCTCCGACGGCGTGTTCGCCTCGACGGGCGCGTGCCGCAAGACGTGCTCCACCGAGGCCGACTGCGGCGCGACCGAGGACTGCTGCATGCTCCGAAACGCGTCTGCCACGGTCTGCCTCCCGTCGACGACGGGTATCTGCGACCGGCCCGCGAGTGTCTGCAAAGCCAACGGCCAGAGCTGCGTCAACGACACCAACTGCTGCTCGGGGAAGTGCAGTTCCCTCTTCAACCAGTGCGAAGCCCGTTGAGGCAGGCGGGAGCCGTCGTTGACCTCGTCCACGCCGTGTTCCAGAGAGCCGCTCATGGCCTGCCTCGACGACGACACGGTGCTCGCGCTCGGTGCAGGCCACTTGTCAGGACCAGCGCTCGAAGACGCCGAACGCCACGTCGACGGGTGCGTCACGTGTCGCCGCGCACTGGCGATGGGCCTTCAGTCCTCGACGGCCGAGCCGACGCGTCAGCCGGTGTTGTCGGTGGGCAACACCATCGGCCGGTACGTCGTGCTCGGGCGGGTGGGCGCGGGCGCGATGGGCCGGGTCTTCGCGGCGTGGGACCCGCAGCTCGACCGGAAGGTGGCGCTCAAGGTGCTCAAGAGCGCCGCGTCGCCCGATGAGCATCAGGCGCGATTGCTCCGTGAAGCGCGGACCCTCGCGCGGCTCTCGCACCCGAACGTCGTGACGGTGTTCGACGTCGGCCGGTGGGAAGGCCAGCGCTTCATGGCGCTCGAGTTCGTCGATGGCGGCTCGGTGCGTGACTGGCTGAAGGCGCAGGGTCGCGGCGCGGGTGATGTCGTCAGCGTCTTCGTGCAGGCGGGCCGAGGCCTCGCGGCGGCCCATCAGGCTGGCGTGGTGCACCGCGACTTCAAGCCCGACAACGTGCTGGTTCGCGCCGACGGGCGCGCGCAGGTGACGGACTTCGGGCTCGCCTCCGAGTCGGTCGGTCGCGTCGGCGACGGCCCTGTCCTCGAGCCCGGCGTGTCGCTCACCGGCACGGGCGCGTTGCTCGGCACGCCCGCGTACATGGCGCCCGCGCAGCTCGACGGAGAGCCCGCCACCGCGGCGTCCGACCAGTTCGGCTTCTGTGTCGCGCTGTTCGAGGCGCTCACCGGCCAACGTCCCTGGAGCGGCTCCACCGTCGAGACGCTCCGTCGCGCGATGCGAGACGGTCCCCCGCCATCGTTCCCGTCGTCTTCCGACGCGCCAGCCGCGGTCCGTCAAGCGGTGCTGCGCGGTCTGTCGGTGCAGGAGGCGGCGCGTTGGCCTTCGATGGTGGCGCTGCTCGACGCGCTCGAGGAAGGTGACGGTGCGCGCCGCTCGGTCCGCGCGCTCGTCGTCGTGGTGCTCGTGGTGCTCGTCGCAGGCGCGCTGGCGTCGACGCGAGGTCGTCTTCCTCAGGCGTGTTCGCTGGGGCAGGAGCGACTGTCGGCGGTGTGGGGCGAACGGCGTCGCGCGCAGGTGAAGGAGGCCTTCAAGGCGACTGGTCTGTCGTGGGCTCCCACCGCCTCGGCCGCGGTGACGGCGGCCCTCGATGACCGCATGGCGGCGTGGAAGCAACAGCACCTCGAGGCGTGCCTCGCCTCTGACACCGCGCGCGACGCTGCCGAGGTGTGGCGCTCCCGGCTCGGCTGTCTCGAGGAGCGCGTCGCGGAGCTCGACGCCACGGTCGCCGTGCTCGAGCGCTCAGGGGCCCCCGCGGTGAACAAGGCAGTGCGCATCGTCGACCGACTGCCCGTCGCGTCCGCGTGCCTGAAGACCGACGCCCTCGAGCGCGTGCCGCTCGATGAACCGTCGCGGGTCGTGTTTCGGGAGGCACGTCAGCTGGGCGCGCAGGTCGGCGCGCTCTACGAAGCCGGTGCCTTCGAAGAAGCCGAGCGCCGGTCGAGCCCCGGCGACGCGGGCGTGCCGCTCATCGTGCAGTCGGTGGTGCAGTACGAGCGTGGTCGCGTGCTGCAGAAGCTGGGACGGCTCGATGAGGCGAAGGCGGCGTTGAGAGGCAGCGCGCTGGCCTCGACGGGGTTGCGTGATGACGAGCTGGCCGGCGCGGCGTGGGCCGAGCTCGGGTTTCTCGTCGGCTTCCTGCAGGTGAAGCCCGAAGAGGGGCTGTCGTTCGTCGACCTCGCCCGAGCGCATCTGCCCGCGATGAAGAGCACCCGTCTCGAAGAGGCCGTCGAAGGGGCGACGGCGAGCATCGAGATGCGGCAGGGCCGGCTCGACGAAGCAGAGGCCCGGTTCGAGCGTGTGGTGACCCTCGTCGAGGCGCGCACCGGCGCCGAGAGCTTCTTCACCGCGCGCGCGCTCATCAACTTTGCGAACGCGAAGCTCCGGAGAGGGCAGCTCGCCGAGGCAGTGCCGCTCATCGAACGCGCGAAGGCAAACTTCGAGCACACGCTCGGCGCGCAGCACCCCGATACGTTTCAGGCGCTCAACTCGCTCGGGGTCGCGCTCGGTGAAGCTGGCCGCCTGGGCGAGTCGGTCGCGGTGTTCGAGCGGGTCGTCGACGGCTACCTCGCCACCCTGGGCCCCACGCACCCGAACGTCGGCACCGGGTGGTTCAACGTCGCTGACGCGCACCTGCGGCTCGGTCACTTCGACAAAGCGCTCTCAGCGTTCGAGCACGCGCTCGAGGTGTGGACGAAGGGACTGGGAATGAAGTCCGTCCAGCGGGTCGGAGCGTTGGTGGGCATCGCGAAGTGCGCGCATGGTCTGCACGATGCGCCCCGCGCAGTCGAGGCGCTCAATGAGGCGCTGGCGCTGTGCGACTCAGGCGAGTGCGAGCCACCCGATGAAGCGGAGGCCGCGTGGCAACTCGCCCTGGTGAGGCAGGAGGTGAAGCGGTCGTGGTTCGAGGTCGAGGCCGCGGCGCAGCGGGCGCGCAGGTCGTGGCTCAAGCTCGGCGACGCCGGGAAGGCTGAGCTCGAGAAGGTCGACCTGTTTCTCGCCCCAAAGGGTGGCAGACGCTGAACGTGGCCATCGAACGCACGCCTCGAGCTTCGTCACGCGTGAGCTGCACGGGTTGATGCACCCACGCACGCCGCGACAGACGTGGACGAAGGCGCACTGGAAGAAAGCGAACGTCGTGCTCGAGGCGGTTCGCGCGCGCGGCATCGCTCATCCGCGGCAGGTCGAGGCGGCGCTGCAGCTCGGCACGGCGACCAACTGGTTCGGCGGCCGGTCGAACGTCAGCACCCAGCTGCTCGATGGGCTGCACTACCGCGGCCTGCTCCGTGTGGCGCGACGCGAAGGTGGCATTCGGCTGTACGAGGCGCGGGAGCCGACGGCGCCTCCCGAGAATCCACTCGCCGCGCACGACGCGCTCATCGACGTGGTGGTGACGAAGTACGCGCCGCTCCCCGCCTCGACGCTGGGGAAGCTGGTGAGCTCCCTGCGCGGTGGCGTTCCTCAGTGGAGTCACCTTCGCGCGGCCGCGCTCGCACGCGCGAAGCAGCGGCTCCCGAGTCAGCGGGTCGATGGGGTCGACTGGTACCTGCCGCAAGGCGAGACGCTCCGCGGTGACGAGGTGGATGACGTGGTGAGGCTGCTCACCCCGTTCGATCCCCTCGTGTGGGACCGGCAGCGCTTCGAGCACCTCTTCGGCTGGGGGTACCGCGTCGAGGCGTACACGCCCGCGCCGAAGCGAAAGCTCGGGTACTACGCGTTGCCGTTGTTGTGGCGTGACCGGGTCATCGGGTGGGCGAACGCGAAGGTGCAGAACGGCGCGCTCGAGGTGCAGGCCGGCTTCGTGTCGGGGAAGGCTCCGAGCGGGGCCGCGTTCCGGCGCGCGTTCGACGACGAGGTGGAGCGCTTGCGCGTGTTCCTCGGATGAACGCCGAAGACGTCGCGTCGACCGCCACGCTCACGTCGCAGTCGGACGAGGGGCTCGCTCCCAGAGGTCGTGCGGCCGGCCTGCGTGAACGATCTGCGCCGCGACGCGGAAGCCGAGCTTCGTGACGACCTGCCGTGAGCGTTCGTTGTCAGCCACGACGGGAGCCTCGACCAGGACCGCGGGCGCGGTCGCGAGGACGGCGCGTGCCGCTTCCGGAGCGTAGCCGTTGCCCCACCACGTCGACCGGAAGTGGTACCCGAGCTCGAGGACTTCAGGCCGTCGCGGCGAGGGTCGAAGGAAGACGTTGCCGATGACGTCATCTCCGAGAAGCACGGCCCACCACGTGCGTTGCGAGAGAACCTTCTCGAGCACCTTTCGGGACTCGTCGCGCGAGGCGCTCGGCGCCCACCAGATGGTCTTTGGATCGCTCCACAGCCGATGGAACGCGTCGAGGTCGTCCGCAGACCACGGGCGAAGACGGAGCCGCGCCGTGACGAGCTCCATGCCTAGGCCTGAGGTGGCGCGGTGACGGTCGGTGCCGACGCGTCCTCGGCGGGGACGCGCATCGGAGCCTCTGACGGCGGCGCCGGATGCTGTCCGACGCCAGACTGCTCCGCGTACTGCAGCAGCGCCGCGACGAGCGTGAGCAACACCGGGCCCACGAAGATGCCCGCGAAGCCGAACGCGCTCACGCCACCGAGCACCCCGACGAACACGAGCAGGGTCGACACGTTCGACGACGACGACACCACCAGCGGGCGAATCACGTTGTCGCTGCCCGCCACGAGGATGATGGACCACAGCGTGAGGAAGAGGGCCCAGCCCGACTGGCCCAGCGCGAGCAACGACAGGGCCGCGGGAACCCACACGAGCGCGGTGCCTACCACCGGAATGAGCGACGCCACGGCGCCGACGGCGCCGAACACGAGCGGAGAAGGCAGCCCAGCGATGGCGAAGCCGATGCCGACGAGCGTGCCCTGCACGGCCGCCGTCACCAGCGTCCCCACCACCACGCCGCGCGTGACGCCGCCCAGCGACTTCGACAGCTCGTTCTTGCGCTCCTGGGACAGCGGCACGAGGTGGATGCCGCGCTCGAGCATCTCGCGCCCGTCTCGCAGGAAGAAGAAGAGCAGGAACATGGTGAGGCCGAACTGCGTCACCACCGAGAACGCGCCGAGCACCACCGTGCCGCCGAGCGAGGCGAGCTGCTGCAGCACCGTCTGCGCCGCGTCGTTGGCCTGCTCGAGGATCTGCTCCTTGCTGAGCGAGGTGAACTCCTTGGCGGTGTCGAGCAGGCTCTGCACCGGCTTGAGCTCGAGCACCAACTGCAGCGCGGGCAGCTTGCGGTCGTGCGCCTCGTTCTGGAACCCGGTCAGCAGCTGCGAGGCCTGCCGCAGGAACGCGAAGAGGAACACCGTCACCGGGCCGCCGACGAGCATCACCATGCCGACCGTCAGCAGGCCAGCGCCGAGCCCGGGCTTCGTCGGCCACTTCGCGAGCAGCCGTCGGTTCAACGGCTGCAGCATGAACGCGAGCAGCGTCGCCCAGATGATGGGCACGACGAACGGCGTCAGCGTGCGGAAGAGCAGGCCACCGAGGACCGCGATGGTGCCGAGCGCGAAGGCTCGCGTGTAGAAACGCGACGGCGACATCGTCAGAAAGCGGCGACGGTGAAGAGGCGCGGGCTCGACTCGAAGGAGCGGTCGACGCCGGGCGGCGAGCCCTGCTTGATGCCCTTGAGTTCGCGTTCCAGCTCGCTGCGTCGCTGAATCAACTCGTCACGTTCCGCCTTGGCTGCGTTCTGGCCCGCGAAACCGGTGACGATGCCCGCGATGCCGAGCGCCACGCCGCCGAGACCGATGACGAGCATCACGATGCCCACCAGCGCAATGGTGGGCTGAGTCAGCCCGATTCCGATGGCGAGGACGAGCAGGCCCACGAGGGAGATGGGCGAGACGCTCCAGCCCACGTACGCCATCGCCACCGAGGCCGTGGGCCAGTCGGTCTTGAGGCCGCGCAGTTGCGTGTTGATGGCGTCAATCTCGCTCTGGAGCTGTCCCTCGCGGGCGCCCATCGGAGCCGGCTCCATCGGCCGCACCGGCAACGGCGGCGGCGCCTGCGCGAGGAGGTGGGCGCTCCTCGCTTCACTGGCCTTCGACAGGTGAATGCCTTCGGGCGTGGCGGGGATCGAGGCGAGCGAGGCGGTCAACGCGAGCGCAATGAGCATGGGGACATTTCAACACAGTGCCGAGGTGATGCAGTGAAAACCAGCCGAGCCGGCCCTTCGACTCCGCGCCGTGGTGGCCCAGCCGTCGACGCCGCGGATGAAGGGCCGGCCGTCATTCGACACCCGCAGGGCCACGCCGCCGAGCTCGAACGCGGAGGTCTGGTGGTTGGTGAAGGAGCGCGGCCTCGCGCCCGCCGCGCATCACGCGTGACGGCCTTAGAGCTTCCCGGCCGACTTCAGCGCGAGCAGCACGCCGGCCACGACGATGACGGTGATGAGCAACCCGATGACGATGAACGGCCTCTTCGACCTCGGCGCGGCGTCATTCTCGGCGGTCTGCACGTCCCCGCGGCTGGTCTGTTCTCCGGGGTTGACCAGGGGGACCTCCACGGGCGGCACAGGTTGCGTGCGGTTGACGTCGGGAAGGGGCAAGGCGTCTTTGAACGGCGATGGCAGAAGTCCGTTGGTGGGCGGCTCTGCCAGAAGCGTCTCGTTGCCAGGCCTCGGCGCGAGGGCGTCTTTCAGCGGGTCCGTGCTCGAGACGCTCGAGTCCGTGAGGCTGGGCACCTGCCCCGCAGCAACCGGGTCGACCAGCACTGTCCTGGCTTCGGCCCACTGGCGCTTCGGGACCACGCCAGCGCCAGGCAGGGGCGGCAGGTGGATGGGGCCGGTGGGCGGGCGCTTGCCGCCGGTGTTGGGGGGCTGGTGGCTCCCCGACGAGCGACGCGGCGCGGGTGTGTTCGACGACCCGTGCGCGGGGGCGGCGGCTGGTGACGACGACACGAGGCTGGTCGGGACCTCGATGCGGTGGCTCGTCTTCACCTCGACCGGTCTGAGTCGCTGTTCGTCCGCGCGCGTGCGCCCATCCATCAGCCGCCGCAGCAAGCGGCGCGCGTCGTCGGCGCTCTCGGGCCGTCGGTCGGGCTCGCGCTCGAGCAGCATCATCACCCAGCTATCGACGTCTTCGTCGATGGACGGCACCCACTGGCGCGGCGGCACCGGGTCGAACTTCATCTTCTGGCTGATGACCTCGATGGCGCTCGGCGCCTCGTGTGGAATGCGGCCGGTGAGCATCTGGTAGGCGATGCCGCCGACAGCGTAGAGGTCGGTCGCGGGAAAGACCTTCGTGCCGAGCACCTGCTCCGGCGCCATGAAGGCGGGCGTGCCGATGAGCGTGCCGGGGTTCGTCGGGCGAACTGAGCCGCCGGCGCGGTCGGCCTGACGTGCGAGCCCGAAGTCGATGATCTTCACCGGGTTCCGGCCTTCGGGGTGCGACTCGTAGAAGACGTTGCCGGGCTTGAGGTCGCGATGAATGACGCCGACCAGGTGCGCCGCGTGCAGCGCTCCGAGAATCTCGTCGAGAATCGGCGCGACCTTCTTGAACGACGCCGGCGCTTCGCGCTTCACCCACGCGTCGAGCGGCTCGCCTTCGAGCAGGTCCATCACGATGTACGACTGACCGTTGGGCAGGGTACCGAAGCCGAAGATGTCGACGATGCCAGGGTGGCGAATGGCGTTGACCGTGCGCGCCTCGCGGATCAGCCGCTGCACCATGTCGGGGTCGTCGGCGTAGTCGGGCTTGAGCACCTTCAGCGCTGCGGGCTTGCCGATGACGGCGTGCTGGACCCGGTAGACGATGCCCATGGCGCCCGTGCCGATGACGGACTGCACCTCGTAGTCGTCGATGCGCGAGCCCAGCAGGGGGTCACGCCCCATCGGACCCCGGAAGTCGTTGATGGTCTCGTCGTTGGGCTTCACGGACGCCGCTGACGCTAGCGCGGGCCGGGGCCCGGTACACCTTTCAGGGAGGCCGGTGGGATCAGTCGGGCGGGGCGGCGTCGGACGGGCTATTCGCCGGGGCCATGAAGACGATTCTGGTGACGGGCGCGACGAGCGGTATCGGCCTCGAGGCGTCGGTGCAGCTGGCGATCCAGGGGCATCGCGTCGTGATGGTGGGGCGTGACGAGCACAAGACGCGCGCCTGCGTGGAGGACGTGAAGCGCCGGTCGAGCTCCGGCAGCGTCGAATATCTGCTCGCCGACTTCGCGTCGCAGGCGTCGGTGCGCGCGCTCGCAGACGCGTACCGCGCGAAGTACGACCGCCTCGACGTGTTGGTGAACAACGCCGGCGCCGTCTTCAACGAGCGTGGCGTCACGAAGGACGGCATCGAGCACACCTTCGCGCTCAACCACCTCGGCTACTTCCTGCTCACCAACCTGCTGCTCGACCTGGTGGTGAAGAGCGCGCCGTCGCGCATCGTGGTGGTGTCGTCGGCGAGTCACTATCGCGGCTCGATGGACCTCGACGACCTCGGCTTCGAGAAGGGCGGCTACAGCATCATGAGCGCCTACTCGCGCTCGAAGCTGGCCAACGTGCTGATGATGCGCGGGCTGGTGAAGCGGCTCGGGGGCAAAGGCGTGACGGTGAACGCGCTCCACCCCGGAGGTGTCGCGACGAACATCTGGTCCGGTGCGCCGGGCTGGGCGAAGCCGATCCTCGCGGTGGTGAAGGCGCTGTTCCTGATTTCCCCGGAAGAGGGCGGCCAGACCATCACGTACCTGGCGAGCTCGCCCGAGGTGGAAGGGAAGACGTGCCTGTACTTCGAGAAGAACCGGCCGAAGGAATGTGCTGCGCTGGGCAGAGACGACGCGCTCGCCGAGAAGTTGTGGGCAAAGAGCGCAGCGCTCGTGAAGCTCTGAGCGTCGGAGCGCAGGTCGCCGCGTGCCTCAGCTCCGCCTGACTGTTCGCCGAAAGCGATGGTCGGCGCGCGCCGAGTTGGTGAAGCTGCGCGCATGAACGAACCAACGAGCGAGCGGAGCTTGCACCTCGTCGCCGGCGTCGTCACGGCGCTCGCGGTGATTGGCCTCTGCGGTGGCGGCGGGTACCTCATCGCCGAGCGAAGGATGACGCGGCTCAAACGTGGCTGGGTGTTGAAGGCCGTCGCGCTCGGCGCCCGCGATGTTCGCGCCGGTACGGTGCTCAGCGCGAACGACCTGGTCGTCGGTGAGGTGCCTGAGCAGTTGGTCACGGGCCACGCCGTGCTCGGCCCCGAGGGCAGCACGCTCGTCGGCAAGACGTTGTTGGCGCCGCTCTCACGCGGAGAGCTGGTCGATCGAGGCCACGTCGAGATCGTCCCCATCGCCCAGCCGTCGGTCGACGCGGCCTGCGCGGAGGCGGCGAATGCGACGGCTCGCTCCCTGGGCCTGGTGGGCGACGTCTCGGTGACGGCCTTCGTGAAGCAGCTCGAAGCGCGGAGCTCGAAATGAGCGCTCCAGGTCGCTCGAGCCTGGTGCTGGCCATGGCGCTCGGGGTTGGCGCTGGCCTCATCGTGGGCGCGCCGGTGGCGTTCCTGGTGGCGCGGCAGCACTCCCAGCCGACGGTCGATGCGTGGCGCCTGGTGCCGATCGTCGTCGCGGCGGTCGACATTCCACAGGGGACGACGCTGACGATGGAGCAGATCTCTCAGCGCAGCATTCCCACCCGCTTCGTCAGCGCCGCGTACGTGAGGCCAGACGCCGCATCGATGGTCATCAACCAGCGCGTCCAGACGCCCATCGAAGCGGGAGCGCCGCTGTCGGAGTGGATGATGGACGAGACCCGAAACACGCCGGCGGCGCCCCAGGGCGTGCCGCGCGGGTGTGGCCAGATGGCGCGCGCGCTCGCTGATGCGTTCACCACGCGTGAGGTGTGGCGCCTCATCGACGCGCTCGAACGACAGGAAGGCTCGACACGCTGACGTGCCGCACTCAGGGCCGTCCAGGACAGGGCCCCGCGCAGGGTCGGGAGAATCGTCGTGGGACTGGGCGGCGACCCTCCATCGAGGCTATGCGTCCGTTCCTTGCTCCGGTCCGCGCTCCTCGTCGTCATCGTCCTCGCCCGTCTCGCTGGCGCCGAGCCGCTCGACCTCGAGCCCGATGGTGAAGTCGAAGAGGGTCGCGACGTTCGGCCAGACGTCGTCGATGAGGTGGGCCCCACCGAGGCGCTGGCGCAGCAGGCGCTCCTCGACGCCGGCTACCGCTTCACGCTCGATCTCTCGGACGCCGAGCTCGGCCGGCTCTGGCTCGAAGACCCCGCGGCGCTTGGCTCCATCTCGGTGGGCCTGTCGGAAGAGGGACGGCTCATCAACGCCATCCCCTTTCCTGAGCCGGCCGACGGCGGCGCGTGGTCGGTCATCGTTCCCCAGTCCTGCTGGACGACCGAAGAGACCGCCGACGCTGTCATCGGCGCGGCGAACCAGCTTCGCGCCTGGTTCCCCTCTGGAGCGCCGGTCCGGGTCGGCCAGGTGAGCGGCCCCGAGGGTGGTTTTCTGCCGCCGCACCGCACGCACCAGAGCGGCCGCGACGTCGACATCGGGCTCTTCTACCCCGGCGCAGAGCCCTACCGGGTCCGGGAGCGCGAGAAGGTGATGGATGTCGCGATGAACTGGGCCTTCGTGAAGGCGCTGCTCATTCACGGTGACGTCCACTTCGTGCTCCTCGACTGGCGCGTGCAGAACGTTCTCTACGCGTACGCGCTCAAGCAGGGAGAGGACCGGGCGTGGCTCGACTCGTTGTTCAAGGCGGGACGGTCTTCGGTGTTCCACCACGCGCCGAGGCACCGCGACCACTTCCATGTTCGGTACTGGAACCCCCGGGCCCAGGAGCTGGCCTTCCGCCTGGCGCCGTTGATGCCCGCGCGGCCCGACGAGAACGTGGCGTTGCATCGCGTGAGGCGAGGCGACACGTTGACGGCGATCGCCGTGAAGTACGGCAGCTCGGTCTCGAAGCTCAAGAGCAAGAACCACCTGACGAACCAGCTGCTCCGCGTCGGGCAGGTGCTGCGCGTGCCGCTCGCCGGGCCGTGCGCCGAGTGTCCCGTCGCTCCGGTTCCCAGGGTGCCTCCTCGGCGGGTGCCACCAGAGCGCCCCAACGGGTAGCCTGTCGCTGCGCGTGAGCCTGTGACCACCTTCGAGTGGCGCGGCCGCTTCGAAGGCGAGGACGAGGGCTCGCTGCTCTCTGCGCGCACGGGGCCACTCGACAGCATCGCTGCGTCGCTCGGGCTGGCGGGGGCGGTGGTGCTGCTCGTGCCGACCAGACGCGGAGCGCCCTTCGAATCGGTCGAGCTGCTCGGCGCACGCCAGAAACATCTGAAGAGGCGACCGGGCCGTAGCATCGTCGTCGTCGTCGCCGGATTGGTCCGTGCGGACGACCTGCTTCCCGAAGTGGTCGGCAACACGGCGGTTTCCAGGAAGGGTGATGATCACCTCGCGGGTCCCGGACATGGCAGCACGGCTGAGGCGAGAACCCGCCACGGGGGGGCGCGCGTCTGCTAAGCCGATGGCGGTGACCTGTCGTGACCGCCGCGACCTTGCCCTGCTTGGCCTGCTGGTGCTGGCCTTCGGGCTCGTCGTCGCGCCCCTGCTGCATCGCTTCGAGCACCGTGGCGGGCACGCGCATCATCACCACGGCTCCAGCATGCCTGATGACTCGCGCCACGGAGAAGGCTCGCTCGAGCATCAGCTCGCGTCCTTCACCACGCCGTCAGTCGCCGTCGAGCCCGTCTTCTTTGCTGTCGCGTTGAATCAGCCTCAGCCGCACCAGCAGCGTGCTCCGTCGACGAGCGCCCGATGGACGGCTGAACAACCGCAGGGCCCGTAGCGCGACGACGCAGCACCCGTTCGCGTCTGTCCGCAGGGTCGTCTCCTTCGCGCTCGCGGAGTGAGGCGCCGTTCGAACCAACGAGGTCCCTTTCATGCGGTGGCAACGCCACATCGTCGTCTTCGTCTGCGCGTTGAGCGCGACGGCGGCGTTCGCCCACGAACTCGATGGCGGCATCGACGACGATGACGTCGAGGTGGACGGCGGCAGGCCGGAAGGCGACGGTGGCATCCCAGCCGTTCGTGAGACGGTGGTGCGCTCGGGCCGGCTCGCTCGCAGCGCGTCCGAGGTCGTCATCTCGCAGGACGTCATTCAAGCCGCGCCACGCACGGGCGTGGTCGACCTGCTTCGCCTCGTGCCCGGTCTCGTCGCCTCGCAGCACTCCGGAGAAGGCAAGGCGCACCAGCTCTTCCTCCGCGGCTTCGACGCCGTGCACGGGCAGGACGTCGAGCTGAACGTCGCGGGGCTGCCGGTCAACGAGGTCTCGCACCTGCACGCGCTCGGCTACGCCGACCTGAACTGGCTCATCGCGGACGCCGTGCGCGAGGTGCGCGTCACCGAGGGCAGCTACCGTGCCTGGCAGGGTGACTTCGCCGTCGCGGGGACGGTTCGCTACGAGCTGGGCCTCGAAGAGAAGGGCCTCACCGTCGCGGGCTCGTATGGCTCGTTCAATCGGCAGCGGCTCTTCGCGGGCTTCCGGCCGTTCGATGCGCCCGAGACGTTCGCTGCGCTCGAGCTGGTCAGAGGCGACGGCTTTGGCCCGCAGCGCGCGTTCGGCCGCGCCTCGATGTTGGGCCAGCTCGTCATTCCCCTCGATGGCGTGAAGCTGCGCGCCGTCATCGGGAGCGCGGTCGGGCGCTTCGATTCTCCCGGGGTGGTTCGCGAAGACACCTTCGTCGCGGGCAACGCGGGCTTCTTCGATGCGTTCGGCTCGGCTCAGGGCGGCTCGTCGTCACGACACCAGCTGCTGCTCGGGGCAGAGCTCCCCGGCGACACGGGGCGGACGAACGTCGAGGTGTTCGGCGTGCTCTCGGACCTTCGGCTGCGCAACAACTTCACCGGCTTCGTCGCCAGCCCGACAGGGGACGGGCTCGAGCAGACGCAGCGTGACGGTCTGGTCGGCGCCAGGGTCGAACACCATCGCCACCTCGACGTGTCTGGCCAGACGATCTCCGTCGACCTCGGGGTCGGCGGGCGGCGTGACGACATCGAGCAATCGCAGCGCAGCTATCGGGACGTCGACACGGCCGCGACGGGAGAGCAGGTCGCCGCGCGCATCGTCCAGAGCGCCGCCAACGCGTGGACCGAGGTGTCCATCGCGCCAGGGCCCTGGCGCTTCATGCTGGGCGGGCGCGCTGATGCCATCGGCTTCGAGGTGTTCGATGGCCACCCGGGTCTTCGACCCAACACCCGCATTCTCGATACGACGCTGCCCGCGGTGCGCAAGGCCTCGTTCGGGGTGCACTGGGGCCTCAAGGCCGCCATCGAGCGGCAGCTCGGCTCGCACGTTCGCCTGTACGGCAACTATGGTGATGGGTTCCGGTCTCCGCAGGCGCGCGCGCTCGCTGATGGTGAGACGGCCCCCTTCGTGAGTGTTCGCGGCGCCGAGTTGGGTGCGTCGTTCGACTTCACTCGCGTGGTGACGAAGCTCGCGCTGTTCGGTTCGCAGGTGTCGAACGACGTCTTCTTCGATCATGTGGTGGGCACGACCGTCTCGCTGGGTCCATCGCTCCGTGGTGGCGCGAGCCTCATCGTCACCGCGAAGCCGCTCGAGGGCTGGCTCGTCTCCGGCAGCTTCACCGTCGCGACGGCTCGCATCACCACGTCCGGAGCGCTTCTGCCGTACTTCGCGCCGCTCGTCGGGCGCCTCGACACCAGCTACAGCCACGTCTTCACCGTCGGGGAGCAGCGCGTCACCGGCCGGGTCGGCGCAGGCCTCACCTTCATCGGGGCGCGCCCACTGCCGTTCAACGACTTCTCCCGGCCCGTCTTCCTCGCCGACGCGCGCGCATCAGTGCGGTGGCGGGCGTTCGAGTTCGTGTTCGACGTGCAGAACCTGCTCGATTCGCGCTGGCGCGACGGCGAGTTCACCTACGTCTCGAGCTGGGACACCACGCAGACGGCCAGCCTCGTTCCCGCGCGGCACTTCACGGCGGGCAGCCCTCGCAGCCTCTTCGTCACCGTTGAGATCCACCTATGAGAGTCCTCGTTCTCGCTGTGCTGGCGTCGTCACTGGGCTGCGGCATGCCGATGACGGCGCAGACCCGCCGCTCGTTCCCCATCGAGGTCGTCGTCGTCGCTCCGACGGCCGCGCTCGACACCGGGTGGACCGTGACGGACCTCGCAGGCACGGCGTCGCTGTCGTCGCTGCGCTTCTTCACGGGCAAGGTGCTCATCGGCCAGCGCTTCGACCCGATGTCGTGGCTCATCTCGACCGCGCACGCGCACCCGGGCCACTACATCGCCGGTGAGGCGCTGGGAGAGGTGCTCGCGCCCATCGACGTCGACCTCGCCCTTCGCGCCCCGCGAGCCTGGGGAACGGCCAACGCCGTCACGGGCTCGTACGGCTCCGCCCAGCTCACCTACGCAATGACTGGACTTCGCATCACGGGGACCGCAACGAAGACCGGCCAGACCGTGAAGTTCGACACGGGCCTCTTCAAGCCTCCCGCAGCGCTCGAGGGGATCACGTTCGACCGCGAGGTGGACAGCGCTCCAGGCACGGTTCGAATGAGCATCGACCTCGGCGTGATGCTCTCTCGCGTCGAGTTCGACAAGAGCAACGCAATGCCCGGCCCGTCTGGCGTCGTGGTGTTCGACCCCGTCAGCCCTGCGTCGAACGGCTTCGACCGAGGCGTCGAAGACACCGGCAGCTACCAGCTTTCCTGGCAGTCCAACTGAAGCCACACCCACTGGAGAAACCCGATGACTCGAATCACCGCCGCGTTGCTCTTCGTCACTGTGCTGTCGGCCTGTGAGCCTCCGGTGTCGGTCGTGAAGTTCACCACCTGGGGCGAGGAGTACATCGAAGACAAGCTGCCCCCTCAGGTCGGCATCGCCAACGGCCTGGTCGATGGCTGGAGCGTGAAGTACTCGAAGTTTCTTCTCGTCTTCAAAGACATCACCGTCGCCGATGCGAAGGGCACGGTCGCTTCCAAGCAGCCCGGCGCGAAGGCCTACGACCTGACCAGGAAGGGCCCCGTCGAGGTGTACTCGGCCTCGATCCCTGCGGGGAAATACGAGCAGGTCAGCTACGCGATCGCGCCTGACGCGAACGTCACGGCGGGCAACATCGACGACGCCGACCTGGCGCTGCTCAAGTCGCGCAACGCCAGCCTGCTCGTCATCGGCGCGGCGACCAAGGGCGCGGTGACCAAGACCTTCGAGTGGACCTTCACGAGCGACACGAACTACCTCGACTGTGAAAAGGCCGAGATGGGCGGGAAGGGGGTCATGCTGACCGTCGGGACCACCACGACCGCGCAGCTCACCATTCATGGCGACCACTTCTTCTACGACGACCTGCAGTCGCCCGACACGAAGCTGCGCTTCGACGCCATCGCGAGTGCCGACCTCAACGCAGACAACAAGGTGACGCTCGACGAACTGCAGGCCGTGCAGCTGACCTCGCTCCCGGCGGGCCAGTACGGCACCGGTAGCGTCTCGAGCGTGAAGAACCTGCGCGACTTCGTCACGTCCCTCGCGCGCACCGTCGGCCACTACGAAGGTGAAGGAGAGTGTGCTCCGAAGGCACGCTGAGCCGGGGTCAGCTCCGCGACTTCGGAGACACCAACTGCACGACGGCCTCTTCCAGCGCTCCGGCGACGCCGCGCAGGCCACCCTCGAAGCGCTCGTCGGCGAGCGCCTGTCGCGCAGCCTCCTCGAAGTTCCAGCACGGCTCGTAGTGGATCTCGGACCAGTACCGCGCGTCGGTCGGCAGCAGGTCGCCCTTGAAGCCGAGCACGAGCTCCCTCGCGAGTGAGAAGTCTGCGCGGGTGACGAGCTTGAGCCACCACGACGACAGCGACACGCTCAAGAACGGCACTGACACGCTCGGGACCCGGCGGCCCCGCAGCGCGGCGATGGTCGAGAGGATCTGTCGGCCGCTCACCACGTCAGGCCCGGGGATGTCGTACCAGGCGCTCGTGGGCAGCGGCAGCTCGAGGGCCCTCACCAGCGCCACCACCACGTCCGCGAGCGCGATGGGGCAGGTGCGAGACGCCGTCCACGAGGGCAGCAGCATCGCCGGCAGCCGCATCGCGAGGTCGCGGACGATCTGCCACGACGCGCTCCCCGCGCCGATGATCATCGAGGCGCGCAGCTCGAGCGCCGGCACGGAGCCCGCGCGCAGCAACTCACCGACCGCGAGCCGGCTCTTGAGGTGCTCCGAGACCTCTCCCGCTGGCGCTACGCCACCGAGGTAGACGATGCGCTTCACGCCTGCGCGCGCGGCCGCCTCGCGGACACCCACCGCGGTCTTCCGCTCGGTGTCCGCGTAGTCGTGCGAGCCGCCGCCCATCGAGTGCACGAGGAAGAAGACCGCGTCGACGCCCTCCATGGCCCGGTCGAGATCGCCGCGCTGGCTCACGTCGCAGGTGACCCACTCGAGCCGGTCGACTGAAGGTCCGCGCACCGGCCGACGCGACGTCGCTCGAAGCGTGTAGCCCTCTTCCAGCAGCGCGGGGATGAGCGCGCGGCCGACGAAGCCCGTCGCGCCCGTCACCAGGATTCGCTGGCTGGTGGTCTTCACGAGCGGGTGTGTAGCAGCTTCAAGGTGGCGTTGCTGCGCAGCCCCTCAGCCGAAGAGCAGCAGCCTCCGCACCAGACCCGACACACAGGTGAGCGACAACCCTCCGAGGCCTTACCAGCGTTGGTGCGTCCTCGGGCCCTTCGCCTGAACGATCGCGATGGAACCGTCAGCCAGACTCGAACCCGTCCGTCGTCTGGAAATCCGGCTCACGCCCGGCGACTGACGAGCTTCTTCGCTTCGACGATGGCGAAGACGATGAAGCCGGCCGCCGTCAGCCGCACCCACCAGATGGGGGCCAGGTCGGCGGTGTGAAAGAGCCGCTGCATGAACGGCGCGTAAGTAAAGGCGAGCTGCACGAGGAGCATGACGATGGAGCCCAGCCACACCCACCGGTTGGTGAAGAGCCCCACCTTCCAGATGGGCTGCGTCAACGAGCGGCACGCGAAGAGGTAGCCAACCCCCACGACGACGATGGCGTTCACCGCCACCGTGCGCGCCGCCTCAATCGACAACTTCTCGACGACCAGCGCCCAGTGCCACGCGGCGAAGACGAGCGCGGCCGAGATGACCGAGACGAACGCGATGCGGAAGAGCAACGCGCCATCGAGCAGCGGCGTCGAGACGGCGCGCGGGGGCCGGTTCATCAGGTCGTCTTCCCGCGGCTCGAAGATGAGCGCGGTGCCGATGAGCACGGCCGTCGCCATGTTCACCCACAGCATCTGCAAGGGCAGAATCGGCAGGTTGACGCCCGCGGCCACCGCGATGAGCAGCGTGAAGCCCTGCGCGCCGTTCGTGGGCAGGCTCCACGCGAGGAACTTGAGCATGTTCTCGAAGACCGACCGGCCCTCTTCGACGGCGGCGGCGATGGTGGCGAAGTTGTCGTCGGTGAGGATCATCGACGAGGCCTTGCGGGCGACGTCGGTGCCGGCTTTGCCCATGGCGATGCCGAGGTCGGCCTGCTTGAGCGCCGGCGCGTCATTCACGCCGTCGCCCGTCATGGCGACGATGTGGCCGCGGCTCTGAAGCGCCTTCACCAGCCGGAGCTTCTGCTCGGGAGCGACCCGCGCGAACACGGCCACCTCGTGCGCGAGCGCGGGCAGCGCGGCGTCGTCCACCCGGTCGAGCTGCAGCCCGGTGATGGCGACCAGCCTCTCGGACGCATCGCGCTTTCCGTTGATGCCCAGGCGTGAGGCGACGGCCGACGCCGTGGCCGCGTGGTCGCCGGTGATCATCTTCACCAGAATGCCGGCGTGCTGAACCTTCGCGATCGCCGCGGTGGCCTCGGCCCGGGGCGGGTCGATCATCCCCACCAGGCCGACGAAGACCAGGTTCTCGTCGAGGTGCTGATGCGTCACCTCACGCTCGGTCGCGCCGAGCATCTTTCGGGCGATGACGAGCACCCGCAAGCCCTCTCCTGCCAGCCGTTCGACCTCGGCGGTGACCCGATGAAGGTTGAAGGGCGCGGTCCCCTCGGTCGAGGCGGTGGTGTCGCAGCGCTTGAGCAAGGCGTCCGAGGAGCCCTTCACCCAGGCGACGACACCGTCGGCGCTCTCGACGAGCGTCGCCATGAACATGTGCTGCGACTCGAACGGCAGGACGTCGAGGCGGCGGTGGCTCTTCGCGAGGCGCTCCGTGAGGTCGGCCTTCTTCGCGGCGACGAGGAGCGCCGCTTCGGTCGGGTCGCCTTCGACCTTCGTTCGACCCTCGGCCACCACCAGGCGGGTGTCGGTGCAGAGCGCGGCGCCGAGCAGGCAGTCGAGCGCCAGCGCGCGTGAGTCGGCGGGGCCTTCGAGCGCCCCGGGCTGCTCGTACCCGACGCCGCTCACGGTGAAGGTCGCGTCAGCCACCCACACGTGCGTCACGGTCATCTGGTTCTCGGTGAGCGTGCCTGTCTTGTCGGAGCAGATGACGGTCGTGCCGCCGAGCGTCTCGACGGCGGGCAGCTTGCGCACCAGCGCACCACGACGCGCCATCGCCGACACGCCGACGGCGAGCAACACCGTCACGGCGGCGGGGAGCCCCTCGGGAATCGCGCCGACGGCGAGGGCGACCGCCGCGTCGAACGCCTCGGTCCAGACCGCGCCTTTGACGAAGACTTCGATGATGACGAGGGCCGCGGCGACCGCGAGGATGACCCACAGCAACAGCTTCGAGAGCCCTTCAATCTTCCGCGTCAGCGGCGTCGACGTCGGCGCGACCTTTGCGAGCATGCCGGCGATTCGACCGGTCTCGGTGCGGTCGCCCGTCGCGACGACGATGCCTGTGCCCGTTCCGAAGGTGACGGCCGTGCCGGCGAAGGCGAGGTTGGTGCGGTCACCGAGCGAGGTGTCGGCCGGGAGCGAGGGCAACGTCTTCTGCGCGGGCACCGACTCGCCCGTCAACGCCGCTTCTTCGACCTGGAGTTCCCGCGTGCTCAGCAGCCGCAGGTCGGCTGGAACGCCGTCACCGGACTGCAGCACGACGAGGTCGCCGACCACGAGCTGGTGCGAATGAACCCGCTGCTTCGCCCCGTCTCGAATCACCGTCGCCTCGCTGACGACGAGCTTGTCGAGCGCCGCGATGGACTGCTCCGCGCGGGACTCCTGCAGGTAGCCGATGATGGCGTTGAGCAGCACGACCATGCCGATGACGGCCGCGTCGATCGGGTCCTGGAGGAACAGCTTCACCACCGCGGCGACGACGAGGATGAGCACCAGGGGCTGCGTGAGCTGCGAGAGGAAGCGCCGGAACGCAGACGGGCCGGCGCTGACGGTGAGACGATTCTCGCCGTCACGGCTCAACCTGGCCTGCGCGTCGGCTGCAGCCAGCCCCGCCGAGACGTTGCTCTTCAGCTCCGCCACCACGGTCTCGGCGTCGGTCGCGTGCCAGGGTTTCGTGCTGACGCTCATGGGCGAGGTGTCGGGGCGAGTGCCCTCGTTGTCAACCCGGTTCGGGGTCCTGATGAGCGGCCATTGCGGCACGAGACGTCCTGACTGGGAGGGACACCCCTTCGCCTGCAGATCGAGACGGCCAGTGCTCGGTGGGTGGCCTGCCGCGACGGCCTCGCGTGCGCCGTGCGAACGGTTGACGCCGAGCCGCGGACCGACATCCTCTTTGGAGCTGCTCGAGGCGGTGGCCCAACCACGCCCCAACCACTGGTCTCGCGTCTGGCCGATGGCGCTCGCGATGAGCCGGTGGTGCTCGTCTCCACGGCGCGAGGGCACCGCGCTGGGGGGTGGTTCAGTCCTCGACGATGGAACGAAGCGCCTGCACGTTGCGCGCGTCGTCGAGCAGGCCGTCATCGAGCAGCTCACGAAGCGCGGGTCTCGGCACGGCCCACAGGTGCACCATGTCATCCCACTCACCGAGCACCACCACCGGCCGAACATCGCGCGCCTGCCGGTAGAGGTCGTTGAGGTTGTGCACGAGGCCGGGCACGTCCTCCACGTCCCACTTCTCGGTGACGACGCGCGGGCCCTCGTGTTCGCGAAGCACGTCGGGCGCCGACTCGAAGCGCACCTCGAGCTGCATCGGCTTGACGCCACGCACGTCGAGCACCCTCAGCTTCGCCGCCAGCCCGCCCATCACGTGCGTCACCGCGCCGATGGCCTCGTCGGGGGTCACCTGCCACGCCACCGAGAGCCCGCCGACCAGCCGGCCGGCGTGACAGAGCTTGAGCAGAGACGTCTGCCGCCCGCGGCCGGTGAGGAGGTCGAGCGACTTGAGGCGGCGGGGGAGCGACACGTCGAGGGGCTGCTATGCGAAGTGGGCGGCGGTGGGGAGCGCAATGACCGTGCTGTCAGGACCTGCGCGGGAGCTGCACCACGCCGATGAGCCTTCCGGCGAGCGGCTGGTGATGGTCATCGGCGTGGTGAAGAGCCTCCATCAGGGAGCTTCGCGCGCACCCTGCTACCCTGAGACGAGATGAGCGCTCACGCCGCCCGACGTCTGGTGAAGTCCACGCCGCGGGCCGATGGACGGGTCGACGCAGAGGTCGAGCTCGGCTGCGGGTGTGTCATCACCCGCGTGCTCGACGGCAACCGGCTCATCGTCACCGGGGATGGTCTGCCGCTCGTCGTCGGGAAGTACCCGTGCCCGAGCGGCCACCCTGTCGTCCGCCCAACCGCCGAGCCCGAACGGCGCGACGACGGGCCCACTGGCGAGCCGACGGAGCGTTTCACGTGCTGCCGTCGTCGACCCGACGCTCCTCGCGTCATGTGACAACGTCGTCGACGAACGGCGTGGAAGTCATCGCGGCGAAGGCCGCAGGGGTCGTCTCACGGGGTCGGCGGCCAGGAGCGGTGGGCCGCTCAGGTCCCGGCTCACCCCGGCCTCACTGCTGGCCGACGACGCGTTGCCTCGGTTCCAGCGCGCCTCGTTCGCACCGCCTGCCGCAGCCGAGGCCCGCCTGCAGCCAATGTTCGACGGAAGTGCTCTCGGCGCTCGCATCGAAGGCGCTCGGGCTCCACGTCCACGCGTGACCAGGGAGGCTGGTCGGCCGGCTGGAGGTCAACGACGTTGCGGGTCGGTCAGCGGGGAACGACCCGCGCGGACCAGACCCGAGGCGCGGAACCGGTGACGTCGACCGACAGGCCGAGCTGCGCCGGCACGCCCCGGTACTGCGGCACCTCATCGGTGCGGCTGAAGATCAACACGTCGCGACGGCGGGCCCAGCCACACGAGAGGTCCTCGAGCAACAGGCCCGAGACGTCGAGAGTGCGCGCGGCGAGCTCGACCCCAGCGGTGGAGCGGAGGGTCCAGGTCAGCGTGCCAGCGCGGGGGCGCCCGCTCGTCTCGACGCCGACGAAGACGTGGAAGCCACCCTGTGGCCCCGCGTGCACTTCCACCTCCTGCCCGTCGACGAAGGCCACGAAGCCTGCGTCAGGCGTGTCGGTGGTGCCCGGCGTGAGGGACTCGACACAGCCGCCCGCGTCGGGCACCGACGGCCTCGGCGCGCCGCACGCATGAAGCACCAGGAGCGCGAGCGCGAGACGCCAGGTCATGGAGGCAGACGAAGGGTCCAGCCCTCGGTGCTCGACGCGAAGTTCGACGTTCTCAAACCGCCGAAGACGTACAGGGTGCCGGTCAGCTCGTCGAGGCCCGAGGCCGAGAAGCCCCGGCGAGAGGGGCCGCCGGTCAGGCTCTGGCGCTCGAACGCGAGCGTGGTCGGGCTGATGACCCAGGTGTCGTCGAAGTCGTCGGCGTCGTTGGTGCCGCCGAAGATGATCCACCGCCGATTCACGGCATCGAACCCGGTCGCGCCGTAGCGTCGCGGCGTCGGGCGCGTGCCCAGCATCGTCGGCAGTGTCCAGTTCGTCCCATCGAAGGTGGCCACGTCGTCGAGGTAGCTCTGCATGATCTGCGTGGAGCCGCCGAAGAGCATCACCCGACCTGTCATCGGCTCGAAGATGCTCATCGCGTCGCGGCGCGCGGGAGGCCGGGTCGTCGGCATCAGCTGCGTGAAGGCGCGCGCCACGGGGTCGTACGACCAGGTGCGGTTGTTGACGCCTCCCGAGCCATCACCACCGAAGACGATGGCGCGGTTGAGCGCCGGCACCCAGTGCGCGTTGCAGCCGATGCCGCCGTTCGGCACCGTGCCAGCAATCTCAGCCCACTCGAGCGTCTGCAGGTCGAGCGTGAACGCGGTGTCGACGGTGGCGTTGGTGTTGCGGCCGCCGGTGACGAGCACCTGGCGCTGGGCCGGCAGGTACGTGGTGCAGTGACAGTACCGGTACGGCATCGTCGCGCCGCTGGTCGCCAGCTTCGTCCACGTCGCGTTGTCGATGGAGAAGCTCCACGTCTCGTTCTGCACGCTGCCCATCGGCGCGCGGTTTCCGCCGTGGAGGATGAAGCGGCGGCCGACGGGGTCGAACGCCAACACGGTGCCCCACAGGCCGACGGTTCCAGGCGCGTTGGCCGTGCGCCCCCAGCCGAGCGGCACGACGACGCCAGCGTCGACGCCGGCGTCGGTGCTGCCAGCGTCCGGCTGCAGCAGCCCTGCGTCCACCATGACGCCCGCATCGGAGCTCGCGCCTGCGTCGACGGGCGGCGGCGTCACCATGGGCGAACAACCGCTCCAGAGGACAACGACCGCCCACTGCCAGTTTTCGCTCAGTCTCGTCATGGAGCCGCTTGCGTCTGCAAGACCGACACCATTGCGCGTTATTGGCAGAAGCCCGACGCGCTGCACGTCTGGTTCGTCCTGCACGTCATCGGGTTGCAGTCCATGCGACTGACGCCGCACGTGGTGCCTCCGAGCAGGTTCGGGTTGCCGATGGTGGCGCAGATGCCGAAGCCATTGAGGGGGAAGCAGCAGTCCCCTGCGCCGCAGGACAGAGGCGTGCCGGGGAAGCAGAACGAGCCGAGCCCTCCGTCGGGAAATGGTGGGAGCCCGCCGTCGAGGCCGCCCGTCGAGCAGCTCCCCGACGAGGTGTTGCAGGCGCCCGAGCCGCACGCCACGCACAGCGCGCCGGCCGAGCCCTGGCCACACAGGGTCGCGGTCTGTGAGGAGCGAGGAATACAGGCGCCCGACATCGAATCGCAGCACCCGGTTGCGCAGTTCTGCGCGGTGCACGGAGGAGGCGGTGGAAGGCACGTGCCGCTCTGACAGGTGCGGCTCTGCTGGGTGCAGTTGGAGCAGAAGTCGCCGTTTCTGCCGCAGAGGGTGTTCGACGTTCCCACGACGCAGGTTCCGGTGTTGTCGACGCAGCCGGTGCAGGGCGCGCAGGCGCCGTTCACGCAGGTATTCGTCGGCTGACACGCGGTGCACACGACGCCATTGCGGCCACAGCGCGCGGTCGTCGGGGTCTCGCACTGGCCGTTGAAGCAGCAGCCGTTGGGGCAGGTCTGCGGCGAGCAACCCGTCGAGCCGCCGGCCGAGCCACCGCCGGTCGCGCTCCCGCCGCCGGAGCTTCCGCCACCCGCGCTGCCACCACCGGGACCTGAGCTGAGGCAACGGCCTCCGACCGCGAGTGGGGTGCACGCCTGCCCGAGGGCGCACGCCACGCAGCTCGCGCCGTTCGTGCCACACGCGCCGTCGCCGCGGCCCGTGAAGCACTGACCGCCGGTCGCGCAGCACCCCGGGCAGTTGGTGGAGTTGCACGGCGTGACGCCACCCCCAGTGCCACCGCCCGCCGTGGAGCCGCCACCCGTGCCGCCGAAGCCGCCGCCCGTCGCGGTGCCAGCGCCAGAGCCGGTGATGGAGCACGCTCCCGACAGGCACGTCTGCCCGAGGCCGCAGGTGCCGCACGCGCCGCCCCGGGTTCCGCAGGCCGAGTTGTCGAAGCCCGAGCGGCATTCCCCAGTCGTGTCACAACAGCCGGTGCACGTCGTCGCGGTGCAGGTGCGCGTCGGGCCACACGATGACGCGAGCACCACGCCGCCGAGCAGAGCCAGGACGAGAGGAAAAATGTAGCGGTTCATCGGACTCTCCGAGCAGGTCTTGAAATGAGACGGGCGGCCGGAGTCGCCTCCAGCCGCCCGCACGACGATCAGCGGCCTCGAGTTACTGGCAGACGCCGCCAGTGCACATCTCACCCATCAGGCCGTTGCAGCAGACCGCCGGCATGCCGCAGGCCGGGAACACGAAGGGAATCGGCGAAATGCACTGGCCGACGAGCGGCGCGCAGCACCTGCCGGCGGGGCAGGGGTTGGTCGCGTCGCAGCCTCCGGGGAAGAGGCCTCCGTCGAGGCCGGGGAAGCCGCCGCCCGCGCCGCCGCCCATGCCGCCGCCGATGCAGACGCCGCCGTCGGTGTCACACCTGTTGGAAGCGCATGAGGTGCACAGCGAGCCCGCGACACCCTGGCCGCATTGCTGGCCGCTCTGCGCGCTGGGTTGCACGCACATACCCGAGCCCTGGTCGCAGCAACCGTTCGCGCAGTTCGTCGCGTTGCAGCCCGACATGTTGCCGACGCAGATCTGGTTCGTGCAGGTGCCGTTCGACACGGAGCAGTTCGCGCAGAAGTCGCCGCTCTTCCCACAGAGGCTCGCGGTGGTGCCCATCTCACAGCGGCCGGTCGCGAGGTCGACGCAGCCAGGGCATGCCGTGCAGGCGCCCGCGACGCACGTCTGACGGCTCGGGCACGCCATGCACGCCGCGCCGCCGGTGCCGCATCGCGCGGTCGTTCCGGGGCTCTGGCACGAGCCGGTCGAGGTGCAGCAGCCGTTGGGGCAGTTCTGCGCGTTGCACATCGCCGAGCCGCCGCCCGTGCCGCCAGCCGAACCGCCGGCCGTGCTGCCGCCCGTGCCGCCTCCGGTCGCCGAGCCGCCAGCCGAACCACCGCCCGTGGAGCCGCCCGAGAGGCAGCGACCGCCGCTGCCGGCGTCGGAGCCCGTGCTGGACGCCACACACGTCTGGCCCATCGGGCACGCCGTGCACGTCGTGCCGCCGTTTCCGCACGCGACGTCAGCGAGGCCGGTGAAACACTGCGCGTTCTCGTCGCAGCAGCCAGGACAGTTCGAGGCGTTGCAGGTGACAGGTTTCTTCGGCGGGCCGCACGCCGGCGTGACCGCCGCGACACCACCAACGAGCACGCCAAGGACAAGTGCCTTCCAGACAGCAGCGGACAGCTTCATGTGTCGTTTCTCCCATTGAGGAGGCGAGTAGGCGCCTTCCTCACCTGCACGGCCGCAGAAGTGAATCGTCTACACACCCTCCGCGCACCTCACAAGTCCGCCGCCATGAACAGCGACCAAATTTTCCTGTCCACAAGCGGTGACACCTCGCGTTGTCGCACCTGTTGATCTCTTGCGCACACCTGAGCATCTTCTCGCCCCGATTCAGGCCGGAGCGCACACTCCCGTGCACAGTTGAGGTCCTTGTCATGCTTCGAACCCCGTCAACGCACACCCTCTTCGGGTCGCTGTTTCTCGCGCTCACGCTGGCCGGCTGCAACTGCGGCGGCGGAGGCGTCGTCACCCGGTTCGGCGACCTGCAGGTCGTCTGGAAAGACGGCGTCACCGGCGAGGTGATCAGCTCGCGCGACGCGACGTACGACTTCGGCACGTTGCTCGTGGGTGAGACGAAGCCGCTGATCATGACGGTTCGCAACGAGGGCCAGGGCCGGTTGACGCTCAACTCGCTCGTGCGTACCGAGGGCGACGCGGTGTCGATTGCGCCGAACACCGAAGCCGGCGCGCCGTTCTTCGTCGACTTCAAGCCCGACACCGAGATTCCGGTTGGAGGCTCTGCCGAGTTCCGCATGACGTTCAGCCCGACGGCGCTTCAGGGCGGGTTCCTCTCGAAGCTGAAGCTCGTGTCGTCTGGCACGCGCGCCGAAGACTCCGAGGCCGTCATCACGCTGAAGGCCCAGGGAGAAAAAGGCGCCTGCGAGCTGCCGAACCTCATCGACTTCGGCAACGTGCCGGTCGGCGAGACGCTCTCGTACGTGCTCGAGTTCAAGAACACGACGAACGTCACCGCCCAGGGGGAAGCCGGTCCCATCACGGGCAACGACGCCGCGGCCTTTGGCTACAAGAACGCCGGCCTGCCTGGCCTCGTCACCGTGCAGCCGATGTCGACGTTCAAGGTCGAGATCACCTTCACCCCGACCGAGAAGCGCGAGTACCAGGCGCGCGTGAAGATTCGTGGGGCTGGCGGCTGCCCGCCGGTCGACGCCGTCATTCGCGCGGTCGGCAGCGACGACGTCCTCTCGTGGACGCCTTCGCGCCTCAATTTCGGCCTCGTCTCGCCGGGCTTCGAGAGCGTCAAAGAGGTCGTCTTCACCAACACCTCGAACGTGCCCATCACGCTGACGGCGGTGACGGCGTCGATGCCTACCGACTACTTCCACCGGGTCTCGCCGGGCGCCGATGCGACGGTCTTCACCGTGCCGGGCCGTGGCGTTCCCACGAAGATGAAGGTCGCCTGCAGCCCCTCGGGTCTCGGCGCGCGGCCTGCGTCGACGTTGCGGTTCAACACCGGGCTCAACAAGACGCCCAACGGCACCATCACCCTCGAGTGCACCGGTGGTGGCCCCAAGATTCGCGTCACGCCGCGGCCCAACGTCGCCTTCGGTCGCGTGGGCTTCTTCGCGGGCAATACGACCTTCCAGGTCAACCGCCGCGTCAACGTGCAGAACGTCGGCGTACCGCCCCGCATGCCCGACCCGAGCTTCAACCTCTTCCTCGGCGCGGTCGAGATGTCGACGGGCATGGTCGGTCAGCTGCCCCTGTTCGAGCTCACCCCGAAGAACGCCATCACCGAGATGGACGAGTTCTCGGTCAGCCTTTTCAGCAACTACGATCCCATGACGGGCATCGCGCCGCTGGCCGGCCAGAACTCGCTCGACCTCGTGGTGACGCTGCGCCCGAAGTCCGTCGGCCGCAAAGAGGCCGAGCTCATCATCTACTCGAACGACGGCTCGGACCCCGAGGTGAAGCTGCAGGTCACCGCCGATGTGGAGAACCTGCCGCCGTGCAACTACCGCGTGACGCCGATGACGGCGAACTTCGGCCTGGTGACGCCGGGCACCACGAAGGACCTGCCCATCACCATCACCAACCTGGGCACCGCCGCAGGCGACAAGTGCTTCCTCTCGGGCATCGACCTCGCCGCCGGCAGCCACCCTGCCTATTCGATCGTCGGTGGCCCGGTCGCCGAGAAGGAGCTGCTGCCGCAGGAGTCGTGGCAGGTCGTCGTGCGCGTGACGCCTCCCGGCCCCGTGCCGACGATGATCACCACGCTGTCGGGTGAGCTGCAGTTCAACGTCACCTCGCAGACCAACCCGCAGGCCCGGGTGCCGCTGCGCACCTCGGTCGGCCCGTCGTGTCTCGCCGTGACGCCTGACCCCCTCGACTTCGGCACCGTGAAGTACGTCGCGCCGCCGGGCATGCGCTGCTCGAGCGCCCCCCGCACGCTGACCGTCTACAATGTCTGCTCCTCACCGGTGACGCTGCGGAACTTCGCGCTGCAGGCCGCGGGCGGTCAGCAGCCCGGTGGCCCCAACTGCGCTGGCGGCATGGCGTGCCCCGAGTTCTTCGTCACGCAGACGCCGATGATTCCCACCAACGGGTACGCGCTCAACGCCGGTCAGCTCGTCACCTTCCAGGCGCGCTACTCACCCATCGACGTCGGCAGCGACACCGGCGCCGTCAGCATCGACGTGCTGCAGGGGGGCCAGACCGTCACGTACCTCGTCGGCATGCAGGGCCGTGGTGACCCGAGCGGTCTGCAGACCGACACCTTCATGCAGGACACGCAGCCGAAGGCCGACATTCTGCTCGTCGTCGACGACTCGGGCTCGATGGGTGACAAGCAGCAGAGCCTCTCGACGAACTTCGGCTCGTTCATCCAGTACGCAGCGTCAGCTGGCGTCGACTACCAGATTGGCGTCATCACCACGACGGCCGGAGAAGCCTGTCCCCCCGGGTTCCCGTGTCCTCCTCCGACGACCCGCGGCGACGGCATCTTGAGAACGATTCGGCCGGGGCAACCGAACCAGGTCGGGCCGATTCTGCGGTCGAACACGCCGAACGTCGGTCAGGCCTTCCAGCAGTTGGTGAACGTCGGCACCGATGGCTCAGGCACGGAGCAGGCGCTCGAGACTGCGGTGCTGGCGTTGACGCCGCCGAAGATCGTCACCGAGAACGCGGGCTTCCTCCGCACCGACGCCAACCTCGCCATCGTCATCGTGTCGGACGCAGGCGATCAGTCGAACCAGCCGCTGAGCTACTACGAGAACCGGCTCATCAACGTGAAGGGCTTCAACCGGCTCTCGATGTTCACCTTGAGCGCGATCGGCCCGTTCCTCTCGAGCGCGCCGGGCAGCTGCACCTACGATGGCGGCGGCGACCCTCAGCGGTACGGCGCGCTGGTCACCAGAACAGGCGGCGTGCGCGAAGAGATCTGCACCAACAACTGGGCGACCGCGCTCCAGGGTCTGGGCCGCACGGCGTTCGGCTTCCGCACCATGTTCTTCCTCGCCACCTCGCCCGACCTCACCGGTGGCCGCATGCTGAACGTGCAGATCAACAACATGCCGGTCGCCGGTGGCGGCGCGTGCATGAACGGAGCGCCGGCTTCTGGAGCCTGGTGCTACGACGCCGCCGCCAACGCGGTGCGCTTCACGGCGATGACGACGCCTGCGGCTGGCCAGACGTTGACGGTGCAGTACGAGACCGCCTGCTTCTGACGTCACCCCTGGCTGACTGACCTGCGGCCCGCTGTCCCTCGTGGATGGCGGGCCGTTTCGGTTCGTGTGTCCGGTTCGAGCAAGCGACGTCTCACACGACAGTCGAGCGCTCGGTCTCGACGGCATCCGGCACACGTCCAGACGACGTCTCATCGCAGCGAGTCGGCGCCTCAGCGTCGGCGGGCGCGACCCAGCTGGAGCTGCCGCTCGAGAAACGCGCGCAGGTCTTTCCCCGCCGCGGCGAGTTGCTGCGGAATGAACGACGCCTTCGTGAGGCCGGGCAGGGTGTTGATCTCGAGGAACACGGGGCCCTCGTCGGTGAGGATCATGTCGGTGCGCGAGTAGCCACTGCACCCCACGCTCGTGTGCGCGAGCACTCCGAGCGCTTGCGCGGTCTGCCGCTGCCCATCCGTGATGGGCGCCGGGGTCAGCTCTTCGGTGCCTTTGCCGAGATACTTGCCGGCGTAGTCGAACGCGCCACCGGGAATCAGCCGCACCTCGGACACGGGAAGAGCCACCGGTCCGCCCGGCTCGTCCACCACGCCGACGGTAAGCTCGCGACCGGTGATGAAGGCCTCTGCCAGGTAGCGGAGGCCGAGGCCTGCGATCGTCTTCGCCGCGGCAGGCACCTCGTCCACGGCCTTGAGGTGCACGAGCCCGACGCTCGAGCCGTCGGCGACCGGCTTGAGGACCCAGCGCGGCGCACGGGCGAAGAGCGCGCCGAGCTTCGGCTCCAGCGTCGCGGCGTCAGCGGGCTCGAGGATGTCGGCAGGCGAAAGGCGCGCGCCTTTCGCACCCAGCAGCGACTTGGTGACGGCCTTGTCGAACGCGCGGCCGCTCGAGGCGGCGTCGGAGCCCGTGTACCCGATGCCCCGTTTCTCGAAGCGGGCCTGGAGCGTGCCGTTCTCTCCTTCACCGCCGTGCAGCGCGAAGAGGAACACGAGCGCCTTCGTGCCGGGCGCATCGAGCGCGGCGTCGATGGACGGGAAGACCGCCGGCGTGCTCGGGGTAAACTCGCGCTCGAACGGCCGCTGATGCGCCGCGAGCTCGGCGCGGCTGACGAGGTGAACGTCGCCCGCGCGCGTCAGGAACCAGAGCGCGGCGTCGGGGAGCAGCGATGACACGTTCTGCGCAGAAGCGACCGACACGAGGCGCTCCGAAGAGCTGCCGCCGAAGAGGATGACGACGTCTGAAGACATGGCCGTCGTGTATCGCGGAACAGGCGGCCTGTTGAAGAACGCGGCGATTCGCCCAACCGTACCTCTGCGCGCCTGCGGTGCAGGGCCGTGAAGTTCATGGAGGCCGTGGCGATGGCCGACGATGTGCGGCTCCAGCCTCGTCCACGGGCACGCGACGCGGGCTGATGCGGAGCGGACCACTCGCCTCTCGTGGACTCGACGCAAACGCTCGGTGGCGTGTTGGACGGTCCGCGTGGCTCGTCGCGCCCGGCGGACGAGCGAACCTGTCCAAGCAGCGCCGAGGGCTCTGCGTGCTGCATCGAAGATGAGCGCCCCGGCGCGAGCCTTCTCGTCCTGCCATCGCAGCGCACGTGAAGGCCGACCGCTGAACGGCGACAACGATCAAGCTGACGCGACGGCGAATGCACGGGACCCATCTGGTCCGTCCTCATGAGCCGAGCGACAGGTCAGAAGAACGCGACGCCTGCGCCGACGACGCCCGTCACCTGCGGCACCTCGGTGCAGCACGAGCCGGGCAACGCGCGATATCGCACCTCGGCCTCGAGGAAGAAGTGCTTGCCGACGAAGACGTCGACGCCGCCCGCGCCCACCACGCCCACCGTCAGCGCGTTCGCCCGTGAGTCCACCATGGTGCCCGACAGGCTGGCCGAGAGGTACGGCTTCACGACCCAGTCGGCCCCCGCCAGCCACACCTTCGCGCCGATGACGTCGAAGGACCGGCTGTCGTTGCGCAGCTCCACGTCACTGCGCAACGCGAACCAGCGAGACAGCCGCGCCTCGAGGCCTGCGGAGTGCGTGAAGCGCGCACCGCTGAAACTGACCGCGCCAGGCGACGAGGTGAAGACACCCGAGAGCCCCGGCGTGTACTTGAGGCCGATGAGCGCAGGGCGCTCGGGCGCTGGCGCCGTCACGGTGCGCGTCACCACCCGCGGTGGCGGTTGCTGCACCACGACGGGCGGCGGCGGAGCGACGGAGACCGGCGCGGCCTGCACCATCGGCGGCGGCGCCATCACCACGGGCGGCTGTTGATAGACAATCTGCGGTTGCACGTAGACCGGAGCCGGCGCCATCACGTACTGCCGTCTCGCGTGGTGGTGGACCCCGAAGCCGAAGCTCAAGCTCGAGCTGGACCCGAAGAGGTTGAGCTCGACGTGGCTCTGCGCGCTCGCGGCGCCCGACGCCATCAGCACTGCGCTCACCACTGCCGCCTGTAACGCACGCATGGGCCGCTCCTCACAGTGGGCGAACGTCACCCTGCGCTGTTGGTTGCCGGTGGTGCGAAAGCTGATCTGCCATCTGGGCTTCTTCGTGCGGTGTGCATTCAGCCCGCCCTGAGTTCGCGGGCTTGTGTACCCTTGGCGCCGTGGACGCCATCAAAGCCGCCATCGTCGACGTGCCCGACTTTCCCAGGAAGGGCATCTTGTTTCGAGACATCACGCCGGTGCTCGCGACGCCTGCGCTCTTTGCCAGGGCGCTCGAGCGAATGAGCGCTCAAGTCGACTGGGCCGACCTCGACGTCGTGGTAGGCGTCGAGTCGCGCGGCTTCATCTTCGGTGCGGCGCTCGCGGCGAAGCACGGCAAGGGCTTCGTGCCGATGCGGAAGGCGGGGAAACTGCCGCCTCCGGTCCACGGGCATTCCTACACGCTGGAGTACGGTGAGGCGACGCTCGAGCTGAAGGACGGAAGAGGCCGCGCGCTCCTGGTCGACGACGTGCTGGCGACGGGTGGAACGCTGCAGGCTGCGCTGACCCTCTGCAACCGCGCTGGCTTCGACGTCGTCGACGTCTCGGTCCTCATCAACCTCACCTTCCTCAACCAGTTCTCCTTCAACGGCCGTCGCGTGCGGTCGGCCATCGACTACTGACGCATGCGACCCGGTGACGTGCTGGTGGTGGTGGCGCTCCTCGAAGAGGTTCAAGACGTCTTCGCCGCCTCGGGTGCGACGGTGGTGCGCTGCGGAGTCGGAAAGCTGAACGCGGGCTACTCGACCCTGAAGGCGCTCACGAAGCAACGCCCTCAGCTCGTCCTCAACGTGGGCACCGCGGGGAGCCCCACGTTTCCCACGCACTCACTCATCGAGTGCACCCGCTTCGTGCAGCGGGACATCGACGCGAGCGCCCTCGGGTTTCCACGCGGCACCACGCCGTTCGACGAGACCCCCCACGTGCTTCAGGTTCCGCGTCGCTTCACCGAGTTCCCCGAGGGCGTGTGTGGCACCGGCGATCACTTCGAAACGACGCTGCTCCCGCACTCCGAACCTGCAGGCCACCCGGTGCACCTGCCGCGACCGACCGTCATCGACATGGAGGCCTTCGCCATCGCCAAGGTCTGCGCGCTCGAAGGCGTGCCGTTCTGTTCGCTGAAGTACGTCACCGACGGGAGCGACTCGAACGCGTCGACCGACTGGGCCACGAACCTGCCCCGCGCCGCCGCGAGGTTTCGCGAGGCGTTCGACCGTTTGGCGCGCTGACGACAGCAGAAAAAATGGCGCGCCGACTTCACCCCCGCGGGAAGCCGACGCGCCCTGGAAAACACCGGAGTCCGGCGCTTTCCAACTGCACAGGAGTCCAAGCCCCGTACCAGACGCAGGCTCGGCGCTAAGTGGTTGAAACTCGAACGTTCGGCCGCTTCCATGCGCGCAACTTCTGCGAATTCCTTCAGGGCGGCTGATCAACCTGCGCCGCGTTTCCCGGCTGCACCAGAGAGAGCGCGTGAAAGCGGTCGGGAAACCCTTTAGAAGAGCGTCTTCCCGCCGTACTGGGGCGTCGTCTAAGGGTAGGACATCAGACTTTGACTCTGAGTATCGTGGTTCAAATCCACGCGCCCCAGCTCTTCCCACCCGCTGCTTCCCGACGCAGCGCGTACCTTTTCCTGCTTTTCCTTCAGTGACGTCTGGACCGGACCCGCTAGAATCGCTCTCGAGTCACGCTTCACGCCTTCACGAAGTTCGTTCGATGGGGGAAGCAGCATGGCAGCGGGTAAGGAGCTCCAGCTCGTCGTGGTTGGTGCGGTGCCTGCGGTGGCGCTGCGCGAACTCGAAGCGTCGATTCAGCAGGTGCTCACCATCGGCACGTACCCGGGGAAGGTGAACCTCGGCACCCCGACGTACGCCTTCAACAAGGACCGGAACCAGTACCACACCACGGCCATCATGCGCCGGCTGCTCACCATCAAGGACCCCGGCGCCACGCACATCATGGGCGTCACCGATGGCGACCTCTTCACGCCAGACACGCCCTTCGTCTTCGGCGAGGCCGATCGCGACTCTCACGTCGCGGTGCTGTCGCTGTTCCGCATCAAGGGTGAGACGGAGACGGCCCGCCGCCGCATCTACGTCGAGGCGGTGCACCAGGCAGGGCACCTCGTCGGCTTGTCGTACTGCGAAGACCCGCGTTGCATCATGTCGCTGGCGACGAGCCTGGCTGAGGCCGACCGGCGTCAGATGCAGCTGTGCAACAACTGCCGGAACGAGCTGGTCCGCATTCGCCGCGTCTGACCGCCCAACGCCTGGCGCTTGCGTGTGGCCCCGAACATGAACATGTGACGGCTGCGGTGCGTCATGAGCCGCGTGGCCGTCAGTCTTCTCGGGAGCTTTCATCGATGAGTCGTTCACTCTGGGCTGTCATCGCTGTCGCGGCGCTCATCCTGACGCTGCAGGGCTGTTTCCTGCTGGGGGGGGGTGGTGGTGGCGGCGGCGGCACGGGCGGCGGGACGGCCTCGGCTTTCACGGGCGGCTTCGCGACGGTTCGCAAAGACGACCGCAACCTGTTCCTCACTGACGAGCGCGACGTGAACGCGCCGGTGCAGCTCACCTCGACGGGGGGCGTGTCGATGCCGTCGTTCTCTCGTGATGGCCGGCAGGTGGTGTTCGCGCGCAAGGCCGGGACGGACACCGAGCTGCTGCTCGTTCCGGTCTCTGGGGGCTCGCCGGCGACGCTGCTTCGGAGCTCTCCGACACAGCAGAACCTGCGCACGCCGGTGTTCTCGCCCGATGGCCAGCGAATCGCGTTCGCCTACGACGAGAACTCGACGAGCTCGAGCGTGGGCCTCGTCAACGTCGATGGCTCAGGTTTCCGGAAGCTCATCGGAGGCGGCGCGCTCGCGTACGCCTCGCCCAGCTGGTTCCCCGACGGCGCGTCGCTGCTCGTCTCAGCAGGCAACGCGGGCGTGATGCAGACGCAGGTCGAGCGCATCGACGTCGCGACCGGGACCCCGACGCCCGTCACGAACACGCTCGGCGCCGAGGTGCTGGCCATCGCGAGTCGCATCGTGGTGTCGCCGGATGGGCAGCGCGCCGTGTTCGATGGCCGGGTCTCGAGCGGCGTCACGCGCATCTTCGTGCTCGACCTCACCTCGAAGGTCACCACGCGGCAGCGCACCCCGGCGAGCGGAGCCGTCAATGACAGCGCGCCGTCGTGGGTGAACTCGAGCAGCTTCGTCTTCTCGTCTGATGAAGGCGGCAACGACCAGGTGTACCGGCAGGCGTTGGGCTCGATGAACGCCACGTTCGCCGTACCGTTGGCCATCGAGCCCGCGTACGTCGCGCCGCCGAGGATGAGTGCCGACGGCGGTGTGGATGGCGGAGTCACCGACGGAGGTCCGTGATGGCTCCCGCTTTGCTGGGCCGCGCGTGGATCGACGCCTTCAACGCGCATGACGTCGAGCGGCTCGTCGCGCTCTACGCCGACGACTGCACGCACACCTCGCCGAAGATTCGCGCGCTGCACCCCGAGACGGGTGGCCAGTTGGTGGGGAAGGCCGCGCTGCGCACGTGGTGGACCGACGCCATCAAGCGGCTGCCCGGGCTTCGGTACGACCTGGTTCGGCTGACCGCGAACGACGAGCGGGTGGTGCTCGAGTACCTGCGTCACGCTCCGAACGAAGCGCCGATGCCGGTCGCCGAGGCCTTCGACGTGCGTGACGGGCGCATCGTCGCCAGCCGGGTCTTCCACGGATGAGCGCGAGACGGCGCCGGGGTCCCGCGCGGACGGCCCCTCAAGACGTCCTCCCCGACGTGCGTGATGGGTTGACGCGCGTGGAACGCGTGGTGCTCGAGACGCTCCAGGCGTGTCAGCAGGAGCTGGGCGGGCGCTCGGTGCCGACGGCGTTGCTGTACGGACGGCTCGTGGAGCGCATCGACCTCTCGTCCGACGAGCTCGTGCGGGTGTTGGCGCGGCTCGCGGGCCGCTGAGTGGACGTCCCGCCAGCGCCCAGCACTCACTTCGTCTGCAATCCACTCGAGGTGTGAGAGCGTCGGCCCCTGCCGTGACCCCTCGCTCGCCTGCACTGCCGCGAGGTCGAAGGCTGGGACCTCCTGCCGGCGCAGGGTTGCCGCGCGAAAGAGGCAGCCTGGCCCACGTCCTGCGCTATGTGGCGCGAATGAGAGTGCTCCGCTCGCACTGCCGCCTCGCCTTGCTGTTCTCGACGCTGTCCCTCGCGACTGCGTGTCCTCGCCGGGTGCCGAGCGCCACCGAAGCGTTGGACGAGGCCGTCGCTGACGTCGCTGACGGAGACGCAAAGGCCCGCGCCTGGGCGCTGGCAGGGCTCCACACGCTCTTCGTGACGTCCGACGCCGGGAAGGCGCGCGCGCAGCTCGACACCGCGGTGCAGAAGGACGCAGCCGACCCGTGGGCGCTGATGGGCCAGTTGGTGTTGGCGGACCGGCAGACGCGCTCGGACCGCGCAGTGGGCATCGCGCTCGACCTCATCGAACGCCAGCCTCGGCACCCGCTGTCGACCCTCGCCGCGCGTCACCTGCTCGATCGCGTGACGCTCTCGGCGCAGGCAGATGATGCCGTGTTGGCCCGCGCCCCGGTGCTGCTCGAGCAGGCGCTCCTCGCAGACACCGCGCACCTGCTCCGCGCCGCCGTGGTGGCCATCGCCGAGGCGCGACAGGACGACGCCCGCGTGAAGGCGTTGCTCGAGGACATGGGCGTGCCGACGGCGGTGACGCTGCTGGGCCCGTTGAGTCCCTGGCACGTCATCTCGATGGGTGACGCGACGCCGATGGAGCTCAGCGGCGATGTCGGCTCCGCGGGCCGCACGCTCACGTTCCCCGATGGCCGCCTGTCGCTGCTCGGCGAGCCGCCGATGGGAGACGTCTATCTCTTCGCCACCGACGTCGAGGTGCCGGAGTCGGGACGCTACGTGCTGCGCACCATCACCTCGATGGACCACGTGGCCGTGCTCGATGGCACCCAGGTGCTTTCGCGGCTGACGTGGCAGCGGCCGGCGTCGAGCCTCTCGGCGCGCGCGGTGAAGCTCTCGGCTGGGACGCACCGGTTGATCATTCGTGCCGCTCGCGAAGATCAGGCCGGTCACCTGCAGGTCGCGCTTCAACGACTCGACGGACGGCCCGCGAAGCTCACGTTCAAGCCGGCGACGGGGGGCGCACCGGACTGGAGCGGCGTGACGGTGCTGGACGACGTCGACGGTGTCTTCCCGACGGCGCAGCGGGTCCACGCGGCCCTGGCGGACGAAGGCTCGGACGCGCTGGCCCGGGTGCTCGCGGCGCGTGACGGAATGGGTCGGGACCGCGAAGGCGCACGTCGGCTGCTCGCAGCGCTCGCGCCGGCGCTCCCAGGTGCGCTCGTGCATCTGCTCCGCGCCGAGCTCGACCTCTCGGACCGGTTGTTGGCTCCCAAGGTGGCGCGTGGGCGGGCGACGCGAGACCTCGAAGCTGCGCTGGCGAAGGACAAGGACCTCGTCGCCGCGAAGTTGGTGACCACCACCCTCGCGCTCGAAGACTCGCGTTCGGTCGAGGCGCTCGAGCTGGTTCGTCAGGCCCGCGCGAGCCACGCCCCTGCCTCTGCGGCGGTGTTGTCCCTGCAGTCCCGCATCGAGCTCGCGCTGGGCCTCGAGGCGCAAGCCGTCATCACCGCGAAGGAAGCCGACGCCGCGTGGCCGGGGCATTGCGAGGCGCTGATGCTCCAGTACGACGTGGCGCGCCGGCGTGACGCGGTCGCCGACGCCGATGGCCTGTTGCTGAAGACGAAGCACTGCCCGAACGCGGCGTGGCGGCTCGCCGAACACGAGCGCACGAGAGGCCGCATGCAGGCCGTCGCAGACCTGTGGAAGAAGCAGCTCGCGCGTGACGAGGGCCAGACGCAGGTCGCCACCTCGCTCGCGTCCGCGCTGGTCGCGCTCGACCAGGCCGGCGAGGCCGTGGCCGTGCTGCAACGTGTCTCGAAGGTGTGGCCTCGGAACGCGCAGCTGCAGAAGCAGCTCGGTGACGTGCTCGAGCAGGCCGGCAAACCGGACGAGGCGCTGGCCGCGCGCGAGAAGGCGCTCGAGCTCGACGGAGCGGATCTGCAGCTGCGCCGCGCCGTGGAGCGCGCGAAGACCGGCAAGGAGCTGCTCGACGCGAACGCCATCAGCACGGAGGCCGCGCTCAAGGCGTACGAAGCAGCGCCCGGCAGTGAAGACGCCAACGCCGCCTTCCTCCTCGACGCTGCGGCCATCGAAGCCTTCGCCGACGGCACCCAGGTCGACCGCATCCACATCATCCAGAAGGCGCTCGACCAGGCCGGGGTGCAGGAAGTGGCCGAGGTGCAGCTGCCTCCCGGCGCCGTGGTGCTCAAGCTCCGTACGCTGAAGACCGATGGCACGACGCTCGAACCCGAGAACATCGAGGGCAAGGACACGGTCAGCCTGCCCGGCGTCCAGGTCGGTGACCTCGTCGAGTACGAGTACCTGCTCGCGCACCCGACGCGTGGGCCGGGGCAGCCGGGCTTCACGGCGTCGAGCTTCTACTTCCAGGTCGCGCGCCAGCCGAACAACTGGACCACGTACACCGTCATCGCGCCGAAGGGCTCGGGCATGACCGTCGACTCGCACAACGTCGACGACGTCGCGAAGGTGAAGACCGATGGGGAGCGCGAGGTGTTCTTCCACGAAGAGAAGCGCGTGCCGCCGTACATCCCCGAGCCGATGGGGCCTCCCTCGGGCAACGAGTGGCTGCCGTTCGTGAGCGTCGGCGCAGGGCAGCGTGGCAGCGAAGGCGTCATGCGCGCCTATGCCGACGCGTTCGTCGACCGCGGCGTCGTCACGCACGAGGTCGAGGTGTTCGCGAAGGCGTCGGCCGGACAGGCGACCGGGCTCGACGCCGTGAAGGCTGTCTATTCGGCAGTGATGAAGAAGCTCTCGGGTCGCGACGCGGGGCTCGGCATGTCGGCGGCTGCCAGCGTCGGGCAGGACCGCGGCAGTCGCACATGGTTGATGGTGTCGTCGCTCGTCGCGCTCGGCTTCGACGCGCGGCTCGTCGCGGTGCGTGGCTTCACGTCGGACCCCGCGCCGTACCTGTTCCCCAACGAGTCGCTCTTCCCCTACGTCTGCATTCGCGTGCTGCTGCCCGATGGTCAGGCGGTGTGGCTCGACCCTCTCGTACGCTTCGCGCCGTTCGGAGAGCTGCCCGAGTTCGCGCTGGGCGAGCGTGAAGCGTTCCTGCTCCCGATGCCGGGCCGGCCGCTCGAGAAGGTGACGACGCCGCGGTACAGCGAGCGGCCGTCGAAGGTCGTCACGTTGACGGCGTCGCTCGATGAAGACGGCGTGCTGAAGGGCCGAGGAGACGAGACGTACCAGGGCTTCGAGGCGGCGCAGCTGGCCGAGGCGCTCGAGCAGCTCTCTTTCGACCAACGCAAGCAGGCGCTGGAGCAGGCGCTCTCGAGAATGTTCGGCGGCGCAGACCTCGAGTCGGTCGACGTCGACATCCGCCGCGAAGAGGTCGTCGAGGTGAAGGTGAAGTACCAGTTCACCGCGAGCCGCTTCGGCCGACGCGATGGCCCGTCGACGCTCGTGATGGGCCCGCTGACGTTCCCGTGGAATCTGGGTCGGCGCTATCTCGTGCTCGGTCAGCGCGTGACGCCGTTGTTCATCGAGTCCAGCGAATCGACGAAGGCGGTCGTGACGTTGACGGTGCCTGAAGGGTGGAAGCTGAAAGACGCGGTGGCTGGCGCGAAGACGGAGTGCCCGTGGGGCCGCTTTACCCGCAAGGAATCGCAGAGCGGTCGCACGGTCACCATCGAAGAGGACTCGCGGTTGGTGCAGAGCCGCGTGCCGGTGAAGGAGTACGAGCGCTTCGGCCAATTCGCTGGCGAGGCCGATCTGCTTCAGGGCCGCGACCTGCTGCTGACGCGGTGACGCGCGCGGGTGAAGCATCGTACCGTTCGCCGTTCATGAACTTCGCGCAGCGGTCGGTCGTGGCGGTGTTTGCCGTGTGGGCCTGCCCGAGTGTCGCGGCGCCTCCAGTCGTCGAGGCTTCGGGAGATACCTGCGTCTGGCTTTCGCCGCTGCGGCCGAGGGTTGTTCGTCTGCCAGGCGGCGCGGGCCTGAGTTCCACCGGGCCGAGAGGGCAGGCAACGAAGCCTCTGCCTTCCGAGCTCATCGCCGGAAGGAAAGCATGGAGCTCGCTCGCATCGCAGAGGCGGCGCCGAGGGGCGTGGCCGTCGGTGCGCGGTCCTGAGGTGGCCTTGTGATGGCAAGAGTCCCTGGCCCGAACGCGTCATGGGCTGAGCTCGAAGCCTTCGCGGTCACCTTCGACGGCTACGCCCGATTCGGCAAAGGCCTCGACGCGCTGGCCAGCCAGCACCGTCGCAACGGCACCATTCCATCGAGCCTCGACGAGCTGCGCGGCTGCCTCTTCTTCGAGCAGCGCCTCTGGCGCCACTGGATGTCCCGCCCAGACGAGCGCGGGCTGGCCCACGTCCGCGCGCTCATCGAAGGCATCCGCGCGCTGCTGCCGGACGGCAATGCCCCGAGGAAGCCGTAGAAGCCTTCGTCAGGCAATATTTATGCTTCACGGTGCGTCACGAGTGCTTAGTCGGCTGAAATGAGCGCTCTTGTTGATTGACGCGGCGCAACAGGAGTGGCCTTCTCGGGCCATGGAAGCGACGTTCGACGCCGGCTCCACCGCGTGGATGCTCACCAGCTCGGCCCTGGTGCTGCTGATGGTGCCCGGCCTGGCGCTCTTCTACGGCGGCATGGTTCGCCGGAAGAACGTGCTCACCACGATGATGATGAGCTTCGTCGCGATGGCCGTCATCGGCGTGCAGTGGGTGCTGGTGGGCTACGCGCTCGCGTTCGGCAAGTCGGTCGGCGGTGTCATCGGCTGGGACGCATCGCTCATCGCCTTGAGCGGCATCGACATGGCGAAGCCGTACGCAGACAAGGGCATTCCCGAGCTCGTCTTCGTGATGTTCCAGGGCAAGTTCGCGATCATCACGCCGGCGTTGATCAGCGGCGCGGTCGCTGAGCGCATGCGCTTTCGCACCTTCCTCGTCTTCACGGTGGTGTGGGCGACCATCGTGTACTGCCCGCTCGCGCACTGGGTCTGGGCGAGCGACGGGTGGCTCTTCACGCGCGGCGTGCTCGACTTCGCAGGAGGCACCGTCGTGCACATCGCGGCCGGCGTCTCGGCGCTGGTGCTGGCGTTGATGGTGGGCCCGCGACGTGACTTCAACAAGAAGGGCGCTGCGATTCTGCCGAACAACCTCGTGTTGACGCTCACGGGAGCGGGCCTGCTGTGGTTCGGCTGGTTCGGGTTCAACGCAGGCTCGGCCGTCGCAGTCGAACACCCTGCGGGAGCGACGGCAGGGCTGGCCTTCACCACCACCCAGAGCGCTGCGGCTGCCGCCGGGCTCGCGTGGATGCTGATGGAGCGGTGGCATCACGGGAAGGTGACGTCCCTCGGGCTCGCGTCAGGCTTCGTCGCGGGGCTGGTGGTGGTGACGCCTGCTGCCGGCCACGTGCGCCCCTGGGCCGCGTTGGTGATGGGCGCCCTGGCGAGCGTCGTCTGCTACTGGGCGGTGCAGCTGAAGAACCGGCTCGGCTACGACGACAGCCTCGACGCGTTCGGCGTGCACGGCGTCGGCGGCATTCTGGGGGCGCTCCTGACGGGCGTCTTCTGCTTCACCCCGGTGCAGGGCGCGCTGCGCGGCGACTTCTCACAGCTGGGGAAGCAGGCGCTCGGTGTCGGGGTCGCCATCGTCTTCGCGGGCGGTGCGACCTTCCTCATCGCCACCGTGCTCAGGGCCACCATGGGCCTGCGGGTCACCGACCAGGAAGAGCGCGACGGACAGGATCTGCACGTGCACGGTGAACGCGGGTACCATTTCGACCAGACGTGAGCGTCACGGAGCGAACGACATGAAGATGATCATCGCCATCATTCGGCCAGAACGGCTCGAAGCCGTCGAGGAAGCGCTCGGCGCGGTACTGGACGAGGGCGACAACTACCGCATCACCATCGACACGGTGGAAGGCCGCGGTCGGCAGGAGGGCGAGGTCGAGCTCTTCCGCGGGCAAGAGGTGCACGTGCGCAACGTGCAGAAGACGCGCATCACGCTGTGCGTCAACGACGCGTACGTCGAGAAGACCCTCGCCGCGATTCAGAAGGGCGCGCGCACCGAGCCCAATGGAGCCGTGGGTGACGGGAAGATCTTCGTGACGCCGCTCGAAGAGGTGGTGCGGATTCGCACCGGTGAGCGCGGTGGCTCGGCCATCTGAAACTGTGAGAGAAGGCGGCATGACCTTCCTCGAGCAGATGCAGGACTACTTCCGCGGAGAGCGCCTCGAGGCGTTCTTCTTCATCGCGCCGGCCGGAGTGATCCTCTTCGTCGTCGCAGGCGCGGCGCTCAAGTCACAGGGCAACGCGTTCGGCATCGGGTTGGCGGTGCCGTTGGTCCTCTTCGGCCTGGTGGCGTTCGGCACGGGCATGGCCGTGGGGGTGCGTACGCCGTCGCAGATCGCCACCATCGAGGCTGAGTTCGCCGCGTCTCCGAAGGCGATGGTCGAGAAGGAGCTGCCCCGCATGCGCAAGGTGAACGCGAACTGGCCCGTGTACCTCGCGGTCTGGGCGGGGCTCGTCGTCCTCGGGGTCGCGCTGCGGTTCGGGTTGAAGGCCGACTGGGCGCACGGCGTGGGGCCCGGCATCGTGCTCATCGGCGCGCTGGGCTTCCTCATCGATGGCTTCGCGGAACGGCGGTCACGGCCGTACACCGCGGCGCTCGAAGCGCTGGCGACGCAGCACGGCGTGCCGCTCGACGGGCGATGACCGCGCCGAGGTATCGAGACGGAGTGGGGCAGACGCGCGTCACGTTCAAGGTTCGTCACGCGGCCCCATGAAGGGCGAAAGCAGCTGAGGCGTTCGAGCGCGTCGCTTTTCGTGAAGCTCCTCGCCCCATTGAGGCACGCTGCCCGCGTGAGCCGAAGAGCCCTCATCCTGATGGGATTGCTGGCCTCGGCCTGCGGCGTTCGAGAGACCATGCTCGGCGGCGTGCTGGAAACGCCCGACGCCGGCGCCGTCGACGCCGGCCTTCCACGCCGGGCGAACGCGGTCGGGGCGCTCGCGGTTGCGAGCTGTCGCACACGAGTCGGACCGCGGGTGCCCGGCGTCTGTTTCGGTGGCTCGGGCCCTCCGCCGAACCAGTGCGTCATCGCCGTCACGCCCGATGGCGGCGTCACGCTCGCGGCCTCGTATCCAACCAACGCTGATCGCTTCGTGCGACGCGTCCACGGGCTCGACGGCGACCGGATCGTCCTCGAGGTTGCCGACTCCACCCAACGCACCGCAGCCGAGCTCGTGAGCGTCGATGTCTCTGGCGGCGCTGCCTTCGTGCACGTGACGGCCTCGCCGGCGTCGACGTTCCCATCGGTGTCGGTCAGACGCGGCGCCCTCGACGCGCTGTGGTGCGAGCCTGGAGCTCGCTGCTCCCTCAGCGACGTCTCGCTCGACGGTGGCTCGACGCTCGTCGTCTCGAATGCGCCAGCACCGACGCCCGGCGCCGACATCCTCCGCTCGCCTCGAGGAAGCCGGAGCTGGGCAACCGACGCCGGTGTCGCGCTCTTCCGCAGTCCGTCGGTGAGCCTGGTGACGTCACAGCCCGGCGGTTGGTCTGTCTTCGACCTCGACGAGACGCTCTTCGTGACCGAGGGCAACTCGCTTCTTCGCCGGCCTCCGATGGGAGACGCCGTGACGTTGACCACGACGTTGTCGTCTCCTCGTGGGCTCTTCGTCATCAGTGGCTACGTGCTCGTCGTCGAAGCACGCGCCGTCCGCGCCTTCCCGAAGCAAGGCGGCGCACCGCTGGTGTTGTACGAGCTCCTGCCAGCCGACCTCGGGGAGCTGACCGCGCCACGCCTCGTCGATGGGCGCCTCGTGTTCGATCAGGTCTGTCAGGCCATCACCGCCACCAACCTCGTCAACGGCAACGTCGAGCTCGACTTCATGCTCGGTCGAGCGCGTTGGCTGAACGACGAGCCCGCGTTCCCGTTCGTTCGCGGCGCGAGGCCCGACGCTCCCGGCTTCAGGGACGTGCACGTGAGTCCCGAGGTCATCGTCGGGTTGATCGACTGACACTGGCCAGCTGTCGTTCGCTGGGAGGCGCAGGCTTTTCGTGGACCGCAGCACTGCGAAAAGAATGCGCTGCGGAGCGCCTGCCGCGGCTGAGGTGCGCGCCTGAACCAGCGCACGGTTGATGCAACGCGCTGGAGCATGACTCCCGCTGCTTCCATCGAGACGTCCAGGGTCGTTCCCATTCGGCAGGTCTCCCTGCCCGAGCTGATTGAACGCGAGCGTCGCAAGCGGTCGCGTCGTCGACTCATCACGGCCGCAGGGATCATCGTGGTGGCCTTCGTGACCGCAGGCGTCGTGTGGTTCACCCGACCGAAGCCCAC
>JBBAQZ010000007.1:0-187842 GCA_040400045.1 Myxococcaceae bacterium
GCCAATCACGTTGCCCGCTTCCAATGATCCACACTCACCGAGAAACTGTTTAGAAGGCACGCGACTCACATCCCCGGGGAACTCCACATGACCAGCATTCGTCGCATGGGCCAGAGCGCTGCCGCCGATCGCGCCATCACGCCGGACGAGGCGAAGGCGATGGTCGCTCAGGCGCAGAAGAACGGCATCGTCTCGAAGACCGAGAAGGCCGACCTGCAGCGCATCATGACGGACTACAAAGATCTCTTTCAGCCCGGCGCGCTGGAGCTGATCAAGGCATTGGTCGACCCACCCCCGCCGCCTCCGCCGCCGCCCGGTGGCCAGACGATCAACCTTAATGCTTCCGGCTCGAACCGTCCCGTCTTCCTCAACGCGTCGGGCGTCTTCACGACGGCCGCCGACGGCAAGCCGCCCGCCAACGACGCGGAGCTCGGCGATGCGCTTTTCAAGGCCGGCGAGGTGGTCGACAACTCCCGCACGCCGCTGCTCGGCAACGTCACGCCGGAGCTGCAGCAGAAGACGTTCGATCAGCTGAAGCTCGCGCTCGCGCGGGTGCCCAGCGACGGCGCTCCTCCCTCGAGCCTCGACGCGAACCAGGCGCTGCAGCTGCGTGGCTCGGCGGGCGCGGTGCTCCTCGATCTGGTCAACGCGGCGAAGACACCCGCGCTCCAGCAAACCGCCCTCGGCACGTACGAGGCGCTGGTTCGCGCCGAGAAGAACCCGCGCCTGCGTGAGAGCCTCATCTTCCACCTCGTGAACTCGAACGCAGCCCAGACGGGCGACGTGAAGAAGGTCGCCGACGCGCTGCTCAAGGAGCTCGCGCCGATGCAGCCGCCCTACGAGAAGTGGTTCGCCAACGGGAACAAGACGGTCAACCTCTCGTGGACCGTCGGTCACGGCGAGTTCTTCAAGGGCTTCACCGACTACCTCAAGTCGCACGGCTTCAAGGCCGTGGGCGCCGAGAACCAGGGCGGTGTCTCGACGTACGAGGCGACGATCAACAAGCCCGGCGTCGGTGACACGAAGTTCCGCATCTCGGTGCGGGAAGGCGGCTCCAACATCCTCGCGCCGATGAACGACCCCAACGTGCAGGTCGTCGGCTACGACGGTCACTCGAACTGGGGCCGCAACATGACGGCCTCGGTGAACAACGGGCCGGCGAACCCCACCGGCGGCGACGACAAGCTCCTCTTTTACAACCTGTGCGTCGGCAAGGGCGTGCTCGACAAGGTGAAGGAAAAGTACGGCAACGCGCAGGTCGTCACCACGTACGCCGCGTCGAACTTCTACACCGACGCGAATGGCCAGATGACGCGAGGCGAGGGCGTGCAGGCGCTGATGGCGCTCGTCGACGGCATCGCGGGCCGCAAGGGCTGGACCGATCTGCACAAGACCATGAACGCCGCCGCCGACATCGGCTGGGGCCGCACGTGGGACAACTACCTCACCCCGATCTCGACGATGACGCGCGAGAAGGTGCTCGACCGCGACAACGACGGGCAGGCCGACTATCTCGACAAGCACTTCAACTACTCGACCTTCAAGGTGCCCGAAGACACGCGCCGCGAGTTCGAGCCCGTCAAGCAGGACCGGCACGCCTCGGTGCTCGACGGCACCAAGGTGCTCGTCAGCGCGAACATGGTGAACACGCTGTCGGAGTTCAGCGGCATTCTCGATCGCGCCAACCCCGACTCGAAGGTGGTCGCCGGTGGCTGGTTCGAGCCGAAGATGGGCGACAAGGATCTCATTCGGTTCACGGAGCAGAGGGGGCGCGACGGCAAGACCGAGTACGTGATGTCGGTCAGCGCGCGGTATTCGCACCTGTCGGAAGAGGGGCTGCGGGCGATCACGGTGTTCGAGTTCAACCGCTTCGTCGGGACCAGGGGCTCGCCGTCGAGGCCGGCAGAAGACGTGAAGATCGCGGGCCTGCTGGCGTTCGGTCAGTCGCTCGCGGTCGACGAGGGGTCCCGCGACCGTGAAGTGTGGGGCACGTTCCTCAAGCGCTACAACCTGCCGGCGTCGATCGATCTCTCGATGGTGACGCAGGCGCTCGGCGCGCACACGGGCCACAACTACGCTGGTGATGCGGCTGGTGTCGCGAAGCTGAAGGAGCTGATCGGCCCTGCGGTTCTCGCCGAGCTCAAGAAGCCCGAGGTCGGTCAGCCCGTCACCGTCGTCTGACGTGCTGACGTTCGCCTTCGCGCTGGTGTTCCGCGCCGAGCCGCACCCGAGTGGGGTGCGGTTGCCAGCGTGGCGTGCCGAGCTTCTCGACGCGAAGGCTGAAGATCAGGCGGTCCGAGCGGAAGCGAAGCGCAACGACTCTGAGGCGACGCGCGCCCGGTTCCGAGCTTCGAGCAAGCGAAGCCTCGCGCTCATGCGGAAGATCGTCACGGAACACGGGTTGCCAGGGTGGTCCCTCGTGGGGCCTGACGGCGCCATGGCCGCCTGGGCGCTAGCGCAACACCTCGACGAAGAACTCGCGCTCCAGCGTCAATGCTCGGGTTGCTCGAGCGCGCGGTCGCCGATGGAGAAGCCGACGCCGAGAGCCTCGCGTACCTCACCGATCGCGTGCCGGTGAACAAGGGCAAGCCGCAGCGGTACGGCACGCAGGGCGACGGCGCGGCTGTTGACGTCGCGCGCGTGAACGCGAACCGGAAAGCGCTCGGCCTCGAGCCGCTCCCGGCGCGAGCGCAGCGATGATGACGTCGGCGTTGGTTCAGCACGCGGATATCTCCAGAATCCCAGAGATGCAGGATGCGGCGACTGAGCTCGAGCGACGGGGCGTTCTCGTCACCCGCTTTCACGCCAAACACCTGCTGCGTGGCACCGTTCCGCTCACGCGCGACGCGCTCGTCGTCGGAGAGGTTCACGTCGTCGAGGCTGCGCTGAAGCAGCTCGGCACCCAACCGCCGCAAGAACAGTGTTACCCCGAGGCCCTTCGCCCATTCCTCGGACGCAAAGTGTGGGCCTCGACGATGCGAGAGGTCACGACAGCCCTGCTCACGGGCGCGATGTCCGAGGTCTTCGTCAAGCCGCGTGGGCGCATCAAGGCCTTCACTGGCCGCATGGTCGACGCGTCCGACGTCGGTTCGTTGATGCACCACTCCACCTCGATGCCGGTCTGGTGTGGCGAGATCGTCTCGTTCGCGTCTGAGCACCGTGCCTTCGTCATTCGCAGTGAGGTGAAGTGCGTCCAACAGTACTGCGGAGACGAGCACGTTGCAGACGGCGAGGTCATTCGAGACTGTGTCGATCGACTGACGCAGAGTGGGACTGCCGCTGCTGCCTATGCCATCGACTTCGGCGTACTCCGCGATGGTCGAACGGTTCTGCTGGAAGTGAACGACGGCTACTCGCTCGGTTGCTACGGCTGTCCGCCAGAGGTCTATGTCGACGTGCTCGGCACCCGCTGGGCCGAGCTGGTCGACCTCAGCCGATGATCATGTCTTCGCGTTCCATACGGCCCTCGGCGAAGCGGCCCAGCGTGAAGCGCTCGAACAGCTCGTCCGACTCTCCCGTTGCCATCCACGCCGCCATTCGTTCCGCGACGGCCGGCGCCATCATGAAGCCGTGGCCGACGAAGCCGCTGAGCTGGAGCAGGTTCGGCAGCCCCGGGGTTCGGCCCAGGATCGGCGAGTTGTCGGGCGTGACGTCGTAGGGCCCCGACCACTGCCGCAGGATCTTCACGCGGCCGAGCTGCGGCAGTTGCTCCGTCAGCGCCTGCGAGTAGCGGGTGAGGAACCGCTGCGTCGAGCCCAGGTTCATGCCGGCCGGTTCACGGGGATCGCCCATGCCGCCGACGATCTCTCCGCGCATCGACTGCGAGAAGTAGAGGCCTGAGTCGAGCACCGAGACGAGCGGGCCCAGGAAGGGCTTCAGCGGCTCGGTGGAGCAGATCTCATGACGATGCGGCTCGTTCGGCAGCGTGACGCCGGCGAGTGAAGCCACCTGCGGGCTCCACGCTCCAGCCGCGAGCACCACCGTCTCGCACGCGATGTAGCCGCGATCGGTGATCACCTTCTTGAGTCGCCCTTCGCTCTGCTCGAAGCCGATCACCTTCGTGAACGTCTCGACCTTCACGCCCAGCTTCTGTGCGGCGTGCGCGTAGCCCCACAAGAACGGCCACGGGAAGATGACGGCGTCGAGCGGGTTCCACGCAGCGGCCTTCACGCCCGTCATCGTCAGGTGCGGCACGATGTCCCGGGCGCCGTCGGCGGTGAGGATCTGCGTGGGCACGCCGTACTTGTTGTGCAGCTTCGCGGAGCGCTCGATCTTCGCGACCACCTCGTCGGACTTCGCGAGGAACAGGTACCCGCCGCGGCGGAACCAGACGTTGATGCCGAGATCGCGGGCGAAGCGCTCCATCAAGTCGATGGAGCGACGCGCGAGCTCGATCAGCGTCGGCGTGCCCCACTGCATGCGCACGCCGCCACCATTGCGGCCAGATGCGCCCGCGAGCAGGTAGCCACGCTCCAACACGACGATGTCGGTCTCTCCGCGCTGGGCGAGGTTCCAGGCGAGGGCGAGACCCATGATGCCGCCACCGATGATGACGATCTTCGCCTTCGAGGGGACCGGGCCTTCGGGCTTGAGCGCGTTCTCGGTGAGGCCGAGCGATTGAGGCACGCCGCCAGCGGGCGCGACCATCGGGTCGAACGACGCCGCGGCCCACTGCGAGAGCTCGGTGGGGAAGAGCGGAGGGCGAGGCGTGAACGGCATCAACTGCGCCGACTTCGGCTTCGGCTTCGCGGTGTCTTCGAGGAAGCGGGCGACGGCCGTGAGGCACTGCTTGCCCTGGCACATGCCCGTGCCGAAGCCCGTGAAGCGCTTCACCGACTCGATGTCGCAGTAGCCCTTTGCGATCGCGTGCTCGACCTCCGAGGCCGTCACGTCTTCGCACGGGCAGAGGAGCGCTTTGCTCATGGCGTGGCTCCTTTGATGGCAGCGGCGATCGACTCGGCGGCGACGAGGCCCTGCTCCGAGGCTGCGGCGGCGCTCATCGGCCCGCGGAGCTCGCCGGCGACCCAGACGGTTGCGGCGGCCTTCCCTGTAGCGTCAGCCTCGACCGTGAAGAGGCGGCTGCGGGCATCCCATCCCACGCGAGCACCGGCGGCGCGGGCGAGCTCGAAGGCGGGGCTCAAGGGCGCGCACACGGCCACGGCATCACACTCGTGTTTCTCGGTTGCTCCGGCGAGCGACACCGTCATCGCCGTCACCGAGCGGAGCCCGTGCGCCCGCTCCGGAGTTCCGCCAACCGCGACGGCCTTCGAACCGTTCGCGACGATCAGCTTCGCGAGGCTGCGGGCTTCATCGGCATCACCGACGACGGCGATGCGTTCGCCAGGGACCACGCCATGTTTCCGGATCATCCGACTCACCGCGCGCCCCGCGAAGACTCCGGGCAGATCGTTGTTCGGGAACGCCACCAGCGTGGGCTGGCCGCCGTTGGTGAGCAGCAGGCGCTCGGAGAAGACGAAGTGCATTCGCTCGTTCTCGAGCGCGACGAGGAACGGCTTTCCGTCGTCGGCGAAGACGCCCACCACGGTCGCGCCGGTCCGAATGCAAGGCCCGGGAGGAACGACGATCGCCGGCGCGCCTTCATCACTGCCGATGAGCAATCGCCCACCGCACGCGCGCTCGCGCTCGAAGAGCGAAAACGAAACGCCACGCTCGTACAGCCGTCGCGCGGCCGTCAGGCCCGCTGCGCCGCCGCCGACGATGGCCACGGGAACGGTCTCGACGACCGGCGGCGCACGGGGCGGGGCGGGCTTCTCTGGCAACAGCCCCAGGCCTGCGAGCTTGCGCGCGACCTGGAGCATCACCTTCTCGACAAGCGGAACACCCGCCAGGAACTCGTGATGGTTGAACCACTTCGCGAACACGAAGTCGGTGGCCTGCAGGACATCGAGGCTCGCGTCGGGGAACGCGTTCTGGCGCTCCACCTGCATGCCGGGCTGCACCTCGGTCTGGCAGGCGAACTGGTTCGGAGCGCCGTCGATTCGCACCAGGCACTGCGAGCAGCCTCCCGAGAAGCAGAACGGTCCGCGAGGCCGGTGGTACTTGATCGATCGCGCGAGCGTCGTTCGTCCTGCCGCGACGAAGGCCACTGCGACGGTGTCTCCGGCCTGGGCCGTGATGGACTCGCCGTCGAGCTCGAAGGTGACGGGGCGATCGATCGAACTGACGCGGTGACTCATCGGGGAGCGCGTCTAACGCACTCGCGAGCGCGTTTCAGCCCTTCGGCATCACGCCGAACGCGACGAGCATCTTCACCAGAATTCCCAGGAGCGACTCGCCGGCGATGAAACCCGAGGCGACCGGCACGGTGACGGCCGCAGATTCCTTGTCGCCCTTCTTGCGGCGGTACCACTCGGCCACGGCTGACCCGATGAACATCATGATCGAGTTGTACGCAGGGATGACCATGGCGATGCCGAGGCCAGAGGGAGAGGGCACCCAGGCCTTCGCCTTCTTCGGCACTTTCACCTCGAGGATCGCGAGCGTCGTGCCCACGATCAACCCGATCAGGGCCGCCCATCTCGCGGTCGGGTGGAGCGCATCGATCCCGGCAACCAGCATCTTCGACACGTTCGCCCAGACGAGCGCGCCGGGTGCGGGGAACTCCTTCGAGCCGAGCACGTCGGGGCTGGGTACGAGGATCATGAAGGCCGGCACGACAGCCAGCGACCCCGCGACGACGCCGAAGAGTTGCGCGATCAACTGCTGGCGGGGCCGAGCCCCGAGCAGGTAGCCGCTCTTGAGATCGGTCAGCAGGTCGGCCGCGTGCAGACCGACTCCGCCCGTGATGTTGGCGCTCATGATGTTCGGCACGAGCGCCTTCGGCAGCAGCACCGCGAAGATGAGCTGGGTGACAGGCCCGAGCGCTTTGGTCGGCGTGACGTCGGTCTCGCCCGTCACGCGCGCGGCGATGACGCCCATCAACACCGACAGCGGTAGCGCGATGGCGCCGGCCCACAACGGAATGTCGAACGCGTACCAACCGAGGAAGACGACCGGGGGGCCGAAGATCAGGAAGCCGATCGGAAACCACGACGCCGGCGCTTCGATCGCTTCGAGCGGGTCGGCGACGTCCGTGGCCTTCTTCGGGCGCAGGAGCTTCATCAGCTCGGTCACGCTCTTCACGACGCTCTTCCACTGAAACGCGAACGAGGTGAGGCCCGATGAGACGAGCACCGCAGCGCCCATCCACACCGTCCAGCTGACGATGGGCTTGTACCCGACGTCGGTGATGACGCCGGCCTCGTACATCGCCGGAGCGATGACGCCGAAGGTCAGGCCCGCACCGAGCAGCAGCGACCAGCCCGTGCGGAACGACATCAACGCTCCGGCGCCGAGCATGAGCGCGCTGCCTTCGAGCGCGAGCGTCCACTCCGACAACGGCTTGCCCTTCAACGAGATCGGCAGGCTGAAGGTGCCGGGAATCCGGAACGGCATCCACGAGAGGTTGGCGTCACGGAACCACGCGATAATCGCGCCGCTGACCCCAGCGATGCCGAGCCACCGCGCCTGCTTCGCACCACCCTCGTCCTTCGCATGCAGGGCGCGAATCGTCTCGGCCGTCGCGGTGCCGGTGGGGAAGGGGAGCTGTTCCTGGTTGATGAGCTGGCGCTTGATGGGAATCGCCGCGAACACGCCGAGCGCCGCGATGCCGGCGAACCACAAGATGAGAATCCACGCGTCCGGCCGGGTGCCGGTCAGCATCACGAGCGCCGGGAGCGCCGCCATGTTGCCGCCGCCCGTCATGTAGCCAGCGGCCGACGCGACATCGCCCATGGCGTTGTTCTCGAGTTGGCCGAGGGGGCGCTTGGTGAGGTGCAGCGCTTTGACGCCCGAGAGCGCCGCCCACGCGATGATGCACGAGACGACCGTGACGCCGATGCTCCAACCTGTCTTGAGCACCACGTAGAGGTTCGACAGGCACATCACCGCGCCGATGAGCATGCCGAGCAGGATGGCGCGCGCCGTGAGCTGGGGCTCATTCGGTCGGTACGTCTTCTCGAGCCACTCGACTTCGGGGTTCGCCAAGCGCGCCCAGAGGGATTCGAACCCCCGACCCTCGGCTTCGAAGGCCGATGCTCTATCCAGCTGAGCTATAGGCGCGGATCTACAGGTTGATGCGAGGGCGATGGACCGGGATTGAACCGGCAACCCCAGGAGTCACAGTCCTGTGCTCTACCAGTTGAGCTACCACCGCCAAGACGAACGACAAAATCGGTTGCGCACCTATCGGACGTGGCTCGCCCCGTCAACATGACAAGCTGATGGGTTCTCGTCGATCGAGAGATCGGCAACGGGCGTCGGGCGAGCGCGGAGAACTCCTCATGCGCCCCGGAAGCTGGGTTTCGTCCCTGTTTCACCGCCGGTCCGTCCATCGTTCTGAGCCGTCTTCCACCACGCCACGCCCACCGCAGCCTGCGCCGTTGACCACCACGGACACCTTTGACCCGGCCGCGCCGATGCGGGTGTTGATTGGAAGGACGACCGGGTTTTCGCCGCTCGAGAAGCAGAAGCTCGATCGGGCGATGGTGAAGCTGGGCCAGGTGCTCAACAGCCGGGAGTTCAAGGACGCGGTGCTGAGCCACCGGTTCGAGGGCAAGCCGGGCTTCGCCAGCGACTCGCGCACGCCCGCCGAGGTGTACGCCGTCATTCGCGCTGCGAAAGAGACCTTCACGCAGGTCGCCGATGGAGAGGTCGATCTCAACGTCGAGCTGAAGTCACTCTCGTGGTTCCAGCGCGGCGTCGTCGGCTACACCACGCCGCCGAGCGACACCGTCACCACCAACCGTCGCTTCTATTCGGGCTTCGACGAGTCGGACATCGCAGGCCACCTTGGGCACGAGTGGCTGCACAAGCTCGGCTTCGAGCACGACTTCAAGGCGACCGCGCGAAGGCCACACTCGGTGCCGTACGCGCTGGGCGAGCTGATCGAGTCGCTCGCGGCTCGTCCGTCACTGACACCGCTCTGACTCACTGGAGCATGATGGGCGCGCAGGTCGACACGCCCGCGCCCACGATGCGCCTGCCGAGGCGCGCGTCTCCGGTGCCCGTCAGCTCTGGCGCTCCGGTGAGCTGCGCGCGAACCGTGACGGTGTACGGCGAAGTCGTCGACAGCGTGCCGAACTGGCTGTTGGTGAACATCGAGGTGACGGCGTTGCCTGCGATGTAGAGCGTGTCGGTGGTGCCTCGAGTGCCGCATGCGCTCAGGCGCACCGCCGCCAGGGAGATAAGCGCGAACCGGGTCATGTTCCGAACTGAACCACGGCGGCGACCTCTGGTCGAAGGCGCCCTGTGCGGGGGTCGACGCCATCGTTCACCGGGGCCTGTGGCTGGCTGACGACGAGGCGCGCTCGCTGTGGCGCCGGGCCGATGCGAACCGTCATGCCCGAGGTGAAGCGCAGGCAGTCTGCCTCCATGCCATCGGAGAAGATCGTGCCCGACTGCGGCATCAACGACTCGATGTGGAGCTGGGCCGGGTCCTCGAGCCAACCCACCACGTTGGTCGCCTGCGAGTGCTTCGACACGAAGGGCTCGCGCACGACGTAGAACAACCGCGGATCGTTCCACGCCATCTGGATGGGCTCAATCGCGCGTCCTCCGAAGAACGCTCCGACGCGCTCGGCCATGGTGCGCACCGACGACAGCCAGCCGGTAGAGCCGGCGCCGGTGGAGACGATCACGCCGCTCGACGACTGTCGCTCCACCGACGAGGGGGTCAGCTTCGAGACCTTCTTCGGGGGGCCGCCGGACAGGTGGAGCCGGTAGTGCGCCGATTGATGGGTCGTCTCTCCGATGAAGAGATCGTTGAAGGCGAGCAGCGTCTGGCCATCGCTCGTCTGGGCCCGCGCGAGCGTGACCTCGGCGAGCGGCATCTTCCCTTCGAGCGTTCGCGTCACGGTCGAGCGCGCCTGGGCGACGGAGAAGGGCAGCAGCTTTCCATCGAAGCGCGTCGGGTCGGGGTTCACGCCGATGAGCGGCTGCGAGCCGATGTACTTGGCCGTGTTCGCCACCAGCCCGTCCTGACCGGCAGCCACGACGAGATCGCCGGGGCCGAAGCGGTAGGTCGACAGGAGCGCGCGCTCCAGGCGCTGCACCGGCATACCGACCTCGAGCTGGGACTCGAGCGCGTCGACGGCCTGGCGATACGTGTCGTCCTCTTTCGCGTAGTCACCGAAGTCGAGGCCTGCGTGCTCCAGGTAGAACTTCGCCTGCGCACGCGTGTTGAAGCGCTCGATGAGCCCCTGCAGGCGCGTCTTGCGGGTGACGAGGATGAGCTTCTCGAACATGACGCGCTCCTCACTTTCCGTGCGGCAGGGCGGGCTGCATCAGGCTGCGGAGGAGGTCGGGGCTCATGTTGAGCTCGCCGATCCTGTTCGCGTTCTCGGCCAGCTCGCGGAAGGCGACGGCGATCAACGACGCGGGATCCATGCGTGCGCTCGAGAGCGCCTGGAGCGTCTTCCAGTCGAGCTGACGAATCGGCGCGAGCGTCTTCTCGAGCGTGTACGCCTGCGCGTCGGCCAGCGTGCGCTCGTTGGCGGACTTCTGGACGAGCAGCGTCTCGCGTTCCTTCTCCATCGCGATGTCGGCGGCCATCTTCGTCTCGCGAATGTTGCGGCGCTTGGTCTCGACCATGATCTCGGTCTCGAGCTCGCTCTGTTTCACGCGGCGCTCCTGCTCGACGGCGGCGTTGCGGCGCTCGTAGATGGCCTCGTCGCTCTGCCGCTGCAGGCCTTCACGCGCCTCGGCCTCGAGCGCGCGCGCCATCTCGGGCGTCGGGCGAACCGAGAGCACCGCGACCGCCATCACCTCGACGCCGAGCATCTGCACCGCTTCGGTCGACCGGAGGCCCGTGAGCACCGACTTCTCGAGCTGCTCCGAGCGCGTCAGGCCTTCTCGGAGCGCCCATTGTTGCAAAGACGTACGGGTGAGGATCTGCGCCGCGTAGACGAGCCGCTCGGTCAGCTTCTGGGGATCTTCGGAGCGGAACGCGCCCGCTGCCGTCACCGAGTAGTCCATCAACGCGGCCAGCTTCTTCGGCTCGGCCACGCGGAAGGTGAGCTGGCCCTGCACGGTCACCTGCTGGAAGTCGGCCGTCACCTCGGTGAACGCGAATGGCACGTCGACGCTCGACATCGGCACCTGCACCAGGGTCGTGGAGGGCTCCCAGAAGAAAAACGAGAGCCCCGCGCCTTCACGCTTCAGCTTCCCCGACTTGAACTGCATGACCCACGTCGTCGGCGCTGCTTTCAGGTACCTGATCATGTGTGACCTCCGTTGGAGTCGATATGACTCTAACGACGGCAACAATAGAGTCAAGCTGACTATTTTATCCGACAGGGCACAGTACTAGAGAACCTCCACCATGTTCCCGTACCTCGAGCTGCCGCAGCTCTCGCTGCCCCTTGGGCAGAAGATCGACATCTTCGGTGTGCTCTCGACGGTGGGGGTCGGTGTCGGCGCGGTCATCGCGGCGCGTGCCGCTCGAAAGTATGGGCCGGGAGACGATGAGCCGCTCCGGGGCGTGGTGACCTGGGCCGTGATGTTCGGCCTCTACGGCGGCCACTTCCTGCACCTGTTCGCGTACCACCCGGAGCTGCTCAAGGCCGACGATCCGTGGCTCGTGGTGCGCTTCTGGGAAGGCCTCTCGTCGATGGGCGGCGTCCTCGGCGCGCTGATCGGCATCTTCGTCTACTTCCGCCGCATCAAGACGCCGGTCGGGCCGTACCTCGACGCGCTCGCCCTCGGCACGGCGCCGGGTTGGGCCATCGCGCGCGTCGGTTGCTTTTTCGTGCACGATCACCCGGGCGTGAAGTCCGACTTCGTCTTCGCGGTGAACTACCCCGGCGGGTCCCGCCACGATCTCGGGCTCTACGACGTGGTGGTGCTGCTGGGGTTGACTGTGGTGCTGAACGTCGCGGCCCGCTCCCGGCCGCGTCAGGGCCGGCTCATGGGCATCCTGGCGATGGGCTACTCGGTCAGCCGGTTCTTCCTCGATTTCCTGCGCGCGTCAGACCTGAGCTTCGTCGACCGTCGCTATCTCGGCCTCACGCCGGCGCAGTACATCGTCGTGGGGTTGTTCGCGGTGGGCGTGTGGCTGGTGACGAGGCCAGCGCCTGAGGTGCAACGGAGTGAGATCGTCGTCCCGCCGGAACGTGCTCCCGAGCCCACGCGAACATGATTGACAGGTTGCGTTGGACTGACGTATTCGCCGCCCGCCGCACGAGGAAGCGTAGCTCAATTGGCAGAGCAATGGACTCTTAATCCATAGGTTGTCGGTTCGATTCCGACCGCTTTCACATCAGAAGGCCGGCCCTCGAAAGAAGGCCGGCTTTCTTCCTTTCCGGCACTGGTAGTCTCGCAGCGCACCACGGGCAGGTGGCGTAACTGGTAGCCGCGCCGGGCTTAGAATCCGGTCCCGAAAGGGGTAGGGGTTCAAGTCCCCTCTTGCCCAAGTCGCACTGCCTCGACGGCGGGTTCCCGCCCATTCGCGTGATGTGAAGTGCTCCGCGGCGCGAGATGGTTCGTCGGTGTTCGCTGCGTCCTCCTCGTTGACCCGCTCCACTCGCTCCCCTAAAGGCGCCGGGTTCGTCTTTTTCCCCGAGGAAGCACGCATGAAGGTTCAGGTCGAGTCGGTGTCATCCATCGAGAAGCGGCTGTCGATTGAAGTCGACGCACAGGTCGTCAACCGCGAGCTCACGCAGGCCTACGCCACGCTCGCCCAGCAGGTGAAGATCCCTGGCTTCCGCCCGGGTCGCGTGCCGCGCCGCATCCTCGAGCAGAAGTACAAGAACGAGGTCGAAGCCGACGTCGTTCGCCGTGTGCAGGCGCAGGCCACCGTCGACGCCATCAAGGCCAACGACGTGAAGGCCGTGGGTGAGCCCCACTACTCGGGCGGCAAGCTGGTGCCGAACGCCACGTATGCGTTCACCGCGCGCTTCGAAGTGAAGCCCGAGCTCGCCGTGACGGAGTTCAAGGGCCTTTCGCTCAAGAAGCAGGACGCGACGATCGACGACGCGAAGGTGACGGAGCAGATCGATCGCCTGCGCGGCTCGCGCTCGACGCTCGAGCCCGTCTCGGGCCGTGACGTGGCGAAGCTCGGCGACCGGGCGGTGATCGACTTCGACGCGAACAAGGGCGGCGAGGCGTTCCCCGGCAACACCGGCCGCAACGTCACGGTCGAGGTCGCCGCGGGCGAGCTCGTCGAGGGCAACCTGCCGCAGCTCGACGGCATGAAGGTCGGCGAGCAGAAGACGTTCGACTACGCGTTCCCCGCCGACTACCGCGTCGCGGAAGTGAAGGGCCAGACGGCCAGCTTCACGGCCACCATCAAGGAGCTCAAGGAGCTCAAGCTGCCCGAGCTCGACGACGAGTTCGCCAAGAGCCAGGGCTCGGACACCGTCGAGGCACTCAAGGCGAAGGTGAAGGCCGATCTCGAGCGCGGCGCGAAGAACCGCGTCGAGACCGAGGCGCGCGAGGAGCTGCTGAAGGCCCTCATCGAGAAGAACCCGTTCGAGTGCCCCGCGTCGATGATCGATCGGGGCGTCGACTTCATGCTCGATGGCGCCTTGCAGTCGCTGATGCGCTCGGGCGTCGACCCGCGCATGCTCAACCTCGACTGGGGCAAGCTGCGCAGCGAGATGCGGCCGCGCGCCGAGGTCGAAGTGCGGGGCTCCATGCTGCTCGAGGCGCTCGGCAAGACCGAGAACCTGATGGCGACGGAGGCCGACCTCGACGCGAAGTACGAGGAGATCTCGAAAGAGACCGGCATGCCCGCCGCACAGGTGAAGGCCCGGTACGTCGCGCCCGAGGCGCAGGAGAGCCTCAAGACCCGCATCGTCGAAGAGAAGGCGATGGCGCTCGTTCGCCAGCACGCCACCTGGAGCTGACCCCGCAGTCCACCCGAGGAACGCCATGCCCTACATGCCTGTCCCCTACGTCGTCGAGCAGACCCACCGTGGCGAGCGGTCCTACGACATCTACAGCCGCCTGCTGAAGGACCGGATCATCATGATGGGCACGGAGATCGATGACGACGTCGCGAACGTCATCATCGCCCAGCTGCTGTTCCTCGAGTCGGAGGACCCGGACAAGGACATCAGCATCTACATCAACTCGCCGGGCGGCTCGGTCACGGCCGGCCTCGCGATCTTCGACACCATGCAATACGTGAAGCCGGCGGTGTCGACGATCTGCATCGGTCAGGCGGCGTCGATGGGCGCGGTGCTGCTGGCGGCAGGCGCGAAGGGCAAACGGTTCGCGCTGCCGAACGCGCGCGTGATGATCCACCAGCCCCTCGGCGGTGCTCGCGGCCAGTCGAAGGACATGGAGATCCAGGTCGCCGAGATGGTTCGCCTGCGCAAGGCGCTCTACGACATCCTCTCCAGGGCGTCGGGCCACACCTACGAGCGCATCGAGCAGGACTGCGACCGTGACTTCTTCATGAGCGGCCTCGAGGCCAAGCAATACGGGCTCATCGACGAGGTGATGGAGAAGAAGAAGCCGGCGCCTCCCGCGGCCGACAAGAGGTAACTCTGTCTCAAAATGCCCGGTGGGTGCTCCCACTCACCGGGCATGAACGTCGAAACCCTGTCGAACCGGTTGGGTGGTGCCTTCGTCTCTGGCGTGCGCGCCACTGCCGTCTTTCTCCTCGCCGTCGTGCTGTGGACCGGGTGCGGCCCCTCGTTCCGTGGTTCGTGCCAGGCCACGTGCTCGGGCTGTTGTGACGCGAACGATCGCTGTCAGGCCGGGACGTTCCGCGAAGCGTGTGGCATCGCGGGGAAGACGTGCTCGACCTGCCAGAGCGAACAGACGTGTACGGTGGGCGTGTGTGCGGGCCGCGGAACTCCAGGGCCCGCTCCGGCTCCCGGAGGGACTGCAGGAGGTGCTGCCGGTGGCGCCTCGGCGGGAGGGGCCACGGGGGGAGGCTCGGCGGGCGGGGGCGTCGTGTCGACCGGGTCGAGGTGCGCCGGGACGACAGTCGAGTGCAACGGCGCGTGCGTCGATCTCGCGACCGACGAGAGTCACTGCGGCCGATGCGGAAGCCAATGCGGCGCCGGCCTCGTGTGCAGCGCCGGGCGCTGTGAGGCGCTGCCGACCGACTGTCTCGCGAAGCAGTGCCCTGCCGACTTCGGGTGCGATCCCGAGACGCGCGCGTGCACGCGACGGTGCTTCTCGAACGCCGACTGCCGGGCGAGCGGCTCGACGTGCCAGTCAGACAGCTGTCGATGTACCGGCGGTGGAACGACGTGTGGGAGCGCGTGCTGGTTCGGCCCGACGTGCTCGTGCCCCAGCGGCTCCGAAGGACATCCCGTGTTGGGCTGTGTGGACATCGACGAGTGCGCTCGGCGAACGGCGCGATGCGGATCCAACGAGGTGTGTCGCAACGAGAGCCCGGGCTTCGTCTGTGACTGCGCGCGCGGCTTTACATGGATCGGCTCGCAGTGTGTGGTGGACGCGTGCGCCACGAACAACGGCGGCTGTCACCCGCGGGGCACGTGCGAGCAGGTCACTGCGAATCAGGTGTCGTGTTCGTGTCCCTTCGACCTGATCGGTGACGGGCGCACCTGCTCGCCGGCGTGCACGTCTCAGGGCACCTGTAGCGATCCCTCCCTTGCGTGTTACCCGAGCCCGTCGAACTTCAGCGGCGTGTGCGAGCGGCCGGGCGTCGGGGTGGCAGGTGACGTCTGCGGCACCAACGCCGACTGCGCTCGGGGAACGCGGTGTGAGCGCCGCACCGGCAGCTCCATCGGCTTCTGTGCACGGCTCTGTGCCAACGCCATCTGCGGCGCTGGGGAGACCTGTTCCTCGAGCAGCGGCGCTCAGGTCTGTCTCAAGTTCAACGGGCAGGCGTGTGACCTGCTCAAGCAGGACTGCACCGGAGGCTGCTACGCGACGACCAACGGCGCGATTTGCGCGAGCGAGGGCTGGTCGTCGGCAGGCGCCAGTTGTTCGACGATAAACAGCTGCGAGGCTGGCTTGACCTGCCTGGCGCCCGGCGGCACCATGAACTTCACCTGCACGGCCCTGTGCGATCCGAATGCGCCAGCGTGTTCGAGTGGCAGCTGCCAACCCCTCGGCGGCTTCCCCGGCGTCGGCGTCTGCGGGTAGTCCGTCAGGTTGCTGACGCCCTGGTCAGCTGGCGCGGTGCATCGCTCGCACATCAGGGAAACCCCGGTTAGGGTTGCGTCAGTCATGGCCACCAAGAACGTCGGGCGCGACGGCAATCAGACCCTGTGTTGTTCCTTCTGCGGCAAGTCCCAGAAGGAAGTGAAGAAGCTGATCGCCGGGCCGACCGTCTACATCTGCGACGAGTGCATCGGGCTCTGCAACGACATCATCGCGGAAGAGATCGATCGCGAAGAGACGAAGGACACCAAGGTCCGCATTCCCCGGCCGAACGAGATCAAGGCGATCCTCGACGAGTACGTGATCGGCCAGGAGCGCGCCAAGAAGACGCTCGCGGTGGCCGTGCACAATCACTACAAGCGCATCGAGTCGCGCGTCGCGATGGACGACGTCGAGCTGCAGAAGTCGAACATTCTGCTCCTGGGACCGACCGGCTCGGGCAAGACGCTGCTGGCCCAGACGCTCGCGCGCATTCTCAATGTGCCGTTCACCATCGCCGACGCCACCTGCCTCACCGAGGCCGGCTACGTGGGCGAGGACGTCGAGAACATCATCGTCAATCTGCTCCAGGCGGCCGATCACGACATCGAGCGGGCCCAGCGCGGCATCGTCTACATCGACGAGATCGACAAGATCGCCCGCAAGTCAGAGAACCCATCGATCACCCGAGATGTGAGCGGTGAAGGCGTGCAGCAGGCGCTCCTGAAGATCATCGAAGGCACCATCGCGAACGTGCCGCCCAAGGGTGGCCGCAAGCACCCGCAGCAGGAGTTCCTGCAGGTCGACACCACGAACATCCTCTTCATCTGCGGTGGCGCCTTCGGCGGGCTCGAGCAGATCATCGATCGTCGGCTCGGCGGGAGGTCGCTGGGCTTCGGCGCCGACGTGAAGAAGAAGCAGCAGAAGTCGCTCTCAGAGCTGTACCACCACGTCGAGCCTGGCGACCTGCTCAAGTTCGGCATGATCCCCGAGTTCATCGGCCGTCTGCCGGTCGTCACCGCGCTCGAGGAGCTCGATGAAGCGACGCTCGTCGACATCCTGGTGCGGCCGCGCAACGCGCTCACCAAGCAGTACAAGAAGCTGCTCGATCTCGACGGCGTGCAGCTCAAGTTCACCGACGGCGCCATGAAGGCGATCGCGCAGGAAGCGATTCGTCGCAAGACGGGCGCGCGTGGTCTGCGGGCCATTCTCGAGAGCGTGATGCTCGAGATCATGTACGAGATTCCGTCGAAGAAGACGGCGCGAGAGGTCGTGATCTCGGAGGACGTCGTCTTCAAGAAGAAGGAGCCGGTGATCCTGCACTCGGCCCCCGATGAGAAGCCGAAAGCGGCCGGCAGCGCGGCGTGATGCGGTGGTCGGTCGTCCTGTTCCTTTCGTGCGCGCACGCGCCCCTGTCACCGGAGCCGCGCCTCGTCGAGGTGATGCTCCAGCACGTGAAGCGCGATGGTCCGAACCACCGGCACATGGTCCGGCTCGCGAAGTTGTCAGCGCGGCTGTCGAAGGCCGAGGGCGCTGACGGGCGGCTCGTCGGAGCGGCGGCGCTGCTGCACGACGCGACGAAGGAAGACGGGCAGGGCGATCCGTCCGAGCGGTTCTGCACGCACCATCTGCAGGCGGCCGCGCTGGCCAGGCAGTCGTTGCCTGGGCTTGGCTTCTCGCCGTCGGACACCCAGCGCGTGGCGGACGCGATCGAGCAGCACATGGGCCCGGTGGGTGACAACGACGAGTTCCATGCGCCGCGCTTCATGAGCGGCTTCTGCCAGCGCGGGTTTCCGCGTCCGGCGACGATCGAGGCGAAGGTGCTCTTCGATCTCGACATGCTCGATCTGATGACGGTCGACGGCGTGGTGAAGGTGGTGACGTTCCGCCAGCGCAACTCAGAGTTCGCGAAGGAGCCGGTTCGCGATTCCGCGCTGACCGGAGCCGACTCGGCGTGGAAGTCGGTGGTCGATGCGCGGCAGGTGCTGGTGACGCCAACGGGGCAGCGTTGCGGAAACGAGGTGCAGCAGCACACCCGCGCGTTCCTCGATCAGGTGCCGTTCGACACCGTGGCGACGGTCGAGGCGTTCGAGCAGGCAGCCCGCGCATGGCTGGGGACGCATCGCCTCCCAGCGTGCGTCGCACCCTGACGTGTTTTCTCGACCCGCCCCGGCTGCGAGCGTTACACCGCGCTCATGCGACGACTGCTCGTTGTCTGCCTGTTTTCCATCAACTGTGCCTCGACCCAGGACGCGGTGAAGTCCGAGCCCATCGTGGCCGAGGCGATGCCGCGCGATGCAGGCGTTCCCACTCCACCGGAGCCGAAGAAGCCCATGGTCCCGCCGACTCGTACGCAGGTCATCAACGACATGGTCCACGGCCTGACGCTCAAGGACCCGTACCGCTGGCTCGAGGACGAGAAGGCTCCGGAAGTGCAGGCGTGGATGAAGGCCCAGGACGACTACGCGCGGAAGAACCTGCACGCGCTGCCGGGGCTCGAGTGGCTCAAGAAGCGCTACACCGAACTCTACTACCTCGACGCGATCAGCATCCCCATCAAGCGCGGCGGCCGCACGTTCTACACGCGGCAGAAGAAGGACAGAGAGAAGGCGGTCGTCTACTGGCGCGATGCGAAGGGCGAGGAGCACGTGTTGCTCGATCCGAACGCGTGGTCCAACGACAACACCGTCTCGCTCGGCACGTGGGCGCCCTCGTGGGACGGCAAGAAGGTCGTCTTCGCCGAGAAGCCCAACGCGGCCGACGAAGCGACGCTGTACGTGCTCGACGTCGACTCTGGAGAGCGCTCGAAGGTCGACGTGATCCCCGGTGGCAAGTACGCGAGCCCCTCGTGGTTGCCTGACTCGAAGGCGTTCATCTACGAGTGGCTTCCCACGGACGAGAAGATCCCCGTCTCGGACCGCCCCGGCTACTGCGAGGTGAAGAAGCACGTCCTCGGGCAGGACCCCGCGAAGGACGAGCAGCTCCACCCGCGCACCGGCGACGCCAGGACGTTCATCGGCGGCCAGGTGTCCCGTGACGGCAAGTGGCTCTTCGTCTCGATCATGCGCGGCTGGAACGAGAACGACGTGTTCTTCAAGAAGGCCGGCGTCGACAAGGAGTGGCGCCTGCTCGTGAAGGGCAAGGACGCGAAGTACGGCGTCGATGCGTGGAAAGACGTCTTCTACGTCTTCACCGACGAGGGCGCGCCCAACAAGCGGCTCTTCGCCGTCGACCCGAAGAAGCCCGAGCGCGCGAACTGGAAAGAGCTGATCGCGGAGGACAAGGACGCAGCGCGCGAGTCGTTCGCGATCGTGGGTGGCCACTTCGCCATCGGCGCGCTCAAGAAGGCCGTCAGCGTCGTCGAGGTGTTCGACTTCAAGGGCAAGAAGGTGCGCACGGTCGAGCTGCCCGGCCTCGGCACCGCGTCGAACATCGTCGGCAACGAAGACGAGGACGAGGCGTACTACGCGTTCTCGAGCTTCACGATGCCGCGCCAGGTCTTCAAGACGAGCGTCAAGACGGGCAAGAGCGAGCTGTGGGCGTCGGTCGAGGTGCCCGTCGACCCGACGAAGTTCGAGGTGCGCCAGGTCTTCTACCCGTCGAAAGATGGCACGCAGATCTCGATGTTCATCGTCGCGCGTAAAGATGTCGTGCTCGACGGCAACAACCCGGTGCTCCTGTACGGCTACGGCGGCTTCGACATCAGCCTCACCAGCGCCTTCACCTCGTTCATCTACCCTTGGCTCGAGGCGGGCGGCGTGTACGCCGTGCCGAACCTGCGCGGCGGCGGTGAGTACGGCAAGGCGTGGCACGACGCAGGGAAGGGCGCGAACAAGCAGAACGTGTTCGACGACTTCGCGGCGGCGGCGGAATACCTGGTGAAGGAGAAGTGGACGACGGCGAAGCGGCTGGCGATTCGCGGCGGCTCGAACGGTGGCCTGCTGGTCGGCACCGCGATGACGCAGCGGCCCGAGCTCTACGGCGCCGTCATCTGCGCGGTGCCGCTCCTCGACATGGTGCGCTACCACCTCTACGGCTCGGGCAAGACCTGGATCCCCGAGTACGGCGACCCCGAGAAGGCCGAGGAGCTCAAGGTGCTCGCCGCGTACTCGCCGTACCACCACGTCGCGGAGCACGGCACGTACCCGCCGCTCCTCATGATGTCGGCCGATCACGACGATCGCGTCGACCCGTTCCATGCCCGGAAGTTCGTCGCGATGGTGCAGGGCAGGACGAAGGGGCAGGGCGCCTCGTGGCTGCGCATCGAGATGCACGCAGGGCACGGCGGCGCCGATCAGGTGGCCAAGTCCATCGAGTCGTCCGTCGACCAGCTCGCCTTCCTCTTCTCGACGCTCGGCGTTACCCCGCCATCCGTCCCGGCCGTTAAGTCGAACTGACGAAGGCGACGGGCTAGAAGAGCCGTTCAGACGTTCACCCCTGGAGATGACTTGAAGCCTCTGCCGCTCTTGCCCCTGCGTGACATCGTTCTCTTCCCGCACGAGGTGCGCCCGCTCTACGTCGGTCGTGAGAAGTCGATCGCGGCGCTGAAGGAAGCGATGGCCCGCAAGGGCGCTGACGGGAAGGCGCTGCTGCTCCTCTCGGCCCAGAAGAAGGCCAAGACGAACGATCCGACGCCCGACGAGGTCTTCCACTTCGCGACGCTCGGCCAGGTCGTGCAGCTGCTCCCGCTGCCCGACGGCACGGTGAAGGTGCTCGTCGAGGGCCTGTCGCGCGCCCGCCTGCTCGGCTTCCTCCCGACCGAGCCGTACTTCGAGTGTGACTACGAGCCGGTGACCGAGCCGCCTTCGACTCCGGCCGAGTTCGAAGCGCTGATGCGCGCCGTGCAGGCCACCTTCAAGGCCTTCGTCGAGCTCAACAAGCGCGTCGCGCCCGAGTTGATGCAGCAGGTCGCCCTCATCGAAGACCCGTCGCGCCTCGCCGACACCATCGGCGTGCACCTCGCGCTCAAGCTGCCCGACAAGCAGGCCCTGCTCGAGACCGAGTCACCCGCCAAGCGTCTCGAGAAGCTCTATGAGCTGATGCAGGGCGAGATCGAGATCCTCAAGGTCGAGAAGAAGATCCGTTCCCGCGTGAAGAAGCAGATGGAGCGGACGCAAAAGGAGTACTACCTCAACGAGCAGATGCAGGCGATCCAGCGCGAGCTGGGTGACAAGGGCGACGACGGCAAGACCGAGATCCAGGAACTCGAAGACAAGCTCAAGGCGAAGAAGCTCTCGAAAGAGGCTCACGCCCGGATGAAGAAGGAGATCAAGAAGCTGAAGATGATGGGCCCGATGAGCGCGGAAGCGACCGTCGTGCGCAACTACATCGACTGGGTGCTGTCACTGCCCTGGGGCGAAGAGACGAAGGACAAGATCGACGTCGACGAAGCGCAGCGGGTCCTCGACGACGATCACTACGGCCTCGACAAGGTGAAGGAGCGCATCCTCGAGTACCTGGCGGTGCAGCAGCTCGTCGGGAAGCTCAAGGGGCCGATCCTGTGCTTCGTCGGGCCGCCCGGCGTCGGCAAGACGTCGCTGGGGCGCTCGGTCGCGAAGTCGCTGGGCCGCAAGTTCGTGCGCATGTCGCTGGGCGGCGTGCGTGACGAGGCCGAGATTCGTGGCCACCGCCGCACGTACATCGGCGCGATGCCGGGAAAGATCATTCAGTCACTCAAGAAGGCCGAGTCGGCGAACCCCGTCATCCTGCTCGACGAGATCGACAAGATGTCGAGCGACTTCCGCGGTGATCCGTCGGCGGCGCTGCTCGAGGTGCTGGACCCGGAGCAGAACTCGACCTTCAACGATCACTACCTCGATCTCGACTTCGATCTCTCGAAGGTGATGTTCATCTGCACCGCCAACTCGATGCACTCGATCCCCCAGCCGCTGCAGGACCGCATGGAGATCATCCGCATCGCTGGGTACACCGAAGACGAGAAGCTCAGCATTGCGCGCAAGTACCTCATCCCCAAGCAGCAGGAGGCGAACGGGCTGAAGGACATCAAGGTCCGGCTCACCACCCTCGGCGTGAAGACGATCATTCGCCGGTACACGCGCGAGTCCGGAGTTCGCAGCCTCGAGCGTGAGCTGGCGTCGGTGTTCCGCAAGGTCGCGCGCGAGGTGATCGGCGGCGACAAGGGCCCGATCGTCGTCGACCGGCGTCGCGCGAAGAAGCTGCTCGGCGTGCCGCGCGTCCCGAAGGACAAGAACGAGAACGTCGACCAGATCGGTATGGTCAACGGGCTCGCCTGGACCGAGTACGGCGGCGAGGTGCTGCACACTGAAGCGACCACCATGCCGGGCAAGGGCAAGCTGATCGTCACCGGCGTCTTGCGCGACGTGATGAAGGAGTCGGCACAGGCGGCAGTGACGTGGGTCCGCACCCGCGCCCGCCGCCTCGGCATCGAGGACACGTTCTTCGAGAAGAACGACATGCACATTCACTTCCCCGGCGCGTTCCCGAAGGACGGGCCGTCGGCGGGCGTGACGATGGCGACCGCGCTGGTCTCGGCCATCACCCGAATCCCCGTGCGCCGGGACGTCGCAATGACTGGCGAGATCACCCTGCGAGGGCGCGTCACGCCGATCGGCGGCCTCAAGGAGAAGTGCCTCGCGGCCCACCGCCTCGGCATCACGACCGTCATCATCCCGCGCGAGAACAAGAAGGACCTGCGCGACGTGCCGAAGAACATCCGCTCGGTGCTGCGCATCGTGATGGTGGACACCGTCGACGAGGTGCTCCGCGAGGCGCTCAAGCTCGAGCACCCCGAGGACTTCTTCCGCACCTCGCCAGAGGTGTCGCCGACGCCGTCCTGATGAGCCCGCTCCAGAAGTACGGCCGCTTCATTCTGCCAGCGCTGATCGCCGCGACGTTGCTGGCGTGGGTGTTGGCGCCGTCGTCGAACGTGAAGCGCATTCACGGGCCCTGCCTCTTGCATGGCGATTGTCACTCGTCGGAGCGGTGCCTCGTGAAGCCCGCAGCCGATGGGTTCGCCACGGCTGGCGAGTGTGTCGACCCCTGTACGGATGACCTGCAGTGCCCCGCCCAGCAGCGCTGTGCGCCCCTGTTCGAGGCGGGTCAGTACTGGACGGCGCCAGGGCCGAAGGGCCGAAGCCCGGCCGTCGGGGCCTGCCTGCCCGGGGTGCGTGACGAGGCGGGTTGACGCGGCTCGAAGTGTGCGACGCTCCGCTCCCTCATGCGCCTCTTCGTCGCCGTCTTCGCGCTGACCTTCGGCTGCGCGACCACTCCGAAACCGACCGAGGTGCACGCTGCCGTGCCCGTCGGCGATCCACCCGTCGTGAAGGTGGGCGAGCGGCTCATCCTCCAGTCCGAGGCTGACAAGCGCGCGGGCGAGGACTTCCACAAGCTGCAAGACCAGCTCTACGAGCTGCGCGTCGACGCTGCCGAGCGCATCGCGATCGAGATTCTCGTCGAGCGGGAAGCAAAGAAGGACGGACTGACCGAGGACGCATGGGTCGAGGCCCGCCTCGAGACCGGGCTGCGCGAGCCGACCGACGGTGAGCTGCAGGAGCTCTTCGCGAAGGTGAAGAAGAACCTGCCGGAAGAGGCCACGTTCATCGAGGTGAAGCCCCAGCTGCGCCGCGCGCTGATGCGCGAAGTGAAGGTCAAGCGCGCTCGAGAGATGTTCGATGAGCTCAAGCGCCGCGCTGGATACCAGGTGTTGCTCGCGCCGCCCGATCGCCCGCGGAAGACCATCGACGCCTCAGGCCCCGGTCGCGGACCGGCGAACGCCCGCGTCACGATCGTCGAGTTCGCCGACTTTCAGTGCCCGTACTGCTCGAAGGCCTCTGACGTCGTGAAGAAGGTCGCCGCCGAGTACCCGGGCGACGTGCGCGTCGTGTTCCGTCACTTCCCGCTCGCCAATCATCCCCTGGCGCCCCGAGCCGCCGAGGCCAGCGCGTGCGCCAACGAGCAAGGCAAGTTCTGGGAGTACCACGATCACCTGTTCGCGAATCCGCGCGAGCTCGAAGAGACGGCGCTCAAGGCCCACGCTGTGACGTTGGGGCTCGACGTGAAGCCCTTCGTCGACTGTCTCGAGTCGGGGCGCATGAAGGCGCTGGTCGAGAAGGACAAGAAGGCGGGCGAAGCGCTCGGCGTGAACGGCACCCCGGCCTTCTTCGTCAACGGCCTGCCGATGGCGGGAGCGCAGCCGGAAGAAGCGTTTCGCCGGGCGATCGATCGCGAGCTGGGCCGCTGATCGAAGGAAAGACTCTCGGCCACACTGCGCGCGGGAGAAAGGGCGCCAGCAGCTGACCGGGGTACGAGGTCGGCCACGGCTCGGGTACGCCCATCTCGAAGGTCTCGTTGCCCTCCGCCCCGTGGTGGTGCGTGCGGAAGAGGAAGTCGCACCAGGGTGAGAGGTTGGCGAAGTTCGCCACCACGCCCGGGTGCTTGGCGTGATGCCAGCGGTGCCACTGAGGCGAGCCCCAAAGGTAGCCGAGCGGGCCCAGCGGCAGCTGCGCGTTGGAGTGGATGAAGATCACCCACAGGCCGCGGAAGACGATGAAGGACGAGAGCGTCGCGAAGTCGAAGCCCATCACGATGCCGGGCAGGTTGATGAAGAGCTGGGTGAGGACGCCGTCGACGGGGTGTTCGCGATGCGCCGTAATCCAATCGAGGTGCTCGGCGGTGTGATGCACGGCGTGGAAGCGCCAGAGGAACTCGAAGTGGTGTGACGCGCGGTGAAACCAGTAGACGCTCAGGTCGCCGAGCAGCAGCGCCTCGATCGCCTGGAGCGCGAAGGGCTGTCGCTGCAGCACCTCTCGCACGCTCTCGAAGGTGCCTGCCGCGTCGAAGCGTGCTCGCGCGGCGACCAGAATCGCGACGGCGAGCGCGTTCCACACGAGGTACTGGCCGGTGAGGAACAGGAAGTCGGTGCCCACACGGGCTCGCAGCCATCGCTAGGCCGCAGCTCACACGAAGGACAGCGCCATCACCACCGCCGCAATGCGAAGGCCTCGTCTCATGGCGCCATTGAAAGCACGAGCCGGTGCTCCGGTTTCACGGCAGGCTCAGAAGGCGCCGACGTCAGCGTGTGCTCGCGAGTGGGCGGCCGGGGCGTCGTCGCCAGCGAGGGTGTTGGCGCTCAGGCGAAACCCGGGGCCGAACTTCGAGCCGAACAGCGTGACGACACCGGTGTCCGTGCAGGCCAGGACGGCGACCACCACGAGGGCCCAGACGATGGTGCCAACTCGGGCTGCGGCTGGCTTCGGAGCGGGATCCGTCACTCCATGCAGAGGCCACAGCCCGACCTCCCGTGCACGGCGTGACTACGGCTCGTGGAAGTAGTCGCCCATCGCGTTGTCGGCGTAGGTGTTGCCCGTCACGGCGCCGGTCTGCGAGCCGCCCATGTAGATGCCCCAGAGCTCACTGTGCTGGATGGTGCTGTTGGTGACCGCGATGCGCACGCCGTGGCTGTCGGCGTGGGCGAAGATCATGCCCCCCCAGCCGAACCGGGAGCCGCCACCGCCGTACTCGACGACGCAGTACTCGAGGGCGTTGGCCGTGTTCAGCGTGGTGTCGAAGTCGAGGCCGTCCCACGAGCCGCGGGTCTTGTTCACGCCCGTGATGGTGATGGGTTTCAACGCCGTGCCCACGGCATGGAAGCCGACCTCATCGCCGTTCACCCGAATCGAGCTCATCGGCATCATCTCGAGCGTGACGCCGGGCTCCAGGGTCCAGACCGCCTGCGGTCTGACGATGTTGTCGATGACGTAGGGCACCCCGATGTCCCTCCAGGTCACGGTCGACGACACCCACTGCGCGTCGATTCGCACCTTGTCGACGTCGTTGCCTGTGTACGTCGAGTCGGTCGAGAGCAGGTGCGCGACGTTCGAGTCGACCATCGCGGGCCCCAGCGCGTTCTGCGTGAAGACGTTGCCGGTGAAGACGGGCACGATCGAGCTGCCCGCGAGCTTGAGGCCCCAGCCCTGGCTCTGCCGCACGGTGAGGTGATCGAGCTTCACCTGCACCCCGCTGCTGTCAGCGGTCGTCAGGACGCCGGCCGCGTTGGCGTTGGACGAGGTGTTTCCGGCGTACTCGACGATGGTGTAGCGCAGCAGGTTGCTGGTGTTGTTCGTGCCGATGACGATGCCTTCCCAGGCCCCGCGCGTCTGCGTCTCACCGGTGAAGACGACGGGCTTGTCGGCGGTGCCCTCGGCGATCAGCGCAGCGGCGGTGCCGTCGATGGTGATGGCCCCCTCTGGCGGCATGATGATGCGCACGCCAGCCTTCAAGGTCAGCGAGGCGCTCCCGATCGAGGCGAGGTCGGACTTCAGATGGTACGGCACGCCGAGATCCTCCCAGGTGCCGGAGGCCTCGAGCCGATAGGAGCGCACGACCACCTCGTCTTTGTCGTTACCCGTGAAGGTCGACGTCGAGCCAAGCCGGCCCGCGACCTCAGCGTCGACGTTGGCGGGACCCAGCGTGTTCTTCGTCATGACGTTGCCGACGAAGGTGGGCACCACGGCCGAGCCAGCGAGGTAGAGCCCGTACCCTTTGCTCTCGCGCATCGTGGTGTGCGAGATGCTCGCGCGAACCCCTCGACTGTCAGCGAAGAGCTTCACGGCCGCTGCGTCGCCGTCGCCCTTCGTGTCACCGCCGTACTCGACGATCACGTAGTCGAGCTGGCTTGGCCCGGTGGTGCCCGTGAACTTGAGCCCTCTCCAGTGCCCGCGCACCGGGAGCGCGCCCGTCAGGATGATTGGCTCGTCCTGGGTGCCGATGGCCTGCAGCGACTGCGCGGCGTCGATCAGCAGGGCGGTCTCGCTCGAGAACACGAGCTTCGCGCCGGGAGCGAGGGTGAGGGTGACCCCCGCCGCGATCGAGGGCGTCTTGAGCACGAGCCAGCAGCCCTTCGCGGCCGTGTAGTTCGCGTCGATGCGCTCGGGGAAGTTCGCGCAGAGGACCCCGGGGCCGCCATCGATGCCCGCGTCGACGCCCCCGTCTGCAGGCGGCTGGACCGGACCGCAGCCCACGCCAGCCAGCGCCATCAGCACCATCAACTGTCGTGCTCGAAACATGACGGACTCCGATCGAGAGGGACCAGCGCCGCGTGAAGTGCATCGCTGCTGCCAATTGAGGGCGCGCAACTCGCGAACCTCGAGGGCTGCACGTGTTGCAGGGCGGTGGGGGAGATCGAGCGCTGCCGCGAAGCCCGTGCGTCGCCGCGGGTGCTGGGCTCGCTCCTGCAACGAAGGGAATGCGGCGCCATCGCACCTTCTGCGGACCGGGAGCTGAATGCCGCTCGCCATGACTGAAGTCACGTCGGCCGTGAGAGGAGCCGTGGGTTCACGGGGAGTTGGCGGTGGCGCCGTCGCTGCAATCACACCCCGAATGGGATCCGCGCGTATTCGCCTCGAGGGGCGGTTGGAACAGGTCGAGGCCGCAGTCGCGGCCGTGAAGTCGGTCAGGGCGTGCCTGCGAGGCGGGTTCCCTGGACTCCTGTGGCGACTGCCCGAGCTGCTCACGTCACTCGAGTTGCACCTGCCCCACGTGCGTCGCCATCGTGGGAGCAAAGAGGTCCAGGCGGCGCTTCGAGCCTTGCGACTCGAGACGAACGGGCTCGTCGCTGACGGCGGGCGCCTTGCGAAGTCGCTCGGTCTGCCGGCTCCGAGGTCGGTTCAGGAGGTCCGTGAGTTCCTCGCGCCGCACCTTCCCGTGAAGATGAACGCACGCGTCATCGCGAAGCCGTTCCAGCTTGCGATTCTGGTTGTCGTCCCGGTGGTGTGGCTCGTCGCGTTCTCGAGCCGCCTTCCCTCGCGCGCGACCCCGGTGGTGCCCATGGTGATCATGTTTGTTGCCGGCCAGGTCCTCTTCCTGCGCGCACGCTCGGTTCGAGTGGTCTTGAGCTCGAGCGTGTTGCGCCTTGGTCAGTCTGAGTTTCTCGTGTCTGAGATTCGGGCCGTGCACGTGGAGTTACCAGGCTGGATGAACAGGCGAGGGGAGCTCGCGACGGTGGTCGTCGAGACACGGTTCGGGCCCCAGGCCCCCATCAAGGTGCCCAACGCCCTCGAGCCCCTCATGAAGGCGCTCCGCGAGAGCGGCGTGCGGGTCATTCAGACGGGAGGGCTCTGGTGAGGCTCAGGCCTCGACGTCGAACAGCACCTTCCCGACGTTCTTCCGCGCCTGCACGTACGCATGCGCCTCGCCGGCCTTCGACAGCGCGAACACCTTGTCGACGTGTGGCTTCACCTGCCCGCGCTCGAACAGCTGCAGCAGCGCCGCGAGGTGCGAGAACATGAGCGGCCCTTCGTGCCACAGGTGGCCGAGGTTGATGCCGACGATGCCCTTGTTCAAATCCATCAGCTGCATCGGGCTCCACTTCTTCATCGAGAGGAACTCCTTCGCGACGTGCAGCAGGCTGCGCTTCTCGCCGTCGATCATGTTCGCCCAGCCGAACGCGAACAGCGTTCCACCCGATCGCAGCGCCGAGATGCCTCGCTCCCAGTCCTTGCCGCCGAGCGCGTCGAGGATGCGATCGGCGCCACGCCCGTCGGTCAGGCGCTTGACCTCGGCGACGTAGTCCTGCGTGCGGTAGTCGATGGGGTGTTGCAGCCCCTGCGCGCGCAGAAAGTCATGCTTCGTCGCCGACGACGTGCCGAGCAAGGTGACGTTCGGCACCGTCTTGCAGAGCTGAATCGCCGCGAGCCCGACGCCGCCTGCCGCCATGTGAATCAGCACCGTCATGCCGGGGCGCACGGGCGCCGTCCAGAACAGCATCTGGTACGCGGTGAGGTAGTTGACGGGCAGGGCGGCGGCCTCGTCGAAGGTCATCGCGTCGGGGATCTTCGCGACCTGCGTCGAGGGCACGCAGACCATCGTCGCCTGGCCACCGAACCGGCACAGCGAGGTGACGCGGTCGCCGTCCTTCAGAGACGTGACGCCTGCGCCGACGCCGTCGACCACGCCGCCGAGCTCGTAGCCCATCACCATCGGGAACTTCGGCGCGTCTGGGTACAGGCCCACGCGCGCCGAGATGTCGGCGAAGTTCAGGCCTGCTCGCTTGACACGAATGCGAACCTCACCGGCCTTCGGTTCCAGATCGGGGCGCTCCTCGACGACGAGAACTTCGGGCCCGCCAGCCTTCCGATTCACCAGTGCGCGCATCGCCCCCCTATACTGGAAAGCGTGAAGGCGCTCGCCCCCGGGTTTCTCATCGCCATGCCGCAGCTGCAGGATCCCAACTTCTCGAAGACGGTCGTGCTGATGCTCGAGCACAACGACGAGGGGGCGATGGGGCTGATCATCAACCGCTCGGCCGAGCTCACCTACGCCGACCTCGCGAAGTCCCAGCACCTCGAGGTGGCCGTGAGTCGTGAAGACGATCCCATCTTCGTCGGAGGCCCGGTCGAGCCCTACCGCGGCTTCGTGCTGCACGATCGGGACTCCATCGCAGAGCGCGCGCCGCTGCTCCCCGGGCTGTTCCTGTCCGTCACCACCGATGCGCTCGAGCCTCTGCTGCGCGACCCGACGACCCGGTTACGGTTCTGCCTTGGCTATTCGGGGTGGGGCCCAGGTCAGCTCGAAAAAGAGATCTCGGACGGCAGCTGGCTGTTCACCGAGGCCGAGCTGGCCCCCGTCCTGGTGATCGAGCCCGAGCACATCTGGAGCGAGGTCATTAAGAGCATGGGCGTCGACCCCGCGATGCTGGTCTCCACCGGAGGCATCAACTGATGTTGAACCCAGACGTCCTCAAAGCGCGCATCGAGCAGGCGCTCCCCGGAGCGCAGGTCGAGATCCACGACACCACCGGCACCGGCGATCACTTCGAGGCGCGCGTGGTGAGCCCGACGTTCACAGGCCTGTCGATGGTGCAGCAGCACCAGCAGGTCTACGGCCCTCTTCAGGACGTGCTCCAGACCGGTGAGCTGCACGCCCTCGCCCTCAAGACGTACACCCCCGAGCAGTGGAGCAAGGTGAAGCGATGATCAACGACGCGTTGAAGGCCCGATTCGACAAAGAGATCTCAGAGAACCCGATCGTCATCTACATGAAGGGCAACCCGCTCTTCCCGCAGTGCGGCTTCTCGGCAAAGACCGTCGAGCTGCTCCAGCCGCTGGGCAAGCTCTTCACGGTGAACGTGCTCGCCGAGCCCGACGTGCGCGACGGCATCAAGGCGTACTCGAACTGGCCGACGATTCCGCAGGTGTACATCCGCGGGAAGTTCGTGGGCGGCTGCGACATCGTCACCGAGCTGGCCGAGCGCGGTGAACTCGAAGCGCTGGTCAACCCGACTCAGACGGCGCCGAACCTGACCCAGGGCTGAACGATGTCCGAAGCGGACGAGAAGCAGCGGCGCATCGTCGAGGCGCGCATGAAGCTGCGCGAGCGGCATCTGGCGAAGATTCAAGCCTCGGCCTCGATGAGCGATCCACGGCCGATGGGGAACGGCGCGGCCAATCGCCACGGCATGCCGAAGGTGCCTCCGGGTCAGCACGTGACGAAGTCGTGGCCGGTGCTCGATCTGGGCGTGAAGCCGAACATCTCGACGGCGTCGTGGTCGCTCACGATCGACGGAGAGGTCGAGGCGCCGGTGACGCTCGACTGGGCCGCCTTCATGGCGCTGCCACAGGTGGAAGATGTGTCTGACTTCCACTGCGTGACGACGTGGAGCCTGATGGACTCGAAGTGGAGGGGCGTGTCGGCGGCGACGGTGATCGCGCTCGCCCGGCCACGGGAGTCGGCGCAGTACGCGCTGCTCCACGCGTCGGACGAGTACAGCACCAACCTCGAGCTCTTCGAGCTGCTCAAAGACGACGTGCTGCTCGTGCACACCTGGAACGATCAGCCGCTGCCCCGGGATCATGGCGGCCCGGTTCGCCTCATCACCCCTCAGCTGTACGCATGGAAGGGCCCGAAGTGGATCAACCGCATCGAGCTGCTCGACAGGAACAAGCGGGGCTTCTGGGAGGACCGTGGGTACTCCGACACGGCCCATCCCTGGAGAGACGATCGTTACGGTTAGCGGAGCTGGCCGTCGTGCTTCTGCGCCGCGATGCGACGGCTCAGCTGATTCTGCTGCGCCTGAATCCGTGACGCTTCACGCGCCGTCATGCCGCCGCCGTCGATGCGGTCGCGAACGATGTGGCGCTCGATGCGGTTCTGCTGCGCCTGCAGGCGAACCGCCTCACGACCGTTGAGCTGGCCCGAGTGCACGCCCTGGTTGATGCGCGCCTGTTCCGACGCCGCGCGCACGCCAACGGGAGCCGCAAACACCGAAGCCGAAACCAGCACCACCATCGCGATCAGCGTCTTCATCATCGTTCTCCTGGAGCAGCGGGTTCGATGAAGAAACCCGGCTCACCGCGAAAGGTTGCAGAGGCCACAAGTCGCGGAACCAACAGGCTTTCCCGGGCGCTGAATCGGGTTGCCGAATCAGCCCAGGCTGGGATTGTGAGCGCACCGTGGACCCTGCCGAGCCGATGTCTGCTGCCGCCGAGCCCGAAGCCACTGGCCCCTGGGCGCGCTTCAAGTCCTTCAAAGAGAAGCACCACATCGCGTTCGAGGTCGCGTTCTTCTTCGCCGGTTTCCTGTTCGACGTGGTGTTGCTCCACCGCATCGACTCGACGCCGCTGTTGATTCACCAGGGCACCTACCTGGTGTTGTCGTCGTTGCTGATCTTCGTCGACCACCGCCTGCACGTGGCGGGCAAGGAGCCCGAAGGCCTGCTCGGCCGCATCGCGAGCTTCCGCCTCTGGGTGATGCACTTCTTCCTGGGCACGCTGCTCAACGCCTTCATGGTCTTCTACTTCCGCGCGTCGAGCGGCCTCGTGTCGTTCGTCTTCCTTCTCGCGCTCGCGGGGCTGATCGTCGTCAACGAGCTCCCGCGCTTTCGGCAGCAGGGGCCGGTCGTGCGCATCGCGATGTTGTCGTTCGCGACGACGTCGTTCCTCGCGTACCTGTTGCCGGTGATCGCGGGAAAGCTCGCGCCGTGGCAGTACTACCTGTCGGTTGGCATCGGCTCGGGCGTCACCTTCGGCTTGTGGAAGGTCTTTACCCGCTTCAACAAGGACCCGAGCTGGACCTTCAAGCGCGCTGTCGTGCCGGGGCTCGTGGTGCAGGGCGCGTTGTCCGTCTTCTATCTCTTCGGGGCGATTCCCCCGGTGCCGCTCTCGCTCAAGCACATCGAGGTGTACGCGGGTATCTCGCCAGAGAAGTCAGAGAAGGGCATGCACTATGGGCTCTCGTACCAGCCCGCCCCGTCGTGGCAGTTCTGGCGAAAGCGCGCAGCCGAGTACATCGCCGCACCGAAGGGCGTCTGCCTCAAGCGCAAGGAGCGCTACGCGCCGACCGAGATTCCCTGTGAGAACGACGAGCCGTGCAAGGCGCAGGGAGCCATCTGCTCTGCGAAGAAGGCCTGGGTCTTCGTGCGCGTGTTCGCGCCCGCGCGGTTTCAAGACACCGTGAAGTTCGCTTGGGAGATGGACGATCCGAAGAAGGGGTGGACCGATCGCGGCGCTCCGTACCCGGCGTCCTTGAGTGGCGGAAACGAAGAGGGCTTTCGAACGTTCGCGTACACGTCGATCAGCGAGGCCACCTCGTATCGGGTGCGGGTGTTGACCGACGACGATCGGGAGATCGGCCGGCTCACGTTCGACGCGCGGGTCGGCGAGCAGCCGGCGCCTGAGCTCGAAATCGACTGATGCAGCGGGCCGCGTGGTGGCTCCTGTGCCTGGGGGCCTGTCACCCGCGCGTCGAAGCTCCATCGGAGTCGAGAGACGAGTCCACGTGTCTCGAGGCGATGATTCGCGTGGTGAGAGATCGGGTCGACGCGGGCACCTTGACCCTCGATGTGAGTGAGACGTGGGCCTGCGAGAGGGGCGACGAGCGGCTCACTCGCCTGGCGACGGTTCCGCTCGTGGAGCAGCCCAACTGCCCGGCAGGCCAGGTCGCGCTCGAGATTGGCTGGCCTGTACCGTCGAAGACAGGCAGGGCGCGTGGTGTCACGTCAGCTCCCCTTCTTCCACACCGACTTCATCCACGCCTCGATCGCGCTCGCCTCGCTGGGGATCGACGCCGACAGGTTCTTCATGCCCTTCTCGGTGACGAGCACGTCGTCTTCGATGCGCACGCCGATGCCGCGGTACTTCGCAGGCACCGTGAGATCGTCGAGCTGGAAGTAGAGGCCCGGCTCGACGGTCAGCACCATTCCAGGTTGTAGCTTTCCGTAGCGGTAGACCTCTTCGCGCGCCTTCGCGCAGTCGTGCACGTCGAGGCCGAGCATGTGGCTCACGTTGTGGAGCGAGTAGCGCTTGAAGAACAGATGCTCCGGCTTGAGCGCCTCGTCGACGGGCATGGGCAGAATGCCGAGATCGAACAAGCCCTGCGCCAACACCTTCGATGCCGCGACGTTGGGCGCCATGAAGTCGTTGCCGGGCTTCACCGCGCGTAGGCCTGCCTGCTGGGCGTTCCAGACGAGCTCATAGATGGCGCGCTGTTCCTTCGAGAACTTGCCCGAGATCGGCAGCGTGCGGGTGATGTCGGCCGTGTAGAGCGCGTGCCCTTCGACGCCGGCGTCGACGAGGAGCAGGTCCTTCTTCTTCAGTGCCCCGTGGTTCCTCGTCCAGTGGAGGATGCACGCGTTGGCCCCGCTCGCCGCGATGGTGCCGTAGCCGACGTCCTGGCCCTCGACGCGCGCGCGCAAGTTGAAGGTGCCCTCGACGTCGCGCTCGCTCTTCGCCTTCGGCAGCGCGCGGATGATGTCTTCGAAGCCGCGCTGGGTGGCGTCGATGACCTTCTTGAGTTCGCGGATCTCGAGCGGGTCCTTGAGCAACCGTTGCTCGGAGAGGGCGGTGGCGAGCTCGTCGTCGGGCTTTCCCTCGTCACGCTTCGGAATCGCAGTGTCGACGCTCGCCGAGTACCCGCGGAGCACGCGCGCGATCGGGTGCTTCTCGAAGAAGCCCTTCAGCTCGCCGAGCGGGTGCGCGAAGTCGACGCCGAAGTGCGCACGGCTCTGCTCCACGCCCAGACGTGCCCCGACCCACAGCTCGCCCTTCTTGCGGTCCGTGTAGAACGTCTCGCTCGCGCGCCCCGGGTTCGGCTCGACGAAGAGGTGGCTGTCGTGGCCGGCACTTCCCGCGCGCGGCGTCAGCACCAGCACGCAGTCAGCCTCGGTGTTGCCCGTCAGGTAGAAGAAATCGGAGCCCGGACGGAAGCGGTAGAACGTGTCGTTCGCGCGGGTCTTCTCGTGGCCGGTGGGCACGACGAGGACTTCACCGGGGAAGCGCTGCGACAACGCGTCACGACGGCGGGCGTGGAACTCGGCCGCCGAGACCGGCTTCGGGAGCGGCTTCGCCTGGGGCTTCCACTCGGTCATCATGAAGCGCACGAGCGCTTCGGGGTTGTTTGGATCCCTGGGCTTCTCGGCGGGCTTCTCGTTCTGGAAGGTCATGACGGCTTCCCGTTATGCCACTCCTCAAGGGCCCAGGGTGAGGGTCGGGCGCAGCGCGGCGATCACGGCCGGCACGGCCACCTCGCCCCGGAGCACGCGGTCGCCCAGGGAGATCGGCGCGAAGCCGTGGCGCGCGAGCAGGTCGACCTCAAACGGCACCCAGCCTCCGTCGGGCCCGATGGCAATGACGAGGCGGCGATCGCTGGGCATGGCGCGCGCGACCTCGACGGCAGTCGGGTGGGGCACGAAGCGCAAGGCGTCTGCAGGGGCCCAGGCGTCCAGCTCGTCTTCGATGAACGGCTTGAAGCGCTCGCGGAGTTCGATGCGTGGAGGGATCGTGTCTTTGGCCTGCTCGAGCCCGAGATCGATCAGCGCGTCGAGCGCCTCGGCCGTCAGCACCTTCGCGTCGAAGTAGCTCTTCTCGACGCGCGCCGCGTTGATGAGCACGACGCGATCGACGCCGAGCGAGGCGATGGCGGGGATCACGCGCTTGAGCGCCTTCGGCCGGGGGATCGCGAGCAGCAGATCGATGCCAGGGCGCGCTGGTGGATCGTCGGTGAGAGAGACACGAAGGGTGAGGGCGTCAGTCGTCTGCTCCAGGACGGTTCCCGTGCCGAGTTGGCCGCCGCGCACGCCGACCCGTACCGAGTCGCCTGGGTTGACGCGCAGGACCTCACGCGCGTGCACGAGGCGGCGATCGCGCAGCGTGACGAGCGAGTCGGCGCCGAGCTCAGCGTCCGTCAGGAGCAGCAGGTTCACGTGACGGACAGGACCACGGCGCGAGGGCGGGCACGAGTTCGTGTGGTCGTGTCGGGCGCTGTCGGGCCTCGCCCACAGGACCCGCCGATGCGTTCAGGACAGCCCGACACGAGCCCGCAAACGACGATGAGTCCGAGCCACTGAGTCTTCACGCGACACCCCAGAACGAGCAACCGAGTCTATGCGGGCTCGCCACGCTCCTTGCACCGATTCCTCGCTCACGGCACAAGGCCCGCCCGATGGAAGCGCCGGTCACCGAACATCGCGAGCTCTGCCTCAAGTGCCGGCGGCCGAAACTCGTGTGCTGGTGCGACGCGGTGACGCAGGTGCCGAGCAAGACGCACGTCGTCTTCATTCAGCACCCCCGGGAGTTCCGCGTGCCGGTCAGCACCTGCCGCATGGCGCATCTGTCGTTGCCCAACTCTGAGCTGCACGTCGCGCTCACCGCCAAGGGGACGCCTGCGCTCGAAGCCGCCTGCGCCCGACCAGGCACCGCCGTCTTGTTCCCGACCGAGGACGCCCTCGACGCCGACTCCATCGAGGTGCCTCCCGAGACCCTCGTCGTGATCGACGGCACCTGGTCGAACGCGCGCAAGGTCGTGATCAATTGTCCGCTGCTCTCGAAGTTGCCCCGCGTCGCGTTTCGCCCCGACGCACCGAGCCGCTACCGCATTCGTGCTGAGCCCGATGACGCGTTCGTCTCGACCATCGAAGCCACGGCGATCGTGCTCGAGAAGCTCGAGCGCTCGCCGGGCCGGTTTCGACCCATCCTCACCGCCTTCGACGCGATGGTGGAGCGTCAGCTCGACTACGCCAACTCGAACGCACACCAGACCCGCCACGTCCGCGCGAAGAAGCGCAACTCGGTTCGCGTCGATCCCCTCGCGACGCTCAAGGCAGCGAGCACCTCGCTGGTCGCCGTCTTCGGTGAGTCCAACGCGTGGCCGATGGATGCGCTCGATGCGCCCGGCGGAGAGCCCGAGCTGCTGCAGTTGGTGGCTGAGCGCCTGTCGACCGGAGAACGATTCGATGCCACGTTGAGGCCGACCCGGCCGCTCGCGCCGAACGTACCGATGCACCTCGATCTGCCCGCGGACGTGCTGTTGCAGGCCGAACCCCGTGACGCGGTGTTTGCCCGGTGGTGCGCCTTCGTGAAGGCTGGCGACGTCTTCGTGGGCTGGGGCCGGTACTGCCACGATCTGCTCGCGAACGAAGGGCATCCGGTCGAGTCGTTCGTCGATGTCCGCTCGTCGCTCTGCCAACTCCACGCGGGACGCCCGGGCGCCGTCGAAGCGTGCGCTGGGCGGCTCGGGGTCGCGCTCCCCGAAGGAAAGGGCCGTGCGGCCCGCCGCCTCGAAGCGACGGTGGCCGTGACGCGAGCGGCCCTCGAAGGTCGCGCGACCGACGCGCTGGCTCCACTGAAAGCCAGGGACCGCCGATGAGCCTGCGGATGCTGCAGATGCTGTTCGTCGTGAGCTGGGTGGCGTGGGCCTGCATGCCGCTCTGGGGGAGCGTCATCTTCGCCGCGCTGGAAGTGACGATGCTGCTGGGCATCTGGCAGCGCACGATGAAGGCGCGCACGAAGCTCGAGCCGGAGCAGGCGGCGCTCCGAGATGGGCTGGAGCCCGAGGCGCGCGCCTGGTTCGACCGCTACCCCTTCTTTTATTCGCAGCGGGTCGCCGCCAAAGAGTGGGGCCGCATGTTGCGCGCGACCGGCCTCGCCATCGTCCTGCTCGTGCCTGTGTTCGCGGTCCAGGCGCTGATTCGCACCGACTTGAAGCTCCTGATCGCGCTCGGCCCCGCGCTCGTCTTCTTCATCCTCAACACGATGCTGGCGCCGACCCTCGAGGTCGATGAGTGGACGAAGGAGCCCGGCAACGAAGCAGAGAAGCGCCTGCACGACTCCGTCTCGACGGTGTTCGCCGCGCGGGGGCTGGCCGCCATCGACCTGTCCGCGTCGGCGCCACGGCTCCCGGGCCCGCCAGGTGGTGCGCCGCCCCCCTGAGGATCGGCCTCGAAGCACTGGCACGAAGCGTCGGTTGCGCGGTCCCCACCTGACCCCTACGACCGCGGCGCGAAGCTCGCTCACTCCCAGCAGATCGACGCGCTCCAGTCGGTGCTGATCGTATCGTCGCGTCTGTCTCACCGTCGCCTCTCGGACCGCTGATGGCTGGGTGTCGCGCGACTTCGCCTCGGCACCTCGGCACTGCTCGTTAGACCCGTCGCGACCCGCTTGGTCGACGAGGTCTACGCCGCCGTCAGGGCGTTGAACGCGTGAATCGGGCCCCCGGCCTCGGGTACGCACCACCGTCGAAAATGGCTCGGGGTTGAGCTAGCCCCAGTCACCTTCATCTTTCCGGGAGCGTGTCATGGCAGAGAGAGTCGCCGTCGTCGGGCTTGGCTACGTCGGGCTTCCCGTCGCGTTGGGGTTCGCACGCAAGTTCCCCGGCACCATCGGCTTCGACATCAACGAGGCAAAGGTGAAGGAGCTCGCGTCGGGCTTCGATCGCACCGGAGAGATCGATGCGGCCACGCTCAAGGGCGTCGCGCTCGACATCACCGCCGACCCCGCGAAGCTGAAGCAAGCGACCTTCTTCGTGGTGGCGGTGCCCACGCCCGTCGACGTCGACAATCGCCCCGACCTCACGCCCGTCCTCAAGGCGAGCGAGACGGTCGGCAAGGCGCTCAAGAAGGGCGACGTCGTCGTCTACGAGTCGACGGTCTATCCAGGCGTCACCGAGGACCTCTGCGGACCGCTGCTGGCGAAGGTGTCAGGGCTCGCGCGCAGCGACTTCTTCCTCGGCTACTCGCCTGAGCGCATCAACCCCGGCGACAAGCTCCACACGCTCGAGAAGATCACCAAGGTGGTCTCGGGCGAAGACGAGAAGACGCTCGAGCGCGTCGCGTCGGTCTACGGCGCGATCATCGAGGCAGGCGTGTTCCGCGCGGCGAGTATCAAGGTCGCCGAGGCCGCGAAGGTGATCGAGAACACGCAGCGAGATCTCAACATCGCGCTGATGAACGAGCTGGCGCTGATCTTCGATCGCATGGGCATCCGCACCCGCGACGTGCTCGCGGCCGCCGGCACGAAGTGGAACTTCCTCAAGTTCACGCCCGGCCTCGTCGGCGGCCACTGCATCGGCGTCGACCCGTACTACCTCACCACGAAGGCGGAGCAGCTCGGCTACCAGCCGCAGGTGATCCTCGCTGGCCGGCGCATCAACAACTCCATCGGCCCGTACATCGCGCAGCGCACCGTGAAGCTGCTCATCCACAGCCACAAGACGGTGAAGGGCGCGCGCATCGGCGTGATGGGGCTGACCTTCAAGGAGGACGTCTCCGACATCCGCAACTCGAAGGTGCCTGACATTCTCACCGAGCTGAGGGAGTTCGGCGTCAACGCCATGCTGACCGACCCGTACGCGGACGCGGCCGAGACACAGCACGAGTATGGCCTGTCGTTGAGCGCGCTCGAGGAGTTGGTCGATCTCGACGCCTTGATCGTCGCCGTGTCGCACAAGCAGTACCTGGCCATGCCGATGGAGTCGTTGCTGGCGCGAATCAAGCCGGGTGGGGTCCTCGTCGACGTGAAGAGCGCGCTCGACCCGAAGCAGATCCCCGAGGGCCGCGCTCACTACTGGTGTTTGTGATGCCCACCTTCGATCTCGACGCGGCGCTGAAGGCGAACGCGCACCGATGGCTGGTGACGGGCGCCGCCGGCTTCATCGGCTCCCATCTGCTGGAGCAGTTGCTGAAGGCGGGGCAGCTCGTCGTCGGGCTCGACAACTTCGCGACCGGCACGCGGGCGAACCTCGACGAAGCCGTGGCGAAGGCAGGGCAGGGCGCTGCGAGCCGGTTCTCGTTCATCGAAGGCGACATCACCTCGCTCGAGACGTGTCAGCGGGCGTGTGCGGGCGTCGACTTCGTGCTGCACCAGGCCGCGCTGGGCAGCGTGCCCAGGAGCATCAAGGACCCCCTCGCGTCTCATCGAGCCAACGTCGATGGCTTCGCGAACATGTTGGTGGCGGCGCGCGACGCGAAGGTGAAGCGCTTCGTCTACGCGTCGTCGTCATCGGTCTACGGCGACGATCCGACGCTCCCGAAGGTCGAGACGCGAATGGGGCGGGTGTTGTCTCCGTACGCCGCCACCAAGCTGGTCAACGAGATCTACGCCTCGGTCTTCGAGTGCACCTACGGGCTGCAGACGGTCGGGCTGCGCTACTTCAACGTCTTCGGCCCTCGGCAGGATCCGAACGGGCCCTACGCGGCCGTCATCCCCAAGTGGATGGCGTCGCTGTACGCCGGCGAAGCGCCCGAGCTGAACGGTGATGGCACCACGAGCCGCGACTTCTGCTTCGTCCTCAACGCGGTGCAGGCCAACCTTCGCGGCGCGCTCGCCCAGGGGCCCGACGTCAGCGACACCGTCTACAACGTCGCGGTCGGCGATCGCACGAGCCTGACCGAGCTCTACGCGCTCATTCGAGAGCAGGTCGCGAAGACCCGGCCCGACGTGAAAGATCTCGCGCCCCGTCACCAGCCGTTCCGGCCCGGAGACATCAAGGACTCTCAGGCCGACACCACCCGCGCGCGTGAGCGCCTTGGCTACGCGCCGACCCACACCATCGCGCAGGGTCTCGAGCTCACCGTCCTGCCTGGAGCCCGTTCATGAAGATCGTCGTCACTGGCGGAGCCGGCTTCATCGGCTCGAACGTCGTCGATGCCTACGTCGCGCTCGGGCACCAGGTGCTGGTCGTCGACGATCTGTCCACGGGCCAGCGTGAGAACCTGAACCCGAAGGCCGAGCTGGTGCACGCCGACATCCGCAGCGAGCAGGCAGCGAAGGCCGTGGAAGCGTTCGCGCCCGAGGTGCTCAACCTGCACGCCGCGCAGATCGACGTACGTCGGAGCGTCACCGAGCCGCGCTTCGACGCTGACGTGAACGTGGGTGGACTCCTCAACGTGCTCGAAGCCGCGCGGCGCGCCGGCAAGCTGAAGCGCGCCATCTACGCAGCCTCTGGTGGCTCGATGTACGGAGACACGCCGCACATCCCCACGCCCGAGACGCATGGCTGTGGCGCCGTCTCTCCGTACGGTGTCTCGAAGCACGCCTGTGAGCTGTACCTGCAGGCGTGGCGAGGCCTCTACGGCCTCCACTTCGTCGCCTTGCGCTACGCGAACATCTACGGCCCGCGGCAGAACCCTCACGGAGAGGCCGGCGTCGTCGCGATCTTCACCGAGCGGCTCGTGCAGGGGAAGGCGTGCACCATCTACGGTGACGGCGGCCAGACTCGCGACTTCGTGCACGTCGCGGACGTCACCGCGGCGAACGTTCGCGCGCTCGACACGGCGTTCTTCGGTGGCGTCAACATCGGCACCGGCGTCGAGACCGATGTGAACACGGTCTATCGGCACCTCGCGCAGGCAGCGGGTGTGTCGACGCCCGCGGTGTACGCAGAGGCCCGCCTCGGAGAGCAGCGCAGGAGCGTGCTCGACAACCGCAAGGCGAAGGACGTGCTCGGCTGGTCGCCATCGTTCGACATCGCGACGGGCCTCGCAAACACCGTGGCGTGGTTCAAAGCGCCGCGTCGAGCCTGAGGAAGGTGCGCCTGCGTCGCTCTCTCACTTGCCTTGATGCCCGCTGTGCGGGCCCAGCCCCGGACCGGCGAGCGCGCGACGAGGAGTCAGATCCGGTTCAGCTGAACTTGCGGAGGTTCCCCGTGCGCGCGAAGACGACGCCATGCGCACGCTCTCCATCGTTGCCCTCGTCCTCAGTGCCTGTGGCGCCTCGACCGTTGGACTCACCTCGGCGACGTATTCGTTCGAGACCGTTCGCGGCCGCACCCTGACGCCCTCGGCGACGGTGACGGGCTCGACGCTCGAACTCGACGTGCTGACGCGTGAGGTGAAGCTCACGATCGGCGGCGCGACCCGCAAGTTCACGCTGTCGCAGGCGTCGACGAGTACTCCCGGCTGCCAGGGGAACTTCGGTTCGATGCCGCAAGACACGCGCACGCTCGATGCGCCGAACGTCCAGCTCGGAGAGCTCCTCATCGACGCACCGCTCGTTCGCGCCGACTGCCCGACGGGTTCTGGGGTGATTGTCCTTCAAAGCGGGCCGGCGACGAGCACTGGCGCCGCGCCCGACTGCTCCGCCGAGATCATCTGCCTCGCCTACAAGAAGAAGTGATCGTTCACGGGACGATGAAGGCCCAGCACAGCCGCAGAACCTGAACGTCACTCGCGCGCGGCACCACGACCTGCTCGGTGAACCGCGCAGGGTCGATCTCCTTCTTCCCGGCGAGCTCGGCCTCGAGCTGCTGCACCTCAATCTGCACGTCTTCGAGCTTCGCCTCGGCGCCGCCCTGCATGCGGTGAGAGGACATCGCGCGGCTGGCCGCCGACAAGGTGCTGCGCCGCCCGCCGAAGAGCCCCATCACGCCTGCGCCCACGTCGAGCCACTTCTGGGCCTTGCGCGCGGTGATCTCCCGCTCCATCTGGGCGAGGTCAGCCCGGCGCTTCTCGAGCTTCCGCATCAGACTCTGCGAGTCACGCGAGATGCCTTCCTTCTCCACGACCCGGCTGGCGAAGGCATCGGCAGTCTCGGTCGGTCCCGACACGAGCTTCGTGGTTGGATCCACCAGCAGCTTCGTCTCGAGCTTCGAGGGGAGGCGCTCCTTGATGGCCGCCTGGAGCTTCGCGAGCTTGAGGCTCTGCACCCACGACGGCACCGTGGCGAAGGTGACACCCGACGGCGGCGTGTTCTGAAAGGGCACACCCTTCACCGAGAACGGCGCGTGCTCGAGCAGCTCGCCCGGCGTCAGCGCCTGCTCGACGGGGAAGGCGAGCTCATGCACCGTCTCTTCACTCGAGGCCGTGCCCACGCGGTAGCGCACGCCGAACTTCAGCATCAAGAACAGCTGCGCGACGCCTTGATCGACCTCGTAGATTGGCCCCAGCTCGGGCTCGAGGCCCATCAATGGAGGCGCAGGGCTCGCCGGTGCCTTCGGAACTGCAGCTGCTGGAGCAACGGGAACTCCGGCGACGGCTGACGCTGCGACCGGTGTCGGCGACGACGTCTTCATGGGGGCCGTGACGGCGCGCAGCTGCTCCTCGCTGAACGGGCCATGGAGCACCGTCAAGGCATCACGGCTCGTGAAGACCGTCGGCGTCGGCCGGTGCACCGAGTGCAACAGGAACTGCCGCTGCTGGAGCGTGGCGATGCGGTCATCCAACTGCGCTGGCGTGACGCCCGTCGCCGAAGCCGCCGCCACCAGCGCGTCGCGAATGCGCGCCTTGTCCTGCTCGGTCTGCAGGCGGCCCACCAGCCAGGTGCCGATGTTGCTCAAGCCCCGGTAGTCGAGATCGATGGGGTTCTGGGTCGCGAGGACGATGGAGACGCCGAACGCACGCGCCTGTTTCAGCAGGCCGATCAACGGCGCCTTGGTCGGTGGGTTGGCCGGGCTCGGTGGGAAGTAGCCGAAGATCTCGTCGATCAGCACCACCGCCCGCAGGGTGTTCGAGCCGCCCTGCTTGCGCATCCACCCCTGCACGCGCTCGAGCAGCAACGCGACGACGCTGACGCGCTCTTCGTCGGGCAGGTGCGCCACCGAGTAGATGGAGAGCCGCGGACGGCCATCGGGAGCGCGGAACAAGACGGCCGGGTCGAGGGCCTCGCCCGTCCTCCACGCCTGGAATTTCGGCGACGCGAGCAGCCCGTTGAGCCGAATCATCAGCCCCTGGCGTTCGCGCTGCGGGAAGAAGTCGTCGAGCGGCAACGCGCCCACCACGTTGAAGGGGGGCTGATTCACCTGGCGCACCAGATCGACGAGGGTCGGCGTCTGACCCTGTGCCCAGGCGTGGGTCAGCACCTGCACGAGGAGCAGGTATTCCCTCGACGTGACGGGGTCGACCTCGATGCTGAGCAGCCCCAACAGACTGCGCGCCACGCCATCGGCAGCAGACGCCATGGAGTCGGGGCTGGCATCGGTTGGTGGAGCGAGCGTGCCGAGCAGATCGAGCGGCAGGCCGATCGTCGATCCCGGCGTGTACAGCCGCGCCTCGTAGCTGGCGCGGATGGCGGCGTCTTCCTCGAGCGACCGACCAGTCTGCGCGAGGGCGGTCGCCAGCTGCTGGGCCGCGGCGCCAGCGTCGGGCGTCCACTGGGCCAGTGACGCAGAGTCCATCGCGTCGAAGCGCAAGAGCAGCGAGCCGAGATCGCCCTTGCTGTCGATGGCGATCACCGGCACGCCCTGCGCGAGCAGCTCTTCGATCAGCACCACGCAGAGCCCGGTCTTGCCGGAGCCAGTCATTCCCAGCACGAAGCCGTGCGTCGTCAGCGCCTTCGGGTCGAGGGCGAGCATGGTGCCGTCGGTCGACGGTCCGAGGTTCAGGGTCGAGGCCATGGCCGGGGTGTATCGCAAGGCGTGCGAGGCCACATTCGCGCTCTGCGCACGCGTGTCGGTCGACTCAGGTCATCGGGAAGAATAGGTTCGGCGCCCCAAAACGCTGGAGGAACTCTTGATGCGCAACATGTTCTGGTTGGTGGCCGCGCTCGCGGTCGGTTCGACGGTTGGCTTCGCGTGCGGTTCGCCGGCGCCGAAGTGTTCAGTGGCGTCCTGTGCGGGCTGCTGCTCGATGGACGGAACCTGTCAGGGCGGCAATACGGGCATGGCGTGTGGCGCCCAGGGCAACGCGTGCGTCGCGTGTGCACCGACGGGGAGCTGCGTCGCGGGCGTGTGCATGGCGGGCAGCAGCGGCACCGGCGGTGGGTCGGCCACGGGTGGTGGCTCGACGGCCGGAGGGAGCGCGGCTGGCGGCGCAGCGGCGGGCGGCAGCGCTGCAGGTGGTTCGGCGGCTGGCGGAAGCGCCACCGGCGGTGGACGTGCCGGAGGCAGTGCGGGCGGCGGCAACACGGGCGGCGCCGGTGGCGGCATGATGCTCATGTTCGACGCGGGCATGCCTGCGAACGTGGCCATCACCTTCGCGGCGAACTGCAACGCGTCGAATCCCTGCGGCGGCGCGCTCCCCGGGCTGTGGCACTACCAGTCGTTCTGCGTGGAAGACGCGATCTTCTCGCGACTGTTGAGCGCCTGCGGCGGCGCGACGCAGACCCAGATCCTCAACCGGAGCGGCACGGCGAGGGGCGCGATCTTCTTCAACGCCACCCAGATGGCCCGCTCTGTGAGCGGCGCGGTCGACTTCTCGCTGAGCACCGTGAACCCCACCTGCGTCAACGGCTTCGGGGGCATCGGCGGCTGCACGCAGCTCCCGACCCTGCTCGCGCAGGCTGGCGTGACGGGCACCTGTGCGCTCTCGCTCCCCGACGGCGGCGCGTCGACCAGCACCTGCACCTGCAACCTGACCTTCCCCTTCAACGATCAGGCGACCGAGGACTACACGACCGCAGGCAACACCATCACCACGCCGCGCGGCCGCACCTTCGACTACTGCGTGCAGGGCACGAGCATGACGTACGAAGAGACGACGCCCCCGTCGGTCACCAACATCGCGCGTGACCCGGGTGTCTCGACGCTCGGCAAGCAGTAGTCGAAGGAACCCTTCATCACCTCGAGGAGCGTCACCGTGAGACGAATCGCCGTCGGGATGGTGGTTGTCTCGTGGTCGACCGCGGCGTGGGCCCAGCGCGGGCCATGCGAGGTGCCGCGCCTTCGAGACGTCGCCCCCCTCAGCGCCGCGATCGCCCAGGACAAGGCGATGGCGCAGTCGTTCCTCAAGACGTCTCAGGCCTGTCAGATGGCCGAGAGCGACTCGTGCGATGCGACGCGGCTGGAGTGCGGGGCCCAGCTCGCCTCGACGCTCAAGCTGCAGGTCGGCCTCGACGACGGCGCGTGGCTGCGCGACATGCTGCTCCCGTACGGTGGGCTGATCTACCCGCCGACCCGGCAGTTCCAGGCGGGCGCCATGGCGATGGACACGGCCTGCAACGGCGACACGAACCAGCTGATGTCGGCATCGTCGCGGCGCTCGCTCCAGGCCGCTCGGCGTCAGGCGATCCTCGACGAGTACCCCAGGTACACCTTGTGGGTGAACGACCAGGCGAAGGCCTGCAAGGACCGCACGGCCGCCGACGAGGCGCGGCAGGCTCAAGATCGGGCTGACGCCGAGAGACTGGCTGCCGTTGCCCTCGCCGCGAAGGGCGCTGAAGAGCTTCGACAGGCCCGTGAGGCCGAGCTCAAGCGCAAGGCCGAAGACGAGGCGAAAGCCCGGGCTGAAGCCCTCGAGCGTGCCGAGAAGGAGAAGCGCACCGCTGCCGAGCGCGCGAAGGACGAAAAGGAAGCGGCCGAGCAGAAAGCGAAAGAGGAACGCGCCGCTACCGAACAGCGCGCGAAGGAAGAGAAGGAGACCGCCGAAGAGAAGGCCGAGAAGGATCGCAAGCGGCTCGAGAAGAAGGAAGAAGAGGCCCGCGAGGCCCAGGAACTCCAGCTCGTCACGGCGCGTGAACAGCGCAAGCTGGCGTTGACGACGCAGAAGCAGAAGCTCACCGCGCAAGCTGAAGAAGCGGAAAGGCGGGTCACCGAGATCGCCGGCATGACCTTCACCGCCGAGCAGGCGCAGACTGCCGCGCAACTGAACACCGAGAAGCTGCAGGCTGCGGAGCGAGCCAAGACGCTCCGTGCGCAGGCGGCCGAGATCATCATCGACGACACCGACGAGCGCTCACGTGGCGCTCTCGGCATCATGGGGGGCGGGGGCGCGACCACCTGGCCCGGCACCGTGAGCGGTGCGCTTGGCGGGCAGGCGCTGTTCCACCTCGGCTTCTGGGGCACCGCGCCCACCGAAGGCCTCGCGTCGGGGCTCGAGGTGCGAGTGCTGGGACGGTTCCTCTCCACCATCGGGACCGCGTCCGTGCAGCAGGCCGAAGGCGTGGCGTCGGCGCGTTACTTCTTTGGGCGCGTTGGCGTCGGCGCCGCGATGGAGGTGCGCTGGAGCAAGCCGACGATGGACAGCTCGGTCGTGAACATCGGCTTCGGTCCCACCATCGGTATCGCCTTCGTCGACACGCCAGGGACTCGCGTGATGCTCAACGCCTCGTGGCTGCCGCTGACGCAGCTGGGTTTCCAGAGCCCCCACCGCACGATGGGCGATCTCGAGATCAGCCACGAGTTCCTCATCTTCAACATCGCGGGTGGCCTGCAGACGCAGCCGGTCAGCCCCACGAGCGGGACGATCCTCGCGTGGTACTTCGGCGCCTTCGCCGGCGTCCGCCTGCGGTGGTGAGCACTCCAGTGCACGTCACCCTGGGGTGACGGTTCTTCCGTGGGGCTGCCGCTCGTTGTGTTTCGTGACTACTCAGTCATGACATGAGAACGCTCGTCTTGGCGGTGATGACGGTGGCAGTGACGGCCTGTGGCCCTGACGCCGAAGCGACGGTGACCGACGCCGCCGAGTCGGCGACCAGTACGAGCGAGCTGTCGTACCGCGCAGTGCGCCCACCCGGCCGGAGCATTCACATCGCCGAGGTCGATCTCTGCGAGCCGGGCATCGAGCTTCGCGCGACGGGACCCGCCGATGGGACGCGCACCGTGTCGTCGTTCGCGGCGATGACGGGCGCGCTCATCGCGATCAACGGTGGCCACTCGTGGAGTGGCACCCCGTCGGTCAGCGCACACGCTGGCCAGTTCTTCGGGACGCCCGATCGAGGCGACATCGGCCAGGCCGTCTTCGGCCCCGGCGTCGCCGAGTTCATCCACATGCAGGCGAGCTACGGCGCTGCGCCGACGCACAAGGAAGTGCTCTCCGGGCTGCTCACGCTCGTGCACGACGGCGTGGCGCAGCAAGGGCTCCTCCCGCACTCGGCGTACACCTGCTCGGTCGAGCACCCGCGCACGCTCCTGGGGCTGACTGCGGACAAGCGAAAGCTCCTGATGGTGGTGGTCGACGGGCGCGCCCCAACGCAGGGTCGTCGCGGCATGTCGTGTCGTGAGGCAGCCGACTTCATGGTGTCGCTGGGCGCGCACTGGGCGCTCAACCTCGATGGTGGTGGCAGCTCCGAGATGGTCGTCAACGGACGCATCGTGAACGTGCCGTCTGATGGCCAGGAGCGCCCCGTGCCGACGCACCTCGCGGTCGTTCGAACGCCCGGAGCTCGAGGGCATTGTCCCGTCGCGCCGGTCCAGCCCCCGCCGCCGATGCCGACCCCCGCGCCGACGCCGGGAGCATGTGGCGTCCTCGCTCCCGACGCGTCGCTGGGCCGCAACGAGTCGGTCACGAGCTGCAGCGGACGCTTCACGTTCGTGCACCAGGGCGACGGCAACGTGGTGCTGTACGACGGTGCCTCGCCTCGCTGGAGCAGCCGGACCAATGGTCGCGCCAGCGGCGTGCTGGTGATGCAATCTGACGGGAACCTGGTGCTGTACTCGCCGGGCTTCGCACCGCTGTGGAACACGCGGACTGCCGGGAACGCGGCGGCTCGAATCTTCGTGCAGGACGACGGGAACGTGGTGCTGCGCGCGACGACGGGTCGAGTGCTCTGGTCGACGGGGACCGCCATCGCGCAGCCTCCGGCTCCAACGCCAGCTCCGACCCCGACTCCCACTCCGACTCCCACTCCGACTCCGACGCCAGCCCCGTCGTGTGGTCTCCTCGCGTCCAACGCGGCGCTCGGCCCGAACCAGTCGGTGACGTCGTGCGATGGGCGCTTCACGCTCGTTCACCAGGGTGATGGCAACGTGGTGCTCTACCAGGGCCTCGCGCCCATCTGGGCGACCAACACCTCAGGCCGCGCGACCAGCTCGTTCGCGATGCAGGGGGACGGCAACCTGGTGCTCTACGCCGCGTCGGGGGCGGCGATCTGGAACAGCCGCACGTCAGGTGCTCCCGGAGCGTTCCTGGCCATCCAGGATGACGGCAACGTGGTGCTGTACTCGGGCGCACGCGCCTTGTGGACCACGCGCACCTGCTGCCGCTGACGCGTCCCAAAGGGCACCCAGGCTCCCGGCCCTCTGTCGCCTGAGCGGCCGCATCACCGCCTCGAGCTGCGACGTGTGGTGGCTCGTCTGGTTTCGCCATCGCCGACGAGCCGGTAGGGTCGGTGGCTCCCATGGCCGCGACACCGACGCTCCCGCACCTTCCCGGGTATCGCCTGCTCCACGAGGTGGACACGGTGGGCGAGGCGACGTGGGCAGGCCTGGACCTCGGGAGCGATCCACCGGCGCGCGTCCTCATTCAGGGGTGGCGAATCGGAGTGCCTGGCCTGGGCTGCGAGGACGACGCCGAGCCGGCCCGGTTGGCCGCTCACCTCGAACGCGCGCTGGGCTTTTCAGACCCGGGTTGCCTGCGTCTCCGCGAGGTCGGGAGAGCGCCGGCGGTGCGCGGGGCCGATGGCTTTCTCTTCACCGCCTACGACCACGTCCTGCCCTTCGACGCACGCGCGCTGCTGAGGCACCGCCGCGCGCCGAGGTCTTCGCATCGGGTGGCCTGCACCATCGCGCATCAGGCGGCCCTCGCGCTGCATGCGATGCATCAGCACACCGACGGCCGACGGAGCGCGCTGCACGAGGCGCTCGACGTCTCCAATCTCTGGGTCACCTCGGAGGGCGACGTTCGACTCACCGGCCTGCCCGAGCTCCGTGAGGGACCGCGCAGCGTCCTGATGCGGCGCGTGCACACGTACAGCCCTGAGGCGCTCAGCGGAAAAGCAGAGCCCCGGTCTGACGTCTTCGCGCTCGCCATCGCCACGTGGGAGCTGCTCACCGGGCAGCCGATGGCAGCGGTGGGCCAGTCTGACTTCGAAAAACTGGAGGACGTCCGCACCCGGACGCCGCGCGATCCACGTGAGGTCTCCGCCGACATTCCCGCGGAGATCGCCTCCGTCATCCTCCGGGCGCTGGCACCAAACCCTGCCGACCGGCCCCGGGACAGCGCCTCCTTCGCCGCCGAGCTGGCACCGTTCAGCGTGCCCGGCACGCACCCGCTCGCCGATCTGGTCCGCGAGGTGTTCGACGACGAGATCGTCCGGGACCTCGCTCGCTGGAACGCGGCGCTGGCGAGCTGAAACCTGCACGGCCTCGCTCCTGCTGTGTGCGCTCCCAACGACGTTTCCGTGACCCGGGGGGCTCGGTCTGCACCTGTCTTCACTGGCCCCTTCAGTTGGTGCATTTGCGCGCACCCACCAGCGGGCGCTAGGGGGAGCCCATGGCTTCGAAGTTCCCGCACCCGTTCCTCCCCACGTGCCGCGCCGATCTCGACGCACGCGGGTGGGACGCCGTCGACATCGTCATCATCTCTGGCGACGCGTACGTCGATCACCCGGCCTTCGGGCCCGTGCTGATCGCCCGCTTCCTCGAGGGGCGTGGCTTCCGCGTCGGGCTGATTCCGCAACCTGATTGGCAGTCGGCCGAGCCGTTCAAGGCGCTGGGCAAGCCGCGGCTCTTCTTCGGCGTCGCGGCGGGCAACCTCGACTCGATGCTGAACCGGCTCACCTCGCAGAAGAAGAACCGGAGCGAAGACCAATACAGCCCCGCTGGCCGCACCGGCGCGCGCCCCGATCGCGCCACCATCGTCTACGCGAACCGGTGCCGTGAGGCGTACCCCGACGTGCCGATCGTGCTCGGAGGCATCGAGGCCTCGCTGCGGCGCATCGCGCACTACGACTACTGGAGCGACACGGTCCGCCGCTCGATCCTCCTCGACGCGAAGGCCGATCTCCTGGTGTTCGGCATGGGCGAGCGGCCGGTGTGGGAGATCGCCAGGCGCCTGCGAGACGGTGAGTCCATCAAGGCGCTGCGCGACATCCGCGGCACCGCGTTCCTCATCTCCGACGCCGAGATGAAGACGCACGAGGCTGACCCGGCCACGCGCGCGGCGGACCGCAAGACGGTCGTGCTCCCGAGCTTCGAGGTGGTCTCGAAGGACATGACGGCCTTCGCCCGCATGAGCCGCGACTTCCAGATGGAGACCAACCCGGGCAATGCGCGCGCGATCGCTCAAAGGCACGGCACCCGCGGCGTCTTCTTCAACCCGCCGGCGAAGCCCCTCGAAGACGGTGAAGGCAGCGGGGCAGGGCAGGCGTCGGTCGCGATGGACGAGCTGTACGATCTGCCGTTCAACCGCGCCGTGCACCCGATGTACGGCAACGAGGGCGTGCCGGCGTTCGAGACGGTGAAGCACTCCGTCGTCGTGATGCGCGGCTGCTTCGGCGGCTGCACGTTCTGCTCGATCACCGAGCACGAAGGCCGTGTCATTCAGTCACGCAGCGAGTCGAGCGTGCTTCGCGAGATCCGCGCGGTGCGACGACAGGGCGACTTCCGCGGCACCATCACCGATCTCGGCGGCCCGACCGCCAACATGTACAAGCTCAAGTGCAAGTCCGAGGCGGTCGAGTCGAAGTGCCGGAAGCTCTCGTGCGTGCACCCGGGGGTCTGCGAAAACCTGAACACCGATCACGGCCCGCTCGTGCAGTTGATGCAGAACGTGCGGAAGGAAGAGGGCGTGAAGCACGTCTTCATCGCCTCGGGCGTCCGCTACGATCTCGCCGAGCTCGCGCCCGACTACGTGAAGGAGCTCGCCGCGCACCACACCGGCGGTCAGCTCTCGGTCGCGCCAGAGCACGTCAGCACCCGCGTGCTGGAGAAGATGAAGAAGCCGGGCATCGAGAGCTACGAGCGCTTCCAGAACATGTTCGCGTGCGCGAGCAGGGACGCGGGCAAGGAGCAGTACGACATTCCGTACTTCATCTCGGGGCACCCCGGCTCGGCGCTCGAAGACATGGTCGAGCTCGCGCTGTGGCTGAAGAAGAACGGCCGGCGTCCTCGCCAGGTGCAGGACTTCATTCCCACGCCGATGTCGATCGCCGCGTGCATGTACTTCACCGGCATCGACCCGCTGAAGATGGAGCCGGTCTACACGGCGCGCGGGCTCAAGGAGAAACGGCTCCAGAAGGCGCTGCTGTTGTACTGGAACCCCGAGCACTGGGAGGACGCGCGTGAGGCGCTGACCCAGGCAGGGCGCACTGAGCTCATCGGGCACGGGAAGGACGCTCTGGTGCCTCCGGGGAGTGGCGCCCCGTCGTCCCTCAAGCAGGGTGGGCAGGGGCGGCCTCGAGCGCGCTCGTGAAGTCGACCGGGCCGTCGTTGTGGCTGCTCGGCGAACGAGGTGAGTGCGGGCGACGCGTCCTGCGGGGACTGCACGCGCGAGTGACTCGAGTGTTCCACCCGGTCATGTGCAGGTGGAAGATGGTGCAGCCGCCAGCTCGCAGCCCTCCGCCATCAGTCGACGACGATGAGCCGGCCGATACGAGCTGCCAGCGCATTGGAACTCAGCAGCCGCGCGACGCCGTTCGTCTCGCCGAGCGTGTCGTAGGCTGCAGTGATCAGATCGCCCAGCGTCAGCGCGGGCCGGTTCGTCGACCTCGCAGAGGTACGGATTCGTGGCACGGGACGGCGGGCCTGATACTTGGTTCGTTTCGACATGGGTGACTCCTCCCGCGATGGCTCTCAGCAGGGCCCGTGCCATCTCGGGCTCCCTCCCGATTCGGCAGGGTTCAGCCAGTCGCTGGTGGTTTGTTTAAGACCCCCCATCAGCTATGGAGGTCGCGTGTTTCGTCGTTCGCTGACGTTGGCAGTGGTGCTCACGTGCGCGTCGGCGAGCGCCTACGAGAACGCGCGCCGAACGGAAGTCGACGCGGGCGTGCGCGTTCCGGTGCTCACGAAGGCCCCCACGCTCGTGATGCTCGAGCGTGCGAAGTACCCGGAAGCTGCCGAGAAGGCCGGCCTCACCGCCAGTGTGCGCCTGTTGGTGACCATCGGCGCCGACGGCACCGTCCCCGAGGCGAAGGTCGTCGAGCCTGTCGGCAATGGCTTCGACGAAGCCGCCGTCGCCGCGCTGCTGAAGTCGACGTTCACCCCGGCTGAGGTCGATTTCGCCCCGGCACCCGTTCAGATTGAGTTCGTCTACACCTTCGTTTTGAACGTCGCGCCCCCGTCCGACGCGGGGGTGACCGAGACCGCGGACGGTGGCTACGGCGGGCCCCTGTCGCACCTGACCGGACAGCTGCTCCTGCGCGGCAGCCGCAACCGCGTCAACGGCGGCACCGTTCGCTGCGTGGAGTACGAGGATCGCGAGGCTGTCGCGGACGAAGATGGCATGTTCGACCTCGCGCTCCCGCCTGGCCTGTGCACGGTGCGCGCGGTCGGGGCCGAGACCGAGATCTTCAAGACGACCGAGACGCTCGAGGCCGGTGAGACCAAAGAGGTGAAGTTCTATCTCTTCCCGAAAGTCATCGGCTACCAGACGGTCGTTCGAGACAAGCGCGAGAAGAAGGAAGTCGTTCGGCGCACCCTGACGCGAGAAGAGCTGCAGAAGGTGCCGGGCACGTTCGGAGATCCCGTGCGGGTCATCCAGAACTTCCCAGGCGTCGCACGCGCGCCCTTCATCTCGGGTCAGCTGATCGTCCGTGGCGCGAACCCCGGCCAGACGCTCACCTTCTTCGACGGCGTCGAGATTCCGCTCCTGTTCCACCTCGCTGGCGGCCCGTCGGTCGTCAACGCCGAGTTCCTCGATCGCGTCGACTTCTACCCCGGAGGCTTCGGAGCCCGGTACGGCCGTGCCGTCGGTGGCGTCGTCGACGTGGCCAGCCGCAAGGGCGCGAGCGACACGTGGCACGGGGTCGCGAAGGTCGACTTCCTCGATGCCAGCGCCTTCGTCGAGGCCCCCATCTCGAAGGACATCTCGATCGCCGCGGCCGCGCGCCGCAGCTACATCGACGTGCTGCTCCCGCTGGTGCTGCCCAACGACCCCGCCGGCGGAGCGATCACCATTCTCCCCACGTACTGGGACTACCAGGTGCGCCTCGACGTCGGAAAACGGCAGCCGAAGAACGCCGACGGCTACTCGACGTTCTCGGTGTTCGCGTTCGGCTCCGACGATCAGCTGAAGGTCGTCGCCTCGGGAGGCAACCGCAACGCCGACGTCGCGGTGCAGTTCCGCACGCTCTTCCACCGGCTCATCGGCAACTGGACGTACCGTCGCGGCAACGTGCAGTTCAAACTCACGCCATACGCCGGGTACGATCTCGCGTCGGTCAACTTCGGCATCGCGAAGCTGGACGCCGACCGCTGGACGCAGGGCCTCCGGCAGGATCTTGGCGTCGATCTCGGCTCGAACGTCACCCTGCGCGCCGGCGCCGATATCTTCAACCAGACTCTGGTGGGCAAGGCCGAGCTGCCGGTCATCTCGGGCACCCAGTACGTCTCGTTTCCGGGCGCGGAGCCGAAGACCGAGACCCAGCGCATCGGCCGCACCGTGCCCACCTTCGATGGCGCGGTGTACGTCGAGGGCGACTTCAAGTTCGGCCCGCTCACGGTCACGCCCGGCCTGCGCGCCAGCCACGCGCTGCTCGGCAAAGAGACGCGCAACGCGTTCGACCCGCGCCTCTGGGTTCGCTTCGAGCCGTCGGACTGGACGACGCTGAAGGGCTCCATCGGGCTCTACACGCAGCCGCCCTCGGCCACCGACATGGAGCCGCCGCCGTTCGGCACGCCGTCGCTCGTTCACGAGAAGGCGTTTCAGGCCTCGTTCGGCGTCGCGCAGAAGATCACCGACGTGATCAACGTCGACGTGACGGGCTTCTACAACCGGCGCTTCGACAACGTCGTGTCGCCCGGAGATCGCATCGTGAACGAAGACGGCTCGGTCACGCAGAACCGCTCGTCGAACAGCGGCCTGGGCCGCGCGTATGGCCTCGAGGTGTTGCTGCGCCACGAGGTCACCAAGAACTTCTTCGGCTGGCTCGCGTACACCCTGTCACGCAGCGAAGAGCGCCGCGTCGGCTCGGCCTCGGACTATGCCGTCACCAGCTTCGATCAGACGCACATTCTCACCGCCATCGGCAGCTACCGGTTCCCCTACGGCTTCGAGCTGGGCGCCCGCTTCCGGTATGTCACGGGCCGGCCGACCTCCCCGCTCATTCACGACGCCGACTTCCAGCGCCTGGACGCCAACCGCTACTCGAACACCTTCGGCATGTTCCGCTCGGCGCGCGTCTCCGACTTCCACCAGCTCGACGTCCGCATCGACAAGTACTTCGTCTTCGAGAAGTGGACGCTCAACGTCTATCTGGACGTGCAGAACGTCTACAACCGGCCCAACGTCGAGGCGACGATCTACGAGTACCGAGGCCGCTACGGCGTCGACGTGCCTGGCATTCCCATTCTGCCGATTCTCGGGGTGAGGGGGCAGTTGTGAAGCGCGCGCTGCTGGCTGGCCTGATGTTCGCGTCGGCGTGCGCCATGCCGCTGCCCAGCCCGACGGGGGTCGTCGATCTGCGCGTCATCGCCGCGTCGCTTGAGCCGCCCGAGGTCTTGATCACGCCTTGCGATCCCCGGCTGCTGGTGAGCCTCGCTGCTGGTGGGAGCACCAGCAACCTCGACCCCGCGCTCGTGGCGCGCCTGCTCGTCATCGGCCAGCGCCCGTTGACGTACCGCGCCCTCGTCGAGGACCCCAAGGGCGAAGGCCGCGAGCTGAGTTACCGGCTCCGGGCGTGCGCGAACTCCGGTGATCGCGAGTGTGACAACACCGACGACTTCGTCGAGCTGCTCTCTGGCAAGGCCCCGGCAGGGGAGTGGGTGTTTCCGCTCGATGGGTCGGCGCCGAACAAGCCACTGCTCGGCACGGCCCTTCTCCCCGACGGCCAGCCGCTCTTGCTCGAGGCGATCACTCAGGACAGCTCGCGCGGCCTCGGCGGCATCCGGATTCCGGTGATGCTCGAGGTGAAGGCGAACGAGACGGACGAGCACATCTACGCGCAGAAGCTGATGGTGGTGACGTGCCAGTTCTTCCCGTCGATGCGCGAGAACGTCACGCCGGTGCTCCCGGGCATGCTCCTTCGTGGTGAGCCGTGGCCCGAAGATCTGGTGCCGGAGTTCAACGGGAAGGACCCGGTGCCCATGGAGCCCGTCGACTTCGCAGGGCTCGAGGAGCCGTACACCGTGCCCAGCCTGCAGCTCACCCCCGTCAACCTCACCGAGAGCTGGAAGATCGCCTGGTACACGACGCTGGGCACGATGGCGTCGTTCGAGACGGGCGGCACGAACTTCGATGGCAATACCGAGCGCCAGAAGAACCGGTGGCAGCCCGACACGAAGGTGACGGAGCCGCGTGATGTCACCTTCCACTTCGTGGTGCGTGACGGGCGTGGCGGGCAGTCGTGGTTGACGCGCCGGGCGAAGTGGACGCCCTGACGCATCGTGATGGAGTGACGCTCCATGGCCGAGACAGCGTGTCCCTTCTGCGCGCACTCACCGATCCGGTCGGGCGCCGAGGCGTGCCCGCGCTGTCACCGCCGCTTCGTCGATGACGTTCGTGAGGACAGCGTCGTCACGGCGACCCGCCTCGGCGGGTTGACGGGCTCGGTGACGGCCAGCCCCGTTCCCGTGGCCCTCGCCCTCGTGCTGGGCGCGGTGGCCTGGTTCCTGCGCGTGCTCGACGTCTTCGCTTCGTTGCACGACCCGGTGTTTCTGCTCGCCGTCCCGGCGTTGCTGGTCGCGGGCGCGGCCAGCGTCATGGCGGCCGCCGGCCCCGCCAAGCACCTGCCTGCGATGCTCGGCCTCGTCTGCATGGGCGCTGTCGGCCTGTGGTCGACGCCGGTGCCGCTGCACGACGCGGCCTTCGGCGCCTTTGGCGCGCTCCTGCTCATCGCCACGGTGTCCGAGCCCTCGTCATTTCGACTCAAGGGGGGCGCAGTGCTCGCGTCGCTCGCCGCGCTGGTGGGGCTCGCCGCGCTCCCACTCAGGGCCGGCACACCGCGCGACGCAAGCGGGCTCACCTCGCTCTCGGACGACCGGGTGGGGCTGCGGTGGGACCTGCCAGCCGGCTGGCGTCAGGCCGAGTCGCTCGAGGGGCTGCACCCCGAAGCGCCGACGGCCCGCCGCGCGCTGTTGCTGGCGACGAACGGTGACGGCACTGGCGCCTTCCTCACGCTCGATCGCGAGCCGGGCGGGGATCCCTGCACGCGGCTGCTGGCGGACCTCGGCGCGGCGGTGTTGAAGACCCCCGGTGAGGCCCCGAGCCCGTTTCCGAGAGGGACGAAGGTGCTCCAGGTCGAGGGGAGCGCCGGCGCCGTTCGCGCCGCCTGCGCCGAGACGCCGCACGGCATGCTGGGCATCGTGGTCAGCTCGACGGGGCCTTCGTCTGTCGTCGAGGCGACGTTGCGGGTGCTCGCGAGCGGCGCGCTGGTGCTGGCCGACCCGAAGGGCCCGTGAGCGAGCGCCACGGGCCTTCACGGAGTCGGCAAACCCCCGCGGCGCCCGTGGGGGTCGACTTTCGGGTCCGGCGGGTGGCTCCCGGCAACGCCTGTCACAGCTGCCCGAGGTACTCGATCAGCGCGTCGAGTTCGGTCGGGTCCAGCGCCGCAGCGCCACCGTGATTGCGCCCGCCGCAGTCCGGGTTCTTGAAGCGCTCCTGCATGGTGGTGGCGCAGCCGTCGTGCATGAAGGGCGCCCGCCGCGAGAGGCCCTTGAGCGAGGGCACCTGGAAGGCGTCACCGGTGCCGACGTTGGTGCTGGCGCCGTTGCTCATGGTCGCTCCGGCGTGGCAGGCGTCACAGCCTGCTTTCTCGAACGCCAGCCGGCCCTTTGTCATGTCGACCGGCGTGGCGCGCGTGGGAGGCCGCGGCGACGGAATGCGATCGAGGAAGCTGGTCAGCGAGCTGATCACGTCGGCCGACGGCCTGGCGCCGCCCATGCGGGCCACGAAGGTGTCGTCGACGAGCGCGCTCATCGTGCCGAGATCGCCCTTCCAGTGAAATGGGGCCAGCGCCGACACGCCACCGGACAGCGGCTGCGTGCGGCGCTTCTGGCCGAAGAAGGTCCACACGTGGCCGTCTTCCTGGCCCTCGGGGTGACACGAGGCGCACGCGATGCCTCGCGTCGACGTGTGGAAGAGGCGGAACCCTGACGCCTCGGCTTCGTTGCTGCCCTCGAGCTCGATGACGATGGGCGCGGGGATCTTCGTCGCGCCCACCGGAGGCGAAGGGAAGATGGTGAGGCGCGGGGGGCTGCGGCTGTGGACGAGCAGCTCGTCGTTCGAGACATACGCCACTCCGACTGGCTGGCCGAGGGGGTCGCTGGGGCGGCCGCGCGCGTCGGCTGGGCCCGGCGTGCGCGCCACGGGGCCACAGACGCCTCCGCTGAGGCCTGCCATCACCTCGTCGAGCGGCATTCGGATCAGCGAGGAGTCGCCCGCGCCGACGATCGCGAGCTCGGCCCCGCTCGGAGAGATCGCCATGTCCACCGGGAGCACCGCAGCGATCTCGACCGACGAGAGCACGTGCGTCGCGTCGGCCACCGACACGGCCGAGCGCACCACCGCGTTCGCGCAGGGGTTCGTGTAGTAGGGCACGACGACCGGCGGCAGCCCCGTGCGAATGGTGTCGATGTCTCCGGTGACGGCGCGCTGGTGCACCGTGACGCTCAGGCCGTTCGGCGTGGCGAGGGTGCGCCAGGCGACGCTGGGGTCGAACGAGGTGGCCGTGCCGCGCACCGGAGGCAGTGAGATGCTCGGCAGCGTGAGCGGCGTCACCAGCGCTGCGACCTCGAGCAGCTGCGCCGAGCGGAAGGTCGAGACCCTGATCGTGCCGTTGTGGACGATCACGTCGCGCAGATCGGCGTCGAGGCGCCTGACGGTCGTCGAGCCGACCCTCGGCATCGCGACGAGTTCGCCCGAGGCGCACGCGACCAGCAGCGTCTCTTTCGCCGAGTCCCACGCCACGCCGCGGGGCTCGGGACACACGGAGTCGGTTCGAACCAGCGAGCCACTGGCGACGGCGATCGTCGCGATCTGGCCGGTGCCTCTCAAGACGACGCGAACCTGGCCCAGGTTGTCCTCCACGCCGCGGGTCGGCTGGCTTCCGCTCGGGAGGCGAACGGTCGCGCGAAGGCTCCGGGTGCGCACGTTGACGACGTACAAGAGATCGCGCTCGGCATCGCTCACGACCGCGAAGTCGCCCCCGCCGGCCGTCGTGATGGTGCCGCCCAGCAGCGGCGCCGCGTTTCGGGTCGAGCTCGAGGCCGGGACTTCACCGGAACGGCCCGACGTCCCGGGCGCCTGCTCATCCTCAGGGCTGCAGGCAGCGAGGTACAGTGCGGCGGCCAGCAGGGAGACGAATCGTGGTGGGGTGGTCATGGGCAGCTTCGCGCCGACGGAGTCGGAGGCTGGAGAGAACAGAAAAACGGAGGAGAGTATTCAGTCGCCTTTGCGTTCCGCACAAGCGTTGCCGCCTGCCCATAGGTATATGTGCGTCATGTCTGGCCTCTTCATCACCGACGAGCAGATCGCCCAGGCGCGCGCGCTTGCTCGTGACATCACCGACCCGACGTTCGACCTGATCTCGAAGAGCACCACCGTCTCGGTCGAAAGGACCGTGCTGCGCTGGTTCGGCGTCGACGGCGTCGGCAACCTCGGCGCGCCGCTCGTCAACCTGATGGTCGACCGGCTGAAGGCCGCGGGCGTGCTGAACAAGGGCGCGGCGTATTGGTACGGGCGCGCGCTCCGCATGGGCGCCAGCAGCCCGCTCGACGCGGTGGAGCGGTTGACGGCGGCGCCGCTCGAGACGCTCCAGCCGCTGCCGACCGACGAGGAGGCGAAGCTGCGGGCCGACGTGCGCGCCGAGGCCGACGCCATGGTGCGCGAGCTGAAGGATCGCGTGGCCAGCCGCGAGGCGCTCAAGCGCGAGTTCCCAATGGGGCAGGCGCCGCACAAGTACCTGATCGTCGCGACGGGCAACATCTTCGACGACGTCGATCAGGCGCGCGCGGCGGCGCAGGCGGGGGCCGACGTCATCGCGGTCATCCGCTCGACGGCGCAGTCGCTGCTCGACTACGTGCCGCACGGCGCGACCACCGAGGGCTATGGCGGCACCTACGCGACGCAGGAGAACTTCCGCATCATGCGTGAGGCGCTCGACGACGAGTCGCGCAAGCTCAAGCGCTACGTGCAGCTGACGAACTACTCGTCGGGCCTCGCCATGTCGGAGATCGCCTTCTGCGCAGCGTGGGAGCGGCTCGACATGCTCCTCAACGACGCGATGTACGGAATCCTGTTCCGCGACATCAACATGCGGCGCACGTTCATCGATCAGTACTTCTCTCGGCGCATCTGCGCGATGGCGGGGCTGATCATCAACACGGGCGAAGACAACTACATCACCACGGCCGACGCGTACGACGCTGCCCACACGGTGATCGCCAGCCAGTTCATCAACGAGAGCTTCGCGCGTCGCGCCGGCCTGGCCGATTGGCAGCTGGGCCTGGGGCACTCGTACGAGATCGATCCCCACCGGCCCGAGACGCTGCTGCTCGAGCTGTCGCAGGCGATGCTGGTGCGCCGCTGCTTCCCCGACGCGCCGCTCAAGTACATGCCGCCGACGAAACACAAGGAGACCGACATCTTCTTCAGCCACGCCTACGACGTGATGGCCGACCTGGTGGCGGTGTGGACGCGGCAGGGCATTCAGTTGCTGGGCATGATGACCGAGGCGATGCACACGCCGCTGCTGGCCGATCGCTACGTGGCCCTCAAGAGCGCGTCGTACCTGCACCGCGCCGCCCGGGGCATCGACGAGGAGTTCACCGTTCGCGAAGACGGGAAGGTCGCCAACCGTGCGCGCTTCGTCTTCGGCAAGGCGATCGAGCTGCTCGAGGAGTGCCGGAAGGACGGCATGGTGGCTGCGATCGGCCGCGGCCGGTTTGGTGACGTCAAACGCGAGGAGCTGGGCGGGAAGGGGCTCGACGGCGTCGTCGAGAAGGCGCCCGACTACTTCAACCCGTTCCTCGACATCATGGAGGGGCGCTGATGCACGCGCTGGTGATCGGGCTGTTGCTCGCGCAGGCCGGTGAGTCGCTCACCCGGCACGACTTCAAGGGCATCTGGGTGCGGGCGCCGAAGTCCTGGGCGATCAGCGCCGAGGAAGCGACCTCGAAGGAGTGGGCGAGCAGTGACGAGCGCGCCCAGATGGCGTTCTCGGCGTTCCCCGTCGAGCCGGTGCGGCCTGCGCGCGCCTGCGTGAAGCAGCTGGTCGAGGCCGTGCAGGGCGAGAAGGGTGAGGGGAACGCTCCGGGCTCGACCCCAGCGCCGGCGTTCACCAACACGACCATCGGCAGCCAACCCGCAGCGAAGAAGATCACCACTGACTTCGTCGCCGAGAAGGAAGAAGACAAGACCGACGCGAACAAGGTGACGACCACCACCATCGTCGGCTGCAACGGCAAGACGAAGTGGCTGCTCACCTTCTCGAACCGCACGGCCGACGGCGCGAAGTCTGGGGCGCTGCTCAAGCGGGTCATCGACTCCATCACCTACGCGAAGTGACGCCATGACGACCCACACCGGACGCGAGAAGCACCTCATCAGGGCCTACGGTGATCGCCGTGACGACGGCATCATTCAGCTGTCCTTCACCTTGCCGGTCACCGCGTCGGAGAAGGCGAAAGAGGCCGCCAAGCTGTACTGCCAGAAGCTCGGGCTGACCGACGTGAAGGTCGCCGCCATCGAGCGCGCCGCCGAGAACTACACGTTCTTCGTGGTCTACGCGCGCTCCAACGTGGTGCTCGACTACAACGAGATCGACACGCCCGAGATCGTCATCAAGAAGAAGAGCTTTCACGATCTCAACGCGCAGATCGAAGAAGAGATCGCCCGCCGCGTCGTCGTCTTCGGCGCCTGCACCGGCACCGACACGCACACCGTCGGCATCGACGCGATCCTCAACATGAAGGGCTTCGCGGGCGACTACGGGCTCGAGCGCTACCCCTGGTTCGAGGCCTTCAACCTCGGCAGTCAGGTGCCCAACGCAGAGCTCGTTCGCCGCGCGAAGGAGAAGGGGGCCGATGCCATTCTCGTCTCGCAGGTCGTCACCCAGCGCGACGTGCACAAGGAGAACAGCCGCGCCTTCATCGACGAGGCGAAGAAGCAGGGCGTGCACGGGAAGATGACGTTGCTGCTCGGCGGCCCGCGCGTCGATCACCGGCTGGCGCTCGAGCTCGGCTTCGACGCAGGCTTCGGCCCGGGCACCAAGCCTTCCGACGTCGCGAACTTCATCGTCCACCAGGTGCTGCAGCGCATGGGCAAGGAGCAGAAGGGCGCCCACTACGAAGGAGAACCCACGTGAGCTCGAACCCCTCGGTGACCCTGCGCCTGCGCATGTCGAGCCACGACGCGCACTACGGCGGCAACCTCGTCGACGGCGCGCGCCTGCTGGGGCTCTTCGGCGATGTCGCGACCGAGCTGCTCATCCGCCTCGATGGCGACGAGGGCCTGTTCCGCGCGTACGACGCCGTGGAGTTCCTCGCGCCCGTCTACGCCGGCGACTACATCGAGGCGTACGGAGAGATCACCACCGTCGGGAACACCAGCCGCAAGATGACGTTCGAGGCGCGCAAGGTGATCCGCGCGGCGCCCGAGATCAACAACTCGGCGGCCGTGGTGATCTCACCGCCCATCGTGGTCTGCCGTGCGACCGGGACCTGCGTCACACCCAAAGACAAGCAGCGCGGAGGCACCCAATGAGCCCGATGGTCCTCACCGCCGCGATGGTTGGCGCCGAAGTCACCCGCGAACAGACGCCGTACCTGCCGATGACGGCCGACGAGATCGCCGAAGACGCCGCGAAGTGCCGCGAGGCCGGCGCTGCCATGGTGCACCTGCACGTGCGCACCGCTGATGGAAAGCCCAGCCAGGACGCCGAGCTCTTCCGCGCTGCCATTCGCGCCATTCGCAAGAAGTGCGACGTGCTGGTGCAGGTGTCCACCGGCGGCGCGGTGGGCATGGGCGTCGACGAGCGGTGTGGAGGCCTCACCCTCACCGGCGCCGACCGGCCCGACATGGCGACGCTCACCACGGGCACCGTGAACTTCGGGCCCGACGTGTTCTCGAACCCGCGGCCGCTGGTGCGCGAGATCGCCACCCGCATCAAGGGCGCTGGCCTCAAGCCCGAGATCGAGTGCTTCGACGTCGGCATGATCGACGAGGCGCGCGCGCTGGCGAAGGAGGGCTTCATCCAGTTGCCTGCGCACTTCGACTTCGTGCTCGGCGTCGGCGGCGCGCTGGCGGCCGATGAGCGGGCGCTCGACTTCATGCGCTCCTACCTGCCCGACGGCTCGACGTGGACCTGCGCGGCCATGGGCCGTCACCAGTTGCCTTTCGTCGAGCTGGTGGCCGAGCGTGGCGGCAACTCGCGCGTCGGCATGGAAGACAACATCTTCCTGGCGAAGGGCGTCCTGGCGAAGGGCAACTACGAGCTGGTGGCCGAGGCTGCGAAGCGCGCGAAGGCGAAGGGCCGTACGCTCGCCACCCCGCAGCAGGCGCGGGAGTTGCTCGGGTTGTCGTAGCCGAAGAGGACTCGACGATGCCTCGCACGCTGACCTCGTTCGTTGGTCAACGCTCGGTGGGCGGTGGCGGCGTTCGAGAGCTCTCGTGGTTCGACCGCCAGGGTGAGTCCCGGTGAGAGCGCCTGACTCCATCGAGCTGGTGCTGCGGAATCTCGTGCTTGTGTTGCTGGCCACGTCCTGCGGCCCGACGGATCCCCAGGTGCTGCGGCCGATCGCGACGGTGCAGGGCGCGGTAACGACGGCAGAGGGCGTCACCGGCGATGCGTGGCTCTTCCTCTACCGCCCGGGCGAAGGACCTCCCGCCGAGCCCGCGATTCCGGTCTTCGTCTCAGCCGTCAGCGCCGCGCGCCTCACGCAGACGGGCCGATACGTCTTCGGCGAGGTGTCTGCCAACCCGTGGCGCCTCTGGGGGCTGCTGGACGTCGATGGGAACTTCCGTGGCGACGTCGACGTGCTGGCGCAACCAACGGCGGGCGATCGCACCGGAGGAGGTTTCGAGTTCAACCTGCAGCCGGGGCGCCCCCTCGAACTCGACTACGCCATGTCGACCCTGGTCACGTTCGAGCCGCCAGCGTTTCGCGTCGAGAATGCCAGCGAGCCCGTGTTCGCGCTCGACACCAGCGCGGGCGTGATGCTCACCACCTTGAACCTCGTCGCCGATCCCGTCGGCCGATTGGATCGCTCGAAGACGGGCTTCTCGATCGGCCTGGTCGACGTCGACGGGGATGGCCGGCCGGACGATCTCGACGGCGACCGCGTGCCCGATCTCACCTTCACCGCCTTTCTGCGCTGGCTCCCGAGGCCCGGGCAGAACCCGGCGGGCACCGAGGTGATCGTCCCGTTGGTCCTGAACCCCGCTCCGTTTCTGTCCAATCTGCAGGGAAATGTGCGCCTTCGTCTCCTGGTAGACCGGCTCTCGCTGACCGTTTTTCCACAGGCACAGGAGGTGTTGCGCAGGGTCGGGCGTCGGGAGCTGCGGACCTTCGGGGCTCCTCCCGTGGGCGAGTACGAGCTGATCGTCCTCACCGGAACGGGGCAGTTCTGGCGACTGCCCAACCAGCTGGGGCCCGAGCTGCCGTCGCAGGCCGTGCGCTTCCGCTTCGAGCGGGCTGCGCCCTGACGTAGAGTCGTGCTCGCCCCCGAATGAACGCTTCCCCTGAATCTGACGCGGTGATCGCGAACCCGCTTCGAGCGAGTCGGTTGATCGACAGCGCCGCGCTCGATCGGGCGAGGGCGCACGTGAAGGATCACGGCGGGCTCTTGTCAGACGCGCTGCTGCGAATGAATCTGGTGAAGGAAGGTGACTTCCTGCGCGTCTTCGCCGAGCTCTACGGCACGAAGTTCGTGAAGTCGGACAAGCTCAAGGTACTCAAGCTCGACGAGGCATTGCTGGAGCGCGTGGGCGTGCGGTCGGCCGAACGGCTGCGCTTGTGCCCGATCCGATGGGACTCGAAGGCTGAGGAGCTGCACGTCGTCGCGGCGATCCCGTTGTCGTCGAGCCTCGACGCCGAGCTGCGGCAGACCGTCGGCGCGAAGACCATCATCGTCTATGTCGCCACGGTCGGCTCGGTCGCGGCGCTGATTCGCACCAACTATTACCGTGACGAGTCGGCCTTCTCGCAGATGACGGCGAACGGCGCGGGCCCGGTGATGCCGAGCAAGGCATCGGAGGAGACGGACGAGGAGCACGCGCGAGAACAGACCCATTCGGGCCCGTTGCCGACGACCTCCCCCAGAGACCTCGGGGTCCACCAGGACGAGGAGCCGCCCCTGGTGACCGAAGGCAAGACGGTGATGGTGAACATCGACGCGCTCGCCGAGACCGCGACGATCGCGACGCTGCGACGCGAGAACGCGCGCTACCGCATCGCGCAGGAGTTCCACCGCCGCGTCTCGCTGGAGCGCAACCTCGAGGAGATGGTCGATCGCATCTTGTCGGTGCTCTTCGAGCTCCTGCCGGCCGAGGGCGCTGCGATCTGGCTCACCACCGGGCAGTTCGCCTCGAAGTCGAAGGACGGCTTGAAGCAGGTGCAGGTGCCAAGGGCGGTGTATGAGCAGGCGATCAACTCCGAGAAGGGCGTGCTGACGCACAACGCGCTCGTCGACGAGCGGTTCGATCGCAGCGCGTCGGTGATGGTACGCGGCATTCAGAGCTGCATGGCCGTGCCGCTGCGTACGCGCAACGGCGCCGTCGGCGTGCTGTACGTCGAGTCGATCAGCATGTCGGCGGCCTTCAGCGACGACGATCTGCCGTTGCTCGACTCCATCGGCGCTCAGGCCGCCATCCTGCTCGACAACGCAGCGCTGCTCGCGAAGGTGCGGCAGGAAGTCGAACGTCGTGCACAGCTCTCGCGGTTCCTGTCTTCGGCAGCCGTCGACGAGGTGTTGTCGGGGCGGCTCAACCTGAAGATGGAAGGCGCGGCGGCCGAGGTGACGGTGCTGTTCGCCGACCTGCGCGGGTTCACGACGTTGTCGGCCGCGATGAAGCCGGAAGAGGTGGTGCGGTTCCTGAACGAGTTCTTCCAGGAGGCCGTCGACGCCATCGAGAAGCACCACGGCACGGTCGACAAGTTCATCGGTGACTGCGTGATGGCGCTGTGGGGCGCGCCCGTGCCGAAAGAAGACGACGCCCGCAACGCGTGTCGGGCGGCGCTCGAGTTGGTGGAGCGCGCCTCACGCATCATCGTGGGTGGACATCGGCTCGAGGTGGGCGTGGGCGCGCACACCGGGGCCGCGGTCGTCGGTGCGCTCGGGTCGAAGCAGCGCATGGACTACACGGCCATCGGCTCGACGGTGAACCTCTCAGCCCGACTCTGCGGCATCGCGCGGGAGAACGAGGTGCTGGTCACCTCGGACACGTTGATGCGGGCGGGCCCGGGGGTGGTCACCGAGGCCGGTGACGCCGTCATCCTCAAGGGCCTCGACACTCCAATCGTTCCCTACACGCTGCGCATGGTCTCGCTGCCGTTGCAGCTGAGCCAGCTTTCGAACCCGAACGCCCCGCCGCCGGGCATTCCGGGGCCGTACACGCGCTACAAGGGCAAGTGAGTTCGTTTTGACTTGAGGGCGGGTTGGAACGAGGCTCCGCGGCGTTTCGTCCCTCCCACGGAGACCCTCATGCGCACGCTCGTCCTCGGTTCCCTGCTCCTCGCCTTGACCGGCTGTGGCGGCGGTGTGAGCCCGGAGCTCTATTCCATCGTCGTCGACTTCTTCACGCTGCCCGATGGTTGCTACACGAACAACGCGCAGCCCAGCAACGTGACGGTGACCGCCGCGCCCGTGCTGCTGAACGTGCAGGTGTGGGACGGGCCTGAACAGACGGCGGTCCTCGAGCTCGAGGGTGGCGTTCGAACCATCGACATGGGCGACGCGCCGAGCGTGATGTTGACGGGGCTGATGAAGGGGAAGAGGGGCACCGGCGCGACCTGGAACTTCCTGGCTGAGACGGTGCAGAAGTCGACGCAGGTCGGCCGCACGTTGACGGACTCGACGAAGTTCGAGCTCAACCTCGAGCGGAACATCACCTTCAAGGGCACGGGGAACCTCACCTCGTCACGAGCGTGCAGCGGGAGCACGTGTGCCGGCACTCAGCCGTCGTGCGCGGTGTCGAACGTCGGGCTGTCCGGGACGCGCATCGACGTGAAGTACGAGCGCGCGCCGTAAGTCGCCGGCGAGCTTCGAGCCCCCTCACGTGGACAGCCGCGCCGTGACCCTCGGCCACCGAACGCAAGCCTGGAACTCGGCCATGTCGGCCGCTCCCGGCACGCTCGAACTCGCCATCGAGCCCTCGCGGATCGAAGGCGTCATTCCGCCTGCGCTTCATGGCGGGCGCCTGCTCTCGAATGGCCCGGGTTGGACCCACATCGGCGGTCGGCTCGCGCACCCCTTCGATGGCCACGGCTACGTGCGCGCGTTCGAGTTCCAGCCAGACGGCTCGATGAAGCTCCGCGCGCGCTTCGTCCAGACGCCCGCCTACCGCAGCGAAGCAGCCGCCCAGCGCATCACGCACCGCGGGCTGGGCACCAACCTCGGCGATCACTTCTGGCAGAACCTTCGGCTGGGAAGCGGCATCCGTCATGTCGCCAACACGACGATCGTGCCGTGGAAGGGAAAGCTCCTCGCGGGTTGGGAAGGCGGAGCCCCCTACGCGCTCGACCCGAACACCCTCGAGACGCTCGGCGAGGACACCTTCGATGGCGCGCTGGCCGGGCAGGCGACGCTGGCGCACATGAAGCACGACGCGGCGCTCGATCGGTTGGTGACGTGCAGCATCAAGATGGGCCCGACGACGACGCTCACCTTCCGGGAGTTCGATGCGAGTGGTCGGCTGCTCGAGACACGGCTCACTCCGATGCCGGCCCTGCTGTTCGCGCACGATTTCGTGATCACTCCACACTGGTACGTGCTGGCCAGTAACCCGCTCCAGATGAAGTGGGGCGAGCTCGCGAAGGCCATGCTGGGCGCCTCGACGTTGATGAACGCTCTCACCAGCAACCCGCGCGCGCCCGGAGCCGTCTACCTGATCCCCCGTCGCGCTCCCGGACCCGTGAGGACGGTGACGCTGCCGAACCGCGCCTTCGTCGTGCATTACGGCAACGCGTTCGAGCGTGATGGTGCCGTTCACCTCGAGGCGTGTCTGTTTCACGACTTCGAGTTCGGCGGTGAGTTCGGGTTTCGCGGGCCCAACGCGCCGCTCGACCCAGGGTTGCCCGACACGCGCGTGCCGCAGCATCTGTATCGAATCAGCATTCCCGATGGCGCAAGCAGCGGCACCTGGCAGCAGCTTGCGCCCCATGGCGTCGACTTCCCCCGCGTGCACCCGGCGCATGAAGGCAAAGAGACGGCGCTGCTGTTCGGCGCGACGAGAGCCGACACGCGGTACAGCGATCCCTTCGACTCGGTACTCAGGGTCGACCTGCGCGATCCATCGAGGCCGCCGCAGCTGTGGTCGGCAGGCGAAAATGTCTTCGTCGGTGAGCCGGTCTTCGTCCCCTCCGCCGAGCGTGATGACGCGGGCCATGTCGTGGTGATCGTGTCAGACGGGCTGGCCGGGCGTTCGAGCCTCGTCGTCCTCGATGCGTCGAACCTCGAGGCCGGACCTGTCGCGCGTGTGCCGATGCCATTGTTGCCGTATGCGTTTCACGGCACGTGGGATGGGGCGCAGTGACGCATCGGGGGCGGTTGCCGACTTCGAGGCGCGCTGGCAGTGCCGCCACTGCCGCTGCGAGAGGCCTGGAACGTCTCGACCGAGGTCGCCACATTGATCAACCTCGTCGGTCCGAGCCTTCCGCTCCCAGCCTGTGACGGCGACTGCGGGGGCCCACAGCGACGACGGGGCAGGCTGTGCCCGCGCGAAACCAAGTCCGAGATTGGACGCTTGAGCTGGACCTGAAGAAACCGCGTTGTTTCAGGTGGTTGGCGGCCACGCCCCACTGAATGTCAGCCCCTCTTGATACTGAATGCGTGTTCAGGGAGAGATCCCGAGCCGGAGGCACGCATGGGCGGAATCGCAGCAGAGGCCGGTAAATCGGCTCCAGAACGATTGGGTGAGGGCGACGACTCGCAGCGGCGGGCCTCGGTCGTTGAGCACCTCAAGGAGCAGATCCGTCGAGTGCAGGCGGCGCCGCGGCGGTACCTGGTGACGCTGGCGACGGGGGCTCCTGAGCTCGACGCGCTGGGCGTCTTTCGCATGGGCTCGGCGGTCGAGCTGTCGGGCGAAGAGGCCTCGGGGCGAACCACCGTGGCCTTGTCACTGGTGGCGTCGGCGTGTCGCGAGAAGCGGCTGGCCGCGTGGGTCGACGGCCCGCAGGAACTGTATCCACCCGCTGCCGTCCCGATGGGCATCGACTTGAAGCGGCTTCTCATCGTCCGCCCGCCAGCGCCCGGTCAGCTCGTCTGGTCGGCGGTGCAGTTGCTCCGCAGCGGCGCCTTCACCTGCGTGGTGCTCGACGTCACCCACACCGGCGTGCGGTTGACGATGATCGACACCAAGAAGCTGCTCGACGCCGCTCGCGCGGGAGGCTCGCTCCTGGTGGTGCTGACCGCGAACGCAGCGCCAGCGCAGGGCCTGGTGCGGCTGGTGATGTCGGCGAGGGAAGGCACACCCGAAGGGAAGCTGGTCGGCCATCTGCGGGTGGTGGGCGCCGAGGAGCCCGTGGGCGAGCCCGAGCTGCACGTCGAGGTCGCGCGCGCGCAGGGCGTCACCGGTCGAACGCTCGTCGTGCCTCGCAGTCGGCTGGTCGTGCTCGCGCGCAGCCGGCGCAGTCCGTCGTCGCTGGTGCCGGGCCTCGAGGTGCCGCGCATCTCGGCGGTGTCGTCGCTGCAGCGGCCGAAGAAGAACGACCTGCGAGACGGTGGTGGGTTTCACGTCGCGACGCGGCCGGGCCGGGAAGGCTCCCTCGGGCTCCCGGTGGAGGGCGAGTCGATTCGCTCGTTCGCGCCACCTGGCAATCGCCGACGCCCCGCCGCGAAGCTCGCTGCCGTCGACGCGGTTCGGGTCGAAACAGGAGCCGACTCACTTCGCGTGCGGGTGAGGTCGTTCCGATGAACGCGGCGCTCCAGCTGAAGGGCGTCCTGGTGGAAGTGGCGCTCCAGTCGCTTCGGCAGGGTGCGGAGCAGGTCTGGGTGCTCGCGCCGTCGTCTTCGCGCCTGGTGGTGTTCTCGGCGGCACTGCCCGTGAGTCGCCCGATGAATGTCAGCCCTGTTTGATACTGCTTGGATGTTCAGGAGGGTCGTTCATGCGTGTGGCGTACGTGCATCTGCCGAGGTTTCCGCTTCAGCGCCTGGTGCTGGAGCAGCCGTCGTTTGCGGGCAAGCCAGTGGTGCTGCTCGAAGACGTGAAGGGCGCCGAGCGGGTGCGCTTCGTGTCGAGGGCGGCGAGCGCGTCGGGCGTGCGCATCGGCCAGACAGGAGCGGCGGCGTCGGCCACCGTGCCCGGCCTCGTCAAGCGCCGCTACGATCCCGACGAAGAGCGCAAGGCGCTGCTCACGCTCGGAGAGTCGCTGCTGGTGGTGGCACCCGGTTTCGAACTCGACGCTCCGCATGGGCTGTGGCTCGACGCCTCGGCGGCGCACCTGTCGGGTGGCGAGGCGACGTGGCGTGAAGAGCTCATCGCCCGCTGCGGCGTGGCCGGCTTCCGCGCGAAGGTGGCGCTCGGCTCCGAGCGGTTCACCACGCAGGCGAGCGGCCGCTTCGGTGAAGGGGGCGTGCTCCCTTCGCAGGGCGGCGCTGCCTTCGCCTCGACGCCGCTCGACTCGCTCTCGTGTGCTGGCATCGGCGCCGACGTGCTGGGGCCACTCAAGGCGCTCGGTCTGTCCACGCTCGGCGAGCTCTCCGGCCTCCCCATCGGCTCGCTCGCGGCGCGCTTTGGCTCCCACGGCCACCTCGTCGCGCAGCTCGCCCGAGGGCAGGACGACTCGCACCTGACCCCCGAGGTGTTGCCCGAGGTCATCGACGAGGCCGTCTCGCTCGACTGGCCAGCCGAGCAGCTCGAGCCGGTGCTCTTCGCGATCAAGATGGTGGTCGATCGAATCTGCGCGCGGCTCCAGGGCCGGCAGCTGGCGGCGGTTCGACTGTCGGTCGGGTTGACGCTCGAAGGCGCGGGGCTGACCTCGTTGCCGCTCATCCTCGCGAGGCCGGCGGCGCACTCGAAGCTGCTCCTCGAGCTCATTCGCCATCGGCTGACCGATCTGTCGGTGCGGCACCCCATCGCCGGCGTGCGCGTCATCGTCGACGAGGCCTGCCCCGATCCCGGCCGGCAGCTGATGCTTGGCGACGCGCCCGCAGGAGACGCGCAGCTCGAGGTGGTGCTCTCGAAGCTCCAGTCGGCGCTGGGGGAGGCGTCATTGTTCTCGGCTGAGCCTGTCGCCCGGCACCGGCCCGAGGCCGCATGGAAGCTGGCGCCGTTTCGGCCGCCCGATGCAGGTCGTCCGTCAGAGCTCTGGGGCGCCCTCGATGCCGGGTGGACGCTGGGGGAGAAGAAGGGAGAGCCGACTCCGACGCAGCCCAGCGATCGACAGCAGACGAACGATCAGCTCGCCTTGTTGTCGTCTCCCGTGACCGAGAAACCGAAGCCCGAGCCGGTGGCGATGCCCTCCGCCTGGGATGGACCGCGGGGCAGGGCGGCGGCGGGGCCGAACGAGGCCGGCGTGATGGATGTGATCGCAGGGCTCGCGGTGGGCGATCGGTGGAGAACGACGAAGGCCAAACCGGTCGCCGAGCCGTTGATGCTGGCGGTGACGCTCGAGTCCCGCCCGTCCCGGGTGTTTCGTGAGCCGACGGTGCTCCACGCCGACGTCTCGTCGTCCTCGGGGCTCCCTGCGTACGTGACGCTTCAGGGTCGGCGCCGCCGAGTCGAAGCCATCGAAGGCCCTGAGCGCCTCGTCGGCCAGTGGTGGAGCCCCGACACCGTCGCTCGTGACTACTACCGGCTGCGCCTCGAAGGGGTCGGCGTGCTCTGGGTCTTCAAGGACGCCGCCGACGGGCGCTTCTACGCGCACGGCGTCTTCGACTGAGCCGACTCATGTACGCCGAGCTCGTCAGCCGTTCGAACTACTCGTTCCTCCGCGGGGCCTCGCACCCCGAGGAGCTCGTGTCGTCTGCAGCGGCGCTCGGGATCTCTGCCATCGCCATCACCGATGATGATGGCCTCTACGGGCTGGTGAAGGCCCACCTCGAGGCGAAGCAGCACAAGCTCAAGCTCGTCCTCGCCAGCCGGCTGACCCTCACCGACGCGCCGCCCATCGCCGTCTACGTGCAGAACGCGATCGGCTACGCGCACCTCTGCGAGCTCATCTCCGAGAGCCGGCTGGCACACCCGAAGGGACACGCCGGGCTCCCATGGGCGCGGGTGCTCGAGCGCGCGGAAGGCCTCGCCATGGTCTTCCTCGATGGCGAGCACGACCCCCGCGTCGCCGCGACGCTCGCCGAGGCGTTCCGGGGCCGCAGCTTCGTCGGCGTCTCACGTCACCTCTCGGCCGATGACGAAGCCCGCTGGCTCGCCGCGAAGAACCTGTCGCGCACCCTCGACGTGCCGCTGCTCGCCCACAACGACGTTCACACGCACTCCCGCGAACGCCAACCGCTGCAAGACGTGATGACCGCCATTCGCCTCGGCACCACCCTCGCCACCGCTGGCACCCTCGTGTTCCCCAACGGCGAGCGGGTGCTCAAGTCGCCCGATGACATGCTCCGGCTCTTCCCCGACGCGCCCGAGTGTGTTGGCCGCACCATGGAACTCGTCGACGGCTGCTCCTTTTCCTTCGACGAGCTGCACTACACCTTCAGCGAAGAGGAGCTGCCGCCCGGCATGAACCGGCGCACGTACCTCGAACACCTCTGCGAAGAGGGCCTGCGCGTTCGCTACCCCGCTGGTGTGCCCGAGGCCGTTCGCCAGCAGCTCGAGAAGGAGCTCAACCTCATCACCGCGCTCGAATACGAGGGCTACTTCCTGGCCCTGTGGGACATCGTTCGTTTCGCTCGTGGGCGCGGCATTCTCTGCCAGGGCCGAGGGAGCGCCGCCAACTCGGCCGTCTGCTACCTGCTGCAGATCACCGCCGTCGATCCTGTGCGCATGGGGCTGCTCTTCGAGCGCTTCCTCTCGATGGAGCGCAAGGAGCCTCCCGACATCGACGTCGACTTCGAGCACGCGCGCCGCGAAGAGGTGCTGCAGTACGTCTACGAGAAGCACGGCCGCCACCGGGCCGCGATGGTGTGCGAGCACATCTGCTTCCGCGGCAAGCTCTCGGTGAAGGAAGTCGGCAAGACGCTCGGCCTCTCGGTCGATCAGCTCGATCGGCTCTCGAAAGCGATGGACCTGTCGGACGACGTCGGGCCGTACCAGCTCCACCAGGCCGGGCTCTCGGCGTCTGACGTCGCGGTGCAGCAGACGATGGCGCTCGCCCGGCAGCTGTCCGGCATGCCGCGGCACCTGTCCATCCACACCGGTGGTTTCGTCATCACCCACGGACCGCTGGTCTCGCTCGCGCCCGTCGAGGCTGGCTCCATGCAGGACCGCACCGTGGTGCAGTGGGAGAAGGACGATCTCTCGGCCCTCGACATCTTGAAGGTCGACCTGCTCGGGCTGGGCATGTTGACGGTGGTGGCGCGCAGCTTCGAGCTCATCGAGGCCATCGCCGGGCGCCGCTACGACATGGCCACGGTGCCGGCTGAAGATCCTGCCGTCTACGACATGCTCTGTGAGGCCGACACGGTGGGGGTGTTTCAGATCGAGAGCCGCGCGCAGATGAACATGCTCCCGCGCCTCAAGCCGCGAACCTTCTACGATCTGGTCGTCGAGATCGCGATCATCCGCCCCGGGCCCATCGTCGGCGAGATGGTGCACCCGTACCTGCGGCGACGAAACGGTGAAGAGCCCGTCACGTACCCCTCGCCCGACGTGCGGTCGATCCTCGAGCGCACCCTCGGCGTGCCGCTGTTCCAGGAGCAGGCGATGAAGCTCGCCATGGTGGCGGCCGGCTTCACGCCTGGAGACGCCGATGCCCTGCGCCGCGCCCTGTCCCACAAACGCGCGCACGAGCTGCTCCCGAAGTTCCGCGATCGCTACGTCGAGGGCTGCGTGAGGCGCGGCTACGAGCGCGAGTTCGCCGAGAAGAGCTTCGACAGCTTCAAGGGCTTCTCGCACTACGGCTTCCCTGAGAGCCACTCGGCGTCGTTCGCGCTGATCGCCTACGTGTCGTCGTGGCTCAAGCGGTACTACCCGGCGGTGTTCTGCGCCGCGCTCCTCGATGCGCAGCCCATGGGCTTCTACGCGCCGCACACCCTGGTCGACGACGCTCGCCGGCATGGCGTCGAGGCCCGCGCTGTCGACGTCAACTGCTCCACCTGGAAGTGCCAGTTCGAGCTCGATGGTCGCACGACAGAGGGACTGCGCCGCGCGCCGACGGGAGGGGCGATGCCCGAACAACCGGCGCTCCGCCTGGGGTTCGAGCTGGTGAAGGGGCTGAAGGAAGAGACCGTTCAGCGGCTCGTCGCCGAGCGCGCGCGGGGTGGGGTGTTTCAGTCCCTCGCCGAATTGGCCCGGCGTACGCGCATTCCCCGAGCCGAGCTGACCCGGCTGGTGTTGTCGGGCGCCCTGGCGTCGATGACGACCTCGCGCCGCGCCGCGCTGTGGGAACTCTCGGCCCTCGGCACCTTCGACGAGGGCGATCTCTTCTTCGGCATGCCGATGGCGACCGACGCTCCACCGTTCCCCCAGATGAACGCCACCGAGCGCGTCGCGACCGACTTCGACACCGTCGGGCTCTCGCTCGAGTCACACCCGGTCGGGCTCTTGCGCGCTCAGCTGAACAAGGCCGGGGCCGTCACCGCGGAGCAGCTGCAGAGGGCTCCGAGTGGAAAGACGGTTCGGCTCGGCGGGCTGGTGATCGTCCGGCAGCGTCCGCCCACCGCGAAGGGCTTCTGCTTCATGTCGGTGGAGGACGAGAGCGGCCTGGCCAACCTCGTCATCGAGCCGCGGCGCTTCGAGCAGTACCGCAAAGAGATCACCGGCACCGCGCTGGTGCTGGCAGTGGGGCGCGTGGAGCGGAATGGAAAAGTGGTGAACCTGAAGGTCGATCACCTCGAGCCGTTGATGCCCGAGGCTTGAGGCGTGAAGACAGGAAAGGACCCGATGGACTGAAACCCCAGGACTTCGAGAATCGGCGCCGACGTCTCAGGCTTCGCCTGGCAGGTGACCAGTGTCTTGCCGAGCTGGCGAGCGAGCGAGAACCGGGCATCCAGGAGTGCCCGGTAGACACCACGGCCCCGGAAGAGGGGGAGCACGACGGCGCCGATCAGGCAGACGGAACGCTCGACGATCGCGAGGCCTGCGCTCCCGGCCGGCACGCCGTCGACCCGCGCGAGGAAGAGCCGCTGTCGCGAAGACGCGTTCAACAGCAGCCGGTTGTACGCAGCCAACGGAGCGGATGGGGTGTTCCACCCTGCTGCCATCACGGCCGTGAAGGCCTCCAGGTCGCTCGAGCTCTCCACCTGCGTTGCGACGACCGTCCTCGATGGCCGAGGCGGAAGTTCGGCTGCCCGCCAGAGGCCGATGATCGAGTGCTCCGCGAGCCCTCTGCGACGGAGCGCAGGCGCGAGCCCCGGCGTGCCGTGCGGACCCACCGTCCACCGCCAGCGAACGCCGAGCTGTGTGTACTCATTCACTGCGGAGTCGATCGCCACGTCCAGGCGCTCCACGCCGACCCGGCACCGGCTCACCCCGTTCAACCCACCGCTGGTGAACGACGGCGTCACCACCTGATGCCAGTCGGGCCGATCGATGATCCGCGAGTCCGAGGCGCCGACCAGCGCGTCGAGCGGGCGATCCATCACTTTGTCTTCCAGCTCTTCCATCGCGCGCCACTCTCGATCGTTCATGCGCGACACGCGAAGTCGGGCACGTCCGACGCGTCTCCAGACGTCACCCGTGGCCGTTCGCGCCGAGGCCATCGAACCGTGCAAGAGCCTGACGCCGTAGAACTCAGGACTCGCGTCGCAGGTGTCTGCGGACCACTACGCAGACCTCACGGCGCTCGCGCTACCACGTGATCCGCACCAGCGTGCCGCGAGCCTTGGCCGTCGTCGCTTCGAACGCCTGGTGCGCGAGCGCGAATGGCGCCGCACGGAGGAAGATCGCGATGCACACCGCGAACCGCAGGGAGAAAGCAGCGATGGAATACGTGCCGACGGTGAAGAGGCTCGCGAGGTGCTTGCCAATCGAGACCAGCTCCGCGCTACTCAGAGTGGTGACCAACGCGAAAACCAACGCGTACGAAGCGCCAGCGACGTGATCAGCGCGAAGCCTCAACGTGAGCAGGAATGCGAGCCATCCGAGGGCCTGCAGCACAAAGCCAACGCAGACCAGGATGCTGGTTTCCGCGGGGCGAAGCTCGGGCGCGCGGAAGACGGGCTCCAGCGGGAACATCGACTCGACGTTGGCGAGCAGCAGCAGTGCGATCAGGCCCGCTCCGAACCATCGAAGGTCGACCAGCGACGCGCGCACCCGTTCCACCGCGAAGCGACCGGCGACCTCCTTCGCGGTGCCGAAGTCGGCAACCGCACGAGCCGGCGAGCCGTGCTCCGCCGCTTCGGTCAGGTGCGCTTCGACCTCCTCGAGGATACGGGCCCTCTTCGGCCAGAGGCCCTTGAGGTTCTGCGAAAGGGACTGCACGTATTGCGCGATGATCAACTCGTCGTTGGCCATGGACCGCCTCCCAGCACCGAGTGAATGCCCTCGATGAACGACTGCCATTCGGCGGCCCGCGCCGTCAGTGCCTTGCGGCCGCGGGCTGTCAGCTCGTAGACCCGCCGTCGGCGCGAGCCTTCCGTCGGCGTTGCCCACCGGCTGCGCACCAGCTCGAGCTCCTCCAACCGATGGAGCGCGGGGTACACGGTGCCCTCGGCCAGATCGAACCGCCCATTCGAGCGCACCTTGAGCTGCTCGATGATGGCGTAGCCGTGCGCCGGGCCCTTCGAGACGATCGAGAGCAACAGCAGATCGAGGTGACCCTTCAGCATCTCGCCGGACATACCTCGGAACGCTAGGTAACCGTGCCTGGGAGGTCAATTCCCGCCGCAGCGAAATCCAACAGGATCCTCAGTGCCCACCATCGTGCGCCTACGGGTCGCCGCAGACGGCAGGGCGCCCGCCATCACCAGCGTCTCGACGCGCACCGGCTCCAGTCGACCCAGGCGGTATCGAGACGTCGTGCGGGTCGCCCGACACAACTGCCCCTGCTCGACCTGCTCGTCGAACACGATGACCTGCTCCTCGACGGGGACGCCTCGCACCGGCCCGAACCTCGACAGCGACAGGGGCGACGACTCGCCGGCATCAGGAATGCCACCCCAGAACGCGACGCTGCCCTCGAACCAGCGCTCTGGCACCTCACCGCCGCCTTCGCCCGTGCCGCCGGTCGTGAGCAGCTCGCTCACCCGCCCGACGCGGACCTGCAGCCAGTGTGCGACGTGGCGACCGGGACACCCGCTCCCGAGCATCTCGACGAGCACGAAGACCCCCGGCCGCACGGGTTCGATCGAGAAGCTCGTCACGGGCTCAGGCCACCTGAAACGCCTCGCGCCCTCGACTTCGATGGCCCCGCCATCGCTCGTGAGCCGAACCGTCCGCTCCGAGGTGACACCGAAGAACGTGAGCTGGGTAGGCTGGTAGAGCCAGGTGCTCCGTGGCGCTTGCGGACCCCAGACGATGGCGTGCTCGACGCCACCGTCGTCGAGCTGCGTACTCGCGACCGCCATCACGGGGAGCTCCTTCGGCAGCCGAACGTCCAGGCTCCCTCCCGGCGGAATGAGCAACGGCCCTTCCGGATCGACGACTCGAACCACCTGCGCGCTGGCAGTCGCTGCGATCAATCCGGCGACAACGTGGTTTGCGAGCCGCACCGGCGGCCCTTCACAGCAACCCGCGTGCCTCAGGCTTTGGTTGCAGCCCCGGGCACCGGGAAGCTCGACTTCAAGAACCAGTCCCACGTGCTGTCCGACATCATCTTGCGCTGGGTGAGTAGCAGCGTCGCCGAGCCCGACACGATGTACCGCGCGCGCGGCGACTTCGAGACGATCGCCTTCTCGATCACCGCTGCCACGTCATCAGGCACTCCGGAGAGCTTCGCGAGCGGCCCCTTGTCGTAAGCATCCTTCGTCGCCTTCGCGACCGCGTCGTGGAACGCGCCATAGACCTCGGCCTGCGGGGTGCCATCCATCGCGCCCACGGCCGCTTCGCTGAACCCGCTCTTGATGAGGCCGGGCTCGACCAGCACCACCTTCACCCCGAAGCCCTGCACCTCGAACCGCAGCGCGTCGCTGAGCGCCTCCACGGCGTGCTTCGTCGCGTGGTAGTAGCCGCCGCCCGGGAACGTCAGCTTGCCGCCCATGGAGCTCATGTTGATGATCCGCCCCCAGCCCTGGCGACGCATGCCGGGAAGCACCAGCTGCGTCATGCGCACCAGCCCGAACACGTTGGTCTCGAACTGTGCGCGAACGCGCTCCAGTGACACGGTCTCGATCGCGCCCGACTGGCTGTACCCGGCGTTGTTCACCAGCACCCCGACGGCGCCGTACTTCGCCTCGACCGTCTTCACCGCCGACACCATTGACGCCTCATCGGTCACGTCGAGCGCCAGCACGTCGCAGCCCGCGTCCTTCAGCTCCGCGAGGTCCTTCACCTTGCGCGCCGTCGCCACCACCTGGTGCCCCCGCGACACGAGGTACTTCGCGGTCGCCTTCCCGATGCCCGACGAGCACCCCGTGATGAGAACGACCTTCGATGCCTTCGTGAGTTCCGTCGTCATGGCCAGCTCCTTCGTGTTGCGGCGGTGTTGGTTGAACTATACGGTTATCGTCTGATTCGTTCAGTCGGCCATGAGATGCAGCCGCCTGTCAGAGGTTTCATGAGCGACGCGCTTTCGAGAAAAGACCGTGTTCACAGAGGGTTGCTTGATGCCGGGCTGCGCCTGTTCCTGCGCTACGGCCTTCGGAAGACCTCGATGGAGGCGATCGCCGACGAAGCCCAGGTCGCCAAGGCCACCGCGTACGCGTACTTCCCGAACAAGAACGCCGTCTTCACCGCGGTCGTCGAGGACGTCATCGCGACGATGGTGTCCGAGGCCGAGGCGGCCGCTGCTGTGGAGGTCGTTCCCCTCGCCGCGATCGCGCGCTCCATGAGCACCAAGTTCGTGAAGCTCTACGAGCTCGTGCACACGTCGTCCGAAGGGGCTGAATTACTCGCGGCGTCGAATCAGCTCTCCGCAGAGGCGGTGAAGCGCGGGCATGAGATCTACGTGGCGCATCTGGCGAAGCTGCTCATCGCGGCCGAGGTGGTGGAGCGGCGGAAGGCCACCGAGCTCGCCGAGGTCCTCGACGCTGCGGCCGAAGGCGTCGTCGCGCGCGCGGTGTCACGAGACGACGCCGAACGCCGAATCGCGGTGCTGGTCGATCGTCTCGTCGCCGGGCCTGTGCCCCGCCCCTGATGCAGGGCCTGTGGCCAGACCTCACTCGCCGAAGTCGAAGGAGCCGTCGATGACCCTCATGGGCTCCACGCAGTCGGGCACCCGGAGCTCGCGGCGCTCATCCGCCACGATCCATCCACGGGCCACTGCAGTGGTCACGAGCTGTTCACCATTCATGAAGCGGCATGCCGTGCCACCTTGCTGGACGCGTCGAATGAGCCTCGCCAGCTCGAGGTTCGAGAGGCTCGACGTGGAAACAACGCCGCGACGCCGCGTCGACGCCCGTGCCGCATGGACCGAACCACTCGTGGCTGCGAAGGAACTCGAGCTGCTCGACCGTGCTCCACGTCTCGGCGAGGTGACGGGCCACGGCGATCGTCGCGAGGTGGTGGTCCAGATTTCCAAGCCGTCGTTGCTCAATGAGGAGCCGCGCGATCCGACTCTCGACGGCGAGCTGGTTCGGTGGCCGCGGCGTCGAAGAGGCATGAGAACCTCGAGACCAGCGCACGACGGCCACGAATCCGCTCACGATCCGGAACGCGGGCCATGGCTGTGGCTCGAACGAGGTCCGCTCCGGGTCCAGCGCGGCGAGGAGGAGTCCGTGCTCCCTCGTGAAGGCAGTGACGGCGGGCGGTGAGGGCAGGGGACTCGCGAGCCCCAGACCACGAGCCATCAGCAGCTCACCCGCAACGTGCAGCGCGAGCGCTCCCGCGGCCACCAGGCAACACCCGAAGATGAAAAGCCGCGATGCGTTGCGCACTGACCGCTGAAGCCGCCGAGTTGCGAACAACGTCACTCACCTCGTGAATGCACAGCTCACGCTCGGCCGGGCTTCACCTTCCACTGACGCTGCGTCGGCCGCACGTACCCGGCGCGATCGTTCCACCGCAGATCGTTCACCTGGCCCACGCCGTGCGTCCCCTCGACGCGAACGGCCGGCGTGTCGCACATGGGCTCCATGTCGAGCGTCATCACCCAGTCTTCACCTTGCGGCTTGAGCGTCATCACCGAGTGCAGCGACTGCGTCGACACGTCGACCGCGCACTCGAAGGGCACTGGCAACGGCGGCGGGGCCTGTCGGGGACGCTTCGGGGGCAGACAGAACTGCACCGGAATGCCCTGAACCTGAACAGGTTCGCGGTCTTCGCTGACGAAGAACAGGAGCGACGCGACCAACGTGATGCCGCTCGAAGCGAGGACAAGGAGAACGTCGGGCGGCATGGTCACCTCAGACAGCCCACCGGGATTCCCGGTTCCCTGTCGCGCGCGGACTGGCGAGCCACAGCGAACGCGGTCGGAAGGCCGCGGTTGTTCGTCGACATCACGTGGTTGCACGGTGACAATGCGAGGCCCATGCCGCGCGTGAAGCTGGTGCTCGAGTACGACGGCAGCAACTACGTCGGCTGGCAGATTCAGCAGAACGGGCCGTCGGTGCAGGGCCGGCTTCAGCGCGCGTTGCAGGAACTGCTCGACGTTCCCGTCGCCGTCTACGCGGCTGGCCGAACCGACTCCGGCGTTCACGCGACGGGGCAAGTGGTGATGTTCGACTCTCCGAAGCAGCTGCCCACCAAGGCGTATTGGATGGGCCTCAACGGCCTGCTCCCCGACGACATCGCCGTCGTGACGGCTGAAGAATGCGACCCGGCGTTCGACCCGCGTCGCTGGGCGCGCGGAAAACGGTACCGCTACCGGTTGAGCAACCGGCGCTCCCGTTCGCCCCTGCGTCGCCACACCCACTGGGAGATCTTCCAGCCCCTCAACCTCGCGGCGATGCAGGAGTGCATCACGCCGTTGCTCGGCAAGCATGACTTCTCTGGCTTCCGGGCCTCGGACTGCCAGGCCGCCCACGCGAACCGGGAACTGACCAGGCTCGAGCTGAGCGGCGCTGTCGGCGACGAGATCTCGCTGGTGATCGAGGGCACGGCGTTCCTCAAGCACATGGTGCGCAACATCATGGGGAGCGTGGTCGACGTCGGCCGGGGCAAGGAGCCACCGTCGTTCCTCGCGACGATTCTCGCCGGGCGCGATCGAACGCGGGCAGGCCAGACGGCGCCGCCGCACGGGCTCACGCTCGAGGCGGTGTTCTATGGTGACGGGCCCCGAGAGGGTGATGATGACGACGAGTGATCAGTCTCCCGAGCCCGTACCTTCGACTCACCAGGGCGCCTTCGGTCGCGCCGAGAGCGCGAGCCGCCGCGTCCTCCTGGTGGTGTGCGCAGGAGTGCTCGCCTGGGGCCTCGGGTCGATCCTCTCGGTGAATCTGCGCGAGGCGCTCGAGGCCCCGCTCGACTCGGCAGTCGAGACCGGGTTGGGCGCCATCATCGAACACTGGGTGTTCCAGCGCGTGTGGATCGTGGTGATGCTCGTGCCCGCGAGCTGGTTGGGCGGCCGGTTTCTGGGCGGCTCGGCGCTGGCCTTCGTGTTGCCTGCGACCTTCTCGGGCGAGGCGCTGGGGCTCGCCATCGATTTCCTGCGCGACGGTTCACCCTTCTTCTCATGGGAAGACGTGGCGGGGTGGGGCATCAGCCTTGGGGTCGCGCTCCTTCCCTGCTTCGCCGCTTTCGTCGCAGGGGGCCGCGCTCACGAGCGGGCTCAGCGGGAGTCCTTGCGCGACGCCGCGGCGAGGAAGTCCGAGTACGACGCCTTCATCGCGAAGGCCTCGACGCCGCCGCCGACCGAGCAACCGCCCGCAGCCGACCCGACGAAGCCAACCTGACGAGGCGCCAGGCTGGCTCGATGCGATCATCTTCAGGTGACGCGGACAGTCAGGCCCGCGCGCCGGTGGTGAAGCGCAGCGTCTCGCCCGCCACCTCGGCCTTGATGTGATCGCCGGGCAGGAACTCGCCAGCCAACAGCCGCAGTGCGAGCGGATCCTGCAGGTGGCGCTGGATCGCACGCTTGAGCGGCCTGGCTCCGTACACCGGGTCGTACCCTTCCTTCGCGAGGAAGGTGCGTGCGCCCTCGGTGAGCTCGATGGTCAGCCGCTTGTCTGCGAGCAGCTTCTTCATCCTCGTCATCTGCAGATCGACGACCGACGTGATGTGCGCCTGGCTCAGCGGCTCGAAGAGCACGATCTCGTCGATACGGTTGAGGAACTCGGGCCGGAAGTTGGCGCGAAGCTGGTTCATCACCTCGCTGCGCGTCGCGGTGTCGAGCCCTCCCGACTTTCCAGCGAGCCCTTCCTGAATGGCCTGCGCGCCGATGTTCGACGTCATGATCAACACCGTGTTCTTGAAGTCGACCGTGCGGCCCTGGCTGTCGGTGAGCCGGCCCTCGTCGAGGATCTGCAGGAGCACGTTGAACACGTCGCCGTGCGCCTTCTCGATCTCGTCGAACAGCACCACCGAGTACGGCCGACGCCGAATCGCTTCGGTCAGCTGACCGCCTTCGTCGTAGCCGATGTACCCCGGAGGCGCGCCGATCAGCCGCGAGACGGCGTGCTTCTCCATGTACTCGCTCATGTCGATGCGGACGATCGCCTGGTCGGAGTCGAACAGGAACTCGGCGAGCGCCTTCGCCGTCTCGGTCTTGCCGACGCCAGTGGGTCCGAGGAAGACGAACGATCCGATGGGGCGGTTGGGGTCCTGCAGGCCCGAGCGCGCGCGCCGCACAGCGTTCGACACCGCCTCCAGCGCGGGCCGCTGTCCGATGACCCGATCACCCAGGCGCTGTTCCATCTTCACCAGCTTCTGCAGCTCACCTTCGAGCAGCCGGGCGACGGGAATGCCCGTCCACTTGCCCACGACCTCGGCGATGTCTTCGCTGTCGACCTCTTCCTTCAGGAACTTCTGCTTCTTCTGCAGCTCGGCGAGGCGGGCGTTCTGCTGGGTGAGCTCCTTCTCGAACGAGGGGAGCACGCCGAACTTGATCTCTGCTGCCTTGTTCAAGTCGCCGCGGCGCTCGGCGCCGGCTTGATCGTTGCGCGCCTGCTCGACCTTCTCCTTCACGCTGCGAATCGCCGCGATGATCGCCTTCTCGGCTTCCCAGTGCGACTTGAGCGCGGCGAACTTCTCGTTGAGGCCCGCGATCTCGCGTTCGATCGTCTCGAGTCGCTCCTTCGAGTGCGCGTCGGTCTCTTTCTTCAGCCCTTCGCGCTCGATCTCGAGCTGCACCAGTTTGCGGCGCACGTCGTCGACCTCGGTCGGCATCGAGTCGATCTCGATGCGCAACCGCGACGCCGCCTCGTCGATGAGATCGATCGCCTTGTCGGGGAGGAACCGGTCCGAGATGTACCGGTTCGAAAGGGTCGCGGCCGCCACCAGCGCCGTGTCCTGAATGTGCACGCCGTGGTGCACCTCGTAGCGCTCCTTCAGGCCGCGCAGGATCGAGATGGTGTCCTGCACCGAGGGCTCGCCGACGAAGACCGGCTGGAAGCGGCGCTCGAGCGCGGCGTCCTTCTCGATGTGCTTGCGGTACTCGTCGAGCGTCGTCGCGCCGATGCAGTGCAGCTCGCCACGCGCGAGCGCAGGCTTGAGCATGTTGCCCGCGTCCATCGCGCCCTCGGCCTTTCCAGCGCCGACCAGGGTGTGCATCTCGTCGATGAAGAGAATGATGTCGCCGTTCGCGCTGGCGACCTCCTTCAGCACCGCCTTGAGCCGCTCCTCGAACTCACCGCGGAACTTCGCGCCAGCCACCATGGCGCCGAGATCGAGCGTGACCAGGCGCTTGCGCTTGAGTCCTTCCGGGACGTCGCCGTCGACGATGCGCCGCGCGAGCCCTTCGGCGATCGCCGTCTTGCCGACGCCGGGCTCCCCGATCAACACGGGGTTGTTCTTGGTGCGGCGCGAGAGCACCTGAATCGAGCGTCGAATCTCTTCATCGCGCCCGATCACCGGGTCGAGCTTTCCAGCCCGCGCCATCTCGGTGAGATCGCGCCCATACTTCTCGAGCGCGCGGTAGCTGCCCTCGGGGTCCTGACTGGTGACGCGACCGGCGCCACGAATGTCCTTCAGCACCGCCATGACCCGGTCCTTCTTCACGCCGGTGGAGCCGAGCACCTCACCGGCCGCGCCTTTGTCCTGCACGAGGGCGAGGAGCAGGTGCTCCGACGAGGTGAACTCGTCTTTCATCGCTTTGGCCTCGTCCTCGGCCTTGTCGAACAGCGACATGAGTCGGTTCGAGATCGAGGTCTGCCCGCCCTTGATGGTGGACATGCGCGTCAGCGCGTCGTCGACCCGGCCGGTGATCAGCTTCAGATCGGCTCCGATCTTCTGCAGCATCGGCACCACCACGCCGTCCTGCTGATCGAGCAGCGCCTTGAGCAGGTGCTCGGGCTCGAAGTTGGGGTGGTTCGCCCGTCGTGCGAGCGACTGCCCTTCCTGAATCGCTTCCTGCGCCTTCACGGTGAACTTGTCGATTCGCATGCCACCACCGTAAGAGCCGATCGACCTGGCGCAAGGGTCGTGCCGGTCCACGCAGTTCTCGACGGCCCCGACCGCGACCGGGCTCCCGACGCCCCGCGTTAACCCGGCTGGAACAATTGGCGAAAATCTCCCGGCGCCGGGCTTGTTCGATCGATCGGCATCCTGTAGGTGCGGCCCCGTTTCGAGGTTCCCTGGGGGGTGTCGACGGTGGAAGCGCACGGTGGCTATCTGTGTCGATTCGAAGACGTCGACGTGGCCTGGCTGCAGCAGGTCGCGCGCGTGTCGCTCGAAGAAGACGGCCAGACGACAGACGACGTCTCGCTCCAGGTCACGCTCCTCGGCGGGCCCGGTCTCGTTCGCTTCGCGTGGGACGCCCCCTTCACCTATGGGCGGCAGGGTGCGCGCTGGTACCTGTCGCACCACTCGCTCGCGCGCCGGCTCAGCGAACACCTCAAGACGGCGCTGCACGTCTACGTCTTCGACCCGGACGACCTCGAGCAGGTGATGGCATACGGCAATGGCCGACGCGTCGGCGGCGAGCTGCTGCGCTACGTCGACGTCGACTTCGACATCGATGAAGACGACGACGTGGCCTTCGAGAACCTCAAGAACACGTGGCCCATCGGTCACCTCGCCAGGGTACTCGGCGTGGCGCGTGAGGAACTCTTGCGCCTGCCCCGACACTCGACGGCGCTGATCGATCTTCGCCGCTTCTACCCACCGCAGCCGTTGTGGAAGCTCTTCCCCGAGTCTCTGCGCGGTGGGCGCACGGCCGCGCGGGCCGTGGCCTCGTAGCCGTCACTCTTCTTCGGGCTCGTTGCGATCGATCAGCTCGAACGTCTGAACGATTCGTTCGGACCTGAAGTAGTTCGACGCCACCACGAAGAGCGCCGTCACCACCACGGTCGTCACCACGCTGGCTCCAGAGAACACGGCCATCGTCGCGCCCGCTCCGGCGAGATCGACGTGATGTTCGGCGAGCGTCTTCTCGTACGCCGCGACGGCGGCCCGCACGATCACCAATTCCTGGGCCCCATCGAGCGTGCGCAGCACGGCCGCGACCAGCGCTGCGCTCGACAGCAGCTTCGCGAGTCCGACCCGTTGCACCCCTGACGGCCAGCGCAACCTCATGGCCGAGACGAACACCATCGCCGCGGCGCCCGACAGCACGAACAGAATGGCAGCTCGCGGCCAGCGCATGCCCTCGATGCTGTTTCGAATGGCGACGCCCTGCGCCCGTTGCGCGGCAGCGTAGGCCTCGGGGTTCGGTGTGAATTTGTTGAAGAACGGCGTCTCGCCCGCCGTGACGTCCATCTCGTCGGTGCCGAACGCCAACCGCATGCCCTGCACCGAGCCGCACGACACCATCGCGCCGAGGGTGAGGGTCGCCAGCGTGGCGTAGCGGAGCGGGTTGGGCAGCACTGCTGTGGCTTACTTTCCCTGCTGTTTCTGCACGAAGCGCAGCCGCAGCTCGGTGAGGAGCGAGACGAACAGCTGCTCCTCCTCGACCGTGAGGTTGCCCTTCGTCTTGTGGCGGAGCAGGTCGAGCAGGTCGAGTGACTGCCGCGCCAGCACGAGGTTGACCGAGGCGCCGCCCGTGTCAGGGTTCGGCGCTTCACCGAGATGAATGAGGGCTGAAGACGCCAGGCCCAGCACGAACGTGCTGAAGGACAGCTGTTCGCCCTCCGCCATCACGAACGTCTCACCGCGGTGTTCGGTCATCGCTCGTCACTCCTCGACGACGTCGTCGTCGATCGGGTCGTCTTCCGAGACGGTCTCGACCCGGGTCGCCTTGTCGGCAAGGTCGGTGAGCGACTTGAGGTGCTTCTCGAACACCTTCTCGTCGACGAGGCCCTGGGTGATGTAGCGCGCGACGGTGCGCTTATCGATGTGCTTGGGGTCCAGCTCGGTCTTCTCGCTCATGGTCGCCGCGTCTATAGCAGGCAGCCATGGCGCTCAAGCTCCCGCGCGGGCTGTATGCAGTGATTGATGACGGGGTGCGCCCCGAGGTCCCGGTGCCGCAGAAGGCCCGCTGGGCCCTCGAGGGTGGGGCTGCGGTGCTGCAGCTGAGGCTCGAACAGACGAGCGATCGCGTGGCCTTGGCGTGGATTCGGGAGGTCGTCGGCGTCGCCGGTTCGGTGCCCGTCATCGTCAACGATCGGGTCGATCTCTGTCTGGTGGGGCAGGCCGCGGGGGTGCACCTGGGTGACGACGATCTGCCAGTGGACGTCGCGCGAAGGCTGTTGGGGCCCGAGGCCCTGATCGGAATGACGACCCGAGACCTCGACGGCCTGGCGCGCGCGAAGGCCCTCGGCGCCGATCACGCAGGCCTGGGACCGATCTTCCCGACCTCGACGAAACAGGTGAACGCGCCGTTGCTCGGGCTCGAGCGGTTCGCGGCGCTGGCGGCGGCCAGTCCGCTCCCGATCGTGGGGATCGCTGGCATCACGCTCGAGACGATCGGCGGGGTGGCCAGGGCCGGAGCGCACTGCGCGGCGGTGGCCAGCGACCTGCTGAAGGCCGAAGACGTCGTCGCGCGGGCCCGGGCCCTGACGGCCGCCTTCGAGGCCGGCGCGGCAGCTCGTTGAAGCGCTCGAACCGAGCCTCGCAAGCAGTCGGCACGCACGTCAGAGACATCGGGCGCTCGCGCAGCCACCTCCCGTACAGCACCGCAGCCCCGGCTCACACGCACTGCCCCGCAAAGCGCACGCCGACGCCGCCGAGTGACCCTCCCGGGTGCCCCTCGGCTGACGCTGGAACCTCGGCCTGCCTCGAGCTGCTTCCGCTGGGCCGGTCGACGTCGAGGCGGGTTCGCCGCGTCGCTCAGGGCGCGGAGGAGAGCGACGGTTGGATGCAGTTCGAAGGGGCCGTGACGGCGAGGCGGCGCCGGTGTGTTTCTCGCGCGGCGGGGCCGCAACGGGCATGGTGGCGGCATGATGAAGTCTGCTTCCGGTCACCATCACCCGCGCCGCCCCAACATCGCGATCACGCCAGACGTGACGACGCCGACCGCCGAGACGCCGCAGGCCCGGTACGATCTCAAGACGTCGTACGCCGACGCGATCATTCGCGCAGGAGGCCTGCCCTTCGTGGTCCCGTACAGCGACGACGCGCACGTGATCGACGCGTACCTCGACCGCGTGTCGGGTGTCGTCATCTCAGGCGGCGCCTTCGACATCCCCGCGGAGCTGTACGGAGAGACCGCGCGTGAAGGCATGGGCCCCACCAAGCCGGTGCGCACCACGTTCGAAATGGCGCTGCTCAAGGGCGCCCTCCAGCGTCGGCTGCCGGTGCTCGGCATCTGCGGCGGCATGCAGCTGATCAACGTCGCCTACGGCGGCACGCTCATTCAGGATCTCAAGCTCGAGCTGCCCACTGCGGCGAGCCACCAGCAGCACCACGATCGATCGCAGCCGCTCCACCCGGTCGAGGTGCGTGAGGGCTCGCTGCTGGCGGACTGCGTGGGCAAGGGTGCGCTGATGGTGAACTCCACCCATCACCAGGCCGTGAACCTCATCGGCAACGGGCTCAATCCCTCTGCAGTCGCGCCCGACGGGGTCATCGAGGGCATCGAGTCGAAGGACGGAAGCTTCGTGGTGGGCGTGCAGTGGCACCCTGAGCAGATGATCGACACCGTCCCGCCGCACCTCGGCGTCTACAAGACGTTCGTCAACAAGGCGCGCGATCGACGACAGCACGGCTGATCTCGCTCGGGTCACGCTCCGATGTGGTTCAAGGGAGGGCTGAGCTGTCCTCTGCTGCGGTGCGACCGCTATACTCCGGTGGCTCTGGCCGAATCACCCGAGGCGTAAACCTCCATGCGCACAACCTTCCTGGTTCAGGTCTTCGTGGCCTCCCTGCTCGTGTCTGCCTGTCGCTGTGGAACGAACCTGCCGGGCAATGCAGACGGCGGCGCTGGCGGCTCCGCGGGTGGCAGCGTGGGCGCTGGCGGTGGCGCTGGCGGTGGCGAGGCCGGAGGCTCCTCTGGCGTGGGCGGCGGGCAGGTCGACGCGGGGCTTCTGATCGACCCGAACGATCCCCGCAATGATCTCCGCGACACCGACTGCGACGGTCTCACCGACGCCGAAGAGTTCGGCAGCGTCTACCTGGGCGGCCTTCGCACCAACCCCAACAACCCCGACACCGATGGGGACGGCGTGCTCGATGGCGTCGAGGTCGGGAAGATGATGTCGGTCGAGCCGGGGTGCAGCTTCATGGGGGATGCGGACCCGGCCTCGCGCACGATTCCGACCGTCGCTGACACCGATGGTGATGGCCTCGACGACGGGCTCGAAGACTCGAACCGCAACGGCCGAACCGAGCCGACCGAGACCGACCCCACGAGCGGCGATACGGATCAGGACACGCTGAGCGATGGCGCAGAGGACGCGAACAAGAACGGCGTCGTCGACCTGGGCGAGACCGATCCGCGCTCCCGCGACACGGACATGGATCGAATCGCCGACGGCGTCGAGCTGACCGTCACGCGCACCAGCCCCACGAACCCGGACTCCGACGCAGATAGCTGCCGCGATGGCGCCGAGGACTTCAACCAGAACGGCGTCGTCGACACGGGAGAGACCAACCCGAACCTCGCGACCGACTGCGGGCCGGCGATCAACCCAGACGCCGACAACGATGGGCTGCCGAACGCCATCGAAGACAAGAACCGCAACGGCATGGTCGACCCAGGCGAGACCGACCCGATGCGGGCTGACACCGACGGTGATGGCCTCTCGGACGGCGTCGAGGACACCAACAAGAATGGTTCCCTCGAGGCCGGCGAGACGAACCCGCTTCGCCTCGACACCGACTGCGATGGGCTGCTCGATGGTCCTTCGTCGACGCGTGCCGATGGCGGCATGGTGCGCGGCGAGGATCTCAACGCCAACGGCATGGTCGACCTGGGCGAGACCGACCCGCGCAAGCGTGACTCCGATGGTGATGGCGTCACCGACGGCGTGGAGTCAGGCCTCACCGCGGCTGGCCTTGCCGACGCGGCGATCTGCTCCGCAGTGCCCGTCGACGCCGACCCCAGCACCACGACCAACCCGACCAACCGTGACTCCGATGGTGACGGAATTGACGACGGCGCTGAAGACACCAACCAGAACGGCCGTGTCGATCCCGGAGAGCTCAACCCGAACAATCCCGCCGACGGCATGGGCCCCGCAGGGCAGGTGTGTACTCGAGCGAACCTGCGGCCGGTGGTGTTCCGCTCCGAGGCCGACCCCGATCTGCAGCTGGGCTTGCCGGCGACCTTCACCGAACTCAGTCCGATCGTCGTGATGGGCCAGCGCCGCGGACTGATGGGCTTCGACCCGACGAACCAGGTCGCCTTCGTGGTGTGGCGCGAGGCAGCCCGTGGCGGAGCGACGACCCCGCTCGCCGACGAACTCGCGCTTCGACCACTCTTCAATGGCGTCGGAGCCGTCACCAACGCCACGACCCAACAGTTCACCACCTGGGACAACACCCCCTCGACGCAAGCGTTCTACGACATGGCAGGCGCGACGGACGTCAAGACGCGAGCGAACGCCATCGCGAGCGCACTCGTCGGCATGAACGCGGGTGCGCTGACGGGCGCGGGCACTGGCATGGGGCCGTTCCGGGTCCAGCTCCAGGTCATCCACCGCACCAACGCGGCGGTGGTCGTGATGGCCGCGCTGACTCCGATCACCAACTTCGCGGGAGCGCCCCTCTTCACCATCTCCGACACGGCGGGCGGCTCGGCCATCGCGCAGTTCGGCGACGACAACGCCTCGCAGTGCGAGGTCTTCACGCCAGGCAACGCGAAGGTTGATTTCCTCTTCGTCGTCGACGACTCCTGCTCGATGGCGGCGTCGCAGAACGCGCTGGCGGCGACGGCGACGGCCATGACGACCCAACTGTCCAACTCGTCGCTCGACTGGCGCCTCGCGATGGTGACGACGACCTACTTCACGGGCGGCAACGTCACGAACAACAACACCAACTCGCTGCGTGGCTTCACGCGCAACGTCGATCAATTCCGCTCGTGGCTCACCCAGAACAGCACGTGCAACGCGATGCGCTGCAGCACCGTGACGCCGACGCCGCCAGCGACGATGGGGCCGTCCTGCAACGCCACGGGCGCGAGCGGTGGCTGCTGGATTGGGATCGGTGGTGACGGCACGGAGCGAAGCCTCGAGTCGGCCGCGCGCGCCGTGCAGAACATCACGCCAGCGACGATGACCGAGCAGGCGAACCGGCTCCGCGACGGCGCTCAGCTGGTGATCGTGCTGCTGGGTGACGCTGACGATCAATCGGCCCGGAACGCCGCCGAGTTCACGACGTTCTTCACGACGGCGAACGCGAACCTCACCTTCGGGGCGAACTCGTATCAGAACCGCACCGGTGGCCGCATCGTCGTGCACGGCATCGTCTGCCCGCAGGGCAGCACCTGCAACGCAGAGCCGAACACCAACAAGCACGGCCAGGTGATCTCGGCGACGGGTGGGGTGCGTGGCGATCTCTGCAACCCGCGCATGGGGAACACGGCGGCCGATTGCTCGACGTTCCCCTCGATTCCGGTCGCGGTGCCGAACATCGTGACGAGCGCCATCGCGGCAGCCGGCTACCGCATGCAGAAGCCGCCCATCGGCGCCTCGGTGAAGGTGGCCATGGCCAACGTCGTCGACATGGCGACGTGCAACCCCAACGATCTGCCGCGCAGCCGCATGAATGGCTTCGACTTCGACGGCATCAATCGCACGCTGTCGTTCTTCGGCGCCTGCCGCCCGGCTGGCGCGATGAACCGCGCTGCCGTCTCGTACCGGTACTGGATCGACGTGACCCCGATGCCTGGTGGCAACCCGCCGCCCTGCGTGAATGACCCGAACTACGATCCGACGCAGACCGACTTCTGTCGTGACCGGCTTACCTGCAATCGCATGAACGGGGTCTGCGAATGCCCGCAGGACTGTGGCGGCAACGGGCCTCCGGGGACGATCTGCAACACCAGCCCGCAGGTCTGCAACTTCGTCTGCACGGCTGACTGCGGAGGCACCTGCTCGAGCTTCCAGCAGTGCAACACGACGAGCTGCTCGTGCGACTGCCGGCAGATGTTCACCTGCCCGGCGGGCTTCCGCTTCGCGAACTCGGGGGGCCAGTGCGGGTGTGTCTGTGACACGGCCGCGTTGAACTGCGGGCCCAGCTACCAGGCTGACCCGGCGACGTGCTCGTGCACCTGCAAGAGCGACTGCGGTGGGTGCTCGGGAACGCAGGTCTGCAACCGGTCGGTGTGCTCGTGCGGTGGTGGCATCAACTGAGGGGCGGCAGCGCGCGCTTCGGGGGCCATCGCCACACTTCGCCTCGCCGCTCGATGAGGGGCTGGTCTTTCTGGGCCTGCGTCTCGGCTGACGTCGAGAAGACGGCGTGCCCGCTCGGGAAGGTCGTCCGGGACGTGGAGGCCATTCGATGCCCAGCGGCCTTCGACGGCCAGTTCCGGCAGCTCGACGTCCTGAGCGTGACTGCCGTGCCCTGAGTCAGGCGTCGAACAGGTACTTCCCGAGCTCGGAAGCCTGCAGCGCACGGAAGCTCTTGTTCGCCTCGCGCAGCAGATCCTCACTGGTTCGCGCGCGCTCAGCCGGGAAGACGGCTCCACCAAATCGGGTGATGACGCGAACGCGCCCGTGCGGCCCTTCGACGGGGAGCGCCTGCAGCAGGGTCAGCATACGCTCGGCAACGACTCGGGCTCCTGGAAGGTCGGTCTCGGGCAGCAGGGCAACGAACTCGTCCGTGTCGATGCGGAAGAGTCGATCAGCCCCTCGCATCGCGCTTCGGACCTCTTGCACCGCCTGCGTGAGGTACGCGTCACAGGCATCGCGGCCGAGCGAGTAGCGCAGCCCCTGGTAGTCATCGCAGCCGAACACCAGGCACGCGGCTGGGCGCCCGTACCGTCGGCTGCGCGCCAGCTCGGAGTCGAGGCTCGCCTTGAGCTGCGAGTACGTGCCGACACCCGTGGCGGGATCGACCGCGCGGAACTGGGCGAGCTCGTCTTCCGCGTCGAGCAACCGGCGCCGGTACTCGCGCACCATCAACGCCGAGTGAATGCGCGTCTGCAGCTCGATCAGCTTGAAGGGCTTGGTGATGTAGTCATCGGCGCCGAGCTCCATGCCGCGAATCTTCCCATCCATGTCGCCCATGGCGGTCAGCACGATCACCGGCAGCTCGGCGAGCGCAGTGGACTCGCGCACGGCCGTCAAGACCGAGAAGCCGTCACGCCGGGGCATCATCAGATCGAGGAGGACGAGATCGGGCCTGTCCTTGCCGATGTGCTCCATCGCCTCGACGCCGTCTTCCGCCAGCAGCACCCGAAAGCCACTCGTCTCGCAGAGGTCCTTGAGCAGGGTGCGGGTGTGCTCGTCGTCGTCGACGATCAACACCAGCTTGTTACTGAAGTCAGGAGCGGGGTCCTTCATCGCAGACGTGGAAGCCTACTCTCAACCCTGCCAGTCGCGAGCGCGGCTTTCGAAGCGCGTGTATTCCGGGAGGAAGATCAGGTCGATGGAGCCCACGGGCCCGTTTCGCTGTTTGGCGACGATCAACTCCACCGGCATCGAGGTGCGCCCAGGTGGGGGCGGCGCTCCGTCTTCCTCCTCTTCTTCGCGGTGGATGAACATGACGACGTCGGCGTCCTGCTCGATGGCGCCTGACTCGCGGAGGTCCGACAGCATCGGCTTGCCGCCTTTGCGCTCTTCGACTTTTCGGTTGAGCTGGCTGAGCGCGATGATCGGCACGCTGAGCTCTTTGGCGAGCTGCTTGAGGCCACGGGAGATCTCGGAGACCTCGAGCTGGCGGCTCTCGACCTTGCCCTTCTGGTGCATGAGCTGGAGGTAGTCGATGACGATGAGGCCCAGCGAGTCTTCCTTCTGCTTGAGGCGTCGGGCCTTCGCGCGCAGATCGAACGACGACAGACCGCCGGTGTCGTCGACGTACATCTTGCAGCCGTAGAGCTCGTTGGCGGCCTGCTGAATGCGCTCCTCGTCACCGGGCGACAGGCGGCCACCGCGCAGCTTCTTCATGTCGACGCGCGCGTGCGTGGCGAGCATACGAGTCAGCAGCTGAACGGACGGCATTTCGAGCGAGAAGACGGCGACGGCCTTCTGCTCCTTGAGCGCGACGTGGATCGCGATGTTCATCGCCAGCGACGTCTTGCCGATACCCGGACGCGCCGCGAGCACGAGGAGCTCGCCGCCGTGCAGGCCGGTCAGCTGGTTGTCGAGATCGATGAAGCCCGTCGCCGTGCCGGTGATGCCCGACGTGTTCTTCTTCATCGTGTCGAGGAGCGTGAGCGCCTCGTCCATCAGGTCCTGCATCGAGCGCAGGTCGCCTTGCTGCCGGCTCTCGGCGATCTGGAAGACCTTGCGGCCCGCCTCGTCGACGAGCTCGAGCACGTTGCCGGTCTCCTGGCTGGCGAGCTCGTGGATCTCGCGGCCCGCCTTCGCCAGGCCCCGCCGCGTCGACTGATCCTTGATGATCTTCGCGTACTCGACCGCGTTGGCCGAGAACGGCACCAGCTGATCGAGCGTCTGCAGGTAGCTGGGGCCGCCGACCCCGGCCAGCTGTCCCCGCGTCTTGAGCTCCTCGGACACCGTCAGCCAGTCAACCCGCGAGTTGCGGGAGTCGAGCGCCACCATGGCGTCGAAGATCTCGGCGTGGGCGGCGTTGGCGAAGTCGTCCTTGGTGACCTGCTCCGCGACGTTGGGGAGAACCGAGTTGTCCATCACGATCGCGCCGAGGACGGCGCGTTCGGCGGCGAGATCTTCGTGCACGCGGGCTTGCAGGCTCACGAGACCTTCATACGCGTTCGGCGAAGACGCAGGTCAGCCAATTCGTGAGCGAGGACCTCTCGCATTTCCGCTGAGGCCCGAATCGTCGATGCTGCGGCTTCGTGCTCTTCCCGATCCGGTGGCTCAGGCGGCGGTGGTTGGCCAGGCAGCCGTTTCCGCCCGACTGGGAGCCCCTCGTCGCGAAGCACTTTCCTTTCGAAGCGCACCTCTCAACCGACGAGCGCGCGCGCTTTCGCAGGCACCTCCAGGTCTTCGCGAACGAGAAGGACTTCGTGGGCGCGAAGGGTCTGGCCGTCACCGAGGAGATGCGAGTTGTCGTGGCAGGCGCGGCGGCGCGGCTCGCGAGGAACCTGTCGCTCGACGTGTACGACGCCATGATGACGGTGGTGATGACCACAGGCGCGTGGGAGCGCGACGGCGGGACCATCCTCGGAGAGGCCCATCGCTGGGGCCAGGTGGTGCTCTCGTGGGACTCGGTGCGGCAGGGGCTCAAGAACCCGTTTGATGGGCACAACGTGGCGCTCCACGAATTCGCGCACGTACTCGATCTCACCGATGGGCGCTTCGACGGCACTCCCGAGATGGCCACGTTCTCGGCGCTGCACGCGTGGGCTGACGTCTTCTCGAAGCAGTACTTCTCGCTCCGGAAGTCACCGAACCGCGACTCGGTGTTGCGGGCCTACGGCGCCACCAACGAAGCCGAGTTCTTCGCCGTGGCCACCGAGGCGTTCTTCGAGAAGCCGACGCAACTGAAGCAGAAGCACCCGGCGCTCTACGGTGAACTCCAGCGCTACTACGGGGCTGACCCTGCGTCGGTGGGGTGACGGTCTGCGAGGTCGACGACGTCGCCACTGGAACGCGTCGTCGCTCGGCCGAAGGAGAGTGGGGCGATATGTCGAACACCGACGGCTCGACGGTTGCGTTCACCCTCACGTCCTCGAGACCGTCTCAGGGCGCGTGGCGCTGCTCGAGCGCGAAGCGTGGGCTGAGGAACGGGTCAAGCAACGACACTTCGCGGAGGGGCTCTTCGACCCGCTGACGCAGCTGAAGCAGAAGTACCCGGCGCTCGACGACGAGATGCAGCGCTCCTGCCGCGTCGAAGCTGTTCACTCGAGCACCGAGCCAGGGCCATGGGCGAACCGGTCTGAGAGTTCGCGGTAGAGCGACCCTCGGTCTTCAGTCGCATCGACCGCGAGGCGGCTCAGCATCGCGGGAAGAAAACGGCCGAACTTCGCGTGGAGCGCGCTCCCGATTGAGGTGATGGCGCGCTCTCGAGCCGCGATGGAGTTCGGGCTGTTCCCCTCGTTCTTCCCCAGACCAGCGCGGCGCAGCAGCCGCTCGAGCTCGGCCTGCACCTCCACCAGGAGCTCAGGCGCCAGCAGCTCGATTCGACCGACGATGGTCCTCACGAGTCGCTTCGGAGCCGGCGAGATGGTGAGCGGCAACAGCGCCTGGGTGCGCGCGGTCGGCACGACGTAGAAGATGCGCAGGCCTTCGACGAACCAGCTGTCGTCCCACGTCTTCACCATCGCGCGGGCTTCCTTCTCGAAGAGCCCCGTCGCGATGAGCAGCTCGAAGACCGTCTGCCGAATCGACTCGGGCGTCGCGGTGAGGGCCGGGCGGCTGACACTCTGGCGCCCGGCGCGCGCGTCGAAGCTGGTGACACCGAGAGCGTTGCCGCGTCGCTCGAACAGCAGCGCGCTGCCGAGCTTCTCGGTCGGGGTCACCGTCACGTCATTCTTCGAGACCACGGCCTCGAGCGGCGGGTGGAAGTCGCCGACACCGCGGTAGAAGAGAAACCGCGCCCACTCCTGCGTTGGCTTCGAGGTCACGCAGAGACGACTGGTCGAACGCGAGCGGGTCAGCTCCCGAGCGAACAATTCAGAGTCGACCTCGCCTTCCAGCTCGCGCTCTGTGCAACCCGGGCCGCCAACCTCGAAGCGCTGCCCTTTGACGAGCACCGGCGCCGCGTCGACCTCTCGCGCCGCGTAGTAGTGGTTGGGCGTCGGCTCCGTCGGCAGCGTTGGTCGCTGCGTTGGGTCGACGCGAAAGGTGCCCCAGTCGAGCAGCGTCGAGGTGCTGTTCCATACGGACGGGTACCACTCGGTCATTCGGCCCGTGGGGAAGCCGACCTTCAACGACACGTCGAGCGGCTCGGGCGTGTAGAAGTAGATGACTGGTGTCTCCATGCGAATGAGGGCGCGAAGTAAGCCCTTGCCTCGAGTGCTCGTGACGCACGAGCGCAGGCCGCTGCAGTCGAAGCGATCCGAGTAGACGAACGACGGCAGGTCCTCCGAGCTGGCCTGCCACGGCACGGCGCGTCCATCGGTCCCGGCGATCGAGGTGAAGGTGCCCCACTCGTGCACCTCGAGGTTTGGCGCGGCATGGCTGACGATGGAGATGAGACCCAACAGGACGGCGAGGTGTGTCGGCATGGTGTGTTTCTCCTTATTCAAGTGAGTCGTCGAAGATGGGCGTCCACGGCGTCGAGCAGACGTTCGGCGAAGCGCTGTCGCGGTGCGCGACGCTCGCCCTTCTGGTGCCAACGCCAATGGTTCCGCCTGACCTCGCGCTGAAGAAGTGGAAGCACCCGTCGGTCACTTCGGCCTCAACGCCCGCAGAGGCGCTCAGCGTGGGCTCCAGGTGCGGCTTCAGCAGTTGCCCCTCGACCCGTCGGACTTCTCCGTTCAGCAGATGCACTTTGCTCAGCCTCGCGAAGGTCGTTCCGGCGAAGGGCATCGGGTCGGCGGTCACGACGAGCGCGGCGCCGTTCGGCAAAGAGGCGATCGCCAGCACGCGGTCGGGGCCGGCGCCCGTCTGGCGCGTCGCGACCAGCTCGAGATTCTGAGAAACAAGCGACGCTTCAAGGTCGCGATGGAGCACGATCAGCCCGCCGCCACTCCGAAGGAGGGCGCCTGCTGGCACGTCGTACCCAGCCACCCGGAGTGGTTGCGCTGAAAAGCCACTGACGAGCTGGGGTGCGAGGGGCTGGCCAGCGAGGCTGACGTCCCCGATCACCGCTCCACCCGACGTGGGCAGCGGCGTCAGCAGCACCCCGCGAGCCGACCACCCTGCCAGGGGGGCGGTGGAGCTCTCGAAGTCCCTCACGACCACCTCGCCAGCCCATCGAGAGGCCAACGGGCCCGATGCAACCTCTCCCCGCAGCTCGAGGCCATCAGGCCAGGCCTCTCGCGACAGCAGCCCGTTCCACGTGAAGCCTGCTTCGGTCCACGGGCGCGCGAGCCGCCCGCGCACGGTCCCGTTGATCCGGTCGTCGAGGACCTGCCAGTCGAGTCCGTCAATGGTCACCGGCGCCGAGCTCGCAGCCAGACGTCGCACCGGGCCATCGTCCCGCACACTGATGGTGGTCCCCGCTGGAAGACAGGTGTCGAGCGCCTCTGCTCCCGCCGCGAGGTGTGTGGGGCCGGGCCAGCACTCAGCGAGGACTCCAGAGGTGAGCACGCCAGGGGCTCGCCGGAAGAGCCGCTGCCACCGAACACCGTCCAGCTGCACGGGCTGGTCGACGGCGCTCAACCGGTAGGCAACCCCCCCCGATGCGTGAGCCTTCAAGAGGGTCAGCCGCGTTCCTGCGGGAAAACAGAGACCCTCGGCCTTCACACAGCCCGCCTCCGTCAGCGTGCCCTTGATCGTCTCGAGCGCCTTTCCACCCCCTTCCATCCGCGCGCCTTCGAGGACGAGGCCCGTCAACCGGAGCGCATCCTCGGGGCTGACCTTGACCTCCGCGGCATGGCTGACGACCGAGACGAGACCCAACAGAACGGCGATGCGACCCAGCATGTGTTCCTCCCTGGTGAATGACTGGGAGTCGCGCGGGCAGGAAAAGTGCGAACGGCCGTTAACGTTTTTTCTGCGCCGTCGTCTTGCTCGACATGAGCGAGGACCTCAGCGATGGCGTGGAGTTGACGTGCCAATCTTCGAAGCCTCTCCCGCCGATCTCGCCGCTGCCCGACGGGGCGATCGCCTCGCGTTTGCCCGGCTCTTCGAGGGGTTCGCGCCCATGGTGCACGGGGTGTTGATGGCCAACGGCCCGGCGTCGGAGGTCGACGATCTGATGCAGGACGTGTTTCTCATCGCCCTGGAGCGTCTCTCGTCACTCGACACCGAGCGCGTCGGCCCATGGCTCGCCGCGATTGCCCGCAACCGGCTCATCGACACCTTTCGCAAGCAGTCGCGGCTGGTGGGCTTGCCGACCGAAGAGCAGGGCGCCCTCGATCCGCAGCGGGCAGAGGCCAACCAGGTCCTGGCGATCATCCGCACGCTGCCTGACACGTACCGGGAGACGCTGGTGCTCAAGCTGGTCGAAGGCATGACGGGCAAGGAGATCGCCGAGCAGACGGGGCTGACGCCTGACTCGGTAAGAGTGAACCTGCACCGGGGCTTGAGGCTCCTGCGGGAGCGCCTGGGCATGGACCCTGACGGAGGCCTCGATGAGTGATCCGCTCGAGTCGTTGAAGCAGCTCAAGTACCAGCCGCAGCCCGGCCGATGGGAGCGCCTAGCCAGCCAGCCTCCGAAACGGCGCAGCTCCAAGCCGTTGCTCATCGTCGGAGGACTGCTCGCGGCGGCGATGGTTGCGGCAGGCGTCTTCTTCGGGAGCCGTCCATCGATCAGCCTGCCGACCGAGATCGTCTCGAACGGCGTGCGCCGACTCACCGCGCTGACGTCGAAGTGGCTCGAGCTGGGCGAGGGAGAGTCGGCCACGGTGACGATCGCCGACATCGGCACCGTGATGGTCGACGAGGGCTCTCGGGTTCGTCTGAAGCACACCGGGCCCGCGCAGCACCGCCTCGAGCTGGAGCGGGGCACGATCCACGCGCTGGTGACCGCGCCACCGCGGCTCTTCGTGGTCGACACGCCGACCGCCTCGGCGATCGACCTCGGGTGCGCGTACACGCTCGAGGTGACTGATGCCGGGTCGCGCCTGACCGTCACCTCGGGGCTGGTGTCGCTGGCCGGGAAGGGACGCGAAGTGACGGTGCTGGCCGGAATGCGCGCGCTCTCTGCGCCAAATCGCCCGCCGACGACGCCGGTCTCGCTCGATGCGAGCGCCGCGCTGGTGGACGCGATCGATCGGTTCGATCGTTCGTCCGATGCAGCAGCCCTCGACGCGGCCGTGCTGCTCGTGCGCCCGCAAGACGCGGCGACACTCTGGCACCTGCTCCCTGTGGCGCCACCGGCTCAACGGGCCGCGCTCATCGCCCAGCTGACCGCCTTCGTGGCGCCTCCAGCAGGGTGGACCGACGCCGCCGCCACCGATGGCTCGTCAGCACTGATGCAAGCGTGGTGGGCCACGATCCTCGCCGCCCGATAGAGAAGCGCTCAGAGTCCTTCGAGCACCGCGTACAAACGGTCGACCTCGAGTTTCAACGCCGGCTCCGTGATGATCGCGGTTTCGCCTGGCCGGAACTCGCGTGTCTCCCACGTGCCGGCCCGGCTGTGCACGGTCACGCGCCGTGTCTTGTGCGAAACGATGACGACGGCCTTGAGCGACGGGAGCTGTTTGTAGTGGCTGAGCTTCTCGCCGTGATCGTAGTCCTCGCTCGACGGGCTCGTGACTTCGACCACGACCACAGGGTTGGTCACGGCGTGGGTGTCAATCGCGTCGTACGAGGCGGCTCCGCAGATGACGAGCGCATCAGGGTAGGTGCTGAGGTCGCTCGCTTCGATGCGCACCCGAACGTCGGAAGTCAGTGCACGGCAGCCCGCTGGCAGCTGCGCGCCGAAACTGGAGATGACGGCAGCAGCCAGGGCCCCGTGCGCGGCAGTGCCCCCTGCCATCGCGTAGATCTCTCCATCGCAGTACTCGTGCTTGATGGGGCTGTCTCGTTCCAGCCTCACGTAGTCGGCATGGGTGTGGTGCAGCCTGCGCGCGGTCGACATGGGCTTGAACGTACCTCTGCCGCGCCAGCGAAGTCATCGGACCGTGACCCGCGAGGCTTCGAAACGACACAGGCCGTGCCCACCCGAAGGTGAACACGGCCCGTTTCATCGATGCCCCCTGGCGTTACGCCGAAGCGGCTTCGCCCTGCACGTGCACCATCACCTTGGTCTGCACATCGCGGTGGAGCTTGAGCTCGACCTCGAAGCTGCCGATGGTGCGAATGGGCTCGGGCAGGTGAATGACGCGACGGTCGAACTTGTGACCCTGCGCCGCCAGCGCCTCTGCGATGTCGAGCGCGGTGACAGAGCCGAAGAGCTTGTCCTGATCGCCGACCTTGCGCGACACCGTCACCGACACGCCAGCCAGCTTCTTGCCAGCCTCTTCAGCGACGGACTTCATCTTGGCCTGCCGAACGAGAATGACGCCCTTTTCGTGTTCGAGCTGGCGGATGTTGGCCGCCGACGCGAGCATCGCGAGGTTGCGCGGCAACAGGTAGTTGCGCGCATAGCCGTCCTTCACGGTCACGACCTCGCCGGAATCGCCGAGGTTGTACACATCTTCACGGAGAATGACCTTCATGGTGGCGTTCTCTTTCAGCTCGCGAGGACGAGGTAGGGGATGAGCGCCAGGCCGCGTGACTGCTTGACCGCCTTCGCGATCGCACGCTGGTGCTTGGAGCAGTTACCCGAGATGCGACGGGGAATGATCTTGCCGCGCTCGGTGACGAAGTACTTCAAGGTCGACTGATCCTTGAAGTCCACGATGATCTTCTTGTCGGCGCAGAACCGGCAGACCTTCCTGCGGGCAAAGCCCCGGCCGCCACGCTTCTCTTCGCCGTCTCGGTCGCCACGATCACCGCGATCGCCGCCACCCTTACCGCCGCTCTTCTCGTAGGTCTTTTCCATGGTCGGGTCCTTTTCCTCAGCCCGGGGTGATGTCGTCGTCGTAGCTGCCGTCGACGTCAGCGTTGAAGTCTTCGCGCTCGGCACCGCCGAACGGCTTGTTGTCGTCCACGTCACCGGCGAGCTTCAGATCTTCCTGAGCCTCGCGAGTCGTAGGGTCGATGTCGTCGGCCAGGCGCTTGGACATGTAGCGGCTGACTTCCTCGAGGTTGCGCAGGTTGCGCTCGACCTCGGCCACCAGGCTCGGCTTCCCGAGGTAGTGCGCGTGCAGGTAGATCGCACGCGGCTGCCTGGCGACGAGGTACTGGGTCTTCTTCTTGCCCCAGATGGTGAAGCGCAAGAACTTGCCGCCTTCACGTCCCACGATGCCGCGGAACTTCTCCTTCACCTTGTCGACGTTTTCGTCGGTGAGATCTGGCTTCACGAGGAAGACGGTCTCGTACTCGCGCAAGAAGCTCGCGCTCTTCGATGCTTCGGTCATGTGTTCTCCCCACGGGATATGCCCACCGGAAACGCTCCGATGAGCGGGGACCTTCGGCCTCGCCGGGAATGGCGAGGGACCGTGCGCTTATGTGGCAGCCCCCCCACTGTCAACTGACTCCCCCTCAACTCCCTCTCAACTCCCACGCAGCTTCCGCGCGTCGGGCCCGTGGTCACGGCACAAGGCGCGTGGTAACGGCGCCCACCTTTGGCTGAACCCTCGGGAGGGATTCGTTCCATGGCAACTCGACTCGCGGCACTCGTGGTCGCGCTGGTGTCGTTCAACGCCTTCGCGCAGACCGATGACGGAGGCCTGCCGGTTCAGGGTCTGGTGGCCAACCCAGGTACCGCAGATGCGCCTGCGGAGCTGATCCGCCAGGGCTTCGACGACCGAGGGACCGAGGCCGCAGAGCCCGCGCAGCAGACGACCGCGACGCCGCCCGAAGCCGCGAAGCAGGAGCCCGAGAAGAAGGAAGAGACGGGCTCCGGCCTCGACATCACCGCCGCGCTCGCCGCGTCGGCCCGCCTCTCGTACCAGGGCGCCACGCCGTTTCCGCTCGACGATCGCAGCGGCAACACCACCATCGCGCCGCTGCTGACGCGAGTGCGCGTGACGCCTGAGATCCACCTGAAAGGGTTCGGACTCATCGGTGAAGCCGACACCGCCACGGGGGCGATCCTCGGTGCTCCCGCAGCCTCGCTCGTGGGCGATCGCGTTCCGTACCCCGCGCTCTCGGCGCTGGACTTGCGCAAGCTGTACCTCGAGTACAAGTGGAACTCGGGCGCCTTCCGCGTGGGCCTTCAGACGCAGTCGTGGGGCCTGGGCATGCTGGCCAACGACGGCAACAAGGAGCCCGAGGCCGGCGACTTCGGTCAGCAGCAGTACGGCAACACGACGTACCGCGCGCTCCTCGCCGTTCGGCCCCTCTTCAACCTGGGCGGCGCCTTCCGTGCCTTCGAGACCGCGCTCGCGGCCGACCTCATCAACCGCGACAACTTCGGCGAGTTTGCGAAGGGGGACCGCGCGTTCCAGGGCGTGCTGGCGCTGCGCTTCAACAAGGACGCGGACAACACCTTCGGCATCTACGGCGTGTACCGCAACCAGCGGAACATCAACGTCAGCGATGGCGGCAAGGCCACTGACGTGTTCGTCGTCGACGCGGCCGGCAAGTGGGAGTTCTTCAAGCGCCGCAACCGCGTGTTGAAGGTCGGCTTCGAGGCGCTCACCATCAACGGCACCACCACCCAGGCTCGCAACGAGAACGCGGCGCTGCTCCGGGTTCAGCAGTTCGGCGCGGCCGCGAAGGTCTCGTACAAGGTCCACCAGCTGACCCTCCTCGCCGATGGGGGCTTCGCCTCAGGCGATCAAAACCCTGCCGACGATCGAATCGAGAACTTCCGGTTCGATCGCGACTTCAAAGTGGGGCTCGTGCTGTTCGATCACGTGCTCGCCTACCAATCTGCGCGGGCCGGGGTGCGCGCGGCGGACCCGAACCTCGTTGGTATCGCTCCGGAAGGCGCCGATCTGCTCGGCACCGCGGGCAGCATCACGGGCGTCTGGTACCTCTTCCCCCGCGTGAAGTACGGCCTCTTCGACTGGCTCGACGTGTACGGCGGCCCGCTCTTCGCGTTCAGCACCGCGCGCCTGACCGACCCGTTCAACACGCGACTCGGCGGCGGCACCGCGCTCAACTCACTCAACGGCCGGCCAGGGCTCTACATGGGCACCGAGGTCGATCTCGGCGTGCAGGCCCGCTACCGCCCGATCCCCGAGCTCCTGATCACGGCCACGGGGGAGGGGGGCTTGTTCCTTCCCGGTGACGCGTACAACCTCCCCGCTGGCGGCGTCATGGGTCCCGTCGGGTTTGGCCGCATTCGCCTCAGCATCGCCCTTTGAACCAGGAGCACGACACTCTCATGCGCTCACTCACTCTGTTGGGTTGTCTCGTCTTCGTTGCCTCGTGTGCCGCTCCGGAAGGCAAGGGCCTGATGCCCACGCCCGTCGGCACTGGCGCCGCCGTGAAGTTCGACGCCTTCGCGCGGCCGCTGCCTGAAGTGCCGCTGCCGAACGACTTCGCGACGCGCTTCGACGCGACCTCTCCGACGAAGCGCCGCATCAACGCCTCGATGCTCGCCCCGACGAAGTGGGAGCAGGGCACCCGCAAGGAGATCGATCAGCTCGACGGCTGGGGCACCTACCAGACGATCACCGTCGGCTTCGAGAAGACGCTCGACCTGATGAACATCGTGAAGCGTCACCAGGGCGACGACTACGATCCCTCCGACGACGTCGCGTACCTCATCGACATCACCCCCGATTCTCCGGACTTCTGCGAGCGCACCCCGCTCGATCTCGGCGAGGGCAACTTCCCGACGGTGCTCGAGCGCAAGGGCTACTTCGAAAACGACCGCGACTCGGAGCAGCTGCCCTTCGAAGATCGCGAAGAGGACGCCAACCGCAACGGCAAGCTCGACCTCGGTGAAGACCTCGACATGGACGGGGTGCTCGATCACCCGAACGTGCTCATTCCCGGGCAGTCGAAGTTCGAGACGATGGAGTGGTACGAGCGCGAAACGAACACGCTGCTCCTCAAGCCGGTCATGCCGCTGCGCGAGAACACCACCTACGCGGTGGTCCTGACCCGGCGCCTGGTCGACGAAGACGGCCGCCCGGTGCGCTCGCCGTTCACGTACATCAACCACGTCTCGCAGACCGAGCAGCTCAAGCCGCTCGCGTCGTGCCTGCCGAAGTTCGGCCTCGGCCTCGACGACGTCTCGTTCACCTGGGCGTACTCGACGATGTCGATCGCGCGCGACTTCAAGGCGATTCGTGACGGTCTGTACGGCCTGGGGCCCATGTCGCGCCTGAAGGATCAGTTCCCCGCCAAGGTGACCGATCTCTTCCAGGTGCGTGACGGCGACCGCCAGACGAACGTGCGCATCGTGCCCGGCGATCAGTTTCGCCAGATGCTGCCCGACATCTTGAAGGCGCTGAACAGCGGCAAGCTCAGCCCGGCCGATCAGGCGCTGATGGACGCGCACAAGTTCATCGACTTCCACGCCATCTTCTCGATCGAGTCGCCGCAGTTCTTCCGCCGCGTCGATTCCGAGGGCAAGGCGCTGCCGCTGTACAAGCAGACGTTCGAGCTCGACCCCGTCACTGGCGCCGCGTTCACTCGACCCGAGAAGTCGTACGCGTGGATCACGATCCCCAAGAACCGCAAAGGGCCCGCGCCAGTCGTGATTCTCGGGCACGGGTACACGGGCAACAAGCTCGACCCGCTCGTGTACGGCGGCTTCTTCGCGCGCCTCGGCCTGGCCTGCATCGGCATCGAGAACGTCAGCCACGGCGTCGATCTGCCTGACACCGAGAAGCAGGTGCTCGGGGGCCTCTTCAAGGCGCGCGGCATGGAGGGCCTCTTCTCGGGCATCGTGGAGAAGGACCGCGCGTTCGACCAGAACGGTGACGGCCGCAAGGACTCGGGCGCCGACTTCTGGACCAGCTACATCTCGCACACCCGCGACGTCGTTCGACAGTCGGCTGTTGACTACATGCAGCTCGTTCGCGTGATGAAGACGTTCGACGGCACGAACACGTGGGAGTTCGACGTCAACCGCGACGGCGACAAGACCAACGATCTCGCCGGTGACTTCAACGGCGACGGCGTCGTCGACATCGGCGGCTCGGGTTCGATCAACATCACCGGCGGCTCGCTCGGCGGCATCATGAGCGCGTTGATGGCCGGCCTCGAGCCGCAGCTCGACGTCGCCGTTCCCGTCTCGGGTGGAGCGGGTCTGCCGGACATCGGCGTGCGCTCGATTCAGGGGGGCGTGCGTGAGGCCGTGAACCTGCGCATGTTCGGGCCGCTGCTGGTGACGGTGCCGACGCCGGGTGACGCGACGAAGGTCGAGCTGTGGCAGGTGCTGCCCGATCTCAACGACACCGGCCGCGTGAAGATCGCCACGGTGCCGGTCGCGCTGAACGACGGTGACACCGCGGTCCTCCACAACCTCACCAACGGCGAGCACCGCTGCTTCCGCGTCGGCACGAACGGAGCGCTGCGCGCGGCCATCGGCTCGGACAAGAACGACAAGTACCGCTTCGAGGTCTACGCGGGCGTGTTGCCGCCGAAGCTCCGCGATGGGTGCACGGTGCCCGAAGGCGCCGAAGCGAAGTGGACGCTGAAGACCTTCGACTTCGACTTCAAGTGGGAAGGCGTCGACCGCAAGGCGGGCGAGGAGCTGTCTGCGCTGAGCGACGGCTTCGGCTTCCGCCGGAACAGCCCCGAGTTGCGCCGCTTCATGGGCCTGGCTCAGCTGGCGATCGATCAGGGCGACCCGGTCAACTACCTGCAGAACGTCGAGCGCCACCGCGTGCTCCGGTATGCGACGGGCGAGGAGGTCTCGACCCGCCTCGTCATCGTCAACACCATCGGCGACATGAACGTGCCTGTGGCGTCAGGCGTGGCGATCGCGCGCGCGGCCGGCTTCATCGGCCTGACCGAGAAGGATCCTCGCTACGGCAAGACGCAGAACCGGGTGCTGATCGATACGGGCTCGATCAAGGCCGTGGAGCGCGCGCTCCCGTACCGCAACTCGAAGGGCGAGGCGGTGCTGATGGACATCGATCACTTCTCGAAGATCAACAACGTCGACGATGGTTTCGATGCGCCTCGCCTGAACCCGCCGCTTCGGCTCGTGAAGCGCAGCGACCGCGTCGGTGGCTTCTCGGGCGTCATCTTCCCGATGGTGTCGCCGACGGGCCGTCACGGTTTCGATCCTCCGGACCCGGCGAAGACGTGGGACCTCGGCTCGTTCCTGATGAACGCGCTCGGTCGCTACATGGCGTCTGGCGGGCAGGAGTTCACGATGGAGCCGTGCATGATGCAGAACGCGTGCTCGTGGATTCCACCGGTGCCGGCCGACTGAGGGCGCGCCTCAGAAACGGTTGCACCATGCCGAGACTCCTCTGGCGATCCCGCGCGTCTCCTTCTTCTCGAGGAGCATCGTCGTGTGCTGACAGGCCAGTTTTTCATCGAAATTCAGCATCTCCCACAGCAGGGAACCGGGTTTCTGTTCATCGAACGATCGGAGTCTTTCGAACAGTTGCCAGCGTTCGGCGGCGTTCATGGCCCGCGCCGCTTGTGACGCAGCGACGGCCGTCGTCCAGCCGGGGCTCGGGTCGACGAGTGAAAGCTCCAGTGCCTGCTGAAGCGAGACGAGGCGGCCGACCGGAGTGTGAGGCACGGCAGCCTGCGTACCGTGAGTCGCCGTCCATTCGAGTATCGACTCGAAGCCGCCAGGGCGGTTCGCGAGGATCCACTCGACGGAAATCTGGTCAGGGCCGGTGCCCGCTCGCTTTCGGTCGCTGAACCCCAGGCAGGCTTCGACGTACTCGCCCGTCAGTGGAACTGCTGTGAAGTCGAACGGCGGAACCTGGGTGGGGACGAACCTCGCGTACGGCGCCCCCTTTGCCATCGCTCGCAGGTGCCTGCGGTGGGACTCGTCCGCGGCGCGCTGAGCGTTCTTCACCCGGACCAGTTCGGCTGCCACGCGTGCGTCGATCGCGTCGAGTGGCTCGACGCCCGCATAGACCCGGATCAGGATTACGAGGACGACTCCGAGGTTCATTGGACTCCGCCCTCCATGAACGGCCTCGATGAGAACCTGGTTCCCTCGGCCGATTCGTTCCGCGTGGTTCGCTGCCGGTCAGTCGGCGCCTTCCCAGGGAACCGGCGGAGTTGCCAGCGCGCGGCTGATCGACTCGGCGCCTGCGGCCATCGCGTCTCTTCCGGCCTCCATCGACTTCGGCGAGACCGGAGGCAGGTGAGACGTCACCACGTACGTCGGGACGCCACGGCCTTTGAGCACCTCGAGCTGCAACTTGAAGTGCTCGCGACGCACGGCCGCGAAGCCGCTCGCCATGCCTGACGCGTACGCAAACGCTCCGGAAGGATCTTTCGGTCCGCCACGGCTCGGCAGGTAGTGGACCAGGAGCGCGTCGAGCTTCGTCACCTCAGCGTCGAGCAGCGCCAACGCCGGCGCCTTGTCGACGATGCCGCCATCCCACAGCAGTTGACCGTCTCGCCGCACCGCCTGGAAGAGCCCCGGATACGCGCAGGTCGCGTGAACGGCCGACGCGAGGTCTCCACTCGTGATCGGCAGCGCCGATTGCGTCGAGAGGTTCGTCGTCACGATCACCAACGGCGCGAGCGTGTCTTCGAAGCGCTTCGCCGGCAGGTGCTTCTCGATCAACGCGCGAAACCGGGCGCCCTTGAGCAGGCCGCTGGGACGATGCCCGGTGCGCAACGCATCGACCGCGATGCCGAGCCAATCGGGATCCCAGAAGTGTTCTCGCCGCTGCGAGAGGATCATCGCCTTCAAGTCGGGCGGAGCGACGCCAGCCGCCGCGAACGCAGCCACCATGCCGCCCGCCGACGTGCCTGCCCACGCCGCGGGGACGAGTCCGTTGCCGAGGAGCCCGTCGACGAAGCCTGCGTGACCGTAGAACCCGAAGTACCCGGCCGAGAGCACCAGCCCGAACCGCTTGCCCTCGAGGCGGGAACGAAGGAACGCGCTCATTGACGCTCCAGCCAGGTCGACAACACGCCCATCGCTTCGCCCAGGCTCTTCCGGCCCAGCCCGACGCGAACGTGCGTGTCAGGCCAGTCGAACAACACGGACGGCGCGAAGAGGACGCCAGCTTCGTTGAGCAGCCGCTCGCTCCAGGCTCTGGCGGGCTCCCGGCGCACTCGGAGCAACCCCGTCGTGCCTGCGAGCGGCCGAGACCACGAGAGATCGCGGGGGAAGAGCTCGAGCAGGCCGTCGATCAACCCGAGGTTGGATCGCACCGTCGCCATCGTTCGATCACGCAACGTCGACGCGTGCTCGAGCGCCACCGTCGCCAGCAGCTCACTCGGCCCCGGAGCGCAGATGCTCAAGAAGTCCTTCACGGCCTCCATCTCGGCCAGGCGCAACCGATCGCGGCAGACGGCCCAGCCGATGCGCAGCCCTGACAACCCGTACACCTTCGCCATCGCACCAAGCGAGACGCCGCGCTCCGATGCCTCAGCGACCGCCGGGAGCTTCGGCCCACCATGCTCGAGCCCGCGGTACACCTCATCGCCCAGCAGCCACAGCCCGTGCTTCGAGGCGAACGCGCAGACGGCATCGAATCGGTCGCGGGAGAGCAGGCCCCCCGTCGGGTTCTGCGGCGTGTTGATCACCACGACCTTCGTCTTCGGCGTCACCAGCGACTCGAGCTGAGATGGGTCGGGCTGCCAGCCATCGGCTTCCCGCGCATCCCATCGAGAGACCGTCGCGCCGAGACTCTCTGCGACCGAAGTCAGCGACTGATACGTCGGCGTCAACACGATCACGTGATCGCCCGGCTCCAACGTGGAGCGGAAGAACGTGAAGATCGGCTCCTCGGCGCCCACGTGAACGAGCACGTCGTCGGCTTCGATGCCCACGTACAGCTTCGCGATCGCCGCTCGCAGCGCTGGCGCACCCTTCGTCTCGGTGTAGCCGAGCGACATGCCCAGGAGCCGCTCCCGTGCCGTCGGATCGAGCGCCAAGACCTGGTCCACCCGCATCGTGTCGGGGTCGCTCGCGCACGCCAGGTGCTTGACCGAGAACTCGTGCTTCGAGAGGTAGCGCTCCAGCGCGAAGGGTCGCATGAGAAAAGGTTCAGGGCGGTGCTGTTGACCGCGTGAGTCGGGCTCAATACATCGTGCGCGTCATGGCAACTCCGAACCGCTTCCCGCTCCCGTTGGCGACGTCGAAGGGCAAGCCCGACTGGCTCAAGGTGAAGTTGCCGCGCGGCGAAGGCTACGAGCGCATCAAGGGCATCGTGCGCGAACAGAAGCTCGCCACGGTGTGCGAAGAGGCCCGGTGCCCGAACATCGCCGAGTGCTGGGGCGGCGGCACCGCAACCGTCATGCTGATGGGCGAGGTCTGCACGCGCGCCTGCCGGTTCTGCCATGTGAAGGTCGGCTCCCCGCCGCCGCTCGACCCCGAGGAGCCCGAGAACCTCGCCCGCGCCGTGAAAGCGATGGAGCTCGAGTACATCGTCGTCACCTCGGTGAACCGCGACGATCGGCCCGACGGCGGCGCATCGCACTTCGCCTCGGCCATCACCGCGCTCAAGCGAGAGTCTCCGCGCACGACGGTCGAGGTCCTCATCCCCGACTTCCAGGGCTCGCACGAAGCGCTCGACATCGTCGCCGTCGCGAAGCCGCACGTCGTCGCCCACAACGTCGAGACCGTCGAGCGCCTCACGCCGACGGTGCGCGACCGCCGAGCGACCTGGAAGCAGTCACTGCACGTGCTCGAGTACCTCAAGCAGCGCCCCGAGAAGCTCTACACGAAGACGTCCGTCATGATCGGCCTGGGCGAGACCGACGAAGAGCTCGACGTCGCCTTCCGGCAGCTGCGTGAGTCTGGAGTCGACGTGTTGACCCTCGGCCAATACCTGCAGCCCTCGCAGTACCACCTGCGCGTCGAGCGCTTCGCCTCACCCGAAGACTTTGCCCGCTACCAGACGATGGCCGAGGCCCACGGCTTCCTCTACGTCGCCTCAGGCCCGCTGGTGCGCTCGAGCTATCGCGCGGCCGAGTTCTTCATGCGCGGCCTGATGGAACGGGAACGCACTGCGCAGCCCCAGCACGAGGAGACCGCTTCGTCTCCCGCGTGAGCGGTGGTACAGCCCGCTCGCTATGGCCCTTTTCGAGTTCAAGCTGCCGGACCTGGGTGAAGGCGTCCTCGAGGGAGAGATCGTCGCGTGGCTGGTGAAGCCCGGCGATCTCGTCAAAGAGGATCAGAACGTCGTCGAGGTGATGACCGACAAAGCCACCATCAGCGTACCGACGCCCAAGGGCGGCAAGGTCATCAAGACGCACGGCAACGTGGGAGACATCGCGAAGGTGCACCACTCACTGGTCGACTTCGACGTCGAAGGCGCAGTGCCGGTGCAGGCGATGGTGCACACCGGAGGCGGTCAGCCAGCTCCCAAAGCAGCAGTTGCTGCTCCTGCTGCCGCGACCCCTGGGGACGCCAACGAGAAGGTGCTCGCGACGCCCGTCACCCGTCGCATGGCCCGGGAGCACGGGCTCGATCTCGGTCAGATCTCCGGCTCCGGTCCCCAGGGTCGCGTGCTCAAGACCGACGTCGAAGCCTTCATCTCGTCAGGCGCGAAGCCGGCCGCAAATGGCTCCTCCGCGCCGTCGCGCAACTTCTCGTGGCAGGCGCTCAACTCCACCGCCGTCGATCAGCGCATTCCCATTCGCGGGCTGCGGAAGAAGATCGCCGAGAAGATGGTGAAGTCGAAGTTCACCGCGCCGCACTACGCGTTCGTCGAAGAAGTCGACATGACCGAGCTCGTCGCGGTCCGCGCGCGCCTGAACGAACAGCTCGGCAAAGACAAAGATCCGGTGAAGGTCTCGTTCCTGCCGTTCTTCGTGAAGGCGCTCATCAACGCGTTCCGGAAGTACCCGAGCGTCAACGCGAACATGGACGAGGCGAACCAGGAGCTCATCGTTCGCGGCGAGTACAACCTGGGCATCGCGGCGATGACGGAGCAGGGCCTCACGGTGCCCGTCGTGCGCCACGCCGATCGCTACACCATCAAGTCGCTGGCGAAAGAGATCACCCGCCTCGGCAACGCGGCCCGCGACGGCAAGCTCAAGATGGAAGAGCTCACCAACGGCACCTTCACCATCACCTCGCTCGGCCAGACCGGCGGCCTCTTCGCGACGCCGATCATCAACCACCCCGAAGTCGGCATCATGGGCGTGCACCGCATGCGCAAGCGCCCGATCGTGATGGAGAACGATCAGATCGTCATTCGCCAGATGGCGCTGTTCTCGTTCTGCTTCGATCACCGAGTCATCGACGGCGGCGTCGGCGCCGACTTCGCCTACGAGTTCATCAAGTACATCGAGAAGCCCGAGCTGCTGTTCCTCGAGCTGGCCTGATCGAACGATGGGGCGCTCCAGCCTGCTTCCGTTTCACGCCCTCAGTCTTCAGTCGTGTCGCAGAGGCAGGCGTTCCACGTTCGGCTGGGAGCACCGGTCGCCACCAACTCGCTGAGCAGCTGCCCGGTTCGAGCGAGTCGGACGCGCCACTGATGACCAACGAAGGTGTGCTGGTCCCGGATCGCGCCCGGGGCGATCTCTGCGTACTGCCGTTCGTGACACGCTCGATCAACCCAGGACAGGACGACCGGCTCTCCGACGCAGTCGTTGGCGACGCTCAACATCGTTTCGCTCGACCCTCCTTCGGGAGTGCAGCGCGTCGACTTGAAGTCGGGCAGCGGGCGCGGAGTGCACCTGCGCGCTCCAGCGTCGAGTTGCCGAAGCGTCGTCGGCACGAACCCGCTGTCGAGGACTTCTTCCAGCCGAGCACCTCCGTCCGTTTCGGCGCACACGGTGACTTCGATCGCCGTGGATCCGGGGGCTGCGTATTCGAGGACCACCGCGCCAGAACGCTCGTCGACCACCCGCCAGACATGCATCGCGAAGGTCGTCACCGTTCGCGTCTCGCCATGCTCGATGTGGCCGTAGTCTCGCTCGGCACAATCGAACCCCAGCCAACGAAGCTGGACCTTCGACGGGCACCGATTGACGAAGCGGAGCTGGGCGCGAACCGAAGTCTTCATGGAGCACGGGGCGTCTGGTGTCACACCGCCATCTCCAGACCGCGGCTCGACGCTGCCCGCATCGGCTGCCGCCGCACCATCGACGTGAAGGTCAGGTGAAGTGCTCTTCACCGACCCAGGCGTGTCCGGATTTGCCTCGAACACGCCATCGGCAGAGTGCGGGACTCGATGACTCGCGGCTGCTCCGGGGGCGCCTCCGAGCTGTGACCCCGGCACCTGGAGGCGCGGCGCTCGACTGCTGACCCGCTCGTCACTCGCCGAATCCGTCGCGCCCGCTGCCTCATCGGCGGAGCGCTGATCGCGAAGGAACCACAGCGCGAGCAACGCGAGTGCGACGGTGACCGCGACGAGGCTCGCTGTCCTGATCGCGTTGCGCCTGGTCACGAGGCTCCAACCTTCGCAGTTCCTCTCGCGCCGTCAATCTGTGGCCAGCCAGTCCCTCCGCTCCGCGCAGGCGGCGGCATCATCTCCCCGGGCGTCGGAATCGGACTGCGCTGAGGCCCAGCCGGCGTCGAAGGGCGCTCCCGCGTCAGGCGTCTGGCTGGGCATCGGACCGCAACCGAGCACCACGGCGACCAGCAGCGTCAGGCGAGTCATCTCAGAGCCTCGAGCGTGAGTCCCCACCGCGGAGCTTCGCGTACAGCGTGTCGGTCACCAGGAACCAGTACTGCACCTCGCCGAAGCTCAGAATGTCGCCATTCTTCAGCGTCGTCTCGCGGCGAATGCGCACGCTCGCGTTCAAGAAGGTGCCGTTGGTCGAGCCGAGATCCTGCACGGTGCAGCGGTCGCTCGCAGCGTCCCACCGGAGCACCGCGTGTCGCTTCGAGGCTGAGCTGTCTTCGACGATCAGCTCATTGTCCGGAGCTCGGCCGACCGCGAGTTCGTCGACCCCCTGCATCGGCGGCACGGTGGCGACCATCAGGTCGTCGAATTGAAACAACAGGCTGAGCGAGCCGGTCTCCACGGCCTCAGGGCGCGCCGTCGAGGTGCGCTGGGCATTGGGAGGCACGCCCCACTTGTCGGTGGCCCGAGGGCCGCCTTTGCCTTCCGGGCGCTGGATCAACACGAAGGGCCCCAGCTGCTTTCGGAACTCCCGCTCGGTGAGCCGCTGCACGTAGAGCTTCAGCTCCCTGACGGACAACATCGTCAGGGAGCCTTCGGGCGTCCGGCGAGCCGGGCGTGGAACGTCTTCGAGCGCATGAACAGGAACCGGGCCTCGCCGAAGCAGACCTCGTCTCCATCGTGCACGGCCGTTGGCACTATCGCGTCGACACCATTGACCTGCGTGCCGTTCGACGATTGCAGATCGGTGACCAGACCCTGCAGCAACGTCTCGTCCCACGACAGCGTCGCGTGGTGCTTCGAGACGGACGGGTCATCGACCACCACGTCGCAGTCCGGCAGCCGGCCCACCGACAGGTTCTCATGCGAGTCCAGAGGGGGCAGCGTGGTGATGCTGAGATCTTCGAACTCGAGCAGCAGCGACAGGGCGTCTTTGAGCTGGTTGCGGTCGAGGGCGATGGTTCGGCGGGCGCCCAGTTGAATCGCGCGCTGCTGGGTCATCTGGTCTGGTGGGCGTTGCACCAGCACGAACGGGCCCAACTGTTTCTCGAACTCATCGGCCTTCATCGAGGCGGCGATGCGGTGAAGCTCGTGGACCGAAAGCACCTCGACACGCTACTCCGGACGGGCTGGAGCCGGGCTGCAAACCTCGCTGGCCCTCTCCAACCTGGGGCGATACCCTGTCGCCTCATACCTTTCACGAACAGAAACGGTGGTTTCGATGAGCGACCGGATGCCGATGACTGCTTCGGGTCTCAAAAAGCTGCAAGACGAACTGAAGCTCCTGACGGGTGTGGAGCGCATGAAGATCGCGGCCGAGATCGAGGTCGCTCGCGCGCACGGCGACCTTCGCGAGAACGCGGAGTACCACGCGGCCAAGGAGAAGCAGGGACACATCGAGGGCCGCATCAACGACATCAACGGGTGGATCAACCGCGCCGAGGTGATCGACGTCTCGAAGTTCAAGGACTCGAAGGACGTGAAGTTCGGCGCGAACGTCGAGCTGCTCGATCTCGAGACCGATAAGAAGGTCGCCTATCGCCTCGTCGGAGAGATCGAGACCGACTTGAAGAAGCGGTGGATCTCGGTGGCGTCTCCAGTGGCGCGTGGCCTCATCGGTAAGAAGGTCGGCGACACCGTGACGATCCAGAGCCCGGGCGGCGTGAAGGAGTTCGAACTGCTCAAGGTGTCGTACGAGGATGCCGAGTAGCCCGCACCCGCTGGAGTCGCTGGTCGGCCCGCTGCGATTCGCGGCGGCGCGTGACTTCGCCAACCTGGCCACCGTGAAGAGCCTTTCGACGCCGTTGGCGGCGGCGATCGAGCGGGCGCGCGCGTCGGTGCCTGGAGAGGTGGTGACGGCGCTCGAGCTCGAGGTGGTGGAGATCGACTCTGCCGACGTCGCCCGGCGCAGAGCGTCGGTTGGCCGCGTTCTCGGTGTGTTGGCGAAGGCCGGGTTGTCGGTGCCGGGGGCGCCCGTCGATCGCCTGCCGGCGGGTCCCGCGATGTCAGTGAGTCGTGTGCCCGCGGCCTCAGCGTCGCCAGCGTCGCCTCAGGGGCATGCCGTCGCGGTGAAACCCTCATCGACCCCGGCCCGCGCAGCTCGCTCGGGAGCCCACGGCTCGCAGAGACCTCCAGTCCCCGCGACCACGGTGCCTGCGAAGCCGCTCGTGACGCCGTCGCCCGCGAAGACGCCGCGAGGAAAGAAGCAGTCGGAGGACCCTGACGCAGCGGCGCCGGCGAGGATCATGTCGATCTCGCCGCAGTCGGGGCCGTTGGCCGAGCCGGTGAACAAGGTCGGCTGGCGGGTGAGTCCGCGCCTGCTGGGAGCGCTCAAGAAGAAGGGCGTCCAGCGCATCGGTGACGTGCTGTTCCTGCTCCCACGCGCGTACGAAGATCGTCGGAGCCTCAAGCGGATCGCGCAGCTGCGTGGTGGCGAACGCGGCACCATCATCGCGACGGTACGTGACACCGAGGAGTCGTTCGGCCGTGGGCGGCGGTTCTTCCGCGCGGTGCTCGCCGATGTGTCGGGCTCGATCGCCGCGACCTACTTCCAGACCGGCCCGTGGCTGAAGGCGCGGTTCCCCATCGGCAAGCGGCTGGTGGTGTCGGGCGACGTTCGGCAGTCGTTGCGCGGCTGGGAGATGCCGCACCCGGAGATCGAGTCGGCGGATGACGTGGAGACGTCTCCGATTCACTTCAACCGCATCGTGCCGATCTACCCGGGCTTCGAGCGGGCGGAGCAGCGGTCGCTCCGCGAGCTGGCGTTCAAGGTGTCCGAGAAGTTCGCGAGCGCCATCGAGGAGCCGTTGCCGGACGACGTGCGCGCGCGGGTCGGTGTGTTGCCCCTGGCGCAGGCGCTCAAGCTCATTCACTTCCCGACGCCAAAGTCATCGTTGCCGGCGCTCGACTCGCACCAGTCCGAGGCGCACCGGCGGCTCGCGTTCGACGAGCTGTTCTTCCTGCAGCTGGGCATGGCGCTGAAGCGGCAGGGTGTGAAGGTGACGCAGGGCCTCGCGTTCGACGTGAGCGAGTCGAGGCTCGAGGCCGCGCGGAAACTGTTGCCGTTCACGCTGACGGGCGCGCAGGGCAGGGTGGTGCAGCAGCTGTCGCGCGACATGGCCCGACCGGAGCCGATGAACCGCCTGGTGCAGGGCGACGTCGGCTCGGGCAAGACGGCGGTGGCGATGGTCGCGGCGTCGGTGGCCGTGCAGAACGGCTACCAGGTGGCGGTGATGGCGCCGACCGAGATCCTCGCGGAGCAGCACTACAAAACGTTCTCGAAGCTCTTCGCTCCGGCGGGCATCGACGTGGCCCTGGTGACGGGCTCGGGCACGGCGAAGGCGAAGCGCGAACGGCGGGAGCGGGTGGCGTCGGGCCAGGCGATGATCGCGGTCGGCACGCATGCGCTGATCGAAGACGCGGTGGAGTTCGCGAAGCTGGGCCTGGTGGTGGTGGATGAGCAGCACCGGTTTGGTGTCATTCAACGGCACACGCTGATGTCGAAGGGCGTGCGGCCCGATGTGTTGGTGATGACGGCGACTCCGATTCCGCGGACGTTGGCGATGACGATGTACGGCGATCTCGATGTGTCAGTGATTGACGAGCTGCCGCCGGGGCGCACGCCGATCGAGACGCGGGTGTTCAACGAGAAGGCGAAACCGAAGGCGTGGGAAGCGGTGCGGGAGCAGCTCGCGCAGGGGCATCAGGCGTACGTGGTTTACCCGCTGGTGGAAGAGAGCGAGAAGATCGATCTCAAGGACGCCACGCAGGCGGCGGAGCAGCTGAAGGTGGTGTTCCCGAAGGCGCGGGTCGGGTTGCTCCACGGGCGCATGAAGCAGGACGAGAAGGACGCGGTGATGTCTGCGTTTCGCGCGCACGAGCTCGATCTGTTGGTGGCGACGACAGTGATTGAAGTGGGCGTCGACGTACCGAACGCGTCGGTGATGGTGATCGAGCACGCGGAGCGGTTCGGCTTGTCCCAGCTCCACCAGCTGCGCGGCCGCGTCGGCCGTGGCGCGGCGAAGTCGTATTGCTTCCTCATCGCTGGGTACGCGCAGAGCGAGGACAGTCAGGCGCGGCTCGAGGTGATGGCCGAGACGAGTGACGGGTTCGTGATCGCCGAGCGCGACCTCGAGATCCGCGGGCCCGGCGAGTTCCTGGGCACGAGGCAGAGCGGCCTGCCCGAGCTCGCCGTCGCGAACCTGGCGAGGGATCAAGATCTGCTCTCCATCGCCCAGGTCGAAGCCCGCGCCATCGTCGAGAAGGATCCCGACCTCGCGAAGCCCGAGCACCTCCGCCTCCGCAAGGCCCTCGAAGAGCGCTGGGAAGGCCGCCTCAGGCTCGCACGAGTAGGGTGACTGCGGTCACCTCGAGCGACTTCCCGCGCCGAACGAGGTACACCGATCCCACGGCCTCCACGCGTGCCTGCGATCCTCGCAGCGTGCGTGCCGACCGAACGATTCACACACAGGGCGGTGGGTATGGGCGACATGGTGACGATTCACGACGACGCGCGATCACGACTCCGGCGCATTCTGGGCGACATGCAGACGCAGGTGACGGCCGCGAAGGCTCCCGATTCGCTTCAGACGGCGCTCACCGCGTTGGTGACGGAGCTCGATCTCGGAGCGGAGCCCATTCTCCGCGCGTGCCCGACATGCGGCTCCATGGGCGTGCACAACGCCACGCTCTGCGGCACCTGCTGGACCAGGCTCACTCCCGTCTCGTAGCGCCTGCGCGTGCCGCACCGCACGCGATGCGGACGCTCCTTCCCTTCGAGTGCGTGAACTCGCGACGCTGACGACGGACCCTCGCGGCTTCGACAACGTGGCGGCCGGTGCGCGCCACACCTGAAGCGCTCCGACAGCAGCCCCTCCGTGGCGTCGCAGCAGAGCTGGCGCTCGTTCCGAGATAGGCTGTGCCGCCAATGAGCGTCTGCCCCGTCTGTGAGCACCAGCAGGACTTCGGCCTCGAGTGTGAGGTCTGCGGGAAGGACCTCGGCGATCTCGGTGGTCTCGGGCCGCCTCCAGTCGTCGAGGAGCGCGTCGAAGGGCTCGAGGTGACGGTGCCCGACCGGATCGGCGAAGTGCAGGTCGATCGCGTCGGAGAGCTCGAGGCCACCCAGTTCGCGGCAGGGCAGGGGCCGGTGATCGCAGACGCGATGCCTGATCTCGACATGGGTCGCTCGGCGGACGTCGGCGCGGTGGCGGTCGAGCGGATCGCCGATCTCTCGCAGGACAGAGCCGAGGACGATGGCGTGCGCACGGCGGCCCCCACCGGGGCGGTGATGTGCCGCTACTGCCGCAACGTTCAGGCGGCCGGCCTCATCTGCAACACCTGTGGCATGCGGTTGCCAAAGTCGGCCACGCCGCCGCCGCCTGCGCAGGCCCCCACCTCGAGGGTCGTCTATTCGCGTGGCGACGTCCGGTGCAAAGCCTGTGGCGCGCCTGCGACGCCCGGCCAGCGCTGCTCGGAGTGCGGAGCCCTGGCGCCCTTGCCGGAGTAGTCGACTCCTTCGTTGAACGCAGGGTATGAGCCCCGCCCGTGACCGATCTCGCTGCCCTTCGTGCCGAACATGACGCCACCCTCTCCCGCCTCTCGGAGCGGAAGAGCACGCTTCACTTCGCCCACACGGCCGTGTCCTTGTTCGTCGCGGCGATCACCGGTGGCGCCGCCTGGAAGCTCGCCGTCGACGTCGAGTTCGAATGGGCTCCGCAGCTGGTGCTGCCCGCCACGATCATCTCGATCTCGGCCGCGACCTACGCGCTCCTTCGCCTGGTGATGGGCCGACGCACGCTCAACGCCGAGGTCCAGGAGTTCGAGCGCCTCAAGGCCCTGCGCCACGAACTGAAGCTCGACGAACCGCCCGCGTTTCCGATGGCGCGGTGATCATGGCGTCGCACGCCGCCGCGCTCATCATCGGGAACGAGGTGCTCACCGCGAAGGTGCGCGACCGCAACGGCGCGTTGTTGATCGAGCGGCTGCGGTCCCGTGGCATTCCGCTCGTCAGCGTCCTGATGGTGCCCGACGCGGTCGATGCCATCGTCGAGGCGCTGGTGTTCGCGAGGCGGCGCGCGCAGCTCATCTTCACCAGTGGTGGCATCGGCCCGACCCATGATGACGTCACCGTGCGCGCCGTGGCGCTCGCGCTCCAGCGGTCGGTGGTGCTTCTGCCCGAGCTGGTGAAGTCGCTCCGCGTGGCCTTCGGGGACACGCCCGTTCCCGCCGAAGCGATGCGGTTGGCTGAGGCCCCGATGGGCAGCCGGCTGATCTCGGGCCCGCGGCTGAAGTACCCGGTGCTCGCGTGTGACGAGATCTACCTGCTGCCCGGCGTCCCCGAGCTCTTCGAGGCCCAGCTCGACACCGTGCTCGATGGGCTGCACGGCCAGCCCGCGGTGACGCGCGTCGTCTTCCTCGACGCCCATGAGCACGAGCTCGCGCCGGTGCTCGACGCGGCGGCGCTCGCCGAGCCTGAGGTGGAGATCGGCTCGTACCCGACGTTCGACCCTGCCGCGGGCTACCGCGTGAAGGTGACGGTCGAGCACGTCGATCGGTTGCGCGTCGACGCGATGATCGAGCGCCTGCTGCGTGAGTTGCCGAGGGCCGCCATCCTGCGGGTCGAGTAGCGAGCCGACGGAGGGCGAGGGGACTTCCCGTCCACCTGGATGCGCCCGAGGAGAGGCCTGCGAGTTGGGGCGACCGGCGTCGCGTCGACGCCACCCATCAGCCGAGCGAGACACCGACCCGCTGGCGCAGTCGGAAGAAGTCGTCCGACAGGGCGAAGCTCATCAGCTCGCGCAGGTCGGGTCGCTGTCCGAGCGCCTGCATGATGAGGTCCGTGTTCTCTGCCTTCAGCGCGGTCGGCCCAGACTCCTCTTTCAGCACCAGCGCCAGGCCCGCGGCGACGTCGGCGCACATGAGCAGCCCCGCGCGATCGAACGAGAACAGCAGCCCCTGCACGAAGGGCTCGATCGCCACGGCGTTGATCGCCGCCATCGCGCTCGCCGGCTCTTCGAGCAGCTTGAGGGCTCGCCGGGAGTAGGCTTTGCGGAGCGTCTTCGACTGCTCCTCGTTCTTGCGGCCCAGCCCGCCCCACGTCGGTTGGTGAATGCGCACGGAGTTTCCGAGGACATCGGCGAACTCGGCCATCGAGAGCTTGCGAACGAGCGCCGCCTTGTCGGCGAGCCCGAGCGCCGCGCGCCCGAAGAGGAAGCGCTGCTCGCGAATGTTGAAGCGGCGCACCACATCGGGGCCGACCAGCACCGCCAGCGGCTCTCCGGTCTCGAGATACACGAGGCCCTTGCGCGCCTGGTACGGCTCGAACTCGGCGCCTCCGAACAACTGGAGCACCGACGACATGGCCTTCACGACGGCGTGATCGGCCTTCAGGCGATCGGCGCGACGATCGATGCCCTGACTCTCGAGGTTGGGCGGGTTCAGCTTCGCGAACTGATCGCCGATGGCGCGCACCACGTCGACCAGCGCGTTTCGCGTCGTCGGGTGGTGCAGCATCATCAGCTCGGGCGGCCCGAGCGAGTTCCGGAAGTCGGACGGCAGGCGGTTGCGGCCCTCGGAATAGAAGGCCTGCTCGATCTCGTTGGCCGCCTTGAGAAAGACCAGAATGCCGGCCGCGCAGAAGGCCTTGTCCAGCTGCTTGAGCGACTCCCACATGCGGAAGAGGGCGCGCAGCGACTCGATCCGGGCCGGCTCGAGCTTGAGCAACGTGCGGTGGGTCTCGATGGCCATCGCGATCGACGCGGTGTCTTTCGAGAACGCATCGGCGAGCGCCACGTGGGCGTCGACGAAGGTCGGGTCGATCTCGGTCACCTGCCGGAACGTCGCGATGGCGCGCTGGGGATCGTCGAGCTGCTTCGCCTGGATCGCGCCGATGCGCATCTTGAGCGCGACGGCTCGCTTCACGTCAGGGGCCTGCTGCACCTGCTGCTCGAGCATCGTCACCAGCTCCACCATGGCGCCGGTGCGCTCGTACAGCGCCACCAGTCGATCGAGCGTCGCGGCGTCTCCGGGGGCGAACTCCAGGGCCTTGCGGTACAGGGCGATGGCCTGACCCGGGTCGCCAAAGCCTTCGTCGGTGATGCGCGCCAACATGGTGGTGTGGCGAGCGCGGGCGGAGATGGCGTTGTCGAGCTCGAGCAGGCGGCGCAGACAGTCGGCGGCGCCGGTCCAGTTGCGGCTGGCGGTGTGAATCCTCGACAAGCGCTCGAGCGCGTCGGTGGACGAGGGGTCGGCTGCGAGCGCGGTCTGCAGGTGCGCGGCCGCGCGCGTCTGGTCGGACAAGTGGTCGTGGTACAGCGCCCCGAGTCGCAGGTGCACGCGCGCGAGGGTGAGGGGATCGCCGCCCTGTTGCACGCGCACCGCGAGCGCTGCTGCCGCTTCCGCGTAGCTCTGCGCTTCGATGGCCAGCGTCGCCTTGAGCTCGAGCGCGTCGGGGAGCGTTGGCATCGCCATCAGCGCGCGATCGAGCGCCGCCATGGCCCTGTTTCGGTTCTTCACACCGTCGAGCCAGATGTGGGCGCTCCTGTAGAACTCCTGGGCCGCGTTGAAGAGATCCTTCTGGGCCAGCTTTGCCTCGCCCCGCTTCTCGTGCAGCGCAGCGAGCTCGGCGGCGCCACCCTTGCGGGCGAGCAGTTCCTCGAGCGCGGGCCCGGCTTCAGGGTGCAGCGGATCGCGGTCGAGGACCTTGGCGTAGTAGCCAGCCGCCGCTGCGTCATCCTTCAGGGTGTCACGGGCAATTCGGGCCGCGTCCATCAGCGCCTGCTGTACGGTCGACGGGTCGCGGGCCGTCGAGGCGAGCTGTTCGAGCACCTTCATGGCGTCAGCGGGACCGCCGCTGCGGAGCAGGCAGCGGATGAGGCCGCGAAGCGCCGGGGAAAGGTCGGGCGCTGACTGCAGCGCGGTCTCGTAGGCCTGCCGGGCTTTGGGAAGATCGGAGAGCCAGGTTTCATAGAGGTCGGCGATGCGCAGGCTCAGCGCCAGCATGTCAGCCGAGTCCGTCGTGGTGGTGCGCCGGCGCTCATAGACTTCGACCAGCCCGACAGCGTCGTTCGTCTTCCGGAGCGCGCGCTCCAGCGTCAGGCCAAGAGACTCGTCGGTCGGGTCCTGCGAGTAGGCGCGCTTGAGCTGATCGAGCACGAGGGCGTCGGGTGTGGCGCCACTCGCGCCATCCATCGACGAGAGCCTCATCGCGGCCGACAGCTTCTCGTCGCCGAGCACCTCGGCGATGCGCGCCCGCAACTCGGTGCGGCGACCCTTGTCGTTGGCCTTGATTCGCTCGAGCAACCGCAGCGCCGACAGGTTCTGGGGCTCGACGGCCAACGCGGCCTCGCAAGCCGCCGCCGCGCGCTCGGTCTCATTGAGGCGATCGAAGTAGAGGCGGGCGAGCTTCAGCGACGCGCCCACCTTCACCTGCGGCGCGCCGCCCTGCACCTGACGATCGAGGAGCACGATCAGCTCCTTGACGTCGTCATTGGCGGTGAGAATGCGCTCGAGCTGCTGCAGCGCGGTCACGTGGTTCGGCGCCAGACGGAGCACTTCCTGGTACCCCTCGAGCGCGTTCTGCGGCTTCTTGAGCTGGTCTTCCCAGATCGCCGCGGCCTGGAACATCGCATTGGCGCGCTCGGTCGGATCGGTGCGGTTCGCCGCTTCTGCGCGCAGGATCTCGATCAGGTGCTCCCACGCACCTTGAGCGCGATAGATGCGGGCCAGCGCGCGAAGCGCAGGGAAGTGGTTGGGGGCGAGCGTCAAGACCTCGCGGTACGACGAGATCGCCTGGTTCTGATCGCTCAGCTTGTGCTCGTACAGCTCGCCGATCTTCTGGATGAGCGTCGCGGCCTGGTCGGTCGACGGCGCCATCTCGGCCTCGGCCCGGTACATGGTGATGAGCGAGTCCCAGCGGCTGTCCTGGCCATACAGACGACCGAGGCTGCGGAGCGCCGGCAGGTAGTTGGGGGACAGCTGGAGCACGCGTTCCCACGCCGCGATCGCGGCAGGGCGGTCCTTCACGTTCTCTTCGAGGATCTCGGCGTTGCGATGTGAGAGCGAGATGGCCTGCTTCTGATCCGTCGCGAGCCTGCCCTCCTGCTCGTTGAGGGCGAGCAGTTCCTGCCATTGCTGCGCGCGCTCGTGCAGGCGCGCCAGGTTGCGCATGGTGGGCAGGTGATCGGGCGAGAGCTCGAGCACGCGGCGCAGACACTCGACGGCGTGCGGCACGTCGCTGAGTCGATCCTCATAGAGGGCCGCGATGGTGTTGAGCGTGCTGATCTGCTGCTCTTTGTCGCGGAGCTGGAGCAGCTCTTGCTCGTGCATCGAGACCAGCTCGTTCCATCTGCCGAGCTTCTCGTACAACCGGGTCAGCGCCTTGGTGGCAGGCAGGAAGCCCGGCGCGAAGGTGAGCGCCTGCGTGTAGCGCGCGAGCGCGTCATCGACCTGCCCGAGCCGTTCCTCGAGGGTTTCGCCTGCCTTGTACAGCCGGCCAGCTCGCGTTCGAAGATCATCACAGGCGGCGGCTTCGGCGTCGTACGTCTCGACGAGCCCCGCCCAGTTCTGCAGCCGGTACGACAGCTTGCCGAGGCCCGCGAGCGCCCCCGCATGTCCGGGCACCCGCTTGAGGATCGCGCGGTACCGGGCGATCGCTTCAGGGTCGCGCTTGAGCTCTTCGAAGAGCGCGGCGAGCCGAAGGTTGATGGCGACGAACTCGCTCTGATCGTTGTTCGTCGAGACCCACGCGAGCAGCACGTCGGCCAGCTCTTCGTTGCGGCCGCGCGCCTCGTAGATGCGAGCCAGCTCGGCCAGCACCAGCGGCTCATTCGGGCTCACGCGCCGCGCGGCGAGCAGGGCCGCCAGGGCATCTTCAGGGCGCTCGAGGCGCTCGTACGCTTTCGCGATCTGCAGGAACGTGGGGGCGGCGCCTGGCCCCTGACCTTCGGCTTCGGCGGCCAGCGCGGCGAGCTCTTCGTCGACCGTGCCTTCCCGCTGTGCGACGCGCTTCATTGCAGCCAGGAGCTGCGGGTCGCGTCGATCGACGGCGAACGCCTGGCGGAACGTCTGGGCGGCCGCGGGGAGATCCTTCACGCGGTCTTCGAGGAGCAGGCCAGCGGTCGTGAGGTAGTGCGCGCGCGCAGTGTCATCGGTCATCGTCTGCGCGAGCCGCTGGTTGACGCGAACCAACGACGGAAAGTCCGACTTCTCGGTGAAGACCTGCTCGAGCTGCACCAGCAGCGTCACGTCTTCGGGCTCGAGCGCGAGGCAGGCCGCGAGCGCGGCCGAGGCGTCGACCTCTCGAGACAACCGCTGCTCGAGGATCTGCGACTTCTCGAAGAGCAACGCCGCCCGGGCGCGCTTGCCCTCGGTGGCCTGGAGCTCGGCGTCGAGCAGCTGCGACACCATCTGCCAGTTGCCGACCTCGGAGAACAGCCGCCGGGCAGCGCGAAGGTTGGCGAGGAAGCGGGGGGCGAGCTTGAAGGCTGATTGGTATGCCACCGCGGCGTTGCGCGCGTGCTTGAGCGGGCTCTCCCACAACAGACCCATCTCGTGGAACAGCAGGGCCGCTGCGGGCTGGTTGCCGATGGCACGGGCTTCGCGTTCGAGCGTCGTGATGCGCGCGCGGGCCTCTTCTTCAGTCGCGGTGACGGGCTCGGCAGAGGGGGCGGGAATGGGGATTGCGGGGATTGCCGTGGACAGCGTTCTCGGAAACTCATTCCGCTCTGTCATGGTGGAAGTCCTACCACGCAAGAATCAGCGCGACGATCGCTTTCCCGGGCCGCTCAGGTCCGCGGGCGCGTGATGTCGAATCAACCGAGGCGGCGCACCGAGCGCGCGAGCAGGTCAAACGCCTCTGCGGGGTTCGTCGGGCTCGGTCGGGGGCTGCTTCAGTTGCCCCGTCGCCGATCGTGCGACTGGCGCACCGCGGCCGTGAGGGCGCCCGAGTCGATCAGCGCCACGACGGCCGACACGTCCTTGTGGAGCTCGCGGTCGACGTCCATGTGCGGCACCTTCGAGCGAATGAGCTGATGCGCGACGTGCGGCCCGTGCCCGGGTTTCGCCGGCGCGCGGAAGTCGATGGCCTGCGCCGCGACGAGCAGCTCGATGGCCAGCACGTGCTTGACGTGATCGACGACCTGCTTCGCCTTGAGCGCCGCCGTCATGCCCATCGACACGTGATCTTCGCGGCCCGCCGACGACGGAATCGAGTCGACGCTCGCCGGGTGACAGAGGATGCGCGACTCGGCCACCAGCGCGGCCGACGTCACCTGCGCGATCATGAAGCCCGAGTTGAGGCCCGGGTTCCTCGCGAGGAACGGTGGAAGCCCCGAGAGCGCAGGGTTCACCATCTGCTCCACGCGCCGCTCGCTGATCGCCGCCAGCTGGGTCAGCGCCATCGCGAGCACGTCGAGCCCCAGCGAGATCGGCTGCCCGTGGAAGTTGCCGGCCGAGACGATCTGCCCGGTCTTCACGAAGACGAGCGGGTTGTCGGTGCCGGCGTTGACCTCGATCTCGAGAATGCGCCGGCAGAAGTTGAGGCCTTCGCGCGCCGCGCCGTGCACCTGCGGAATGCAGCGCATCGAGTAGGGGTCCTGCACCTTCTCGCAGTCGACGTGCGTCTTCACGAGCTCACTCTCGGCGAGCAGCTCGAGCAGGTGCGTCGAAACCTTTCCATGACCGGGGTGGGGTCGCACCGCGTAGACCTCGTGCATGAAGGGCTGGTGCGAGCCGAGCATGCCCTCGATGGTCATCGCGCCTGCGACGTCGAACAGCTCCGCCAGCTCTTCGGCCTTGAGCAGCGCGTGCACGCCGACCGCGCACATCGCCTGGGTGCCGTTGACGAGCGTGAGGCCTTCTTTCGCCTCGAGCACGATCGGTGACAGCCCGACCTTCTGGAGTGCGACCCGGCCTGGCAGGCGCTGGCCTTCCACGAACGCTTCGCCCTCACCGATGAACACCAGCGCCAGATGGGCGAGCGGCGCGAGGTCGCCTGACGCGCCGACGCTCCCTCGCTCGGGGATGGCAGGGGTCACGCCGCGATTGAGCATCTCGAGGCCGAGCTCGATCGTGGTCGGCCGGATGCCCGAGTAGCCCTTCGCGAGCACGTTGCATCGCAGCAGCAGGAGCGCGCGCGCTTCGTGCAAAGGCAACGGTGCCCCGACGCCGACCGCGTGGCTCAAGATGAGGTTGCGCTGCAGTTGCTGCAGGTCTTTCTTCTCGATGCGCACCTCGGCGAGCGTGCCGAAGCCGGTGTTGATGCCGTACGCCGGCTCGTCTCCAGCTGCGACGCGATCGACCAGGGCCCGCGCCGCTTCGACCTTCACCCGCGCCTCGGGCGCGATCCCGACCTTCCGGCCGTGCAGCGAGACCTCTTCGATCTGGTCGAGGGTCAACGTGTCGCCTGTCAGCATGAGCGTGGGGAGCGTCATGGCGCGCGACATACCCCACCGATCAGCGGCCGTGGTTTTCGATTGGGCCCGCTCGGTCCATACGGTAAGCGCTGACGCATGGCGTCAGGTGGACGGAAGCGGAAGCTGATCGTGCAGAAGTATGGCGGCACGTCGGTCGGTGACATCTCGCGGATGCAGAACGTGGCGCGACGTGCGCTCGAGGCGCAGCGCGCAGGCAACGACGTGGTGCTGGTCGTCTCAGCCATGTCGGGCGAGACCAACCGGCTGCTCAAGTTGATCAACGACATCACGCCGGGCGCCAGCGAGCGTGAGCAGGACGTGGTGTTGGCGACCGGGGAGCAGGTCTCGGTCGGCCTCGTCGCCATCGCGATTCAGGCGGCGGGCGGCAAGGCCACCAGCGTGCTCGGGCACCAGTGCCGAATCCTCACCGACAGCACGCACTCCAAGGCGCGCATTCAGCAGATCGACGGCACCCGGCTGATCGACGCGATGAAGCAGGGGCACATCGCGGTGGTGGCCGGGTTCCAGGGCGTCGACGAGCACGGCAACATCACCACGCTCGGCCGCGGAGGCTCCGACACGACCGCCGTCGCCGTTGCTGCCGCGCTCGAAGCCGACGCCTGCGAGATCTACACCGACGTCGACGGCGTCTATACGACCGATCCGAACGTCGCGCCGGCTGCGCGGAAGCTCGATCGCATCAGCTACGAGGAGATGCTCGAGCTCGCCAGCCTCGGCGCCAAGGTGCTGCAGATTCGCAGCGTCGAGTTCGCCATGAAGTACCGGGTACCCCTCTGGGTGAAGTCGTCCTTCACGGACGATCCCGGCACGCTCGTCTGTGAGGAGGATGCATCGATGGAGGACCTGGTCGTCAGTGGTATCGCGCTCGATCGCAACGAGGCGCGCATCTCGATTCGCAACGTGCCCGATCAACCGGGCATCGCCGCGCAGATCTTCGGCGCCCTCGACGAGAAGGCGATCGTCGTCGACCTGATCGTCCAGAACCCGCCCATCGACGGGAAGAGCGATCTGACCTTCACGGTCGGCAAGACCGATCTCGCCAAGGCGACCGACGTCGTGAAGAAGCTCTCGAAGACCATCGGGAGCGGCGAGATCTCGACTGATCAAGACATCGCCAAGGTGTCGATCGTCGGCGTCGGCATGCGCAACCACTCGGGCGTGGCCGCGCGCATGTTCCGTACGCTGTCGAACGAGCGCATCAACATCATGGCGATCTCGACCAGCGAGATTCGTGTCTCCTGCGTGATCTCATCGAAGTACGCCGAGCTCGCCGTTCGCTCCTTGCACACCGAGTTCGGGCTCGACGCGACCGCGAAGAAGCCGGCACGAAAAGCGAAGTGACCGGCCGATGACGCGTGATGGCTGGCTCGTCGTCGCGGGGCTCTTCCTGTTCGTCGTCGGCGTCGTCTCGTGGTGGCGATGGCCCGCGCAGGCGCCTGCCCTGAGCTGCCCGGCCGAGCTCGTCTTCCTCGACGACGCTGGCGTGGCCAGGTGCGGCTCGACGCGCACGACGCCGCTCCCCGCGGGGCAGGCGCTCACCGTCGGCCAGAGGGTGCCGTTCGCGAAGCTGAGCGTCGACGACCTCGCCATTCTTCCGGGTATCGGTCCTCAGCTCGCCAGCGAGATCATCGCCGCGCGCGATGCACATCACGGGTTCTGCTCGTGGGACGAGGTTGACGCGATCGATGGTGTTGGCCCGGCTCGGCTTGGGGCCCTCCGTCAACTGGCCGAGATTCCTGATTGCGATGCAGGCCTGTGATAGAAGAGCGCGGTGCTGATCTCGTGCGAGAAGTGCTCGACGACGTACGTGCTCGATGAGGCGTTGATTCCGACAGCGGGGGCCGCTGTGCAGTGTACCCGCTGCAGTCATGTCTTCACGGCGTTCCCTCCGTCGGCCGTCGTGGCGTCGGTGCTTGGAGACGAGCCCACCACCAACAAGCGAAGAGTCCCCACCCCGGGGATCCCGCAGGGGCGGCCGGGAAACCAGACGTTGGTGTTCGGGACTGGTGCGGCAGGTGAGTCGCCGGGGGCTCCGCCCGCCCATCGCCCTGCCAACCAGACGATGGTGTTCGGGTCGGTGCCGGCACCACCGCCGCCCGTTGCCACGCAAACGATGGTGTTCGGCGCACAACCCGGGCCCGCGCCGCAGCCGCAGCGCCCACCGCTCGAGCGGGCGTCCGCCAGTCAGACGATGGTGTTCGGCACGCCGGCCGGGCAGCAACCGGCCCAGTCCGCGGCTCCCAGCCACGGCGGCGCCGGGAACCAGACGCTCGTCTTCGGCGCGTCCCCCGTCGCGCCGCCCGGGCCTGTGTCCTTCGGTACCGCCGCCGGTCAACAGGCGGCCGCGCGTGAGCCGCCACCTCGCGCGCCACCTCCTGCCGCGAACCAGACCCTCGTGTTCGGCACCAAACCGCCCCCGGGCCAGGCGCTCAATCAAACGATGGCCTTCGGGACGCCCGCGGGGCAGCTCGCGACCGGCGGGCCCCAGGCGCCGCCGCTGGCGCCAGCGGGCAACCAGACCCTCGTCTTCGGTGCCTCCCCACTGCCGCCCGCAAAGGGTCCAGCCGCGCCGGTGGTGTCCGGCGCCGCAGCCGTCCCGCCCCCTGCGGCTGCGGGCGATCGTCCGGGCAACCAGACGATGATGTTCGGAAAGCCGCCCGAGATGGCGACCCCTGTCGCGAACAAGACGATGGCGTTCGGGACCCCCGTCGTGGTGCCCCCGAAGCGTCCGCTCCCGAAGGTCACTGCTGGTGGCGACGACCGCCACGGCGAGTCCGAGCCGCGCGCCGAAAGCACCGTTCGCGTCGACCTCGAGCGCATGATGCGCGAGCACGGCGAGGGCAGCGAGAGCAGCAACGACGATGGCGAGTCGAGCCTGCAACGGCACGATCGCACCCAACGCTTCGCCATGTCTGAAGAGCCGGTGGTCGATGCCACCGTCACGCCGGGTGAGGTGTCTCAGCCCGTGCTCGACCGGCGCGACCGCACGGCGCGCTTCGCCATGTCGACGCTGCAGGAGACCACGAAGCCCGACGCGAAGGGCACCGCGCCGGACCTGAAGAGCGTTCATGAACCGACGGGCGCTTTCGACGGCGCCCAGACGCTTCCTCCCGACCTCCCGCTGCCGCCAAACGCCGACTTCGGTGACCTGATGGGGCTCGACCCCCACGCCGATCCCCCCGGGGTTTCGACGCTCATGGATCCCGGCAACATCAGCACGCACAGCTCCATCGTGAACGATGGGCCCATCGCGTCGACGATGCCGAACCTCAGTCCCATCGGTACCGAAGCGACGGACTTCGCCAACCGACAGCCGCTCCGCCTCGAGTTGGTCTCGAACTCCGATCTCGGCTCTGTGGGGACGCTCCCAGAGCGACCCATGCTGCAGATGGACGTGCCGACCGAATCGGGCGCCGTCGAGGCTCTCATCGCGCAAGGCCGTCGTCGCAACGTCGTCGCGATCATCGTGGTGCTGTTGATCATGCTCGCCGTCGGCCTCGCGGTCGCCTGGCAGTTCTTCGGGAAGGAGTTGCTCTCGGTCAAGGTCGATCCCGAGAGTCAGCAGACCGTCGTGCAGGCGCTGCAGCACTTCCAGCAGGAAGACATCGCGGTTCGAGAGGCCGATATCGCCAGGCTGGAGACCCTCGTCAGCACGAACGCCTCTTTCACCGACGGCCACGCGGCCCTGGTGTTGGGCCTGACGTTGCGGATCGACGACCTGCGCGCCCAACACGCAGCGCTCGCGAGTACCTACGCCCGCCTCTCCGCCCAGCACGGAGCGATGAAGGACGACCCGAATAAGGAAGCGGCGACGCTGGCGGTCGCTCGCCGCATCAATGCGGTCGCCGAACGCGCCTCGACGTTGAAGACCCGAATCGACGAGGCCTGGACCAGGCTCGAAGCGGCGCTGAAGGTGATGGAGGGCGCCGTGCCTGACGGCGCGCCAGCGGCACAGAGCCAGCGCGCCCGCGCTTTCGTCGCGGCCCAGCAGGGCAGGGTCATCGACGATGCGAGCCCAGACAGCGCCAGCGACTATTGGCTTCGCCTCGCCGTGCCGCTCGCGGCCTTGAACGCTCCCCAGCCAGACCCGGCAGCGCTGAGAGCGGCGCTTGCGCAGGTCGAGGCGATGCAGCGCGACCTCGCCGATCTGCCCAGGCCTCACTTCGTCGCTGCACGCCTGCACGTGGCGCTCGGCGACCCTGAGAAGGCCCTTCCCGAGCTGGGCCTTGCGGCGGAGCGGGCGGCCAACTTCGAGGCTGCGCTCGAGACCAGGAAGATTCTCGAAGAGCAGTGACTCGTCACCGCTGCGCCGCGAGCCGGCCGTTGTTCGGGAGCAGGGTGCCGAACGAGACGAAGAGCTCGCCCGTCAGCTTCCGCTCGGAACCTGCGCCCGGAAGTCGCAGCCCGTCGTTGATCACCTTGCCGTTGCCGTCGCGGGCGAGCGAGGGGGTCGCCAGGTTCATGCGGTAGCGGACGACCCCTCTCGCCACGCGGTGAATCACCAACACCGTACCATCGGCCTCGACGTCGTCGACCAGCCCGATGTGGGTCAGCCCGTCGTTGACGGCGCCGTCACGGTTCAGATCGTAGGTCTCCCTGAAGAAGACGAGGTCGCCAGGAACGGGGTGTCCTCCGTCGTAGAGGCGCCCATGCTTCGCGGTGAAGCGCCAGATGGCGGTGACCCCGTTGTCTTGTGGCGCTCCGGCGGACATGAGGTCGACCCCCAGCGCTGCGTAGGCCGCGCGAACCAGGCCGGTGCAGTCGTCGGCGAAGCGTTTGCCGCCGACCTCGATCCGAGTGTTCCCGACGAGGCCTCGCGCAGCCCCGATGACACGCTCGCGGGAACCGGGGCTGACCTCGAGCGGCTCGACGTCACCAGCGACGGCTGGGAGCACGACGGCCGAAGGTGCCGCGGCGAAGGGGCGATACCCGTCGTCGATGCGATGGGCTCCCAGCGGTCGGCCGGTCGCGCAGGCACACAGCAGCGCGCTGGCGAGGGGGAGGGTGAGGGCGAGCCGCATGGGGGCGATGCTCTCGCGCGTGGAGGCGGCGTCAAGAAGCGGTGCCTGCCCGCTGTTGGACGGGAGGCGCAGGGCCCCACGGGTCCGCGCGAGTCGAGGCGACGCAATGGCTCGAACTTCATCGCCGCGCGCTCCACCGAATCGGAGTACGAGTGTGTCGGGCATGTTCCAGACTCCGGTGCCGGCCCGCGTCCGGTTGATCATCGCGGTGGTGCTGACCACGGTCGGCTGTCGTGACTCGGCGTACCGGGCTGCCGCGAAGGGCGACACGATCACCGAGTGGAAGGCGTTCATCGCCCTGCACCCGACCGACGAGAACCTCGACGCGGCGAAGGCACGTCTCGCCGAGCTCGAGTTCGACGAGGCCCGCAAGGCCCATACGTTGATCGCCTACAAGCGCTTCCTCGAGCACCACCCGGACTCCGGGCAGGCGAGGGCCGCCGCGGCGCTGCTCGAGGCGCTCCGGTTCAACGCGGCGAAGGAGAAGGGCACCGCGCAGTCGTTGCGGCAGTTCGTTCGAGAGCACCCCGATGGGGCCCATCGTGACGAGGCCGATGGGCTGCTCAAGGCGCTCGAGCTCAGAGAGGTCGCCACCCTCGATGAGCCCGCGACGCTGGCCCGAATCGCTGCGCAGAACCCCGAAGATCCCCGCGCGGCCGAGGTGTCGAGCCGGCTCGATGAGGTTGCCTTCGGGCGCGCGACGGCCCCCGCGGGGTGGTTGGCGTACCTGGCTGACTTTCCCGCAGGCGCCCACCGCGACGAGGCGCGCGCCCGCGTGCTGTCGGCTCAGCTCGAGGGCTTGCTGGTCTCGGGCCTCGTCGAGGACGCCGAGGGGCTGGCGAAGAAGAGCCCGCTTCTGCCCTCGGTGACCGATTGGCCGCAGCGACTGGCTTCGGCAAAGGCGATGAACGTGCTCGAAAGGACCAGGGACGACCGGTTGCGCAAGGCCCTGCCAGGGTGGACGCGTCGGTCGATGGCCGACGTGCTCAAGTCGCTCCAGGCGCCGGACCCGATGGATCGCTGGCAGGCAGCCGAGGAGCTGGGCCAGTTCGTCTCGGTGCGCGCGATCGATCCCTTGATCGAGCAGCTGCGCATGGCGCGCAATGCAGGCATCCGGTTGGCGGCGTTCGCCAGTCTGCGGCAGATCCTTCGCGCGCTCCCCAGGCAGGTCGCGGAGTACGAGGTCGCCGTGCGCCTCGACGCGCTCTCGAAGACGGCCTCCGATTCACAGCTGTTTCTCACCCGCGCGGTGCTGCTCGACGTGAGCGGGCAGCTCGACAAGGCCGCCTCGGAATACCAGCGCGCGTGGGATCCCCAGAGCCCGGACCCGATGGTCTTGCGCCGGTGGATGGCGATTCGTGAAGAGCGGCGCCAATTCTTCGCGGGCGCGGTGACGGCGAGACAGCTCGCGGCCTGGGCGAAGGACGCCGCCTCGCAGACCGACGTCCCCACGCCGCCCACGGCCGTCCCCACCGCGCGTGAGCTCTGCGCGGCCTCGCTGAACGCCACCGCCGCGCTCGAGACGATTCGCGCAGCCAGGAAGGAGCGCGTCGAGTTCCCCGACGATCTCGAAGGCTTCGAGGTCCGAGCGGTCGAGGCCGTGAGGCTGGCCCAGGCGAAGCTGCGCGACGCCGAGCTGGTGATGCTCGAAGCCGATGGCCGGGCCCGGGTGTGTGGCAATGTCGACGTGACGGAGCGCGTGGCGGCTGGCGAGGCGGACCGGATCGCCGCCCTCGAGGCGCTTCGTTCCAAACCTCCGAAAGAGCTGCCGTTGTTGCTTCAGCTGGTGCGTCGGCGCGACCCCAGCGAGCGCGTCCGCGCGATCGCGGCACGATAGATCGAAGCCCGCGTCAGGCCATTTGAAGCTCGCATGGCCCTCCAGATCAGGCTCGTGAGCCCGTGTCTCGAGACGTGGGCGTCGATGGCAGGCGATGGGCGTCGCCGTCGAGACGACCGAGCTGCTGGGCAGCGCGGCGGGCCGGGTGGGTGGCCGGGTCTTCCAACGCGCCGACGGCATGGTGCTGACGAAGGACTGCCCGGTGGGGGGGGCACGACCCTGCGCCGTCGCCTGGTGATGTCGATGGTCGCGGTCGCTGCGGCCTTCGTCGCCTGCGCCGGGCTCCTCTCGGGGCAGCGCCCCCTGACTCACGAGGACGCTGACGGCCCCTCACCCGTCTCTGTTCCGCCGGCGGTACTTCGACGCCCGCGAGGACCTGCGCTCGACGGCGCTGTTCGGGCCGATCATCAACCGCTTCTCACCGTGCTCGTGCTGGGGCGAGATCAGCGCCGCGCCTTGAGTCTCAGTGCACGAGGAGCCACTTCACGGCGACGATGCTCCCGACGATGCCCATCAGATCGGCGGCGAGGCCCGCGGGGACGGCGTGGCGTGCGCGGCTGATGCCGATGCTGCCGAAGTAGACCGCAAGCACGTAGAACGTCGTCTCCATCGAGCCGTTCAGCGTGCTCGCGAGCTGGCCGATGTACGAGTCAGGCCCGTGGGTCGTGATCAGATCTCCCGTGAGCGCGAAGGCGCCTGACCCCGACAGCGGCCGAATGAACGCGAGCGGGAGCACCTCGGCCGGCATTCCCAGCGGAGCGGTGTACGCGCCAAGGAAGCTCGTGATGGCTTCGAGCCCGCCGCTCTTTCGGAGCATGCCCACCGCCGTGAGGATCGCGACGAGGGACGGAATGATGCCGACCGCGAGGGTGAAGCCTTCACGCGCCCCGGCGACGAAGACCTCGTAGATCTTCACGCGCCGAACGACGCCGACCGTCAACATCGCGAGGATCAACGTCGGCAGGATCCACGCGCTGGCCTTCTCGCCGAAGCGGTACACGACGTAGACGAGGCCGGCGAGCGCGCCGAAAAAGCCGATGAGCGGCACGAACTCGGCGAGGCTGCTCTTCGGCCGTGCCTGGCGCGCGGCCTCGTCGGCGACCCGCTGCGCCTGGGGGGCGCGGAACATCGGCAGCCGCGACAGAAGAATCGTCACGATCACGGCGGTGATCGTCGAGCAGCTCGTGGCGAACAGCGTCGTCGGCAGAATCGCGGCGGGGTCGACGGAGCCCTTGAGCGCCCTCAAGCCGATGACTCCGGTGGGCAACAGCGACACGCCGCTCGTGTTGATCGCGAGGAAGAGCACCATGGCGTTGGTCGCCGTGCCCTTCTCGGCGTTGAGGGAGTCGAGTTCCTTCATGGCCTTGAGGCCGAAGGGCGTGGCCGCGTTTCCCAGCCCCAGCGCGTTCGCGGCGATGTTCATCACCATCGCGCCCATGGCCGGGTGATCCGCCGGCACGTCGGGGAAGAGCCGCACCATGATCGGCCGAATCAGCTTCGCCATCACCTTCAGCCCGCCGGCCTCTTCGACGATCCTCATCAGCCCGAGGAACAGCGTAATCGCGCCGACCAGGCCGATGGCGATCTGTACGGCATCGGTGGCGCTGGTGATCGCGCCTTTGCCGACCTCGGCTGGTGTTCCGAAGAACACCGCCGACAGGCATGCCACCAACACCAGTCCGTAGAAGACGACGTTCATCGATGAGCCCCTCTCTCGAAGGGTCTACTGCATCGGCAGACGAGTGTGAGCGCCATCGAGTTCGTCCGGGATTTCGCCGGGCCAGCGTGCCGCGCCGTGCTACGACTGCGACCCTCATGGCGGAGAAGGGCCGCATCGTCGGCATCGATCTCGGCACCACCAATACGCTCGTCGCGTCGGTGAAGAACCGCGTCCCGCGCATCGTGCCCACGGACAAGGGCACCCTCATTCTTCCCTCGGTGGTCGCGCTCTCTGCGCGCGGTGACCCGGTGGTCGGCGGCGCCGCACGCGATCAGATCGTCACCAACCCGAAGAACACCGTCTACGGCGCGAAGCGGCTCATCGGTCGCAAGTACGACAGCAAGGTCGTTCAAGCGCTCAAGAGCTACTACTCGTACGAGATCGTTCCTGGTGAGAACGGCGAGGCGGCGGTGTCGCTCGGCGGCCGCGTGTACTCGCTGCCTGAGATCTCGGCGATGGTGCTCGGGCAGGTGAAGATCATCGCCGAGCAGTTCCTGCAGGGGCCGATCTCGGAAGCCGTGATCACCGTGCCGGCCTACTACACGGACAACCAGCGCCAGGCGGTGAAGGAAGCCGGCCAGCTCGCGGGGTTCGTCGTCAAGCGCATCGTCAACGAGCCGACCGCAGCCGCGCTGGCGTACGGCTTCAACCGCGGCCTCGACCAGCGCATCCTCGTCTACGATCTCGGCGGTGGCACGTTCGACGTCTCGGTGCTCGACGTGAAGAACAACGTCTTCGAGGTCGTGGCGACCGGCGGCGACACGTTCCTGGGTGGGATCGACTTCGACAACCGCGTCGTCGACTTCGTGCTCGAGGCCTTCCTCAAGGAGTCGAAGGTCGATCTCTCCGGGAGCCCTATCGCGATGCAGCGCGTGAAGAGCGCCTCCGAGGCGGCCAAGATCGATCTGTCGCTGATGCAGAACGTGCTGATCGAACTGCCGTACGTCGAGGAGCGCAAGGGCAAGGCGCTGGCTCTTCGCGTGCAGCTCTCTCGCGAACAGCTCAACTCGTCGACCCGCGATCTGGTCGATCGGACCTTCGAGATCTGCGACGATGTGCTGACCGAGAAGGGCATCACGCGGTCGTCGATCGACGAGGTGATCCTCGTCGGCGGCCAGAGCCGCATGCCGCTGGTGCAGCAGCGCATTCAGGAGCACTTCGGAAAGCCGGCGCGCAAAGGTGTGCACCCGGACGAGTGCGTCGCTCTTGGCGCGGCGTTGCTCGGCGAATCGATGGACCGGGTCGACGCGGTGACCCTGATCGACGCGGTCTCGATGCCCATCGGCTATGGCCTGCCGACGGGGCGCTTCCGGAAGGTCATCGAGAAGAACCACGTCGTGCCGATGGTGAAGAGCTTCCGCGTGCCACCACCTCTGAAGCCCGGCGCGGCCTTCATCGGGGTCGACATCTTCCAGGGCGACAGCGAGTTCATCGTCGACAACGAGTATCTGGGCACGGTGAGGCTGCCTGCGGCGGCGGCCGGGAAGCGCATCGACCTCCGCGTCGATGAGGAGTGCCTGCTCCACGTCTTCCTCGAGGGCTCCGGTGTCCCGAACGAGGTGAAGCTCGCGACGCGCGACACCCCCGAGATCCTCAAGAAGGCGCTGGCCGAGGCGATGGCGAAGCGCTCGCAACGCGATGAAACCGAGGCGGCAGAGAAGGGCGGGTTGTTCTCAAGCCTCAAGCGCTTGCTGGGCGGAAGCTGATGCCGCTGCTCCTGACTGAAGCGACGATCGCCCACGCGATCGAGCTGCTCAACGCAGACCCCGGGCTCCCGGCCGCGGCGCAAGGGTGGGAAGGCGACTTCGGCATCACCATCGAGCGTTCCATGGGCCCGTTGTGCGTGCACGTGAGGGCGCCCCTGGCAGGCCGGTTTCCAGCGCCGGCCTTCGTCACCGCTGCGCAGCTGGCGCTCGCCAACGTCGCGTACGAAGCGCGTGGCGACGAGGCAACGTTTCGCGGGCTGATCGAGGGGGGGCTGGATCCGATCGCGGCCATCGTGCAGAAGCGCCTGTGGGTGCGCGGGAACCTGCAACCGATCATCGCGCGCCTCAATCACCGCGGTCTGGCCGAGCGCTGGCTCGAGCAGCTCCGCGCGGGGGGCTGAACATGGGGCTTCGCAAGCAGCTGACGGAGAAGGCGATGGGCTTTTCGGCCAGGGCCATGGAGCGCCTGTTCGCCGACGAGAAGCGGGCGCAGCGCATCGCCGAGGTGATCGGCTCGGTGCAGCGGGGCAAGGCCGCTGCCGACAAGACGCAGGCGGCGGTGATGCATCAGCTCAACTTCGCGACCCGGGCCGACTTCAAGGACCTCGGCCGCTCGCTGTCGTCCCTCAAGAAGCGCATCAAGGCGCTCGACGAGAAGTTGAACCGCGTCTGAGGTCAGTTCGCCCGGCTCACCGACGTCGGCATCTCTCGTTGACAGCAAAAACGCAGCGTGGCACGTAGCGCCACCTTCAGAACGGGCACATAGCTCAGCGGTAGAGCACCGCCTTCACACGGCGGGGGTCCCAGGTTCGAAACCTGGTGTGCCCACAACGAGAACCCCTCGGGAAACCCTGGGGTTTTCGTCTTTCTGGAGGCCGGTCGGCCCACCCTGCAGTTTTGCCGTTTCACTCGGTGGAGTACCGTTTGCGCATGGCTCGACTCGTCTCGTTCCTGGTGGTGATCGCCTCGGCCTCGAGCGCGCAGGTCTTCACCTGGACGGACAAAGACGGCGTCGTTCATTTTACCGACAACCCGAGCTCGGTGCCCGCGCACGTGAAGGCGAAGGTGACGGCGGGCGACGACATCAGCACCGTGACTCTGGCTGGGACGAAGCCAGTCGCCGTCGCCGTGCAAGTGCCTTCACCAGCCTCTCCCCCGCCCGTCATCGCGCTGGACCCGGGTCGAGCCGAGCGGGAATGGAGAGCCGCGTTCCATGACGTCAACGAGCGCATCGCCCGACTGGAGGACGAGATCGAGGCCGACCGGAAGAAGGTCGAAGACGTCAATGGCATGCCCGTGGGCGCGCGCTACCAGTGCCTCAATGGCTACGGCTTCGGCTGGGGCGCGCCGGGCGTGGGAGTCGTTCAAGGTGGCGGCACCAGCGTCTCGGTCGGCGGCACCAGTCAGGGCGTTCCCGGCTTCACCGTCGGGGTTGGCGTGGGCGTCACGCAGACCACTCAGGTCGTGGTGGCGAACTCGGGCGTGATGACGACGCCGTGCATCTTCGTGCTGAACCCCGAGTTCGAGCGCGCCAAAGAACGGCTCGAGCTGAACCGAAAGGCCCTGGCGCGGGCGAAGACCGAACTCAGCGATCTTGATCGGCGTGCGGGCTTCGAGGCGGTTCCCCGCGAGTGGCGTCGTTGATAGAGACTCGTCGGCAGCAAACGGTCCCATAGCTCAGCTGGATAGAGCGGCGGTTTCCTAAACCGCAGGTCGCAAGTTCGATTCTTGCTGGGATCACTCGATTCGGAAGGCAGGCCCCGGGTGACGGACAGCAACGCTGCGCGCCTCGAGCGAGCCGTCATTCCCCCTGCGGTGCTCGACGTGGTGCGGGGGCTGTTGAATGCGGGGCATCAGGCGTTCCTCGTCGGCGGCTGCGTGCGAGACCTGCTGCGCGACGAGAAGCCAAAGGACTTCGATCTCGCCACCAGCGCCACGCCCGCGCAGGTGCAGCAGGCCTTTTCCCGCGTCATTCCCACCGGCATCGAGCATGGCACCGTCACCGTCGTCGTTCGCGGTGTGCACGTCGAGGTCACCACCTTCCGGGCCGAGTCCGAGTACCTCGACGGGCGGAGGCCCTCGAAGGTCGAGTTCCACACCGACATCGAGGCCGATCTCTCTCGCCGCGACTTCACCATCAACGCGATGGCCTTCGACCCGGTCTCGCGACGGCTCGTCGATCCCTTCGGAGGCCAGGCTGACCTGGCTTCACAGACGATCCGGTGCGTGCGCAGCGCCATGGAGCGCTTCCTCGAAGACGGCCTCCGCGCGATGCGGGCGGTGCGCTTCGCGACGGTCCTCGGGTACTCCATGGAGGCCGAGACTGAAGCGGCGATCCCGAAGACGCTCCACGTGTTCCGGAAGGTGGCCACCGAGCGCATCAACCAGGAGTTCACCAAGCTGCTCCTTGCGCCGCTGGCCCCGGCTGGTTTCGAGCTCACGCGGCGGACCGGACTGCTGGGCGAGTTCCTCCCCGAGGCGCAGGGCGCCGATGCGCAGGCCATCGCGCGCGCACCGGTCGATCTCGTCGTTCGTCTGGCCGCGCTGCTCTCCGAATGCCCGACGGCGAAGGACGTCGTGCTTCGCTTGAAGTACCCCGTGAAGCTCTCGACCGAGGTCGGTCACCTGGTCGCGCACCAACAGCTTCCCCCGTCCGACGGCTCTGATGCTGCCTTGCGCCGCTGGCTTGCTGGCGTGAAGCCCGAGTTCTGCTCGGCCATCCTCGCGCTGGCGAAGGCCCGCAACCTCGACGTCGCTGCGCTCGAGCCCCGAATCCGGGCGCTGCTTGCCACGACCCCTGCGTTGACCACGAAGGCCCTGGCTCTCAACGGCTCGCAGATCATGTCGGCGCTGGGCGTCGGGCCGTCTCCTCTCGTCGGCCAGGCGTCGCACTACCTGCTGGAGCGCGTCCTCGACGAACCGGGCCTCAACACCCGTGAGGGCCTCGAGGGCCTGTTGTCGACCTGGAAACCCACGCTCTGAGGGCGATCGAGCAGTCTCCACAGGGTTTCCCACATCGGGTCACGGCGTTTTTGGCCCCACAGGTCCGTCACCTCGTCGACATTGTGGAAACTCCCGCCGGGTTCTCAACAAAGCCTTGAAGTTCAAGAGGTTAGTCTGTGGGGTTTCAGATGAGAGTCAAGGCTCTCCTCTCGGACGGCCTGTGTAGGTGCTGGTGGGCGAGCTGTGGGAAACCGGGGTGGGCAGGCCCCTTTCAGGAACCAGAAGGCTGTGGCATCGGGGGCTTCATGCGAGTCGTGGTGGCGATGTCGGGCGGAGTCGATTCTTCAGCGGCGGCCGCGCTGCTGAAGGAGCAGGGCCACGAAGTGATCGGCATCACCCTGCGCGTCTGGAGTTACGAGTCGAAGGCGCAGTGCGGCAGCTGCTGCAGCCCCGATGACATCGATGACGCCCGGCGCGTCGCCGAGAAGCTCGACATTCCCTTCTACGTCGCCAACGTCGAGGACCTGTTCCGGGAGCGCGTCGTCACGCCCTTCGTGCAGAGCTACCTGAACGGCAAGACGCCGATTCCCTGCGTGTCGTGCAACGAAGACGTGAAGTTCGGTTTCCTGCTCAAGCGGGCGCGGGCGCTGGGCGCAAAGCTCGCGACCGGCCACTACGCGCGCGTCGAGACGCGGGACGATGGCCGATACCTGCTCCGTCGTGGCGTCGACGCCGCGAAGGACCAGTCGTACTTCCTGTTCACGCTCGGCCAGGACGAGCTCAAGGACGTCCTGTTCCCCATTGGTCACCTCGCGAAGCCCGAGGTGCGAGCGATCGCCGAGCGCCACGGCCTGGTGACGAGCGCGAAGCCCGAGAGCATGGAGATCTGCTTCGTGCCCAACGGCGACTACGCCCAGTTCGTCGAGAAGGTGGCGGGCGCTCAGCCGAAGGGTGACGTCGTCTCGACGGACGGCGCGGTGCTGGGCACGCACGACGGCATTCACCGCTTCACCGTCGGCCAGCGTCGAGGGCTGCCGATGCCTGCCCAGGGAGAGCCGATGTACGTGCAGCGCATCGAGGCCGAGTCACGCAAGGTCGTCGTCGGCCCGGCTGACGTGATCGCCCGGCAGTCGTTTCACCTGCTGCGGCCGCGGTGGGTCGACGGCGCAGCGCCGGTCGATCGCGCGCTCCAGATTCGAATTCGTCACCGGCACCTCGGCACGGCGGGTCGCGTCTCCATCGACGGTGATGGCCACGTCGCGGTGAAGCTCGAGGTCCCTGCGAAGGCCGTCACGCCAGGCCAGGCCGCGGTGTTCTACGAGGGCGACACCGTCGTCGGGGGCGGGTGGATTCTGTGAGGTGGTGCCTCGCGATGCTGCTCATCGCGGGGCTGTCGTGCACGAAGCCATCGACCGTGCCGGTGTGTGGACTGCACTCGGCCGCGGCGCCATTGCTGATGCGAAGCGAGTCCGATCGCATGATCGCAGTGGGCTCGAAGCTGGCGCCGCTCGACAAGGTCGAAGCCCAGGGGCCGACGCTGCTCGAGTGTTTCGGCGGAGCGATTCGCGTGCTCGAGAAGGGTGACTCGGTCGTCATCGGCGAGATGACCGAAGCGAAGATCGAAGCGGTGCTGTTGCCCAGGTACGTCCTGAAGAACCTCAAACTCGAGAAGCTCGAGAACGCGCCACCCGCCGCGGTCCAGGCCCGCTACACCGACATGGGCTCGGGGCCGAAGCTCGACGGGCCTTCGACGCTCCCGCCTCCGCACCTGCGCTTCGCGGTGCCCCACGTGCACGCGGGCCCGCTTGGCGTGAGCCTTCGCCGCCTCGAGGTGGAAGACGACTTCATCTTCGCCGAGACCGACGATCTCGCGACCGCCGTGCTGCTCGAAGGCGAGTTCTACGATCTCGGCCGAACGGTGCGCCTGGTGCTACCCGATGGCGCCGAGGCGACGCTCGTCGATGAGGGGCAGAAGGTCGATCTCGAGGGCCCGATGGATGTGAGGCTGCGCTCCTCCGACGGACCCAGGTAGATTGCGCTCTTCATGCGCGCCGCATCCGCTTTGGCTCTGGGAGTCGTTTGTGGTTTCGCCGTTTCGCTCGCCTCGTGTGGCGCCGCGCCGAAAGCGTGCGGTCCCTCGACCTGCAACGGGTGCTGCGATCAGAACGGCGAGTGTCTGGCGGGTTCGGCCGTCTTCGAGTGCGGCAGCGGTGGCGCGATGTGCCGCGCATGTCAGGTCAACGAGCTGTGCCGTGCCGGAGTCTGTGAAGTCTTCGAGGGTGGCGAGTACGACGCGAATTTCCCCGGGCCGCGAGATGCGTCGATCAACGCCGACGCCGGCCTCTTCGACGGTGGCCCGATGCCGCTCGACGCGGGCGTCGATGCCGGTCGACCAGATGCCGGCGTGGACGCAGGGGTGCCCGACGCCGGTCGCCCCGATGCCGGTGCCACCGATGCAGGAAGGCCTGATTCGGGCACGACCGACGCAGGCATGGCGATCGATGCCGGGCCGCCGGTCTCTTTCTCCATCAACATCGCCCCGATCTTCACGATGTTCTGCGTCAGCTGCCACACCGATCGGGCGCTGTACTCGAACGCGCGCGCCCGCGTGACGCCGGGGAGCCCGCTGACGAGCCTCATCTTCCAGAGGATCACCGGTACGCAGACGGTCGGCTCTCCGATGCCGCCGGGGGGGCAGCTGTCAGTCGCCGAGCCCGCTGCGACGGCGCTCATCGAGCGATGGATTCTGCAAGGCGCCCCCAACAACTGAGCGACGCGGCGACTGATGAGGCGGGCAGGGCGGTGCTCTGAAATTGACGGGCTGCTGCATCGCGCTACCGTTCGCAACACGCATGCGCGACTCCCACCGACTCAAAGAGAAGTACGAGCTGTCTCTCGATAGCCGTCAGATCGTCACCCTGACCGTCACGACCCTGGTGGTCCTCGGTGGCGTCTTCGTCCTCGGCGTCGTCGTCGGGAAGAAGCTCGCGAACGAGACCCAGAAGCTCGATCAGCCTGCCGACATTCTCTCGGCTGCCGATCGGAAGACCGAGGCGCTCGCTCAGGCTGAGAAGGCCGCGCCCGCGCTGACCTTCCAGGAAGAGCTCACGAAGAAGCAGGCCGAGCCGGTGCCGCCTCCCGAGCCGCCGAAGAACGTCATCGTCCTCAAGGCCATCGAGCCCGTGAAGGGGCCCGAGGCGCCGGTGAAGGCCGAGCCCGTGAAGGTGGCCGAGGTGACGCCGCCGGAGCCTGACCTGAGGCCGACCGTGCTGCCCGAGACGCCGAAGTCGGAGCCGGTCGCAACCCGCACCAACGACGCGGGAGGCCTCAAGGAGGCGTTCGGGAAGGTGCAGAAGGCCCCCGAAGGCGCGGCCGACGGCTCGTGGACGCTCCAGCTCTCGGCCTACCAGGAGAAGGGCGAGGCCGAGCGGTTCGCGGCTGGCCTGCGAGACAAGGGCTACGCGCCGTACATCGTCGAGGCTTCCATCTCGGGCAAAGGGACCTGGTTCCGCGTGCGAATGGGGCGCTTCGGTTCGAAGGAGGCGGCGTCGACCTACCTGTCGGACCTCAAGCGAGAGACGTCGATCGCCGGCATCGTCACCAACGCAAACTAGCCGTTGTCGGAGTCGGGGTTCTTCGTCCACTTGTCGACGTTGCCGTCGCCATCGAGGTCTTCGCCGATGCGGTCGACCATCTCGTTTTCCCAGTACTCCCAGTAGTCGACGCGGCCGTCACCGTTGGTGTCGCGCTCCTTGCGCACCAGCTTGCCCTTCTCGAAGAAGAGCCACAGCGAGGGCTTGCCGGCCGACGAAAGATCGCGCTCTTTGCGAACGACGACGCCCTTCTCGTAGAAGTTCACCTGGTCGACCTTGCCGTCGAAGTCGAGATCGAGCGCCTCACGCGAGATCTGCTCCCGCTCGTCGTAGGTGCGACTGATGTCGATCTTTCCGTCGGCGTTGATGTCGAGCTCCTTGCGGACCAGCCGGTCGATGTCCTTGCCGTCGGCGCTCCTGGCCTTGATCGTGTAGGTGAACACGTCTGGCTTCTTGTCGCCGTTGAGGTCGGTCTCGGTCTGGGTCTCGTCGCCCGACTTCTTCTGGCGAATGTTCTCTGCCACCACGGTGGCGTCGCCGTCGGAGGGCTTTCCGTCGGCCTTTTCGGTGCTCTTGCTGGACGCACACCCCGGCGCCGTGAGGCAGAGCACCACGACGACCGACTTCCAGATGAGGTTCACCGAGGTCATTTTGTTGCCCTCCACGCGAGCCGACATAGCGTCATAGATGCACATGGCGCGCAAGAAGATCAGCACCACGATCTACATCACGCCTGAACAGAACGAGCTCCTCAAGCTCTTGAACCAGAAGACCAAGGTTCCCGTGGCTGAGTACATCCGCCAGGGGATCGACCTCGTGCTCGAGCGGTACAAAGACCAACTGCCCGGCCAGTCGCGACTTCCCGGACTGTAGCCGTTCCCCGAATGTGGTTCATCACGACCGGGGTGCGGGGTAAGCAGCCGCGCGGTGAACACGTATCTCGGCAAGCGGGTGGTGGTGCTCGGAGGCGCCGGCTTCGTGGGCTCCCACCTGTGCGAGCGCCTGCTCTCGTTCGGCGCCGAGGCCGTGACGGCCGTCGACAACCTCGTGACGGGCGACGAGCGGAACGTCGCCGAGGCGAAGGCCGACGCGCGCTTCGACTTCATCAAGCACGACATCTGCCAGCCCATCGCCATCACGGGCCCCGTCGACTTCGTGTTCAACCTGGCCTCGCCTGCGTCTCCCGCGGACTACGCCGTGCTGTGGCTCGAGACGATGCGCACCGGCTCCGAAGGCACGCTGCGCGGCCTCGAGCTCGCTGAAGCCAAGAAGGCGATCTTCCTCCAGGCGTCGACGTCGGAGGTCTACGGCGATCCTCTCGTCCACCCACAGCCCGAGTCGTACTCAGGGAACGTCGATCCGACGCGGCCCCGCAGCGTGTACGACGAGGCCAAGCGGTACGGAGAGGCGCTCGTCAGCGCGTTTCAGCGCTCCCGGGGCCTCTCGACGCGCATCGTGCGCATCTTCAACACCTACGGGCCGAGAATGCGTCTCAACGATGGCCGGGTGGTGCCTGCGTTCATGGGCCAGGCGCTCCGTGGCGAGGACTTCACCGTCTTCGGCGACGGCACGCAGACGCGGTCGTTCTGCTACGTCGACGACATGGTCGAGGGCATCGCGCGGCTCGGCGCCTCGGACGTCTCGGTCCCGGTGAACATCGGCAACCCCGATGAGCGGACGATGATCGAGTTCGCCGAGGCCGTGCGCGCGGCCGCAGGGAGTGGCGGGAAGATCGTCTTCAAGCCATTGCCCGAGGGTGACCCGAAGCAGCGCAAGCCCGACATCACGCGCGCCAGGACGTTGCTCGGCTGGGAGGCGAAGGTCTCGCTGACCGACGGCCTCGCGAAGACGGTCACGTTCTTCCGCACCCGCGTCTGAGCAGGTGGTGGTCAGTCAGCCCGCGTCGGGGCCGGAGAGGTTTCCGAGCGATGAGGGTGGGGGCAGCGGTTGGGGCGGGGGTTGATTCTCCACCAGGGCCTTGAGGCCCGCGAGCCCGTTCTCGAAGTTCCTGGCCAGCATCTTCTCGATGAAGTCCCGGAAGTACCCGCCCATCAGCGGCAGGGTGCCGTCGTCGGTCCAGGTGACCCTGGTGCCGGCGTCCTCGGCGGTGAAGGCGAGTCGCCCGTGCGCGTTCACCTCGTCGGCCTCGATGGCCTCGTCGATCGACACGCCCGTCCGATCGGCGGCCGTCACCGTCACCGCGCCCCGGCCCATCACCGGGCCCAGCCACTGCCACCGAGCACCGACGCCTTCGTCGGGGCCGCCCCAGGTGTTGACGACCCTCGGGTCCATGGCCTTCGTCCACACGGCCCAGTCCTGCCAGCGCTTGAGGTTCGCGACGAAGGGAAGGATCCGGTCGGGCGTGGTGTCGATGCGCGTCGAGCGCTCGACGTGCCACGTCCGGGGGAGCAACAGCCCGATGACGCCGAGCATGATCACCAGCACGATCAGAAGGAGCGCCGCCCGCTTGAGCATGCCGCTCGTATACTCCACCCATGGCTCGACTCGACTCGACGAAGGCCGAAGTGGTGGTCCTGACGTTCAAGCAAGGGCTGCTCTCGGCGGTGGCGCACGATCTCAAGCTGCAGGTCGGCAGGTTCACGCTTGACGCAGAGGGCGACGGGCTCGTCGGTGAATTCGACACGGCGTCGGTGCGGGTCATCGACGCGATGAGAGCCGGCCACGAGCACCCCGGTGCCTTGTCTGCGTCGATGAAGGCCGACATCGAGAAGAACATCGTTCACGACGTGCTCGAGTCGCGGAAGCACCCGACCGCCCGCTTCGAGACGACGAAGGTCACTGCCGAGAGCGTCGAGGGGCGGCTGACGCTCCACGGCGTGACGAGAGACGTCCGGGGGACGCGGAAGGACGTCGGTGGGCAGCGGGTCGCCGAGTTCCACTTCGATCAGCGCGACTTTGGCATCACGCCGTACTCCGCGATGCTGGGCACGCTGAAGATCAAGCCCGAGGTGGTCGTTCGCGTCAGCGTCCCGGCTTGACCGCTGGCCGAATGAGCGTGCTCTCGTTGTCATCGCTCTCGCTCGCCAGCGTCTGAAGCCGGTTGTTGGTGACGCGCAGGCGACGTGACAGCTCCCGGCAGAGGTTCTGGAGGATCATCACGTAGCCGTTCGGGTCTTCCTGGTAGAGCCGGTAGAGGTCGCGGTTGCCCAGCGAGAAGATCAGCGAGGGCTTCTCCACCACCACGCTGGCGCTGCGCTTCTGGATGTCGATGAGCGTCATCTCGCCGAAGAACTCCCCGGCACCCATGCGGACGAGCTTGCGGCGCGCGCCGGCGTCGTCATCGCGGCAGACCACGACTTCCCCGTGTCGGACCAGGAACATCGCGCGGCCCGCCTCGCCCTGCTTGCACACCTCGGTGCCGGGCTCGAAGTGGTGCTCTCCGAGCATGCCGATCACCCGCTTGAGGCTGGCCTCTTCCAGTCCGCCGAAGAGGGCGATGGTGGGCAACCAGGTGCGCAGGTCGTTCGTTTCCTTCGCCATCGACCGTCACCTCGCCTTCGTCACCGAGCCGACCGCGTCGCCGAGCCCTTCCAGGGTCAGAGGGTACATCGGAAACACCTTGCGGATGACGTCCACCGTCGTCTGCCACCAGCTCGACGGCGGCTCGGGGTTGAGCCAGGCGCTCGCCGGGAAGTGCTCTCGCAGCCGCATCAGGTGCACCATGCCCTCGAGGCCCTCGTCGTCGCTCCAGCCTGAGACGCTCATCAGCTCCCACGGGGCCATCAGCGCGTCACCGACGACGATCAATTTGTATCGGCGGTCCGTCTCGGCGAACAGCTGGGGCAGGGTGATCGGCTCGCGGAAGTTGGCCTGCTTGTAGACGCGCCCGTAGACGCAGTTGTGGAAGTAGTACGTGCGCAGCTCGCGAAAGTGCGTCGCCTTCTTCGCCGCGGTGAAGAGGCGCGAGACCAGGTGGGCGAAGGGGTCCATCGAGCCGCCCACGTCCATCAGCAGGATCACGCGGGTGTTCGACTTGCGTGGAGGCCTGGTGACGACCTCGAGCTCCCCGAGGTTGCGGGCCGTCTCGCTGATCGTCTTGTCGAGGTCGAGCTCGTCGTGAGCGCCTTCGCGCGCGAACGCCCGCAGCTTTCGGAGCGCCAGTTGCATCTGCCGAACGTCGAGCACGAGATCGTCGCGGTACTCCTTGTAGGCGCGCTCGCCGGCCTTCTGCACTGCGCTGCGCATGCCAGCGGCGTCACCGACCTTCACGCCTTCGCGCTCGCCCTTGCCGGTGTTCCCGAAGGGGGACGTCCCGGCCGTGCCGATCCACGTGTTGCCGCGGTCGTGGCGTTCTCTCTGCTCACGCATGCGTTGCTCGAAGAGCTTCTGGAGCGTCTCGAGGTCGAGCTGCTCGAGCAGCGCCTTCTCTTCGGGCGTCAGGCGGCGGTCGGGTTGTTTCGCGTCTCGCACCCAGTCGAGCAGCTGCTGGGTGATCTCCATCGACGCCGACTCGATGCCCTGGAAGTGCTTCGCGAACGCCTGATCGAACGCGTCGAGGTGCTTCTCGTCGTGCACGAGGAGCGCGCGAGAGACGAAGTAGAAGCCCTCGAGCGAGCTGTCGTGCAGACCCTGGACGAGCGCCTGGCCGAGCGCCACGGCCTCAGTCGCGCCCACCGGCACCTTGCGACTGCGCAGCTCGTAGAGGAACGGGAGGAACATCAGGCCTTCCTGGGCATCTTCCCGCCGAACTGATCGGCGAAGGCCATCAGGTCCTGCTCGCGTTTGAGGAGCGCGCCGATGAACGGCAGCTGCTCGTCGAGCTTTACGCTCGAGAGGCCAGCCGACTTGAGCGCCGCCAGCCAGTCGATCAGCTCGCTCGTGGACGGGCGCTTGCGCAGCCGGGAGAACGCGCGCAGCTCGTAGAAGACCCCCAGCGCCTGGTCGACCATGCGATCGGCGAGGTCGGGGTGGTGCACGTGAACGATGCGCTGCATCAGGTCCTTCTCGGGGAACTCGATGAAGTGGAAGACGCAGCGCCGAAGGAACGCGTCGGGCAGATCCTTCTCGTTGTTCGAGGTGATCACCACCACCGGCCGGTGCTTCGCGACGACCTCTTCGTCGGTCTCGATCACCCGGAAGCGCATGCGATCGATCTCGTGGAGCAGATCGTTGGGGAACTCGAGGTCGGCCTTGTCGATCTCGTCGATCAACAGCACCCGGCGCTCGGGCGCCGCGAAGGACTCTCCCAGAGGCCCCATGCGGAGGTACTGGCGGATGTCCCGCACGTCTTTGTCGTTGAAGCGGCTGTCGTGCAGGCGCTGGACGGCGTCGTAGACGTACAGCCCGTCTTGCGCCTTCGTGGTCGACTTCACGTTCCAGGTGAGGAGCTTCAGGCCCATCGCAGCCGCGATGGCCTCTGCTAACAACGTCTTGCCGGTGCCGGGCTCTCCCTTGACGAGCAACGGCCGTTGGAGCGCCACGGCACAATCGACCGCCGCGCGCAGACTCTCACTGGTGAGGTACGACTCGGTTCCTTTGAAGCGCATGGCCGGGAGCGTAATCAGCCCCCACGCCGGTTTCATGCGCGGACGTCAGGCGACCGGGGGGTAGCATCCGCACCGGAGGGATCCTCGTGCTCAAGTGGAAATTGATGCTGACGACGTTGCCGTTCGTGGTCCTCGTCACGGCGCTCAAGGCAGGCCTCGAGTTTGGGGCAGGGTGGAGCGGCGCGGTCGAGTTCGGCGACGTCGGCGTCGTCCTCACGGCTGGCGTCTTCCTCACCGGCTTTCTGCTGACGGGGACCCTGAGTGACTACAAGGAAGCGGAGAAGCTCCCGGCCGAGGTGGCGACGACGCTCGAACTCCTGGAAGAGATTCTCGTCCTGGCGGCGTCGACGCGGTCCACGCTCAAGCTCGGCGAGCTGCGCGCGTCGTTGCTGACGATGACCGATGGCGTGCGCGACTGGATCTTCAAACGCAAGACGACGGCGCAGGTCTTCGACGCCCTCAGCGCCTTCAACGGCGTGCTCCAGACCCTCGAGCGCGATGGCGCTGGCCCCTACGCTTCCCGCGCGGTGCCTCAGCTCGCGAGCTTGCGGAAGACGGTCTCACGAATGGACGTGATCTCGCGCACCGGGTTCCTGCCACCTGCCTACGCACTGCTCGAGACGCTGCTCGGCCTGATCCTCATCCTCGTGGTGTGCTCGAAATACAAGTCGACCCTCGCCGAGTTCATCCTCGTGCCGGTGCTCACCCTCATCTACGTCTACATGCTTCGGCTGATCCGCGACGTCGACGACCCCTTCGACTACTCCCCTGATGGCAAGCGTCGCGGTGGGGCCGAGGTCGAACTCTTCCCCATCGAGGAGTATCGCGAGCGCCTGGCCAGCCGCGTCTGACTACGTCTCGAGCTCGAAGGGCTTCGCTGGCCGCCCGGCGTGGTCCTTCAGGTAGGCGCTGAAGCCGGCGCGCGAATCGAGCTGGAACACAGGGAGCCGAGCGAGCGCCTCGGGCTCGAAGGCGTACTGCTCGATCACCAGCGACGCGCGTCGCGCATCGGCTGGCCCTTCGAAGGAGCGAACCGCGTGCGCGAGATCGCCGCGAAAATGAACGGCCTCTCCGGTCCTCGGAGTGATCAGCCCGACGGGGATCGTACCGTTCCAGAGTTCGAGCATGCCGCCCGTCGTCGCCGGGACCGACAGGTAGAGCACCGAGACGCACTGCGGCGGGTGTTCGGTGACGCCCGCGGGCCCCATCAAGGTGCCGTCGATGTGACGTGCGACCTCGGCGCCTGGCCCCACCATCAACAGGTTCAGGTACCACGCGTTTGGAACCCGTGATGGCACCCGCCGCCACCACGGGGTGAGCGCGCGAATCGCTGGCGCTCCGAGCGCAGCGGTGAGCCACGGGGCGAGGGCAGGGAAGCGCTTCGTGAGTTCGCCGAGCCCGGCCTGCGTGAAGGTGACGCCAAAGCCGCGGCTCGACTCGAACGGTCCATTGAGGGTGCTGGAACCGACGAAGGCCGAGGCCATGACGCTGGCTCGAAGCGCCTCGAACTCCGACACGGGCAGGGCCTGTCGCTGGCGCCGGAAGATCTTCAGCACAAACCAGGTCCTACAACGGCGCCGACCCGAGGTGCAGGTGGGGGTTCCCATCGAGACCGGAAACTTGCTGCCAGTCGTCGCTGCCACAGACTTGGAGCGTGATGACGGCCGATGATCACCGTGGGCGGCGAGTTCGATTCAAGCACCCGGTGCGGGTGACGACGATCGACGGCGAGCCGCGTGCGTGGCGAACGCTGTCGGCGAACCTCTCGCGCCACGGGCTCTTCGTGCGCATGCCGCAGCCGCTCGAGCCTGGAACGCGCGTCGCCATCTCGCTCGAAGCCAGAGGGCAGGCGCTCCCGCTCGCCCAGGGCGAGGTCCGTTGGTGCCGCTCCAACCCCTCCGAGATCGACGGGCGCTTCCAGGGGTGCGGCGTTCGATTCACCGACTACCTCCACCCGCGCGCGGGTGAGCTCGTCGAGTACCTCGTGGAGTCGCTCGACACGGGGAAGCCGCTCAAGGTCGCGCCCCGCCGACGTCGCTGGTGGCCGATGGTCGCCCTGCTCGGCGCCGCCGCGGTCAGCTGCGCCGCCATCCTGCTGGTTCCGAACGAGCCGCTGCCGCTTCCGGCGGAGAACGAAGGCCCTGGGCCGCTCGCCGTGGTGGCGGTGGCGCCGAGAACCACGGAAGAGCTCGCCGCGGCCGTGATGCCTGCGGTCGACGAGGCCGAGCCCGGGAACTCAGAGGCGGTGAAGGACGCCCCAACCTCCGCGGTCGCACTCCGGGAGCCGACGCCCCCAGCGCCAGCCTCAGCGCTGAGCGGCGAAGTGCCCACGACGCGGGCCACTGCGGTCGCTTCGCTCGAAGCCGTCGCCGCGCCGCTCGAGCCGCCAACGCTCGCGCCGGGCGCGCTGGTCGCTTCGCCGACGCCCCCGCTGGCCGCGACCCCAACACCGGTCGCTTCTCCGCCGAGCCCGCCCGAGCCGAGCGCGGCACCTGCCGCTTCGCCAAGGCTCGGGCCGGACGCGATGACCCCACCACCCGTTGCTGCTCTGACGCCCCGGTCGTCTTCCGGGGCGGCTGTGCTCAGGGCTGCAGCTCGCCGGCCACCATCACCCCGAGGTGATCCCGCTGACGGTCAGCTTCGCCTGCCGTCGGGCGCCGCGACGGCCGTCTCCTGGCGCGCGTCCCCCGAGGGCCTCGACGTTCGGCCCGAGCTCCGGGCCGATTCGCATGTGGCTCGCGTCTTCACGCTCTCTGACCCACCGCGCCTCGTCTTCGACATCGAAGGAAGCCCGCCCGCCAGGAGCCATGCCATGGCGCCTTCGTCTGCGCTCATCACCCGGGTCCGACTCGGAAAGCAGGGCAACCGGACCCGCGTCGTCCTCGATCTCGCGTCGCAGCCGCATCGCGTGACCGCCTCATCCGATCACGCCCTCGTTCAGTTCTGAAACGGCACGCCGCAGGCCTGTGGCCGCATCAGACGATGCGAAAGACCGACCGAGGACCCACCAAAACTCGCGGGTCCCGTCGGGAACCACCCGGGGGCGGCCGGTGGGTCCGGGGGCTGTCGAGCTGGCTCGTGCCAGTCGGCGGGCTGATCGTCGTCGTCGGCGCCATCGGGTGGCCGTTCGTGACCGCCCGCCTGATGCCCGCGAAGCTCGAGGCCGCAGCGGCGCGTGTGGCGATGCGCTTCTCGGTCACCGACGCGTCGTCCTTCGCCGAGGAGTTCGGAGTCGAGCTCAAGGCGGTCGGTCTGACGCGCGACCCCGTGGGCCTTGGTGGTCACCATGTCGGCCGCCGAGGCGATCGGGGAAGGTGCCGAGGCCGGAATCGAGCGCAGCGTCACCGCGCAGGTCGCATCTCGCCGTGCCGGGCTCTTCGGCGCGTTCTCCGTGCCCGTCGTCGCCACCGTGAAGGTGCGCGGGGTCGTCCACGGCGGCGCTTTTCACCATTCGTCTCAGTGGCCCCCGAAGTCCCAACGCCTGGGGTTGCTCCCGTCGTCCTCTGGCCGGGCGACGGTCGTCGGCGAGCCACGTCTGTCCGAGAGCCAGTTTGCCTGGTCGACCACCAGCGCCGACAGCGCGGTCTCGGTCATCAGCCTCGAGGTGAGGGGCGGCTGTGAGCTGCGGTGCGAGCAGCCGGACGGTGGCGTGAAGTGGTCGTCGGTCACGCCATGCAAGGTGAAGCGCACACACCTTCGGTTCGTCAGCGGCGATTGCGAACGGCTCCTCGCGATGGACGCGTCGATGCTCTCCGGGAGGTACTGGGAAAACGCGGTCGTCGCGACGGTGCTTCGACGCGCCGAGCCGGACTATGAAATCAATGCCGTCACCGTCATCGGCAACATCGACAAGGTGCGCGCCGCTCACGGCTGGTTGAAGGGGCTGTCTGATGTCCCGGGGCCGCTGCCCGCCTCTGGCGCTGATGGCGGCACGGTCAACTTCGTCACCGTCGAGGGGCGTGCGAACAGCATTCCGCTGGTCGTCGTGAAGTAGCCGCCGTCGCCCGTTTCACACTTCTTCACCGCTTCGACAGCTGCGGCTGACACGCCAGGGGTTTCTTGGGTCACGCGGAATTCTCCGCGTCATCGAAGACCAGGAGTCGTCATGTCGAAGTGGATGCTGATGGGGTTGTCGGTCGCTGTCGTGGGCGCAACGGGCTGTGGTGGCGGCAACCGTGCCGAGCGCATGGAGAAGATGGTGCAGTGGAAGGTCGACGACACGCTCGACGAAGTGGACGCGACCCAGGCGCAGCGTGAGCGGGTGCAGGCCATCACGAAGGATGCGATCGCGAAGGCGAAACCCCTCGCCCAACAAGCGCAGGGAGCGCGGGCGACGCTGCTGACGCAGTGGAGCTCGACGGCGCCCGACGCAAACGCCGTGCACCAGGTGGTGGACGCTCAGCTCGAGAACGTTCGCGCCTTCGCGCACGTCATGGTCGACAAGGCGCTCGAGGTGCACCAGCTGCTCACGCCGAAGCAACGAGATCAGCTGACCTCTCGGATGGAGCGGTTCGAGAAGCGCGCGACGAAGTGACGGGGTATCAGTCGGCTCCCTGTGGAGCTCCCGCTGACCACCATCGCCGCGTTGACGGGCGTCGCCTTCGTGGCGGGGCTCATCGATGCCATCGCGGGCGGGGGCGGCCTCCTCACCGTCCCCGCGCTCCTGACGGCCGGCCTGCCGCCACACCTCGTCTTCGGCACCAACAAGGGGGCGGCGGTGTTCGGCTCGGGCGCCGCGTTCTGGCGGTTCGCGCGGGCCGGCCTGATCGACAGGCCTCGGGCGCGATGGCTCTTTCCCCTGGGGTTCGTCGGCTCGCTCCTGGGCGCACGGCTCGTCCTCCTCCTCGAGCCGAAGGTGCTCAAGCCGCTGGTGCTGGTGCTGCTCGTCGTCGCCGGGGTCGTGGTGGCCTTCGTTCGCCCACCAGCAGAGGGCGCCTCGCGGCCTCCGTTGACCCACGCGTTGTTCAAGGCGGGCGGGCTCGCGTTGGTGATCGGCGCCTACGACGGCTTCTTTGGCCCCGGCACCGGCACGTTCCTCATCATCACCTTCGTCACCGTCCTGCACCTCTCGCTTCAGCAGGCCACGGCGAACGCGAAGGTCGTCAACTTCGCCTCGAACCTCGCCGCGATGCTCCTGTTCGTCTCGCAGGGGTTGGTGGTGTGGAAGGTGTCGCTCCCCATGGCCGTCGGGCAATTCGTCGGCGGCACCCTCGGCGCGCAGCTCGCGGTGAAGGGCGGCGATCGGTTGGTCAGGCGGGTGGTGCTCGGGGTGGTGCTGGCGCTGGTCGCTCGCCTTGGCTACGACGTGCTGTCATGAAGACCGTCACGATCACGTACTGCACGTCGTGAGGCTACGCGCCTCGGGCTGCCCGGGCGGCAGCCGCGCTGAAGAGTGAGCTCGACGTCGAGGCCACCCTGGTGAAGGGGAGCGGTGGGATCTTCGAGATCGCCGTGGACGGCGTGGTGGTGAGCAAGAAAGCGCTCTCAGGGTTCCCCTCCGAGAAGGAGGTCGTCGATGCCGTGTCGAAGGTGATTTCGGCGTGAGCGCCGAGCTTCGCGAGAAACAACGGCTGGGGTTGCAGTCGTCGGCTGGGCTTGCAGCCGTCGTTTCGGAGGCGTCTTGGCGCTGCAGTCACCGATGCGCGCTTCGCGACGGCGGTGCGCTCGTCGCGCCTCCTGGCCCTGACGCACCCTCGGCCCCAACTGCACTTCAGCGCTCGCAGACGACTTCGGGCGCGGCCTCGGTCGCCTGGGCGCGGGCGAGCATCTGCTGACGGCCTTCCTCGTCCACCTTCACCGTCACCCACTGCCCTTCGTCGGTGAGGGCGAGCGTGGTGTGGCGGTCGAGCTGACCCGACCGGATGAGGCTCTCGAATTCCTTCATCGCGAACGCGCGGCGCTCGGGCGACAACTTCTGCAGCTGCGGGTGCTGGTTGAGCGCATACATCTGGTTGACGACCTCGGTGTCCTTGAACGGGAAGTTGTCGCCGAGGATCACCACCAGCAGCGCCTGGATCGGGAAGGTCGCGATGTCGATCGCGAAGGTGAGCGGCAGGAGGAAGACGCCGGTCGTCTTTCGCGCGTCGAAGCTCGGCCGCATGACGGTGAGGCCGAGGAACGCGCGATCGACTGCGCGCGAGAGCATGCAGCTCGTCGAGAAAATGGCGGTGACGACAGCGAGAGCGATGACGCGGAACAGGCGGCGATTCGGCATGGGATCTCCTCGGGGCTACGGAACAGATCGAATCCTGAGCGCGCCTTGAGAATGGATCAAGAGAATCGCCCATTCGCTACCAGCCGCTACAGGGGTGTGGCCCCTTTTCAGGCCTGTGCTTGTGGGGTCTCTCCGGTCGTCGTCTTGTCGGGTTTGGCCTTGAAGACATACCGGCTGGCTGCCGATTCGACGATGCGGCCGATGAGCTGCGTGTAGGACAACCCCCGCTCCTCGGCGGCCATGGCGAGCTCGCTGTCCTTCTCGAGGTACGGGTTCGGGTTCACCTCGAGGACGTACGCCTCGCCCTTCTCAGAGATGCGGAAGTCGACGCGGGCGTAGTCGCGAATCTTGAGGGCGCGGAAGGCGAGCAGGGCGCTGCGCTCGATGCGCGCTTTCAGCTCGGGGCTCAGGTCTTTGGCGATCTCGAGGCAGGGGCTGTCGTCGCTGACCGCCCCGAACTTCACCTCGCGGTCACTCACCTTGGGTTTCCCGGGCTCCCACTTGCCCCAGTCGAGCTCGATGATCGGAAGGATCTCGGGCTTCGCCGTCGTCCCGATGACGCCGACGTAGACCTCGCGGCCATCGATGAACTCTTCGGCCAGCGACTCGTCGTTGAGCGTCTTGCGAATCTCTCGCACGCGGCGGGTGAGCTCGTCCCAGTCCTTCACGACCGAGTGCGTGCCGATGCCGAGCGAGGCGTCGGACTTCGCCGGCTTGACGATCAGCGGGAACGTCATTCGGCCGAACGCCTCGAACGTGTCGCCGTTGAAGGTGAGGAAGTTCGGCGTCGGCACCTCGTGGTACTCGAGCAGCTGTTTGGTGAGGATCTTGTCTTGAGCCAGCAACAGACCAGCCGTGCCCGAGCCGGTGAAGCGGACGTGCGCCATCTCCATCAGCGCCGCGACGTTGACTTCCATGCGGTAGTCATCCGCAAACGTCTCGCAGACGTTGAAGACGAGATCGGCGCGGGAGTCTTCGATCGCCTGCAACACGGGGAACACGCGATCATGCACGGCGATGGTGACTGGAGTGTGCCCCAGCGCGGTCAGGGCTTCGCAGATGTGCGTGACGACCGGATCCATCGGGTCGGTGGCTGGCTGGTAGTGCAGCACGGCCACTTTGAGCGGCGGAATGTTGGCGGCCATTCGCTGGCGACCTTAGCCCCGCGCTCGCGCGAGGTGATCCACATTCGTCAGCGCGCCACTACTCGGTCTCGAAGAAACGATCGGTGTACAGGTAGTTCATCGTGAGCGCGGTGATCAGCGAGGTGAGCCGCGTCGTGTAGTGGTGCGCCTGATCGCGCTTCACGGTGAGGTTGAGCGCCGTCGTCCGATCCGTGAGGTGTTCGAGCACCGAGACGACGACGGCGCGGCTGACGCCAGAGTACTGCGCGACCGCCGCGAGCAGGCCCTGCCGCTCGGCGCGAATGAGCGTGTCGGCGCGAACGTCGGCGAGCGCGGGCGGCTCGAAGAGGTTGATGAGATCTTCGTCGAGCTGGTCGCCGATCTGCAGGTCGATCTTCTCGGCGAGCTGCCGCTGGCGGTAGTGGTCGAGAACGGTCTCTTCCATCTCACCCACGTCGACGTCGCGATCGTCGAGCGTCACGGTCGCCGGCGTGCGCCCCAGCTTGCGCATCGTCTCGTCCATGTACTGCAGCTTCTTGAGCGCGCCCCACCCCTTGTAGCGCTCGGCCCAGCGCGACTGCGGCGTAAGCCACACCGCGAAGGTCTCGGCGAAGTCTTCGTCGGGGTGCTTCTGCGCGTACCAGCCCGAGATGTGCAGCACGTACTTCCGGCTGAAGGGCTGCGGCTTGTAGGTCTCGAGGTACGGCTTGCCGAAGTCACCGAAGAGCTTCTTCCACTCGTCGCTCTCGTACAACTTGTAGGCGTAGTTGATCGCGTGCCCGGCCTCGTGGCGCAGGTACATCATGATCTCGCGCTCGTCTTCTGCGCCGCCGCCCAGTCGATCCTCGATCTGCGTCAGCTGTGGATCCGCGAGATAGAAGGGGATGCCGATGACCGGCACGCCCGAGGGACAGCCCCACTGATCCGAGAGGTAGCACTGGGGGCGGAGCGAGACGCCGCGGGCCTCGAGTTCCTCATAGAGCTGGCCGATGAAGCGCTCGAGCCGCGTGCCCTTGAGGTGCAGCTGCAGATCCTTGATCCGCGCCTGCAGAATCGCGCTGCTCGTGTCGGGCAGGTCGCCGAAGTGGCCTTCGGGCATCTTCTCTTTGAAGGCAACCTGGGTGGCGAGCGCGATGGTCATGACAAAGGGTCTCGGAAAGCAGCGGGCACCATACCCGACGAGACCAACGCGGGAAGCGCCCCCCGCGTTCCAATCTTCTTTGTCATGAAAATCAGGCGCTTGAGCAGGGCAGAGTCTGCAGCGACACCGCCCATTCCATCAGTCGAAGGCGCTGATGTCGTCCCCTTGCGGCTTCTGTGGGTTCTTCACGGGAGGCTTGACCCCTGGCGCGGGTTTTCGCAGCGCCTCGAGCGGAAACTCGAACTCCTGATCAGCGTCGGGTTTGAGCGACTTCTCGAGGTCTTTGTGTCCCGCGAGCCGGAAGACGAGCGTGCGCTTCTGCGCGCGATCCCACGGGATCGACAGAGGCGTCGTACCCAGCGTTACGTCGCCTTCGAGCACCTCGGCCCCTTCGGGGATGCTCTTGAGCTCCACGCGAATCACGGCGTTTGATGCGCTCGCCGTTGTGTGGGGTTGGTTGGGCTGCGTCGTGGGCCGCTCGGTGACCTGCTCGCTGGCGACCTGGCGGGACTTGAAACCGAAGGCTCCGACGATGACGAGAACGAGGACCGCGCCGACGGCGACGATCGCTCCGAGCGGGATCGGTCTCCCGGGCACAGGCGAAGAGGGGGCCACGGACTCGACCGCCGGCTCGACCTTCGAGGGCTGCTCGGTCTTCGGCTTGTTCACCGCCGAGACGGCCTTCACCGGCGCGCGGGAGCCCATCTTCGAGCTTCCCCGCCCAGACCCGCTCGACGAGCCGCTGTAGGCGTCTTTCCCCGGTTCGAGCATGTACTGTGGCACCGCGTCGAGCACGCTGTCGGGTGTTCCCGAGAGCGCGGCGTGGAGCGACTCGATGAAGTCCTCGGCAGATTGGTAGCGCGCGCCCGGTTCGGCCTCGAGGCCCTTCTGGCAGAAGCGATCGATGGCGTCGGGCACGGGCGCGCCCTGGCGGTACGTCGCGATGGCGGGCGGCTTCTGGGTCAGCGAGGCCTGGAGCGCCTTGCGGACCGTGTTCGCGCCGAAGGGGGAGTGCCCGGTGAGGCAGTAATAGAAGACGCCGGTGAGCGAGTAGAGATCGGAGCGTTGATCGACGTGTTCTCCACCGGCCTGCTCGGGCGGCATGTATTGGGGCGTGCCGAGCACCTGGCCGGTCGAGGTGAGCTGCTCCTCGTCTTCCTGTTCCATCGCCTTCACGAGGCCGAAGTCGAGCACCTTCACGTACTCGTTGCCGTCGATGAGGCTGAGCATCACGTTGTGCGGCTTGAGATCGCGGTGAATCACGTTCTGCTTATGCGCGTGCCCGACGCCGAGCGTAGCCTGTTCGATCATCGCGGCGGCCTGACGTAGCGTCATCGGTCCGTCATTCTTCACCCGCTGCCGAAGGCTCACGCCCTCGAGCATCTCCATCACGTAGTAGCAGGTGCCGTCTGCCGTCCGCCCGAAGTCGAAGATGGTGATGATATTCGGGTGGTGCAGGCGGCTGGCGATCTCGGCTTCGCGCTTGAAACGCTCGAAGAACGTCGGCGCCATCGCCAGCTGCGGGTGCAGCGTCTTCATCGCGACTGGGCGCTGCACCGACGTCTGCACCGCGCGAAACACCACGCCCATGCCGCCCTGCCCGAGCACGGACTCGACCTGGTATCGGCCATCGACGAGCTGGCCGAGCAAGGCGTTGGCGTTCACCTGTTCGATCGGGTCAGTCATTGGCGCGCCCGGAGTGTAGCGCACTCCACCTCGAGGCGAGCCTACGGACGGAAGACGCCGCTGACCACGCTCGAGGAGGCGTAGGGGAGCGTGAAGCTGATGCCTCCCTGGCCGAACGAGAGCGCCTCGAGCTCGAACACGTACGCGGTGCCAGCCACGAGAATGCCCGGCGGCAGCGTGACGCCGATGTTCGGCGTGTAGATGCGCCAGAGCTCGGCCACGTTGCCCGAGGTGTCGAGGCGGTTGATGCTGACGCGGTAGCTGCTCACCGTGCCGGTGGAGGGCGCCATCCACGCGAGGGTCGGCGTGGTGGTGATGCCCGACTGATCCTCGATGAAGTTGCGGCCTTCGATCTGCGCGCCGCGAACGGGCGTGAGCCGGGGCGTGACGTTGCCCATGAAGGTCTCGGGTGCGTCGGTCATCGTCACGCCGCCGTTGAAGACGGTCGGGGTCCCGCCATCGGTCGGGGAACGGCGCTGATCGACGATGTAGTACGCGAACACGGTGCGGCCCCAACTCGCGGGGAACGCCGCAGGCACGTCGAGGGTCGGGGTCGGCGCCGTCTCGACCGACAACGCGCTGGCGATCGAGATCGTCGCCTGGCCGACGTAGCGGTGAGGCGCGGGTGAGGGTGAGGTCGCGACCTGCACGCCGAAGTCACCCGGTATCGTGTCGCGCCCGAAGCTGCCGCGCAGCGCCGTGAAGGCGGCCTTGTCGAAGTTCAAGGTGAGGGCCTGGGCCGTGGGCGCCGTGAGGTCGGCGACGGCGTCAGCCGTCCCACCGTTGGCGAGCGTCACGGCGCCGAACGCAGCGGAGCGGCTCAGCGTGGTGTTGCTCCCGGCGTCGGTGACGGTCGTGCGGTACTGCAGCGCGAAGCCCAGGTCGCCCTTCGTCGAGTCAGGCAACCCATAGCCAAGCCCACTGCTGGCGGCGACCCAGTCGAGATCGGACTCGATGCTGGTGGAGCCGGCGGGCGTGACGGGGCGCGCGACGTTCTCGAGGTTGGTCACGGCTCCGCTGGACTGGGTGAAGAACACGCCGGCGCGGTTGGTGTCGGCGTTGATCGGCAAGAGCCCGCGCATCGTCAGGCGGAGCAGCGACTCGCTGGTTGCCTGGGGCGCATCACGGCGGCCTCCGTTGAAGGTGTCGAAGCTCACCCGGCGTTGGGTGGTGACGAAGTAGCGCTTGTCGAGGCGCAGGGTGATCTCGCCCTCCGGAACGTCGCGCACCACGAAGGTGCCATCGGCGTTCCCGAAGCCGCGCTTGTAGTCGAAGACGCCGCCGTCGCGGTACCAGACGCCGACGTTGGCGCGATCGAAGTTCGAGAGCGTCGCAGAGCGCCCGCCGTCACCGTCCCACCCCCAGAGCTCCTGGTAGCTGCCCGAGATCTCCGCGCCGCTCGCGCCTCCCGCCGTGCCTCCGCCCGAGGAGCCGCCGCCGCTCCCGCCGCCGACGCCCGTACTGCCCTGGCACTCACCGGCGGTGCACAGCTGCGCGCCTACGCACCGATCGCAGAGCGCTCCACCTTTGCCGCACGACATCGGGGTGTTGCCCATGTCGCAGGAGTCGGTCGCCGTGCAGCAGCCGGTGCAGGTCGCGGGCGTGCACCTCTTGACTGGCGTGCACGAGACCGCACCGATGACGCCGATGGTGAACGAGACAGCGAACGCGAACAGACGCATGAAGCCCCCTGACGATGAAGGAAGCGTGCGCGCTAGCACGGCCCGCGCCGCGGTCGAAACGGAACTCATGGCCTGACGACGCCCGAGACGACGGCCCCCGACGCGATCGGGAAGCGGAAGTCGTAGAGGTCGCGGGTGACGTTGCCGAGGCTCTTGAACGAGGACAGCACGAGCACATACGACTGCCCCGTGAGCAGGATGTTCGGCGGAATGGTGAACGTGGAGTCGCTGGGCAGCAGATAGAACACCGCGGCCACCCGCCCCGTCGTGCGGCTCTGGCTGACCTGAAGCTGCTCGACGCGGAGCAGGTAGCGGTTGGGCATGCCGACCGACGGCGCCGTCCAGGTGATGGTGGGTGAGCGCGTCACGCCCATCTGCGCGGTGGAGAAGGGCATTCCGTTGAGCTGCACGTCCTTCGGAGGGCTCAGCGTGGACGTCACCGGTGAGCTCAAGGCCTGGATGGGCAGCGTCATCGCCACGCCCGAGAAGTAGCGGCGTGGCTCGAAGGCTCCCGGCGCCAGGCGCGACACGGTGTTGCCGTACTGCACGGCGACGCTGGTGCCCCAGGACGAAGGGAACGGGTTCGGGTAGCTGACCGGGTTCGGGAGCGTCGACGTCGCGCCCGGCTGCGGGTACCACCCCCACACGAACGCGAGGCCATCGGCGCCCCGCTCGTGCACTGGTTTGGGTCCGGTGTTGAACTCCACGTTCAGCGCCGTGTCGGTGCCCATCGTGAAGTCCGTCGCAGCCGCCGAGAACGACGCGAGGTTCACGTCGAGGGGCGTGTTCGAGCTGGGCGGCACCGTCAACGCCGCCGTCGCCGTGTTCGCCTGACCCGAGACCATCGCGACCGAGCTGGCCGTGGCCGCCGCGAGGATGCGGTACTCGCCGGTCTGGTCGCTGCTCATCTGCGTGACGATGGCCGAGTCGCCCTTGGTCGAGTCCAGCATCGGCGTGGCGAGCTGAGACGAGTAGAGATCCCAGGGAATGGCGAAGTTGAACGAGGTCTCCCCGCCGAAGGGCATGGAGGCCGTGTAGAAGCTGAAGCCCTCCATCGCGATGCCGGCGTTCGAGCTGTAGAGGCTCATGAAGTGGCTCTGGCTGTCCCACGCCGTCATGCCGGTCGCGTTGACGGTCAACGTGGTGGACGCGCCGGCCAGCGCGCCGTCGACGCGGCCGAGCGACTCGAAGCTGAGGCTGATGCGGCGCTCGCTCGTCTCGAGCCAGGTGGTGCCGACCTTCACGAAGTAGGGGCCCATGGGCACGTTCGCCAGGGTGAAGGTGCCGTCAGCGCGCACCGCCGACGAGATCGAGAGCACGCCACCGTCTTCGGAGATCACCATGGCGGTGGGCGGGTTCGTTCCGAAGGCGCAGGGGCGAGCGCCGGCGTCGACGTCGGAGACCCAGGTCTGGGTGCAGGCGCCCTCGACGTCGTCGGGGTTGATTGAGCCGCCGCCGCTGCCGCCTGAACCTCCGAAGCCGCCTGTTCCGCCGCCGGTGCCCGGGGTGCCGCCGCCGGTTCCAGTGCTCCCACCACCCGTGCCCATCGCTCCGCCGCCGCCCATGCCGCCGATGCAGGAGCCGGTCGTGGCGAGGCACATCTCGTTGAGGCTGCATGCCTTGCAGCGGTTCGCGCCGCGACCGCAGGCAGTGTTTCCGTTGCCGGCGAGGCACTGTCCCTGTTCGGAGCAGCAGCCACTGCAGTTCGACGCGCTGCAGCTCTTGACGGGCGTGCAGGCGGTGACCGCGAGTGACGCGGACCCGAGGGCGAGCGCGAACAGCACCGAATGCGTCTTCGAGTTCATGGCTGCTCCCCAGCGGCCCCGTCCGGCCGACGAGGAGAGGGGCACCTACCCGAGGTGTCACGGTCGATTCAAGGCGCACTCACTGCTATGGCGCACGCGCCGTGAGCCTCGTCATCGTCCAGAAGCTGTCGCTGTCGTACGGGAAGAAGGCCCTCTTCGAGGGCGCTGCGTTGACGATCGGGCCCACCGATCGCATCGGCCTGGTGGGTGCGAACGGCACCGGGAAGTCGACCTTCCTCAAGATCCTCGTCGGGCAGGTGCACGCGGACGAAGGCTCGATCACCTTCCGCCGCAACGCTCGCGTCGGCTACCTCGCGCAAGAGCTCCAGAGCCTTCCGGAAGGGCCGCTCGTCGACGCGGTGCTGTCGTCGGTGCCGGGGCGCGACTCGCTCGACGAGCGGTTGACGGTGACCGAGCGCCTGCTGGGCGAAGCGACCGAAGAAGCCGAGCAGCTCGAGCTGGCCACCACGCTCGCCGAGCTGCACGAGGAGCGCGATCACTTCGACGAGCACTACGGCAAGCACCAGGCAGAGCGCATTCTGCTCGGGCTCGGCTTCCAGCTCTCGGAGCTGACCAAGGACACGACCCAGTTCTCAGGCGGCTGGCGCATGCGGGCCGCGCTCGCGGGGTTGCTGCTGCAGGATCCCGATCTCCTCCTCCTCGACGAGCCGACGAACCACCTCGATCTGCCGACGCTGGCCTGGTTCGACGGGTTCATGAAACGGTCGCGCAAGGCGATGGTGCTCATCAGCCACGATCGCGAGTTCCTCAACCGGCAGATCAACCGCGTCGTGTCGCTCGAGGTCGAGGGCGTGCGCTCGTGGACCGGCAACTTCGAGGACTACCGGCGGCTGCGCGCGGAAGAGGCCGAGCGGTTGCTCGCGACGCAGCAGAAGATCGAGGCCAAACGGGAGCAGCTCCAGGCGTTCGTCGATCGCTTCAAGGCCAAGGCGAGCAAGGCGGCCCAGGCGCAGTCGAAGATGAAGCAGCTGCAGAAGATGGAGACCGTCGAGGTCCACCGCGAGCGCAACACGGTTGGCTTTTCGTTCCCACCGACGACGCAGCCGGGCCGTGACGTGGTGACGCTGACGGGCATCAAGAAGGCCTACGGCGATCACGTCGTCTACGCCGGCCTCGACGCGATGCTGCTGCGCGGCCAGAAGGTCGCGGTGACGGGCTTGAACGGCGCGGGGAAGACGACGCTGTTGCGCGTGCTGACGGGAGAGCTCGAGCCCGACGCCGGCACGGTGAAGCTCGGGCACAACGTGAAGCTCGGCTACTACGCCCAGCACCACGCCGACACGCTCGAGAAATCGCGCACCATTCTCGAAGAGATCATGGAGCTGGTGCCCGACAAGCCGCAGTCGTGGGTGCGCAGCGTGCTCGGCTCGTTCCTGTTCTCGGGTGACGACGTCGACAAGAAGATCGGCGTGCTCTCGGGTGGGGAGCGGGCGCGCGTGGCGCTCGCGCGGCTGCTGGTGAAGCCGGCCAACCTGCTGGTGATGGACGAGCCGACGAACCACCTCGATCTCGACTCCTCCGAGGCGCTCATCGAGGCGCTTCAGGACTACGACGGCACGTTGATCTTCGTCTCGCACAACCGCTCGTTCCTCGACGCGCTCGCGACCCACATCTGGGACGTGCGCGATCAGAAGTTGACGCCCTTCATGGGCTCGATGGCCGAGTACCTGGCGAAGCTCGACGCCGAGGCGAAGGCGCGTGACGACGAAGGGCAGGGGCTCCACCGCTCGAGCGCCCCCGGGAAACCGTCCGGTGAGAAGGAACGGAAGCGGATCGAGGCCGAGGCGCGGCAGGAGCGCAGCCGGAAGCTCGGGCCGCTGAAGAAGGAACTCGAGAAGCTCGAGGCGCGCATCGCGTCGCTCGAGACGGAGCAGAAGACGCGCGAGGCGCAGCTCGCCGACGCCGAGTTCGCGAAAGACTACGGCGCGTCAGGGCCAGTGTTCGCGGCGCACCGTGAAGCGGCGCAGGAGCTGGAGCAGGCGCTGGCGCGATGGGAAGTCGTCGGCTCGGAGATCTCGGCCCTCGGATGACGGCGCGTCGACGCCCGGCCGCAGTCATTCTCACGGTGTTGGCCGTGGCGTGTGGGCGTACCGATCTCGTCGACTACGAGGTGCCGCTCCCGGTGCCGTTGGTCGATGCCGGGCTCGCGAGTGACGCAGGCCGTGATGCGGGAGCGCGTGATGCGGGTCGTGATGCGGGTGCCGATGCGGGCCGTGATGCCGGCGTGGACGGAGGTGCCGATGCGGGCCGCGATGCTCGAGTGGACGCCGGGTTCGACGGTGGCTTCGACGAGGGCAGCCGTGACGCCGGAACCGCTGATGCCGGCCGCGTCGATGCCGGAGTCCGCGATGCTGGCGTTCCAGACGCGGGAGAGGTCGGGCTCGCGCAAGATCTGATCTACGTCCACGACAGCACCAGGCTCTTCTCGTTCGCGCCGGCGACGAGCACGTTGTCGCTCATCGCGACGCTGTCGTGCCAGGGCGCGCTGGACCTCGCGATCGATCGGTTGGGCCGCGGGTACATCGTCGCGGGCACCGATCTGTTCCGGGTGAACCTGCAGACCGGAGCCTGCGCTCGCGTCGCGACGCTGCCCGAGCCGTTGGTGGCGTTGTCGTTTCTGCCCGCCGGGCTGCTCGGCACCGAGGAGTCCCTCGTGGGCTACGGGCAGATGGCCTACTGGGAGTTCGACCCGTTCGACGGCGCGGCCGTGATGCTCGGCTCGAGTGGTTTGTTCGGAGGCCTCGTGCCCAGCGGCGATCTCTCGCCCTTCGACGACGGCGGCACGTGGCTGACCGTCAGAGATCCTGCCGCGCCGACCAACGCGCCCGATCAGCTCGTTCGAATCAACCCGGAGACGGGCGCGGTGATCCAGAACTTCGGGCCGATGGGCGTGTCCGAGGCGTGGGGGCTCGCGACGTGGGGCGGCACGTTGTTCGCCTTCACGGCGGAAGGGCAGGGGGTTCGGCTCACGTTCGTCGACGGTGGCGTGCAGCCGGCGCTGCTGAGTCTCGGCGCGGGCATGCGCTCGTTCTGGGGCGCAGCGGCGCGGCCCGGTGCAGGAACGAGAGCTGACGCGGGGCCGTAGTTCACGGCTACAGGTGTGACCCCCCTCACGGCAAGACGCAGCTGTTTCGGGTCCTCGCCGGCCTGCAGCAGCCCACCACCGGAAGCGTCTCGATCACCAGCGCGCAGGTGCCCGCCACCGCGGGCGCGGTCGGCGTCGTCGCGCAGGACTACCCACTGTTCGAACACCGGACGGTGAGCGGTAACCTGCTGGTCGCCGGGCGGCAGGCCGGTCTCTCGGAGCGTGTCGCGCGGCAGAAGGCGAATGGTCTGCTGAAGCGCTTCGGGCTCGAGGCGAAAGCCGCGGCCTGGCCACACGCGCTCTCAGGCGGGCAACGCCAACGCGTGGCGATCGCGCAACAGTTCATGTGCAGTGAGCACTTCCTGCTCCTCGACGAGCCGTTCTCAGGCCTCGATCCGCTCGCGGTCGATCAGGTGTGCGCGCTCATCATCGAAGCCGCGTCGATGCACACGCTGAACGCCATCATCGTCGTGACCCACGACATCTGGGCCGCGCTCGCGGTCGCTGATCACCTGTGGCTGCTCGGTCGGGATCGGGACGCCGAGGGCCGACCGGTGCCCGGGGCGCGGGTGCAGGCGACGTTCGACCTCATCGAACGAGGGCTCGCGTGTCGCACCGACCTCGCCGCAGCGCCGGAGTTTCACGCGTTGGTGGCTAAGATCAAAGAGCGCTTCAAGACGCTCTGAGGGCTACTCACCGGTCGGCGGTGATCGCGTGGACGACCTGCAGCGCGGGGATGCCGGTCACGCCACCGCCGCCGTGCGTCGCCGATGACGCCTGATAGAGCCCTCGCACCGGCGTCCTGAAGTCGGCGAAGCCGGGCGCCGGACGCATGTGGAACAGCTGCGCGACCGACAGCTCTCCATGGAAGATGTTGCCGCCGATGAGCCCGTAGTCGCGCTCCATCTCGTGCGGGCCGAGCACCTGGCGATGCAGAATCGACGCGGTGAAGCCGGGAGCGACCGACTCGACTCGCGCAATCACCCGGTCGGCATACGCGTCGAGTTGCGCGCGGTCGGGCGCCTTCGCCCAGGTGCTCGGCACCCACTGCGTGAACATCGAGATGACGTGCTTCCCCTCGGGCGCCAGCGTCGTGTCGAAGACCGAGGGAATGCAGATGTCGGCCATCGGCTTCTGCGCGCCACGCCCGGCGACCGCGTCCTGGAAGGCGCCCTCGAGCTCGTCGAGCGACTCGGCCAGGACGATCGTCCCGCCGTGGACTTCGGGATCGAACCCCTTCTTCGCAGTGAACTCGGGCAGGCGGTCAACGGCGACATTCACCTTGACCGTGCCGGAGCGCGACCTCCATCGCTCGAGGCTCTGCACGAAGTCCGCGGGCAGCTCCTTGCGCTCGACCAACTTGAGGAACGCGAGCTGCGGGTGCGTCGTCACCACGACGGTGTCCGCGTCGAACTCATCTCCGTTCTCCAGCGCCACGCCGACGGCGCGACCGTCTTTCACGATCACCCGATTCACCGGAGCGCTCGTCTTCACCACCACGCCGAGCGCCTCACAGGCCTTCCGCATCGCCTGCGTCACCGCGCCCATGCCGCCTTCCGGGAAGCCCCACGCGCCCGCCGGAGCCCCCTGGCCGATGTCACCGAGCTTGTGGTGCGCCATCACGTACGCGGTGCCTGGACTCCGCGGCCCGGCCCAGGTGCCGATCACGCCCGATACCGCCATCACCCCTCGCACGCGCGGGTGCTCGAACCAGTCCTCCAGCACGTCGGCGACCGACGACGTCATCAGCCGCGTCACATCGCCGACCTGCTGCACCGAGAGTCCTCGCAGTCGCCACGCGAGCGACGCGGCCTCCATCAGATCGCCCGGCGCCTTCGAGCCCAGCTTCGGAGGCACCGTCGTCAGCAACGGCCCCAGGACGCCGGCGAGCGAACCCAGCCACGCGTCCCACCGTTCCAGCGCGTCAGCGTCGGCCTTCGAGAACCTCGAGACCCCGGCGTGGCGTCGTTTCGGATCGGCGTGGAGCTGCAACGACGAACCATCGGCTGCGGGGGCGAAGTAGCCGTGCTGCGGGAAGACCTTGTACCCGTGACGCTCGAGCTCGAGCTCCTTCACGATCGTCGGCGGCAGCAGGCTCACCACATACGAGAGCGCCGTCACCTTGAAGTCGGGGCCGAACGGCGTCTCGGTGATCGCCGCGCCGCCCACCACCTCGCGCTTCTCGAGCATGCAGACCTTGAAGCCGCGCTTCGCCAGCAGCCCGGCCGTCACCAGCCCGTTGTGTCCGCCGCCGATCACCACCACGTCGAAGCGATGCGCCACCGTCATGGGCCGCACCTCAAATCAGCCCCTCGGCGCGCGCAATGACGAAGGCCGGCCCCTCCAGCTGGAAGGACCGGCCTCGTTCACCACGATGGGTGAGTCGTTACGCGCGAACTTCGGGGTTCGCCGGTTCCGCCGGCGCCGGAGCGGCCGCGAAGGGCGACCTCTCGAGCACCGTGTTGAGCACCTCGTCGATGCGAGTGACGAAGAAGAACTCGAGCTCCTTGCGGACGATCTCAGGCACTTCGATGAGATCCTTCTGGTTCTTGTCGCACATGACGACGCGCTTGATGCCTGCGCGGTGGGCGCCGAGCACCTTCTCGCGAATGCCGCCGACGGGGCCGACGATGCCGCGCAGCGTGATCTCACCGGTCATCGCCGTGTCCGCGCGCACCGGAATGCCGGTGTAGAGCGAGGTCATCGCCGAGATGATCGCGATGCCGGCCGAGGGGCCGTCCTTGGGCGTCGCGCCATCGGGGAAGTGCAGGTGCATGTCGACCTTCTCGAACGTCGCGGCGTTCAGGCCCATGCGCTCTGCGTTTGCCCGCAGCCACGAGAAGGCCGTGGTCGCCGACTCCTTCATCACGTCGCCGAGCTGTCCGGTCAGCGTGATGGAGCCCTTGCCAGGCATCTTCGTCGCCTCGATGAAGAGGATGTCTCCGAAGCCCAGGGGCGTGTAGTACAGACCGACCGAGACGCCCTGCTGCGAGACGCGCTCTGCGACGTTCAGCTCGTGGCGCTTGGGCCCGAGGATCGTCTCAGCCCGGCCGGCGTCGATGGTCTGCTTCTCCATCTTGCCCGAGGCCACGTCGACCGCGACCGCACGCGCGAGCTCGGCGATGCGACGCTCGAGGTTTCGAACGCCCGGCTCGATCGCGTAGCTGGTGATCACCTTGTCCAGGCCGTCCTTGGTGAGCTCGAACTGCTCGGCCGTGATGCCGTGGTCCTTCACCTGCTTGGGGATCAGGTGGTTGCGGGCGATGTGCTCCTTCTCGATGAACGTGTACGAGCTCATCTCGATGATCTCCATGCGGTCGCGGAGCGGCGCGGGGATCGTGTCGAGCCGGTTGGCCGTCGCGATGAACATCACCTTCGAGAGATCGAACGGCACGTCGAGGTAGTGATCCGAGAACGTGTGGTTCTGTTCCGGGTCGAGCACCTCGAGGAGCGCCGCCGACGGGTCGCCACGGAAGTCGGCGCCGAGCTTGTCGATCTCGTCGAGCAGCATGAGCGGGTTGCGGGTGCCGGCCTTCTTCATCTGCTGAATGAACCGGCCGGGCAGGGCGCCCACGTAGGTGCGGCGGTGACCACGGACCTCGGCCTCGTCGCGGACGCCACCGAGGGCGAGGCGAACGAACTTGCGGCCGACGGCCTTCGCGATCGACTGACCGAGCGACGTCTTGCCGACGCCCGGCGGCCCCACCAGGCAGAGGATCGGGCCCTTCATGTCGTTCTTCAGCTTGCGCACGGCCAGGTACTCGAGGATGCGCTTCTTCACCCGGTCGATGCCGTAGTGATCGAACTCGAGCTGCTTGCGTGCGTTCTCGATGTCGAGGTTGTCCTCGGTCAGCTTGTTCCACGGCAGATCGGCGATCCAATCGAGGTAGGTGCGGGCGACCGTGTACTCGCTTGAAGCGGCTGGAATGGTCTTGAGCCGGTTGAGCTCCTTGTTGGCGACCTTCTCGACCTCGATCGGCAGCTGCGCGTTCTTGATGCGCGTGGCGAGCTCGTCGAGCTCCTCCTCGTCTTCGCCCATCTCGCCGAGCTCCTCCTTGATCGCCTTGAGCTGCTGGCGCAGGTAGTACTCACGCTGGGTCTTCGACATCTCGCCCTTCACGGCGGAGTCGATCTTGTTCGAGAGCTTGAGGATCTCGCGCTTGCGGTTGAGCAGCTCGAGCACGAGCTTCATGCGGGCCTTCAGGTCGACCGTCTCGAGCACCGCCTGCTTCTCTTCGATCGGCACGTCGACGTTGGCGGCGATGAGATCGGCGAGGTGACCCGGGTGGGTGATCGACTCGACGAGCTCGGTCGCCGCGGCGGGCAGCTCGGGCATCATCTCGATGACCTCGCGGGCGAGCTTCTTCAGGTTGATCGTGAGCGCCTCGATCTCGACGTTGTCCGAGGGCGTCTTGTCCTCGACGGCCTCGATGCGCGCCTTGAGGTACGGGGACTCCTGGACGAGCTCGAGCACGCGGAAGCGCGCGAGGCCCTGAACGACGAGCGAGTAGTTGTCCTCGCCCATCTTCAGCAGCTTCACGATCCTCGCGACCGTCCCCATGTTGTAGAGGTCCGTCGCGCCGGGGTCTTCCTCTTCGGCCTTGCGCTGGGTGACGACGCCGATCACCTGATCGTCGCGCACCGCGTCCTTGATCAGCGCGATGGTCTTCTGGCGGCCGACTGCGAGCGGCAGAACACCGCCCGGAAAGAAGACGGAATTTCGCAGCGGCAGGATGGGCAGCACCGCTGGAATGTCGTCTTTGTTGATGGTGCCCGGAGGCTGCATCGCGGCCGGCATCGTCTGGGCGCCGGCTGCCTTCTTCTTGTCGTCGGACATTGTTGCTTCTTTCGGGAGTAGTGCTGCCGAGGGTCGCTGACCTCCTGAACGAGGACGTCAGCGGGTTGGGATGAGGGTAGCAATCGTTTTCGCTGCGGCAATGGCAACGAGCGAAAAAAGCTCGAATTGGACCATTCGGACGGTGAGGTAGCCTTCAAGGCTCCCGAATTCGACCTGGAAGGCCGGGAAGGGCACAATGCGCGATTGCCGCCATGCGCCACCTGACAGCTCTTCACCGCCGACACGTCTGGGCCGTGGTCATCGGGTTCCTGGCCAGCTGCGAGGGGTGCCTCGGGTGCAAGACCTCGCCGCTCGACGCCAGCAACTCCACCATTCCGCGGTCCTGCAAGGCCGAGGCGCCGCTCATCGAGCCGCAGAAGCTCGACATTCTCTTCGTCGTCGACAACTCGAACTCGATGCGTGAGGAGCAGGAGGCCGTCGCTCGAGAGCTCACGGCCTTCGTCGACGAGATCAAGCAGGCTGGCGGCGTGCGTCAGGACTTCAACGTCGGCGTGATCACGACCTCGGTGTACCAGCACTCCAGCCAGAACGGCGTCATCTTCCTTCGCGACTACCCGAACCAGTCCGGTCGTCTGCAGCCTGTGCCCGACCGAGGGACAGACGGCGGCGTGCTGCTGGGAACAGGCTCCCAGCGGATCCTCTCTGGCGAAGATCCTGAGCTCGTCGACAAGTTTGCTCGCCTCGTGCAGCAGGGCGTCGCCGGCTCGGGCCAGGAGACGCCCTTCGAGGCCGTGCGGCTGGCGCTCCTGACCGACGTGAGCGTGGTCACGGGGCCAAAGGGCGAGCAGTCCATTCTCGACGGCGGGAACTCCGGGTTCCTTCGAGACGGCGCGCGGCTCTTGATCGTCGTCATCACGGATGAAGATGACTGCAGCGAGATCAACCGCCCTTCACGCGTGAAGGTGTCCGACAACCCCGCGGTCGCTGACTGCACCGATCAAGCGAACAGCCTCACCCCCGTGAGCGAGTACCACCGGCTCTTCAGCCAGCAACTCAAGAACTCGGACGGCGTCGCCAAGGAGGTCATCTGGACGGCGATCGCTCCGGTCGGCCGCGCCACCAAGTCGGCGATGGCGATCGTCGACAACGGCCAGGTGCGCAACCTCGATTGCCCGACCTCGAACCAGAGCGGCTTGCGTCACCGTCAGCTGGCCGAGCTGTTCGACCCGACCCTCGTCAACCTCGACTCGATCTGTCGAGACTCCTATCGCGAGACGCTGATCACCATCGCCGAGCTCGCGTCGGTCAGCCAGGTCATCGAGGTGAAGAACGCGCCCGACCCCGCGATGATCCAGCTGAGCCTCACCCGAAAGAACGGCGCCGTCGTGAAGTGCACCCAGTTCAACGGCGGCCTGCAGAGCGTGACGCCGATCGAGGCGACCGGGACGACTCGCATTCGCTTCGGCGGGGACTGCAAACGACGCGCGGATGACCAGGGCATCGGCATCAGGCTGCTGTGCGCCACCTGAGCCCGATCAGGAACTGGGCGCAAAGCGCTGCCGCATCAGGGGGTTCAGTGGCCGTCCTGATCTGGAAATACTCAGTAATTCCGAAAACTTGCGCGATCGGCTGGCGAAGGCACCCTGCGCGCCATGTTCGCCTCTACCGCCCAGTCCGCGACGTTCTTCTTCATCCCCGACGCGAGCCGCTCGAGCAACAAGAGCGCTCCCCAGCCGTCACCGGTTTCACCCAGCGCGACGGCGCCCGTGCGCGTGACGTGGATCATCGCGTGAATCGAGCGCGACGCGGGCTCGCGGCGAGAACAACGGCGACCACCGCGCGGGTGGTGAAGCTGGTTCTCGGTTTCGCGCTCGGCGCGTGCACGCCGGTGGTGCCCGAGCCCGTCGAGGACGCCGGGGTCGACGCCTGCGAAGTCGACGGAGGCCTGTGCCCGGCAGCGGCCCGCGCCCGATGCAGGGTCGACCGCCTGAGGGCTGGCGCTGCGTCGTGCCGGTCGAGCGATGACTGCACGGTGTTCCGTTTTCCTCCCAATTGCCTCGATGACGGCCGCTGTCCGGGAATGGCGGTGAGCTTCGCGGCCGAGTCCCGGTTTTCGATCGACGCCACGCGTGAACTGTCGGCCTTCTGCGCGGCGACGACCTGCCGGCCGAAACTTCCCTGCACCGAGACTCGAACCCCGGGCGCCGAGTGCGTCTCCTCGCAGTGCGTGCTGGTGTTTCGGGACGCGGGCGTCGAGGACGCAGGCCTCAGCGACGGCGGACGTTGAGCACTCTGGTTCACGCGAACCCGACGCGCGGAGTCTGAGATGGGGGATCATCGCCGACGAGCTGTCGACGCTGACGCAGTCCGGCGCCGAGCTGCAGGCCGTGGGAATCCAGTCGAGGACACGAGGGCCGAGCTGAAGGTCGTCACCGCGATGACGCCCCAGAGGCAGTCGAACGACGCGCGGCCGCGCTGAACGCCGCCGAGCGAGCCCAGCTGCGCCTGTCTGGGAACGATCTGCAGGAGACGGGCGGCTGCGAAATTCGTGATCGGCCTCGCTCTGGGCCGTGACGAACCGCATGCGGCGCCAGTCAGCTCGTGCGGTTCGGGTCGATGCCGTCGGCGCGCATCGTGTCGGCTGGCGCGACCGTCGCGACGGTGCCTGCGGGGTGCTGGTACCAACCCGTGCCGTCTTCGCGTTCGGGCTGCTCGCGGACCTTCAGCACCGTGAACATGCCGCCCATGTCGATGAGGCCGAATGGCCCTTCGCCGCCCATCATGGGAATGGAGTTCTCAGGCACGCGCATCTGCATCTCGGCCATGCCCGACATGCCGTCCTGACCCATCGTCATGTAGCTGGGGACGAGGGCCCTCACGCGCGCGTCGATGCGCCTGGCGTCGGCGCCGATCATCACCGGGAAGCCGTGGCCCATCTGGTTCATCACGTGGTGGGTCATGTGGCAGTGCATGGCCCAGTCACCGGGCTCTCGAGGAACGAACTCGAACACGCGCACGGAGCCCACCGGCACCAGGAAGGTCGTCTCGGGGTGGCGCGCCGAGAGCGGCACCTCTCCGCCGTCGGTCCACGTCAGCTCGGCGTTCATGCCGTGCAGGTGAATCGGGTGGTGATCCATCGGTGAGAGATTGCCGACGCGCACTCGCACGCGCTCGCCGACGCCCATCACGAGCGGCGCCGTGGCCGGGAAGGCCTTCGAGTTGAAGGTCAACACGTTGAAGTCGGCCATCGCGTTCGGGTCGGGTCGGCGCGCGCCGGGTTTGATGTGCCACTCATGCGACATCAACACGAAGTCACGATCGATCTTCGGCCCGCGCGGAGCCTTCGGGTGAACGACGATCATCCCGTTCATGCCGAGCGCCATCTGGGTCATCTCGTCGGCGTGCGGGTGGTACATGAACGTGCCCGCGTCGCGGAACGTGAACTCGTAGAGGAACGTCTCGCCGGGCTCGATGCCCCTCTGGGTGAGGCCCGCGACCCCATCCATCCCGTTGGGGAGGATCACGCCGTGCCAGTGCACCGAGGTGATCTCGTGGAGCCGGTTGGTGACGTAGAGCCGCACCCGATCGCCCTGCGTCACCTCGATGGTCGGCCCCGGCGTAGAGCCGTTGTAGCCCCACGCGCGTATCGTCAGCCCGGGTGCGATCTCGTGATCGAACTCGCTCACCACGAGGTGGCCGACCTTCACGCCATTGACGATCGTCCACGGCAGCGACGAGCCGTTCGGCGTCAGCACCGCGCGCTGCCCACCCGGTGCGACGATCGGCTGCTGCACCGCCACCGCCTTCGCGACCGCGTCCCTGGCGATGGAAAGACCTCCAGCGGCAAGGCCCAGCTGCATCAGCTCGCGTCGATTCATGATCAGTGCCCTCCAGGCGCAGCAGGTGACGACATGGTGCTCGAGGGGAGCGCCATGGCTGTGTTCAGCGGGGTGGATCGACCCGCGAGCAGCAGCTCGAGGCTCGCGCGTGCTTTCCAGTAGTCGAGCGTCGCGTCGACCTGCGCGAGGGCGGACTCCGTCACTCCGCGCTGCACCTGGAGGACCTGAAACACACCCACCGTCATGGCGTTGTATTGGAGCACCGTCTCGTCGAGCTGCTTCTGGCGCGCAGGCACGAGGCGCTCGGCGAAGTGGCGCGCTCGACGGCCGGCCGAGTCCACCCGATTGAGCGTCGAGCGCATGAGGGAGCGGATGCCGATGGCCGTGCTCTCGGCGCGTGAGCGGAGCGCGTCGTACTCACTCTGGGCCGAGAGCTGTCGGCCTTGCGCGCGGTCGAAGATGGGCAGGCCAACCCCGACGTGCGCGCCCAGCTCCCAGAGATCGGCGTCGCGTTCGCCATGGAATCCGGCGGTGAGGTGCGGCAGCCAGCCTTCGGTCCTCGCGAGGCCGACCTTGCGGCTGGCAGACTCGGCGCGCCGGTTGAATTCGAGCAGCTCGAGGCTCGCGGCGATGGCCTTCGCCTCGGCGTCGACGAGGGCAGGCGCCTCCTTCGGGATCGGGAGCGTGCCGGCGAGCGCGAACGCCGTCCGCGCTCCCGTGAGGCCCAGCTTCCGCGTGAGCGCCTCTCGCGCGTCGAGGAGCGCGTTCTCGGCCTCGGCGACCTGCAGCCGCGACAGCTCGACGGCCGCGAGCTCGTTGGCCAGATCGATCGCCGGCAGATTCCCTGCCCGTGAAAGCTCGATGGCGGTGGCGTACGACGCCTGCTGGCTCGAGAACGCACGGAACCGCAGCTCGAGCCGCTGCTGCGCGGCCTGCGCTTCGAAAAAGGCGAGCCGGGTCTGCCAGGCGAGCTCGAGCAGGAAGCCCGTCGCGCGGAGGCGCTCGGCCTCGAGGTGGGCTTCGGCGACCGAGGCCCGAAGCGGCGCGAGGACCGTCGCCGAGATCGACAGCTCGAGGCCGACGTCGAGCTGGAGCGGTTGGGGACCTCCGGGCCCGCGCACGCTGAGCTCCAGCTCGGGGTTCGGGATCAGGCCGGCCTGCACGTATGCCCCCCGCGCGATGCCGATCTCGGCCAGGGCGGCCCTCGCGTCGCGGTTCGAGAGCAGCGCCACCCGCACGGCGGCGTCGTCACTCAACGGTTTCTCGAGCAGGCGGTCGACCTCGGCGGGCACCTCGTCGGGAGCGTCGAACGCAGGCAGGGCGAGCTCGGACAGCCGGGCACGCTCCGAGAGGGACGACTCGACCGCACGGACGTCGCCGCTGAGTCGGGTCGTCGCGCACGCCCCCAGCAACGACAGGGCGACGAGGCTCAGCCCCTTCAGTGTCGGGGTCATCGCGTACCTCCATCGGTGGCTCGCGCGAGGAAGGCGCGCTTGCACGGGGCGGAGCAGAAGAACGTGGTGACGCCACCCCGCGACACGCGCTCCGGAGCCTTCGCCGGGTCGATCATCATTCCGCAGATCGGATCCTTCACCTTCGCGGCGAGCGCCGGCTTCGGCTTGAGACTTACGCCCATCGGCGCCACCTCCTGTCGATGAGGCTGCGGCGCCACCGGGGGCGCGTGGTGGTGAGGCTCCGAAGGCGCAGGTTCGTGCGGGGCGGGCTCCTCACGCTCCTGACACGTGACGAAGGGCGCCGTGGGAAGGGTGCAGTCAGAGGCGGCGAGGGCCTCGGCCGGACTCAACGTCGTTCCGACCGCCACACGCGGAGCGGGCAGGGTGGCCGGATCGAGCGCCGATCCCGAACCCGGGTGTTCGTGTGCGGCAGGACCAGCGCAGCCGAGGAACAGGAGCAGGCAGATGGAGCGCATGATCACCTCGTGATGAGTTCTCTTCGGTCGATGTTTCAGATGTGAGCCCAGGAGGGCCGTAGCTGATCGGCTCGGCCAGCGCACCGGTGTCGCTGTCGTGCTGCTTGCGAGAAGGTTTCAAGAGCGCGTCGGCTCGGAGCTGGTCGAGGCGCTCTGCTCGACCCGCACGGGGCCGCCGTCACCACGGACCCAGGGCCTGCTCGTCGAGGCGGGAGGGGCCTGAGACGGTTTCGATGCTCCGGCCCGTTCTGGGGTAAGGGCGCCCGCGTGAACGACATCGCGACAGGTTTCTCCGCTCTGGGGCTCAGCGCCCTCTCTCTCAAGGCCCTGGCCCACAAGGGCTACGAGGCCCCCACTCCCATTCAGGCACAGACGATCCCCGCGGGGCTCGCGGGCAGGGACGTCATCGGCTGCGCCGCGACCGGCACCGGCAAGACGGCGGCGTTCATTCTTCCCATGGTCGAGCGCCTCGCCGGCAAACGCGGCCTCAGCGGCCTGGTGCTGGCGCCGACGCGCGAGCTGGCGCTGCAGATCGCCGAGCACGCGATCGAGTTCGGCCGTCCGCACCACGTCAAGGTGGCCACGCTCATCGGAGGGGTCGGCATGGGCGCGCAGATCGAGGCGCTGAAGACGGCGACGCTCTGTATCGCGACCCCGGGTCGGTTGATCGATCACCTGCAGGAAGGGCACGCGAGCCTGCAACACGTCTCCATCCTCGTGCTCGACGAAGCCGATCGCATGCTCGACATGGGCTTTAAGCCGCAGCTCGACCGCATCCTCGCGAGGGTGCCGAAGATCCGGCAGACGCTGCTCTTCTCGGCCACCATGGCGGGTGAGGTCGCGCAGTTCGCGAAGGTGAACTCGAAGGACCCGGTGCGCGTCGAGGTCTCTCGCAGCGGCACGACGGCCAAGAACGCCACCCAATGCGTGTACGAAGTCGGCCAGAACGAGAAGGCGCCGTTGCTCATCTCGCTCCTCGCCGATGGCGCCGAGAGCACGCTGGTCTTCACGCGCACCAAGCGCCGCGCCGACGTGCTGGCCAGGTCGATCGCGCGCAGCGGCTACACGGTCGATCGCATTCACGCGAACCGCAGCCAGAACCAGCGTCAGCAGGCGCTCGAAGGCTTCAAGACGGGCAAGTACCGGGTGCTGGTGGCGACCGACATCGCCGCGCGCGGCATCGACGTCGCCGAGATCGGCCACGTGGTGAACTTCGATCTGCCGCACGTGCCCGAAGACTACGTGCACCGCGTGGGACGAACGGCGCGCGCCTCGGCCTCGGGCCATGCGTCGGCGTTCTGCGCTCCGGAAGAGAAGGACCTGCTGAAGGACATCGAGAAGCTGATCCGCGGGCCGGTGCCACGCCGGCCGATTCCCCGCGAGTCGCCGTCGTTCGAGAAGGCGCTGGCGGCAGAGAAGACCTTCCGCGCGCAGCCGGGCAACGCCGTTCGACACGAGTCGAGGCAGCACCAGGGGCAGCCACGCTCGTCGCGTCAACAGAATCGTGGCGCGCGGGCAGGTGGGCATCGCGGCGGCGGGAGCAGCAGCGGTGGCGGTGGGAGCGGCCAGAAGTCGACCGGCAAGACGCTCTTCAGCGGTGGGCCTGGCAAGCGCCGCTGACCCGGCCGCGCTCGCTCCCCGGGCCTTCAGCACGCCGCCAACCGACGTCACTGGCAACGGGTTGGGCTCGGTGTCGCTGTCGTTCACGACGGGCGCCCTCGCCGACAACACGGCGAACCTGGCGGCGCTCGCGACGGGGCAGGTGTGGCTCGCCCGGGCCGCGCTCACTCCCGCCAATGTTCGCTCGCGCCTGCGGTTCGACAACGACACCACGGCGATCGGCACCGTCATCGACAACGCCTCGTTCCAGAACACGGCGCTGAGCGGGCGGCTGGTGGTTCGGTCCGAGGCGCCTCGAGCGCTCAGGCCAGGATTCGTTTGAGGGCGAGCATGGTCTCGGCCGGCAGGCTGTCCCCGATGAGGGCGAGCGTTCGGCGCGACAAGAGCCGATAGACGCTGCCCACCTCGGGCGGCAGAGCGTCGAGGTGCGCCTGCACGACGCCCACGTCACCGCGCACCACGGGGCCGGTGAGGCCCTTCGAGAAGCCTCGCGTCGCCAGGCCGTCGAGGGCCGAGCGCATCAGCGGCAGCAGCGCGTCGAGTGATTGCTCGCGCCCCAGGCCCGCGTGCTGAAGGGACGCGACGGCAGCGTCGGCCAGGGCGACGAGGAGCCCCGCGCTGAGCACGGCGCCCGCGTGGTACGCGGCGCGGCCCGTCTCGGGCACTTCGATGGTGCGCATCGAGAGGGTGGTCGCCAGCATGCGGAGCGTCACCAGCAAGGGCTCGTTGGTTGCCGCGAGCGACGCGGTGTGACCAGCGAACGAGTCGGAGGGATCGGAGATCGCGGCCAGCGGATGAAAGGAACCCAGGGGCCGGCCCGAGTCGATGGTGGGACGACCGAAGGCCGCGAGGGTCAGCGCTCCCGACAAGTGCACCAGCGGCGTCTGGGCGCTCAGATCTTCGAGCACCAGCTCGGCGGCGTTGGCGACCTGGGCGTCCGGCACTGCGAGCAGGCACAGCTGCGCCGCACGCAGGTCGTCGTGATCGGCCAGGCGCATACCCGAGAGCGCCGCGCGGCGCACGGAGTCCTGGGAGCGGGGGAGCACGCTGACGCTCCAGCCGGCCTTCTTGAGGGCCTTCGCCAGCGCGCCGCCGACGCGGCCGTAGCCGACGATCACCACCCGGAGCGTCTTCGCCACCTTCGTCTTGTTCTTCGTCGTCACGCGCCTGCCCATCGCCGCCTCCCCCCTCGCCACGATCAGGCTTCGCCCTGGCGGACGAAGTGCAGCTGTCCGCCAGCGAACTCGACCTTCACCAGGTCGCCGTGGGCGAAGTCACCAGCGAGAATGCGCTCGGCGAGCGGGCCCTCGACGAGCCGCTGCACCGTCTGCCGCATGGGCCTCGCGCCGAGCGACGGGTCGAACCCGCCCGACTTGAGCAGGTGCTCGATCACGTCGTCGCTGGCCTTGTAGGTGATTCCCTTCTCGGTCGACAGGCGCTGGCTGCTCTCGGCCAGGAGCAGGTGCGCGATCTTCGCGACCTCGATCTCCTTCAGCGGGCGGAAGGCGCAGCGCTCGTCGATGCGGTTCCACAGCTCGGGCGGCAGCGCCTTGCGGGCGACGTCGGCGGCCTGCACCTCTTCGGTGGGCGCAGCGGCGGCGGCCCCGAAGCCCATGGCCTTGCCCTTCGTGCTGAAGGCCTCGGCGCCGAGGTTGGTGGTGAGGATGACGACGGTGTTCGAGAAGTCGACGTGGCGGCCCTTGCCGTCGGTGAGGCGGCCCTCTTCGAGCACCTGGAGCAGCAGCAGCAACACCTCGCGGTGCGCCTTGTCGATCTCGTCGAGCACCACGACGGACGAGGGGCGGCGGCGCACGGGCTCGGTCAGCTGCCCACCTTCTCCGAAGCCGACGTACCCGGCAGGAGAGCCGATGAGGCGCGACACGCCGTGGCCCTCGCTCATCTCCGACATGTCGATGCGCACCAGCGCGTCGCGGTTGTTGAAGAGCACCTCGGCGACGGCGCGCGCCATCTCGGTCTTGCCGACGCCGGTGGGGCCCAGGAACAGGAAGCTGCCCATCGGGCGGCGTGAGGCGAAGCCGGCGTAGTTGCGCCGAATCACCTTCGCCACGCGCTCGATGACGTCGTGGTGGCCGATGACCTTCTTGCCGAGGTCGCGCTCGAGATCGAGCAGGCGGGCCGAGTCGTCGAGGAGCAGCCGATCTTCGGGCAGCTGGGCGATCTTCGCGATGACGCGGGCGATGTCGGCTGGCTCGACGACGCGTTTGCCTTCACGCCGCGCGCGGGAGCCCGCCAGATCGATCACGCTGATGGCCTTGTCGGGCAGGAAGCGGTCGGTGATGTACTTCGACGACAACGACGCGGCGGCCTGCAGCGACTCGGGCTGGTACTTGAGGTGGTGGTGCTGCTCGTAGCGGCCGACGACGCCATTCAAGATGTACACGGTGTCGGGCACCGATGGCTCGGTGACGACGACGGGGGTGAAGCGCCGCTCGAGGGCCGGGTCGCTGACGATGTGTTTGCGGTACTCGTCGTGCGTGGTGGCGCCGATGCAGGGGAACTCACCGCGCGACATCGCCGCCTTGAGCTCGTTCGACGCGTCTTGCGGGCCATCGCCCGTCGAGCCCGCGCCCACCAGCGTGTGGATCTCGTCGATGAACACCACGACGCGGCCGTCGGCCTTCTTCACCTCGTCCTTGAGGCCGTTGAGGCGCTCCGAGAACGAGCCGCGCAGCTGGGTGCCGGCCACCAGCGTCGCCATGTCGAGCTCGAGCACGATGCGATCGCCGAGCGGCCCTTTGAGCGTGGCGAGTTGCTGTGCGACGCCCTCCACGACCGCCGTCTTGCCGACGCCGGGCTCTCCGATGAGGCACGGGTTGTTCGTGCGGCGCTTGCCGAGAATGTCGATGACCTCGTCGATCTCCTTCGCGCGCCCCACGACCGGGTCGAGCTTTCCGTGGCGGGCGAGCTCGGTGAGGTTCTTCGACAACGAGGCCAGGAGCGGGAACTGGCGCGCGTCGAGGGCGAACTTCGAGGTGCTGGCGCTGGTGGCCGGCGCGGTGCGGGCCACCGGGGCAGGGGGCGCGACGACCGGCGGCGCGGCGAGGGCGACGGCCTCGAGCTCGGCGACCTCTTCCTCCGAGATGTCGTCGACGAGATCGCGCACGTTGAAGGGCTTCGTCGCGACGGGCGCGGGCGGAGGCGGCGGCACGGTCGCGGTGCGCACGGGCGGTGCGTAGCCGAGCGGGGGCGCGCCGACCGGCCGGCCGGTGGGGGCGCGGGGAATGCCAGGCGGCAGCTCGCGCTGGAGCAGCAGCCTTCGCGGCATGCGGCCCGAGGTGAAGTAGGAGAGGGCGGTGTTGCGCAGGGCGGTCAGATCGAGCCCCGTCTTGTGCAGCAGATCCTGCGCGGCGCAGCGCACCCGCGTCATCGCGATGACGGCGTGCAGACAGTCGGCTTCGCTCGAGCCGCAGCTGGTGGCGATCTCCCGCGTCTTCTCGCGCAGCTCCTTCACCAGGCCATCGGGCTCACTCGGCGCGTGCGTGAGCAGCTCGAGGAGCTTGTCTTCGTCGACGTTGCGCTCCTTGAGCAGCAGCGCGCCGCGGTTCTCGATCGTGAACATCGCGAGCAACACGTGCGCCGTCGTCACGCGTTGGTTGACCGTCGCGGCGATGTCTTCGGCTTCGGACATCGCGCTGGCGAAATCGGTGCTGTCGACCATGGGGGTTGTGGCTCCGGGGCAGGAGGCTGCAGTCGAGAGGTGTAGTGCGTCGGGATCGGCCCCTCAAATTTTCTGCTACAGGTCGACACAGCCGCGTGGCCGGCCGCGTTCTGCGCCCCGATGGCTTCGTGATTCCAGCAACTTGGCGGACCTGGGGCGGTGACCCCGACCGAACGGGACGGGCCGCCGACTCGAACTTCGGAAACGCTGCTGTTTCCCAACGGCGATCCGTGCGAGGTGGGGCCTGCACGGCCGGGTCGCGAAGAAGGAAAGAACGCCATGAAGACGACGTTGCTCCTCCTCGGTGTGCTGTGCGCGCTCGGCTGCTCGGGGCCGATGATCGAAGCGCCGGTGGACTCCGGAGCGATGGTCGTCGCGAGCCAGGACGCGGGGCGCGATGACGCCGGTCTCCCATCGATCGACGCGGGAGCGGTCGACGCAGGGCAGGGCGATGGCGGGCTCGATCCGGGCCGCGCGGCGCTGCTGAGGGCGCGGCCGTACACGTTGAAGGCGCCTGCGGGGAACGTCACGGGCCCGATGCCGCTCGTGATCCTCCTGCACGGCTACGGCGCGTCGGGGCAGCTCCAGAACTTCTACTTCGGGCTCTCGGCGCAGAGCGATCGCTCCGGCTTCCTTCTGGCGACGCCCGACGGCACGACGGACGCGAGCAACCGCAAGTTCTGGAACGCGAGCGACGCCTGCTGTGACTTCGCGGGGACGAACGTCGATGACGTCGAGTACCTGCACGCGATCATCGACGATGCGCAGCGCCGGTACTCCGTCGATCCAAAGCGGGTGTTCCTCATCGGCCACTCGAACGGCGGCTTCATGTCGCACCGCATGGCGTGTGACGCCTCGACGCGCATCGCGGCGATCGTCAGCTTCGCGGGCGCGACCTGGAAGAACGCCGCGCGCTGCCCTGGGCAACCCGGGGTGTCGGTGTTGCAGTTGCACGGCACGATGGATGAGACGGTTGCCTACGGCGGCGGCACGCTGGGCGCCGAGTTCCCCGGAGCGGTCGAGACGGCGGGGCAGTGGGCCCAGCGCAACGGCTGCGGAGCGAAGGCAGCGGTGGGCATGCTCGATCTCATCAGCACGCTCCCCGGCGATGACACGACCCAGGAGCGCTACGCGGGCTGCGCGGCCGGCGCCGTCGAGCTGTGGACGATTCAAGGTGGCACCCACACGCCGTCGCTCAACACCGCCACCTGGAGCGCCTCGCTCGTCGGCTTCCTCCTGGCCCACCCGAAGCCCTGAGACGGGACGCTCGCTTCGGAACAGGGCATCCTGCGCCGCGTGAACCGATCGATCTTCAGCGCCCTGTTCCTGCTGGCCGCGTGTCAGCCCGTGTTGCCTGATGTTCCGAGGTCCGACGGCGGCACGCGGCAGAACCTCGTCTTCAAACACGCGCACAACGACTACGAGCACACGCGGCCGCTGTTCGACGCGCTGGATGCAGGCTTCGAGAGCGTCGAGGCCGACGTGTGGCTCAACGGCAACGACATCGGCGTCTCGCACAACGGCGCGCCGTTCAAGGGCTCGCTCAAGGCGCTGTACCTCGACCCGCTCGCTCAGCTCGTTCGCACCCAGGGCCGCGTCAGCCGGAGCGGAGGGCCGTTCTTTCTCTGGCTCGATCTGAAGCAGGGCGACCAGAAGCTGCTCGATCTGATCGCGACCCAGCTCGCGGAGTACCCGATGTTGACCCGGTTCCAGGACGATCAGGCCGCCCTCTCTGGCGCCGTCACCGTCATCCTCACCGGGAGTGACTCTGGCAAGAAGGCGCTGGTCGAGAAGCCGTCGCCGCGGCCGTACATTCGCGACAGCAATTCGTACTCACCGATGGACCCGCCGTCGGACAGCAAGTGGGGTGCGTACGCCCTCAACTACAGCGCCTTCATGCAGTGGGACGGGCAGGGCGCGATCCCCGCGGCGCAGCAGCGGCAGCTCGACAACCTCGTGGCCGGAACGCATCAGGCAGGCCGGCAGCTGCGCCTCTACGCGACGCCCGAGACCGAGGCGTGGTGGCGCGTCGCGAGGAAGTCGGGCGTCGACTTCGTGGGCGGTGACAATCTCGCCTCCATCGCGTCGGTCTTCTCGGAGCCGATTCTGCCGTGATGTCGTGATGAAGCTCCTGCTCCCTCCGGGAATGGACGGCCCAGGCGTCGTTCCATCGACGTGTGGCGCGCGGATCGTCGCGACTGGATCTCTCGGGAGCCTGATCGACGTCGACACCGGCCACCTCATCCTGCAGTCGCGGGCCGCCGAGAGCGCCCAGCATCTCGACGACTTCGTTCGCGCGCTGGCGTGACGATTTAGCGGCGCACCGACGGCCACGACGTCGCCTGCAGCCAGTAGCCGTCACCCTGCTGCACGGTCTGCACGACGACGCGGCCGTTGGCCTCGATGAGGAGCGGACTGGTGCCTGCCGCAGGCGCGCGCTTCGTCACCACGAACCGGCCGTTGCCGAGCCGGCCGCCCGTCAGCCACGCGTCGAGCACCTCCTGATGCGGCGAGTTCACGTACGCGGTGTTGATGCCCGCGATGACGTTGCGCGAGCGGCCGTCCATCGGCGCCGCCGTCTGCACCCACGTCGCGTTGCTGCTCGTCTTGCGTGCGTGGTGATTCGCGTGGGCGACGTCAACGCCGAGCGCTCCGAAGGTCGACGCGTGGCGCTGCATCACGAAGCGTTCGACGTCGGGCTCTCCCGCCGCTCCGGAGCCGCTGAGATCGCCCGCGAACAGCAACCGGAACGCGCCGTGCCGAACGAGCCCCACCACCGAGCGCGCGTTCTCTTCGTTCACGTCGGTGACGCCGAAGCTCGGAGCTGCGACGACGGCAGCGCCCTCGAGCGAGAACCCGTTCACGCCGAGCAGGTCGAGCCTCGCCCCTGCGCCGAGTGGAATGAACGACGGCTGCAGCGTGGTGTCGTCGTCGGTGCGCGACAGGTCGCCGAGCAGCAGACCAGGACAGCCCGTCGCGGGCGCACGGACCGACACGGTGCAGGCCGACTCCGGGCTCGCGGTGCACAACGAGACGTTCTTCGCCGCCAGCACGCCACGCAGCTTCGTGCACACCTGCTGGAAGTCAGCCTCGTTCACGCCCGGGCCGACGTCGACGAAGCCGCGGTGCACGACGCCGCGCGTGATGACGAGCGCCTCGGCGCCTGACGTCAGCGCGTCGAACGCAGCGACATGATCGGCGTGAAAGTGCGTGAGGATCACCCAGTCGACCTCGCGCGGAGCCCGCGCCCCGGAAGCCCCGCGCCGCCGTCAGCCACTGGGTGTTGAGCTCACGAATCGCGGCGCGCAGCTCGTCGTCGTGGTTCGAGTTGCCGACGTCGATGACGACGATCGTTCCATCGGCGCCGACGAGCAGCGCTGCTTCGCCTGTGCGAGGAAAGGGGAGCACGCCAGGCGGGAGCTCGAGCTGCCAGTACGTCAGCTCTCCGGGTGAGGGGCCAGCCGACTGGGTGCCGGCGTCGAAGGGTCCTTTGGCGAGACCCGCGTCAACGCCAGCATCCGTGGCGCCTGCATCGTCGGCGACGCCCGAGTCGGAGGTGAATCGCCCAGCGTCGAGCTCACCCGCGTCGGCGGTCGACCCACCGTCCGCGACGCCCGGTGGAGCAGGGCAGCCGATCAACACTACCGCAAGGCACGAGAAGACCGTCCGCATGGGGTCTTCTTTCGCTCGTGGACCCGCAAGGCAAGGGCCGGAACGCAGGACTCCCGCTGACTCGTGCATCGGCGGAAAGCTCGTGGTGTCCTCACCTCGTGAGACAGCTCTTCGCGGTGGCCGTGATGGGATGTGCGGCGGTGTTGGCAGGGTGTGAACGCCCGTGTGGGCCGCAGAGCTGCTCCGGGTGTTGCAGTCCGGTCACTGGGCAGTGTGTCGACCCGCCGGCGAGTACGGCGTGTGGGCGCGCAGGCCGGGTCTGTGTCGACTGTACTGGGGCGCAGATCTGCGCTGCCTCAGGGAGCTGTATTGCTTCGCTCGCTGGTGGTGGCAGCTCCGCCAGCGTCGGCGGAGGCGCAGCTGGTGGAAGCGCGGCCGGTGGAAGCGCGGCCGGTGGAAGCGCGGCGGGTGGAAACGCGGCCGGTGGAAGCGCGGCGGGTGGAAACGCGGCCGGTGGAAGCGCGGCCGGTGGAAACGCAGCTGGCGGAAACACAGCGGGTGGAAACGCAGCGGGCGGAAACACAGCTGGCGGAAACACAGCGGGCGGAAATACAGCAGGCGGAAATACAGCAGGCGGAAATACAGCAGGCGGAAACGCAGCTGGCGGAAACGCAGCTGGCGGCGTGGCGATCGGCGGCGGCTACGGCGCCTCGGGTACGTGGACCCGGCTCGCTGACTTCCCCGACCCCCGGTACTACGCCGCGTCGACGTTCTCGCTCGACGGGCGGTTGTTCGTGTTCGGCGGACGGGCCTCCGGCAACGATCTGGACTCGGTCGAGGTCTATTTCCCACCCCCGGCCAACATGTGGGTCCCAGCCCCGATCATGCCGATGCGGCGCAGTGGCGCGATGGCGTTGACCCTCGCTGACGGCGGCATCGTCGTCATGGGCGGCAGCACAGCAGGCAACGGCGGGCGCATGCCGATGCTGTTCTTCAACGTCTTCACCGGCCAGTGGACGATGGGCTCCCAGGGGCTGAACGAGCGCGAGCTGGCCGCGTTCTCGATGACGCCGAACGGCGATTGGTACGTCGCCGGTGGTGGCGGGTTCAAGCTGACCGCCGAGCGCTATTCGCCGGCACAAGGCGCCTGGCGTGCGCTGCCGTCGCTTCCGTTTGGGCTCAGCGCTCCGGGCGGCGGCGCTGATTCGCAGGGCCGGCTGTACGCTTTTGGCGGCTACCCGAACCTCAATGGCGCCATCGTGCTCAACTTCCGGCTCGCTCCCGACGCCGGCGCGTGGACGCAGGTCACTCCCATGCCAGTGCCGAAGGGCCGGTTCGGCAACTCGGTGACCGACCCGCAGGGCCGCTTCTACGTGGTGGGGGGCAGCGCCGACATCTTCGCGGGCATTGGCGGCGGCGTCGTCGAGTCCAGCGTCGAACGGTACGATCCGGTGACCGACTCGTGGGACACGATCACCCCGATGCCGACACCTCGCTGCAACCACACGGTGGCCATCGACGCGCAGGGCCGCGTCTTCGTCATCGGTGGCCACACCGGCGCGACGACGCTCTCGACCCGCGTCGACGTCTACACCCCGTAGGGTCGTGTCACTCGCCTCCGACGTTGCCTCGTCTGTGAATGCCGGGCTGCTTCAGGGCACCGTCATCGGTGGCATCATGCCGTCGGCCAGGCCGTCGTTGTTCGAGTCGACCTTGAACGTCACGAGGCCCGGAAGGCGTGTCAGCACGCGGCCCGGATTCATCGTGTTGGCGAGGAAGGGAGGCAGCGCCTGGTTCGAGGTGTGTCCTCCGTCGTCGTTCACGAGAATCGCCGCCACCGCGATGGTGGCGCCCACGGGCACGCGGCCCATGAGCGATGGGTAGAACCGGCTCCACGGCACGTAGGCCTCGAGGCCCTCGCCTGGCACCGCCGCCGACATGGTGGTCGTCCGCACGTTCTCGCCGAAGTTGATGGAGGACGTCAGCCAACCGAGGTTGTTCGGCGGCGACAGTGCGCGCAGCCCCGCTCCCGTCAGCAGATCCTCGTTCCTGCTCTCGAGCCCGCCGTGGCTGACGATCGCGAAGTCAGCGCCGAAGCCTGCCGTCATGGGTGCGTCGAGCGACAAGGACGAGAGAATGTCGTCGGCCACGCCGTTGGTGTCGGTGAGCGCGCCCTGCAACCTCGCCGGGCCGGTGGAGGCGCCGTAGTCCACGTCCACCAGCAGCACGACGGTGTTCTCGCTCCACTTGAAGAGCCCCTCGACGCCGATCGCGAACCCGTCGCGGTCCGCGTCGATCCACAAGCGGTCGAGCTGGTTGAAGCCGACGCCGTAGCCCGACATCACTCGCTGCGTCGCGGCGCTGTGCCGCAGGTCTGACAAGCGGCCGTCGGGCACCAGCGTACGTGGAGGCGCCACCAGTGCCTGCCTCGACAGCTGCGCCAGCATCAGGGCGTGAATCCACGCGTGATCGACGACCTGCCCATGGAAGGCGCTCGTGCCCGGACCCTCGCCGAAGACCGACACCCGTGCGTTGGTGTGCTGCAGCCAGCGCCAGGTCACCTGCGGCAGCACGCCCTGCGCCATGGGCTGTGTCACCGTCAGGCCGCCGCACTCGTGATCTGCGGTCACGATCAGCGTCACGTTGCCGCGGGCACGGCCCCACGCCGACACCGCGGCGATCGCCTGATCGAAGGCGATCGTCTCTCCGACCGCGCGATCGAGATCGTTCAAGTGGCTCGCCATGTCGATGCGCGCTCCTTCGATCATCAGGAAGAAGCCGTTGGGCGACGGCTCCAGCACGCGCAGCGCGTTCATCGACAGCTCGGTCAACGTCGGCTGGGTGGTGGCCGGCGTCCGGTCCTTCACGTAGTCGAGGTGCTCCGGAGCGAAGACGCCGACGACCTTCGCGGTCGGCGACGCGGTCACCGCCAGCAACTGGGCGCGGGTGCGCGCGACCTGGTAGCCGGCGCTCATCAGCGGAATGAGCAGACCCTGATCGGTGCGATCCGAGCCCGGGCCCTGGGGAAGGTAGAAGCGTTCGCCGCCGCCCAGCATCACGTCAGGACGCACGTTCAGCGCCTGGTCGTTGGCGATCTCGAGGTAGTTGCCGCGATCATCCTTGTGCGCGCTGAAGGCCCCCGGCGTTGCGTGTGGCAGTGACGACGTCGAGACGATGCCCGAGCGCAGCCCGTTGCGGCGCGCCCACTCCACGAGCGTCTCTGCGGGCTGGTTGAACCGATCGAGCCCGATCTTCGCGTTGTAGGTGCGCACGCCCGTCGCCAGGGTGGTGGCCGAGGCTGCCGAGTCCGTCAGCCCAGAGAGCGACGCCGTCGACGCCTGACCACGACTGGGCAGGTTCTGCATGAAGAGCCCGTCGGCCCGGCCGTGCGCAAAGTGGCTCGCCGCCGCGAGCTGTCCCGGGCCCATGCCGTCGCCGATCATCAAGATGACGACAGGAGGCAGGCCACCATCGGGCAGTCCTGTGCCGCCACCCGACGTACCGCCGCCCGACGTGCCGCCGCCCGACGTGCCGCCGCCCGACGTGCCGCCGCCCGACGTGCCGCCGCCCGACGT
>JBBAQZ010000007.1:187942-208347 GCA_040400045.1 Myxococcaceae bacterium
GTGCCGCCGCCTGCTGTGCCGCCGCCTGCTGTGCCGCCGCCTGCTGTGCCGCCGCCTGCTGTGCCGCCGCCCGCCACGCTGCCGCCCGAGGCACCTCCGCCGGAGCCTCCGTCGACTGAGGGAACCGAGCCTGAACACCCAGCGAGGATGAGGAGCGACCAAACGAAACGACGACCGGGACTGGCCATGAGTCGACCGCAGTATCATGCTTCGTCGGGCCGCTTGAAGGGTGGTTCGGTGTCGTTCACACGAGGAGACTCATGAGCTTGAAGATCCCAAACAAGGTTGACGCCAAAGGGTTGGTTGAGCGCCTCCAGTCGGTTGCCATCAAACGCGTGGCGGCGGGAACTGACGCCGGCACGCTGGCGCGCGAGGCCAACGATCCGAAGACGAAGGACTCGTGGCTGCGGGGCAGCGAGCTGACGAAGCTCTTCGAGGGCCTGCAGAAGGCCAACGGCGAGACAGGGAAGGACGTCACGCTGAAGAACGCCGACGGCTCTTTGACGAAGGCGGGTCAGCTCTTCGAGAAGCTCGCCGAGGCGCGCGGAGGCCGAGACCTCTGGTTCAACGCTCCGGCGAAGGGCCAGGTGCTCTACGCAAACTTCAAGAACGTCGACATGGGCTTCTTCCGCGGCAACGACGCGGCGGGGAAGCCGATCCGCGTCACCGGTGTTCCGACCTCGGAGCTGAGCATGCATTGGGCCTCGTCGGGGCGCGCGCACTACGTGCCTCCGACGAACCTGGGGGTGCTGTATTACGAGCGCGGCGAGTCGGTGGACCTGCGCCGGAGCGGCAACACGAGCGTCAACGATCCCGCCGCGAGCGTCCGCACCGAGCTGTCGGCCGATGGCGTGAAGTCGTCAGGCGCGCCAGAGGACTTCAAGGCGAAGAACATCAACCGCGACCCGTCCACGGTCCGGCGCTCTCTGTCCGCCGACTTCTTCAGCGACACGCTGAAGCTGCCCACGCAGCGCATGGCGCCCGTGAAGTGGTTCGCCAACGGCTGGTACCAGGGCCTGCGCGATCTCGAGGAGCCGCTGGACAAGACGATGTGGAAGGACGCGGTGCAGAAGCTCGACCCGAAGCGCGAGGTGACGGACGACGTCTGGATCTTCAAGGCCCAGTGGACGGAGGGGTTCGAGGCCGTGGGCGGCGGCAAGCTCGACAAAGCCGACCTCAAGTACCGCAAGAACGGCTCGGGCGATGATGGCGGCAAGCAGTACCGGGCCGCGTCGGGCGAGCAGACGTACGACCTCAAGACCAACAGGAAGGACGCCGATCAGGCCTACGACGCCTTCGCGGGCTTCGTGCGCACCGTCAACGGCGTGGGCCTCAAGGACGCGAACGGCGTCGAGATTCCAGCGAACGATCCGAAGCGCTTCAACACCGACGCCTACCGCAAGGCGATGGAACAGAACGCCGACGTCTACGGCATGTTGCGCGCCTACACGGGCCTGGTGATGACGGGCTCCTGGGACAACCTGGTCAACCCGTCGAACTTCGCGTGGGTCGGCGAGAAGGCGAAGGACGGCAACGTGAAGTTCTCGGCGCTGCCGGTCGATCTCGACTCCACCTGGGGCCTGCGCTGGGACGGCCAACCGGCCTGGCAAGACCTCGACCTGCTGCTGCGCACCGGTGACACCGCGAACGTGCCGGTGATCTGGAAGAACCTGTTGGCGAACGATCACTTCAAGGCCTACGTGCTGGACTACACTGAGCACCTGCTGAAGACCGACTTCACCCCCGACAAGATCGGCGGCAAGGCGAACGCGCTCTGGCAGCGGAACAAAGACGCGGCGTACCAGGAGTCCGACACTGCTCACGGCGCTGCGCACACGGCCCGCCCGTACTCCAACGACGAGCTCTACCGGCACAACGAGCTCGGCCACGAGGTGCACAAGAACGGGCTGTATGCGCCGGCGATCAGGAACTTCGTCGAGTGGCGGTCAGCGTCGGCGAATCACCAGCTGCGTGACATTCGCTCCTCCTTCACCCAGCGCTCGGGCGTCGACTTCGCCGCCGGGGAGCTCGCGCCCAAATGAGCACCCGCCCCGAAGATCTCGAGAACGCACTGCGCACGGTTCACGGCCTGCGCATGCTGGTCCCCGCCGACTGGGAAGACTCGTCGATGTACCGCTTCAATGCGCCACGCGACGAGACCGCCGACGCGACCGGCGACGGAGCCCAGCTGCAAGCCAACGTCCTCATCACCCGCCACGCGAAGAATGCTGGAGACTCGCCTGAGCGATTCCTGGAGCTCGCCAACCTCGAGGCGAAGAAGTCGCACGCCACCTACGAGGTCGTGCGCTCGGGCAGCACCATCTACCTGGACCAGATCGCCGCCTGGCAGGAAGCGCGCTTCGCCGATTCCCGCACCAACCACGCCATCTTCCAACGGCAGCTGGTGGCGCCGAGCTGGCCCATGCACTTCACCCTCATCACGCTCACCGGCACGCAGGCCGCCGTCGTGCGTATGAGCGAGCAGATGGGCCTGGTTCATCTCGACACACCGCCTGGTGGCATGCGCGTCGACACAGGGACGGGTGGAGTGGTCGGGGCGAAGCTCGTCTCGAAGTGACCTCGGCCCCGCGGGGCGATGTCAGATCGCTGCGCTACACCGTCTCGCCCGGGGCCTCGAAAACCAGCTAGAGGCCCTGGAACGCGACATGGACCCAGCTCCCACGCCCACCGCAGCGCCTGCGCCTCCCGAGATCGTCGACGTCGCCACGCTGACGCCGATGATGAAGCAGTACCTCGAGGTGAAGGCCCAGTACCCCGGCGCGCTGCTCTTTTTCCGCCTCGGTGACTTCTACGAGCTGTTCTTCGAAGACGCGGTGAAGGCGTCGGAGTTGTTGCAGATCACGCTCACCTCGCGCGCCAAGGGGCTCGATCGGGTGCCGATGGCGGGCGTGCCGCACCACGCGGCGAAGCGGTACATCGCGCGGTTGATCGAGGCGGGACAGAAGGTCGCGATCTGCGAGCAGTTGGAGCCGCCGGGCAAGGGCATCGTCAAGCGCGAGGTGGTGCGCGTGGTGACGCCGGGCATGGTGCTCGACGACGACGTGCTCGAGGCGAGAGAGAACAACTTCCTCGCGGCGCTCGCGCCGGCTGACGGTGACGAACCGTGGGGCGCTGCGCTGCTCGACGCCAGTACGGGGGAGTTCTTCGCGCTCCAGCCCGGGCCGCTCGAGGCGCTCCTCGATGAGGTGTCACGCGCGTCGCCGCGGGAGTTGTTGGTACCTGAAGGCTTCGGAGACGCCGCGCTCGAGAACGTGCTCGGAGCTTTCTCGCGAAGGCCGACCGTCGCGACCCTTGGCCAGGATGCCTTCGAGAGCAAACGCGCGCGTGCGCTGCTGACGTTGCACTTTCAGGTGAAGTCGCTCGATGGCTTCGGGCTGACGGATTCCTCGGCATCGCTCGGCGCGGCTGGCGCGGCGCTCCGGTACCTGAAGGAGACGCAGAAGAGTCAGGCCGGCCACGTCGATCGCATCACGGTCGCGACGCGTGGTGGCAGCCTGATCATCGACGAGGCCTCGCGCGCCAACCTCGAACTCCTGCGCACGCTGAAGGACAACTCTCGCGTGGGCTCGCTGTTGGGCGTGATCGATCGCTCCGTGACGCCGCTCGGAGCCCGCCGCATCGCCCGGTGGATCACCGCTCCGCTCGCTGACGTCGAGGCCATCGGTGCCCGTCATGACGCCGTGCAGGTGCTGCTCGATGGCGCGTCGTTTCGAGAGACGCTGATCGAAGCGCTCAAGCAGGTGGCCGACGTCGAACGGCTGTGCGGTCGGCTCTCGCTCGCCTCCGGTGGCCCTCGCGACATGAAGGCGATGGCGCGCTCGCTCGAGGTGCTCCCGGGGCTCGCGAAGGTCGTCGCCACGGGGAAGGCACCGCTGCTCCAGGCGCTCGCCGGGCCGCTCGATCATACCGATGTGCGCGCGTTGTCGGCGGTGCTGTCGAAGGCGCTGGTCGAAGATCCTCCCGTCGTGATCGGTGACGGCGGCTTCATCGCCCGCGGCTTTCACGCGCAGCTCGACGAGTATTCCGACCTCGCCACGAGCGGGAAGGACTACCTCCACAAGCTCGAGACCCGGGAGCGCGAAGCCACCGGCATCGGCTCGCTGAAGGTCCGCTACAACCGCGTGTTCGGGTACTACCTCGAGGTCACCAAATCGAACCTGCACCTGGTGCCGAAGGGGTGGATTCGGAAGCAGACGACGGTTGGTGGCGAGCGGTACGTCACCGAAGAGCTGAAGACGTACGAAGAGAAGGTGCTGACGGCTGACGAGAAGCGCGTCGCTATCGAGCTCGAGCTGTTCGAGGACCTGCGGAAGAAGGTCGTCGCGTGCGCTGGTCCATTGCGTGCGGCGGCCGAGGCGGTGTCGACGCTCGATGCGCTGGTCGCGTTCGGGCGCGTCGCGGCTGAGAACGGCTACGTGCGGCCTGAGCTCGACGAGTCAGGCGTGATCGAGATCGTTGGAGGCCGGCATCCCGTCGTCGAGAAGGCGTTGAAGGAAGACTCCTTCGTGCCGAACGACGTGATGGTGAACCGGCAGGAGCGTCAGGTGCTGATCATCACCGGCCCGAACATGGCAGGTAAGAGCACCGTGATGCGGCAGGTGGCGCTCGCGGTGGTGATGGCGCAGGCCGGGTGTTTCGTCGCGGCGAAGCGGGCGCGCATCGGGCTGTGCGATCGCGTCTTCACGCGCGTCGGAGCCTCCGACAACCTCGCGAAGGGCCAGTCGACCTTCATGGTCGAGATGACCGAGACCGCGAACATTCTTCATCACGCGACGCGGAAGAGCCTGGTGGTGCTCGATGAGATCGGCCGCGGCACCAGCACGTTCGACGGTCTGTCGATCGCCTGGGCCGTCGCGGAGCACCTGCACGATCGCGTCGGCGCGCGGACGTTGTTTGCGACGCACTACCACGAGCTCACCGACCTCGGCCGCGAGAAGGCGCGGGTGAAGAACTGCTCCATCGCGGTGCGGGAGGATCAGGGGCGCATCATCTTTCTACGCAAGCTGATCGACGGCGCGGCGAGCCGCTCGTACGGGATCGAGGTGGCTCGGCTGGCTGGGCTGCCGCCGGAAGTGCTCGCGCGCGCACGCGAGTTGTTGGCGAACCTCGAGGCCGGTGAGTTCGATGAAGCGGGACGTCCACGCCTCGCGCGTCGGGCGACTGCGACGAAAGAGAAAGACGCTCCGAAGGCACCGCTCGACGTGAATCAGATGGGCCTGTTCGGTGGCGCAGCGAAGGCTCCGAGCAAGCCGGGTGTCGACGCGGTGATCGCCGCGCTCGAAGGGTTCAGCGTCGACACCACCTCTCCGCTCGAGGCGCTGGCTGCGATCGCGAAGTGGAAGCAATCGCTCAAGCCGTAGCCAGGGTTGTTCCTGATGGCCGGTCTGAGCGATGCCTCCCTCTCGAAGTCCGACGGCTTCGACCAACGCGGCCTGAGCGTCGACGAACTCGGTCAGATCGCCGGCCGCGCCCGGTGGCCGTCACGGTGCCGTCGCAGCAGTTCGTCGAGAAGCAGCCACCAGGTTCCAGTCGAGATCATGCAAGATGCTCATGAAGTGAATAAACAACATGAGTTGGCTGCAGGTTCCGATGGCCTGCATGGTGTGCCTCGTCTCTCACACCCCACAGGAGTTCCACCATGAAGACGTTGCAGACGGCAGTCATGACGATGGCGATGACGGTGATGGCGCTGGCGATGTCCGGCTGCGGGGCAGCCGCGCCCGAGACGAAGGGCCGCTGGAAGAGCGTCGCGCCCGAGGCGATGGGCAACGGCTCGTTCAGCACCCGTGACTTCACCCTGACCGAGAAGACCTGGGCGCTGGTGTTCACCATCTACGGTGACGCCGAGGCGAAGCAACCCCTGGTGGCCCTGGGCTTTGAGGGCCCGTGGAAGGTCACCGGCCCGTCGAAGGTCGAAGGCGCCTGGGAGGCGCTGTTCGAATTCAAGAAGAAGACCATCACGCTCGAGAACGCGGGCGCTGCGAAGAACCTGGGCATGGACGGCTGCGGGCTGGTCGTGGCCCAGGCGAAAGACGTGAGCGAGGTCGGCTGCAGCTTCGTGGCGCCGGTCGAGAAGTACGGGCGCGAGTTCGACCTGGTGGCGCGCAAGGGCGAGCAGTTGTTCCTCGGCGCGCGGCCCGCCGACGGCGACATGGGCACCGCCGACAAGCGTCCGACCGCGCTCGGCGCTCCTCTCGCGCTGCTGAAGTGAGCTTCGCGGATCGACGTCGAAGGCAGCCGCTGGATCAGGCGCCGCTCAGTTCAGGTGCCGCGCCCTGGCCTTCTTCGCAGCAGCCAGGCGCCGGAGGAGCTGCGCTCTGTGCAATACCCACGGCGGTACTCATGCCCGCGAGCCCGTTTCGACCGCCGGCGAACGAAGGCCGGCCCCGTGGTGCGCGCCGACCTCGGCGACAGACCTGAAGACGTGGAGGCGAACGTGAAGCGGCGAGCCTGATCACTTCCGGCGAAGCAGAGCGGTTTCCGGCCGCGCGGACCCGTGGGTGCTATCTGAACCCCGGCAGTCATGGCCTCCACCTCACTCCTCGTCGCCGAGCTCGGCCCGACCAACACCGGGAAGACCTGGCGCGCGATCGAGCGCATGCTCGAGCACGACAGCGGGATGATCGGGCTCCCGCTGCGGCTGCTCGCGCGCGAGGTCTTCGATCGGGTGAGCGCGCGAGTCGGCGAAGCACGGGTCGCCCTCGTGACCGGCGAAGAGAAACGCGTGCCACCCAACCCGTCGTATTGGGTCTGCACCGTCGAGGCGATGCCGGTCGGCCAGCCCGTCGACTTCCTCGCCGTCGACGAGATTCAGCTCTGCGCCCATCGCGAGCGGGGGCACGTCTTCTCCGATCGCCTGCTCCACGCGCGCGGGCGGCGCGAGACGTGGTTCCTTGGCTCCGAGTCGATGCGGCCGGCGTTGCGCGCGCTGCTCCCCGAGGTGACGTTTCGGCGAAGTGAGCGCCTCTCCCAGCTCACCAGCTTCGGAGCGCGCTCGCTCAAAGGGCTGCCGCCGCGCTCGGCCGTCGTCGCGTTCTCCACCGACCGGGTCTACGAGCTCGCGCAGGCGTTGAGAGAGCTCCGCGGCGGCGTCGCCGTCGTGCTCGGAGGACTCTCTCCTCGCACCCGCAACGCGCAGGTCGCGATGTACCAGGCCGGCGCGGTGCAATACCTCGTCGCCACCGACGCCATCGGCATGGGGCTCAACCTCGATCTGGAGCGCATCGCCTTCGCGTCGCTCTCGAAGTTCGACGGCTTCGACCAACGCGGCCTCACCGTCGACGAACTCGGTCAGATCGCCGGCCGCGCCGGTCGACACCTGCAGAACGGACAGTTCGGAACGCTGACGTCGGCGCCGGCGATCGATCCACGCGACGTGTCGGCCATCGAGGCGCACCGCTTCCCCGACGTGCAGCGCCTCGTGTGGCGGAGCGTCGAGCTCGACTTCGGGAACCCGCACGCGCTCCTCGACTCACTCTCGGTGGCGCCAGGTCGTGCCCTGTTCTCCCGCGTCGAGCGCGCCGATGACTTCGACGCCCTCAAGGCCATGGCCTCGGACGACGCGGTGGCTGCCCTCGCCACCTCCCGTGAGCGCGTCGCCCTCTTGTGGGAGGTCTGTCGCATCCCCGATTTCCGCAAGGGGCTCCTCGGCGAGCACGTTCGGCTGGTGAAAGACGTGTTCCTGCAGTTGGCGAAAGGCGACGGTCGGCTCCAGGAAGACTGGCTCCACCAGAAGGTGGCTCCGCTCGACGACTTGAAGGGCGATCTGCACAGCCTCACCGCCCGTCTCGAGGCCATTCGAACGTGGACGTACATCTCTCATCGTTCGCGTTGGGTGGACGACGCCGCGCACTGGCAGCAGAAGACGCGCGCCATCGAAGACGCGCTCGGAGACGCGCTCCACCAGCAGCTCGTCGAGCGCTTCGTTCAGCGGTCGGCGCAGGGAGCGAGGCGTCGGGGCTCCGTGGTGGCACCGAAGGTGAGCGGCCCGTTCGCGCAGCTCGCGCGCTTCGTCGAGGCCGGGCCGGACCTCGAGGACTTCGTGCAACGCGTGGTGGACGCCCGCAGCCACGAGCTGCACATCGATGGGTCCGGACACATCTCGTTCGGGGGCGAGGCGCTCGGGAAGCTGGTGCGAGGAAGTGATCGACGCACCCCCGGCGTGGCGCTGATCGATGCTGACGACTGGAATGGCGGCCAGCGTGCGCGAGTCGAGCGTCGGCTCTCCGCCTGCGCGCGTGACGTCGTGGCAGAGGCGATGGGTGGTTTCCCCGCCCACGCGCTCACCTCGGAAGGTCGTGCCGCTCCGCTGCGAGCCATCGCGTGGCGCTTCGCGCGCGGGCTGGGCATCGTACCGACCGATGCCCCGTTGATGGAGCAGGTGCGCCTGCTGGATCCAGAATCCCACCGACGGCTCGACGAGCTCGGGGTGCGACAGGGAGCACGCTTTCTCCTCATTGAGAAGGCCACGACGGCTGCCGCGTTCGAGCGGCGCGCGATGCTGACCGCAGTGTTCGAAGGTGGACCGCGCCCGGCGGGGGTTCCAAAGGCGGCGGTGGTGGGGCGTGAGCTGGGCGGACACGACGCCAGGGCCTGGGGCTACGAGTGGGTCGGCCCGATCGCCGTACGCGTCGACGCGCTCGAGGCCATCTGGGCGTCATTGCCAGATCGCCGGGCGCTGGAGCGAACGTTCGATCTGCTCGGCATCGAAACAACGATGCGGCCGTCGGTCGTGAAGCACGCGACCGCCATCCTTCGACGGTGGATGAAGATCGGCTGAGCGACCCTCGAGGTGTCTCCGCGTCGCCGGCGACAAATCCGCGCAGGTCGAGTGCCGCGTTCAATCGCCCTGATGCACTTCTGCGGGCAGCTTGAGCAGCGCTCTCGACAACGACCACAACCGCTCCTGCGCTTTCACGTCGTTGGCGGCGGCGGCGGGCTTCTGCTCCATGCCTTCGAAGTAGGCTCCGGTGATCGCGGCGAGCGCAGACGACGTGGCGAGAAGGAGCGGGCCCACCGCGCCCTCTTCGGGACTGAGCGGGTTCTTCGGTTCCCGCGCATTCGGAGGCGCTTCGCGACGAAGCCCCGTGGCCACGACGCCGGGGTGCACGGCGTTGACGGTGACTCCCTGGCCCGCCAGCCGACGCGCGAGCGCGAAGGTGAACAACACGTTCGCCAGCTTCGACTGGGCGTACGCCGTACCGCCGTGGTGTTGACGAACCTTGAACTGCGGGTCCTCGAAGTCGAAGGCACCCTCGCGATGCATCGATGACGTCAGCACGACGACGCGAGCAGGCGCGCTGCGCACGAGGAGCGGCAGCAGCGCGTCAGTCAGGAAGAACGGGCCGAGGTGGTTGACGCCGAGGGTCAGCTCGAAGCCGTCCTCCGTCTTTCGGCGCGTGCGCGGCCAGACGCCAGCGTTGTGCACCAGGCAATCGAGGCGGTCGAAGCGCGCCTGGAACTTTGGAATGAAGTTCCGCAGCCGCGCGAGGTTCGCCAGGTCGAGCTGCATCACCACGGCGGCGTCGTTGCCCGTGAGTGAGACGAGCTGCTCGCGCGCGATCGCGCCCTTCTTCAGGTCGCGACAGCCCAGCACCACGGTGGCGCCTCTCGCGAGCAGGCCCCGCGCGACCTCGAAGCCGATGCCGCTGTTGGCGCCGGTGACGAGCGCGACCTTGTCTTTCATGGAGCGCTTGTCGCACGAATGGCCGGGCGGTGGCGCTGTCGGCGGCGTGCGAACCCATCGCGGCCATGCTGGAAGACGATCGACGCTTCCACCAAGCTGGGCGTCGTGCAGCTCGCCATTCCCCACGCGCCCAGGCCGGTGACCCTCGCGAAGGTGCCCGGAGCCATTCGCCGCGTGTCGATCGTCGCCGTCGCGTGTCTGGCGGCGGTGCTCGTCGTGGGCCTCGGTGCGCGGCTCGCCGTGCGTTGGTTGACCGATGACGCGCGCTTCGTGGCGGAAGCCGAGCGCGTCGAGGGCACCGTCGTCCGCGTCGACCGGCCAGCGAAGGGGGGGAGCGAGAAGTCGGCGCTCAACGTCGCGGTGATCTATTCGTTCCACGGCCAGCAGAGCGCGACCGTCGAGGTCGAGACGTCGATCGCCGAACCGCTCGGGAAGGGCGCTCGAATCGAGCTCCTGGTCCGCGCTGACGATCCGGGACGTCCGAGAGAGGCGGGGACGGCCGAGGCGCGCTCAGGCCGCAGCTCGCTCATCATGCCCATCGTCGGCGTGGCGATCGTCGCGGCGATCCTCGTGCTGATCCGCGAGCTGCGAAGAGCAACCCGCCGCGAGGTCGAGCCGCTGCGCACCGGGCTCCTGGTGTGGCTCACGCCCGACGCTCCGTTGCCCGACGCGAAGGCGCCGTTCACCTTCGCCGCGCACTACTTCCGCGATGACGTGAAGCAGGCTGTCACCGCGAACGCCGACGGGCGCCGCAAGCCGGTGAAGAATGGCGACAAGCTCCTTGCGGCGGTCGCGCCAAGGGAGCCCACGTGGGTGCGCGTCGTCGATGAAGAGGTCGCCCGGTCACTCGGCTGGTACCGATGACGGAGACCCTGCGTCTTCAGAAACCGTCACGCGCGGGTGGTGACTGTTGATGGGCTGTCCTGCGGCGCTCCGATGACTCACTCGTTCCACACTGCGTGAAAGGCCCTGGCACCTCGTGCGAGACGCCGGCCGGTGCTGTTCCCTCGCAAAGCCCCGCTCATGGCGCTGGCAGCGAGTGTCCACTGAGACCGTCAGCCGAGACCCCAGAAGGCATCTGCCAGTCGCGAGCCCCAGCGCTTGAGCACCACCCGCAGAGGTTCTTTCGTTCGCACGCCGGCCCAGATCATCGCGACGGTTGCGATCGCCGCGAAGACCATCGCGAGCACGATCTGCCACTCGCCAGGCGCCTCAATCACGGCAACACAACACACCACCCTTGTCTGAATTTCCGACCGGCTGGCCCCCGAACATGCAGCTCGTGTTCGGGCATCCCTGCTTGGTCACGACGGTGCCTTCATTCAGGTGACTCTGGACACCGCCGACGCACTGCCACGGCCCCAGCGACGGCTCTGCCTCGTTGACTCCACACGTGCCCGGCTGCGTGCTCGCGAGCGCGCGGGTGAGCGGCCCGCAGTTCTTCTGCGGCGTCAGGGGAATGCCCAGGTTGCCGCAGCCAAAGACGTCGTTCTGGCTCGTGCTGTTGTCGCAGGTGGTGTCGTTGGCGCTGTTCTGCACGACACCGAAGAAGAGCGTATTCACCGGAGCTCCAGCAGGCGCAGCATCGGCGCAGCTGCCGTTGGTCTTCGTGCCGACCTCGTCCTTGCCGCCACACAGATGCCAGCCGACTGCGCAGAGATCCGCTGAAGCGCAACCAAGCCCTCCGCGGTTGGTGCCGGTGTTCCCCGACGCCCGGTTGCAGGCCGGGGTCGTGCCCGAGGTGATGCCGGGCAGTGACCAGGCTCCGGAGCACGCGGCGATCTCGGGGTACTGCAGCAGCGCCAGGAAGCCCTCTCGCGTTCCATCGGAGCAGCCCGAGGGATCCACGATTCCAGCGTCGATGCCCGCGTCGATCCCTGCGTCCACTCCAGCGTCGACGGGGGGCACGCCTCCATCGAAGAGCACACACGTTCCTTCGTTGCAGCTGCGCCCGACGCCGCACGACGTCCCATTCGCGACGCGATCGATCACCGGCCGGCCGCTCTCGCACGCGATCATCGACTGACAGAGGCCCTTCCGCGCGAGCTCCACTTCGGTGCCGGATCCACACGCTGGTCCGTTCGGCGCCTTGCATGACTGTGGCCCTGCGCAGCGCGCGGTGAGGATCGGGTTGTGCCGGGTGCTGATGCAGGTCGCCTCTCCGGCTGCCGAGAGATCGCCTCGAACGACGACCGAGTCGAGCCCACTGCAGGGAATGACACCGCACCGCACGTCGTCGCCAGGCACCGAGAGCTGACCGTTCGTGCACACGATGCACGCCGGGAGATCGATCGCCTCGTCGATCTGCAAATCGCCGTCGTTGTCGATGCCGTCGCACTGCTCCATCGGCTGAATGCCGGAGCGCGAGAGATCGATCGTCAGCTCGGTGACGCCGCCCATGCTGACGATCACGTCGGGCACGTCAACGCTCTGCAGCGTCATCGATTGATCGTCGATCGCGCTCGCCCGCAACACGTAGGTGGCGGGGACCAACTGATCCACCGTCGAGGTGAGCGGAAGGGTCGCGATGAAGGCGAACTTGTCGACCGTGGCGTTGGGTCCGATGGCCTTGAGGCCCAGCGTCACCGCCTTCGGCTCGGCGCCGATCAACGTCACCCGGATCGCGCCGCCGTTCGCACCGACGACGCGACCTCCGCCGCAGTTGCAGGCTGAGACGTGAAGAAGCGCGAGCAGGAGCCAGGCGGGGCGACGAACCATGAGTCGCGCGAGAGCAAGCCTCGGGTCTCGTCTCGGGTCAAGGTCCACGGGCCCGAGCAGGAGAAAACGCTGTTGGCTGGTATTCGCCCGAGGCGAGGTCAGGACGACGTGCCTCCTCTCGGGGTGATGCAGACGCCGCTGGGGTGCGTTATCTGCCGCCACGATGCGTGGCTCTTCCCCTCAGCGCGCCGTCGGTCTGTGGCTCCTCGTGGTCGCCGCGGCCGTCGTCGTGCAGGTCATGCTGGGTGGAGTGACGCGCCTCACCGACTCAGGCCTCTCGATCACCGAGTGGAAGCCCATTCTCGGCGTCCTGCCGCCCACCGATGACGAGTCGTGGAACGTCGCGTTCTCGAAGTACCAGCAGATCCCCCAGTTTCAGCGGCTCAAGTCGTACCTCACGCTCGACGAGTTCAAGTTCATCTACTTCTGGGAGTGGTTCCATCGGCTCTGGGGCCGAATGCTGGGGTTCCTCTTCGTGATCCCACTCGCGGTGTTCTGGAAGCAGGGGAGACTCGAGGGCCTCAAGGGCCGGCTGTTGGTGCTGCTGCTGCTCGGCGGAGCGCAGGGCGTGATGGGCTGGGTGATGGTCGCCAGCGGCCTGCAAGATCTCGTGTACGTCAGTCACTTGAGGCTCGCGGCGCACTTCATGTTGGCGGCGGTGTTGCTCGCGGCGCTGGTGTGGCAGGGCGCTTCGCTCGTGTGGCCATCGACGGTGATTGGCCGGCCGTTGGCGCGGTCGACGCTCGTGTTGCTCGGAGCGCTCGCGGTGCAGCTCACCTGGGGCGCGTTCATGGCGGGGCTCAAGGCGGCGCTGGTGGCTCCGACGTGGCCGACGATCAACGGGCAGTGGCTGCCGACGGCGATCTTCGGTGGCGGTGGGTGGTGGTGGAATGATCCGCTCGCCGTTCATGTCGTGCACCGCACCCTGGCGTATGCGCTGGTGACCGGCCTCGTCGCCTGGTGGTGGAACTCGCGTGCGGTGCTCGGCACGATCCGCCACGTGGTGCTCTGCCTCGTCGTCGCGCAGACGACGCTCGGAGCCCTGACGACGGTGCAGTCGGTCTACGCCGGCCGGCTGCTCTGGTTCGGCGTCGCGCACCAACTCGTTGGCTTGTCGCTGATGGTCGCGCTGGTGATCGCGCTCCAGCGCTTGTGGGGGCCAAAGGTCGTCGCCGGCGTCGGCCTTCCCGTCAACGCGCCAGCACCAGGCCCGCTGTCAGCCCAGCACCCATGAGCATCAGGAAGAGTCCCCGAGCCCGTGCGCGCCTGGCGTACGGGTGGATCGGGCGATGGAAGGACGGCGCTCGTCGAAGGTGCGCGTCATGGTCGCCGTCGAAGGACGCCGCTTGTTGAAGCGACAGAAGGCCGAGCGAGAAGAGGCCTGCTGCGCCGAGAGCCAGAGCGTCGTGCATGGGTGTCGATCAGAACGACGGGCAGGGGCGCTGATCGCCCTCAGTGCGAGTGCACGGCGTCGCGCCACCGCGGAAGAATCTCAGCCGCTGACTTCACGGGAACCCCCGTCGGCTCGGGAACGATCGGCGGCATCACCTTCGGCCGCACCGCGTTGAACGGTGGCTTGTCGAAGCCGTTCCCGTCGGCGTCGACGTAGATCGGGTTGGTCAGCGCGAAGGGGGTCGTCGCCGTCACGCCACCCATCAACCCCGGCGGGTTGTACGAGAGCGGCGCGAGGCTCTTCGACCCGTAGACCATCGCCACGAACCAGGCGTCAGCCGTCGGCCGGGCCACGCGGAACGAGATGCGCTTGCGGTAGCGCCGGTAGGTGATGCCGGCTTCGGTCGCGGCCGTCTCGAGATCGGCGGGCGACAGCGCGATCGTCTGGGCGGCGTTCGGCGCGGGCCAGTTGGTCTGCGAACGCCCATCGCAACCGACCCGCGTGGTGTTGACCCTGGGGCTCTGCGGATCGAGCGGGCACGCGGCGTCGTCCTCAGGGCGATGCGAGAAGAGCTCAGCGCGCGTCACGTCGAGGTACTCCGGCACCTGCACGTCGAGCTCGATCGTCACGTCACCCGCGCCGTTGGGCACCGTCCCTCCAATGCCCACCGGCATCGTCGTCATCGCGCCCATGGCATCGACCCGGAAGCCGCGCGCCGTGACGAACGGGCCGTTGCCGATGGTCGCCTGCTGCGCGTTGACCCGCTCCGAGAGCCGGCTCGACGAGAACGCTGCCGGCGTGTCGGCGTCGACCTTCACCCAGGTTCGCCAGCCCGTGCCGATGCGGCCGTAGTGCGTGTCCGAGACGCCCGTGCCGGCGATGCGGAAGCCGCGCGACAACATCACGAACCAGTCGTTGAACTTCGAGCGCGCGAGGTCCGAGGTGGCGTCGTAGAAGTCCTCGGCGTTGTTGAGCAACTCGAACGCGTTGAAGTCCGACGAGAGCAGCTTCGAGTCGCTCGCCGTCGCGCCGGGCTGCACGGCCATCCGGAGCGCTCCGGGGTCGATGCGCGTCGCGAAGGTGTCGGTGTCGACTTTGAGGGCCGTGAAGCCTCCGAGCGAGCCGCGGGCGTGGTTGATTTGCACCGTGGTGGCCCCCTTGCGTCGCGCTTCAGCGAACAGCTCGCCTGCGCTCAGCGTGGGCCCCCTCGCGCCTGCCCAGTCGATCGCCCCGCCGGTGATCGGGTCGGCCGCGTCGAGCGTCATGGGGAAGAGGTTGTAGTGGCCAAACTCCATCGGGCTGACCTCTTCGCCGATGACAGAGGCGAGGAAGGGCGACAGGCCCGTCTGCGAGATCACCGGCGCGAAGTCGGTCACCACGTCGTGATCGGTACTGACGATCACGTCGAGCCCGTCGGCCGCGAACGAGAGCACGCGCGTCGGGTTGTCGATGATGCTGTCGGGGCTGTTGACGGCGTGAACGTGGAAGTCACCGCTCATCCAGTTGGTGGAGTCGATCACCCGCGCGAGCACGGCGTTGATCGTCGCCGGTGCGGTGCGCAGATCGACCGCCGTCCCCGGTGTGTTCGGGAACGTGTTCGGAAAGACCGAGTACTCGGGGCCGCGGCTCACCACGACGAGGTACTGCCCGGGAGGCAGGGGCAGGGTGAGCGTGCCGGTCGCGGGGACGTACGCGATCTCGCGCACCCAATCGGGCATCGGGTCCTTCGGCGTGTCACCGAACAACACCAACGTGCGCTGCGGTGAGGGGCAGGGGCCGTTGGGACAGAGCACGGTCACCTTGGCTGGCATGGGTCCACCGTTGGCTTCGCGGACCGTGACCGTCAGCGTCTGCGGCGAGACGAGCTCGAAGTTCACCGACGCCGGCGTGTCTGCCGTGATCGTCACGCGCTGCACCGATGTTGGCACTCGCGCGGCGGCCCAGGCCGAGGCGTCGTAGCCACCGACAGGGAGCAGCCCCGAGTAGCGCCCGTCGGCGCCGGTGAAGAACACATGTCGCGCCGAGCCCGAGTTCAGCACGATGCGCGCGTTCGCCAGCGGGGCCGCCGACGACCGCACGAGCCCGGCGACGGTCCCGATGCGCGACGTCGACGGGGCCCGCCCCAGGTCGATCAAGGAGCCGATCTCTCCCAGGTCTGCGCCGACCCAGAAGTCACGCGCGATCGCCCCGTAGCCGCCGGGTGAGAGCCGAAGCTCGCCTGCTCGCGGATTGAGAGAGGGGGTGAGCCAGCCAAACAGGCCGTTGAGCCCATCGGCTCCAAGGATGGATCCCGTGACCCCCGCCACGGAGAGCACTGCGTTCTGTCCCTCGGGCTGGGTCGGCAGGCCGACTTTGTACGGCGCATACCCGTACGCCACGCCGCTGCCCTGGTACCCGAACCAGTTCATTCGATCGAGGGCGAAGCAGAGGCCTCCAAAGCCGAAGCCGTTGGTGCACGCGCGGGGATTGAAGAACTCGAGCACCGCGCCGGGGTCGGTCAGATCGCCCACGGCCAGCTCCAGTGTCTGGGTGGTGCTCAGGTTGCAGAGGTTCGAGATGAACTTGAGCCGTTGCTCGTTGGGGTTGAGGACGAAGTAGTTGGTGATGCGCAGCGGCACGGCCACGTAGGGGTCGGCCAACGGCGCGCGCCCAAGCGATGCGGCGAGCTGGCTGCGAATCGAGAGGTAGTCATTGGCTTCGTCGAGCCCGGTGACCGCGAGGATCGCCGCGCGCCCGTCGCTGCCATCCCGAAGGATCTCGAAGCGCTCAGGCTTCAGGGTGCGGCCGAAGTTGTAGAGCAGACCCGTCTCGCCGAACTGATCGTTCCCGGGGCCGGCGCGTCGCAGATCGGCGTCGAGAATCGTGCCGCCAAACGGCTGCGGGCCGAAGACGCGACCGGCGCCCTGCACGATGACGCGGAGCTTCTCGTTCTCGAACAGGTAGTCGCCCACCTTGCCGTGCGCGTTGGGCCCGCCGATCAGCTCGCTCGCCGACTCGATGCGCTTGAGCCGCAGGGTGCCGGTGTTGCCGCTCACGAAGCTGTCGAGATCGTCGACGTCGCAGCGACCCGTCGCCGCCGTCCCACCACCCGCGCTCCCGCCACCCGTGCCTGCGCTCCCGCCGGCACCGCCATCAGGCGAGGGATTCGTGGGACAGCCCAGGAACAACGCCGTCGTGACTGCCAGCAGACAGATTCGTGACACGTGCGTCACAGCATGCCGTGGAAGTGAAGGCGGCAGAAGAGCCGTTCGAAGGGGTATACGCGCGCCATGCCGTTGATCGATGGCCTCAAGGTGGTGCGGTCTCCTCTGCATGGGTACGGAGTCGTGGCCACCCGTGACTTCGCCGAGGGCGATCTGCTGGCCGACGTCGAGGGCGTCGCGTGGCGGGAGGGCGAGTGGTGGGACGACACCTACACGCTGCGCATCACCGACTCGTTGTCGTTCGACATGGTGGATCAGACCCGGTGGATCAACCACTCCTGCGAAGCCAACGCCGAGGTCGATCTCGGCGTCGACGAACGCGGAGAACCCTGGGCGAAGGTCTACGCGTGGCGGGACATCAAGGCCGGAGAAGAGATCACCTTCGACTACGAGTTTCCGCCGGAGCTGGCCGAGCCGTGCCGCTGTGGAGCTCCGAAGTGCCGCGGCGTGATCGTGCGCGAAGAGCCGTCAGTTTGAGGGCAGTCGTTTCGCGATCGACTTGAGCGCGGCGATCCACAGGCCAGCTTCCTTCTTCGAGAGGCGGGTGCGCACCAGGGTGGCGGTGAGATCGTCGACCGCGTGCCGCTCGTCGTGTTGCAGAAACCCTGAGACCCGGAGCGCCTGCTCCAGGGTGCCCCGAACCGTGCGGAGCGTCGCATCGTCGGCGAACGCACGAGGAGGCGCCGCCGCAGTCGACCGCCCCGCCATCGCGAGCTCGTACGCGTAGACACAGACGGCCTGCGCGAGGTTGAGGGAAGGCTGCTCGTCGGTGGAAGGAATGAAGGACAGCGCGTGGCACTGGCGCACGTCGTCCTGGGTGAGCCCGTTGCGCTCGTCGCCGAAGACGAGGGCCCAGCGCTCGTCGTTGCGCTCCACCACGTCGGTGGCGAGCTCCCGCGGCGTCTGGCGCCTGCGCCCTTCGATCAGCCTCATGGTGGTGCCGACGACGAAGGAACAATCGGCGATCGCCTCCTCGAAGGTGTCGACGCGCCGAACCGTCTCGAGCAGCTCGCCCGCCTTCACCGCGAGCCGGTTCAGCCCGGGCACCTCGAGCAACTTCGGGTTGGGCGAGACGACGACCCAGTCGGTGAGGCCGAAGTTCTTCATCACCCGGGCGATCGAGCCCAGGTTGTCAGCGTTTCGCGGCCGCAGGAGCACCAACCTCGGAGGCGTCATGACGGGGGCGCCTAGCATCTGCTACGAGCCTTTTCCGCCATGACCGTCGCCGCCGCAGTCCCGCGCCTCTCGATCATCTCCCCCGTGCAGGACTTCCTGTTCTTCTTCCTCTCGGCGTCGGTGGTGCTGATCGCCTGGGCTGCGACCGCGATCTTCCACGTCGAGCCGTTCTACGTGCTCGCGACGGTGGGCGTGGTCTCGAACGGCCCGCACCTCATCGCGACGTGGAGCCGCGTCTATTTCGATCGCCGCGAGGTGAAGGAACGCCCCATCGCGCTGATGGTGATGCCGGGTCTCATCTTCGTCGCGGTGGCGCTGATCACCTGGAAGGCCGGCTACCCCGGCGCGCGCCTGCTGAACTCGACGATCCTCTACTGGGCGACCTGGCACTTCGTCGCGCAGAACTGGGGCATCATGCGTATCTACCAGCGCAAATCGAGCGAGCCGCAGACGTCGCTCGCCATGAAGCTCGAGCGGCCGATGCTGCTGCTCTTCGTGCTCTGGTGCGTCTTGTACCGCCTCTACACCGGCCCCCGCGTGCTCTTCGGCACCGAGATCTTCCACGTCGTTCCGCCGCGAGAGGTCGTGCTCGGGCTGCTCGCGCCGATCGTGATCCTCTTTGGAGTCTACCTGCGCCAGCGCCTCGCCGAGCGGAACCAGCCGTGGGCGAAGGCGGCGTGGATTCGCTTCGGCTTCCTCTTCTGCGCGTTCCTCGGCTTCTTCGTGCCGTTCCAGATGATCACCACCGACGACACCTCTGCGTTCGCGGCGGCCGCCTGCTGGCACGGGTTTCAGTACCTGGGCATGGTGCGCTTCTACCATCGCAACACGTGGAGCAATGGCGTCGACCCGAACGCCAGGATCATCTCGTGGCTCTCGCAGCCAGGCTGGAAGCGCGGGCTGCTCTACGTCGCGTTTCTGCTCTCGCTCGCGGGCGCCGTGTACGGCGTCATCTACGCGCTCGCCCTCGTCACCCGCGAAGGTGGCTGGAACTTCGCGACCTGGGGCGGCGTGGTGTGGATCACCCTGACCCTCTCGCACTACTGGCTCGATGGCGTGATCTGGAAGCTGCGCAGGCCCGAGCTGGCGAGACGGGTGGGCCTCGAGGGTGTGACCGCGTGATGCCGTGACGCGGGCAGGGGAGCCGCCTACGCTCCGTGCTCCCGTGAAGACCATCGCGCTCATCGCCAAGCCGAAGAAAGACGAGGCGGCGCTGCTCGCCCGTCAGCTCAAGCAGGCTCACCCGGCGATCGACTTCCTGGTCGAGGCCCACTTCGCCGAGCAGCTCGGCTGGGTCGCGACCGCGCCTGACGTCCTGAGGGAGCGCGCAGAGCTGGTGATCGTGCTGGGTGGTGATGGCACCCTCATTCACGCAGCGCGACTGCTTCGTGGAAAGCCCGTGCCGATCCTCGGGATCAACCTCGGGTCGCTCGGCTTCATGACAGAGGTGCCCGTCGCCGACGCGATGACGGTGCTCGACTCGGTGCTCAAAGGCGAGGCGCAGCTCACCTCGCGCATGAAGCTGTCGTGCAGACTGGTGCGCGACGGCAAGACGGTGCTCGAAGACGAGGTGCTCAACGACATCGTGATCGCCAAGTCAGCGCTGGCGAAGATCGCCGATCACGAGACGTGGCTCGATGGCGCGTACGTGGCGACCTTCAAGGCCGATGGTGTGATCTTCGCGACGCCCACGGGCTCGACCGCGTACTCGTTGTCCGCCGGCGGTCCGATCGTTCACCCGTCGGTCGACTGTGTCGTCGTCACGCCCATCTGCCCTCACGCGCTGACGCAACGGCCCATCGTCGTGCCTGCCGATCAGCCGCTGCGCGTGCAGTTGACGAGCGAAGTGAGCGACGTGTTCCTGACCATCGACGGACAGGTCGGTCAGCCACTGAAGCTCGGCGATCGGGTCGAGGTGATGAAGGCCGCGGCGCGCGTGCAGATCGTCCGAAACCCGAACCTCGATTACTTCGGCGTACTGCGCACCAAGCTGCATTGGGGCGAGCGCTGATCGTCGACGCTCGAGCAGTCCACAGCCCCGAGCGCATTCGCCTGGCCTGGCCCGCTCGAAAAAGCGGACAGAAACCGGGCGACCGTGCGAAAGACGACCGCGTCTTTCCGCACCACAGGAACCCGTCATGGCCCGCGAATACCCCCTCGAGCGCTACCGCAACATCGGCATCATGGCGCACATCGACGCCGGCAAGAC
>JBBAQZ010000008.1:0-114176 GCA_040400045.1 Myxococcaceae bacterium
CGAAAGCGGCCTGAATGCAGTCAAACTGGTGTCTCAAAAACCGGATGCGCTACAGCAGTGCCCCTCGCCGAGAAACGATTTCCCGCAGAGCATCGCCCAGTGAACGGCGTGAGGGATGTCGAGGACCTGAATGGCCAACGGCGCGAGTTCCTCGGCGAGTGTCCAGTTCTCGCGTGCGCCATCACCGAGCCACACCACGGTCTGAACCTCATCGGCACGCTCAGCTGAGAGCGCAGCGGCCAGCGCGCTCTTGAATTCTGACTGGCCGCCCAGCACCGCGACGTAGCGAGCGTCTTCTACGCGGCGACGTTGACGCTCCTCGCCGGGTGGAATGAAACCACCACGCGCGACCACGCCAACCTTCGTCTCCTTCCAGTTCGCTTCTCGGGTCAGCAACATGCTGCCGTCGGTGCCCACGGTGAGCATCGAAGGCGGCTCGGGCGGCCGTTCGCGGCAGGCCAGCTGCATCGACTCGTCGCTGGCTGCCGCCTCGCACCGCAGCCCGACGCGGTCCATCACGCGGCGCACGAGGTTCGACGAGATGGGCATCGGAAAGTGAATGCTCCAGCGCTCTGCCACTGACTCGAAGGTGTCGTTGATGCCGAAGTCGAGAATGCGCCGCTCCATCGCGTCGGACACCTCGCCCTCCTCGGGCAGCTTCAGCTCGGCGTCACGTGGGTAGAAGCCCGTGCCGCATGTGCAGTGATGGTAGTTGCGCGTCAGGCGTAACTCGCCGGCCACCGTCAGGATGGTTCGGGCACGGGCCTTCGCCTTCACCGGCACCAGCGCTTTGCAGCGCGGACAAGCCTTCGGCCTCATGTCCTCAGGAGGCAGCGCCGCGACGGCGGCAGCGAGCGTTTCACCACCCATGTCTTGTTGCGCATCGGCGGCGAAGGCCTCGATGGCGTCGAGGTCGAGCGCGCCCGCTGCTGCTCGACGGCGAGCCAGCTCGCGAGCGAACTCTTTCACCAACTCAGCGTCGCTGAGGTGACCCAGCGCAGTGCCGTCGTTTGGTGCGGGGCGGGTCGGAAGGACGGGCTGCAGTGGCTTTCGGCGGCGGCTCATGAACCGCGTAGATCATGCCTTCTCACCCCTCGTCGATCCCCCCGACATCACGAGACTCCCTCTCTGGTCCTGCACCCAACCGGGGAGGGCAAAGGAATCGTATCACCGAGGCGGAGGCGAAGTCGGTACCTTTCCTGGCTGCAAAGCGCTTCGGGGAATGGCCGTGCCGCCGTGGAGTCGTCGAGCGTGATGTCGGTGGGCTTCGACGCGAGCCTGTCGGCGATGGAAGTCGAGTTCGCGAGCGGCGCGGTGTACCGCTACTTCTCTGTGCCCGCAGCGCTGCACGCAGCGTTGCTCATCGCCTCATCAGGAGGCGTCTTCTTCAATCGGTACATCCGCGCGAAGTTTGCTTTCGAGCGCGCCTGATTCAGCTTCGCAGCGCTCGAGGCCGCTTCGATGACCTGGGCTGATACAGCCCCTTCACGCCGAGCAGATGCTCCGGGTACTCGTTGCTCCAGCCGGCCATCTTCCTTCGCGTCTTGATGCCCACCTTCGTCGAGGTGTCGGCCTTGAGCAGGTTGAGCGCGACGTGCCGCAGCATCGCCATGTTCTCTGGAGCGTGGTCCTTCCGGACTCGGCTTTGGTCCTCGTCGAAGGCGACGTCCAGCACCCAGTGCAGGTTGTTCTCGACCGACCAATGGCCTTGGACTGCGTGGGCGAACGGTGAGGGCTACGAGGGTCTCGGAGCGACGGCCGCGGCCACTTCACGGGCGACGAGCGCTCTGAGCACCTGGCGGAGCTCGGCACGGGCCGCGTCGGTGCGCTCCCGCCACAGTTCCCCGAGGACGATGCCGATGATGGCGTCGCACAACACCTCGCTGAGGCGCTCGAGCCGTTCTCGGGGCACACGCGGGTGCTCGGCCGAGAGCTTCGACGCGAGCATGTGCGCGAAGCGGTCGCGCTCGTTCACCACGCGCTGAATCCACCCCATGCGTACGATGGCGATGACGACGCCGCGGGTGCGGCCCGGTGCGTCGAGGTAGAGCGACAGCGTGGCGTCGACCAGGCTCGGCAACCGCTCGGTGAAGGTCGCTCCGTCGCCGAGGGTCTTCTGCTCGAGGGTGGCGAAGTTGCGCTCGGTGATCCACTGAATGAAGCCGCTCCAGACGCCTTCGCTGTTCGCGAAGTAGTCGTAGAGCGAGCCGATGCCGACTCCGGCGCGGTCGGCGATCTTCTGCAGCGGAATCTCGGCAGGGTTCTCGGAGCCTTTGCCGAGCAGGTCACCCGCCGCTTCGAGGATGGACGCGACCAGCCCTCTCGACCTCGACTGCCTGGGTTGTTTGCGAAGGGGTTCGGGAGGCATGGCGAAAGTCAGTCTACCGGCTCGGCAGACGCATGTACCCAGCACCGACGTGGGGCCAGCTCGAAGACAGTCGAGCGCTTGGTGGTGCATGGAACGCTGGAACCCACTGGTGACACGGCCACGCAGCGCCTCCTGCCGCACCTTTCCCTGTTCCACGTCAGACCGCTGCAGCTCAGCGCAACCGCACTGGAGCGCCGTGCACTTCATCGGGCAGCGCCGCGACGTTCGCGCCCGAGAGGACCTCTCTCGCACGCTCGACACCACCCTGCTCCACCAGCACCGCCGCGAGCAGCGCGCGCGCCTGACCGAGACCTTCAGGCCAATCGCGCCAGCCCATCTCGAGTGACGTCTGCAGCAGCGCGCGCGCCTCGGCGCGACGGTTCTGAAGCACCCGCACACGGCCCAGCGAGAGCCACGCGGGCCCATCGGACGGAGAGAGGCGCAGCACCGACTCCAGCGTCGCGGCCGCGAGCTCGAGGTCGCCGAGTCGAAGGCTGGCTTCGGCGGCATCGAGCGCGATGCGGGCATCGAGTGGCGCGAGGCGGAGCGCTCGCTCGAACGAGGAAATCGAGGCCAGCCTGTTTGACTGGCGGCTCGTCACCCGGCCGACGTTCGCGTGCGACACCGCGAGGCCCTGCGCCAGCGACACGCTGCGCTCGTACGCGGCCCGAGCTGATTCGCGCCTTCGAAGGACGCACCGACGAGCGCGGCCGGTGTTCGTTGCTGCAGCTGGACACTTCGCGCACCCCGCGGCGCCGGCGTCCAAGGAGCGCCAGGAGGCGAAGGCCTGGCTCAAAGCGACACCGTATTGAGGAAGCTCGAGCAGGAATACCGCGTCGATGCCCGCAGACATGTGCGACTGCCTCCCACCCAGAAGGTTTCCGAGCGCGCGCGCGACGCTCGACTTTATCAAAGTCCCATTCAGGAGCCTCATGAGCGACACCATTCCACTGGTCGGGCCGAACGACACCCACGTCCGGCCCGCCGACCAATCCCAGAACATCACGATCGCCGTCGAGCCCCGACGGTCGACGGTCCTCCCGCGGCTTCAGTGGAACGGGCCGGTTCCGACGGCGACGCCGGGCAGCCGCATGCGCTTCGAAGAACTTGGACCGCTCGGGCGAGGCGGAATGGGCGAGGTCGTGCTCGCCAGAGATCACGACATCGAACGCACGGTGGCCATCAAGCGGCTCTCGACCCAGGAAGACCTCGGCCTCTTGATGAGGTTCGTCGACGAGATCCGAATCGTGGGGGCCCTCGAACACCCGAACATCGTGCCGGTCCACGACGTCGGCGTCGACGAGGAGGGCCGGTACTACTTCGTGATGAAGCACCTTCGCGGCGAGAGCCTCGAGGGCATCATCACCCGGCTGCAGTCGGGCGACGTCGCAGCGCACCAGCGCTTCCCATTTCATGTGCGCGTGCAGATCTTCCTCGGCGTGCTCAACGCGATGGCCTACGCGCATCAGAAGGGCTTTCTGCACCGCGACCTGAAACCCGCGAACATCATGATCGGTCCGTACGGGGAAGTGACGGTCATGGACTGGGGCCTCGCTCGCCAGATGGGGACGACAGACGGACCGCAGCGCACGACGCCAGAGGTCGGCACCCGAACGGGCACCGCGCTCGAGACGCATGCTGGGGCCGTGATGGGCACTCCGCTGTACATGTCGCCCGAGCAGGCGCGAGGAGAAGTCGAGAAGCTCGACGTTCGCAGCGACTGCTACTCGCTCGGCGTCGTCTTCCACGAGTTTCTCTACCTCACGAACTACCTCGCTGACGTGGAAGAGGTCCCTGAACTCCTGAAGGCGGTCGCGACGAGGGTGCCCGACGTCTTCAACGTGTCGCAAAGCCCTCATCAACCCGGCGTCCCCGCAGAGCTCGCCTGGTACCTCCTCAAGGCGATGGAGAAAGACACCGCGAAGCGCTTCCAGTCGATCCCCGAGATGATCGAAGCGTTGCAGAAGGTCGTCGACGGGCGAATCGACGTGCAGTGCCAACGCACGTTCACCAAGCGAATGCTCCAGGAGGCCATTCACCGCGTCGACGCGCACCCGATGGGGATCATCGTCGGCTCGACGCTGGTGCTCTCGCTGATCCTCGGGGGCCTGGTGAACACGCTGCTGTCGTTCTTCTGACAGCGCCCTGTCGATGCGTTCGCGGCGCGCTGACCCTTGACCCACGGCACGGGCGAGGGCAAGGCGCTGGTCGTCATTCCCCGCCGTCACCTGATGGAGACCGTCATGAAGCTGCGCCTCTTCGCGCTGTCGATGCTCGTGCTCGCCGCGCCCGCCTTTGCCGACGAAGGCATGTGGACGTTCAACAATTTCCCCTCGGCAGAGGTGAAGAAGAAGTTCGCCTTCGAGCCGACGAAGGAGTGGCTCGACCAGGTACGGCTGGCCTCGGTGCGCATCGCCGGCGGCTGCTCCGCGTCGCTCGTCTCGGCCGATGGGCTCGTGATGACGAACCACCACTGCGCGCGCACGTGCATCGAGAACCTCTCGGGCCTGCAGAAGAAGGACTTCAACAAAGAGGGCTTCTTCGCGAAGACGATGGCCGACGAGCCGAAGTGCCCGGCGATGGAGATGAACCAGCTCGTCGAGATCACCGACGTCACCAGGCGCGTGCAGGACGCGACGAAGGCCGTCACCGACGACAAGTTCGCCGAGACGCAGAAGACCGAGATCGCGAAGATCGAGAAGGACTGCGCGACGAGCGACGAGTTCCGCTGCGACGTCGTCACGCTGTATCGGGGTGGTCGGTACGATCTCTACAAGTACCGCCGCTTCCAGGACGTGCGGCTCGTGATGGCGCCCGAAGACGCGATCGCGTTCTTTGGTGGCGACCCCGACAACTTCATGTTCCCCCGCTACGATCTCGACATGACGTTCGTGCGCATCTACGGCGCCGACGGCAAGCCGCTGAAGAACGACACGTACTTCAAGTGGTCGGCGGCGGGCGCGAAGGAAGGCGACCTCACCTTCGTCTCGGGCAACCCGGGCGGCACCTCGCGCACATTGACGGTCTCGCAGCTGGAAGATGACCGTGACTTCCGTCTGCCGCAGCGCCTGTTCCGCCTGAGCGAGATTCGTGGCCTCATCAGCGAGTACCAGAACCGCGGGCCCGAGCAGAAGCGCCACTCGAACGACACCCTGTTCGGCGTCGAGAACGGGTTCAAGGCGCTCAAGGGCCGTCACGGCGCCCTGGCAGATGCAGCGTTCTACGGAAAGCTCAAGGCCAACGAAGAGGACTTCAGGAAGAAGGTGAACGCGAACCCGAAGCTCAAGAAGGACTACGGAAAGCTCTGGGACGAGATCGCGGCGCTGACGAAGAAGAACGCCACCATGCGCAAGGAATACGGCGCGCTCGAGGGTGGCCCGTATTCCGACCTGTTCTCGAAGGCGCGCACGTTGGTCCGTTATGCCGTCGAGTCGGGCAAGCCCAACGGCGAGCGCCTCAAGGAGTTCACCGACTCGCGCATGCCGCAGCTGAAGGCGCAGATGCTCTCGAACGCGCCCGTGTACAAAGAGCTCGAGATCGCCAAGCTGACCTGGTCGCTCACCAAGATCCGTGAAGACCTGAGCCCCGATCACCCGATCGTCAAGAGGATGCTCGGCATGAAGTCGCCAGCCGAAGTCGCGGCCGCGTTGATCAACGGCACGAAGCTGGACGAACTGGTCTCTACCGCGAAGGACGCGAAGACTGGCAAGGCAGTGGCCGACACGACGTCGCGCACGGCGCTCTTCAACGGTGGAGCAGCGGCCATCGATGCCTCGAAGGACCCGATGATCGAGTTCGCCCGCAGCTTCGACACCGAGGCGCGCGCCATTCGCACGAAGTGGGAGAACGAGGTCGAAGGGCCCCTCAAGAAGCAGCAGGAGGCGCTCGCCAGGGCCCGCTTCGCCGTCTACGGCCAGAGCATCTACCCTGACGCGACGTTCACCCTGCGTCTCTCCTACGGCTCCGTGAAGAGCTACCTGGAAGACGGCCGCGAGGTGAAGCCGCTGACCACCATCGCCGGCGCGTTCACGCGGCACACGGGCGCCGAGCCGTTCGCGCTGCCGAAGAGCTGGCTCGACGCGAAGGCGAAGCTGAACCTGGACACCCCGTTCAACATGGCCACCACCAACGACATCATCGGCGGCAACTCGGGCTCGCCCATGGTGAACAAGGATCGTGAGGTCGTCGGGCTGATCTTCGACGGCAACATTCAATCACTCGGCGGTGACTACGGCTTCGACGAGACGCAGAACCGGGCGATCGCGGTGCACTCGTCGGCGATCCTCGAGGCGCTCGAGAAGATCTACGGCGCCCAGCGCATCGTCGATGAGCTCAAGGGCAAGCCCGCGGGCTCGCCTGCGGCTGGGCAGCCCTGAGTCATCGACGCCGCTACAGCCGGACTCGGGGTCGTGCTGCAGGCGCGCAGAGCGGTCGAGCTGACGTCACTGCGCCAAGGCGTCGCCACGTTGACGAATCGGGGTGAGGCGCAGGTGTCGGCGAGCACGATCGAGCTCACCGGCTCGACGGCCACGTCACTGAAGCCAGTCGGGGGAACCGCTTCGTCAGCGCCTTGAGCCGCGCCAACGCATCCCTCGGCACCGGGAAGTCGCACGACACGTCGAGGCGCGTGAGGCCGGTGGCCGGCAACGACTGGAGCATGAGCTCGGCGTCGTGCATCACCGGCTCGACGAGCGGCGTGTGAATCGACAGGTGCATCACGCGCCAACCGTCGGTGGGCTTGAGCTTCACCTCGAGCTGACGCCCATGGAGGATCAACGCATCGGGGACGTCGTCGAGCGTGAGCAGCCGCTCTCTGAGCGTACCGACGTTGATCGCCACCCGGTGCAACCCCAGCTCGAGCGTGCGCAGCCGGCCGAAGACCGGAGCGGTCCAGAGCCACTCGAGCTCGTCGACGCCGAAACGCCAGATGGTCAACGAGAGGTGCCTCAGATCGGGCAGCGCGCGCGCGAGGCGCACGGCGTCCAGCTCGGCGGGAGACCAGGCTTCGGCGTTGCCGGGCCCTTCGAGCTCGACGGTCCAGAACGGGAGCGAACGATCGTGCGCGAACAGCGGCACGACCGCTTGCCGAGGCACGGCGGACACCGCTCTGACGGCGTGGCAGTGAGGGCCGACCAGCTCGAGCGGGACTTCGCCATCGTGATTGAGCAGCTGCACGGTGCGGAGCGTGCCCAGGGAGGGCTCGTCGACCAGCCGGCCGTCGAGGGTGATGCCGCACTCGACCAGGAAGCCGTTCTCCCAGACCTGGCCGCGGGGCGACACGACGCGAGCGAGGGGCCCGAGGAACTGGTCGCGGTGACGCTCGAAGAGTCGCTCGAGCTTGAGCTCGGCCTTGCGCGAACGCCGCCGCAACATCTGGAGGGCGATCAGCTCTCCACGTGGATCGCCAGCCTCCATCAGCACGTCGGCGAGCACCTGTTTGGCGCCGTCATCGGCCGGGTTCGCGTACACCGCGCGGAAGAAGTCAGCGGCCTGCATGTGCGCTCGTCTACCTCAGCAGGGCGCCGGCAGCTCACCCCGACGCTCCGTTCGTGCAGGCGTCATTGGAACGAGGTGAACTCCCAGCCAGGTGACCCAGGAGGTTCAGCGCCGGATGCGCCTTCTGGGTCGCCGTCGAGGTCGTCGGGACGTGACTCCTCTTCGAGGAAGCCCGCGGACGGCGCTGCCAGGTCAGCGGAGCCCTGCGCTGCTTCGCACCGCGAGCTCAGTGGAGGCCGGAGTACGTCGGCTCGACCTTCAACACCTCGGCCTTGATCGCCTCGTCGTCCTTGAGGTCGGCGCCAAGCACCAGCCAATCGAGCTTCAGCGTGCGCGCACCCGCGGCGAGCTTCACCCGCCTCGCCTGCTCCTCGCGACGCGTCTTCATTTCCTGCTGCAGCGACTGCAGGCCCTTCTTCGCCTGCGCGTCCTTCGCGAGCTTGAGGCGTTCGTCGAGCGACTTGAGCTGACTGTCGAGGTTCTGGAGCAACTCGACGTCGCGCGCCGCCTCATTGAGATCGGTGAACGGCCCGGCGCCCTTCGCCATGGTGAGCTCGAGCTTCGCCAACGACTGACCGCGCTGGCCCGAGGCGAGCAGGAACGTGTCCTTCACGCGCTGCGGGGGCACGGTGCCACGGAATTCGCCCGACTGGATCACCACGTCCACCGAACCCGAGAGGGCCTCGGCCAGGAACATCGACTCTTCGTAGCCGGCCGTGTCGATGACGATCGTGACGTCACGGGCCGGCAACTTCGCGAGCTCGGCCTTCAGGGCCCCGAGCGTCGGCGTCCCGATCAGGCCAGGCGCTCCGGTAACGGGACCGAATCCAGAGGCCACCAACACGGCGATCCTCACCCCATCCTGCTCGACGACCGCCGAGCGCGCGAAGACAGCCTTCCCCTTGAGCTCGAGGTTGGTGGAGATCAGCTGCACCCCGGCCTTCTTCGCTTCGATGGTGAGGAACTCGGGGCCTGCCGCGAGATCTCGAGGCCCGACCGCGAAGAGCTTCGTGCCCAGCGCGCCCATCGTCGACAGCACCAGGCGCGCGCGCCGCTGGTCCTCCTCGGTCAGCTGCGCTCCGGGGTTCAGCCGGAACAACGCGTTACCCGAGTCCAGCACGAGCACGTTGCCCTTCAGCCCGTTCAGCACCGTCTTGCGTCTGGCGAGACCGCCAGAGGGGTTGGCGCGTCAACCACAGGGGGCGACTTCGCCCCCGACGTCTCCCTGGTACGCGATGGTGATCGTCTTCGCAGGTGCGGCGAAGACCGGAAGCGCGACGGCGAGCGACAGCGCGAAGAGCTTCACTTCTTGCCGCCTTTGGGTGCGGGTTTCTTCTCGAACTCGGCCAGGCGCGTCTTCGCCAGCTTCGCCTGTTCGGTCTTCGCGTACTGCTTCATCAGCTCGTTCAGCGCGAGCTTCGCTTCGTCCATCATCTTCAGCTCCTTGAAGCAGTCCGCCGAGCGAAGGTAGGCCATCGGCGCAGACCTCGACTTCGGGTGGTCCTGAATCACCTTGCCGTACTCGTAGAGCGCCTCACGGCACTTCGCCTCGAGGAAGTGAACCTCACCGAGCCCGAAGTGCGCCTCGCCGACCTGCTCGTCGCGCGGCCACTTCTTGAAGAACTCGGCGTACAGCTTCTTCGCAAGCTCGTTCTCACCGGCCTTCGCCTTCTCGTCGGCGAGCTTGAGGAACTCCTTCGGGTCGTCAGGCTTCTTGAGTTCCTCCTTCCTGGGCTCGTCGGGCTTCGAAGGCGACGTGGCAGGACCCGACTTCTCGGCCGCGGCGACCTTCGCCTCGAGCTCGGTGACCTTGAACTGGTAGCTCTCCATCTGCCCGCGCAGCGTGGCCACGTCTTGAATCGCACTGTCCACCTTCACGCCGATGTTGGCGCCCGTGGTGCGCGAGGCCTGGTCGAGCTGCTCGAGGGCGGTCTTGAGCTGTGACGTCGTCTCATCGAGCTTGCCCTGGGTCTCGGCCAGCGCGGCTTTGAGCTTCTTGTTGTCGTCGGCCAGCTTGTCGACGCGGTTCTCGAGCAGCTGGCCTCGATCGGCCGGGAAGAAGCAGCCGGGGACCACCACGGACAGCGACAGGAGCACGAGGGAGCGACGCATCGGGTGGCACCATATGCACAGAGCGCTTTGCGCCAGAGAAGAAACCTCCCGAGGGACCGGCCAGCGGTGAAGACGGTGGGTCGACAGCAACCGCGCAGGAGGGAGTGCCCGCGCACGCTGCAGCTGACCAGCACCTCGCACTGACCGGCCCGCTCGAAGCTGGAATGGGTCGCTCTTGCTGCGGTGGTGGAACGAGCCTGGGGCACGGGTCATTCCCGTGCGGAGGTCCGCCTCTTCCTCGATCGACGCCCCGCCAATCGGCGAGGCGAAGCACGACACAGGTCAGGCCCGACGCCGGCGGCGAAGACCCGACACCGCACCGAGCCCGAGGAGCGCCAGGGCGTCAGCACCGCTCGAGCACCCGACACACCCCGACGGGACCTTTCCGAGTACGTCGGCAGCCCCCTTGAGCCCCGCGTCGCGAACGATCACCTCGACGCGCGCAGGCACCGAGACCGACTGCCCATCACTCGCCACGACCTCGAGCACGATGGTGACGTCGGCGTTCACTGGAGGCGCAGTGAGCCGAACGGTGTCACTCGTCGCGTCGCGGAGCTCGACCGTCGGCCCGGAGACCTGCGTCCAGGTGAACGAGACGGCATCGCCCTGGGGATCGAGCGCGGTCGCGGTCACGCTGGTCGCCTGCTCCTCGGTGACCTCGATGCTCGCCGGCGCCATCACCACGGGCGCGGAGCTCGAGTCGACGACCGTGACGGTCATTCGCGCGGGCATCGACTCGAGGGCGCCATCGGAAGCGACCACGTCGAAGGCCAGCTCCGTGGTGCGCTCGACCTGGGGCGCGACGAAGTCACCAGCGCTGATGTCGACCATCGGCCCTTGTCGCTGCACGAAGAGGATCCGAACGGCGTCGCCATCGGGATCCGTGCCGCTGCCCTTGAGGAAGACGACGTCGCCTTCCTTCACGCGCAGGTTCATCGGCGGGTCGAGGGTCGGCGCGCGGTTGTTCGAGCAGGTGTTCGGGTCGGGCGCGACGCTCGTGAAGGGAAGCTCGCTCAGGCCGGTGAAGACGAGGTCGTCGACGTCCCAGCCCTTGCCAGCTGCGGCGTCGTCGGAGCCGATGCGGAAGCGCACCCGCACCGTCTTCCCTGCGTAGGTGGTGCCCAGGTCGACGCGCTCGACGTTGAAGGTCGGGTAGTTCAGGCTCTGGCCGACGTAGCCACGACGCGCACGCAACGGGTTCGAGGTCTGCGTGGGCATGGCGCCCGTGTAGCCGGGCATCGCCATCGCGCCGATGTCCGTCCAGGTGCGGCCGTCCTGCGAGAGCTCGAGGACCGCGCCGTCGTAGAACGTCGTCGGGTCCTTCTCGAAGTCGAAGCGGTGCTTGAACGACATCGTGAAGGGCCCGGTGCCGACCGCGAGCGGCGGAGAGATCAAGAAGGTGTCTGCGGGTGACGACGGGTTGGGACCGAACCAGTAGTGCGCCGTCGCGGACGTCTGGGCGATGCGCCAGTCACTGCCTGTGTTGCCGTTGGGATCGTTCGCGGCCGTCCATCGAGACATCGGCGCTTCGACGTCGTCGATCGCGGTGCCATTGGGACGCGTGTTGCTGTTGAGCCGGGTCCGGAATTCCTTCGTCACGGGACCGGGCGTCGCGAGTGAAGGATCGTTCGCCGAGACGTTCAGCACCGCGCCCTGGAAGCCTCGCACCCCGCGCAGCGTGATGGGGATCCGAACGGTGGCGCTGCCGAACGGCTGCAGCGTCGGCACCGTCGCCATCGGCCCCTGCGGGAAGCTCAACCCCGGGGACGTCGTCGAGAGGGACACGGTCGTGCCGGTCAACGCGCCGACGCCGACGTTCTTGATCGTCACGTTCGCCATGCCGACCTCATCGGTGTCGAGCACCCCGTCCATGTCGCAGCTGGTCGTCGAGTCGTCGATGGTGAAGGCGGTGATCATGAGCGCGTTGCCCACGAGGAAGCTCTCGACGGCAGGCCGGTTGTCGGGAGCGTCGCGATCGGGCGCGCGCGCTTCCATGCCGAGGCCACGTCGGGCGAAGGCGGCCCAGAACAGCGAGAAGTCCTGCGGATCACGTGCGATGGCGGCGGCGAGCAACGCGTCACGCGCGTCGACGAAGGTCGGCATCATCGGCGTCAGTTTGTAGCCAGCCACCAGGGCGCGAAGCATGCGGTCCTGCGCTTGCTCGAACGTGAGCCGCGGCGAATCCCGGAGCAGCGCGACGTAGGCCTCCCACAACATCGTGGCCCACACCTCACCGGTCGAGTGCACCTGCGCGTTGGAAGAGCCATCGAGGCCGTTGGCGGTGGGGAGCCGCGGCAGCGCGACACCTCGCTGAATGTGCTTGAAGGTCAACCCGTTCTTCGTGAAGTCGACCGTGTAGGGCACGCGTCGCACGCCGAAGTAGTGGCCCTGGGAAGACGTTGCGGCGCTGGTGTAGCCGCCGATCGCCCACGTCCCCATCCAGTTCGCGTTCGACGGCACGTTGAGGTCGTCAGCGCGGGCCATCATCAACAGCGCGTGGAAGTCCGCCCAGCCCTCGCCCATGCCCGAGGACTGCTGGGCCGAGAGCCCGTTGCCGTCGCCGATGAGGCGGTTCGAGATGTAGTGGCCCCACTCGTGGGCGATGATCGCGTTGTCGAGCGTGCCGTCGCGATCGGTGGTGGCCTGTCGAAAGAGGGTGACGCTGAGCGGCGTGGTCGCGGCATTGATCGCAGTGCGGAGCGTGGTGCCCACCGTGAGCGTGAGCGACATCGCCGGGATCACGGTGTTCGGCATCGGCGTACCGACGAGTTCGAGCGGCCGGCCGAACATCGAGGTGTCGACGATGATGACGCCCGCCGCGCCGTTCATCTGCGCGATCTCGACCTTCTGCACGAAGGTGCACAACCCGCGATCGACGAGCGCGATCTTGCCCATCACGCTGACGGTGAAGTTGGGCTGGCAGCCGTCGGTGACGGAACCGCCCATGCCGGAGGGGTCGCCGTCGTTCACCGCGACGATCTCGGCCGTCACGTTGAACTGCTGAGGCCCGAACTGCGAGCCGTTCGCCGAGACGTTCGCCCCGTTGTAGGTGATGCGCTCGGTCGACGTGCCGGTGAAGACATACATCTGCATGCGTGGGCGAGCGCCATCGCTCGGCGTCGACATGTTCGCGTTCGAGGTGCCCGAGTTGTCCTGGCCCTCGGCGTTGATGGGATCGTTGCCGATGCCTCCGCGCCCGAGGTTCGACAGCTGCGCGTTCCCTGCGGCCTCGTCGAAGCCGCGGTCGTAGTACCAGTCGTGCAGGAAGTTGATGTCGTAGAAGAGCTGCGTCGCCGCGGCCATGCGCTGCGAGTCGTTCGCGTTCGGGTTCTGGAGCGGATCGTAGACGCGATCGAAGACGAGCCCCGCGTCGGGTTCTCCGTTCGGCGTCGGCACCACGTCACCCGCCCCGAAGCCGTTGGGCCTCGCGGAGTCGATGTACGCAAAGGTGTTGTTGCCCTCGGTGCGCGTCGCGTTCGCCGGCAGCCACGGGTCCATGGTGCTGATGGGGCCGTAGTCGCGGGTCACCAGCTCGGGGGCGACGAAGGCAGGCTGATAGCCATTGGGGGAGCCCCCCGGATGCGGCGTCGGCACGTTGCCCGAGGGACCATCGAGGGGCAGACCGAGGCCTGTCGTCTCGGCCCACACGCGATAGCTGGCGTCGGCCGTGAGGTTCTTCTCGTAGAGCAGCTGGCCGTCGCGGGCCGAGATGACGAACGAGTGGTAGCGCGAGTCGGTCTCTCCTTCGTTGAGCTCGACCTCGACGTAGTACCCGGGCTCGAGGCCGTCAGGCAGAGGGAACCAGACCTGCCGCGCGCGCACCGGCGTCGGCTCGTCGCCCAGCTGCCACAGCTGGTAGCCATCACGGTACGCGATCGGGCGGAGCGCCGACGGCTCGAGGCCCTGGCCCGTCAGCGCGCTCACCGCAGCCGCGGCGGCCGTCGAGGGGCGCAGGGAAAACCCGCCAAGCCGCTTCGTCTCGGGCGTGAGGTAGCCAGCGATCGCGACCACCACGTAGTCCTTCGTCATCGCGACCTTCACCTCGTCACGGAAGACGCGCACGCCCGCCACGTCCTGCTGGAAGATCGCGATCACCGCGCCGTCGTCGTCGAGCTCGTGGAGCTGCGTCAGCCGCGCGTCCGCCCACGCCGCCTTGTCGGCGCGATACAGTTCGGCGTGCGTGAAGAGCGTTCGCCGTGCCACCTGCTCCGCGGTCAGCCCCTGCGCGCGAGGCGTGCGGGCGCCTGCCGGGGGACGACCGACCCAGAAGAACGTGGGAACGCCAAGCCGCGGCTCACTCGACGACATGAGCCCGTTCGTCAGCGCTTCCCGCGCCGCAGGAGACAGGCCCTCGGGCCCGACGACCTCCCGCACCTCGCGCCGCCGCAAGAAGGCGTCGTCGCCCGGTGCAGCCAGCGCGGCCCACGAGGCGAGGCATCCCAGGCTCAGCGACACTCGAATGGCAAAGCGTGCGTTCACAGTGGCTCCTCGGGGGTGACAGGTGGCTCCCCACCCCCACATCGCGGACTGCGAAATACCGACATTCGCTTCACATTTCAAGACCAAGACTCAGTCATTTCATGGCTTTATGCGTCCATTTTCTGCCGACAGAGAAATAACATCGGGGCATGCTTGTCATGGTGCGGCAAGGTAGGTCTGCTTGGAAACCGCCACGTTGCCGAAAGGCCGGTGGCAGACGGAGCCTCGACATGTCGGCCCAGGTAGGACAGCGCACCACGTTCGAAGCGGCCATCGACGCCGCGCCCGACGCGCTTGACGGCTTCGCGGTGCTCGGCGACTGGCTCTCGCAGCAAGGCGATCCGCGCGGCGAGTTGATCGCGCTCCAACAACGCGACGCGCTCGATCGCCGCCAGCGGGAACGCGTGAAGGCGCTGCTCTACGAGCCTTCGATCCGGTGCCTCGCGGGCCCGCTGGCGCAGTGGCGGTGGGGCTTCGTGCACACGGCGACGCTGGTTCGCCCGACCGGACCCGGCGCCTCGGAGCGCATCGATCTCGCGCGGCTCCTGGCGCACCCGTCGCTTCGGTTCCTGCGCGCGCTCACGCTCGGGCAGGAACCGCTCCTCGACGCCCTCGACGAGCTGGGGGCCGCTGCGCCGCGCGTGCTGGCCTCGCTCACGCTGTACTCACCGGGCGTCCTCGAGCTCTCCCGGGTTCCTGTGAACCTCCCGTCGCTCGGGCAGCTCCACCTGTCGATCCCCGAGGTCTCCGGCGCGCTCGGCGTCATGCCGCGGCTGAACTCGATGACCCTCTCGTTCCTCTCGTGGGATTCGGCGAGCCCGCGGGGACTCTTCGAGGCAAACGAACGGCGGCTGACGAGGATGAAGCTCGTGGCGGCGGGGGCGCTCGAGCTCGGCCCGCTCGAGACCGTGCTCGCCCTCCCCTGCCTCGAACACCTGACCCTCGAGGCCTCGGCGATGGGCGTCGACGCGATCGAGGTGCTCGCTCGGAGCGCTGGGGTGAACCGCCTGGTGACGCTCGACCTCTCGCGGAGCGGGCTCTCGGAGCGCGGCGCGAAGCGGCTGCTGCAGCTCACCCGTCAGCTCCCCCGACTGTCGAACCTCGTGCTCGGCGACGCACCCTGATCGTCAGGAGTCGATTTCGGGCGCAGAACGCGCAAAGAAACGACTGTGCGGACGTGTCTGGCGCTGACGCTGATCGTGCTGACGAGCTGTCGCTCCGTCGCAGGCGGTGTCCTCGAGCGTGCGGATGCGCTGCTCGAAGACTACCGGCACCGCGTGGGCACGACCTGGATCGCGCCGGCCGACGCAGCGCCTCTGGCCTGGGCTCCCGGCCAGTTCACCGTCTACTCACGAGCATCGGAAGGAAGCGTCGTGCTGGAACGGGTCGCCATCGGTCGGCGGCGAGGCGACGGCTTCCGCGTGAGCCTCGAGCGCCTGGGCCGCGGCGCGCAGCTGAGGGTGCACCTGACGCTGAGGCGCCAACCCGCTGGGCGTGAGGAGTTCGCGGCGCTCGTCGTCGAGGCGTGGGTGACGCGCGACGAGGGACCGGAAGTCAACACGGTCGGCGCGGCCCCTGCTGACGTCCTCTCGCTGGCTGCTGAGCTCCTGCTGTCACCTCCGCGCGATGGGGGCGAGGAGACCATCGTGGTCCCGGCAGGACGCTTCGAGGGCTGCCGAGGTGGAACCCACCCGCTGGTGCCGATCTCCGGGGTCGTGCGCCAACGGTCCGGCGACGCCGCGCGAGAGTTGCTCGAGTTCGGCGACGACAACGCAGGCGCGCTGTTCTGAGGGCTCAGCGCGCTCCCTCAGCGCCTGCTCGAGAGGTACTCCATCAGGCCCTCGGCCTCGATGGTCGCGCAGTCTCCGGACGGGACCTTCGCCGGCCCGTGCATGAAGGCCAGCGCCCCGGCTTCGCCCAGCCTCGGCGGGCTCCCGAAGATCGGGCTGACGCCGATCACCTTCGTCGCGGTGAACGCCATGGCGCCCCGCGGGACGCGCACCAGCACCACGCGCCCGAACACCTCGTCGACGGGCTTGCCGACGAGGCGGGCGAGATCGATGACGGGCAGCACCTCGCCGCGGTGCGCGAAGACGCCGAGGAGGTGGGGGGCAGCGCCCGGGACCCGGGTCAGCGACGGCAGGGTGACGACCTCCGACGCGCACTCGGCCTTCACTGCGTACAGGCTGCCTCCGCAAGCAAAGACCAGATGTCCCCTCGGTCCCTCCTCCATGGGGCGAGGGTTCAGCACAGGTTTGCGTCGACGGAAAGCAGTGGATACACCGTGACTGTGCAGGCCCTGTTCCTCGAGCTTCAACGGTATGTCGGGTTCACCTCCGCGGACGAAGCGCACTTGCGGGCCGTGAAGCCGGTGGTGCTCCCCACCTTCGTGGCCGCGATCGAGGCGTTCTACGCGCGCATCCTCGAGCACGACGACGCGAGGGCGGCCCTGCAGCGCGGAGAGCGTCACGTGGGCCAGCTCAAGACGACGCTCCTGCAGTGGATGAACGAGCTCTTCGACGGCCCCTGGGACGCGCGCTACGTCGAACGGCGCGCTCGTATCGGGACGGTGCACGTCCACATCGGGTTGCCCCAGCATTTCATGGTGACCGCGATGAACCTCGTCCGGCGGCACCTGCTCGAGGCGCTCGCGGGGCCTGCCCACGCCGACGATCGCGCCGCGGTGAACCGGGTGCTCGACCTCGATCTCGCGATCATGCTCCACACCTACCGCCTCGATCTCGAAGCGCGCCAGGCGCGCGCGGAGCGGTTGGCCACCTTCGGCCAGCTCGTCGGGAGCATCGGCCACGAGCTGAGAAACCCGCTCGGTGTCATCGAGACCAGCCTCTACGTGCTCAAGGCGCGCAACGACCCAGACCCGAAGGTCACCAAGCACCTCGAGCGCATCGGTGGGCAGGTCACCATCGCCAACGACATCATCTCGCAGCTGCTCGACCTCATTCGCGACCGGCCGCTCAGCAAGCAGCGGGTCGCCCTGGGGACGGTGCTCGCTGAAGCCGAGAGCGCGATCTCGAGGCCCGCCGGGGTGACCCTCGAGCTGCCGCAGGAACCGATCTCCGACGTGCTCGGTGACTCGACGCAGCTGCGCCAGGTCTTCGTGAACCTGTTCGACAACGCCGTGAACGCGGCGTCGCCCGTCGGGCGCGTGGTGGTGACCGTCGCCCGAGATCAGGGCACCGTCGTCATTGGCGTCGAGGACACGGGCACCGGCATCGACCCCGCGATTGCCAGCCGCCTGTTCGAGCCGCTCGTCACCACGCGTCCCAACGGCATCGGGCTCGGGCTCGCGCTGGTCAAGCGCATCGTCGAGCGGCACGGTGGCACGGTCGAAACCAAGCGCGGCCGCACCCTCGGCGGAGCGAAGTTCCTGGTTCGACTTCAGGAGATCACGTGAGCCGGCACTACCTGGTCGTCGATGACAACGAAGCGTTCGCCGAGAACCTCGCCGAGATCCTCCGGGACGCGGGCGCGACGGTCGACGTGGCCCACCACGGGGTGAAGGCCCTCGAGCTCGTCCGCAGCCATCACTTCGACGCGCTGGTGACCGACATGCGCATGCCGGGCATGAACGGCGCTGAGCTGTTGTGCGAGCTGCGAAAGCTCGACCCCGGCCTGCCGGCGGTGCTGCTCTCGGCGTTCAGCGAAGAGGGGTTGCTGCACATCGCGCGCAGAGACGGCCTGCTCGCGGTGCTCTCGAAGCCCCAGCAGCTCCCCAGGCTTCTGCAGGTGCTCGAGTCGGCGCGCCGAGATGGCGCCGTGCTGCTCGTCGAAGATGACGTCGCGCTGGCCGACAACCTCACCGAGGCGTTGGCCCAGCGAGGGCTGACGGCCGTGACCGCTGCGAGCGTCAAGGAACTCGGCGGGATCTCGGCCAGGCCGTTCGCGGTGCTCGTCGATCTCAAGCTGCCCGACGCCGGCTTTGGCGAAGCGCTGGACCGCGTGCATGAGCGGTGGCCCGGCATTCCCACCATCGTGATGACGGCGTTCGGGGCAACACAGGTGGTCTCGAACCAGGAGTGCTTTCACAAGCCGTTCGACACCTCCCGCCTCCTGAGCCGCCTCGAGGCGCTCTACCTCGAGCATCAGGGTCAATGAGCGCGCGACTGCTGCTCGTCGAGGACAACGTGGAGTTCGTCGAGAACCTGCGGGAGATCTTCGGCGATCTCGGGCACGAGGTGCGCCTGGCCGGGTCCTGCGCGCAGGCGCGCGAGCTGGCCCTGGGTTGGGTGCAGGTCGCGCTGGTCGACCTGAGGCTCCCTGACGGCGACGGCACCTCGCTGGCCATGCAGCTGAAGGCCGAGAACCCCGACTGCGAGGTGATTCTGCTGACGGGGCACGCGTCGGTGGAATCTGCGGCGGAGGCGGTGCGCGCCGGGGTCTGGGCGTACCTCATCAAGCCGTGCACGGTGCCGGACCTGCTCGCGACGCTCGAGAAGGCGACCCGCCACGTCCACGCACAGCAAGAGAAGCGCGAGTTCGCCCGCCGGGCGCAGGTCGCCGAAAAGCTCGCTGCGATCGGCACGCTCACCGCAGGGCTCTCGCACGAGATCCGCAACCCGTTGAACGCCGCTGGCCTGCAGCTCTCGGTCCTCGAGCGGAGAGTTCGCAAGCTCGCCCCCTCGGTGCAGGACCCCCTGCTCGAGCCCCTCACGCTGGTGCGTGACGAGATTCGGCGGCTCGAGCACATCCTCCAGGACTTCCTGCAGTTCGCCCGGCCGCTGAACCTCACGGTGAAGCCCGTGGCGCTGGGCCCGCTGCTGCAAAAGGTCGTCGCCTTCATCTCGACCGACGCCGAGCGGCGCCGCGTGACGCTCGAGGCCGATCTGACGCACGCGGATTCAGTCTGGGGGGACGCCGATCAGCTCCGCCAGGTCTTCATGAACCTGCTGCTCAACGCCTTCGACGCGGTCGGTGAAGGTGGGCGCGTGAAGCTCAGCGTCGAGAGCGCCTTCACCTCGATGGAAGTGCACGTCGACGACGACGGGCCAGGCGTTCTTGCGGAGCACCTGCCCCGCCTCTTCGAGCCCTTCTTCACCACCAAGGCGAAGGGCTCAGGTCTGGGTCTTCCGATCACCCACGCGATCGTCAGCCAGCACGGCGGCACGGTGACAGCGAGCCGGGGCCCGCTCGGCGGTGCGCGCTTCACCGTCAGCCTGCCTCGCGCGACGCCAGGCCTCCGCTGACACCGGCGGAGTGGGTCGAGGGGATCAGCTCGGCTCGGGTTGATCGCCAGTGGGAATCGGCGCGCCCGCGTCCTGCTGGGCGTACTCCTTGAGCCGGTACTGGATCTTCCGCACCGAGATGCCCAGCACGTCAGCGGCGCGAGACGTCGAGCCGTCGACCATCTCGAGGGTGCGCAGAATCGCCTCGCGCTCGATCTCGTGCAGCGTCGCCCCGGGGATCAACGAGTCGGCGGTGCGGTCCTTCGGGCGAGGGCCTCGCAGCGTCGGCGGCAGATCGTCGCTCGTCAGCTCGTTCTCGCGGGCGAGCACCACGGCCCGCTCCACCACGTTCGACAACTCGCGCACGTTCCCCGGCCAGTCGTACGAGAGCAGCGCGTTGAGGGTGCCCGGCGCCAGACCCTTCACCGTCTTGCCGTGCGCGTCGTTGTACTTCTCGATGAAGTGGCTCACGAGCGCGGGGATGTCGGACTTGCGCTTGCGCAGGGGCGGCAGCGTCACGCTCACGACGTTGAGGCGGTAGTAGAGATCTTCCCGGAACTTGCCGGCCTTCACCTCGGCCCCGAGATCCTTGTTGGTGGCCGTGACGACGCGCACGTCGACCTTGAGGGTCTGCGTGCCGCCGACGCGCTCGAACTCCTTCTGCTGCAGGACGCGCAGGAGCTTCACCTGGAGCGTCGGCGTCACGTCACCGATCTCGTCGAGGAACAAGGTGCCGCCGTCCGCCAGCTCGAAGCGGCCTTCCCGCTTCCCCGCGGCGCCGGTGAAGCTGCCCTTCTCGTGGCCGAAGAGCTCGGACTCGAGCAACGTCTCGCTGAGCGCGGCGCAGTTCACCTTCACGAAGGGCTTGTCGCGACGCGGGGACTCCTCGTGAATCGCCTGGGCGATCAGCTCCTTGCCCGTGCCCGACTCACCCAGCACCAGCACCGTCGCCTTGGTCGGCGCGGCGCGCTTGACGACATCGAACACCGCCTGCAGCTCGCCGCTCTCCCCGATGATGTTGTTGAAGCGGTGCTTCTCGTGAAGCCGTTCCCGCAACAGCGCGTTGTCGCGCTTGAGCATGCGGGTCTCGAGCGCCTTCTCGAGCTTCACCAGCACTGCGCTCACGTCGACGGGCTTGGTGATGTAGTCGTGAGCCCCGCCGCGCATCGCCTCGACGGCCGTCTCGATGCTGCCGAACGCCGTCACCATGATGAAGAGGTTGTCGAAGCCCTCGGCCCGCGCCTTCTTCAGCAGCTGGAGCCCGTCCATCTTCGGCATCTTGATGTCACAGAGGACGGCGTCGGGGTTGAATTGCGTCAGCTTCTCGAAGCCCGCCTCGCCGTCGCCCGCCTCAGCGACGTCGTAGTTCTCTTCGCGGAGGATCGTCGTCAGCGCCTCGCGCGCGTTCTGCTCATCATCAATGACCAGGATTCGATGGGACATGGTGCATGCACTTCCTGCGCGCCTTTCGGGGCGACTGCAATTCCTGCGTGTCTAGCGAACGACGAGAACGGGACGCTTGCAGATGTGAACGAGGCGATCGGTCACGCTGCCGATGAGCATTCGGGAGACCGCGCCACGGCCCTTCGAGCCTACCACCACGAGGTCGAAGTTCCCGCTGTCGGCGACGTCGGCGAGCCGCTCTGCGGCGGAACCAGTGAGGTTCATTCGCTCGCACGTCATGCCCGTCTCTTTGGCGGCGGCTTCCAGCAGCTTCTCACCTGCCGCCACGGCCTCCTCGGTCCAGGGCTGGACACCGAAGGGGACTTCGGGAGGCACGAAGGTCGGGGGAACGATGTGCGCCAGCGTGAGCTGGGCGCTGAGGCCCCTGGCGAGGGTGACAGCGGTGCGTGCTGCATGCATCGACGCTTCTGAGCCATCGATCGCGACAAGGATCTTCTTCATGAGTGACCTCCCGTGGACTCGGGTGACGATGCACATGTTGGGCCGTCACTCACGCGCTGGCTCCGCAGTTGCTAGGAACCTCTGTATGCGCCCTCTCGTGCCTGCCCTCGTGGTGTTGCTCGCCTTCTCTGCTGCGGCCGACGACAAGAAGGCCAGACCCCCACCGAAGCCGCCCGCAGTCGCAAAGGAGCCGGCTCGCGATGACCCGAGCCTCGGCCGGCCTGACTACCTGTCCGATCTGGCCCGACAGATTCTCCGTCGCCGTATGGAGCGTCACGGTCGCGACATGATCCACCTGATGACGGGGGTGGTGCTGCTCCGCCGCGAGGTCGTCCAGACGATCGCGCAGGAGATCGCGAGAGAGCCGCGCATCACCCGCCCGCTCCCTGACAGTCGCGACGAGCTCAACTCGGCGCTCCCCGAGAAGTTCTTCGTGCTGCAGGACGAATTGCGTGATCGCGCAAAAGCGCTCGAGGCGTCTGCGAAGGGAACGAACGACAAGGAGTTCGGTGAGTCCTTTGGCCGCCTCACCCAGACCTGCATCGCGTGTCACAGCGCGTTTCTGGCGCCAAAGGGCACTGAGCCGCAGTGAGATTTGCGTCCCCCCTGCCCGGGCCTGATGCGTCGCAAGCCGACGAGCGAGCTTGGTTCATGGAACATCGATTGCACTCCCGGCGACCATGTCAGGTGGCAATCACCACGTGGGCTACGGAACCGGGATGATGGGCGACGCTCGCCGCGCGCTCGTGCCCCGCCGCGAGGCCCTGCGCGCGCAAGGAACGTCAGCAGCTGCGCAGCTCGAGCTGAGGGAGGTCGAAGAAGCGCTGCTTCGAATCAACGCCGGGACCTGGGGTCGGTGCCTGAAATGCGGTGGCGCCATCGGTCGCGATCGCCTGCGCGCAGTCCCCGACGCCCGCTTCTGTCTGCCCTGCGGCCGGTAGGCGGAGCTCAGAGCCCCAACTGCCTGGCGATGATCTCGTTCATGATCTCGCTGGTACCGCCACCGATCGGCCCCAGTCGCGCGTCGCGCCAGTGCCGTTGAATGTCGTACTCCATCATGTAGCCAGCGCCGCCGTGCAGCTGCAGCGATCGATCGGCGAGCCGGCAGCACATCTCGGTCGCGACCTTCTTGGCCATCGCCGTCGCCCCCAGCGCCCACTCGCCCGCCGCGTGCAGTCGCAGCGCGTGGTACGTCAACTGGCGCGCGGCCTCGAGCTCGGTGGCCATGTCGGCGAGCTGGTGCTTCACGACCTGAAACTGGGCGATGCGTTGACCGAACGCCTGCCGTTCCATCACCCACGAGCGTGCCCCTTCGAGAATCGCTTCCGCCGCCCCGACCGAGCCCAGGGCCAGCGTGATGCGCTCCCATACGAAGTTCCCCATCACCTGACCGAAGCCGTCGTTCTCGATGCCCAGCAGGTTCTTCACCGGGACGCGACAGTCGTCGAAGAAGAGCTCGGCCGTGTCGCTCGCCCGCCAACCCAGCTTCTTCAGCTTCTTCGAGACGCCGAACCCCGGGGTGCCCTTCTCGATGACGAGCATCGACAGCCCTTTGTGCCCGCGTGCCGGGTCGGTCTTCACCGCCACGATGACGTAGTCGGCCACGACGCCGTTGGTGATGTACGTCTTCGACCCGTTGACGACGTAGTGATGGCCGTCTCTGCGCGCCGTCGTCTTCAAACCCGCGACGTCGCTGCCGCCGCCCGGCTCGGTGACGGCGAAGGCGCCGATCTTCTCGGCCCGAATGGCTGGCGCCAGGAAGCGCTGCTTGAGATCGTCATCACCGAACAGATGCAACGGCCCGGTGGCGATGGTCGCTTGCGCGCCGAGCCCTGCGGCGACTCCGCCTGACCCGCACTTCGAGAGCTCCTCGTGCAGCACCGCTTCGAAGAAGACCCCGGCGTTGGTTCCACCGTGAGCCTCGGAGTACTTGAGCCCGAAGAACCCCTGCTCCGCCGCTTTCGAGTAGAGCTCGCGAGGAAAGCCCTCGGCCTCTTCCCAGACCCCGACGTGGGGCACGATCTCCCGCTGGACCCAGGCGCGCACCGTGCGCCGGAACGCCTCGTGCTCTTCGGTGAAGGTCGCAAAGCCGCTGCTCATGATGAACTCCTGTGGTCGTCAGGCCAGTGAGGTCCGGCCCGTCTCGTCCGTTGCGTTTCGAGTGTCTTCTGCCTAGAAGCGCAGCCGGTTACGGCGGCATAGCCAAGTGGTAAGGCAAGGGTCTGCAAAACCCTCATCCCCCGGTTCGAATCCGGGTGCCGCCTCTCAAGTGCCCGGAGTTGCCTGCGTCACTGCTGGCCACTTCGGGTTTCGTCTTTCCGGGCTCGGCGCGCGATGAAGTCGGGAGCAGGAAGCACGTGACTCGAGCCGCTCTCGCCATCGCCCTCGCCTCAGCCTGTGCACACGCAGGCACGCCGGGCGACGTGCCGATGCCGGCCGCGCCTGTCGCGAGGCCTCCCGCAGATGCAGGCGTTCGCAGCGCAGAGCTGCCTCCCGCGCCGGGGGCCGCCGAGTCCCGACGCCTCGACTTCAAGAACGGCGCGCCGGTCATTCCCGTCAGGCTGATGGAAGGGAATGCCGCCGTCTCTTTCGCCTCGAAAGGCCGCCTGCGTTTTCGCGTCTCGGCGCTCGTCGAGGGGCAGAGCATCGAGAAGCTCGTCGAAGGTCCCGCCGGGAGCGAGTGGCAGGTCCGCCTCGTCAAAGGCAGCCCCGCCGAGCTGGTCGCGCGCATTCAGATCGCCGAGGTGGCCTTCAACGACAAGGTCGGCCTGGTCTCGGCGCAGCAGGAGTGGGCAGACCGCGGGCTCGCGACGAAGTCACAGGTGCTCGGGGCGCTCTACGGCATCGCTGGCAAGGTGATCGACACACGGAGGTACGTGCTGGTCGTCGATCAACCGCCCGCACCGCCAGCGTCCCTCGCCGGCCAGCAGGCCGACATCCTCACGAAGCACCAGGTGCGGACCTCGCTGCTGGAAGAGGTGAAGACGCCGCAACGCGCGGTGATCGAGCTGCTCGACGGCGCGGGCGGCGTGATCGCGACGGCCCAGGACAAGCTGGTGGCGGAGTCGCTCGACCCCGTGCCCATCGACGTGCGCCGGGTGGAGTTCGGCGTCGGCTACGACTTCCACAACTTCGAAGATCGCAGCTACCGCGGGGCGATTCAGTTCTCGGCCGATCGCTCGGGCCGCCTCGCCGTCATCAACCAGATCGGCATGGAGGAGCTCCTCAAGGGTCTCGTCCCATCTGAGATCTTCGCGAAGGCCCACCTCGAGGCGCTCAAGGCGCAGGCCGTCACCGCGCGCGCCGAGGTGCTGGCGAAGGTGGGCCTCAAACACGTGGCCGATCCCTACTTCCTCTGCACCGAACAGCACTGCGCCGTCTACCGAGGCGTGTCAGGCGAAGCGGCGTCGACCAACGCCGCCGTCGACGCGACCCGGGGCGAGATGCTGTTCGATCTCGACGGCCGGCTCGTCGACGCCGTGTACAGCGCGGTCTGCGGAGGCCACACGGAGAACAACGAGATCGTCTGGGGCGGCGTGCCGAACCAGGCGCTCCGCGGACGGCCCGACGTCCTGCCCGGCAAACCTGCGACCCCCGCGCCTTCGAAGGAGCTGAAGGCCTTTCTCTCGACCGAAGGGCCGTACGCGTGTCGGCTGTCGACCTTCGCTGCTCCGACCAGGTTCCGGTGGGAGAAGCGGTTTTCCGCCAAAGACGTCGACGACAAACTCGCGCCCTTCAAGGTGGGCCGGGTGATGGCGATGACGGTGAGCGAGCGTGGCGTCTCGGGGCGCGCGCGGCTGCTGCAGATCTCGGGCGAAGAGGGGGCCACCACGATTCGCGGCGAGCTCGTGATTCGACGACTGTTCTCGAACCTCAACAGCGCGATGTTCGAGTTGAAGGTGGACCGCGACGCGAAAGGCCGGCCGACGGGCTGGACGTTCAGCGGAGGCGGTTGGGGACACGGCGTCGGCATGTGCCAGACCGGCGCCATCGGCCGCGCCGAAGCGGGGCAGACCTATCAGCAGATCCTCGAGCACTACTTCGGCGGAGCGACCGTCAGCCGGGTGTACTGACCCCTACGCACACCCCGGGAGTGCCCCCCTGAAATCACAGGGGGCCCGTGCCAAGCCAGCGGCGGCGCTCGGCGTTATGCTGCCATGGTGTTGGTGCCCCGATCCCAGGCCGCTCGTGAGCCGCGCCTGCTGCGCGCTGGCCTGGCGTTCACGCTGGCCCTCGCCAGCCATGTTGTCCTCGTCGTGGCGCTGTTGTTCCTCTCCCATCTCAAGCTCGACACGCCGCCCCTCAAGCGCTCGAAGCTCGATCGGCCCGTCTCGTTCCGACCGCTGAGCGCGGCGCAGTTCGATCAGAACCGCGGCAAAGACGCCCCTGCCGTCGCGATGCGCGAGACGAAGAAGCGCCCCGAGAAGCCCGAAGCGAAGAAGGTGCCCGAGCAGGCGCCTGGCCAGGTGGTCGATGTCGCGCCCGGCAATGGCGAGGTGGCGCCCGACGCGAAGTTCGCCGCCGAGACGAACAACACGGTCAAGAAAGAGACCCGCGCGAAGGAGCAAACCGCGTTCTACCGGAACGCGATGCCGCAACGCACGGCGACGAAGGCCATCGACACGAAAGGCAGCGAACCCGTCGAAGCGGCGGTCGTCAGCGGCAACAACGGCATCGGGCAAGACGATCGGCCGCTGCGCGAGACTCCGAAGGCAATGGCGCTCGAGATCCCGAACCAGCAGGCGAGGTCGGAGCTCGCGATCAGGGCCCCGACCGTCGGCGGCGTCGGCCCCGTGGTCGCCAACCGCGCCGAGGTCGAAGCGATGAAGGGCAACTCGAAGCGCCTCAACCTGCAACTGGGAGCGGTGGGCGCGGAGCCCGATGGCTCAGAGGGGCGAGCGGGAGCAGAAGGGGCGGTGAACCTGATTCCTTCTCCGGCAGTGCTCGACTCGATCTCGGGCGCGGCCGCCAACGATCACCTGCAGGACGTCGACGAAGGTGACGGCACGTTCCTCAACACGCGCGAGTGGAAGTACGCCAGCTTCTTCAACCGCGTGAAGCAGTCGGTCGGGCAGCAGTGGAACCCGAACGCCCAGCTGCGCCTCCGAGACCCGACGCTTCAGGTGTACGGCGGCCGCGATCGCCAGACGCTGCTCCAGGTGACGCTCACCGCCGACGGGCACCTCAAGGAGGCCTGGGTGGAGCGCTCGTCAGGCCTCGACTTCCTCGATCTCGAGGCGGTGAAGGCGTTCGAGCGTGCGCAGCCCTTCCCCAACCCGCCCTCGGGCCTCGTCGCCGCGGACCAGACGGTGCACTTCCAGTTCGGCTTCTACCTCGAGCTGTCAGGGCGCCCCGGGCTTCGGCTCTTCCGCGCGCAGGATTGAGGGTTCGTCAGTCCTGACCGACGCCAACCGGGAACCGGACCTCGAACGTCGTGCCCTTTCCAGGCCGGGTCTTGAAGGTGATGTTCCCGCCGTGCTCGTCGACGATCTTCTTCACGATCGCCAGGCCCAACCCGGTGCCGTTCTTCTTCCCGGCCGTGACGAAGCTCTCGAACATGCGATCGGCCACCTCGGGATCAATGCCCTGCCCCGTGTCAGCCGCGCGGAAGATCAGCTCGTCGCCTTCACGGTCGACGGTCAGCGTGAACCGACCTCCCGCAGGCATCGCATCGATGGCGTTGCGCGCGAGGTTCAGGATCACCCGCTTCATCTTGTTCTCGTCGAACCGCGCGACGCCCGTGTACGTCGTGACGAGCTTCACCTCGGCCTCGGCCTGATCGAACTCGCGGGTCAGCTGTTCCTCGAGCTCTCGCATGAAGACGTGCAGGTACACGCGGCGCATCAGCACGGACTTCTCACCCCGGGCGAAGTCGAGCGTCTCTTTCTGCATCGCCGCGACGTGATCGACCTGCGCGAGAATCGACTGCGCCATCTCGCGGCGCTGGGGCTCGGCGGGCTCGTCCGCCATCATCTCGGCGTAGGCGGCGATCACCGTCAACGGCGTTCGCAGATCGTGGAGCACGCCGGCCAGCAGCTGTCCGATCGCCGCCATCCGGGCCTTGCGCTCCTGGTTTTCGCGACTCTCGCGTGAGGCGAAGGCGCGGCCGATCTGCCCGGCGAGCAGCACGGCGAGGCGCTCGTCCGCGGCCGTGAAGCCGCCCTTCTTGTTCAGCAGCTCGAGCGAGCCGAGTCGGCCTTCGTCGCCGGGAATCGGGACACACAACACTGCGCCAACCGAGACCCCGAGCTTTCGGGCGATCGCCTTGTCGAAGTGGGCGCTGTCATCGGCGCGCTCGACGCGAACCGTCTCGCCAGTCATCGCCACATAGCCTGCGATGCCCTGGCCGGTCTTCAGGCGCATCGAGGTCAGCGCGTCGCTCTTGTCGCCCCTCGCCTTGCGAAAATAGAGGCTGTCACGGTCTTCCTCGGCGACCAGAATCGACCCGGCCTTCGCGCCGAGCGACTCGATCGCCGTCTGCAGAATCCGCTCGAGCAGATCGACCTGCTGGTCACTCGACGAGGCCGCGCGTTCCAGACCAAAGAGGAGATCGAGATCGCGGACCCGCTGCGCGAGCTCGTCACTGCGTGCCCGGAGTTGCTCGAGCAGGAGCACGTTGTCGAGGACTGCGGCGATCTGCGTCGCGACGCCTTCGACGAGGCTGCAATCGTCGTCCGTGAAGGCGTCGACCTTTCGGTGGAGCACCTCGAGCACCCCCAGGACGCGACCGCTGACGTGCCTCAGCGGCGCCGCGATGATCGACTTCGTCTGGAAGCCCGACTGCCGATCGACGTCGGGGTTGAAGCGCGCGTCGGCGTACGCATCGCCGAGCAGCAGGGTCTTCCCGGTGCCGAAGACGTGGCCCGCGATGCCCGCCGACACGGGCAGACGAATCTCCTTGATCGAGGCGCCCTTCAACACCCGAGACCACAGCTCGTTGGTCCGCGTGTCGTGCATGAAGAGGGTCGCGGCCTCGGCGCCCAGGAGCCCGGTCAACCGGTCCATGACGGTGCGCAAGAGCGCATCGACATCGCGGGCGGCCGAGAGCTGTGAGCCCACCTCGATGACCGCCGAGTAGCGCTCGTTCTGGCGCGCGACGGTGCGCTCGAGCTCCTTGAGCTTCGCCGCCAGCCCGCTCACCAACGCGCCCGGGACGGTGCGCGGGCCCTTCATGCGAACCATGCCCAGATGATAGCAGCCGGTGGCTGCGTGTCAGCCAAACGCGCCCATCGAAGGAACCTCGCGACCGATCTGCTGGCCCCGTGAGGCCGGGTGAATTCAGTGCGCGGCAGCCCAGGAACGCCCGTGCCCGATGTCGACGACCAACGGTACGCGCAGGGACGCTGCGTTCGACATCACCTCACGAACGAGCGGCTCGACGGCGCTGACCTCGTCGTCCGGCACCTCGAAGAGCAGCTCGTCGTGGACCTGGAGCAGCATGCGCGCCCTGGAGCCGACCAGCCGACGGTCGACCTCGAGCATCGCGCGCTTCACGAGATCGGCGGCCGTCGCCTGGATCGGCATGTTGATGGCGGCGCGCTCGGCAGCCATCGCGATGCTCCGGTTCCGGCTGGCGATCTCAGGCATGTACCGACGCCGTCCGAAGAGGCTCTCGACGAAGCCGATCTTCTTCGCCTTCGCGACCGTGTCGTCGATGTAGGTCGAGATGCCCGGGAAGCGCGCGAAGTAGCGCTCGATGATCGACTTCGCCTCTTCCACGGGAATGCGCAGCCGGGTCGAGAGGCCGTGCGCTGACAGGCCGTAGGCGATGCCGTAGTTCACCATCTTCGCCGCCCGTCGCATGTCGCCGGTCACCCCGGCCTCGGGCACCTGGAAGACCTCGGCGGCGGTTCGCACGTGCACGTCGGCGGCGTCGGCGAAGGCCTTCACCAGCCCATCGTCGTGCGCCATGTGCGCGAGGATTCGAAGCTCGACCTGCGAGTAGTCCGCCGACACGAGCACGTGCCCCGGCGCCGCCACGAACGCGCGCCGAATCTGCTTCCCCAGCTCGGTGCGGATCGGAATGTTCTGCAGGTTCGGGTTGGTCGAAGACAGACGGCCCGTGGCCGTCGCAGCCTGGTGGAACGTCGTGCGGACACGACCATCGGCGCCGATCAACGTGGGCAGCGTGTCCAGGTACGTGCTCTTGAGCTTGGCGACGTTGCGGTACTCGATGATCGCCTGCGGGAGCGGGTGCTCCTCGGCGAGCTTCTCGAGCACCTCGTGGTCGGTCGAAGGGCCCGTCTTGTTGCGCTTGAGGATGGGCAACTTGAGATCGTCGAAGAGCACCTGCGCGAGCTGGAGCGGCGAGCCGACGTTGAACTCGCGGCCAGCGTGCTTGTAGACGTCGGACAGCATCGCTTCGCACGAGGCGTTCACCTGCGTCGAGATCTCGCTCAGCGCGTCGCGATCGATCAGCACGCCGACACGCTCCATGCGCACCAGGACCGGCACCAGGGGGAACTCGAGCTCGCGCGCCACCGCCGCGAGGCCCACGCCGTCGACCTCGGTCCAGAGATCTTCGGCGATTCGACCGATCGCATCAGCGGCAGCCCCCAACGCCGGGGCGACCTGCGCGATGCTCAACTGCGCCTTCTCGACGTGTTCGCGGCCCCCGAGCAGCGACTCGATGGTCGGCAGCTCCTGCCGAAGTCGCTCGCGCGCGAGATCGGTGAGCGCGTGCTCCTTGCGCGACGGGTTGAGCAGATACGAGAGCAGCTCGACGTCAGCCCAGGGCGACCGCGCGCTCAACCCGATCTGGAGAAGAACGTGGAGCAGGCCCTTCGCGTCGTGGGTCGCGAGCTCGCAGTCGGGCCGGGCCAGGGCGACCGAGAACACGTCGCTCACCGCCTCGGCGCCGCACGCCCGAACGTCGACGAAGAAGACGCCCCCGCCGTGTCCCAGCGCGAGCCCGAAGCCGAGCACCTTCGCAGAGTGGGGCTCGCCTTCGAAGAACGGCGCGATCGCGACCCGCCGGGTCGAGGTGAGCAGCTCGCGCAGGCTCGCCAGTGACGCGGCGTCGGCGACGATGGTGGCCTCGCGCGCCAGCGGCGTGGCGTCGGCGGCCGGCATCTCGTTGATGAGCCGGTAGAACTCGAGCTCGGTGAACAAGGCACGCGCGTCGGCCTTCTGAATCGGGCGCACGGCGAGGGCCGTTGGGTCAGCCACCACGGGCAGCTCGTCGCGAAACGAGACCAGCTGGTACGCCCGCCGCAGCTGCTCGACGTTCTCCTTGATCGCGGCCTTCAGCTTCGGCTTCTCGAGCTCGTCGACGTGGGCAATGAGGTTCTCGACGGTGCCAAAACGCTTGAGCAGCTCCACCGCCGTCTTCGGCCCGACGCCTGGCACCTTGGGAATGTTGTCGATCGCGTCGCCGACGAGCGCCTGGTACTCGCGCATCTGCGAAGGCTCGACCCCGAAGCGCTCGAGCGCGACCGCCGCGTCGATGGGCGCGTCCTTCACGGGATCGTAGATGCTGACGTCGGGCGCGAGCAGCTGGAGGAAGTCCTTGTCGCTGGTGACGATCTCGGTCGCCATGCCGGCAGCGCGCGCCCGCTTCACCAGGGTCGCGATCACGTCGTCGGCTTCCCAGCCCGGCTCTTCGAGGATCGGCACGTCGAGCACCGCCGAGACCTTGCGAATGAGCTCGAACTGCATCGAGAGATCGGGCGGTGGCGCGTCGCGGTTGGCCTTGTAGTTCGGGTCGATGGCGAGGCGGCCCTTGCGGCTGTCCTTGTCGAAGCACAGCGCGAGGTGCGTGGGCTTCCGCTCGCGCAGCAACTTGAGCAGCATGCGCGTGAAGCCCAGCACGGCGTGGGTCGGCACCCCCTTCGACGTCGTGAGCGGCGGGAGCGCGTGGTACGCGCGGAACACGAAGCCAGAAGCGTCGATGAGCGTCAGCGTCGGCGGGCGCTGTGGCGCAGCGGCCGGCTCGGGTGATGGCGGCGCCACAGGAACGTTCGGCTCGGTGGCCGGCCCGAAGAGATCACCTTGAACGCCCATGGAGCGGCTCGTAGCGCAAAACCCGGCCGCCGACCTTCACTTGCAGTTCTGGTCGAGGAGCTCCTGGACCTGCTGCTTGTAGCCATCTCCGTCGACCGCGAGATCGAGCACGGCCTTGAGCTGCTCGCACGAGCCCGAGCTGATCGCCTTGTCGACGGCGTCCTTCGCCTTCTGCGTACAGAAGTAACCGGCCCTGAGCAGGTCGGCGTTCGTGCGGGAGAACGAGAGGCCCAGCTTCCACACCTTGCAGGCCGCGCGGAAGTCCTTCTTGTCGGCCAGGGTCTTCCCCTTCAGGTAGCAGGTTTCGGACATTCCCTCGACGATGCCTTTGCGGACGAAGGAGGCCCGCTTGTCGACTTCTTTGCGTCGCTGCTCCTCGGGGAGCCTGGCCATGGCCTCGCCCAGCACGAGCTTCTCGTCCAGCGCCAGCGCCTTCCGCATCCAGTCCTCGGACTTCTCAGGGCGATCGTTCGAGAGCTCGGTCTGCCCCGTCTTGAAGAACGAGATGGCGTTCGTGATGTCGAGCAGCAGCGCCTTGGCCTCTGCGTGGACGGCGGCCTTGCTGATGTTCTCTCCCAGCTTCTGGAGCGGTACCGCCGCTTCCGCGAAGGCCCCCTGGTAGTAGAGGATCAGCGCGCGGCCCATCGCTTCTTCTTTGTACCGGGCCTTGAACTCCTCGAACACGACCAGTTCTCGCTTCGGAGGCGGCAGCGGAGGCCTGAAGACGGGAATGTCGGGGCACTTCCACGGCGCCTCGCCTGGCCGCAGCTTCTCACGCGCCTTCAGGAAGTTGACGTGGTTCGGATCCTTCGGTCTCCAGTCGGTTTTGCCGAGCGGGCCGTCGAGCTTCATCTTGAAGCCGTATTGTGGCGCGAGGTCGTCGAGCGTCATCGTCTGACACGCGAGCTGCATGTAGACCTCGCAGCGTTTGAGTGCGTTCTCCCACCGAGCGTTCGTCGAGTAGGTCTTGCACTCGGCGCCGACCGACTTCTTCACCTCGTCCATCACCGGCTTCACGGCCGACAACGTGTCGAGGAAGAAGCAGCCCACGATCTCCTTCGAGAAGGGCTTCACCCTGGCGAACGAGTCGAGCGCGTCCTCGAGACGTCCCGAGGCGGCCTGGTCCTTGCCCTTGAGGAACGCTTCCTCGGCGATGCGCTCGTGCTTGATGCGCTTCATCAACTCGTTGGCCTGAGCGTGGATGGGCTCGATGTCGAGGATGCGACCACACGCGTCCTGTGCCTTGCCCCAGTCCGCCGCGCGCCCTTCGCAGCTGGCGTAGGTGCGGCACACCTTGAGCAGTTCTTCGATCTCGTCAGCGGGATCTGGAGGCGGCCTGGTGTCGACCGCAGGCCCGCCGCCGGTGTCGGGGTTCACGGGATCGTCGGGCGACGTGAACCCCTTGACGAGCACGGCGACGAAGAGCACCGACAGGACCGCACCACCAATGATGAAGAGGCGCTTCTTCCTGGGGTCCATCGTCGAGGTCGCGCTGGTGGGCGCTGACTCGATGGCGTCATCACCACGGCGGCGCAGCGGACGCGCGGACCCGGGCCTCGAGGAGCGCTGCACGGCGGCCCTGGCGCCCGGGGCAGCGCCGTTCTCGTACATCATCTCGACGACGCCGAACTGAATGATGTCTCCAGCAGAGAGCGGCGTGTCCTCGGAGATCGGCGTGCCGTTCACGGTGGTGCCGTTGGCGCTGCCGAGATCGCGCAGCACGACCTCGCCACCGCTGGCCTCGAGCTCGGCGTGGCGACGGCTGACCGAGTCGTCGTCGACGCGCAGATCGACCCCTGCGACGCGCCCGACCACCATCACCCCCGTGAGCGGAAAGCGCTTGCCCGTCACCGTGCCCGACAACCCACGCAACGTCGGCCCCGTCGAGCCTGCGCGTGACGGCCGCTTCGCACCCGGCGACGGGGCCTTGATCGCGGGCATCACCTTCGTCGAACGCCCTTCGCCCTTCGCGAGCCCCTCGGGACGTTTGAGGGCACCGGTCGCGCGGCTCGAGGGCTTCGCCTGCGACCTGTCGACTTTCGGCCTCGACTTCGCCCCGGCCTTGACGCTCGCTTCGTAGTCACCGAGCACGACCCTCGCGCCCGGCTCGAGCTTCGTCGGGCCGTCGATGCGCTCGTCGTTGACGATGGTGCCATTCGCAGAGCCGAGGTCCTCGACCATCACGTCGGCCCCCTCGAGGAAGAAGCGCGCATGTTTTCGAGACACGCCCCCCTCTGCGAGGATCAAGTCATTGCCTTCGGCCCGGCCGACGACGAGCTCGCCGGCGAATTCCTGCTCCTGCTCCGTCCCGTCTGGGTTCTTGATGACGAGGGTGGGCATCGATCAGTCCTCACGGAAGATGCCCATGTTCACGGGCATGCCGCGGCGTTGCATCTCGTCGTAGAACTTCGGGACGAAGCCAGTCGCGACGTAGCGCCCGCGCACCCGGCCGTCTTCGGTGAAGCCCTCTTGCTTGAAATAGAAGATGTCCTGGAGGGTGATGATGTCGACCTCCATGCCCGAGATCTCGGTGATGTAGGCGACCCGCCGCGAGCCGTCGTTGAACCGGGTCTGCTGGATGATCATGTGAACGGCCGAAGCGATCTGCTCACGAATCGCCTTCACCGGCAGATCCATGCCGGCCATCAAGACGAGCGTCTCCATGCGCGCGAGCGCGTCACGCGGGGTGTTGGCGTGCAGCGTCGTGAGGGAGCCATCATGACCGGTGTTCATGGCCTGCAGCATGTCGAGCGCTTCACCGGAACGACACTCGCCGACGACGATGCGCTCAGGCCGCATGCGCAGGCAGTTCTTCACCAGATCGCGAATCGTGACGGCGCCCTTGCCCTCGAGGTTGGGTGGGCGTGACTCGAGTTGCACCCAGTGCTCTTGCCGCAGCTGAAGTTCGGCGGCGTCTTCGACCGTGATGATGCGCTCGTCTTCGGGAATGAACGAGCTCACGACGTTCAGCGTCGTCGTCTTGCCCGAGCCGGTGCCCCCCGAGATGACGATGTTGCGTTTCGCCTTCACGCACATCTCGATGAACTCGGCCATCTGCGGCGTGACGGTCTTGTATTTGATGAGATCTTCGATCGCGAGGGCGTCACGTTTGAACTTGCGAATCGTGATGCACGGACCCTTGAGCGCCAGCGGAGGAATGATCGCGTTGACGCGGGAGCCGTCCTTGAGACGCGCGTCGACCATCGGGCTCGACTCGTCGATGCGGCGGCCAATCGGAGCCACGATGCGCTCGATGACCCCGAGCACCGCCTGGTTGGACGAGAAGATCTTGTCCGAGAGGATCAGCTTGCCCTTCTTCTCGATGTAGAGCTGGTTCGCGTGGTTCACCATGATCTCGCTGATCTCGTCATCAGCGAGGAACGCTTCGAGCGGGCCGAGCCCCAGCGCTTCGTTCAGCACGTCGACCAGGAGCATCTCGCGGTCGATGTCCTCGGGGATTTCCTGGTCCGCGTCCATCTGCTCGACGATGTCGCGAATGGCCTTCTCGGTGCGGCGCCACAGTTCTTCATCGCCAAGCCGGTCCATGTCGAGGCGCCGCAGGTCGAGGTACTCGATCAGCCGGTCGTGGATGTCCTTCTGGAGATTGGCGTAGGCCTCGAGGCGGGGGTCGATGTGCTTGCGGTTCTTCCGCAGCGCCGCCGCGAGCGAGGCGGGCATGTTCTTCTTGTCCTTCGCCTCCTGGACGTCTGCGTCCTCTTCTTCACGGTCTTCCTCGGACTGGTACTCTTCATCCACGTCGTCCTCGGAGTCGCCTTCGTCGCCTTCGTCGGCTTCGTCGGCTTCGACGTCGTCGTCCTGCGGCTCCTCTTCTTCGTCGTGCGCGTAGCCCGTCTCGTCACCATCGGCGTCGACGTCACCCTCCTCGGGCGCCTCGACGTTGATGATGTAGTCACCGACGTAGATCTTGTCGCTCGGCCGCACGACCTGCGGCGCCCCGATCTTCTTGCCGTTGACGAAGGTGCCGTTGGTCGACTTGAGGTCGACCACGATGTACTTCCCGTCCTTGAGGACGATGCGTGAGTGGTACTTCGAAACGTTGCCCTTGTTCAGGACGATGTCGTTGCCTGCGAGCCGGCCGATCGTGACCTCTTCTTTTTCGAAGGTCAGCTGCTCCGACTCGCCGCCCTTTTCGGTCAGCGTGATGAGAAACATGTCAGTTGACCCTAGCAGAGATGGCCGCCCGACAAGACGCTGATACCGCTCAGGAAACGATACACCGCGGCCAGATGACCGACGGGCTGATGGCCCACCTTGCCCGACACCTCACAGGGCTTCGGGAGCCGCTCAGTCGAAGATGCCGAAGTTCACTTCGCCCCGGGCCTGCTTGTACCGGCTCTTCACGTCTTCGATGATCGTGCGGATCTTCTCGGAGTCGGGGTTCACGATTCGCGGCGTGACGAAGATGACGAGCTCGCGCTTGTTCGAGTCGAACGCGCGGTTCTTGAAGAGCTCGCCGATGATGGGAATGTGGCCGAGGCCGGGGATCTTCGAGACCGACTTCTGCTCGTCGTGGGCGAAGACGCCCGAGAGCACGATGGTCTCGCCGTGCCGGACGGTGACGTTCGTCTTCACCTTGCGGGTCCTGAAACCGGGAATCGACGCACCACCTCCGAGCGACACGGCGACCGACTGGTCGACCTCTGACACCTCGGCCTCGATGTTCGTCTGGATGTTGCCGGTGCGATCGGCGGTCGGCTTCAGGCGCAGGATCACACCGTACGGCTTGAACTCCACGGCGAACTGGTTGTTGGTGATGAGCGGAATCGGCACCTCGCCACCCGCGAGGAACTCGGCTTGCTCACCCGACGCGCACACCAGCTTGGGCTGGGCGAGGAGCCGGCCGTAGCCGTCGTTGTTCTGGAAGCCGATGTTGAACTGTGCGCCGCTGATGCCGGCGGCACGGAGGAAGCCTTCGCCGAAGTTCCCGGGGAAGAGATCGCGCGTGATGTTGACGCTCGCGTTGGCGGTGCCCGCGATGTCGAGGGGGTACTTGATGCCGTAGCGGTCCTTCGACTCGCGACGAATCTCGACGAACTGCACCTCGGACAAGATCATTCGCTTGATGCCGACGGTGAGCAGGTTCTCGACCTTCTCGCCGATGGCCTTGGTGATCAGCTCCGCCTTCTGCAGGTCCTGCTGGGACTCGACCGAGCCCTCGAGGAAGATGGTCGAGCCGACGACGTTGGCGGCGACGTTCTTGAGGCCGGCTTTCTGGAAGGCCGCGTTGAGGTTCTGGGCGACGAGCTTCTTCGCGTTGGGCGCGATCTTCACGAAGCTCTTCACGTTCGGGTACAGGCCAACGACCTGATCGATGCGATCGGCGTCAGACTGGGTATACGCCTGGCCGTCGAGGTAGATGCGATCACCGACCATGCGCACGTTGACGCCTTCGATCTCGCCGAGGAGCTTCTTGATCTCGGTGATCACCTCGTTCGGGTCCTGCTTGCGCACGCTGAGCAGGTAGCTGATGCGCTGACCCGAGCTCTTCCAGATGAGCAGCGTCGTCTTGCCTTCCGACGAGCCGATGATGAGCAGTTGGTTGTTGCCGATCGTCTTCACGTCTGCGACCGAGGCATCACCGACGGCGACGCGGTTGATGCCGGGCACGGTGATGACCTTCTGGGTACCGACGCCGAGGCTGATGTTGCCACCTTCTTGCGCGAAGACCGACACCGACAGGGTCACCACGACCAGCGCGACGAAGCTCTCAATCCATCCGGTGCGCATCATCCCCTCCAGGACTTCACTCCAGTGCAGGTTGCTCGACTTCTGTCGCCGTCACGCCGCCATCCACCAGCTCCAGCTCGACGCCTGGCGTACCGTCACCCTCTGAAACCGTCGGTCCGACCCATGCCATCGCCCACAACGCCCCGATCGCGATGGGTACACCGTAAGGAATCGACCTCGCGGTGTCGACGCCGTCGAGAGGTCCAGGCTTCTGTCCCGCAGCTGAAACGCTAGCAGACCGGCGACGCCGCGAGAGAACGAAGACCACTGCGGCGATCGCGCCCACGACCGAGATCAGGAAGACGGCGGCGAGCGCGCGGGGAATTCCCAGGCCGGCCCCGACAGCGGCGAGCAACTTCACGTCATTCCACCCGACCCGGGGCCCCGAGAGGGCGAGCAGCATGAAGGGCGCAGCGCAAGCGAGCGCTCCCAGCACGCCCGAGATGAGCCCCTGCTCGGCAGAGCCCACCCCTTCCAACAGCACCCGAGCGACGAGAGCGAGGCCGAGCGTCGGCCACGCGACCCACGTGGGAACGGCGCCTTTCTTCAGATCCACGAGCGCCGCCACGATGACGGCCAGACCGACAAGAGGCCAGAGGACCAGCTCGGGAGCAGGCACGCGCGGTGGGGCGACTCAGCGGTAGACGAACTTCACCTTGTCACTGCAGATGAAGTACTCGTCACCGTCCTCGACCTTGCGACGCTTGATGCGCTGCTTGTTGAACCAGGTGCCGTTCGACGAGCCGAGATCTTCGATGAAGAAGTCGCTGCCCTCGCGGCTGATGACGGCGTGCTCGCGAGAGACCTTGCCGGAGTTGATGACGAAGTCGCAGTGCTTCCCGCGGCCGATCACGAAACGATCTTTGGCGATGCGATCGAGCTCGCCGCCTTCGACCATCATGTAGAGCGCGGGCGCAGCGGACGAGGAGTCGCCACCCGGGTCATCGATGTCGATGTTGTCTTCGACCTCTGCAGGCGGCGGCTGCGGATTACCACCGCCACGCTTGTTCTGAATGAGGCGCTCGAGCTCGGCCGCGGTCTCGAGCACACGCTCTTGAACCTCACGGCGCACCGGGTCGTCATCCATCGAAGGCTCGGCAACACGCGGGGGAGGCTTGGCCGGCTGCAGCTGAGGCGGCGGGCCCCGCGGTTGCGGCGGGCGTGGGACCGGCGTCGGGACGGGGCGCGGACCTGGCGGCGCGGGGCTCGCTGCGCCGCCAGACGGGTCGAGGAACCCGTTGAGGCGCGCGAACATGAACATCGCCTGATTGATCAGCGCGTCGCGATCGGAACCCATCTGCGAGGCCATGTCTTCGTAGGCCTGCCAGATATGGTCGGCGATCGCGACTCTTCGCGGGGGGCGGCTGCTCGGATCCATCATGTCATCGGCTCGCAGGGCACCGCCTGAAGGCGGCGTCGACTGACGACGATAGCCTCATTTCTGAGATCGTCCAAACTACCGGTAGCAGGAAACGCCTTCGTTCGGGCCGATGCCCCCCCGAATCACCCGGAGCGGGTCGAACTCGGAGACGACATTCGCAGAGGGGTACGCGGTGAAGACCCGAGCCCGAACAGGCTCGTAGACGGTGGCGCCAGGGAGCTGCAGCTGCGCAGGACAGGTGGTTCCGACGGTGAAGAGACCGGGGTCGATCACCGAGACCAGCGGCGCCAGACCGCTCACCACGTCGAACGACCACGACACGTCTGGAGCAGGTGGTTGCATGTCGGCTGCTGTCCCGAAGGGGATCACCAGTCCCGGTTCGGCCGCGACGACCCCCGGGAGGCGCACGAACGGCGAGGTGCTCGATCGGAACTCGGCCCCAGACGAGGCGCGACCGAGGAAGCCATCGACGGAGCCAGCGATGACATACGGCGCCGACGGCCCCGCGCGAATGACAGCGTTCGTCGCAACGCAGGTCGTCGCCGGAGCGAACTGCACGGTGCTTCCAGTGACGGCCGTGACCGACGCCGTCGCGCACCCATCACCCACGAACGTGATGACGTCGCCTGCGGCGAGACGACCGGCGATGGACGGGGCCGTGAACGAGGTCGACACGCCAGCTGGCAGCGTGAGGCCCTGGGTCGGCGTCAGCGCTCCCTTCCAGGTGACGGTGATCGTCTGCGCGCGGAAGGCGCCGTCCTTCACTGTCGCCAGAAGCTGTGCGCTGTCACCTGTGCCGCTGCTGATGGTCGGCCCTTCGAGCCAGCGTGCGGTGCTGGCCGAGAAGCGCCCTGTCCCCAGGCTCGCGGAAGTCGGATCCTGGTCGAGCAGAGACATGGTGAGCGCATCGAAGAAGATGATGTCACCGTTACTCATCGTCATGAGCCCAAGCACCGGGAACGCGCCGAGGCCGCCATCGGTCGCGGTCGCCAGGCGAACCCGGCCACCGGCGACGAAGGACAGGCCACGCACGAGACCGTCGTTCCACCGCAGCGGCTGCGTCGCCACGCCGTCGGCCTGAAGCACGCCGAAGCCATCGACGCCTGCAGCCCCTCGGGTATCGACGGCCGCGACGCCTCCGCAGCGGGAGCTGCCACAGGCTTCTTCGTCGAGCACTCCGTAGACGATCGCGCCAGGCGGCGGCGCCATCGCCCCCTCCTCGGCGCCCGTGCCTTCGAGCTGGCCGTCTGACGTCGAGAGCACTCGGACCGGGCCGGAGAACTGGAGCGGCGCGGTCTCGAGGGTCGAGAGATCGACGAGCGAGGTCGCGCCTTCAGCGCCTGCGGCTCCGCGCGTGGAAACCGCGAGACAGGGTTTGGACGGATCGGCACAAAACGGCCTGCCAGCGAGCGTTCGTCCAGTGAGGCCCGGCATCGCCCGCATCGCGATGATGGAGGCTCCGCGGATCTGCAGTCTCGGCGTGAGGCTCGCGACGAGCGCGGCGGTCGTCTTCGTCCGGAGTTCACTCGCGGCCCCCGGCAGCGTGAGCTCGAGGACGGCCGCGTTGGTCCCGTCGAAGGTCGCGACCCAGAGCCGGCTCGTGGTGGCGTCGGGCATCAGGTTGGCGAGGGCCGTCACGGGCGCGGGCATCGGGACGCGACGAACCTCGCGCAACTCGGAGAGTTCGACGCCGACGATCGACACCTCGGCGCCTCCCTGCCGGGTCACGTAGAGCAGCGAGCCCTTTCGCCGCACGCCGCCCACGTAGCGCGTGTCGAGTGACAACGAGGTCGGCCGATCGAGCACGGGGATCGAGAGGGTCTCGAGCGGGTTCGGAGCCTTGAGCGGTGACCGCACGACGCCCGTGGCCGTCGGCGACTGCAGATCGAGCACTCGCAGCTCGTTGGTGTTGGTCGAGGTGACGAAGAGCAAGCGGTTGACCCCGGCGTTCCCCTCGCCCACGAGCACGCCACCGTCGAGCAGATCGACCAGCACCATGTCGTTGGCGCCGATGAAGGCACTCGCGCTGCTGGTCGTCTGCTGCGTGCAGGCAGTGAACGCCAGGGCGGCGAGGATGAGGGCTCGCGAGCTCATGGGGCCACCCCGCCGTCGGTCACGCACGAAGGGTCCGACGCGCGAATCAGACACAGCTGCTGCCTGCCGATGTGGGCGACGAGTCGAGCGGCTTGCGGCTGCGCGAGGTCCGGGATGTCGACGACCGCCACCCGCCCATCCTGGAAGTTCGTCGTGTACAGGCGCGCACCGTCGCCTCGGCGATCGACGGTCAGCCCGAACGGCTGAAGGCCGACGCCAGGGATCTGCACCACGACGTCGCCCACGTCGTCGTCGTAGAGCGCGATAACGCCGGCATTCGTGCAGGTGATGGCGAGCAGATCGCCGCGCCCGGGCCGCGCGAGCACGACGACCTCGTTGGGCGTCTCGGGCAACGGGTTGCCACGAACGATCTGGAGCCTGGGGCTGTCACTCTTCGGGTCATCGATGCTCGCGACGAGCAGCGCGTCGGGTGATCGGCCGAGCAGGTAGACCCGTCGTTCGTCGGAGCTCAGCGCGATGCCGCGGGCCTCGGACACACGGAACACCGCCTCGAGCCCGCTGGAGATCGTCGCGCCCGAGGACGTCTCCACCAGGCGAATGAGGTTGCCAAGCGGGCTCAGAAGACGGCCGCTCACGTAGTTCCACCGCGCACCGACGGCGACCGCGTGCGTGGCCCCCGGGCCGAGGTTCACGAAGCTCTCGGGCAACAGCTGCATCGACTCCGAGTGCAGCCTGACGAGGTAGCCCCGCGGGTCCTTCGTCGACCCGAGCGGAGAATCGGCCTGGGTGATGTGCGTGACGAGCACCTCGGCCGAGGGCTCTTGCGGCCCTCCATCGGTCGGGGTCGAAATGCACTGGCCCTGTCGGCACTCGTATTCGGCGGGGTCGGCGCCGCAGTCCGCCTCGGTCACGCAGGTCCGCGTGCGGAGCGCAACGCCGAACGCACCAGGCGCTCGCGGAACGGCCGTCTCGGTCTGCTCGAACGCCGTCAGGGAGGTCGCGCTCAACCCACAGTCACGGGCCGGGGAGTTGAAGCAGTTCAGCGTCAGCGCGCCAGCTGCGCCAACCGACAGGTCCACCGCGTGCACGCGTTGGCGCTCCGAGCGCGTGGGGACGAACAGCCGCCAACGATCAGGCCCCAGCGGGAGCGCCGCCATCTGACCGGCGAACGGAGCGATCAGCACTGCATCAGGCGCCCCCCCATCGGGGCCGAGCGGAGCCGAGCGGATCATCGGCAACTGAACGACGGGTGAGCTCGGCGTCGCGCCGAACGGCGGCAGCGGTGGCGAGAGCGTGTCGAGGTTGATGGCGATCAACGAGCCCGCCGAGAAGCGCTTGTCGAAGTCCGTCGAGGCCACCATCAACAGGCCATTGCCGCCGTCGGGGCCGCTCGGGTTGTCGAGGTGAGCGATCGCCGTGGGGAAGTAGAACCGGTCGAGCGGCGTCGGCAACGAGACGTCGACCGCCGGGCAGGCGCTCACGCCCGCCACCACCACAGCTGCAAAGAGCGACTTCAGAACGCGCACGTCAGGACTCCGACTGAATCTTCGAGAAGTCGGCGACGGTGCCGAAGAGGCCGCCGATCTCCATGAGCAGACGCACGCGGTTTTCGCGGAGCGCCTTGTCTTCGGCCATCACCATCACCTTGTCGAAGAAGGTGTCGACGAAGGGCCCGAGCGGAACGACCCGCCCCAGGGCGCCGGCGTAGTCGCCGACTCCGATCGCAGCGTGCACCGCGTCCCGCACCCTCGAGACCTCGGCGTTGAGCACCTTCTCCGCCTCATCGATCAGCTTCGAGCCGTCGACTGGAGCCTTCGTCACGTCCTTCGCCTGCTTCTCGACGATGTTGCCAACGCGCTTGAAGGTCGCGGCGAGCTTCGAGAAGTCGGGCCGCGAGACGTACGCCGAGAGCGCTTCGACACGTTGACGGGTCGCGACGAGATCGTCAGCGCCGGCAGCGATCACGGCTTCGATGATGTCGGCGCGGTGCTGCTCACCCCACAGCGGGCGGAGCCGGTCCTGGAGGAACTCGAGCACCTGCGGCTTCACGGGTGCGTCAGCCTTCTTCTTCGCGTTCGCGAGGACGGGCTCGAGCAGCCTGAGCGCCTCGTCGACGGCAGCGGACAGCGACACGCAATAGCCCTTGCCGATGACGAGGTTGATGATCGCGATCGCCGCGCGACGCAGGCCGAACTCGTCCTTCGCGCCGGTGGGCTTCTTGCCGATGGCGAAGAGGCCACAGAGAGAATCGAGACGATCGGCCAGACCGATGAGCGCTCCGGCGTCTTGCGTGGGCAAGGCGTCGTTCGCGCCACGCGGCAGGTAGTGCTCGAAGATCGCCAGCGCGACTTCCTTCGGCTCCCCACCGTGGAGCGCGTACTCACGCCCCATCACGCCCTGGAGCTCCGGGAACTCGCCGACCATGCCGGTCTCGAGATCGCACTTCACGAGCGACGCCGCGCGCTCGATCGTCGCGCGTTGAGCCCCCTTCCCCGCCAGCTCCGACAAGGCGATCGCGAGCGCACGAATGCGATCGGTCTTCTCGGCCATGTTGCCGAGGCCCTGCACCCAGTTCCGGCGCGCCAGCTTCGGCAACCGGTCCTGCAGCGGGGTCTTGCGATCTTCGTCGAAGAAGAAACGGCCATCACTGAGCCGCGCCCGCAACACGCGTTCGTAGCCCTTCACCGAGAGCGCCTCGTCCTTCACGGGCGTGTTCGACACGGCGATGAAACGCGGGAGCAGCTTGCCGCTTGCATCGGTGAGCGAGAAATACCGCTGGTGGCTCTTCATCTCCTGAATCAGCACCTCAGGCGGCAGCTCGAGGTGACGCTCGTCGAAGGTACCGACGACAGGGTTCGGGAGCTCGACGAGGTTGAGCACCTGATCGACGAGGCCTTCATCGGAGATCAGCGTGCCGTTCGCCTTCTTCGCGGCAGCGTTGAGCCGCTCGACCAGCATCGCGCGTCGCTTCGTCAGGTCGGCGATGACGTGGGCCTTCTCGAGCGCAGCCTCGTAGTCGGCGGGCTTCTCGAGGGTCAGCCACTGGTTCGCGAGGAAGCGGTGGCCCTTCGTCTGCCGACCGCTCTTCACGTCGGAGAACACGACGGGCACGACCTCGGCGCCGAACAGCGCGACGATCCACTGGAGCGGGCGGCCGAACGACTGCTCGACATCACCCCAGCGCATCGACTTCGGGAACGGGAGCTTCTTGACGCAGGTGCCGAGCACCTCGGGCAGCAGCTCGCCGACGCGACGACCCTTCTCTTCCACGTCGGCGGCCAGGTACTCGCCCTTCGGGGTCGTCACCCTCTTGAGCTTGTCGACGGGCAGCTTCACCGACTCTGCGAACTTGATCGCTGGCTGCTTCGGCCTGCCGTCGGCCTCGAAGCCCGCCTTCACCGAGGGGCCCTGCACTTCCTTCACGACGTCATCGGTCTTCTCGGCGAGGCCCTGAACGAGCAACGCGAGCCGACGCGGCGTACCGAAGCGCGTGATGGGGCCATGCGTGATGCGCGCCGCGGCGCATTGATCGACGAAGAGCTTCTCGAGATCCTGCAGCGCCGGCACCACGAAGCGCGCAGGCAGCTCTTCCGTCCCGAGTTCGAAGAGGAGGTCAGCCACGAGGGGCCTCCTTCTTCTCGTCCTTCTTGTTCATGTTCACCGTGCCCCAGGACTCCGACGCCTTCTTGCCCTCGAGGATCGGCAGCTGTTCGCCGACGGTCCACGCTGTCTTGCACAACGGGTAGCCCAGACGCTCGCGCATCTGCAGGTACCCCTCGGCGCACAGCCGCGCGTTGTCGCGAACCCGCTTGATGAAGAGCGCGCGATCAGAGACCGAGATGGCGCCGCGCGCGTCGAGCAGGTTGAACGTGTGGCTGCACTTGAGCGCGAAGTCATACGCCGGAATGGGCAGCTGCTTCTCGACGATGAGGCGCTTGCATTCCTTCTCGTAGCTGTCGAACAGGGCCATCAGCTGGTCCTTGTCCGACGCCTGCATCGCGTAGGTCGACATCTCGACCTCGTTCGCGTGGAACACCTCGCGGTACTTCACGCCCTTGACCCACTCGAGATCGAACACGTTCTCGACGCCCTGCAGGTACATCGCGATGCGCTCGAGGCCGTACGTCAGCTCCGCGGCGACCGGCTTGCAGTCGTAGCCTCCGCACTGCTGGAAGTAGGTGAACTGGGTGATCTCCATCCCGTCACACCAGACCTCCCAACCCAGGCCCCATGCGCCGAGCGTCGGCGACTCCCAGTCGTCTTCGACGAAACGAATGTCGTGCGCCATCGGGTCGATGCCGAAGGCCTTGATGGAGTCGAGGTAGAGATCCTGCACGTTCTTGGGCGCAGGCTTCAAGATCACCTGAAACTGATGGTGCTGGAACAAGCGGTTCGGGTTCTCTCCGAAGCGACCATCGGCCGGCCTTCGCGACGGCTGAACATACGCGACGTTCCAGGGCTCCGGGCCGAGCGCGCGCAGAAAGGTATACGGGGCCATCGTGCCGGCGCCGACCTCGAGGTCGTACGACTGCGTGACGATACAACCCAGCTTCGCCCAGTGGTTCTGGAGCGAGAGGATCAAGTCCTGGAAGTACATGGCGGCGCGCACCCTACCTGCGGGCGACGCCTGCTGCGAGGACGATTGAGGGCTACGGACCGAGCGGGAGGGAGCCGACGTTCACGTTCATCTCCTCCGTCTTTCCAGCCGCGATCGTCACCGACAGCAGCCTGTTCTTCGAGTCGCCATCGACGACGCGCAGTTGATGCACACCCGCTTCGACCGGCATCTTGATGAGCGGGGTCGAGCCGAGCGCGCTGTCCCCGAGGAACACGGCGGCCGAAGACGGGTTCGCGGTGCGCAACGACAGGTACCCCACCGAGTTCGCCCTGGCGCCCTTCGCGTCCTTCACGACCTGAACGCGGGCCTGGTCGCCCCCTCGGGTGCCGACACTGGCCTGCCTGCGCTCTTCCTTCTCCTTGAGCGCGTCCTTGAGCTCGCCGATCTGCTTTTGCAGATCGTCGATGCGCTTGGCGTTGGCGGCGGTCTCCTGCTTGCCCTGCCGCGCCTCGATCTTCAGCTGGCGCTGCTCCTCCTCGAGGCGATTGAGCTGGTCGATCTGAGCGGTGATCTCCTGCAGCAGCGCGAGCCGATCGGGGTCGGCGGCGGCCTCTTCGATCTCGCGTTGGCGCGCCTTCTCTTCGGCGAGCTTGCGATCCTGCTCTTCCTTCTCGAGGACCCATTTCGGCTTGTCGCCCGACGGAGGCGCCGTGGGGTCGAGCTTCTTCGGCCCGGTGTCGACGACGACAGGCTCTTCCTTGAACATCGCCGCCAGCGGGCCTTTCGTCACGGCCCAGCCAGCGCCGCCGAGCACCGCGAGCACGACGAGCGCGGCGGTGAGCATCAACGCCTTGCTCCCGCCGCCACCCTCTGGAGCCGCCTGCGCGCCGCGGTTCGACCGGGGCTTCGGCGGGTTCGTCTCGTCCGACGGCCTCGCCCTCGGCTTCTTCGCCGTCTGCTCTTCACCCTCCACCGACGGCAAGGCGCGTCGTGACTCTCCACCGACCTTCGGAAGGCGCTGCGATGACTTCGACCGGCCCTCGACCGTCGGGAGCTTCTGGCTCGAGGCCCCCTTCGTGCCGACCTTCGGGAGTCGCTGACTCGACGCCGACGGGCTCTTGATGCCGGGGCGGGGGGCTGGCGTGGCCACGTCCTTCATTCCTGCGCCGTTGGTGATCTTCTTGCGGCCGCCCGAGGCGTTGTCCTGTTCTTCCCGGGTGAGGCCTTCGACGGCGCGGCTGAGGCTGCTGACGTCCTTGGCTTCGTTGGCGAGCTCGAGGATCGAACGCGTCAGCGCGATCTTGTCGTCGAACAGCTGCTTCATCACCTCGGCGACCTGTTCCTCTTCGAACATCTCGGGGCACGACTGCTCGATGGCGCGAGCAAACTCCTTGCCGGTGTTGAAGCGACGGTCGCGGGACTTCTCGAGCCCTTTGAGGACGACGTTCGAGAACTCCTCACTGACGTACGGGCTCACCGCCGACGGAGGCTGCACCTCGCCCTCGACGATCTTCAGCATCATGGCCGCGTCGGTCGGGGCGGTGAACAGGCGCTCGCCACACAGCAGCTCGTGCAGCATCACGGCCGTGGCGAAGAGATCGGCGCGACCGTCGAGCGTCTCGTTCTTGACCTGCTCGGGCGCCATGTACCCCGATGTGCCCTTCACGATGCCAACCTGGGTGCGGTTGAGCCGGCCGCGAGCCTTGGCGATGCCGAAGTCGATCACCTTCACGTCGCCCGTGTAGGTGATCATCACGTTCTTCGGGCTGACGTCACGGTGCACCACGGGCAACGCCAGACCGGACGACGGCTCCGTGAAGTGGTGCGCGTAGTGGAGCGCGAGCGCCGTGTCCCGGATCACCCGCGCCGCGAAACCGGTGGGAATCGCGATCTGCTTCTTCGCGGCGCGCTTGAGCACCTGCTCGAGGTTCTGGCCGGCGATGAACTCCATCGCGAGGTACAGCTCGCCCGACTGCGGATCCTCACCGAGATCGAAGACCTGACCGATGTTCGCGTGACTGAACGCGGCGGTGATGCGCGCTTCGTCGAGGAACATCTTCACGAACGCTTCGTCGCGCTTGACGTCGGGAAGGATCTGTTTGACCGCGACGAACTTCTTGAAGCCGCCTGGGCCGGGAAGGAAGGCGAGGTAGAGCTCCGCCATGCCACCCATCGAGAGGCGGGTGAGGATCTCGTACTTGCCGATGAGACGACCCCGGTCGAAGTCCGAGGCCGCTTTCGCCGAGCTCATGGAAAGGCGACGCTAGCACGAGCCGTCTCGGACCGACCGCGGCTTCAGAAAAGATGTGGGCGCGAGTGTTCGGAGACCTCAGCGCTCTTTCCAGAACGCGTAGGGCCGGTAGGAGTCGCAGGTCGACGTCGTTCCGTACTGGCCGTCGGTGACGTTCCAGAACCGGTAGCTCGTCATCGCTCCGACGGTCACCGACGCGAGGCGGCCAGGCTCGGCGACCACCGACGTGGTTCCATTCGTCAGCTTCTGTTTCGAGAAGACGAGCTTCCCGCAGGTCGCATCGAAGCGGCAGCCGACCGCGGCGGGCTCACGCGTCACCGTGAAGGGCGCGAGGTCGCCGTCGCGGAGCACGGGCGACCCGATGGCGGTGTCGGCCGCGAAGAGGAGCTCGTTGGTGGTGGCGTCGCGCAGCGTGACAGCCCGAATGGACTGACCGTCGATGGTGCGGATCGCGACGAAGGCCTTCACGTCGGTGTTTGGCGCCAGCGACGGGCCGCCGAGGCCACCAGGCAGCTTCACGTCGACCCGGCCAGAGCCACCGGTGTTGCTCAGCGTCACCTGGAGCGTCTCACCGGTGAACTGCGTCGCGGTGATGCGCCCGGTCCCCGTCTGGAGCACCCGGCCTCCGTCAGCGCCTTCCCGCGACTCGGCGAAGAAGCCCATCGAGGTGTACGTGACGATCAGCTCGGGTTGGGCCGGGAACGAGTTCGACGGACAGCCGGCGGTGCAGCTGCCGCTGAGGCACAGCTCGCCGCTCCCCCGGCAGTCGGCCGTCGACAGGCAGTCAGAGCCCTTCAGCGGGCTGATCTCGACGATGCCCTGCTGCGGCTGGAACTGTCGCGTCACGCACGTCTGCAGCGACGCCTGTTGCGGAAACGACGCCGACACCCGGCCGCCATCGCTGGGCACCTCGACGCCGTCGAGCTGGTTCACGAAGCACAGCTGCAGCTGGAAGGTCTCGTCTGGCGGTGCGTTCTCGGGCACCAGACAGACCTCGCCGCACGCCTGACCCGCGACCTGGATCACGCCGTCCCACGAGCGGTCGGCCTGCCCGTTTGGAGGGATGCCTCGCACCGAACCGGTGATCCCAGCGTCGGGGCACTGGCAACTGCGATCGCAGATGCGATCGCATGAGCGACAAGCACAGGGAAGGTCATCGAACGAGAACCACTGGCCATTCACGTTGCGCTGCACCGTGAGCCCGAGCTGGCCCTTGGTGTCGTTGACGATGAGCCCATCTCGGGTGGTGTTCTTCACACGCAAGGTCACGGTCGTCGCCACGGCGGGCGCGCAGCGGCACCCCGACACCGAGAGGGTGAAGGCGACGGCGAGAGCGGCACGTGGCAGAAAAGCGCGCATCTGTGACGGGGGTGTCGTAGGCAGCCTGTGGGGCGAACGCAATCGAATGAAGAAGTCGAGGGAGTTACCCGTCATGTCCCGCCCTTGCATGAGCCCGTCGTGGTCATTCATCGTGTGATGCACAGCATGCGCCGCGTCCTCCCACTTCTGTTGCTCGCAACGGCGTCATGCGATCGGGTGGGTCGCGAGAATGGGCGTGTGAACGCCGTGCCGGTCGTCGCGCCGCCGCGCCTGACGCCGGTGGAGCTGAAACCTCCGCGAATCGATCGCTCGACGGTCGGGCGCGTGAAGGTCGTCGATCCGCCACGGGTCGACGCGACGCAAATCGATCTCCTCAAGCAGGCAGACGGCGTCGTCGACATCCTCTGGGTCATCGACGATTCGGGCTCGATGGTGAACGAGCGGCGGCGGCTGGTGAGCAACTTCAACCGCTTCGTGCAGGAGTTGACCTCGCTCCGCGTCGACTTCCAGATGGGCGTCATCTCCATCGTGTCGAACGACGGTGGCCGCCTGCGCGGCATGCCGAGCATCATCACCAACCGCACGCCGAACGCGCGCGCGGTCTTCGAAGCGAACACCACTTTCCCTGCCAGCCGCTCGCGCTGGGAGCAGGGCCTGCGCATGGCCGAGTTCGCGCTGACGCCGCCGAACAGCACGACGCCTGGCGGACCCAACGCAGGCTTCCTGCGCCCGAACGCCGCGCTCGCGGTGATCGTCGTCACCAACGAAGACGACTCGAGCTTCGGCACCACCGAGTACTTCGGTCGCGTGTTCCGAACGATCAAGGGGAAGGGCAACGAGAACCTGGTGAGCTTCAGCATCATCGGTGGGCCGGTGCCGAACGGCTGCGTGCCTCCGGGAGAAGCAGGCCTGTATGGCAGTCTCGCCGAGGCGAGCTATCGCTACACCGAGATCGCCACCCGGACCGGCGGCATCGTCGGGAGCATCTGCGACGCCAGCTTCGAGCAGACGCTCGTTCGCATCGCGCAGGCCCTCAACACCCTCAAGCGCGTCTTCCCCATGACCATCGTCCCCATCGCGTCGTCGATTCGTGTGACCGTCGTCGACGGGGCGACGACCACGGTCATCCCGAGAAACGACGTCACGGGCTGGCAGTACCGCGCCGACACCAACTCCGTCGTCTTCCTGGGCACGTACGTTCCTCCGCCCGGCTCCACCGTTCGCATCGAATACGCCTTTGCCCGGCCATGAGCGCGCTCCGAACCACCCTGCCCCTGTCGCTCCTGATGGTCCTCGGCGGCTGCTCACGCACTGCGCTCGATGGCAGCTGTCCCAACGGCTACGCCTTCGACGAGGTGGCCTCGAAGTGTGCGTGTTCGACCGACGAAGGCTGTCCCACCGGACACAGCTGCGAAGAAGGCAAGTGCATCTGCCGCAGCACGTCGTGTTGTCCCGATGGCTACGAGTACTCCACCGATGCCGAGGCGTGCGTGTGCCGGGCGTCGAAGTGTTGCCCGAAGGATCATCGCTGGCTGCCCGACGAGCGTCGCTGCGTCTGCGACGCGGTGAACTGCTGCCCAGACGGCTACCGCTACGACGACACGGTCAAGTCGTGCGTCTGCGCCGGTGATGGCTGCTGCCCCAGAGGCTTCTCGTGGGACGAGGCGAAGCAGACCTGTCGCTGCTCGGCCGATACGTGCTGCCCCATCGACTACGTGTTCGATCCCATCAGTCGTGACTGCCTGTGCGCGCGCACCGATTGTTGCCCGCCCAACCACGTCTACAATCCGTCGGTCGGCGCCTGCGTGTGCACGGGAGACATGTGCTGCCCGCCGGGCTTCCGCAAAGCCACCGATGGCTCCGAGCGGTGCGTGTGCATCAACAACGCGTCGTGTCCGGCGAACCAGCTCTGTGACCTGGCGTCGGGTGGCTGCCGCTGCGCGAGCAACGCGGGCTGCCCGAGCGGGAACTTCTGCAACCCGCTGGGCTTCTGCCAGTCGTTCGCGACGTGCACCTCCAACCTCGATTGCCCTTCGGGGACGTTCTGCGACACCTCGACGACGCGGTGCATTCCCGACGGCCCGTGCACGCTCGATGAGCACTGTGCCCCGAGCACCATCTGCAGCAGCCAGACGCTCACCTGTCGCATGGGCTGCCGCACCGACGGAGACTGCGCGCTCCCCACGGGAATGGTCACGGCAGCGGCGCGGCTGGCGTGTGTGAATGGCCAGTGCCAGCCGTTCTGCCGCGACAGCCAGGGCTGCCCCGTCAACAGGTTCTGCGACAAGACGAACGGCCAATGCCTGACGCGAACCGGCCGGGTCGACTGCAATACGTGCGGCGGCGTGTCGATGCAGACCTGTGGCGCGGCGAGTTCTGCACGCTGCCTGTCCTTCGTGACGGAAGGGCAGACGGGCTCGTTCTGCGGAATGATCTGCCAGAACGACGACGACTGCCCCTCGGGGTTCGACTGCGGTGGCGTCATCTTCTCCTGCCGCAACGGGGGCACCTGCGAGCCGGTGACGGGACAGACGATCGTCTGCAAGGGCTTCCAGGTCGAGAACGAGGAAGGCGATCAGTTCTTCTGCTCGGGCGACAACGGGAACCCACACGTCTACTTCCGGGCCTGCGCGCCGCGCTCGGGCTTCTGCCCTGCGACCGCGCCTCCGTAGGGCCTCACTTGATCGAGACGCCGAGCCGATACACGTCCTGGCTCGACCACCCCGCGGCCTTCGCGACTTCATTCGCGAGGGTCTTGAGCCGTTCCCCGCGCGAAAGCCCTGCTGCGAGGGCCGACTTCACTTCAGCCTCGGACCAGCGCGCCCCGGCCGTGCGCCCGTGAACGAGGACCACCAGCTCGCCCAGCACCTCACCGCGCGCCGAGAGCGAGGCGTGGAGCTCGGACAGCGTGCCGCGAAGGAACTCCTCGTGCAGCTTGGTCACCTCGCGAGCGACGCAGGCGTGCCGATCGCCGAGCGCTTCCTTCAAGACGAGGAGCGTCTCGACGACGCGGCGCGGAGCCTCGTACAACACCAGCGTGGCTGACAGGCCCGCGACCTCGTCGAGCATCGCGCGGGCCTCGCTCGCCGTGCGTGGAAGGAACCCGAGGAAGTGGAACCGGGACGTGGGCAGGCCTGAAGCCGACAGCGCCGCGACCACCGCCGACGGACCAGGCACGGGAACGACCCGAAGGCCCGCGGCGACACACTCGACGACGAGGCGCTCTCCGGGATCGCTGATCGCGGGGCTCCCGGCGTCGGAGATGAGCGCGAGCGACTGGCCGTCGCGCAAGCGTTGGACGAGGCCCTCGGCGCGCGCGCCCTCGGCGAAGGCCGGCAGGCTCGTGGTGGGCGTCGAGATGCCGTAGCTGTCGAGCAGCACCCGGGAGTGCCGCGTGTCTTCGCAGGCGATGCAGTCGACCGCCCTGAGCACTTCGATGGCGCGGGCGGTGAGATCGCCGAGGTTTCCGATGGGCGTCGCGACCAGGTACAGCGTGGAGGACTCGACAGAAGCTGGCACCCGGCGGCGTGTATCAGATGCGTCAGAACCCCGCGTCGAACGCATCGGGAATGATCTCGACGCGACCAGTCCGCCCGCGGCCCACGACACTGGCGACGTCGAACTGAATCGCCCGGTTCATGAGGCGCTGCCGTTGAAGGTACTGGAGCGCCGCGAGGACGACCTTCCGCTGCTTGCTCCGGCCCACCGTCAACGAGGGATCTCCCCAGACGTCGGTGGCGCGCATTCGGACCTCGACGAAGGCGAGCTGAACCCCCTTCTCGGCCACGATGTCCACCTCGCCTCGCCGCGAGAGCACGTTCCGGTCTCGTACGACCCAGCCCTCACGCTCGTAGTGCTCGACGACCAGGGTCTCGGCTTCGTCGCCGATGTCGCGCTTCGTTTTGGTGTCCATGCTGCAGCTATGGCACGCAGGGCTGACACGCCGCCCCCCAGGCCACATCAACTTCCGCATCACCTCGAGGTCAGCGCGTGATGCCAGGGGGATCGACGAGCCCTTCGGGCGACCTCGCTCGGCTTCGTGCCCCGCGCCGCGGCTCGAGGAACCGGACATGCTCCGACTCACTCCAGCGTGAGCAGATCGATCGGGCGAACCAGCAGATCGCGCGCGCCGGCGTGCACGAGCTCCGTCTTCCCGCGGAAGCCCCACAGGCACCCGACGCTGCGCATGCCGGCGTTGCGGGCCGTGTTCATGTCGACGGCGGTGTCTCCGACGAAGGCGATGTTCGCGGGCAGCACGTTGAGCGCCAGCGCGAGCTCGAAGGCTGCGGTGGGGTCCGGTTTTCGCGGCACGCCGTCCCGCTCTCCGCGCACGTCGACGAACTTCCACCGTGAGAACCGCTTCTCGATGAGCGCGCGGGTGAAGTCGTCACGCTTGTTCGAGAGCACTGCCAGCTTGATGCCTGCCGCAGCGAGCCCGTCGAGCATGTCCGGAATACCCGGATAGGGCCCGGTGTGCCGGTGATCGTTCGCGGCGTAGTGATCTCGGTAGCGGTCGACCAGCGCCTGCCACGGCACCTTCGCGTTGGTCGGCGCGGCCCGGCGCACCATCACGTCGACGCCCTCGCCGACGAAGGCCTTGTACGCATCGACGGAGTGGACCGGGAGACCGAAGTCACCGAGCGCCTGGTTCATCGCCTCGGCGAGATCCTGGATCGAGTCGGCGAGGGTTCCGTCGAGATCGAAGATGACAGCCTGAAACGGAAGCATCACACCGCGCCCGACGCCGGGTCGCGAACGTTGAGCAAGACGGCCTGGCGCACGAGGGCCTGCAGCACGCTCTCCTTCAACCCTTCGAGCGAGTCGACCGTCAGCACCCGCTTCGCGCCGTCACCCAGCAGCGTGCCTTCGTCGGCGTCGAGCTGCGCGCCCTTGAGGAACGTGAGCATCACCTGTCGGTCGCCGGCCTCGATGCGCGCAAACAAGCCGTTGGAGTCGTACGCGGGACCGTTCGGATCCAGCAGCTCCCTCGCTTCGGGCGCGGCGTCGCGCACCAACTGGCGGAGGCGATTCACGATGGGGACGATCGGCGGGGGCAGACTGCGAACGTAACCCTCGATCTCTGGAAGCTCCGGCAGCGACACTCGAGGCCAGGCAGCCTTCTTCGGCACAGCCTTCTTCGGCACAGCCTTCTTCGGCACAGCCTTCTTCGGAACAGCCTTCTTCGGAACAGCCTTCGTCGCCCGGGCTGGAGCCTTCCGATAGGCCGCCGGCTTCGTCTCGGACTTCTGCTTTATCTTCGCCTTCGGGGACGTGCCCCGCCTCGACCTCGTGCTGGCGACCATGACTCAAAACGCTAGCCGTCGTTTCCGATGCAATCATTGGAATTCGTGCGACTTGCGCCCGGCGCGAAGGAATGAGACCACGATGCCATGAGCACACTCACCATCACCACGTGGTCCGACTACGTCTGACCGTGGTGCTACATCGGCCTCGGTGAGGTCGAACGACTGAAAAAAGACTGGGACTTCGTCGTCGACTGGCGCCCATTTCTGCTGCGCCCCGAGACGCCTGATGAAGGGCTCCCCTTGCCCGACCGGGTGAAGGCCTTCATGGCCAACCCGGACAACCCGCTCACCGCCAGGGCGCGCGCCATGGGCCTGACGATGAAGTTCGATCGTCAGCGCATCCCGTCCACCCGACGCGCGCACCAGGCCGCCGAATGGAGCCGCACCCAGGGCGCCTTCGACGCCTTCCATCACGGGCTCCTCGAGCGCTACTGGGTCAAGGGGGAGGACCTGCACGACTTCGCCGTGCTGCGGGCCGCGGCGGTCGACGCAGGGCTCGATGGCGGAGCGCTGCAGGCGGAGGTCGAGTCGGGCAAGTGGCAACCGGTGATGCAAGCCGGCCTCGACGCCGCTCGAGAGCTGGGCGTGCACGCCGTGCCCACCTTCATCGTCGGCGACCGCTTCGTCATCGAAGGTGCCCAGGACGGGAAGGTCTTCGCGCACGCTTTCGAGAAGCTGGGCTTCGTGCCGCGGAGTAAGACCCCGGCCCCATGACGCCTACTGCACAGTGCGCCGTACACGCCGATCGTGCCGCGACCTCGGTCTGCCCGCGCTGCGGCGCCTTCACCTGCACGGAATGCAACCCCGATGGGCGAAGCCAGTGCCCGGCGTGTCAGCGCGTCACCGGGCAACCGGGCAGCACTCCGACGCCGACGCCCTGGGAGCGGCGCCGCGAGCTGGGGCTCGTCCAGGCTGTCTGGCAGACGTGGCGAATGACGATCCTCGAGCCAGCGAAGTTCTGGAACCAGCTCGACCCGAACGGGCCCGCGATGGACGCCTTCCTCTACGGCTGGCTGCTCACGACCGCGTCGGGGCTGCTTCAGATTCCCTTCCTCATCCTCAACCTCGCTCAGACGCAGGCGCAGGTGAAGGAGCTGACCCGCACGATGAAGGATCTGCCGGCGCCGATGCAGAGCGTCTTCGATCTCTTCTTTGGCAACCCGGTCGCGCTCGCGGTGGTGCTCGGCGTCTCGACCATCGTGACGTTTCCGCTGGGCGCGATGATCTCGACGGGCCTCACGCATCTGGGGGTGCGCATGGTGGGAGGAACCCAGAACCCGTTTGGCACCACGCTGCGGGCGATCTGCTACTCGCTGGCGCCCAACGTGCTCGCAGGAATCCCCGTGGTCGGCGGGCTCGTCGGCCTCTACACGCTCGTGCTCGAGATCTGGGGTATTCGAGACTCGCACCGGCTGACGACGGGCCGCGCGATCATCGCGGTGCTGTGGCCACTGGTCCTCTTGTGCTGCTGCGGCGGTCTGGGCGGAGTGATTCTGTTCATCTCGCTCGCGAGCCGGTTGGGCAAGTAGTCACCCCCGGGGCCCGCTGACGTCGACCACCACGGTGTCGGCGACGAGGTCGTGAAGGCAGCGCATCTCGTCGCCGAAGATCATCAGCGCGTCGATGATGCCGACGAAGCCGCAGAGCTGCGCGGCGACCTGCAGCGCCAGGTTCCTCAAGAGAATGATGCGCCACAGCTCGACCGGTGAGCCGTCATTGCGCACGACCTTGAGCTTCATCATTCGTTTGCCAACCGACTGCGCGAAGCGAACCTGCATGGCGATCTGCACGCCAAAACCGGCCGCGACGCCGACGAACAGGCCGCCCACCATCAGCAGCGCGGCGAGCTCTGGCTGGTCCTTGCCGCTCGTCGCGCTGAACACGACGAAGAGCAGGAGGCACGCCACCGCAGGCAGCGACACCACGGCCGAGTCGATCAGGTTGGCGACGAAGCGCGCGCCACGGGAGCCACGCGGAATGTACGGGCTCGAGCAGTTCACGCAGAGCGGCACCTCGCCCGAGACGCTGGTGCATGAGGAACAGACGAACGTCCCGCAGCGGCTGCAGGTGTTCGCGGCAGCCGTGCCGGGGTGGTGGGCACACTGGGTGTCGGGCGGGGCCTGCATGGAAACTCCGTGGTTTCAGAGGGTTCGGCAGCGCCGGGGAGCCCTCTTCTCTGGAACGGCGGGAAGCGATAGGTGCGCGGCAGCATAGTTCTCAGCGAGGCCGGCGTGATCGACTCAGTGACGCAGCTCGGTGTTCGACGCTTTCATCTCGAGAGCAGCGACCCTTCATTCGTGATCGAGCGGCAGAGCGCGCGCCGGTTCCTGGTGTCGGGCCGCGTCAGCGCAGAGCCCACCACGACGGTCGGGGTCGAGACGCCGTCGTCTTCGTTCGGCGTGCTGCTGGCGACGCAGAGCGAGCCGCAGCATGCGGTCGCCCAGCTGCGCCGCGAACTGCCGCGTGACGTCGCCATGCAGGTGCTCGAGCGCATCGGTGGCCTCGAGATCTCGTTGACGGAAGCGCTGGTGCCGGCCGCGAAGCCGCCCCGCTTGCGAGTGTTCTCGACCGACACGGTGCAGCGCATCGTGCAGCTCGACGAGAACCGCGTCGAAGTGCGCGGCGCGGTCGGAGCAAACGCGCTCCTGACGATTCTGTGCGACTCGCGCCGGGTGACGATCAGTGTGCATCGAGGCCTCCCTGCGACGGCGACCGCGTTGCGCATCGCCGCGTCGGTGCCGCGCGGGTTTCGTGCACTGGCCGACGGGGCGATCGTCAGCGTGTGGAAGGACGCAGACTTCTTCTCGATGGTCGCCTGAGGTCGCGTTCGTCATCACGGCCCACCGGTTGATGAACCTGGGCTCGAGCTCGGGCTTCTTCCCCTGCATTCCGGCCCACTCGGCACCGGGCTCAGCCTGTCGTTTCGGCTGCGAAGAGGCGAATCGCCACCCGCGGGCGGTCGCGTTCGAGAGCGCGACGGCCGATCAAACGCTCCAGCGGTTCGGAGTGCGGCTCGATCTCACGACGGAAGCTCGCGACTTCATGCGCCGCAAGAAGCGCGTCAGGCGCTCTGCCCTTCACCAGCCTTCCGGGACAGGAAACGGTTCAACGCGAGCTCGGTCTTCGCGTCCTGGATCTCGCCAGTCGCGAGCGCGGACTGGATCGAAGCCAGTGACCGCCAGGTCATCACGGCGCCCTCCTCCATCGGGCTCCCATCGCCTTCCGGCTCGGTCGCGACGGCGCCGGTCACCTCGACCTCGGTGAGGTAGATCTTCTCGCTGATGATGCCAGGCGCGACGAAGAACGGCGGGCCCAGGTGGCGAACGGCGTCGACCTCGACGCGGAGCCCGGCCTCTTCATGGACCTCCTCGACGGCCCGCGCACGGATCGCCCGCTCACCCGCATCGGACGGCTCGAGGAGGCCCGCGACGATCTCCTCGCAGAACAACCACTCCCGCGACTCGGCGATCACCGGCGACTTCTCGCTTCGGAAGTAGGCCGCGGGGCGCAGGTTCTGGCGAGTGAGGAACTCGAGGCCGCCCTCCCCGCGCCGCCACACCAGGACCGCGACGGCGTCGAGCTTGGGCCGATCGACGACGTCGACTCGAAAGATTGACGAATGCGAGCCATCGGCGCGGCGATTGCGGCAGCGCAGCCGACGGATCTGCAGAAACCCCTCGTCGCAGCGAGCAGTCGACGAGAAATCTTCCACCACCTCGAGGGCGGTCACAGGCGCGTGTCGCATGGCAGTCACGCCTTTACCAGACCGGGCCCGTTGCATACGGTGCCGCGCAACGCTTCTCCCCCTGGACGCCGGCCGCTTCGAACCCCTCCCATGCGCTTTCTTCGCTGCTGTGCCTTCCTCGCCGTGGGCCTCGTCCACGGCTCCTGTCTGCCCATCGTCGAGGGCCAGGACGTCGATCTGTCAGGCCAGCAGATCCGGCTGACGCTGCTGCACACCTCCGATCTCCACTCGCGGCTGTTGCCCTACGACTTCCGGCCGCTGCGCACGGACATCGATCTCGGGCTCATCCCCGAAGCAGGGCCCTTCGGTGGCGCCTCGCGCATGGCGGCGATCCTCAAGCGCGAGCGCAAGAAGAGCGACCGGGTCATTCACCTCGATTCGGGTGACAGCTTTCAGGGCGCGCCGATCTTCAACATCAACCTCGGCGAGGTGGAGTACCGCTTCTTCTCACTCGTCGGCCTCGACGCGGCCGTCGTCGGCAACCACGAGTTCGACGCTGGTTCGTTCAACTTCACGAGACAGGCGAAAGAGTCGGCCCGCTTCCCGGTGCTCGTCTCGAACTACACCTGGGAGGACTACCGGAGCCCCGTCAACAACGGCCCTTCGAACACGACGGCCCTCTATACCCAGCCCTACACCATCAAGAACGTCGGCGGGTTGCGGGTGGGCATCATTGGCCTCGGCAACATCGGCTCGCTCAACTCGATCGTCGAGCAGGGCAACTCGTTGCAGGCGATCCCACTCGAGCAGAACGAAGTGGTGCGCGGCTATGTCGAGTTCCTGCGGCCGGCCGTCGACCTCATCGTGCTCACCAGCCACGCCGGGCTCACCGAAGACCAGGACCTTATCGAGGGCTACGACGCCTTCTACGAGTGGAGCATCGCGAAGAAGTTCGTCCAACGCGCGAACTGGCCCTGGCAGTTGGTCGAGGTCTTCGGCGAGACCGACGAGAAGGGACTGCCGACGAGCGAGACGACGATCGTCCGGGTGCAGATCTCAGGCGTCGAGGGCATCGACGCGATCCTGGGCGGGCACCTGCACATCGTGCTCAACCCGCCGCAGCTCCTTCGCGACCCGAATGGCCGCCGCGTCATCCTCAGTCATGGCGGCGCCTTCTCGAAGTACGTCAACCGGCTCGACGTCCTCGTCCAGATGCCTCCAAAGGTCGGCGACAAGACCGAGGGCGGCGAGATTCTCAGCCATGACTTCCGGGTCTTCCCCATCGACTCGGTGTGGTGCTCAGACGGGCTCCGGCAGCTGTACCGCGACCAGTTCTGGGACCCTGGCTCGTTCATCAAGGACCCGCGAGTGCTGGCCGGAATCGAGCAGTGCAAGACCGAGGAGGACAAGGACACGACGCAGATGCTGCTCGGCTACATCACAGACCTCGACGCCAGGCTTGCGCTGACGACCCTGTTCGCCTTCGCCCCTCGGGACATCGCCCGCCGGAACAACTCGACGGGCGGTGACAGCCCGCTCGGCAACATGACGGCCGACTCGATGCGCAAGCGCCGCGGCATCGAGGCTGAGGTCGCCATCACCAACTCGCTCGGCATTCGCGACAACCTCTACTTCGGGCCCGTCAGCATCGAGTCGATGTTCAACGTGTTCCCCTTCGAGAACACCATCAACGTCATGTTCCTCTCGGGCCGCGAGATGCAGGAGACCTTCGACTTCATCACCGAACGCTCGAGTGGCCGCGGCTGCGTCAGCCAGGCGCAGGTCTCTGGCGCCCGCTTCGTGATGGACTGCGCGCAGGCCCAGCTCAACCAGCTTCGGCTGCCATGCGATCCTGCGGGCGACGCTTCCGAATGCCCGAACGACGGTCGAACCCAGGGCCGGTTGCCGTGGAAGTGCCTCAACGATCTCACGACCAACTTCGGCCGGTGCTGGTCGAACCCGGCCACCAACCTCACCATCAACGGCCAGGCGGTGCAGCTCAACGAGTCCTATCGCATCGCGGTGAACGACTTCATCGCCCGCGGCGGCTCGGGCTTTCTCGTGCTCAAGCGGAACACCACCCGCATCGAGTCGGGCATTCCGCTCCGCGACTCGCTCATCGGCTTCATGCAGAACTTCTGCACCTGCGACGACCTGTTGAACGCGAAGCTCGACGCCTTCGGCAACATCATCGGCGCCAACGACCAGACCTGCGGCGCCCGGGACCCGATGAAGCCCAGCAAGTGGAACGTCGACTCCCAGGAACTGACGTTCTGCAACCAGGCGAAGTCCTTCTCCGATCAGCTCAAGGTCGACGACGGCTCGGGCTGCTCCTGCGCCGCCGCGTTCCGGGGAGACGACAAGGCCTGCGCGTCTCCGAAAGACGTCGCCGCGCAGTGCGCGAAGACGCTCCCCGCCGGCCCCGACACCGGCAAGTGCAGCTGCCGCGATGCGCTGGCAGGAAACCCCGTCTGCGGCACCGTCACTCGCGCCATTCAGAACTTCTGCGAGAACCCCACGCGCATTCCCGTCGCCACCGGCATCGAAGACGGCCGCATCGGCCGGAGGGTGAAGTGATGCGTCGGTTGGTCGTGCTGGGCACCCTGGCGCTCTGCGCGTGCCCGAACATTCCTTCGCCCACCCGAAGTGAGGTGACGTCGATCGACGTCGGCATCGAGGGCGTCTACACGTCGTTCAACGGCGTGCGCACCCCACTGCCCGTGGTGGCCAGCTGCGCGAGTCAGTTCGACGGTGGGCAGGCCGCGGTGCCGCTCCAGGTGCGAGGCAAGGAGACGTGCCGCTACCTGATTCCGCGTGGCGCCATCGAGATCGACTACGTCGGCCGGGCCCTCGACGCTCAGCGCAACCTCGCCACGTCGTTCACGGGGCCCGTGTCGGTGCGCGTCATCCCCGGTGACTTCGCGGACCCGGTTGGCTGGTCGGCCGCCATCGCAGGCACCGCACACGTGGCCAGCATTCGCAGCGACGGGACGTTGTGGACGTGGGGCGCCAACGACACGAGCCAACTCGGTGATGGCACCAACACGGCGCAGGGCACCCCGCTCCCGGTCGCGCCAGCCGATCGCTGGAAGGCGGTCTCAGCGGGCACCAGCTTCACCGCGGGCATCCGCGCCGACGGCACCCTGTGGGCCTTCGGCGCGCTCAACGGGCAGCTCAGCGACGACGTCACGTGGACGCAGGTGTCGGCGGGCGCAGGTCACCTGCTGGCGCTCAAAGGCGACGGCAGTCTCTGGAGCATCGGCCAGAACGAAGCCGGCCAGCTCGGTGACGGCACGACGGTCGCCAGTTCAGCCCTGAAGCGGATCGGCGCCGAACGGTGGACGGCCACCGCTGCTGGCGCTCGCCACTCGCTTGCCGTTCGTGCTGACGGCACGCTCTGGGCCTTCGGTTCGAACGATCAGGGCCAGCTGGGCACGATGGTGGCCAACGCGACGTCTCCCGTGCAGGTGGACGCGACGACGACCTGGCGCACGGCCGCCGCGGGGCACGGCCACTCGTTGGGCATTCGCACTGACGGCTCCTTGTGGGCGTGGGGCCGCAACGACAAGGCCCAGCTCGGCCTCTCGTCCATGACGCCGATCTCGGTCCCGACCCGCGTGGGCGCGCTCGTCGACTGGGAGAGCGTCAGCGCTGGCGTGACGCACTCCGCGGGCATTCGACGGCCCGGCCTCCTCTACACCTGGGGCAGCAACGCGGAAGGTGAGCTCGGCGATGGCACCGTCACGCAGCGTACGACGCCGCAGCCGGTCGGGACCGCCAACGACTGGGCCCTCGCCACCGCAGGAGCCTCGTTCACCGTCGGCTTGAAAGATGACGGCAGCGTCTTCACGTGGGGGCGCAACGACTTCGGCCAGCTCGGCGCTCCGCTTCCTCCGCTTCGTGACGGCGGCGTCGACCCGTTCCGTCGAGCAGCGGGCCGTGTGCAGACTGCCGGCTACGAGAACCGGTGGCGTCAGGGCGTCAACGGCGAAGTCCGGGGCGTGGTGCGGGTGCAGCATCAGTACGGCCAGGTGCGGCTGTGGCTCGAGAACGCGCCGCCGCGGGAGTTCTATGATGGGGGCGCCTTGATCGCAGGCGATCGGCTTCCGCCGGCAAATACGACCTACTCGTTCGCCACCGGCAGCTCGCCCATCATCTGGTTCGAGGAGCAGACGCTCCAGACGTTGAACACTCCCGACACCTTCGACAACCGCTCCTCGCCCTTCGTCGGCGAGTTCGTGCGCATCGGAACCCCGCCCGAGATGGGCGCCGTGCTGCGCCAGACGTGCCTCGACGATCCCGAGCGCAATGGGCAGCCGATGGCGATGGTCGTGACTGGCATCGAGTCGACGGGCTTCTACGTCACCGACCTCACCGCCTGCAGGCAGAAGGAAGTGCAGCAGATCGGGACGATTCGCGTGCGCACGCCCGAGCCGAAGGAGCCCTGTCAGGTGCCGCTGGCCGACGGCGGCATGGGAAACATCGAAGACGTGCCCGGCGCGCGAAATGGGACCTGCGCCATCTCGAAGGGCTCCTGCACCGCGCGCACGCAGTGCTTCAGCTATTCGCCCGGCACGTTCGCCAGCCTCTTCATCTTCAACTTCTCGTTCCCCGACGGGCTCAACCAGGGCGACCTGCTCTTCAGTCTCTCAGGCGCGGTGCAGGAATTCACCTCGACGACGCAGATGACGTTCCCCGCGTGGACGATCGCCGAGCGCGTTCGACTGCTGCCGCCCTCGCAATGGGACAAGTGGCTGCGGCTGGTGCCGCCGGTCGAACTCAACTACCGAATCTGCGGCCTCGACAACGTCTTCAACCCCTTCATCACCGACGCGCTCTGCGGGCAGAGCAGCACCAACCTGAAGCTCGAGAGCCTCGAGGGCGGCCTCGTGAAGGTGCGCGGCGTGAAGTTCCCCGACCGGTTCGTCAACTGTGACTTCGATTCCAGCGGCTCGACGCCTTTCTGGTGCAACCGCACCGACACCGATCCACAGGGCAACACCGTGCGCTCCTGGGGCAACTGCGACTTCGATACGCCGCCGGCCCCCGAGCCCGAGAACGAGCGGCTGGAGCGCGAGTGCACGCAGAACTGCACGCTCGGCCGCGGCCCCGACGGCGAGCAGGTCTGCAGCGAGTTCTCGACTTTCACCGGCTTCGGTCAGTTCTCGGTGGAGATGGCGCCTCCAGGCCCCGCGTGGGCCAACCTCGACGACTCGAACCCCACGCGCATCGCCTCGACGCCTGTCACGGTCGCGATGGCCGATGGCGGCGTCGTCTTCAACCCCAGCCGCATCGGAGGGCTCCTGATGCCCGTCGAGTCGGGCTACGAGGCGGGCACCTGGGCCGTCGCGGTGTGCGACGTGCCCGTGCGTTGGCGGTTGGGCGACATCACCACCATGGCCACCGACGCCGACCCGCTGCTCGACGCGCGCCAGGTGCTCAAGTTCCGCCTGCCAGCCGGGAAGGACTCGATCAGCCTGCTGCCGACCGTCGCGTCGGGCCGATGCTTCGCGTCCATCAACCCGCGCGCGCGCCTCAACGTGCGCAGCAGCGACGCGATCCCCGAGCTGAACCCCAACTGCCGCCTCGACGACCCCGACGCCGTCGCCGCGAAGCAGTGCCGGAACACGAAGGGCGCCACCTACGACATCGTCGGGCACCTCAAGCAGGTGCAGCCGGCGCGACCGCGGTGGATCGTCATTCCGCGCGACCCTGATGACGTCTGCTGCTATCCCGGCCCGGGCCTCGAGTGCCCGAAGCCGCTCGTGTCGTGCCGCGGAACCTGAAGAACGCCACACCGCTGTGATGGGCACGCCCCTCTTCGGATGGGCGCTGCGGGAGGAAGACCGACGTGAGAGCCGTGAAGCCGTTGCTGTTGGCCATCTGTGTGTCGAGCGCCGCGTGGGCGGGAGATTTCATCGACACCCGCGTCACGTTCGCCTTCGCGCACGACAACCTCTTCGTGAAGCCCGGAGAAACCACGCCCAACAGTCCCGGCGTCGGCTTCGGCGCCTCGCGACAGAACACGCAGTTCTTCGACAACTTCAACACCCGCTTCTCGGGCTTCGAGACGTTGTCGAACCTCACGCTCTACAAGAAGGCCTTCAGCTTCTTCGAGGGCTTCGAGGGTGAGGCCGCGTTGTCGGTGCTGCTGCTCACGCAGCCCAACGGGCAGATCACGCTCTTCGACAACTCCAGCTACATCAAGCTCAACTACAAGCCGCTGGGCTGGGGCGCGAAGGAAGACATCTCGCTCACCGGCTTCCCCGTCTCGTCCGACCGCTTCCGGCTCGGGTTCAACTGGCGCGTCACCTGGGGTGGCGACTCGGCGTTCACCTACCAGCAGGGCTCGGGCCTCTCGACGACGGGCCGACCCAGCGCGGCGCCCGGCGGCAAGCTGCAGATCACCAAGGACTGGGGCTACGCCTTCGTGGGCCTCAAGACGGGTCTGCTGCTCAACAATCTGCTCAACGTGCAGGAGCGCGTCTACGGCTACCTCGGCGGCGCAGGCATCGATCTCTACAAGGTCGAGAACTCGGCGATTCGCTTCGAGGTGAACGGCGGCTACTTCAACCGCGGCATCGCGCCGTCGCTCGCGCTCCAGGGCGTGCGGGCGCCGATCAACGCGCTCGGCGGCTCGGGTCGGCTCTCGTTCCAGCGCGGCGCCGAGATCCAGCAGTCCATCGACATCCGGCTCTACAAGAACGACCCCGACGTGCTCGCGCGCTTCTTCCGGCCCGAGTCATACCCGGGCGGCTTCTCGATCACTGCCGAGCTCGAGGGCTCAGTCCTTGCGCAGACGCTGATCGATCCCGATCGCTTCGCGGCCACCAAGCCGCAGCTCGCCGGGTCGCTCGCCCTCAACACCCGCGTGAAGATCGACTTCTGGCGCATCAACCTGCTCGGCCTCATGCGCACGCTGTCGTTCATTCAATTCGACGTGCCGGGTTTCCCGCCGTTCTTCGACTTCTCGAAGGGCAGCACGGTGACCCCCGAGACCTGGTTCGCCCTCGGCGTCGATCGCTACTTCCCGAAGCTCTATTCGACGTTCGGCCTCATCGGAGGCGTGCAGATGCCTGCCTCGCTGACCGCGCCCCGCTTCGACTTCGGTGGCAACGCCCCGCCGCCCGGCCTCACCGGCCCCCGCGTGGTGGTGGTGCGCGACGTGAACCTCTTCAACATTCTCCCGGCGAGCGACTCGAACGGGAACCCGGTGACGGTGCTGCCGATCATCTCGATCAAGGGCACCTACCGGCTCGACCTCTCGGAGTACTTCGCGATCATCGGCGAGGTCTTCTACACGCGCGACGACAACCGCGTGACGTTCCGCGACTCGACGGCGAGCATCTCGCAGCCCACCTTCGAGCAGCCGAACCAGCTCGGCTTCAACGCGGTGATGCAGGCGCGCTTCTGATGGAGTGGCTCTTCGCGCGCTCTCGGTCCACGTCCACAGAGGCGCTGGCTGAACGCCGCCAGCGATGGCGCCAGGGGACGCAGTCGAATCACCTCTGGCTTCAGACTGCTACTCGAGCCCCGTCGTCATGCGCAGCACCTCGTCGAAGCCAGTGACGCCTTCGTAGAGCTTGCGCACCGCCGCCTCACGCAGCGTGCGCATGCCGGCCTTCCGGCCTTCTTCGACGAGCGACTGGTACGGCGCCTTCCGGGTGATCATCGACTTGATCTCGGCGGTGGCGCTGAAGATCTCGAAGACGGCGGTGCGGCCCCGGTAGCCCGTCCCACGGCACTTCACGCAGCCGGCGCCCTTCTTGAACTGCGGCGGGCCGAGATCGGTCGGCAGGGGTGCTTTCAGCGCGTCGAGTTGGGCCTGGGTGAGCGTGATCGGCGTACTGCACGAGGGGCAGATGCGACGCACGAGGCGCTGGGCCATCACGCCGAGCACGCTGGAGGCGAGCAGGAACGCCGGCACCTCGAGGTCGAGCATGCGACCGATCGCGCCGACCGAGTCGTTGGTGTGCAACGTCGAGAGGACGAGGTGACCGGTGAGCGCCGACTGAATCGCGTTCTCGGCTGTCTCAGGGTCGCGGATTTCGCCGACCATGATGATGTCGGGATCCTGCCGCAAGATGTGGCGGAGCGCGTTCGCGAAATCGAGGCCGATCTTCGGCTGTACCTGCGTCTGGTTGAACGCGTCCCACACCATTTCAATCGGGTCTTCGATGGTGGTGACGTTGACGTCGGGCCCTGCGAGCGCCTTGAGCGCCGAGTAGAGGGTCGTCGTCTTGCCCGAGCCGGTGGGGCCGGTGACGAGGATGAGGCCATGCGGTTCGGCGATCCACGACTCGAAGTGCCGCTTCTCGGTCGGGTCGAACCCCAGCGCGGCGATGTCGACCACCAGGGTCTCGGGGTCGAAGATGCGCATGACGACCTTCTCACCGAAGGCGGTCGGAAGCGTCGACACACGGATCTCGACCTCGTGGCCGTCGCGATCGATCTTGATGCGGCCGTCCTGCGGCTTGCGCTTCTCGCTGATGTCGATGCGCGAGATCATCTTCACGCGCGAGATGACGGGCGCGTGCACCTGCTGCGGCAGCGTGTAGACGCCGTGCAGCACACCGTCGATGCGGAAGCGCACGATCGACTTGTCGCGCTTGGGCTCGATGTGAATGTCGCTCGCCCGGTTGTCGAAGGCCGATCGGAGCAGGTGTTCGACAGCCTGGATGATCGAGTTGTCTTCGGGCGCGAGCTCCTTGTTCGAGGTGCTCGAGAGCGTGACGAGCTGCTCGAAGTTCGAGACGCCAGCACCCGATACCGCGAACTCGTCGGCCGCGGCCGCGAGCGTTCGGCGGAAGCCGTAGACGTCTGCGATGCCCTTGACGATGTCCTGCTTGGCCGAGAGCACCGGTGAGATGGGGCAGTTGACCAGGCGCTCGAGGTTCTCGAACAGGGCGCGATCGAACGGGTTGGCGACGGCGACGACCAGCGGGGCTCCGGCGCCGCCACCTTCGAGCGGGAGCAGGCAATGCCGGGCGGCGAACGGCTTCGAGATGGTGCGCGCCGCCAGGTTCATGTCGAGCTGGAGCGGGTCGATCTTCTTGTACGGCACCTTCGCGGCGGCGGCGGCGACCTCGGTGATGCGGTCTTGATCGAGCAGCTCACCCGGGCGGCCAGGCAGCGGCACCTGGAACAAGGCGATGATCTCGATCGGCGAGACGTCGTACTTCTCGTCACCGGCCTGCTTGGTGACGCGCTTGCGGGCCTGGGGCTCACGCTGAATGACGTCACCGGCCTGACTCTTCGTGAGCAGCTTCGCCCCGACCAGCGCGTCGAGGACGAACTTGAGCGAGAAGTCGTGGGCGCGCCGACTGCTGTCTTCGAGCTTCGTCACCGGCGACGCCTCCTGGCCACCACAGCGAGGGCGGCGAGCGCCAGCATGGGGCCGAACGCGCTCGCCGTCGAGCAAGCGCACCCGGCGTTGCCACCACCCGTCATCACGCCAGCGTCGGGCCGCGGCACGAACGGCCTTCCGGCATCGGGCACCACGCAGAAGGTGCCGCAGCCGGCGTCGTTGGGATCGATGGGGAGCACGCACTCCTGATCCTGGCAGGACTGGCCCACCGGGCAGTCCGTGTCGGCCTGGCAGGCGGGGATGCAGGCTTTCACGCCTGGGTAGTCGGCGCAGCGCAGCCCTTCGCCACAGCTGCGGGGGCCGGAGCACGTCTTGAGGCAGAACAGCTCGCCGCGATCGTCAGGAACGCACGCCGCGCCCGCGGGGCACGTGGCGCACCCACGCGCGCAGCTCTGCGTGCACTGCTTCGCGGGGAACCGCCGATCGGCCTGGCGGCACACCTGACCGAATCCACACTGCGTGTCCTGGTTGCACTGCGTGCCTACGCCGACGCCCGGCGTCTGCTTGGGCACGCACCGGCCGTCGCATTGCCGGCAGTCGTAGTCGACGACCTGCCCATTCACGACGGGGTCGATGCAGTCGTTCTCGACGCGGCAGTTCGGAATGCAGATGCCCGCGTTGCCCGACGTCGCGCTCAAGCTGTCGCACGCGTACCCGGAGCGGCAATCTGCGAGCCCGACGCGGCAGCTCGCGATGCACAGGCGCGACCCCGACGACGTCGGCACGCAGACCGAGCCCGCGGGACACGCGGGCTGACCGACTTCACAACCCTGCGTGCAGTAGCCGCCTTCCCAGAGCGGCGTGCCGGTGGGCGCCTGCGACGGCAGAATGCAGTTGCCGACCGCCGAGCCGCACGCTGGTGAGTTCGCGCACGTCTTCCCGATCTGCGTGATTCCGGCGTTCGGGTACTGGCACGCATCCATCGTCGTGGGCACGAACGCGGTCGAAGGCTGACAGTCCATCGGAAGGGCGCACGGCGTGGTGTTCGGCACGCAGGCGTTGGAGCAGTACCGCGTGGGCCCGACGTTGCCCGTCCGGGTGATGCACTTGAGGGTCACGTCGCAGCCCCCGTCGGCGTTGCACTGCGCGCCGGCCTGACCGAAGGCCGGGTTGCGCTCGCAGATGCCGCGAACGTCGAGCTGGGTCAGCAGCCGCTTCTGCTCTCCCTTGTAGACGCTCTGCTGCATCAGCCCGAGGCCGAAGTGATCGAGGCCCAGACAGTGGCCGGCCTCGTGAGTCATCACCGACTGAATGTCGATGTCTGCGGCCGGCGTCGGCGTGGTGATGCTGTACGAGAAGTTCACCCCGAGGCCGTTGAGGAAGATGTCACACGTCTGAAGCACGCCTCCGAACGCCTGAGGCACCGCGATGGCGATGGTGAAGCCGTTGTCGAGCAGCGCGCGCGCGTCAGGGTCGCTGGAGTTCGTCACCCAGGCGGGCGTCACGTTGAACATGTCGTAGCGATCCGACGGGTTGGGCACGCCCGCTCCCGTGAAGCCCTGGCTCGCCGCCTTCGGCATCGCGCACTGCGTGTTGTTCCATTGATCCCACCCCGCCACGATGGCCGGGAGCGCCGCCGCGATCGAGAAGCCGCCAGGCGCGGGCGCACGGTTGTCGACGAAGTACGGGAACGGGTTCTGGGCCGTCGACACCATGCGGAACGGCAGGTACTTCGGGTCCTGCGCGGCAGCGGTCGAGGCGAGGCCCAGCACCCCGACGATGACGAGCGCGTGGAGGCGGCTCATCGCGTGCCTCCCGGCGCCGCTGGAGCCGCGGGCCCTCGCACCTTGCCTGCTGGCAGCGCCCGAAGCTCGGCGATCAGCTCACGCAGCGGCCGGCGCGAGTACTCCTCGGTCACCATGTCGTGCACGACGACCTTGTCGCCGTCGACGATGGGCAACTTCCCTTCGCCCATCGCCACCAGGTAGCAGCGCTCGGGCGCGGTGCAGTGCAGGAAGACGAGCGCGCGCTCACCGACCGTGAACTCCGCGTCGCCGGGAATGACGAAGGCCTGCTGGCCGAGCGTTCCACCGAGCTGCACCAGAGTGACGCTCGAGGGGCCGGTGCCACGCACGTTCTCGCGCACCTGCAGCTGGGTGTGCGTCTTGATGCGGCGCGGGTCGGCCGGGTCGCTCACCGTCTTGCGCTCGACGACCTCGACGACGGCCACGCGATCGGACGCCAGCGCGCGCTGCGGGACGGTGTGGGGAAGCTGGCTGGTGGCCAGGGCAACGAACGGCACCAGCGCCATCAGCGGAAGGAATCTCCTCATCATCGGGTGCTGCCTCCTCGAAGGGCCCTGCCCACAGCGTAGCTGATTATGAAGGCGCACCCTGCGTCCCAGCATGGCCCTCAGTTCGGGCGCTGGAGGACGTCGCGGGCCGCCTCGAAGAGCGCCTCGGTCGTCGGGCGGGCGGCGACGGCGGCGATGGCGACGCCGAGCTCCTGGAGCGCCGAAGACGTCAAAGGGCCGCTCGCCACGACCCGGTGACGGGCTCGCCACGCTTCTTCGGTCGACGCGGCGAGCGCTTCAGCCGCTGATGGCGAGTGCACCACCACGACAGCGCCCTCTGGCAGCTCCGGAGGCGCCGCAGCCTCGACCTCGTCGTAGAGCCGCACCATCGTCGCTCGGCCTGGCACCTGGGCCAGCACCTCACGCCACTGGGCCTCGCGCGGGCCGCCGACCCAGAGCACCTCGTCGTCTTCGTGGAGCAGCGACGAGAGCGTCTCGAGCCGGCCCTCCACCCGTTCAGGCAGCACGTGGCGGGCTTCCCAGCCGTGCCTGCCGAGCGCGCGCACGGTGTCGAGGCTCGGCGCAAGGAAGGCAGCCCGTTGGGCGGGGCTCCGCGCGCCGGTGGCCCGCACCAGCTCCGCGAGCACGCGAACGGCGGTGGGCGACTCGGGGATCACCCAGCTGAAGCGGCCGAGCTGTTCTCCGAGCGCCTGCGTCGAGGGAACCGACGCGAGCAGCGAGACCGAGAGCAGCGGCCAGTGCATCACCTGCGCGCCCTCTTCCTCGAGGAGCCACGTCAGATCGCGCACCTCCGACGGCTCGCGCAGCAAGAGGACGGTCGTCATCGAGCCTGGCCGGCCTACAACTTGTCGAGGATGAAGGCGGCGAGGAGGTCGGCCTCGGGGTTGGAGACCTTCTTCTTCGGGTCGGCCTTCACTGGCGCGGGCGCCTGGACCTCGGTGAGGTAGCCCTCGGCGACCTCGTAGGCGGTGTCACCCATGACGACGGAATCAGCCATGTGCTCGCCACCGAGCGCGTGGATCTGCTCCGTCGTCTTCACGCGGTTGACGAGGCCGTTGGTATCTTCACCGGAGACGACCCTGACGAAATGGACCGCTGGAGCGGCCGGGTGCGTCGACGACCCACCCTCTTTGACGACGAGCTTGCCGTCTTGAAGGTCGGCCTTCTCGTTCATCATCCATTCTTCCAGGGCTGCTTGGGGGAGAAAGAGCTTCACGAAGACGACTCCGTAGCCTGCATGGGCAGAAGTTCCGTATTACACACGCTGCAGTCGCCAACCAAAGCCCCCTTGAGGGGGAAGGGTCAACTCGATGAGCAAAGACACCGTCGCCGTTCAGGATGCCTCGTTCAAGGCCGAAGTGCTCGATTCCAGCGTTCCAGTGCTGGTCGATTTCTGGGCCACCTGGTGCGCGCCGTGCCGCGCCATCGCCCCGGCGCTCGAGGAGCTGGCGACCCAGTACAAGGGCAAGGTGAAGATCGCGAAGGTCGACGTCGACGAGAGCCAGCAGGTGGCTCAGCAGTTCGGCATCCGCTCCATCCCCACTCTCCTGCTCTTCAAGGGCGGCAAGGTCGTCGAGCAGCTCGTCGGCGCGATGCCGAAGGCGAAGCTGGAAGACGCCATCAAGAAGCAGCTGTAGTCGAAATCGTCAGGCTGTCGCCGCGGGCGCTTGCGTCGGGCACGCGACGGATGCACAAGGCGCCCGCTCCCTTCTGGCCAGGGGAGCCACTGGGAGCCTCATGCTCGGTCACCTGCTCAAGGCTGACTACGAAGAGCTGATCGCGAAGAAGGACTGGGAGTCCCTTCGCATCGCGTTCGAGGATCTCGACCCCGCCGACATCGCCGAGGTGCTGCACGATCTGCCCCCTGAAGACTCGGGGGTGATCTTCCGAATCCTGCCGCGCGACACGGCGGGCGTGTCGTTCGAGTACCTGCCGCTCGACCAGCAGACCGAGCTGCTCCAGACGCTCGGCAGCGAGCAGCTGGCGAACGTGCTCAACGAGATGGCGCCCGACGATCGCACGCGCCTCTTCGAGGAGCTGCCGGCCGAGGTCACCCGCCGCGCCCTCGAGACGCTCAAGCCCGAGGAGCTGAAGGTCGCCCGGCAGTTGCTGGGGTACGCGGAGGGCACAGCCGGCCGCTTCATGACGCCCGAGTACCTCGCCCTGAAGCCCGCCATGAGCGCCTCAGAGGGCCTCGCGCATCTGCGCGCCAACGGGAAAGGCCGCGAGACGCTGAACGTCCTGTACCTGGTCGACGAGAAGAACTCGCTGTTGGCCGATCTGCGGCTGGCCGAGCTCGTGATGGCGGCGCCCGAGGCGCGCGTCGGAGAGCTGCCGACCCGACCGCTGGTCTCGATTCCGGCGACGGCGTCGAAAGACGAGATCGTCTCGACGTTCGAGAAGTACGACCGCGTCGCGCTCCCGGTAACGGACACGCGCGGCGCGTTGCTGGGCATCATCACCGCCGACGACGTGCTCGACGTGCAGGAAGAGCAGGCCACCGAAGACATCCAGAAGCTCGGCGGTATGGAGGCCCTCGAGGCCCCGTATATGGAGATCGGCGCCTTCGAGATGCTCAAGAAGCGCGGCGGCTGGCTCGCGGTGCTCCTCATCGGCGGCATGCTGACGGCGACGGCGATGGGCTTCTTCCAGGACGAGCTCTTGCGTGCCGACGTGCTGTCGCTCTTCCTGCCGCTCATCATCGCGTCGGGCGGCAACTCGGGCAGCCAGGCCACGTCGCTGATCATTCGTGCGTTGTCGCTGCGGCAGATCGAGCTGCGCGACTGGTGGAAGGTCGCGCTGAAAGAGGCTCGCAGCGGGCTGATGCTCGGCGTGATGCTCGCGACCATCGGCTTCGCGCGCGTGATTCTCTGGGAGCACCTGTTCCGGCTCGGGGTGTTCAGCCGGGGCTACGGCGAGCACTACGTCCTGGTGGCGTTGACCGTGTCGGTGAGCCTGATCGGCGTGGTGCTCTTCGGCGCGCTGATCGGCGCCATGCTGCCTTTTGCGCTTCGGCGAATGGGGTTCGACCCCGCGGCCGCCTCGGCGCCCTTCGTCGCGACGATCGTCGACGTGACCGGCATCGTCGTCTACTTCACCGTGGCGAGCCTGCTCCTGCGCACGACGCTGCTGGCGCCTGGCGTGGTTGGCTGACGACTCAGCCCTTCACCTGACGGAACACCCAGGCGAGATCGCGGCCGATCTGCTCCACCCGCTCGTCGTAGCGCTGGATTTCGTCTGGAGTGCCATCGGCGACCTTGGGGTCGTCGTAGGGCACCGACACTCGCTGGCGGGCGCCCTTCACGAACGGGCACGCGGCGTCGGCCTGCGAGCACGTCATCACCGCCACGAAGTCGGACGTCGGGTTGGCCGCGTCATCGAGGGTCTTCGAGAACGCCTCGATGGCGGGCGAGGAGGGCGACCACCGCACCTGGTAGTGCGGGTTCTTCTCGCCTTCTCCGGTGATCTGAAAGCCGACGCGCGTGAGGGCTGCGATCGCGCGCGGGTTGAAGGCGGTCGCCTCGGTGCCGCCCGAGAAGGTACGCGCAACGAGGCCAACTCGAGCGGCTGCGACGGCGCCGAGCAGTTGCCCCATGTGACTGCGGCGGGAGTTGTGCGTGCAGACGAAGAGGACGTCGAGCGAGCCCTTGCGCTGGTGTTCGGCCTTGAGCGCCACGACGAGTGCCTCGAGCTTCGCGCGGTGCACGTCATCGCCAGTCGGCCCGGCTGACTCCCAGGCGGCGAAGCGTTGCTCCAGCGTCGGGGTCGGCGTCGGTAGAGCGGCGGGCATGGTTCGGCATCCGAAAACCGCGAGGCAGGCGAACGCGAGGTTTCTCACCCGAGAACCCTACTCGCCTTGCCCTCGGGCCCACGTGACGGAACGGCAACTTCGCAGGCCAGTCGAAGACGAACCGATCGGCTTCCTTCGAGCGGAACCACGCGAGCGTCACCGACTGCCCGAGCACGTGCTTCTGCACGCCGACGAGGGTGACGAGCCGGGAATCGTCATCGGCGGTGCGCACCCGAGAGACGTGGCCTTCGACGGCGGGACGTCGTCCCTCTGGCGCACGTCGGTCGAAGGCACGTCGGCGGCCATGTTCACCTGCGTCTGGGGAGTCACCGTCGAGAACTCGATCGTCGCCGGCGCCTCACGGAACGCGATCTCGCCGAGGTCGACGATGAAGCTGCGATCGTCGGTCACGGTGCTCACCTGAAAGAGAGCGACGCGCTCACCGCCCTTGTTGTTGCCGAAGACCCGATCCCAGTCGTTGCGGGTCTCCTTGATGCTGCCGCTGACGCTGCCGTGTTCGAAGCGCACCGACGCCTTCCAGTACGTCTCATCGGTGTCTGGGCCGAGCCCTCGCGCGCGGAACGTGACGGTGCCGGCCGACGGCACCTGCGCCTCGATGGTGCACTCGCAGGCCTGGGGGTCGCCCTCGTCTCGCCCAGCACCGTGTCCGCGCCCGGAGAACATCGACAAGACCATCGCCGCACAGCACAGGAAGAGTGGACGTGTGCCTTATCGGTTGCTGGCGAGCAACGAAGCGGTCGACATCGCAGCGAGATGCGGGGCCTTCGCGTCGAGTCAGACCGACGGACTCGTTCCTGGAGCCGACGAGCGCCGTGGACGCGGTCACGTCGCTTCGACACGCGCGCGGATCACCACGTCACGATCGACACACTCGATCGACACCACGGTCGTCCGAAGGCCATCGGCCGGCGTCGACACCGGGAGCACACCCGACCACGTCAGCCCCTCGTGCCCGAAGAGCGTCGGCGCGATGAACAACATCAGCTCGTCGACCAGCTTCGCGCGGAGGAACGCCGAGATCGTGGTCGCTCCACCCTCGACGAGGACGTGGAGAATGCCTTCCTTCGCGAGCACCCGAAGGGCTTCGGTGAGCGCGAGCTCGCCACGCCGCTCCGCGACGGTCAGCACCCGAACCCCACGCTTCGCGAACGCCCGTGCCCGGTAGGAATCGGCGGGCTTCGAGGTGATCACCATCACCTGCGCTCCACCGCCTGCGAAAACCTTCGCCGTCGGCTTCGTGCGGAGCGATGAATCGATCACCACCCGCATCGGGTCGCGGCCCGCCGGAATCCTGGTCGTCAACATCGGGTCATCAGCCACCACCGTGCCGGCACCGACGACGATCGCGTCGACGCGGTTGCGCAGGTGGTGCGCCCGCTCGCGCGAGGCCTCCGAGGTGATCCACTTCGACACTCCGGTTCGGGTGGCGATCTTCCCGTCGAGCGTGATGGCCGACTTCACCGTCACGAACGGCAAGCCGGTGCGCATCACCTTGAAGAAGGGCTCGTTGAGCGCATCGCACTCGGCCTCGAGCACGCCGCCGTCGACCCGCAACCCCGCGCGGCGCATGCGCTTGACGCCCTTGCCGTCGACGAGCGGGTTGGGATCCGACGAGCCGTAGACGACGCGCGCGATGCCCGCCTCGAGAATGGCCTGCGTGCACGGCGGTGTCCGCCCGAAGTGATCGCACGGCTCGAGCGTCGAGTAGATCGTCGCGCCTTTCGCGCGCTTTCCCGCCAGCATCAGCGCGTTCGCCTCGGCGTGCGCGGTGCCGGCGCGGGCGTGGTAGCCGGTGGCGATCACCCTGCCTGCCTTGACGATCACCGCTCCGACCGCTGGGTTCGGGTGCGTGCGGCCCAGGCCCTTGTGCGCTTCCTGCAGCGCCAGACGCATGAAGCGATCGTCGTCGGGCGCGCGGCTCATGACTGAGAGCCCGGGCCCTTCCCCTTCGGGCGCGGCTGGCTGTTCGCCTTCGTCTGAAGGATCTCCTTCAGCTCGTCCATGAACTCCGAGATGTCGCGGAAGCTCCGGTAGACCGAGGCGAAGCGCACGTAGGCGACCTCGTCGAGGAGCGGCAGCCGCTCCATGATCAGCTGCCCCAGGGCCGTCGAGGTGACTTCCTTCTCACCCAGCTCCTGCAGTTTGCGCTCGAGCTCGGTGACGAAGGCCTCGAGTTGGTCGACCGACACCGGCCGCTTTTCGCAGGCCTTCTTCAAACCGGCGATCAACTTGTCGCGATCGAACGCCTCGCGCCGGCCATCCTTCTTCACGACGAGCGGGTTGAGCTCTTCGACGCGCTCATAGGTGGTGAAGCGGCGCCGGCAGCCCTCGCACTCCCGGCGGCGGCGAATGACGTCGCCGTCGCCGGCTTCGCGACTGTCCATCACCCGGGTGTCCTGCGTGGAGCAGAAAGGGCACCGCACGGCCGGTTCAGCCCTTCTTCAGCCGCGAGGCGTACAGCGGGAAGGACCTGGTGAACTCCGAGACCTCGGCGCGCACCGTCTTCAGCGCGGCCTCGTCGCTGGCGTGATCGAGCGCCCTGCCGATGAACTTCGCCACCACCGCCATGTCGGCCGCCTTGAGACCTCGCGTCGTCAACGCAGGCGTCCCGATGCGCACGCCAGAGCTGATGGTCGGCTTCTCGGGATCGAACGGAATCTGGTTCTTGTTCACCGTGATGCCGGCCTTGTCGAGCACCTCTTCGGCCACCTTGCCGGTCACCTTCTTGGCGCGCAGGTCGACGAGCATGAGGTGGTTGTCGGTGCCGCCAGAGCACAACCGCAGCCCCTGCCCCTTGAGGCCCTCGGCGAGCGCCTGCGCGTTGTCGACGACCTGCTTCGCGTAGTCCTTGAACGCGGGCTGGAGCGCCTCGTGAAACGCGACCGCCTTCGCCGCGATGGTGTGCATCATCGGCCCGCCCTGAATGCCGGGGAAGATCTGGCTGTTGATGCTCTTCGCGTACTGCTCGCGCATCAGAATCACGCCAGAGCGCGGCCCACGGAGCGTCTTGTGCGTCGTCGAGGTGACGACGTCGGCGAATGGGACGGGTGACGGGTGTACGCCGCCGGCGATCAGGCCGGCGATGTGGGCCATGTCGACGAGCAGCGCAGCGCCCACCGAGTCGGCGATCGCCTTGAAGCGGGGGAAGTCGATCACCCGCGGGTACGCAGAGCCGCCCGCGATGATCAGCCGCGGCTTGTGTTCCTTCGCGAGCGCTTCGATCTGCGCATAGTCGAGCCGCTCGGTGTCCTTCTCGAGCCCGTAGTGCGCGACCTTGTACTGCTTGCCCGAGAAGTTGAACGTGGCGCCGTGCGTGAGGTGACCACCCGAGTTGAGATCGAGCGTGAGCATCAGCTCGCCCGGCTTCATGAGGCACATGAACGCCGCCATGTTGGCCTGGCTCCCCGAGTGGGGCTGCACGTTGGCGGCCTCGGCGCCGAACAGCTGCTTCGCGCGCTCGATGGCCAGCGTCTCGGCCTTGTCGACCTCTTCGCAGCCGCCGTAGTACCGCTTGCCGGGGTAGCCCTCGGCGTACTTGTTGGTGAGCACGCTGCCGGTGGCCTCCATCACGGCCGGGCTGACGAAGTTCTCCGAGGCGATCAGCTCGAGGCCGTCTTCCTGCCGACGGGTCTCGGACTGAATGATGGCGGCGATGGCGGGGTCGATCTGGCTCAGCGGGGCGGTGTTCTCCATGGCGGGTTGAGGTAACGCACCGCGCCCGGGGGGGCAACAGCCACATCGAGGGTCGACAAGGCACGCTTCTGGACCCGTCGGCGCTTCACGTCACGCCGGTTGGTCGGCCTTCACGCAGGCTCAGGGCTCGATGGTGACTTGAAACACCCCGGTCTCGCTCGCCGAGACGGCGATGGGAAACGGGCCGGCCTGCACGGTCGTCGACGCGATGCTGCCGAAGAACAAAGATGCGGATCCAGGCGGAATGCCCGCGAGCGCGGCCGAGGGAACTGTGGCCGACCCGCTCGCTGCCGGGAACACGCACGAGACCTGACTGGCCGCCGTGAGGACCTGAACCGAGATGGAGCCCGTGCCGCCCCCCGTCCACGCAACAGGGAGCCCTGTCGCTTTCGAGATCATTCCGCAGTTGCTCAGCGGGCAGGCCGGCGTCGTGAGCGTAGCGGAGACGGGCGCCGTGACGGAGGCAGTGAACGCGGGAACAGCGCCGCCCGAAGACGACACCTGGAGGGCGCTCCCAGCGACGAAGAGCTGGCTCTGGATCTGGCGGAGGTAGCTCCCGTTCGCGGCCTGAGTGATCACCACCGCGCCAGCATCAGCGAGTCCGGTGAAGGTGAGCGTGCCGGCGCCGACCTGGCCACCATCAGGGGGCGTTCCGGCGTCGGCGGCTGCAGAGCAATCGCTGACGGTGCAACCGCCAACGACGGTGTTCACGCAGCCCGGGTACCGCGCGGGGATCTCGAAGAAGTTCGCGAGGAGCAGGCCCGAATAGAACGTCTGGCCTGCGGCCGTGATCGCGCTCTGGCTCATGGTGACGGAGCCGATTCGCGTGGGCCCCGCGGAGCCTCCAGCCGCGCTCCCGCCTGCCGCGCTCCCGCCCGCCGCACTCCCGCCCGCGGTGCTGCCACCGCCTGACGAGCCACCACCAGCAGCCAGGCCCCCTGCCGCCCGCTGCGCCACCATCCGCTGCTGGCGTCATCGGGCTGCAGCCCACGGCGACCAGCATCACTGCCATCCATTCGATCCGCATCGATCCCCCTTCGTGTTGTCCGGCCGCGCCGGGGGCTCGCTGCAAGGCGGCGACCACCGGAGCGCCGAGACGAATCAGCCGACGAGGACGGAGCAGCCACGGTTGCCCCGACAGTCTCACCATGGCACCTGCGTCGTGGGCTCGGCCACGATCAGAGATCGCTGTCGAGCGTTCCTCTCGCTACTGCACCACCCACGCGTTCGCCTCGAGGTGAATCGGAGGATCCGCCACGCTCGCACCGGCCGAACGAATCCACCGCATCTGCGAGAACGCGTTGCCGCCGGCCTTGCAGACCGCCTCACGAAGCGCCGCAAAAGTGAGATCTTCGGTCTCGAGACGATCGACCTGAATCCACCCGATGTTCTTCGCGCCCGCAGGGACGTCGGTGCCGGCCGGGTAGTCGGTCGCCTCGCAGCCCTGATCGACGAGCCGAGCTCGGGGGCCCAGGTCTGGGTTCTTCACCACGGGAGCGATCTCGGTTCGGCAGCCACACAGCGAGAGCACTCCGATGAGCAGCAGGGGTTTCATCGCAGCGCCTCCAGCGCCTTCACCTTGTCGAGCCGCGTCTGGTGGCGGCCACCCTCGAACGCCGTGCCGAGGAACACCTTCGCGATCTCGAGGGCGACGCCGCTGCCGGTCACTCGCGAGCCCAGACAGAGCACGTTCGCGTCGTTGTGCATCCGCGTGAGCCGGGCCTCGTACTCGGTGCGACAGACCGCCGCCCGAATGCCAGGCACCTTGTTGGCCGCGATGCTCATGCCGATGCCCGTGCCGCAGACGAGGATGCCAAGCGCAGGCGCCCCCCTCGTCACCAGGCTCGTCAGCTTCGAGGCGAAGTCGGGGTAGTCCACCGAGGCGGTCGAGTCGGGGCCGAGATCGTTCACCTCGTGGCCCAGCTTCCTCAGCTCGGCGACGAGCTCGGCCTTCAGGGCGACTCCGGCGTGGTCAGCGGCGATGGCAAACGAGCTCATGAGCGCCGTTGTACCGCCTTTCCCTCTTTCACTGGAACGGTCTCGCGCGTCACCGTGTCTGACCTCCTCTGGAGGATTCACCCTGGATCTCGATCGCCGCGCGCTCGCCCTCGCCCTCGTCGTCAGCACCCTCATCGCCTCGGTGGCCTTCTCGGTCGTGAAGCTCTCGCGGCCCACCACCATCGACGTGCGCGGCTCGGCCAAGCGGCGCATCGCGTCCGATCTCTCGGAGTGGTCGGCCTCGGTGCACGTCACCCGCAAGGACCGCGTCGAGGCCTACACGGCGCTGAAGAAGGACATCGAGGTGCTGACCGCCTTCCTCGAGCAGGCTGGCTTCCCACGCGATCAGGTCCGCATCTCGGCCGCCAGCGTCGACGAGCTGTCCCACGAAGAGGTGGTCGAGAACCGTGACCGCGTCACGCGGAAGACGGTCTTCGATGGCTGGCGCGCCAGCCAGACCGCGAACGTGGTCTCGAAGGACGTGCCGCGCGTCGAACGCGTCTCTCGCGAGATCACCCAGCTGATCGAGAAGGGCCTCGACATCTCGTCGCAGTCGCCGAGATATCTCTTCACCGGTGTCGGCGCGCTCAAGATCGAGATGCTCGCCGAGGCGTCACGCGATGCCCGCCAGCGCGCCGAGCGCATGATGGAAGCCGCCGGTGGTGGAGCGACGGTCGGCCGCGTCTTCGGGCTCGACACCGGCGTCATCAACATCAACGCCGCCAACTCCACCGACACCTCGTGGGAGGGCAACTTCGACACGTCGTCCTACGAGAAGGACATTTTCACGAGGGTGCGGGTGCGGTTCGAGGTGAAGAACTGAGCCTGGTCAGGGCGTCTGGAGCGCCCGGCGAACCGGCGTCCACCGGCCCTGCACGAGCGTGTACTCGGCCTTCTTGCCGCAGCCCTTAACCTGAACGTTCGAGGGCGCAAGCGGCAGCTTGACCTCTTCGAACTCGAGCGCTGACGCCTTGCAGCCCAGATCGTTGACGGCACGGGGCTCGAGGTCGTTGCGCACCGCGGCCAGGTCGACTTCGCATCCCGACACCGCGAGGAGTAAGGGCGCGACTCGAACCCGCCGCATCAGTCGCGATACCGACGAAGCACGAGCACCGCGTTGGTCCCGCCGAACCCGAAGGAGTTCGACATCGCCGCGTCGACGCGGACCTCACGCGCCTTGTTGGGCACGTAGTCGAGGTCGCATTCGGGATCTTTCGTGAACTGGTTGATCGTCGGCGGAATGATGCCGCGCGAGAGCGCCAGGGCGCTGAACACGGCCTCGGCACCGCCCGCCGCGCCCAGCATGTGGCCCGTCATCGACTTGGTCGACGACACCATCAGCTTGCTGGCGTGATCGCCGAAGACGCGATGAATCGCCTTCGACTCGTGGAGATCGTTGAACGGCGTCGAGGTGCCGTGGGCGTTCACGTAGCCGATGTCAGAGGGCTGCATGCCCGCGGACTTCAGCGCCAGACGCATGCAGCGCTGCGCGCCTTCGTGCTCCGGAGCCGGCGCCGTCTCGTGGTGGGCGTCGCTGTTGGCCGCATAGCCGACGAGCTCGGCGATGATCTTCGCGCCGCGCTTCTTCGCGTGCTCGAGTTCCTCGAGCACCACGATGCCGGCCCCTTCACCCATCACGAAACCATCACGGTCCTTGTCAAAGGGGCGGCTGGCCGTGGCAGGGTCGTCGATTCGGGTCGACAAGGCATGCATCGACTCGAAACCGCCGATGCCGAGCTGGGTGATGGCGGCCTCGGCCCCCCCGGCGATCGCCGCGTCCATCTCTCCGTAGCGAATGCCCTTCCACGCCTCGCCGATCGCATGCGCGCTCGTGGAGCACGCCGAGACGGGCGACCAGTTCGGCCCACGGGCGTTGTACCGCATCGAGATGCGGCCCGGCGCCATGTTGACGATCATGCGCAGGATGAAGAACGGCGAGAGGCGATCGAAGCCCTTCTCGAGCGCGCCCTTGTGGCTGTCTTCGAGCGAGCCGAGCCCGCCGATGCCGCTGCCGACGATGACACCGACCCGCTCTGGCTCGTAGCCGTTGGGCTGGTCGAGGCCGATCGGCGTGCCAGCTTCCTTCATCGCCAGCTCGGCGGCTGCGATGGCGAAGTGGCAGAACCGATCCATCCGGCGTGCTTCACGCCGGTCGATGAAGTCTTCGACGACGAAGTCCTTCACTTCACCGGCGATGTTCACCTTGAGCTTGGGATCTTCCCACGCCGAGATCTTCGAGATGCCGGACTGGCCGTTGATCGCGGCCTGCCACGACTTCTCGGTGCCCGTACCCAGAGCCGTGATCAGGCCCGTACCGGTGATGACGACGCGTCGAGGAGCGCTCATGGTGGAGACTCGAGGGCCGACCTTCGGCCCCGACAGCTCACTTCTTGTGGGTGTTGATGTAGTTGATCGCGTCGCCGACGGTCTTGATGTTCTCTGCCTCTTCGTCGGGGATCTCGATCTCGAACTCTTCTTCCATCGCCATCACGAGCTCGACGATGTCGAGCGAGTCCGCGCCCAGGTCCTCGATGAAGGAGGACTCCATCTTGATCTCGTCCTCGCTGACGCCGAGCTGGTCGGCGATGATCGACTTGACCTTGGCTTCGATGTTCTGGGCCGTCATTGCGTGTGTCCTTGGTGTTGGGGAAGAAAACGTTGCGCCGCGCCCGTAGCACACGGGGTGTGACTGACCAACGGTGAAACTACAACTACATGTACATGCCGCCGTTCACCTTGAGGACTTCTCCGGTGATGTATGAGGCGGCGTCAGAGGCGAGGAACGCCACGGCTTTGGCGACCTCTTCAGGGTTCCCGATGCGTCCCAATGGAATCGCGTCGGCCATCTTCGTCTTGAGCTCGTCGTTGAGGGCCGCGGTCATGTCGGTGGTGATGAAGCCCGGAGTGACGGCGTTGACGCGAATGTTCCGCGACGAGAGCTCTTTGGCGACGGCCTTGGTGAGGCCGATGAGCCCGGCCTTCGACGCCGCGTAGGCCGCCTGGCCGCCGTTGCCCATCTCGCCGACGATGCTCGAGACGTTGACGATCGCTCCGCCTTTGGCCTTCATCATCGGCCGGCTGACCGCGCGCATGAGCGCGAAGGCGCCCTTGAGGTTGGTGTCGAGCGTCTTGTCCCAGTCGTCGTCCTTGAAGCGCATCAACAACCCGTCGATGGCGACGCCGGCGTTGTTCACCAGCACGTCGACGCGGCCGTGCTCGCGCATGACCTCGTCGATGAAGGTGGAGCACGCAGCCGAATCGCTCACGTCGAAGCGCTTGGCCTGGGCTTTGGCGCCAGCGTCGGTGAGGAGCTTGATGGTCTCGACCGCGGCCGCTTCGTTCCCGGCGTAGGTGATGACGACGTCAGCGCCGCGCGAGGCGAACTCGAGCGCGATCGCGCGACCGATGCCACGGGAGCCGCCGGTGACGAGCACGACCTTGTTGTTGAAGTCCTTCATCACACGCTCCGGGAAACGCCGCGCCGTCTGCAAGCCGGGGGCCCTTCACTGCGCGTCGTTTACGGAGTGATCAGCCCGATGTCGAGAGCGGCAGGTGGCGAAGTTCGTTCGCACTGCCGGTAAACTGCACAAATGCTTTCGCACTCGACCTGGTTGTTGCTCGCTGCCGCGCTGACGCTCGCCGCGTGTGGTGACGGCCGCTGCAGCCTGAAGCCTGAGCCGGGCCCCTGCCGCGCCGCGTTCCCAAAGGCCTTCTTCGACGCGACCACGAAGCGCTGCGCGGTGTTCACCTGGGGCGGCTGTCAGGGCGTCGTTCCCTTCGACACCCTCGAGGAGTGTCGCCAGGTCTGCGGAGGCTGAGCGCGTCTTACGGCGCTGCGAGCGCCTTCTCGAGGCTCGCCGGATCCTCGACGTTCACGCACTCGATGCCCTTCGCGATGCGCTTGATGAGGCCAGAGAGCACCTTGCCAGGCCCGAGCTCGATGACCTTCGTCACGCCGGCCTGCTCCAGCGCCTGAACGCACTCGATCCACCGCACCGAGCCGGTGACCTGACGCAGCAGCAACGCCTTCACCTTCGAGGCGTCGGCGTTCGGCGTAGCCTCGACGTTCGTCACCACTGGAACCGTCGGCGCCTTGAAGCTGATCTTCGAGAGGACCTCGTCGAGCCGCGGCACGACGGGCGACATGAGCTCGCAATGGAACGGAGCGCTCACCGGGAGCGGCAACACCCGCTTCGCACCGGCCGCTTTGAGGAGCACTCCGGCGCGCTCCACGGCGGCAGTGTGACCGGCGATCACCGTCTGGGCCGGCTCGTTGAAGTTCGCGCAGCTGACGATCTCGCCCTGGGCGGCCTCACGGCACAGCTCGGCGACCTTCTCGGGCGCGAGGCCCAGCACGGCCGACATCGCACCAACCCCGGCGGGGACGGCTTCCTGCATGAACGTTCCACGTGCGCGAACCGCGCGAACGGCGTCGGCGAGCGACATCGCTCCAGCGGCGACCAGCGCCGAGTACTCACCGAGCGAGTGGCCAGCGACGAAGGCGGGCGCCGTCGAAAATCGTTTCGTGAAGACGGCGTGCGCAGCGAGCGACACCGTGAGGATCGCGGGCTGCGTGTTGGCCGTCTGCTTGAGCGCGTCTTCGGGTCCCTCGAAGCACAACGTCGACAGCTTCTCCGAGAGCGCATCGTCAGCCGCGTCGAAGACAGCCTTCGCCTCGGGGAACGCGTCGGCGAGCGCTTTACCCATGCCGACCGACTGACTGCCCTGTCCTGGAAACACGAACGCCACCGAACCCATGGTCCGCACTCCTTCGAAAGAGAGACAACTTTCCGCGCTGCCTACCAGCGAACGATGGCGCTGCCCCACGACATGCCGGCGCCGATGGCCATCATCAGGATCGTATCGTTCGGCGCGAGCCGCCCGCTGCGATTGGCCTCGTCGAGCGTCATCGGGAGCGAGGCCGAGGACGTATTGCCGTACTTGTCGATGTTGAGGAAGGCCTTCTCTTTGGGCAGCTTCACGCGCTCGAGCACCGCGTCGATGATGCGCACGTTGGCCTGATGCGCGACGACGTGAGTGATGTGGTCGGCGGTGAGGTTGTTGGCGGCGAACGCCTCACCGATCGCCTCGGACAGCGCGCGCACGGCGAACTTGTAGACGTCGCGGCCGTTCATCGACACGTACTGCAGCCGCTGATCGACCATCTCGTGCGAGACCGGCGTCTTCGAGCCGCCGCCAGGAATGCAGAGGATGCCGGTCTGCGCGCCATCGGTGTGAAGGTGCGTCGAGATGATGCCGCGCGCGTCGTCTTTCGAAGGGCCGAGCACCATCGCGCCGGCCGCGTCACCGAAGAGCACGCAGGTGTTGCGGTCCTTCCAGTCGATGATGCGCGTGAGCAGCTCGACGCCGACGACGAGCACGCGTTTGGCCTTGCCCGTCTCGATGAACTGCGACGCGACCGAGAGGCCGAAGAGTGAGCCGGCACAGGCCGCCGAGAGATCGAACGCGAACGCCTTCGTGGCGCCGAGCTTGTGCGCGAGGAACGCGGCGCACGCGGGCATCGGCATGTCGGGGGTGACCGTGCCGACGATGACGAGGTCGAGCTCATCGGCGCGGGTCGAGGCCATCTCGAGCGCTCTCACGGCCGCCTTCAGCGCCATGTCAGACGTGTTCTCGCCGGGCGCAGCCATGCGTCGCTCGCGAATGCCGGTTCGCTCCTGAATCCACTCGTCGGTCGTCTCGACGAGCTTCTCGAGATCGCGGTTCGTCACCACCTTCTCGGGAACGTAGCTGCCGGTGCCGATGATGTGTGCGCGCATGGCGGGGCGATCCTTACCTGCAAAACCACTCCCATGTCACTGCGGTGGTTTTGCTGGTTCACGGCTGCCGACGCCAACTGGATTGGCAGGTGAAAACACGAAAACCTCTCGCGGCGCCCGGAGGCCCACGAGAGGTCGTTGTGATCCGAGCTGAACACTCGCCGCCGATGTGCCGGCGGCGCGGACCGAATCAGTCGCTGGTGCCGCGCGCGACCTTCTTGCCGGCGTAGCTGCCGCAGGCCGGACAGATGCGGTGAGGCATCGTCGGCGCACCGCAGTTGGTGCACTTGATGACCTGCACCGCCGTCTTCAGCGAGTTGTTGCCAGCGCGGCGGCGATCTCGCCGCATCTTCGAAGTGCGCTTCTTGGGGACACCCATGGCTTCATCTTCCTTTCGACTTCTTCAGTTCTTCAACTTGATGTCCTTCAACTTCGCCAACCGGACATCGATCTCATGCTTCTCGGAGTGACCGCAGTCTTTCTCGTTGAGGTCCTGCCCGCAGGCCGGGCACAGGCCCTTGCAGTCCTCCCGACACAGCACCGTCACCGGGAGGGCCAGCAATACCTGTTCACGCACGATCGGGTCCAGATCGATCGTCTTTCCATCGAAAGGTTCCGCGTCGATCTCGTTGAGCTCGAAGCTGGCCGCCATCTCGGCCTGCTCATCGTCTTCGCGCTGCTGTTTGCGCTTCTTCGAGGGCTTGGGGTGCGCGACGAGCGGTTCTTCCCCTTCGTCGTCGGGTTTTGGCAGCTCTCGCACCATGCGTCGCGAGAACTCCGTCGACACGTCGAACGGCACGTCGGTCGTGCAGCGCCTGCAGGGCCCTGACACCGCGGCATCGAAGGAGCCCGTCACGTGGACCTGGCCGCTGACCTTGCGAAACGACGCCGACAGGGTGCCCGGCGCGATCAGCTTGAAGCCCCCGCTGTCATGAAGCGCCTCGTCGAGCACTTTGCGCTCGAGGGGTTGGCTCAGGTCGAGCCCGGGGTCTTGAATTTCCTCAATCTTTACGAGCATTTGCGTGTAATCTCACGAAGGGCGCGGAACCTACATGCGGGGGAGGCGAGAGTCAAACGCAGCCCTGACCTCGGCCGCTCGCGGAGCTGTTTTTCTGGTATGCGCGCCGCGTGCGCCTGGTGGGGATCCTGATCGGCTTCGTGTTGGTGTTGGCCGCGACGCCGGCGTTCTCTCAGCTCTCGCCGCGAAACGACGCGCTCACCAAAGGCCAGCAGCAGGTCGACGACGGTGACTTCGAAGACGCGGTGAAGACGCTCGAGGCGGGCATCGACGCGCCCGATCTCACCGACGAGCAGCTCGCCGAGCTCTACCGGCTGCTGGGGCTCGCCCATCTCTACCTGGGCAACGAGGTCAAGGCGCGCGACGCCTTCGAGAAGTTGCTGCAGGCCCGGCCCGACTACGAGCTGCCCAGGGCGACGCCGCCGAAGATCCGCACGCTGTACACGCGCATCAAGGACGACATCCGCAAGCGGCGGGTCCGGCCAGTCACCCTCACCGTCTCGGGCGTGCCAGAGCAGAAGCCGGGGCTGGCCGTCACCGTCGAGTCGCGCATCGACGACATGGCGTTGGGCGCGAAGGCGAAGCTCTTCTACCGGCGCTCTGGCGCGCAGAACTACAGCTCCATCGACTTCATGCGCGACCGCGCCGATCGCAGCCTGTACCGCGCGACGATCCCCGCGTTCGAGTTGCCCGAGGAGGCCTCGGCGTACGATCTCGAGTACTACGTCGAGATCGCCGATGCCGCGCAGCGCCGCCTCGCCGGCCGCGGAGACCCCTTCACGCCGCTGACCTTTCGCGTGAACGCCAGGGCGACCGTGGGCGAGACCGACAAGCCGACTGCCTGGTACAGCAACCCATGGGTGTGGGTCGGCATCGGCGCGGGCGTGGTTGCCGTCACCACCGGGGCCGTCATCCTCGCGACGCAGAAGCCGACCGGGACGCTGCCCATCACGATTCAGCTCGAGGGTACGCCGTGAAGCGGGCCTCGCTCCTGATCGTCTCGATGCTCTTTGCCTGCGGCCCGGCGCAACCGTCGGAGCCGGGCTTCGACCTCGAGCTCGCCGTGCAGCGTGGGTTGCTCGACGTGATCGGCGGCTTCCAGGTCGCGCTGGTGACGAACATCTCGAGCGTCGAAGGCGGCGACTGCACGGTGATTCGAACGAAGTGCATCAAGGATCAGGTGCCGGCCAACCGTTTCGTGCCGCTGAAGAACCCCGCGACGATGAAGACCCAGGCCGCCCTGGTGTTCCCCATCACCCTGACCAACGGCACGCCGAACACTCAGGACCTGTCGCTCACCGAGGTGCCGCCTGGCCGCGACTACGGGCTCATCATCGAGGCCATCGCGAAGGACGGCGTTCGGCTCGCGGGCGCGGAGTGCCAGTTCGTTCAGCAGCTCAACGCCGGGTCCAACCCACGCGTGTTGATGCGCATCCAGCAGTACAACCCTCCGAAGATGTGCGACCCGCGCCTGGTGCCGTAGCCGGCTCAGCGCGCCTTCGGGACCTTCGCGGCCCACTGCACGATCAGCGCTTCGATGCGGGCTCTGTCTGCGGCCGACAGCCCGATGAAGCTGACGCCCATGCCGAGCTCCTTCGCGGTGACGATCTCGCCTTCACAGGCGACCTCGCCTGCGCCGGCCGGGAGCTCGAACTTCAGCGCGACCCGGGTGCCCACCGGCAGCGGAATTGTCTGCGTGAAGTACGCGCCACCGACGCTCAGGTTCGACGCGCGCTGGAAGTACAGCGCGCCGTCCAGCGACGCCTCAATCCACAGATCGACGGGAACCCGCTCTTCCTTCCGCTTTTCTTTGCCGGTCGCCATGCGCGTGCGACTTATGCCACGGAGCGAGTTGAGTTAGGAAGCCGGACATGTCGCGCATCCTCATCGTCGAAGACGAGCAGGACCTCGCGTCGCTGCTCGAATACAACCTCAAGCAGGAGGGCTTCGAGATCGACATCGCGCGCACCGGCGCCGCGGGCGTGTCGCGTGCGAAGTCCTTCAAGCCCGACCTGATCCTCCTCGATCTGATGCTCCCCGACATCGGCGGCACCGAGGTGGCACGGCTGGTGCGCGAGACCGACGGCAAGCGCATTCCCATCATCATGGTGACGGCGCGGGGCGAAGAGTCCGATCGCGTGCGCGGCCTCGAGCTCGGCGCCGACGACTACGTGGTGAAGCCGTTCTCGGTGAAGGAGCTGCTGCTGCGCATTCGCAACGTGCTCCGCCGAGCTGGTGCCGAGCCGAAGGCCGCATCGTCGACTGGCACGCTCACCGCGCCCGACATCGTGCTCGACGCCGATCGCCACGAGGTGACGGTGAAGGGGAAGCCGGTCGTCCTCACGGCCCTCGAGTTCCGACTCCTCAAGACGTTCCTCGAGCGCCCGGGCCGCGTGCAGACCCGCGAGACGCTGTTGTCCGATGTCTGGGGCATCGACGCCGAGATCACCACGCGCACCGTCGACACGCACATCAAGCGGTTGCGCGAGAAGCTCGGGCCTGCGGGCGACATCATCGAGACCATTCGCGGCGTCGGCTACAAGCTCTCCCGCCCCGAGTAGGCACGCCTTCGTTGCGGCATCGTCACACAGGGGCGCTACAAGCGCGGGCCCATGGCGAACCGAAGCGTTCAGAAGAGTGACGAGCCGGCTCCGGGCAACATGAACGAGGCCTCGCGCGCCCTCGCGGTGTTGCGCGCCGTCATCGATGGCATGGCCGAAGGCGTGTGGGTGACGAGCGAAGACGGCACCGTCGTCGAGCACAACAACGCGCTCAAGGAGCTGCTCTTCTCGGGCACGGCGCTGGTGGGCCACAAGGCTGGGGAGATCGTCGAGAGCGCCGAGCTGCAGCAGGCCGTCGAACGCGCGTGCCGGGAGAACGCCTCGAGTCGGCTCGAGCTCAACCTCGAAGGTGTTCGGCCCCGCGTGGTGTCGGTGCACGTCTCTCCCCTCGGCCATGATCTGAGCGGCAGCTCGGCGGTGTTCTTCGACGTGACCGAGCTGCGGCGCCTCGAGAAGGTCCGGAAGGACTTCGTCGCCAACGTCAGCCATGAACTCCGCACGCCGGTGACGGCGATTCGGGGGTACGCCGAGACGCTCTTGTCGGGAGCGTTGTCGGATCCCGCGGCGGCACCGAAGATGGTCGACATCATCCACCGCCAATCGGAGCGACTGTCGGAGCTCGTCGAGGATCTCCTCGAGCTCTCCCGTCTCGAATCGCGGGAGCTGCAGCTCGCCGAGAAGCCCATCAACCTGGCGCAGGCGGCCCAGGGCGCCTCGGAAGCCGTGCGGCCGAAGGCGCGCGCGAGGAACACCGAGATCGATCTCCAGGTCGCCCCCGAGCTGTTCGTGCTCGCAGACCCGCGCGGCGTCGAACAGGTCGTGCTCAACCTGCTCGACAACGCGGTGAAGTACACGCCGCCCAATGGCCACGTCTGGCTGCGCGCCCGCCGGCTGAATCAGCACATCGAGTTGACCGTGAAAGACGACGGGCCGGGCATCGAGGCCCGCCACCTGCCCCGCCTCTTCGAGCGCTTCTATCGAGTCGACAAGGGCCGCAGCCGCGACATGGGTGGCACGGGGCTGGGCCTGTCGATCGTGAAGCACCTGGTGACGGCCATGAAAGGTGACGTGCGCGTCGAGAGCGCGCCGGGCCAGGGCAGCACTTTCTACGTCACCCTGCCCGTCCCCCCCGAGGTTGCTGGGAATCCCGCCACCGCGGGGTAAGGTGGTCGAGGGATGCGCGTCGCGGTGCTGGCTGACATTCACGGGAATCTGCCGGCCTGCGAAGCGGTGCTCGAGGACATCAAGCGGCAGAGCCCCGACTACATCGTGGCGGCGGGCGATCTCTGTCTGCGTGGCGCCTGGCCCCGAGAGACCTTCGAGCTGCTCGACGACGCCTGCGACGATCTGCTGATGGGCAATACCGACTGCTACCTCGCGGGCAACTACCTCTCGGGGGCGTACCGCGAGCGCGATCACTGGAAGACGAACCTTCTCGAGTGGAGCCGCGATCAACTCGGCGCCGACAAGACGGCGCGCCTGGGCCACCTGGCGTTCTCGGTGCGCTATTCGCCCCGCAAGGGCCAGGACCTGTTCGTCTGCCACGCCAACCCGCGCAACCTCGAAGACTCGCTCGAGCCGACGCTCGACGATCACACCCTGCGGCGCCTGCTCGGCCACCTCGACGCCGCCGCGCTCGCCTTCGGGCACCTGCACTTCCCGTATCGCCGTCGCCTCGGGCGAATGGTGATCGCCGACGTCGCCTCTGCAGGCATTCCGCGGGACGGCGATCTGCGGCCGGCCTGGGGCCTCTTCACGTGGACGCCTCGAGGGTGGCGCGTTCAGATTCGCCGGGTCCGGTATGCCGTGCGTCGCGCGACGTCGGGGCTGCAGGAGCGCAAGGTGCCGGGAGCGTCCCTCCTCATCCACAAGATGCTCGAATGCCGCTACCGCCACCACGAGCTGATGGCGCAGGCCGCGCGGCGGCATTCTGGGCTGCCCCCCTACCTCAAGCCTCCGCCCTGGACGCCCGCGCACCTCAAGCCGCTGGGCCTGCCAGTCCCTGAGCTCCCTCCGCCACCCGGCATCGAGCAGCCGGCGCCCGGAGATGCGACGCGCGCCGATGAAGCGGCGGATGACGCCCTCGCGCGGTTGAACCTGCCTGCGCCCATCGATGTCCCTGCGGAGACCGAAGCTGGCAGCTCCGAGTCGTCGGGAGAGACGAACGACCCGACCGCGGGCCTGGGCGCTGACGAGGCCGACGCGGAGCCCGACACAGGCACCTGACCCCGTGTGACGGAGCTGTCACGCGCCGTCGCGAACTTGTCACGACCCGGCCACGGGCGCGTCGAGCTCCGGGTCTATCCGGTGCGCCATGTCCACCATCCTCATCGTCGACGACGAAGCCGATCTCGCCAGCCTCGTGGAGTTCAACCTCAAGCAGGCCGGCCTCGACACGGCCGTCGCCCTCACCGGTGAGCAGGCGCTCCAGCTCGCTGATCGGGTGAAGCCCGACCTGGTGTTGCTCGATCTCATGCTCCCCGACATCTCGGGCCGAGACGTGTGCCGACGCCTTCGCGCGAACCCGAAGACGCGCGAGGTGCCGATCGTGATGCTGACCGCTCGCGGAGAAGAGGCCGATCGCGTGCAGGGCTTCGAGGTCGGCGCCGACGACTACGTCACCAAGCCGTTCTCCCCGCGAGAGCTCGTGCTGCGCGTGAAGGCGATCCTGCGACGGTCTGGCGCGGGGAGCACGGGCGAGCGCCTGGCCCTCGGGCCCCTCGAGCTCGACCTGGGCTCGCACCGCGCCTACGTCGCGAGCGAAGAGATCGAGCTCACCGCGCTCGAGTTCAAGCTCCTGCACCACCTCATCTCCCGTCCCGGCCGCGTGCAGACGCGTGAGCAGCTCCTGTCGGACGTGTGGGGCATCACCAGCCCGCTCGAGACGCGCACCGTCGATACCCACGTGATGCGCCTGCGCGAGAAGCTCGGCGTGGGCCGTGAGCTCGTCGAGACCGTTCGCGGCGTGGGCTACCGCATGGCCGACCCGCAGCGACCGGAAGCGCGCGCCTAGGCGTCGCTTCAAGGCGCTCGGATCACGAGACGATCACAGCCGCGTCACACCGCCACGGTCGTGTTGCTGAAGCGTTGGTGAGGGTTCACCGCAACGATCCTCAAGCGTCGCACGGGCCCCTCATGATCTCGCGCATCTCGAAGAAGGAGGTGCGTGCATGGTGCTCCAGATTCTCTCGTTCGTCTTGTTGGCTCTGGCGGCGTTCGGCGTCTTCGCGCTGAGCGTCCAGGCCATCGCCACGCACCTTCACGTGCGTCGCCCTCCTCGCGTCCCTCGTGCCGTTCGAGGCGTCTCGATCCTCAAGCCGCTGTGTGGCCTCGACGACGAGCTCGAGAGGACCCTCGAGCACTTCGCGACGCTGTCGTGGCCGGCCTCCGAGCTGCTCCTGGGAGTGAAGGACACCGACGACGCGGCGTTTCCCCTGGCCCACGCGCTGGCGCGACGGTTTCCCGAGCGGGTCCGCGTCGTCGTGCAGCGCGGCTCGCCGGCGATGAACCCCAAGGTGAACCAGCTCATCACGCTCGCACGCGCGGCCCGGTTCGACCTGCTGATGGTGTCCGACTCGAACGCCATCATCGAGGCGGGCGCGCTCGACGAAATCGTCGCGCACTTCGAGGACCCGACGGTCGGGTGCGTGGCGAACCCGGTGAGCGGGCGCGGGCACCAGACGCTCGGCGCGCTGCTCGACAACCTGCACCTCGCGTCGTTCCTCGGGCCCGGACAGATCGCCGCGAAAGCGTTCGGGCGAGACGTCATCATCGGCAAGTCGATGACGCTGCGGCGCGACGTCCTCGAGGCCATGGGTGGGTTCGCGCGCTTCGGCGATCACGCCGCAGAGGACTTCGCCCTGGGCGTGGCGGTGTCGCAGCACGGCTTCCGCAACGTCATCGCGAGACACCCGGTGTGGAACGTGGCGGTGCATCGCGGGGTGCGCTCGTTCTTCGATCGGTATCGACGCTGGGCGGTGCTGCAGCGCACGGGCGTCACGCTGCCGACCTCACTCGCGCAGGGCCTGTTGAACCCGTGGCCGCTGTCGGTTCTCGCGTGGGCCGCGTCGCCCGGGCTTCAGTCGGCGAGTGCCTGTGCGGCCGTGCTCGTCGCCCGAATCGTCATCGACGTCTCGAGCGCGCGCGCGATGCAACTGACGCCGCTGCGAGCCCACGTGGTCCCCGCGCTGGTCGTGAAGGACGTGCTGATCTTCCTCGCGTGGTTCGAAGGCCTGTTCCGGCGCACCATCTGGTGGCGCGGCAACCGGCTCGTGGTGGCGCCAGGCGGACTCCTGCTTCGCCCCGCGGTCGCCAGCGAATCACTGGAGGGCGCGCGGTGAGTGTTCGCGACCGGGTCGAATGGACGATGTCGGTGGTGCTCATCGCGGGCGCCGTGAAGGTGCTGACGCTCACCTCACGCCTCAGACACCTGGTGAGCGGCTGATGGCCACGCTCGCGCACCTGTCGGATCTGCACCTGGGCACGTCGGTCTCGGCGGCCCGCACGCTCGAGCACGCAGTGGCCGCGCTCGCTGACACCGGGTTGGTCATCGTCACCGGCGATCTCACTGAGAATGGCCGCGCCGCAGAGCTCGCAGCGTTCGAGCACCTCACGGCGCCGCTCGCCGATCGCCTCATCGTCGTGCCAGGCAACCACGACCGCTGTGGTGACGACATCGGCGCCCAGCTCATGAAGGGCGTCAGGGTCGACCTCCAGTTCCGCGCGGGGTGCGCCATCGTCCGCATCGACTCGACGGCGCCGCACAACCGCATCGCGTGGCTCAGCCACGGCCGAATGTGTCAGCAGGTGCTCCAGCAGGTCGACGACGCGCTCGACTCGGTTCCGAGTGGGTTGATGACGGTCGTGGCGTTGCACCACCACGTCGTGCCGCTCCCCGCCGAGGGCTTCTGGGAGCAGGTCTCGGAGGTGTTGCGCCTGCCAAACCACTCGGAGCTCGCGCTCGGCACCGAGCTGCTCAAGGCCCTGCGCTCGCGCTGCGATCTCGTACTGCATGGCCATCGCCACGTGCCGCGGCAGTTCATCGTCGATGAAGACGGCCCGCGGCCGCTGCGCGTCTTCAACGCCGGCAGCACCACGTCACTCGGAGCGTTTCGAACGTTCGACTTCGCCGACGGTCGGTTGCGCGGAGATCCGCAATGGCTTCAGGTGTCTGCCGGCCCGCGGCCGAGCCCGCAGGTCTGGCAGGCGCCCGTCGCTGCCTTGCAGCTGGCCTGAGGGCTCAGCGTTCGCCTGAGACGACCAACGAGCGCCCGAACACTTCGCGGAACAGCGCGACCTCGTGTTCGACGTCCCAGAGCTCGAGATCGACGGCCTGACGCGCCTTCGCCTTGAGCCACACCGTGCGGCCGCGTGACGCCATCACCAGCTTCTGCACCGGCTGGTGGTGACTGCGATCGAGGGAGTCGGCGACCCGGAGCAACACGGCGCACTTGCGCACGATGCGGCGTTCCAACGTGGTGAAGGGCGCCATCAGCTCGTGCGTGAGGTCGGGCGCTGAGCGTCGATGAAAGCGGGCGATCGTCGCCACCAGCAACCGCTCCCGATCGGAGAGGCCCGGCAGATCGACATTCGAGATCAGATAGAATGCGTGCTTGTGGTGCCGCTGGTAGTTCACGGCGTGGCCGATGTCGTGGAGCAGCGCGGCGGTCTCGAGCCAGGGGCGGGCTGCAGCGGGCAGCTTGTGCACGGGCGCGAGCGAGTCGAAGAGCGAGAGCGCGAGCTTGGCGACCTGCCGGCCATGGGCCTCGCCGAAACCAAAGCGCCGGCCGATGCCGATCGCCGCCTCCGAGAGCGAATGATCGCCGGCCTGCTGTTTCTTGCGCCGCACGAGGTCGACGAGCACGCCCTCGCGCAAGCCGCGATCGACCGCGGTGACGGTCTGCACCTTGAGGTGCTTCATCACCGACTCGAGGATCACGGCGCCGGCGGTGACGATGTCGGCGCGACGGGGATCGAAGCGTTTGCGGCGCTTCTCGAGATCCATCTCCGCGAGGGCTTCGACGGTGCGAGACACCTCGAGCAGGCTCGCGTGCCCGACGCCTTCGGAGCGCGCATACGCCACGATGGCGCCGATGGTGCCGCTCGAGCCGAGCGCCGACCGGGGCAGGCCGCTGATGCCGAAAGGGATCGACTCTTCCATCAGCTCGCGCGCGAACGAACGCATGAGCGTGAGCTGACGCTTCGGCACCTCGTCCTTCACGCCAAAGAGTTCGGTGAAGCGCACGGCGCCGATGTCGACGCTCCAGAGTTCCTTCGGCAGCTCGCCCTGCGCCGAGATCACCTCGGTGCTCCCGCCGCCGATGTCGATGCAGAGCGATCGAAGCTGCTCGGGCTTTCCGGCCAGCACGCCGAGGCAGATCAGCCGGGCCTCTTCGCGCCCGGAGACCACCTCGAGCGTCAAGCCGGCCTCTCGCTTCACCCGCCGGACGATCTCGTCACGGTTCTTCGCCTCGCGCAGCGCGCTGGTGGCGACGGCCCGCACCTTCGCGCCGTGCCGCTTGCAGACCGAGGCGTAACGCCGAAGCGTCGAGACCAGCCGACCGGCGACCTCTTTCGAGATCACACCGGTCTTGAAGAGCCCTTCTCCCGGTCGAACCGGGTCGCGCTCGGTGTGAAGCGTCTCGAGCGTGCCATCGGGAAACGCTGCAGCGATCTCGAGCCGCACGGCGTTGGTGCCGACGTCGATGGCACCGAGGACTTCGCCACCGGAATCTGGGAATCGTCGTTGAGGCATGGAGCGACACGCACGCTAGTCAAGTGGGCAGTCATCTCCATGCTTTCCCGCTCTGTCACGAACTTGTGGCGCGACTTGCGCCGGCGACGGCTCGTGCCAAAACCACCGGCAGGAGCCCAACCATGGTCGACCCTTCCGACCGACACCTCTTCATCAACCGTGAGCTGTCCTGGCTGGCGTTCAACGAGCGCGTGCTCGCCGAGGCCCGGAACGCCACGCTGCCGATCCATGAGCGCATCAAGTTCCTGTCGATCGTCTCGAGCAACCTCGACGAGTTCTTCATGGTGCGCGTCGCCGGCCTCAAGCAGCAGGCGAGCGGTGGCATCGCCGAGTTGCCCGCAGACGGCATGATCCCCCAGGAGCAGCTCGCTGCGATCTCCGACCGCGCACACCAGATGGTGACCGAGCAGTCGCGCGTGTGGACGCGGGAACTGGTGCCGTTGCTGTCCGCCAATGGCCTCAACCTGCTCACGCGCGAGAACCTCAGCGCCGAGCAGAGGGCCGCCGCGCGTCAGGCCTTTCAGACCCAGGTCTTCCCGGCGTTGACGCCGCTCGCGGTCGACCCGGGCCACCCCTTCCCCCACCTGCGTAACAAGTCGCTGAACCTGGCGATGGTGGTTCGCCGCGGCGATCGTCGTCGGAGGAAGGAGACGACCGAGTCGTCGATGGCCGTCGTGCAGGTGCCCTCGGTGCTGCCTCGCCTGGTGACGATGCCGACGACGACGGGCTCTGCGTTCCTGCTGCTGGAGGAGCTGATCTCGATGCACGCGTCGGATCTCTTCCCGGGGTTCGCGGTCGAGCAGTCCTTCACCTTCCGCGTGACGCGCAACTGGGACATCGACGTCGACGAGGAAGAGTCGATCGATCTCCTCGCGTCGATTCAGCAGGAACTCCGCCGCCGAGATCGTGGCGCCGCCGTGCGTCTGGAGATCGACGACAGCGCGACGTCGGCCATCGAGACGATGCTCACGAACGCGCTCAAGCTGTCGCCTTCAGACGTCTATCGGGTGCAGGGCCCGCTGCAGGTGTCGGATCTCACCGCGGTGAGCGACGTCGATCAGCGCCCCGAGAACCGCGTGGAAGCCTTCGTGCCGGCCCAGCCGGCGTTCATGAAGGAAGACTCGATCTTCGCAGCGATCAGCCAACGCGATCTGCTGGTGCATCACCCCTACGAGTCCTTCGACCCGGTGGTGCGGCTGCTCGAAGAAGCGGCCGACGACCCCAACGTGCTGGCGATCAAGCAGACGCTCTACCGCACGACCGGTGACAGCCCGATCGGCCGCGCCCTCGTGCGAGCGTCGGAGAACGGTAAACAGGTCGCCGTGCTGGTGGAGCTCAAGGCCCGCCTCGACGAGGCCAACAACATCGCCTGGGCCCGCCGCATGGAGGACAACGGGGTTCACGTCGTCTACGGCCTCATCGGGCTCAAGACGCACTGCAAGGTGACGCTGGTGGTGCGGCGCGAGGGCAACGGCATTCGTCGCTACGTGCACCTGGGCACCGGGAACTACAACTCCGCGACAGCGCGCAGCTACACCGACGTTTCGCTCTTCACGGCCCGGCCCGAGATGGCCGACGACGTCACGGCGCTCTTCAATCTGCTCACCGGCTACTCGACGCAGCCCAACTGGAAGCGCCTGGCCGTCGCGCCAAACACCCTGCAGACGAAGGTGCTCGAGCTGATCGAGCGCGAGGCGCAGAAAGCGAAGAAGGGCGAGCCCGCGCGCATCATCGGCAAGATGAACGCGCTGGTGGATCCCGTCACGATTCGCGCCCTCTATGCGGCCAGCCAGGCTGGCGTGGAGATCGATCTGCTGGTGCGCGGCATCTGCTGCCTGCGGCCGGGCGTTCCAGGCGTCAGTGAGCGCATTCGGGTGATCTCGGTCGTCGATCGGTTCCTCGAGCACGCGCGCGTCTTTGCGTTCGGCACGGGCACCGCGACAGACGTCTTCATTTCCTCTGCCGACTGGATGCCGCGCAACTTCCATCGCCGCGTCGAGGTCCTGGCGCCCGTCGAAGATAGCGCGCTCAAGATGAGACTGCTCGAAGAGGTGATGGGCCTGGGCCTCAAGGACAACGTCAAGGCGCGGCAGCTCCAACCTGATGGGTCCTACCTGCCCCGCCCGCTCGCCCTCGACGGCCAGACGATTCGCAGCCAGACGATGATGCTCGAGTTGGTGAAGCGGCAGGCGCCCGTCACGGCAGAGCCGGTGCTGCGGCACGTCGCTTCGCCGATTGAGAAGGTCGAGCAGCGAGCGACCCCGGGCACCATCACGGTGGCCTGAAGGGCGCTCAAGCAGCTGGCTTCACAGGGACATGACGGCGTGCGATGGCGGTGTTACAGCCATTGGGTCTACACTGTCGGGTACTGCAGCAAACGAAGGAGTCTCATCATGGGTGGTCTTCGCGGCTGGGAAATTCTGGCTATTGTCGTGGTGATCGTCCTGCTCTTTGGAGGCTCGCGGCTGCCGGGGCTCGGGGCGTCCATCGGGTCCTTCGTGAAGAACCTGAAGAAGGGCCTCTCGGGTGAGGCTGACGCAGAGGAGAAGAAGCTCGCCGACTCGACGAGCCAGCAGGTGCAGTCGACGGACAAGGCCGCCTCGAAACAGGGCTGAGTTTCCGCTGGGTCGACGTGCGCGGGCCGCGACGCTCCATTGGGTTGGAGCCGCGGCCCGTCGTCGTTTCAGTCCCGCCCACCTTCGTAGAGCGCGTCGAGCTCCGCTTTGTACCGGCCGGTGACGACCTTGCGCTTCACCTTGAGGGTCGGCGTCAGCTCTCCGGTCTCCTGGCTGAAGTCCTGAGAGATCAGCCGGAACTTCTTGAGCGTCGAGTACGGCGGCTGCGTGGCGTTGACCTCATCGATCGCGGCCTGCACGGCGGCGATCACCTCGGGGCGCTTCACCAACTCGGCCGAGCTGCCGACCGTGACGCCCTTCTCAGCGAGCAGCTTCTTCGCGGTCTCTTCGTTCACTGTGAGCAACGCGACCAGAAACGGCCGCAGGTCTCCGTGCACCATCGAGTTCGAGACGATCGGGTACGTCTTGAGCGCGTTCTCGAGGTTCTGTGGCGCGCAGTACTTGCCGCCCGACGTCTTGATCAGATCCTTCTTGCGATCGGTGATGCGAACAAAGCCGTCCTTGTCGAACTCGCCGATGTCTCCGGTGTGGAAGAAACCATCGGGGCGGAGCACCTCCGCGCTCGCCGCCTCGTTCCGGTAGTAGCCCTTCATGATGTGAGGCCCGCGGATCAGAATCTCGCCGTCTTCGGCGATCTTCAGCTCGACGCCCGGGAACGGCCGCCCGACGGTGCCGATACGAATGCCGCCAGGCAGGTTGATGGTGCTGGCCGCGCTCGTCTCGGTGAGACCGTAGCCCTCGCAGACGGTGATGCCGACCAGCTCAAAGAAGTAGCCGATCTTCCGGGGCAGCGGCGCACCGCCCGAGACGAAGAGCTCCAACCGGCCACCGAGCTTCTCGTCGAGCGCTGCCTTCACTTTGGTGAACACGAGCCGCTTCGCGATCGCAAAGCCGAGCGAGTCGTACGTCTTGCCGGCCTCGCGCGCCGCAACGTACTCGTCGAACAACCCGAAGGCCCACCGACCCAGAGCGCCCTTGAGGCCCGGAGCGGACAGCACTCCGCCCTGCACGTTTGCGAAGATCTTCTCGAAGACGCGCGGCACGGCCGGGAAGATCGTCGGCTTCGTCTCGGCGAGGTTGGCGACGACCTTCTCCACCGACTCCGCGAAGATCAACGTGAAGCCCATCGCGAGCCAGGCAGCCTTGGCCACCTGCGCGAACGAGTGCGCCAGAGGCAGGAAGAGCATCAACGTGTCTTCCGGCTTCATCACCTCGAGCGATCGAATCGTCGACGCTTCGAAGGCCCAGTTCCCATGGGTGAGCATCACGCCCTTGGGATCGCCCGTGGTGCCCGAGGTGTAGATGAAGTGGCAGAGGTCGTCGGGCTGAATGGCCGCGACGCGAGCATCGAAGTCGTCGACTGCCTTGCCCTTCTCGATGAGCTTCTCGAGAGAGACTTCGCGATCGCCCGAGGCCTGGCCTTCGAAGAGCACCACGGACTGACAGTCAGGGCACTCGGAGAGCTTCTGCCGCGCGCGCGTGAGCCGACCGGCCTGCTTCGCGTCGGGCGCGTCGTTGTCGACGAAGAGCAACACCGCGCCCGAGTTCTGGAGGATGTATCGGACCTCGTCGGGCGTGTTCGACGCGTAGATCGGCACGCAGATGGCGCGCGCCGCCGCGATGGCCTCGTCGACCACCACCCAGTTGAGGCTCGTGGAGGCGAACACCGCGACGCGATCGCCCGGCTTCACACCCGTCGCGACCAACCCGTTCGAGACCGCCTTCACGCGCGCGACGACGTCGGCCCACGAGACGTCCGTCCACCCTGAAGCCGTCTTGTGCCGCGCTGCCGGGTTCGTTCGATCCTTCGCCCGGGCCAGCAACATCTCGACGAGGTTCCGCTCGCCGCTCACTTCAGCTCCTTCTCGACTTCATCGGAGACGACCTTCGCCCACTTCTTGATGCGGCGCGCTTCGGGAGGATCGTACGCGTCGGCCCCGTTGAGGGCCTTGTCGATGCACGTCTTCGCGTCCTTCGCCTTGCCGTCCTTGAGCTCGGTCTCTGCGAGGTAGAGCCAGGCGCGCAGGTGTTCAGGCTGCTTCGTCGTCACCGTCGTCAGCTCGACGCGCGACTTGTCGAGATCACGCTTCGGCCAGGGCAGCTCCCAATAGTAGCGGCCCTTCGCGTTCACCGGACCGTACCGATCGTACGAGGCGTCGGCCTTGCGTGCCTTCTCGAGCTCGTCGTTGAACTTGCCCTCGAGGCCTTCACTGAGCGCCTTCAAGATGCCGACGGCCTGGCTGTACGCGCCGATGTTGAGGGCGATGTAGTAGTGCGCCTGCATTCCATCGGCCTTCGCCTTCACGCCGCGCTCAGCGAGCGTCCACCCCTCCTTCGCGACCTGCTTCTTGAGCTTCGAGTCAGTGGCGCCGTCGGCCACCCACCACTTCATGCGCGACGCACGCCAGAGGATCTCGAAGTCCTCTGGAAAGGCCTTGAGGCCCTCGGTGATCGCCTCGTCGATCGCCTTGATGGATGCGGCGTCGTCGCGGGTCTTCCAGAGCTCATCGAGCTTCGTGGTGAAGTCCACAGCTGACGCGGGTTGGGCCAACGCAGGGAGTGCAACGACGAGGGACAGGAGCAGAACGCGCATGAGGGCGCATGCTCCCCGAGTTCGGCCGAAATACGAAAACCCGCGATGCACCGTGGTGGCGCATCGCGGCAATCACGTCAGACGGGATCCTGCCGGCCAGACAACACCAGCAAGTCCGACTTCAATTCCTGCTCAGGCGGCGAGGTTGCCGTCGAGCTCGAGGTCGTTCTCGCCCTCGGCGTGGTTCTCGAGGTAGCGCGCGAGGAAGTTCTTCGTCTTCAGCTCGACCTGGCGAACGCGCTCGCGGCTGACGCCCCAACGCTGGCCGAGCTCCTCGAGGGTGCGCGGCTTGTCCTGCGTGAGGCGCTCCTGGAGGATGTCCCAGCCGAGATCGCCGAGCCGACGGCGAACGCGTTGCAGCGCCTCGGCCACTTCTTCGTCCTGCTCCAACTTCAGGAAGGTGACGTCAGGCGTCGGGCCCGCGTCCTCGAGGCGCTCCATGTAGGTCGAGTCGCCCTCGTCATCGAGCGGGGTGTCGAGGGAGAAGTCGCTCATCGACATGCGCTCGTGCTCGCCTCCGCGAACCTGGCTGCGGTTGTCCTTGAGGTAGCGCGTGATGTACGCGCGAATCCACCAGACTGCGTAGGTCGCGAACCGCACGTTCTTCTTCGAGTCGAAGTGCTCGATGGCCTTCATCAGCCCGACGTTGCCCTCTTGAATGAGGTCGTCGAGGCGAGCACCACGGCTTGCGAACTTCTTCGCCACGGCCACCACGAAAGGCAGGTTGCTCACGGCCAGCGTCCGACGAGCGGCTTCGTCGCCTTTGCGCGCCCGACCTGACAGCTCGTACTCGTCCTCTCGGGTGAGCTGTTTATGCCCGCCCATGCTTCGCATGTAATGGGACAGCCCGTCGGAACCGCTGCTCGTTTTCGCCAGCACCTTGGCCTCCTCGAGCGCGAACAAGGTTTGTTCAGGCTCAGGCAGAAGATGCTCACCCCACAATTCGGTTTCGAAAAAGGCCATCTCATCCTCCCCGCTCTGTCAGTGCGCCGACTTCAGAGGGGGTCAAAGCAAGCCCGGGGCCGCGAAAACCGCCCGGTCAAATCTTTAAAATCAGATGGTTAGAGTCTTAGCTCCAGATCTTGCCCGGGTTGAGGCAGACAGATGGGTCGAAGAAGACCTTCAGTCTGTGTTGAAGGTCACGCAGGGCGAGGGGCTGTTCCAGGGGCAGAAACCGCTTCTTCGCGAGCCCGATGCCGTGTTCGCCGGTGATGGTGCCTCCGAGTTCAACCGTAATCGCCATCATTTCCTCAAGCACGGCTTCCACCCGAGGCCAGTCGGCGAGGGTCGAGTAGAGGACGTTGGAGTGCAGATTCCCGTCTCCGGCATGCCCGTAGGTCGCGACGGTGAGGCCAGCGCGCGCCCCTGCTGCCTTGAAGCGCTCGATCGCCTCGGGGACCTTCGAGCGAGGCACCACGATGTCTTCGGAGATCTTCTTGCCCGCCAGCGCGCGCAGGGCTGGTGACACCTCTTTCCGCACGGCCCACAGGCGTTCGCGCTGCGACTCGTCCTGGGCGACGACGGCCTCGAGGCTCGCCCAACTGGCACATTGCTCGACGAGCATCGACAGCTCGGCAAGCACGCCGGGCTCGTGATGACCGTCGAGCTCCGCGATGATGACGGCGCCGGCCTCTGGCGGCACGGGGAGACCGCGGCCCACGATCGCCTTCAAGGCCACCTCGTCGAGCAGCTCGAGCGTGCGGGGCCACAACCCGCTGGTGAGCACGGACGAGAGAGCGCGCGCTGCGTCGGAGACATTCCGGAACGGAATCAGCGCGGTCTTCACGACCCTCGGACGGGGAATCAGCTTCACGGTGATCTCGGTGGCGATGCCGAGGGTCCCTTCGCTGCCGACGAAGAGCGCGACGAGGTCGTACCCGGCGACGCCTTTCCCCGTGCGACGGCCGACCCGCACCACCTGCCCCGTCGGGAGCACCCACTCGAGGCCGATCACGTAGTCGCGCGTGACGCCGTACTTGAGCGCGCGCGGGCCGCCAGCATTCTCGGCGACGTTGCCGCCCATCGTGCAGTAACCGGCCGAGTTGGGATCGGGTGGATAGAAGAGCCCGAGCGCGGCGGCGGCTTCGTCGACCTGTGCTGTCAAGACGCCAGGCTGCACCACCATCAGCAGATCGTCGGCGTTCACCTCAACGATGCGGTTCATCTTCTCAAGGGACAGCACCACGCCGCCTTCGACGGGAAGGCTGCCTCCACTCTTACCGCTGCGGGCCCCGACGGGCGTGACGGGCACATGGAGTTCGGTCGCCAGCGCGAGCACTCCTGAGACCTGGGCGGTGTTCGCCGCGAGCACCAACAGCTGTGCTGGGAACTCACCGAGGTCGGACTCGTCACGCGCGTAGGGAGCGAGTGTCTGCGGGTCGGTAGAGAGCGTGATGTCGGGGAACGACACGCGAAGGGCCGTCTGGAACGCGTCGAGGCGCTCCTTCGGAACCGTCACGGGCGGTGACCGAGGCGGGCCCACAATTCGGCGCGCAGACCCGGCTCCCGCAAGATGCCTTCGTAGGCCTCGGCGTGCGTGACGGCCTCACACTGCTCGCCACCGCGAAGGCGAAGACAGGTCTGCTCCGCTTCGAGAATGCACGCGGCGCCCTGGCTGCCGAGCTCAGTCATCAGCGAGGTCGCGACCTGCCGGGCCAGCTCTTCCTGCAACACGAGGCGATGGGCGAACGCGTCGAGGAGCGACGAGAGCCGGCCGAAGCCGATCACGTGAAGTCCGGGCACGTAGGCCAGGTGCGCTCGGCCCGAGTACGGGAGCAGGTGATGCGGGCACATCGAGCGGAACCAGAGGTCGCTGACGATCACGACCTCGCGGTCCGACGCCTTCGAGACAGGGAAGCGCTCGCCGAGGACCTGCTTTGGCGACTTCGTGTAGCCGTCGAGGAACTCGTCGGCCCAGGCGTCTGTCACCCGGGCAGGTGTGTCGGCGAGGTTGGGATCGGTCGGGTCGAGACCGGCGGCGGCGAGGAAGTCCTTCACCGCCCGTTGCATCGCGGCGCGGTCAGGGCGCTTCGACTTCGGCTGGCGGCGGGCGGCGCTCACTTGCGGTAGGTGACGCAGTACTCCGGGGTCTCCCACAGCTTCAGCTCGGCGAGCCCTGGAACGAGCGGCTCGAGCTCGGCCCACATCCACACCACGATGTTCTCGGCGGTCGGGTTCTCGACGATGTCGTTCAGGTAGTAGTGATCGACCCTGGTGAGGACCTTGTCCCAGACGGTCTTCTTCACCTCGTCGAAGTCGCGAATCATGCCGTCCTTCGGAGACGGGCGACCGGCGAGCACGACGTGCAGGACGTAGTTGTGACCATGCAGCCGCTTGCACGGGCCGTCGTAGAACGGCAGCTGGTGCGCAGCACTGAAGTGGAACTCGACTGACAGCGACATCTCCATGGGGCGCCTCTAGCTGGCTGTGCCGGCGCGCGCCACCCCGACTGACCGTTCAGAAGAAGCGGGTCGGCTCGGTGCGGGTGAGCTTCTCGACGGGCATGTCGACCTCGACCTCGTCGGTGGGGATGAAGGCAGGCCGATCGATGCAGAGGAAGCTCTGCTCGATGTCGGTGACGTTCTCGTAGCGGTGCGGGAAGCCACGAGGCCAGGTGTGCGCGATGCCCGGCGCGGCGGGCTGGCCCTGAAGCAGCAGACCGTCGCCGAGCACCAGCTCGGACTCGTCGAGGTGGTGGTGCACGTGGGTGGGGAGCACCGTCTTCGGGTAGATGCGCTCGCGGTAGACACCGCACTCCTTCGACTCGAAGACGACGTCGACGAACCCGAAGTTCTTGGTCTCGGTCACCATCTGAAAGTCGGTTCGCTGGCGCTGAATCTCGAGGGTCGGCACGGCGGCACCGGACAGCGCGACGAGCTTCGAGAGGTGGACGTCGACGCGCTCGATCTGCGGGCGGGGCACGTCCTGGCTCGGGGGCGCAAGGAGCCACGCAGCGACGGCCTCTGCCGCGCTCTCGAGGAGACGAAAGCGTCCCGCGACGAGGATGAAGCGGAGCTCGCCGAGCAGGCGGGAATAGTCGACGGTGCTCGAGAGCTTCCCGTAGCGGGCGGCGTTGCGGGTGTCGAAGTGGAGCGTGACGTCGAGTTCCACGGGCTGCGGCGTGTTCCGCTCGAAATCGAAGAGGCCGACGATGCAGTCGAACCGCATGCCGCGCAGGGAGAGCCGATCAAGTGGGGAGTTCATGCGACGCTCAAGCCTCCGTCGACCCGGAGGGTCTGGCCAGTGACGTATGGCGCGTTGGAGAAAAAGACGACGGCGCGGGCGACGTCGTCGGGGCGACCTTCACGGCCGAGCGGAATGCGGTTCAAGATGTCGGCGCGCTGCGTGTCCGTGGTCTCCGCCGCCATCGCAACGGGACCGGGAGCGACGGCGTTGACGCGAATCGCGGGCCCGAGCTCGAGCGCCCAGGAACGGGTCAGCTGATCGAGCGCGGCCTTGGCGGCGAGGTAATGGGAGAAGAAGTGCGTCGTCGTGTACGCGTGTGTGACGGCCATGTCGGTGATGTTGACGATCGCCGCGGTGGGTGACGCCTTCAACGCGGGGAGCAGGCCCTGCACGAGGAAGAACGGCGCCGCGACGATCACCTTCCACATGTGTTCGAGCTGGGCGGGCGTCACCTTCTCGAAGTCGACGTGCGCGTAGGCAGCGGCGCTGTTGACGAGCAGATCGACGACGGGGTGATCGGCGCGAATGCGCTGGGCGAGCTTCGACACGGCGTCGCCGTCGGAGAGATCGGCGGACTCGACGAAAGCCCGTCGACCCATCGCCTCGAGCTTCGCCTTGACCTCGAGCGCCGGCTCGAGGGACCGATTCACGTGGAGCACGACGTCGAACCCATTCGCACCCAGTGCGAGGGCGATCGCGCGCCCCACCCTGATGCCAGCACCCGTCACCACCGCGATCGGCATGGCGCGAGGGTTAACGCGCCCGGCGCGGCTTGGCTACCTCGACGGCGAGGGCTGTTGAGGGCTCCGCGGCCACGAGCTTGACGTTGAACGCGCCGTTCGTCGTGGAGCCCCGGATGCGCAGCCAGATCGGCAAGAGGCTTTCACTGCCGCGCGCTGTGGTGATGTCTTCGAGATCGAGCAGCTCTTCGTCCTCCCAGCCGAACTGCGCGAGCACGCCCTTCACCTTCGCCTTCGCGCCGACGTCGTTGCCCGAGCTGAAGGTGGTGTGCCTGGCAGCGATCGGGGGATTCACCATGATGCTGCAGTTCGCGTTGAGCGCCTTCACGATGTGCGCCTTCGGGAAGCGCCTCTGAAGCAGGCGCTTGTCGGCGAGCTCGGCAGCGGGCTGGTGACACGGGGGCTGGTCGAGGCGGAGCTCAAGCGGAAGAAGCTGGTCATCGTGCTCCCAACGCGCCGCCGAGTTCGCTCGAGGTGAGCGCGGTCAGGCCGACCGCGAAGGACACTCCGCGGCGCGGGCGCGAGTTCCTGCGGGCCCTGACGAAGACGTTCGGGAAAGTGCCGGGAATGACGCTCGCGAGCGTCAGGGCCAGCGATCCGTCTGGCTCGGCTTGAGGCCCTTCGTCGCGACGAGGATTCGACCTCCGTCCTCCTTCACCTCGAAGCACGCGACCTCGGCGCCTTTCGGAAAGAAGCCGCGACCGTCGCGTACGTCGAAGACCCACGCGTGGAGCGGACAGAAGAGATGAAAGCCGTCGAGATCGCCGTGCCCGAGCTCGCCGTCACGGTGCGGGCAGTGGTTGTCGACGCCATAGACGCGCCCATCGACGCGGACGAGGGCGATGGACAGGGCTCCGATCGACACGACCTTCTTGCCCTTCTCAGGCACGTCACTCGAGGCGCAGACGTCGATCACTTCACGGCCGCCGACACCGCCTTGAACTCGGGGCCACCGGCGCGGACGAGGGCGTCGAACAACACGGTCTCGACGGTGGTGAGGATGGCTCCAGAAGAACGGCACAGCTCGAGCCCGATGCGCTCGTCAGTCTCGTGGCGCGAGAGCACGGCGTCAGCGGCAAGGTATGGCGTGAGGGCCGCCTCCGCGAGTGAGCGGACCGTCTGGAAGACGCAGACGTGGGTCTCGGCGCCGAGCACGAGCACGGAGCTTCTCGTCGAGAAGCGCTCCTTCACCTCGGGGAGCCAGGCGGAGAACTGGAGCTTCTCGATGGGCTTGAAGTCGGGGATGCGCTCGGCGACCGCCTTCATCGTCGGGCCGAGGCCTTTCGGGTACTGCTCCGTGACGACGATGGGCAGGCCGAGGGCTTTGGCGCCATCAATGGCGGCAAGCGTTCGGTTGACCAGGCGCTCGACGCGGGCCGGGTTCATCGCAGCGATCAACCGCTCCTGGACGTCGACGATCAGCAGCGCAGAGGCGTTTCGGGTGAAGCGATGCATGAGGCGACTCTTATCACCAACGTCAGCGGGTCTAAGTTTCCCGATGGAGGACGGTCTTCAGGCGCACCGGCGCGGTCCGCGCGGCCCGGAATGAAGACGGCTCCCCCCGCTTGCGCAGAGAGAGCCGGTCCTCGACGTCAGCGCTTTCGCGCGTTCGTCACTGGAAGAAGTAGATGTTGTCGAGGAAGAACGTGCCTGACTCGAGCGTCGGCGTGTTGTTCGCGATGATGATCTGACCGATGTGCGTCGTGTCGACACCGGTGAACGCCGTCAGCGGCACGTTCAGCTCGTTCCACGTGCCCTGCATCAGGCCCGAGAAGTTGAACTGGAACTCGGCACCGTTCGTCCCGCCCGTGTTGCCGCCTCCCGGCGCATTGAACGTCACCAGCTTCACCGAGAACGTCGTGGCGTTCGCCGTCCACACGCTCAGGTGGAGGGTCCACGTGCCCGGAACGTTGATGTGCGTGTTCGGGTTGAGCGAGTCCCAGCCGACGTAGTTGAGCGTGGCGTACCGCTTCACGACGCGCATCGATGCGCTGGGGATCGTGTAGTTCGTCAGGAACGGGCCGGCGCCGTTGTTGCTCCACGGGGTACCGAAGGTGTCGATGGCCTTCGTCGCGTAGATGTTGCTGCTGGTGAAGAGCGAGACGACCTGGTTCGCCGCGCGAGCACCCGGGTCAGCGGCCGGAGTGAGCGGCGCCGATGGGCCCGACCCGCCCGGCACGGTGATCGTCACACTGCCCGGCACGGTGAAGCCTCCGAACGGGTTGGCGCTGATGACCGCCATGCCCGCGTCGGCCGCGGTGATGACGCCGTCTGCACTGACGACCGCCACGCCGGGGTTGCTGGAGCGCAGCGAGAAGTAGTTCCAGCCCACGCGGTACGCCGTCGGCGTCGTCCAGAAGACCGTGTTGGGGTTGAAGTCGAGCGTGTACGGCGAGCCGATCGCCACGTTTCTCGCGCCCGGCCAGGCGACGGACACGTTCGTCACCACGCCAACTGCCGTCGCGTAAGCCGCAGGGCTGATCGACTCGAACTGCACGTCGTTGAACCACACCGTCGCAGGCGCGCTGATGCCACCGGCGAAGAAGAACAGGCCCGTGTTCGCGCCCATGGCCGTCGGGTTGGGGATCGGGAAGGTGTACTTCGCCCACGCGGTGCCGATGACCGTCGTGTGGAACTCGGCGATCAGCGGCCCGCTGGTGACGGAGGCCGTGTCACCGAAGCCGATGTTGGGGATGGTGGTGCTCGCCGAGGCCTTCGCCCAGAACGTGATCACGTTGTACGCGCGAAGATCGACCGGCGTCGAAGAGACGATCGCTCCGCCCGTGTAGCTCATCGAGGGACCGACGACCTTCAACGATGCACGGCCGTTGTTCGGGTTGGTCGTGTCGCGAGTGACGTTGTTGATCGAACCGCCGAAGTCGAGGAACGAGGAGCCGCTTCGGTAGTCATCGACGAAGACCGCGAAGGGAGCCACGCCACCGCCGGCCGTACCACCTGCTGCCGAGCCGCCTGCCGCTGAGCCGCCTGCCGCCGAGCCGCCTGCCGCTGAGCCGCCCGCTGCCGAGCCGCCCGCTGCCGAGCCGCCCGCTGCCGAGCCGCCCGCTGCCGAACCGCCCGCTGCCGAACCGCCTGCCGCCGAACCGCCTGCCGAGCCGCCCGCTGCAGAGCCGCCCGCTGCCGAACCGCCCGCCGCCGAGCCGCCTGCCGCTGCGCCACCAGCCGCCGAACCACCACCCGTCGCGAAGCCACCGCCCGTGTTCGTCGGCGTGCACGAGCCACTCGTGCAGCTGAACCCCGTCGGACACGACACGCACATGTTGCCGCGCGCGCCACACGCCGTCGGCGCCGTTCCTCCGACGCACTGGCCGTTGGAACAACAGCCGTTCGCGCACGTCGACGCGCTGCACTGGGCCGGAGGCGGCGAGCACGACGTCGACACCGAAGCCGACACGCCGATCAGCGCGCCGAGACCGAAGACTCGAAAGGTTGAGAGCTTCACGATGGTGACTCCTTGGTGATCAGACCACTGGGGCCATACCCCAGGTTCTGCGCCCGGAGGTCACAAAGCAGTGAATCCTGTCGACCCGCTGACCTTCGTCGAGTCAGGTCTCTCGTTTGACGAGCACTTCGAGCCCCAGCAGCGAGGCGAGGAAGGCGCGCACCTGATGCTCCGGCTTGTTGGCGAGCGCGAAGATCTCGGCGTTCGTTCGCGTGCCGTCGAGCCGAGGGAGCAACGTCGCTTCCCACTTCTCGAGCTCGAGCTCGTTGAGCTGATACGGCGGCTGCATGCTGGGCATCAGGCGATCTTCGGGACGAACCAGCCGCGCGATGCGCTCAGGCTTGTAGAGCTTCTTGATGCCTCGGGCGACGAGGTTGCCGGGGAAGACGTCGAGCTTGATCGACTCGGTGCGCGCCTTCTCACGGAAGGTCAGCACGAACTGGCCTTCTTCCCAGCCGAAGAGGCTGTAGATGATGCTCTTCACCTGCTGCCCCACGTAATAGAGGCGCTCGGTGTCCTTGAGCAGGCCGCGCTCGACCAGGACGTCGCCGGTGCGGCGGTTGGTCTGCTGGGCGACGACCGCCACGTCTTCGAGCTGCTCGGCCTTGATCTTCCCGACGCGCACCAGGAACTGACCGAAGCGATCGGCCGCGAGGTTGGACAGCGCGAAGACCGGCTGACCGCCTTCGAAGTAGACGACTTTCTTGACCTTGCCTTTCTTGCAAGAGAGCTCGCCAGTCTCTTTCGCGAGGTAGAAAGCGGTGATCAGGCCGGGCAGGTTGTCGCGCAGTTCGCCCTGGCGGGCCGCACGAGCGCTGGGCTCGCGGGAGTCGTCTGGAGGCGGCGGCGGCGGCACGAGAGCCGGTGAGGTGACTGGCCGCGAACCCGAGACACCGCCGCGGAGCGGCTTCCCCGCAGTCAGCGCGATGCCCGAGAGCTCGGCCGTAATGTTGCCGCCGCCGGTCACCTTGATGCGGCCGGTGAGCTCCATCGCGTCCTGCTCTTCATCTTCGACGTCGATGTCGAGCTCGACGTCGAACTCCGCCGGCGCCTCGGATGGCGCTGGCACCACTGCGCCACCGGGCGGAGGAACCAGACCTCGCACCGTCTCGAGCAGCTGCTTCGCATCGAACGGCTTCTCGACGAAGAGGGAACCCGGGAACCGCTCGAGCGCTTCCTTCGAGTGACGCGCGCCCTTGAACACGCCCGTCATGAACACGAGCTTGAGGCCGGGTCGCGCCGTCCGCAGGCCCTCGGCGACGTGGTTCCCCATCATGTCGGGGAGCAGCATGTCGAGGAGCGCGAGCGCCACAGGCTCGGCCTTGCCCAGCTCGACCGCGGCACGGCCCTTGTTCGCGCCGATGACGGCGTAGCCCGCCTGTTCGAAGAGCGAGGTCAGGAGCGCCACCAACTCCTTGTTGTCGTCAACGACGAGGATGGTCGGCGCCATGGCGGTGACGTGTATACCGCCCACGACCGCGACGTGCGACCCACATTCGAGGCCAACGAGGTAGGCTCGGGCACGATGAAACGAACTCTCGTCGCTCTCTTGTTCTTCAGCGCCGCGCAGGCCTTCGCGCTCGACGCGTCGATCCCCGATGCGTCGGCAGGCATGGGCGGCCCCGACATGACGTCCGAAGAGAACGAGACGCGCGACCCCTGCCTGTCCTCGCGGGACTGTGACCGTGGCCTTTCGTGCAGCAATGGCCGGTGCGTGCCGACCCCAGTACGGAATGCGTCGGGCTGCGGTGGCGGGCTGGCGGTCGCGCTGCTCCCACTGGCCGCTGGGTTGATCGTGGCGGCGCGGCGGAAGTGATTCGTCGTCAGACAAACTGATTGCGGCGCAACCGCGGAGCGGCCTAAGCGGAGCGCGTCGGTCAAGGGAACCCGGTGTGAATCCGGGGCTGCCCCGCAGCGGTGAGCAGGAACGAAAGCCGTCATCAAAGCACTGGGCCGATACGGGGCCTGGGAAGCGACGGTGAGTAGGTGGCGCGACGAGCGCCGAGGCCTGTGAGTCCGAAGACCTGTCCGACCCGGGGAGTCCTCCATCGTGGAGGGTGCCCTCCGGAACAGCAGTTCCATCTCGCTCCGAGGGGAGCGCGGCGGACAGGTCACTCCACCGGGTTCGTTCTCGTCGCGCCTCGCGGCATTGACGCGCTCCGTGTCGACAGGTCCGTCGCGACGCCTCCCTCGCTGGCGGCAACCGGAGCCCGAGGGGGTTCCTGGCGGAGGAATGATGTCGACGAAGACGTGGATGATGGCGGTCCTGGCAGTGACGGTGTTGGTGGGTTGCCCTCCACCGCTGGAGCGATGCACGCCGCAGAATTGTGCGAGCGGGTGCTGCCTCTCGAACGGAGTGTGCGCCGCTGGTGACGTGAGCACCGCGTGCGGAATCAACGGAGCGGCGTGCGCCGTGTGTTCGGGCGTGGCGTCGTGCCGGATGAACGAGTGCAGAGCGTCAGCGGCGGGCGGTTCGGCGGCGGGCGGTTCGGCGGCGGGCGGTTCGGCGGCGGGCGGTTCGGCAGCAGGCGGTTCGGCAGCAGGCGGTTCGGCAGCAGGCGGTTCGGCAGCAGGCGGTTCGGCAGCGGGCGGTTCTGCAGCAGGCGGTTCTGCAGCAGGCGGTTCGGCAGCAGGCGGTTCGGCAGCGGGCGGTTCTGCAGCAGGCGGTTCTGCAGCGGGCGGTTCGGCGATCGACGCCGGAGTGACGTGCGCCACGGTGACGCTCGATGCGGCGCTTGGAACGTTTGCGCTGCGTGGCACGACGACCGTGGTGGCGTCTGGCGCGCTCCCAGCAGGGACGACGGCCTTCGGCCTGCACGCAGGTCAGCTCTACACCGTCACGACGGATCGACAACTGCGCCGCCTCGGCACCCTGCCCTCCCTCTCGCTCGGCGCCGCCATCGTCGACGTGCGCGCACCGGCTGATCGCGACGCAGGGACGTTCGTCGGGAGCACGATCTCCTCGAATGGCCAGCAACTCCTGACGGGTTACACGAAGTCGGGAGCCGGCTTCCCTGGCGTGGTGGCGCTCATTCAGCCCGCAGATTCAGGCGTCGAATACGTGAACGCCCCGGGCAACTTCACGACGGCCGGTCTTCCTTCCGGAGCGTTCCTCATCAACGGCACGGGCCTCGGGACCGCGGCTGGCAACGGGCTGTTCGCGCTGCGGCCAGGCAACCCCTCGCAGACGGCGCTCCTGACGACCTTCCCTGATCCGTTCGCAGGGAGCGGCTACACGACCGTGACGTCGAACGGCATCGTGGTCGCGGGCAACTCACGCACCCCCGACTACAGCAACGTCGCGCGCGCGATCACGCCGTCGGCGTACCTCGGCCCCATCGCGAGCGGATCCTCATTCACGTACACCGCCAACACCGCCCCCGTGGTCGCCGAGGGCGACGAGTTCGCCGACCTCACCTCGTTCGGCAACGACGCGATCGTCGTGCGCGGCGGCTACGACGCCATGTTCAACCCGTTCACGGCGAGTGTCGTGCGCGTGCCGTTGACCCTGGCGGGCTCGGGGACACAGACCGTTACCGTGGGCACCACGCAGGTGCTGCTCGAGAATGGCCCGCTGCAATGCACGCGCGTCTTCGTGGCGATCGGCTCGGGCACGGAGCTCTATCTCGGCCTCACCGACCGTCAGGGCCGACGCCTGGTGAAGCTGAACCCGTGAAGCATCTCGCGGCGCTCACCGCGGTCTTCATGTCGTGTGGAGCCCCCGTCAGGTCAGTCGACGGCGGGCTTCCTCCTGACGTGCTCGAGACTGGTGGTTCCATCGACGCGAGCGTCCTCATCGATGCCGGCTCGAGCTCCGATGCGGGCGTCGACGCAGGTCTGCTCATCGATGCAGGAGCGCCCGACCCATGGGCCGATCGCGTCGTTCGCTTCACGCCCGGAGCTGGCGCCGGCTTCGGGCAGGACCGCTTTCCCGAGTTGGTCCTCGGGCCTCCCGAGGGCGGCGGGGCGAGCTCAGGCTCCCTCGACGTCCTCTCACTTGGCCGCGAAGGGGTCATCGAGCTGGAGTTCACCGACATTCTCGCGGTCGATGGACCCGGGGTGGACCTGCTCGTCTTCGAGAACCCGTTCGGCACCTTCTTCGAGACCGGCGTCGTGGCGGTCAGCGACGATGGCGTGAATTGGCGCGAGTTCCCCTGCGCGAGTGGCGACGCCGATGCCGGTTTCCCGGGCTGCGCGGGCACACACCTCGTCTTCGGCAATCCTGCGATGGGCATCTCGGCGACCGATCCGAACGTGGCCGGGGGGGACGGCTTCGATCTCGCGCAGGTCGGGCTCACGCGCGCTCGCTTCGTCCGCTTGAAGGACTCAGGCGCCAATCGATTCTACGGCCCACCGGCGGGCGGCTTCGATCTCGATGCCGTCGCGGTCGTCAACGGCCGCCCGGTCGATGGTGGCCTTCCATGACGACGTGCTCACGACGGTGCGTCGTCGCTGCTGGCCTCGGCTTCGCGGCGTGTGGGCCGGCACGAGCGCTCGAGACGCGAGCGCCAGAGGTCACGGTGGAGCAGGACGCAGGTGCGTTGCCCGTGCGGGACACTGCCACCGCCGACTCCAGGCCGAGCCACCGCCCGTTGGTCGACGACCCGACCTCGAGTTGGAGATCGACCTCGGCGCCGACCATTGGCTCGGGAGCGGACGAACCAAGTCCGCAGCCGAACGGGTGTCGAGGAAAACAGCACCCACTCCGCATTGATTGCAGAGCGAACGACATTCACGGCAGCGTTGCCGACAAGCCCCCGGTGGAAGACCGCGCATCTCCTCACTGGCCGAGATGGTCTATGGCATGCTCAGCGGTCGTCGGTTCCGGGCCCTCCCCCTGCCCTCTCGAGGTCGTTCATGAAGCGTTTGCTCGGCTGGATGTGTTGCGCGTCGCTCGTCACTGTCGGCTGCGACTGCAACGTCGTCGTGCCGGAAGACCTGGACGCAGGGGTTGGTGGCGGAGCAGCAGGCGGCGTCGTCATGGGTGGCGGCAGTAGCGCAGGGGGTAACGCGGCTGGTGGAATGACGGCTGGAGGCGCGGCGGGTGGTACGGCGGCGGGCGGCAGCGCAGCGGGCGGTGATGCCGGCGGCGCAGCAGGTGGCTCGGCTGGCGGCTCCGCGGGCGGCATTGTCATGGGCGGCGGCTCCGCGGGCGGCATCGTCATGGGCGGCGGCTCCGCGGGCGGCATCGTCATGGGCGGCGGCTCTGCGGGCGGCATCGTCATGGGCGGCGGCTCCGCAGGCGGCCCCATCGGCGGCGGCTCCGCAGGCGGCCCCGTCGGCGGCGGCTCCGCGGGTGGCGTTGTCTTCGGCGGCGGCTCCGCGGGAGGCATCGTCTTCGGCGGCGGCTCGGCGGGCGGCATCGTCTTCGGCGGCGGCTCGGCGGGTGGCATCGTCTTCGGCGGCGGCTCCGCGGGCGGCATCGTCTTCGGCGGCGGCTCCGCGGGTGGCATCGTCTTCGGCGGCGGCTCCGCGGG
>JBBAQZ010000008.1:114276-132631 GCA_040400045.1 Myxococcaceae bacterium
TCGTCTTCGGCGGCGGCTCCGCGGGTGGCATCGTCTTCGGCGGCGGCTCCGCGGGTGGCATCGTCTTCGGCGGCGGCTCCGCGGGCGGCATCGTCTTCGGCGGCGGCTCCGCGGGCGGCTCCATCGGCGGCGGCTCCGCGGGCGGCTCCATCGGCGGCGGCTCAGCCGGTGGTGGGCCCCTCGACACCTACGTCTGCGTCACCTGCGCCGGCTCGCTCGACACCAACCCGGGCACCCGTGCCAGCCCGTTGCGCACCATCGCGCGCGGCATCGTCGTGGCGCAGCAGCTCGGCCGTCCGACGGTCTTCGTGGGATCGGCGCAAGGCACCCTGACGGCCTACGCCGAGAACGTCACCATACCCGCGGGCGTGGTGGTGCAGGGCCGGTGGACGGTCTCGTCGACGTTCTCGTGGGTGCGCTCGGGGAACCGCACGTCGCTCATCAACCTGACCCCGACGGGCGTCACGTTCGCGCCGGGCGCAGGCCGGACCTCGGGGCTCGACGGCATTCGCGTTCAGAGCGCGGGCGCCATCTCTGGAGCGACGACGGTCTCGGCCATCACCATCATCAACGCGTCTCCGACACTGCGCGACTTCGAGGTCGTCCAGCCCTCAGGTGGCCTGCCCGCGCCTGCCACGGCAGTGGGCGTCAGCATCACCGGTACGGCGGGAGCCCTCAGTCGACCCAACCCGCGCCTCGAGGGCGTGTCGACGACGATCAATCGCGCCGACGTGCTCGCAGGCCCTGCGAGCACGAACTCGTACGGCGTGGTGGTGAACAACGCGTCGGCCGACCTCGAGTTCGTCGACCTGCGCGGAGGCAACACGGCTTCAGGGGTTCCGCTGAGCGGCGCGAGCAGCGCTGGTCTGTTGCTGGTCGACGGCGCGGGCACGTCGTTCCGCTCTTCGTCTGCAGCGTCAGGCGTCGCGAGCGCCGGCACCTGCGTCGGCATCGCGGCGAGCGGCAACACGAGCAACATCGTCATCGACTCCGCTGAAGCGCGCGGCTGCACTGGCATTCCCAATGGAACGACTCCACCGGTCGCTTCGGTTGGCGTCAGCTTCAGCAACTGCACGGCCCTCGGGCCGATCAGCGTGAACCCCAGGCTGCAGACGACGCAGGTACAGGGCGGCGTGGCCCAGGGAGCCAACAGCTACGTCATCGGCGTGGCGGCGAACAACGGGTGTGGCTTGCAGATCGACGGGAACAACAACATCCAGGGAAGCATCGCGCAGATCATCGTTCCGCAGAGCGCGACGGGCGTCCTCTGCACTCACGAACAGCAGAACGGCGTGGCGGGCACCAACTCGAACTGCCGCATCGCGAACAACCGCAGCATCACGGGCGGCCGCGCCATTCAGGCATCCATCGGGCTCGCGTGCGTCGGCAACTGCGCGTCGGGCACGGCCTCGTGCCCCGGCTCGTGCAGCGAGGTGTTCAACAACTCGGCGAGCGCGCAGGACGCACGCCTCGTGGTGCACGGCTTCATCACGCAGTCGTCGCCGCGCATCGCGAGGAACACCTTCGGCGCTGACGGCCAGCAGTGCACCAACAGCGGCGGGAACCCGTTCCTCTACGGCCTGCGCCTCGAGGGTTCGAGCTCGCGAGTCGAGAACAACCTGGTCATCGGCGGCAGCTGCCCGAGCGTCATCGCGTTCGAGCAGGCCAACGCGCGCCGCAGCGGCGACATGAGCGCGCCTGCGCCCGACGTCCACAGCAACACCTTCGTCCCGGTGGTCGGCGGCTCGAGCAGCTTCAATACGCTGATCGTCGGCGTCGCGGTGCGGTCGACCTCGCCAGGGTCGGTGTTCTCGCCAATGGGCAGCTACCGCAACAACATCATCACGGCGCAAGGGGTCGCCTCGGTGCGCTTCGCGTTCCAGGAGGCTGACTCGAGCAGTGACCCCGCGGTCATCGAGCACAACGACTTCTGGGCGCCGGGCTTCACCGGCATGTCGCCACTCTATCAAGACGAAGGGACGACGACGCTGACCAGCGCCGGGCAGATCAACGGGCTCAACAGCATGAGTGTCAGCTCGTTCAACAACCTGTCAAACGACCCGGGCTTCATCGCGAACTTCCGCATCAGCACCCTCTCGCCGATGCGCGGGGCGGGGAGCATGGCGGGCGCTCCAGCCGACGACATCGATGGTCAGCGGCGGCCGACTCCGGTGAACACCGCGCCTGATGTCGGGTGCGACGAGACGCAGTGACGGTGAGTCTGACGTCGCGCGCCCTCTCCTCGAGGCGGGTTCGGACTGGCAGCACTCGAGGCTACCGCTGCGTCCGTTTCCGGGCACGCTCGCGAGCTTCAGCGAGTGGATCTCGTGGCGGCTCGGGAGGCTTCGGGGGCGAGCTCTCGGGCAGCAGCGGCGGCGCAGAGACGCCGGCTGCGGTGGGCGTGCTGACGGCAGGCGGCGGCATGGAAGGCAACGGTGGCGCAACCGCGGGGCTCTGACGACGCACACGAGGGCCCGACAAGAAGCGGCGCACGAAGACCTCGCCGACGAGCAAGAGCACTGCGAGTGAGACGAGGAACGGTGCGAGAGGCACGCGCGCGAATGACTGCTGCCCCTCGGCGAAGAGGCCTGTCATCGCCAGCCGCTCCACGCCGCTGCCGGCCTTCGCCACGCCGACGAGGGACGCGCGGCCCTCTTTCGGCGGCGCGGGCTCGAACTCTGGCACCCAGGGCAACGTCACCGGCGGTGCGCGGAAGACGCGGTCGCCCAGCTTCACGACGGGATGCCACGTGCCCGTGCCCGGCAACACGAAGTGCGCGCCCTGCCGGTCTTCGTCTTCCCAGCGCATGGGGATCTCGACGGGCTTCACCTTCGCGTCGCCGCTGAGCAGCACGAGCGTGGCCTGCCCCGAGGGCGGCGGCGAGGCCGGGTCGAAGTCGAGCGTGACGTGCAGATCGTTCCCCGTGAGCCGTGCGCGAGTGACGGCGTCGACGCTGGTCGCGAGCGGAGGCATCACCCAACGCACCGACTGCTCGAGCGAGGCGCGCAGCCCACTCCAGGCCGAGAAGGCGCCCGTGTACTTGCCGTCGACCTCGGCGGTGAGCGCGACGCTGCGGCCTCTTCCGTGCGGCCAGAACGCGAGCAGCGGCGCCTTGTTCTCGTCGGTGGTGCGCACGCCGACGCTCGCGTTCGGCTTCACGTAGGTGAGGCTGTAGCCGCCGCACGACGAGAGCCCCGCCGTCGGAATACGCCCCAGCATCGCGAGATCGGGTCCCGGCGCGAGGGGAATGTCGCCATCGACGAAGCTCGAGCGCGCCACCGCGATGGTCTCTTGCGAGAAGATGCGCGGCAGGCTGGTGGCGTCTTCGGCGAAGTAGATGCGGCCGTTGCCACGCACGGCGATCTCTTCGAGCAGCTGCGCGTCGGAGTCGGTGCGCGTGCCCATGCCGATGACTGAGACGGTGACGTTCTGGGCGAGCAGATCGTCGAGCGTGTCGCGGTAGTCGCCGGGCTGCTCCGAGTCCGCCGCGTCAGAGAACAGCAGCACGTGGCGCGTGGGTTTTCCCGAGCGAAGGATTTCTTTCTTCGCGGTGCGCAGGCCGACGTCGACGTAGATGCCGCCGCCGCCCGAGAACCCGCGAGCCACCTTGTCGAGCGGCAGCCCGGTGGAGACGGCGCGCAGCCCGAAGATCTCGTGGTCCGACGTGTCCACCATGTGCACCGAGGCTTCGTCGCGATCGTTGAGCAACTGCAGTGCACCGACGACGCCTTCCGCCGCGAGTTCCATCTTCGTGCGCCCGTCGGGAACGGTGGCGCCCATCGAGCAACTGCAGTCCATGATGATGCTGATGGCGACCGACGCCTTGCGTTGCTCCTCACGCACCTCGAGCGAGACCGGCAGCACCGGCTCGAGCGGCGACTTGCGATAGCCACCTTCTCCGAACGAGTGCCGGCCGCCCGTCATGACGAGGCCGCCGCCCGCCTCCCTGACGTACTGCGCGAGCACCTGGAGCCCCGCCTCGGACAGCCGCGACGCCTCGACGTCCTCGAGCACCACGGCGCCGACGTTCTCGAGGTGCTCCATGCCGAGCGCGAACGGCAGCTTCGCGTCGACGGCCATGCCCGCGGCCTTGAGCGTCTGCGCCACCACGCCGTTGGGCCGGTCGGTGAGCAGCAGCACCGAGGGCGGGCCGTCGACCCGGACCACCGCGCGGCCGATGTCATTCTCGGGAAGCCCGTCGCCCTTCGCCGTCACGCGAAGCTGGTACGCCACCAGGCCCGGCGCCTCGACGAGATCGCGGAACGTCAGCACCGTCGGACCTTCGCCAAGTGCACGCGTCGTCTGGGTGATGGCTTTGCCGTTGCGCAGCAGCGTGAGCGTTGCGTCGGTGGCCGCGTTCGTCTTGACGGTCGCGGTGAGCAGAAACGGCTCCTGCTGGGTGACGGCGGCCGGGGCCTCGAGGCCCGTCACGGCAACATCGAGCGCTGCGTCTTCGCGAATCAACGGGCGAACGTCGACGGGCACGCCACGCGCCGCGAGCCGTCGCGCCGAGGAGCGCGGGTCGAGGCCGGTCGGGCGTCCATCGGACAACACCAGCACGCGGCCCGCACGATCCTGCGGGATCAGGTCGGCGGCAGCGTCGAGCGCCGTGGCGAGGTTCGAGGCTTCGCCATCGATGGCCTGACTGAAGCCGCCGAAGCGCGTGTCGTGTGAGAGCGGCGCTTCGACGCGCACCTCGCGACCGAACGAGATGACGCCGACGCGATCGCCCGCGCGCCGCTCCTGCTCGAGCAGATGAATGAGCTCGGTCGCTTGATCGAGACTCCCCGCGGGCATCGAGCGGGAACGGTCGACGATGACGACGAGATCGCTCCCATCACTGGCGAGCTTCCACTCGGGCTGCGCCAGGGCCACCACGAGCGCCAGCACGAGCCCTCCACGAAGCCACATCGGAGGACCGGGCAGCTTCCCGGTTCGCCACAGCAACAGGCCGAGCGGGATGAGGAGCAGCAGCGCCTGCGGGGCGACGAAGCTCATGCGCGCCTCCGGGCGGTGAGCCAGAAGTCGGCGAGCATCAGCACCAGCACGGCCAGCACCCACGCCCACGCGCGCGGACGGTCGGTCGCCAGGGTCGCCAACGCGTCGGTCTTCGCCGCGTCGACCGACCAGGGCCCACGCGTGCGCACGTCGGACTCGTGGGCATCGAGGGCCAGCACCTCGACGGTGTCGAACGCCTTCCCATCGCGAAGCAATTTCCACCCACCCGGCGGCGAGAGCGGAGGAACGGTGAGCACGCCCACGCCGAGCACCGGGCGTGACGTGCCGTCGGGGCCCTGGAGCACCCACGACGCTCCAGCCGAGGTGACGACAGGCACGTCTTCGCCGATGTGCACCAGGCGCCTCGGGAAGCCCTCGTGGGAAATCCGCGCGCGACGAACGACGTTGCCCCAGAGCACCGGCCACGCGACCGAGCGCTGCACGTTGCTGCGTGAGACGTCGAGGTTGAGGTGCACCACGCCGTCATCGTCCTCGCTCATCAGCACCACCGGGCCCGCGCTCAGCAGCGGCTGCCCGGGTGGGTTCTCTCCAGCCGTCCAAACCACGCCACCCAGCTGCACGTCGTCGAGCAAGGCGTGCGTCTTCTGCGCGAAGAACGGGCCCACGAAGGACTTGAGGGCTCCGGTGACGCCGACGCGGACGCCGGCTTTCGACGAGGGCGGCCCGATGGTGAGCGCTGCGCCCTGCTTGACGAAGGTGACGTTGCCCATCACCCGCAGCGCGCGAGAGATGGTCGTCTGGGCCGAGGGATCGAGCCCATCGAGGACCGAGAGGGCGAGGTCAGGTGTCGGCGCAGGGGGAAGCCGAAGCCGCCCGTCTTCCATCAGCGCGTCGTCAGGGAGCGACACCTCGATGGCGTCGTCGGTCTTCATGCCGACGCGAACCAGGGCGGTCGCCCCGGGCGTGAGCGCGACCTCCTGCGACTGCGTGAGCCCGCCCGTCGTCGAGAAACGCACTGGAACGGTTCGAGGGGAATTCACGAAGCCGGCGACCCGGACCGTCATCGTCGCGACGCCGCCTTCGTCATGACGCTGCGCAGAGAGAAAGGCGACGTTCTCGAGCTGCCGGCCGACCGAGCGGCCCTGGACTTCGGGTGGCAGCGTGAGCTCTCCCACCGGTCCATCGGTGATGAAGAACAGCCGCTGCTTCGGCACGGTGGTGAGTTCCCGCGCGAGCGCGAACGCCGGGGTCGGGTCGTGCGACGGCTGCGAGGGTCGCCACGCCTCGAGCGCCGCGGTGGCCCGGGCCACGTCGAGCTGAGGACCCGCGAGGAGCCGCGGCTTCGTGCCGGTCTCGATGATGGTCAACACCGAGGCGCCTTCGTCTTTCACCAGCTCGGCGACGGCGTCACGGGCCGCGTCCGCAGCGGAGCGCCCATCCTTCGAGGCGAGCATCGACAGGCTGCCGTCGACGACGACGACGACGTGGGTCCGCTTCGCCGTCTCACCGCAGCGCGCGTCGGCCAGGAAGAGCGCCGCGGCGATGAGCGCGAGGGTCTCGAGCACCAGCGACGCCTCGCGGGAAAAGCGCTCGAAGCGGGGCCCGGCCTCGGCGCGCTGGTCGGGCGTTCGCCAGAGGAACAGGGCGCTGACGAGCCGCGGGGGCTGCTTGCGTCGCAGGAAGTACGCGGCCACCACTGCCGGCACGGCGAGGAGCGCGAGCAGGCCGAGCGGGAAGCCGAGGCTCACGCCGCCTCCACGAGCAGCGAGAGCTCTCGACGCGCGAGCGCCGTCAACGGCTCGGTCGCGTTCACCTGCGCCCAGGACGCAGACACCCGGCGCGCCGCGGCCTGCCACCCCAGCACGTGCGCCGTGAAGCGCTCACGGTACGCGTCGAGGACGCCAGGCGTCAGAATGCGCTCGAGCACGTCTCCCGACTCGGCGTCGACGAGCCGCGCGCCAGCACCACCGCCGGGATCCACGTCTTCGACGTCGAGCACCTGCACCAGCACGCAGCCCGCGGCGTGCCGTGCGAAGCGCTCCGCGAGCGGCCCGGGCACGGCCTCGACGAGAAAGTCACTCACCACCACGCGCAGACCGCACTGCTGAAACGGCGGGAGGCGCCCCAGGGTCACGTCGAACGCTTCTTTCCCGTCTGCCTTCACGCCCGAGAGCGCCAGCCGGGTCTGTGGGCCTGGCACGCGCTGCACCTCGCGGCCGGCGATCAGCAGCACGGGCTCGCAGCCACCATGCCGCGCGAGCTCGCACACCCACAGCGCCACCTCTTTCGCGCGGGCGGACTTCTCGGGCGAGACTGCCATCGACGCGGTGGCATCGAGCACCACCTCGACGCGCGGCGACACCTCGTCCTGTCGAACGCGAATCACCAGCTCGCCGGTGCGCGCAACTGCGTTCCAGTCGACGTGCCGCAGGTCGTCGCCCGGGTGGTACGTGCGGAAGTCGTGGAGCTCCATCGAGCTGCCCACCGACGCCGAGCGTGAGTCGCCCAGCCGGCCGCGGTGCGGCACCCGCGGCATCTTGAGCGAGAGGCCAGCGCTGGCCCGCTCCACCATCGAGAGGTCGGGCGGCGAGTCAGTGAGCATTCGTTCGCACCCCGTCTTCGCCGTGGAGCAGCATGAGCGCGATGAACGTCATCAGCAGGGCGAGCGCTCCGAGGAGCGCGGCCTCGCCCTCGAGGTGGCTGCGGTCGAGGAAGCGCACCATGCCGAAGAGTGGATTCACCACCCACGCCGGGCCGCGGTCGGGCCGGTGGTCCGTCAGCAGCGAGAGAATCGTCGGCACCGCGATGCCGAGCGCCGTCGCGGCGAGGAAGCCGATGCGCATGGCCTGCGGGGCCCCGAGGCGTTTGAGCGGCGTGAGCCGTCCCACCATCAGCCCGAGCGAGAGGTAGAGCGCGACGAACGAAGGCGCCGCGATGGTCAAGCCCGTCGCGCGATGGCGATCGCTGTAGGCGATCGCGAAGAACACGGCGCCGGACACGGCCAGCAGGGTGACGGTCATCAGCGCGCTCCGAAACGCGCCAGGCCGGCGATACCCGTCGGCGGCGGTTGCTTTGGGAAACCCGGGGCGCTCCGAGAACGAGAAGAAGCCCACGACGAGCAGCAGCAACGACACGATGACGGACGCCACGAGGATGACCTCGACGTGCGCGGCGAAGAACCTCACCAGGCCCGCGGTCGCGAAGGTCCCCAGCAGAAAAGCGCCGAAGACCCGCACCCTCGCAGGGTGGGTCCTCGATTCGGAGTCCAACGCGAGCGCTGCCGAGGCGGCCGGGGGCACACACCACGCGAGCACCAGCATCGCGACCGGCAGCCCGATCAGCATTCCAAGCAGGTCGCCTTCACGCACCACCCGCTCCCCGTTGAAGGCGAGCGCGCCCGTCACGGCCAACGAAGGGGCGGCGAGGACGCAGCAGACGACGAGCACCACGAAGTGTCCCAGCGCACGCTCGAGTCGAGACTCCGACTGCGCGGCGAACCCGAGGGCAGCGCTCGTCAACAGCACGGACAGGCCGAGGTGCCACCACACGCCGAGCACCACGTTCAGCAGGCCGATGCCCGACAACAGGTAGCTCAGCAGCATGAACGGCATGGTGGCGGCGGCGCCGAGGCCGAGCTGCGCCATGGCCGACAGAGCCTTCCCGCGCACGATGCCGTCGGTGCCCAGCCCCGTCAGGACCAACAACACCCACGTCTCGTCTTCGCGCTCCTTCACCATCGCCCGGTAGGCGATGAAGGGCAGCAACAGCTGGCCGTAGACGGCGAAGGCGATGGTGGTGCCCATGAAGGCCGAGGCGCCCTGCCCGGTCTGGTTTCGAGACGTGAGGCCCGCGTTCACCATCACCACCACGAAGCCCACGAGGAGCATCAGCCCGAAGGCCACGCCGAACGAGCGCGAACGCAGGTCGGCACGCACCTCCTTGACGACGAGCGGGCCGGCCCACTCGGCGAGGCGCTCCCCGAAGGACTGCGCAGACTCGGGCGCGATGGCGGCAGCCGCGGTCATGCCCAGCGAATGTCCTTTCGGAGCAGCACCAGGAAGGCCGCGACGCCGACGATGCCAGCGACGGCCCACACCAGCCCGACCTGGAGCAGGGCCGGGTCTCCATCGCGCACGACGTTGACGAGCCCGACGACGGGGTTGAGCAGGTTGAGCAGGCGATCGTCACCTTCGCTCACCACGGCACCGACGAGGGGCGGCACGCCAGCGCCGATGGTGAAGAGACCCAGCGCCACCAGCCGCACCATCGCGGGCGTCTGCCACGGGGGGTGCGGAATCCACCGGGCGATGATGAGCGAGGCCGAGAGGTAGAGCGTCACGTACCCGGGCGCCGCGAGGATGAGGTTCAACAGGCCCGGCTCGGGGTTGTCCTCCAAGCCGAAGCACCCGACGAGCACCGCGGTGCCAACGAGCATCGTCAGCATCACGAGCGTGAAGCCGCGAAGCCCTCCGGGCGCCAGCAGCGAGAAGCGCGAAGACTTCGCCCAGTGGTTCTTCGCCATCGAGTCGCGATCCGACGCGATGAAGAGGCCGACGAAGCCCACGTAGATGGCGAAGCTGACGGCGGCGCCCGCGATGATGTCGTCGTCTCCGTCGAGGACCCAGCCGATCACGAACGCGGCGAGCCCTCCGAGCGCCTGCAGCACGAACATGATGCGTGGGCCTCGCGCGTACGGCTCCGTCGGCATCGACAGCCTCGAGGCGGCCGACTCGAAGAGCAGCAGTGACGTCGTCACCATCGCGAACACCGCGCTGCCCGCGCCCAACCAGAACTCGGCGTCGAGGGACTTGCGGCGCAGCGCATCGCTCAGCCCGATGGTGATGCTGATTCCGCTCGTCGCGCCCATCGCCAACGCCCCCAGGACGACGAAGTGCAGCAGGCTGCGCACCAGCTTCGTCTCGGCGAGCGTCGCGATGCTGACCGACACCGAGACGAGGAAGATCTGAAACGCGGCGCCCAGCGTGATGGCGAGCGCGATGGTCGGCAGATCGATGCCGTTGAGGTAGTAGCTGAAGAGCAGGAACGGCGCGGCGGCCGACGCGTACAACAGGCCCTGCAGCACGAAGCTGGTGAGCTTCCCCGCGAGAATCCGACGCGGCCCCAGCCCCGTCAGCGAGAGCAACACCCACGTCTCGTCCTCCTGCTCGCGAGCCATCGACCGATAGGCCGTGTACGGGATGACGAAGTGCTGCACGCCCGAGAGCGCCGTATAGAAGGCGAAGAAGGTGACGAGCCCCACCTTGTCGGACTCGTCGGTCTGCACGAAGGCCACCAGGGAGATGCCAAGGCACGCCAGCAGCATCAGGCTGAAGAAGACCCAGAAGGTTCGGGTGCGCAGGTGCTGGCGCAGCTCCTTGACGACGATGGGGTTGATGCGGTCGGCCAGGCTCGCACCGAAGGCGTCGAGCGCATCAGGCGTGCGAACGACAGGCGCGGGGGCGACGACGTGGGGCGTCATGCGACCCTGCCCTTCGTCACGTGCAGGAACGCGTCTTCGAGGTCGAGCTGCCGCGTCTGGAAGCTGCAGACGGGAACGCCTTCCCGCACCAGCGCCGAGAGGAGCCGCGCGCACGCCTCGTCGACCCAGGTCGCCTTCGAGTCAGCGCCCACGTCGAGCTCGAGGCGAACGCGAATCACGTCCTGCGCGAGCGAGACGCTCTTCACCAGCGGCTGCTCGAGCAACAGCCGCTCAGCCTTCTTCAAGACGGCCTCGAGTGACTCGGCGGTGGCGAAGAGCTTCAGCTGCACCTCGGTCGACGGCGCCGCGCCCTGCGAGCGGTGGAGGATCTCCGAGACCGGCCCCGTCGCCAGCAACTTGCCCTGCTCGATGATCGCGCAGCTGTCACAGATCTCACTGAGCTCGGTGAGGATGTGGCTCGAGATGAGCACCGCCTTGCCCTGCGTCGCGAGGGCGCGGAGCAGCTCTCGCAGCTCGATGCGCGCGCGCGGGTCGAGCCCATCAGCCGGCTCGTCGAGGATGAGGAGACGTGGGTCGTGGAGCAGCGTTCGCCCGAGCGCCACGCGTTGCTTCATGCCCTTCGACAGCTCGCTGGTGAGCTTGTCCTTGAGCGGCAGCACGCCGGTGAAGTCCATCACCGAGTCGACCCGCTCGACGCGCGCCTTGCCCTTCTGGCCGTACGCGCGCGCGAAGAAGTCGAGGAACTCGAACACCGTCATGTCGTCGTAGGTGCCGTACCGGTCGGGCATGTACCCGATGAGCGGGCGGGCCTGATCGGGGCGCTCCACCACCGACTTTCCGTCGAGCAGCACCTCGCCCGCCGTGGGCACGTCGAGCGTCGCGAGGATTCGCATGGTCGTCGACTTGCCGGCGCCGTTGGGCCCGATGAAGCCGAGAATGGTGCCCTCCTCGAGGGTGAAGCTGACGTCGTCGACCGCGCGCAGGCCGCCGTAGTGACGCGACAGGCGCTTGACCTCGAGCAGGCTCATCGCTCCACCTCGCCGCGCACCACGTGTTTGCCTTCGTGCAGGTTCATCGCGACGCCGCCGGTGGGCACGAAGCCTGCGCCCTCGACGCTCGCGAGGAACTGGCCATCGGACAACGGCGCCATCACCAGCGGCCGCCACTGCGACTCGACGAAGCGCTGGCGTGCAGGCAGCTCGAGCGCCGTCTCGTCGACCATGTCGTCGGGCTTCAGCGAGACCTCGGCGCCATCACGCACGTCGCGCGCGACGAAGAGATCGTCGCCGACGCGGACCCAGACGGCCTTCACCTTCATGCCCAGCGCATTCTGGAGCACGAAGCCCTCACCCTTCTGCTTCACCACCAGCCGTGCGCGGCTCGGCTCGACCGACACCACGCCCCACTCGCGATAGGTGCGCGAGGGAATGAAGCCGGAGCGGAAGCGCGCGCCATCGCTCCAGTCGACGTCGATGGCGGTGGGTTCGCCCCCGCGCTGCGGCGCGATCAGCCCCGTCGTCGCGTCGTAGCTGGCGCTGCGGGGCGCGAGGTTCGCGTACCAGGCGGTGAGCCCGACGGTGATGGCGCGGTTGCGATCGCGATCGAGCAGCGTGTAGCCGTACGACGAGCCGTGCACCGTGAAGCCGTCGAGCAGCAGTGACGAGCCCAGAATCACGACGCACGTCACGAACGCCGTGGCGGGAATCGTCGCCAGCAGCACCGCGGGGCCACGCTTGCGCGCGATCCACACGCTGCCCGGGCCGATGAGCAAGGTGAAGAGCGTGATGATGAGCAGGAACCGGCCGACGGGAACGAGCGCCTGCGGCAGGAGCGCGGTGTACGACGCGGTGCCCGACGACGTGTAGCGACGTGACTCCTGCTGACCGAGCGGCGCCACCTGCAGCTTCGCCTCAGGCACCGCCGAGAGGCTCGCGTCGTCGCCGAGGAACGCGACGTGTCCCAGGCCGTACGGTTGAATCCGCTCGTCGGGCGACAGCAGCGGGAGGACGCCCTTCGTGCGCGGCGGCGCCTTGAGCACGAGCGTGCCGCCCGATGACACCCACGCCTCGAGCGCGCGACGCTGCGCCTCGTTGAGCCCTTCGAACCCGCGCTCGTCGGTGATGAAGACAGCGTGGAACCCGAGGTAGGCCGTCAGCTCGGTCGGAGCCTCGTCGAGCGGCATCGGCAACACCTGGTCTTCGCCAGTCGCGTTGTCGGGCTTCTGGCGAAGAAACGCCTCGAACTCATCCGATGTGCCGAGGCTCAGGACGAGGCGGTTGCGATCGTAGACGCTGGTGAAGCCGACCTGCCCCGTCTGGCGACCGATGACGGGGCTGCTCGCCTCGAGGCTGCCGTAGCGCGCCTCGGCGGGAATCGGCATCGAGACGGTCACGCGCGAGCCGGAGTCGACCTCGACCGAGCGGGTGACTTCGGTCGACCCACTGCCGTTATTCGAGCGGAAGACGAGCTTGACGGTCTGCTTCGGGCCGCCGCTGTTGTCGATGCTGACGCGCAAGGGGAACCAGCCCATCCACGGGGTGTGGCCGCGGCCGATCGCCGACACGAGGGTCCTCCCGGACGCCACCTCGATGCGCTCAGTCTGCGAGAACTGGTACGAGAAGGCACCGAACGCCTGCGGGTTCGAGGACACGGCAGTCGAAACGCGCGCTGGCCTCCGCGCGGTTGCGGAGCTCGCGACGAGAACGAGCACCAGGGCGACGGCGACTCTCACCGCGCGATCTCCGGCACCTGCGACACGAGCTCGTCGACCACTTTCGGGGCCGTCACCTTCTCGAGCCCCGCCTCGTACGACAGCACGAGCCGGTGGTTGAGCACCGCCGAGGCCAGCTCGCGCACCTCGTCGAAGCCGACGTTGGGCTTGCCCTTCGACAATGCCCAGGCGCGGCTCGACGACGCGAGGGCCAGCGCGGCGCGCGGAGAGCCTCCGTACTTCACGAAGCGCTTCACGGCGCCGGGTGAGGTTGGTGAGGCCGGGTGCGTCGCTTCGACGAGCCGGCCAATGTACTCGGCGACCGGCTGCGGCAGGTGCACGCGGTCGACGATGGCGAAGAGCTTCTCGAGCGACGCGAAGTCGACGACAGGTTCGAGCGCAGGCGGTGCGCCACGGACGCGTTGGGTGAGGATGAGGGCCATCGTCTTCGCGCCCACCGCGGGCACGTTGACCCGGAAGAGGAAGCGGTCGAGCTGCGCTTCAGGGAGCGGGTACGTCCCCTCGAGTTCGATGGGGTTCTGCGTCGCGAGCACGAAGAAAGGGTTCGGCAGTGAGTGCGTGGTACCGAGCACGGTGACGCTGCGCTCCTGCATGGCCTCGAGGAGCGCGGACTGCGTCTTCGGCGAGCTTCGGTTGATCTCGTCGGCGAGCACGATGGAGGCGAACAGTGGCCCGGGCCGGAAGGTGAAGGCGCGCGTCTCTCCGTCGATGACGTAGGTGCCGGTGATGTCGCCGGGCAGCAGGTCGGGCGTGAACTGCACGCGCTTGAACGGCAGGCCGAGCAGCTTCGCGAGCCCCTTGCACAGCTCGGTCTTGCCGAGACCGGGAAGGCCTTCGAGAAGCACGTGGCCGCGCGCCAGCACTGCTGTCACCACGCGGTCGACGACCGTGTCCTGGTCGAGCAGGACCTTCGAGAGGCCGCCCTTCAGCATCTGAATCGTCTCGACTGCTCCGCTCACTTCGTTGGGACTCAAGACATCCGTCACGGCCCACCTCCGCCTGCGTCCTATTTGGTGTCGAAGTACCGCTGAATGAGCGCCCGGTTCTTCGGGAGCATCGGCGCTTCCCCGTTGCCCGGCGCCTGGTCGCCTGCTGCGGCGCCGCTCGAGGTGCCACCGCTCAGAGGCTGTCTCCCCGTGCGTGGGTTGGCCGCCTTCAGGCCGTAGAGCTCTTCCGCTTCCCCACCGTTGCCCTTCGGGAGCGCCTCGAACTTGAGACGATTGGGATCCATCTCTGCGTCGTCACCGAAGACGAGCGGCGTGTCTCCGCCGGGCCCGTGGCCTGCGCTCGGGTCGACCTGTCGCGAGGCGTGACCCTTCGCGTTCGGATCGAGGCCGGTGCTGCCGCTCTCGGTGCCGTTCTCTCCACCGCGCCCCTGGCCACGTTGGCGACCCGCCCCCGATTGCTTCTGTCCGCCTGAGCCCGACTGGCGATTGCCCTGGCCGAACGAGTTCGAGAGCTGCTGACGTCGCTGCTCGAGCGCGCGACGGAGCTGGTCCGCCTGACTCCCCGACATCGAGCGCGCCTGCTGCGACGTCCGGCCCGACGGGCTGCTCTGCCCCTGCTGACCGTCTTTGTCTTGCTGGCCGTCTTTGCCCTGCTGGCCGTCTTTGCCCTGCTGACCGTCTTTGCCCTGCTGACCGTCTTTGCCCTTCTGACCGTCTTTGCCCTGCTGACCGTCTTTGCCTTGCTGGCCGTCTTTGCCCTGCTGGCCGTCTTTGCCCTGCTGACCGTCTTTGCCTTGCTGGCCGTCTTTGCCCTGCTGACCGTCTGCGGTCCCACCCGATTCTTCGAGCGCCATCAACGCACGCTCGAGCTCATCGCGTTCACGTTGGGCGGACTCGTCTCCTTGCGCCTGGGCCACTGCGTCCGAGAGCGCCTTGGCGGCCTGCTCTGCACGAGACAGCTCCGCCGCAGCCTCGGCCGCTTTCTCGTCCAGGCCCTTCTCGACGGAGTCCGCCGCTTCCCAGTCCGTCGCGTCGAAGGTGCCGTCCTTCAGCTCTTCCTGCAGTCGCTGCAGCTCGGCGATCGCCGCGTCATCGGTGGGCTCCTCTTTCGCGAGCGCCTCGAGCTTCTCGGCGAGCGTCTCGACGCGTGTCGCCGCGGCCGCGTTGACGGCGTGCACGGCGTGCTCGGTCTGCGGAACCAGGAACCCGATCAGCAGAAAGACGAACGCGAACACCAGCATCGTCACGGGCCGCCGAACGTCGATGGTGGGCATCGTCAACGTCTTCAGCCGCGTGTTGACGTCGTACTCCCAGCCGCCGATCGGCACCTCGAGCCTCGTCAGCAGCAGCCCACCAAGGCCCGCTTCTCGGTCGGCGATGACGGCCGCAGCATCTGCAGGAATCCGCTTCCCCTGGCCGCGCCACCACGTCACGACGAAGGCGGCGACGACGAGGAGGAGGCCAGCCGGGAGGAGCGCTCGCTGCACGAAGACGCGCCACATCACGAACGCCGTCACGGCCACCCACGCCGGCACCACGAGCGCTTCGAGCCACACCGCGAGGTTCAAGCGCCGTTGCACGCGCCCGACTCGCGCGCGTACTGCGTTTCTCCGAGCGAGTTCTCCGGCGGCCATGTGCGTGGTGGAGACACCTTCTCCAGCGTTCGAGCAGCTTAACTGGTTGGCTCTGCTGCACCTTCCCGAATCGGGAGGACCAGCCCGGGGTGGAACCCCAGTGGTCGCGAGGCGTGTTCCAACGGCGCGAAGCGGCGCAGGTTCTTGCGCAGGCGGGTGCGCAAGGCCGTCGTCGTGCCAGCCGCACGCGCGCGACCCGCGAAGAATGCTGCGTCAGGGCCCGCTCTGCTACGGTGCGCGACGTATGCCGCGCGTCACGCGAACGACCGTCCCCCTCGTCCCGACTTCGTCGACCCCCGACGAGCCGGACTCGACGCTGGAACCGCTGCCGCCGATGCCCGTGGGCTCGATGCCGTCGAAGCTCCGCGCCAAAGCGAAGTGGGTCGATGAGACCTTCGGCAACGGAGACGGAACGCTGAGCAAGCGCGAGCTGACCGCCTACAAGCGCGCCTTCGGCACCGACGCCGGCCACACCGCCACCATCGCCGCGCTCGAGCGCCAGCTGTCCCTCGGCACGACGCCGGCTCGCACCATTGGCACGCCAGTGACTCCTGCGAGCGTCAGGGCGCTCGACGCAGAGGCGCTCGCGCGCCGCATCGTGAAGCCTGGCGGTCGGGGTACGCAGACCGACGTCGACGCCGTCGTCACCGAACTCCAAAAGCTGCCCGCCATTCTGTTGCGGCGCGCCGAGCGCTCGGGCGTGCAGGTCGTCGCGTGCCGTGACTCGGTGACCGACCACTTCAAGAGCCTGCGCGGTCAGACGCCACGAGGCTGGCCGCCGGGCACCACGTGGGACAGCGTGCCCGCGCTCTACGATCCCGCCTCGATGTCCGTGGTGATGGCGACCCACGACGGCGCGCGCGGCGAACGTCTGCTCCCCGAGCCGGGCCATGGACACGGCAGCTCCAACGCCCTCTTCCACGAGTTCGGCCACGCGCTCGACGCCACCTGTGCGCTGGGCCTCGACTCGAAGAGCCCTGAGTTCCGCGCGGCATACACGGCCGAACTCCCGGTGCTCCGCAGCCAGAACCAGACGTACCTGCTTCAGCCTGGTGACGCCGGCCCTGAAGAAGCGTTCGCCGAGGTGTCGTCCCGTTTCTTCGGCAGAGACGCGACGCTGCGCTCGACGCTCCCGAACCTCAACGGCTTCTTCGAAGCGCGCGCGCGCGATCTCGGAGTGCCGCCGTGACGACCGCCAGCATCGGCCAGGCGAGCATGTTGCCGGACGGAACCATCGAGCTGCTCCTTCGCGCGGAGGGTCCGGGGGGCATGCGCGGCGACGCGAAGTTCAGCTACCCGCCGACGCACCCGCAGTACCAGATGGTGCTGACCCACGTGGGCGGGCTGGAGCCCGGAAAGCCGAAGCCCGTCCCGCCCTGGCCGTAGCCGCTCAGCGCCTGGCGGCAGGCCCGCGTCGCTCAGGCTGCGTCCTCGACCAGAACGCGCGCGTCGTCGGTGAGACCAGCGTCGGCGCCAGCGCCGACATCGGGAGCGACAGAACCGGAGTCAATTGCGCCACCATCCGTGGCACCCCGAGTCGCCCAGGCCCACATCGGAGGTTCCAGCGTCGCTCTTGGGCGTGAACGCAACCAGCGCGGCGAACGCCTGAAGCGGCGTCCGTCGACTCGGCCCACGTCACCCATGCCCAGTCGTCATCGAGCGGAGCCCTGCGCTACGCTCGCCCCATGCGCCGATGCACGTGGGTGGTCCTCGCGGCAGTGTTGAGCCGCACGCTGGACGCGACCGCCGCCGAGCCTGAGCTGATCGTGGTGGGCCCGAGCCCCATGGTCGTGATGCCGCCTCCCGTGAAGCGGCCGCTGAACTGGGAGCCCTTCATCCTCACTGCAGCAGGCGCCGCGGTGATCGGCATCGGTGTCTGGAGGCTCTTCGCGGCCGAAGCCGACTACCAGACGCTCCGCAGCCTCTCGGCGACGCCGTCGACGATGCTGAGCAATGAGCAGGTGCTCGCGCAGGCTCGCGGGCTGGTGCAGTCGGGCAAGCTGAACACCGGCCTCGGGTGGACCCTGCTCGGGCTGGGCGTTGCGGCCGTCGGAGGCTCGTTGGCGTGGCTCTTCACCGAGGGCCTCGAGAAGGATCCTGTCTTGAGTCTGGCTCCGCTCCCCGGTGGCGCCGCAGCCGTCGTCGAAGGCCGGTTCTGAAGCAGTTCTTCTGGAGCACTGAATGAAACGCGCCCTCCACCTCGCAGCAGGCCTCGTCGTGCTTCAGCTCCTCACTGCGACAGGGTGCAACTGCGGCCGCTTCGACGCTGAGTTCGATCGCGTGTGCGACGCGTTGTGTGAGCGCGACGGTGGAGTCGTCGTGGGCGGCGGGAGCGCGGCCGACGCGGGCACGGGTGGTGGAGGAGTCACGGCGGGCGGCTCCGCAGGCGGCGCGGGTGGCAACGCGGGAGGAAGCGCGGATGGCGGCCTGGGAGGCGGAAGCGCGGCCGGTGGAGAACCGGGCGACGGTGGCCTTGGTGGAGGAAGCTCGACGGCTGGCGGCAGCGCTGGCGGTGACCCGTCGGGCGGCGGGTCCACGGCCGGTGGGTTCGTCACGGCGGGCGGCGCAACGGCAGGCGGGGGCGGCGTACCCGTCGGCGGCGGCTTCATCGTCGGAGGAGGCGGTCCCGTCGGCGGCGGCTTCA
>JBBAQZ010000008.1:132731-204500 GCA_040400045.1 Myxococcaceae bacterium
TCGGAGGAGGCGGTCCCGTCGGCGGCGGCTTCATCGTCGGAGGAGGCGGTCCCGTTGGCGGCGGCTTCGTCGTCGGGGGAGGCGGTCCCGTTGGCGGCGGCTTCATCGTCGGGGGAGGCGGTCCCGTCGGCGGCGGCTTCATCGTCGGAGGAGGCGGTCCCGTCGGCGGCGGAACTGCGAGTGACGGCGGCACGGTCTGCGCGATGGAGAACGACAGCTGTTCCCTGCGCGGCTGCTGCCCCGGTCTGCGCTGTGGGCTCACCGCCAACGGCCTGACGTGTGTGTCTTCCGGCCTCGACGCCGGCTTCTGCTCGCCCGTGGGCACGTCCTGCATCACTGGCGTCGCGTGTTGCCCCGGCGCCACCTGCTTGAGCACCACGATGCCCGGCACGTGCCAGCCGATCCGCGACGGAGGCCCCATGTGCATCGGCGACAACGGCCAGTGCACCAACAGCTCGGCGTGCTGCGGCGGCTGCTGCAACAGCGCGGGCGTCTGCTCGAATCAAGGCGGCCCGTGCAGACTCTCGGCCCCATTCCAGTGCCAGACGGCCGGCACCTTCTGCAACGCAGACGAGCCGACACGGCGCTGCTGCCTGCCGCCGCTCACACCGGAGCTGATGTGTCTGCAGCCCACGCAGCAGGCCTGCGCGACAGGCTTCGACTGCTGCAGCGGCTGCTGTCAGGGCCGCGCCGGACCCGGGCTCTGCGCACCGACGTCCAGCGTGCCTGACGGCTTCTGTCAGTAAACAGCCACGCGCGTCAGCTGCACGAGCTCGTCAGCCCGTGAGCTTCACGGGCTTCACGTCCCAGATGTTCTCGGCGTACTCACGAATCGCGCGGTCGGATGAGAAGTAGCCCATGCGCGCGCTGTTGAGCACCGAGGCCCTCGTCCACGCCTCGGGCTTCTGCCAGAGGGCCGCGACGCGCTCCTGACAGTCGATGTACGCGGCGAGATCGGCCATCACCAGGAACGGGTCGACGTCGGCGAGCGAGCGCACCAACGGGCTGAACACGCCGTGCTGCCCGGGCGAGAACGTGTCGTCGCTGATCGCCTCGAGCATCTGGCGGAACCGGCCGTCCTTCTCGAGCTCGTGGTGGGGTGAGTACCCGGCCTTCTTGCGCTCGGCGACCTGCTCTGCGGTGAGGCCGAAGAGAAAGAAGTTCTCTGCGCCGACGTGCTCGCGAATCTCGACGTTCGCGCCGTCGAGCGTGCCGATGGTGAGCGCGCCGTTCATCGACATCTTCATGTTGCCGGTGCCAGAGGCCTCCTTGCCTGCGGTGCTGATCTGCTCGGAGAGATCGGCCGCGGGGTAGAGGTGCGAGGCGTTCTTCACGTTGAAGTCAGGCACGAAGACGACGCGCAGCCACTCCCGGGCGCGCGGATCTTTCGCCAGCGTCGTCGACAGCCCGTTCAGGAAGCGAATGATCAGCTTGGCCATGCGGTAGCCGGGAGCGGCCTTGCCCGCGAAGAGGAACGTGCGCGGCACCAGGCCCTTCGTGTCGCCGTTCTTGATGCGCAGGTAGACCCAGACCGCGTACATCGCGGCGAGGTGCTGGCGCTTGTATTCGTGAATGCGCTTGATCTGCACGTCGAAGAGCGACTCCGGCTCGACGTCCAGGCCGTGCACCCGGCTGACCCACCGCGAGAAGTCGCGCTTGTTGGCCTGCTTCACCTCGCGCCACTCCCGGCGGAACCCGGCGTCATCGGCCAGCGGCTCGAGCTTCTTCAGCCGCGCCAGGTCGTTCACCCAGCCCGGGCCCACCGACCCGGTGATCAGCGCCGCGAGCCTCGGGTTGGCCTGGAGCAGGAAGCGTCGCGGCGTCACGCCGTTGGTGACGTTGGTGAAGCGCTCGGGGACGAACTCGGCGAAGTCCTTCAGCACGGTCTCGCGCAACAACCTCGAGTGGAGCGCCGCTACGCCGTTGACCCGATGACTCCCGACGGTCGCGAGGTTGGCCATGCGCACCGACTTCTCACCGTGCTCGTCGATGAGCGACATGCGGCGCAGCCGGTCGTCGTCGCCCGGGTACTTCGCGCGCACCTCGTCGAGGAAGCGGCGGTTGATCTCGAAGATGATCTCGACGTGGCGGGGCAACAGGCCCTGCATGAGCGGGAGCGGCCAGGTCTCGAGCGCTTCCGGCAACAGCGTGTGGTTGGTGTAGCCGCACGAGCGCTGCGTCATCTCCCAGCTGCGCTCCCACGAGAGCCCGTGCACGTCGATGAACAGGCGCATCAACTCGGCGATGGCCAGGGCCGGGTGCGTGTCGTTGAGCTGCACCGCGTACTTGTCGGCGAACTTGTCGATGGTCGTCTTCTGCAGGAGCAGGCGAATGCAGTCCTGGAGCGCGCAGGACACGAAGAAGTACTGCTGCTGCAGGCGCAGCGTCTTGCCGGCGAGCGAGTGATCCGACGGGTAGAGCACCTTCGAGATGTTCTCGCTGCGCACCTTGTCGTCGACGGCTTTCCAGTATTCGCCTTCGTTGAAGGCCTTGAGGTCGAACTCCTCCGACGCGCGCGCGCTCCACAACCGGAGGAAGTTGGTGTTGGGCGTGCCGTGACCGACGACGGCCGTATCGTAGGGAATGCCGGTGACGATTCGCTCTGGAATCCACTTCACGCGGAAGCGGCCCAGCTCATCGACGCCTGACTCGGTGTAGCCGCCGAAGCAGACCTGGTGCTCGACGTCGTGGCGCATGACCTCCCACGGGTTGCCAAGGCGCAGCCACTTGTCGGTGCTCTCGACCTGCTCCCCGTTGCGGATCTGTTGATCGAAGATGCCGAACTCGTAGCGAATGCCGTGGCCGATGGCGGGGATCTCGACGGTCGCGAGCGAGTCCATGAAGCAGGCGGCGAGGCGCCCGAGGCCACCGTTGCCGAGCCCGGGCTCTTCTTCGTGTTCGACCAGCTCGTCGTAGTCGATGCCCAGGCCACTCAAGGCCGCGCGCACGGGCGCATGCAGCTCGAGGTTCATCACGTTGTGATCGAGCTGTGGGCCGGGCAGGTACTCGGCCGAGAGGTAGATGACCGTGCGGCTCTGCGTCTCGAGGAACGTGCGCGCCGAGTGCACCCAGCGCAGCAGCAGCCGATCTCGCACGAGGTACGAGAGCGCGAGGTAGTTGTCGTTGCGCGTCGCCACCCCGGGGAACTTCGCGAGCTGGAAGAAGAGCTTCTTGATGAAGTCTTCGCGAATCGAGGTCGCGTCGACGCCGAGGCGGACGTCCTTCTCGTTCACCGTGGCCTTGAAGCGTTCGTTGTTCATGCACCCTCCCCTGTCGGCAATGAGCGGTGGAGCCTGCCAAGAAAGGTGACGCGCGTCTCACCCGCCATCGCGCGAATGCGCTCAGCGACGCTTGAAGTCTGGCGCCGTGCGGTCGATCACGGTGCCCGCCTCGGAGTCGAACGGCCCGGACGGTCGCGGAGGAAGCGCCGTGTCGTCGTCGCTGGTCTTCGCGCGGTCGTCGCCAGACGTGCGCGGCTTCGCGGTGAGCACCCGCCCGCTGGCAGGGGTTCGCGGCTTCGGCACTTGCGCTCGCTTCTCAGGGGCAGCGGGGACGAAGGCAGGGGTGACGTCGGTCGCCGCGCGCCGTGCGCTCTCCGCGCGGAACCGCGCGTCCATGCCCTTCGCGAGCTCCAGAAACGAAGGCCCGCCAGGCGCGGTCCGGAGCCCGTCGACGGCGAGCGCGGCTTCCTGCAACACCGTGAGAGCCACCTCGGCCGAGAAGGGTCGGGCTTCCGGCCGCTTCTCGAGCAACCAGGCCACGAAGGACTCGAGCTCGGGCATCGTCTCCTTCCGCACGGTCGAGACGGGAGGCGGCTTCTCTTTCAGGTGCTGTTGCATCAGCACGCCCGGGTTGCCGTAGGGGAACACCGGCCTCCCCGTCAGCACCAGCCAGGCGAGGCAACCGACTGCGTAGAGGTCGCTCTGGGCGACGGGCTTCCCCGCGATGTGCTCGGGCGCCATGAACCCCATGCTCCCGACCGTCATCGAGGGCATCGTCAGCACCTCGGACCGGCTCGCCCTCCGCGCGATGCCGAAGTCGACCAACTTCACGAGCGGAAGGCCGGTGGGCTGTTCGACGAGGAAGACGTTGCTGGCCTTGAGGTCGCGATGGACGACGCCCGCGCGATGCGCCGCGTCGAGTGCCTCGAGCACGCCCTTCAAGACGTGCAACACCACCTTGATCGGCAGCCCGCCCTTCGCGCGTCTGACTTCGTCATGGAGCGAGCGGCCGAGCAGCAGCTCCATCACCAGGTACGGGCGACCATCCGGGAGCAGGCCGGCGTCGTAGATGTCGACGATGCCGCGGTGGTCAATCGCGTTCGCAGCGCGCGCCTCTTCGAGCAGCCGCTTCCTGGCCACCTGCCCTTCGTCCGTACCGTGCTTGAGCACCTTGATGGCCACGCGCTTGCCGATGAGCGTGTGCACGCCCTCGTAGACGGTGCCCATGGCGCCTTCGCCGAGCTTCTTCACCAGCGTGTGGTCGCCGATGGTCGAGCCGACTTGCAGGGGAGTGCTGCTCTCGCTCACCCTGACAGATTACGCCCGGCGAGCGTCGCGCCGCCACCGCCCCGGACCCTTCCGATGATCAGACGACCCCGAGCCTCGGGGAAGAACGAGGGTCACGAAAAGGGCGGAAAGCGCCCTCGTGGCGGCGGACACGAAGGAATACGGTGCGCGGGCCATGACTCCAGTCGAACTGTCCGCGCTCACCACGCGCGTGAAAGCAGTCACCCGGCCCGAGCGCGCGCTGTTGGCGCTCTATGCGTTGTCGGCGATCCCGATGTTGTGCGGGTGGCCGGTCGCGATGGTGCCGCTCTATTTCCGCTACCACACGCTCTGGTACCGCTTCGGCGACGAGGGCATCGCCATGGGCGTCGGCATTCTCTTTCGCCGTGAGCAGCAGCTCACCTACGCCCGGATGCAGGACATTCACGTCTCGCAGAACCTGCTCGAGCGCTGGCTCGGCATCGGGACCGTCACCGTGCAGACGGCCGGTGCCGGCGCCGGCGGCAACCTCACCATCGTCGGCATTCGCGACGTCGAGGCGGTGCGCGACTTCCTCTACGCGAAGATGCGCGGCGTACGGCACGACGACGAGCCGAAGGACGTGAAGGCCTCGACGCCTGACGCCGTGCTCCTCGAGATCCGCGACGCGCTGCGAGACACCGCGAAGGCGCTCGAGGCGAAGCGATGATCGAGCTCATCTTGCGGCTGACGCGCCCGCTCTTCGTGCCGCTGCTCAAGCTGAAGACCGAGCCGCCTCATCTTCCTGAAGGCTCGGCGCTGGTGCGTTCGCTCCGGCCTTCAGAGGCGTGGTTCACCTGGCGCGCGCTGACGGCGATGTTCGGCCTGCTGGGTCAGGTCATCGGCACCGGCGTCGGCGCCATCGCGCTCGTCGCGAAGCTGGGCGGCCTGGGCTGGGCGCTCGCGGCGCTGCTCGTGCTCGTCGAGGTCGTCATCGTCAGCTTCACGTTGGTGGCGACCCGCGTCGACTACGAGCTGCGGTTCTTCCTCGTCGGCGACCGCAGCCTGCGCGTCACGGAGGGCGCCATCGTTCGCCGTGAGGTGACGCTGAGCTACGCGAACGTGCAGAACCTCGAGGTGACGCAGGGGCCCCTGGAGCGGCTCTTCGGCTTTCAGAACCTCACCGTCACCACCGCGGGCGCCGACCAGGTCCCGGGCATGGAAAACTCACACTCCGTCACGCTGGTGGGCCTCGACGACGCCGAGTCGGTTCGCACGCTCATCCTCGGCATGCTGCATCAGGCGAAGGACTCGGGCCTCGGCGAACGGGCGCCGTCGCCTGCTGGACTCTCACTCGCGCGGCTGCTCGAGGTGCGCGACGCAGCCGTGGCCCTGCGCGCCGCGGCTCAGGGAAACCAGGCTCCGCTCGCCGCGAAGTAGACGAAGCGCGCCAGGCCGAAACCGAAGAAGGCGAGCATCAGCACCCGCACCAGCCTCGAAGGCCCGGGCTCGTGGCGCACCATGAAAGCCTCGAAGGCGGCGATGCTCCGCTGGGGCAGCATCAGACTCAACGCCATGGCTGCGAGCACGGGCCAGACCACCAACACCCAGGGATTCGCGCCGAGGGCTTCCGACCAGTCCCCGTGCGAGAGGTACATCAGCCCCCGCGTCACGCCGCAGCCCGGGCAAGGCAGGCCGGTCGCGCGGTGGAGCGGACAGAGATCAGGCCCGATGGGACCCGGCGCCAGCACGAAGGACGCGATGAGGACCACGAGCGCCAGTCCCCGGAAGACAGGTGTCAGCAAGGGCTGCGTGACGATTCGCCATGAGATGGTGCGATCGAGAACGTCACTCATTTTGGTGAGAAGCTGCACGTGGTCCGGGGCTACGGTGTCACCGCTTTGGTCACGAAGCACGCAGCACCAAACGCAACACAGCGGGAGGGGTACATGGAGAACAGTGGTGGAGGCGGCGCCGCGGGCGCCATTATCGGACTCATTGGCCTGGTCATCTAACTGGCCGTTTTCGGAGTGATCATCGCAGGTTCCTGGAAGGTCTTCGTGAAGGCAGGACATCCGGGCTGGGCAGCGATAGTGCCCTTCTACAATCAGTACCTCCTGACCCAGATCGTCGGTCGCCCGATTCTCTGGTTCATCCTCATGTTCGTTCCCTGCGCGAACATCGTGGCGGCCTTCCTCATCACGCAAGACCTCGCCAAGTCGTTCAACAAGAGCTCGGGGTTCGGCATCGGCTTGTTTCTGCTCTCGCCGATCTTCATCCCGCTGCTCGGCTTCGGCGACGCCCAGTACTCGGGCCCGTCGTTCAAGGGCTGAGCCTCGGCATTTCGTGATTCACCGAGGGCCCCGGTGCGAAAGCGCTGGGGCCTTCGTCTCTTCGAGGCCGGCGTGAAGTGACCGACGGTGCGTTTTCGTTGACTTTGCGCATCGCGCCAACGATTGATCGCGCTCGCTCCCGGCCGGGGGCACAGGACCAAGAAAAACCATGACTTCGCTCCTCATCGTCGGACAGATGCTGAACACCGAGCACGGAGGCTGGCTCACCAGGAAGTTGCTTGCCACCTTCACCAGTGACGCCGAGTGGGTGCTCTGGCTGCTCGCGGTGCTCTCGGTGCTCTCGATCGCGGTGATGCTGGAGCGCACCATCTACTTCTCGACGCATCGCCTCGGGAACAGCGACGACGTGTTGCTCAAGCTCGCGAAGGGCGACCTCGAGGCTGTGAAGTCAGCCGTCGGCCAGCAGAAGGGCATGGAAGCCAACGTGCTCCGCGAAGGGCTCGAGTGGCAGGCGAAGGGACCCGACTCGGTCGAAGAGGTCATCAACGCCACGCTCGCGCGCGAACGGCCTCGCTATGAGCGCTTCCTCTCGTTCCTTGGCACGCTCGGCTCGAACACGCCCTTCATCGGCCTGTTCGGCACGGTGCTCGGCATCATCAAGGCCTTCGCTGACCTCGGCGCGACGGGCGCGAAGGGCGCTGAAGTGCAGTCCACGGTGATGTCGGGCATCTCCGAGGCGCTCGTCGCCACCGCCGTCGGCCTCGCCGTCGCGATCCCCGCAGTCATCGGGTACAACGTGCTCCAGCGCACGGTGAAGACGACGGTCGCGCGGAGCAACGCGCTCGGCCACGCGCTCGTCGGGCACCTGCGCTCCTCGGCGGGGAAGTAACTCGTGGCTGGCGGCGGCGCTCAGGATGAAGACGGCGAGATCACGGGCATCAACGTCACGCCTCTGGTCGACATCGTGCTCGTGCTGTTGATCATCTTCATGGTCACGGCGAACTTCATCGTGCGCGAGACGGTCGAGGTCGATCTCCCACGCGCGGCGAACACCAATGACAAGACGCTCCAGGGTCCCGTGATGATCACGATGGACAAGGACGCCAACGTCTTCCTCGACGGCAAGCTGACCGATACGCCGACGCTGCTCGCGCAGATGAAGGACGCCGTCTCGAAGGACAAAGACGTTCGCGCCATCATCAGCGCCGACCAGTCGCTCAACTACGGGAAGGTGATGAACGTCATCGACCTGGTGAAAGAAGCCGGGCTCGCGAAGTTCGCGCTCAACATCGTCAAGGACGGGAAGGCGGCGGCGCCGGCGCCGTGAGCGTCGGGCCCCGGAGTGTCTTGTGTCTGCGAACGGACCCGTGACAGAGGGAACGAACGCGAGCGCGCCGGGCGTCGCAGCATCGAAGACCATGAGTGCCGCCGTGATGCCTCAACCTGTGCAGCGACCATCGTCTCACGACGAGACGGTCAGCTGGATCATCCTCGCGGTGATGCTCGTGCTGTCGGTCGGCACGCACCTCGTCACGGTGGTGCTGCTCCCCGACCGCATGGCGAGCGGGAAGAAGAACCAGAAGGTCGAGATGGAGTTCTACGAGCCGCCTCCGCCTCCCAAGGTGGAAGAGCCCGAACCTCCCAAGCCCCCCGACCCGCCGAAGGAGAAAGTGAAGCCTCCGCCGGTGAAGGTGGCCGAGGTCAAACCGCCGCCCATCGACGCGCCGCCGCCGCCGAACGAAGAGCCGCCGCCCGAAGCATCGGACAAGCCGGTGCCGCTGGTGGTGGGCATCTCGATGTCGTCGACCGCCGCCGGAGGAACGTTCGCGGTGGGCGTGGGCAACACGACGTACGGCAAGGCTGACAACACGCCGACCGACCCCTCGCAGGTGAAGGCGTACCGGGCGCCGAAGTACGTGCCGCCAGGTGGAGCCGACACGCAGCCGGAGTTGATCGGTGAAGGGTACAAGCCGCCCTATCCCGAAGAGGCGAAGAAGAACGAAATCGAGGGCACCGTCGTGCTGAAGGTGACCATCGACGAAGACGGGAACGTGACTGACGCGAAGGTGCTGCGCGGACTCGGGTTTGGCCTCGACGAGGCGGCCGCGTCGGCGATGAGGCGCCACAAGTTCAAGCCGGCCACAAAAGACGGCGAGAAGGTCGGCACCACCATCACGTACAACTTCAGCTGGTACCTCGAGTGAGGTGAGCCGTGGAGCGCGTCGAGCCCCGGTCTCCTCAGCGGCTGTTCCTCGTCGCGCTCGCCTTCTCAATCGCGCTTCATGTCGTCATCAGCGTGCGCCTGCCGACGTGGAGGCCGTCGGCCTCGGCGCCCGAACCGCTCGACGCGCTGTCGTTGCTCAGGGCTGCCCGTGCTCGCGAGCGGGCCTGAGAACGGCCAGCTCGACTCGGGAAGTGCGTGCACGCGCCTCGATCGCGGCGGGAGTTTCGTCGAGACCTTCAGTCCTTCAAGACCGCTACCACGCGCGCACGCGGCCGTTGCTGAAGGCGCCCGTCGCTTCGAGGATCGCCGTCACCGAGATGGCCGCCGGGAGCGCGCCGATCGCCGCGACCATGATGGCGCCCGTCTGTTGATCGACTCTGGCTGCGCCCACCGCGAGGGCTGTCACCATCATGCACGCCACCGAGCCGAGCGCCGCGAGCGCGGGCTCTCCTCTGCCTCCGAGGACTTGATGAACGGCCAGCGCGACGCCTGCCACCAACACCGAGCCCAGCGCCGCCGTGCCGAACACGAGGTCGAACGACGCACCGTTCGAGTTCACCCGGTTGCGCACGTCAGAGAAGAGGAACATCGCGCCGAGCGCGAGCCCCGCGCCCGCAACTCCTGCGCCGCCGCTGAGCAGAATGCGCGGCCACTTCTTCGGGTCCTGCGGCGGCTGGGTGGGAAGCTCGGGCGCCGCAACGTCGTCGCCCGGAGTCATCACGGGAGCGACCGGCGCGTCATCGAACGCGGCGTCGACGGGGTTTTGTTGTGCGAGCGCCAGAGCGACACAGAGCGAGAGCATCACGGCTGACACTGCATCATGGATGCCGTGTTGGTGCATGCACGACGTGCCGCCAAGCCGATGGCAGACTGTGTCGCGTGAGCACGGTGCCCACCTGGCTTCGCGTCGTCGTGCTCTCGCTCTCGCTCGCGCTCGTCGTCGTGTCCGGGCTGGTGCTCTTCAGGAATGGGCGTCTCCCAGCCTCGGTGCCTGCCGACGCGCCCGAGTACGCGCTCACCGACCTGATGTCCGCGCTCCAGCACCTCGACTCGCGTGGCTTCCTTCGTGGGCAGGCGCTTTCGGGAGATCGCGAGGCGCTCGATCGCTTCGTCGCCTCGATGGCGAGGACGTCTCCGCTGACGTCGCCCGAGAAGTTCCCGAACACCGACGATCGCGTCGCCTTCTGGCTCAACGCGGCGCACGCGCTCGTGCTCCAACAGCTCGCCGATCATCCCGACGTCACCTCGGTCGAGCAGCTGTCGCGCTGGCAGTCCTGGCCCATCGGCGGCCAACGCATGACGCGCGACGCGATCGAGCGGCGCTTCCTGGCAGAGACGGGTGATGGACGGGTGTGGCTCGCGCTCTTCGATGGCTCGGCGGCAGGTCCGCTCCTCGACTCCGCGCCGTTCGGAGGCGACACGCTCAACGCGCAGCTCGACGACGCCGCGCGCCGGTTCCTCAGCCGAACCGACTCGATTCAGCTCGCGCTCCCCGTCGTGAAGCTCACGCCCCGCCTGACCGACCACCTCGACGACTTCCTGTCGGCGCTCCCCGAGGGGCGTTCAGGCGTGCTGCAGATTGTCTGGGCGTACCTGCCCGAGAGCTGTGACGGCGTGCGGCCAGGGTGCGAAACCAGGGGCGACCTCGACCGCGGCTGTGGGGCCGACTTCGGTCGGTGCCGCGTCGAAACCCTGACCCCTTCCGGTGGCGTTGCCCTCGCAAGGCACTGAGATTGCGTGAGTATTTGGCCATTCGTCGTGATGCTGCAACGAGTCACCTTCGCGTGATGGCCGTGCGGAGATCGGTGGGGTATTCCACGGGGTCGGAGCCCAACCCACATGATGGTCCTGCGAGATGTCTCGAAGAGCGACCTGCCCGGGCTCAAGCGCCTGGCAGCGGTGCTCAACAGCGTCAACCTGCCCCACAACGAAGACGTGCTGGCGGGGCTGATCGAGAAGTCGGTGAAGAGCTTCACCGGCAAGGTGAAGGATCCGTTCGAGCGGGAATACCTCTTCGTGCTCGAAGATCTGCGCAACGAGATGATCATCGGCACCTCGATGATCATCGCGCAGCACGGCACGCGCGAGGCGCCGCACATCTACTTCCAGGTCACCGCGGCCGAGACGTACTCCGCCACCATCGACAAGCACTTCAGGCACAAGGTGTTGTCGATTGGCTACAACTACGAGGGCCCGACGGAGATTGGCGGCCTCATCGTCGACCCGCCGTATCGATCTGGTCCCGAGAAGCCCGGCAAACAGCTCAGCTACGTGCGCTTCCTCTTCATGGCGATGCACAAGGGGCACTTCCGCGAGCGCGTGCTGGCCGAGCTGTTGCCGCCGCTCCTGCCCGACGGCCGCAGCCCGCTGTGGGAGAGCATCGGGAAGAAGTTCACCGGGCTCGAGTACACCGAGGCCGACAAGCTCTCGCGCCAGAACAAGGAGTTCATCAAGGAGCTCTTCCCGAGCTCCGACATCTGGGCGACCTTGTTCCCCGAGAAGGTGCAGAAGCTGATTGGCGAGGTGGGCGCCGAGACGCGCGGCGTGCAGCGCATGCTCGAGCGCATCGGCTTCAAGTACGTCGACCACATCGATCCGTTCGATGGCGGCCCGCACTACGAGGCCAACCTCGACGACATCTCCCTCATCCACCGCTACCGCACCGCGACGCTGGGCGAGAAGCCGCTGGAGCAGGAAGCGGACGAGTGTCTGGTGGCGGTGACCCGGACGACCGGCAACAACCGCTTCAGGGCCGTACGTGCACAGGTGCGGTTCGACGATCAGACGGTCTTCATCACCAAGGCGGCGCGCACGCTGCTCAAGGTGAAGCCGGGCGACAAGCTGAACATCATTCCGTTCGAGTGAGTCAGGCGGGCGCGAGGAAGAACGCGCCGCCGCGCTTCGTCACCTTCAGCACGCCGGGCCTCGCGAAGCGCTCACCGCACGCCTGCGCCTCGGTCTTCGTCGACTTCTTCGGCATCACGAAGCCGATGAACGTGACTCCGGTCGCGTTCGCCTCGAAGCGGTGACGGAACACCGAGTCACCCGCGTAGGTCAGCGCGAGCCGGCCCTTCCACGCCAGGGACCACGTCGCTCCCTTTCGAGTCAGCCGCAGGTCGTCGCTGAGCACCGAGTCGTGGCCCAGCAGGTAGATGTGCAGCGCGCGCGTCTCGACGTGCTTCGCGAGGTCTCGGAGCGGCGAGCGACCGCTCAGCTGCGCGCGGGCGAGCGGCTTCTTCGGCGTCGCGACCAGGAGTCCTTCGGCTTCTCCCGGCCAGTTCACGGAGGAGAGCGTGCAGCGGTGGTAGTTGCCCCACACGCTCACGGCCTTCCAGTCAGGCAGGTCGAGATCGTCCGGGTCGACCGCAGGCGGGTCGGCTTCGTAGTCGGCTGACCTGAGGTGCACGTCGAGAAAGAGACCCTTCTCGGGGTCGACGCGCCCTGCGACGTTCAGCGTCGCGATGGCGTGCCCCTTCGGCCACGGGTTCTTCCTGAAGGTGATTCTTCCGCGCATGCGCACATTCACGCACGCACACGCAGTTCAACGAAACTGAAACGTGCGCGGCGAAGGCGAAGTCTGCATGATTTCCTCGTCCGATGTTCGCCGCCGCACTGTTCAGCCTCGCCCTCGCCCAGGCCCCCTCGCTCAAGGACGCGCGTGCGCTCGCCGCAGACGTCTACGCGGGTAAGAGCGCGCTGGCGTGGTCACTGTCTTCGAGTTCGCTCCGCGCGTCTGTCGCTTCGGAGTCGGGGTTGCGCTCGCTGATCAACTCGACCCGGAGTTCCCTGGGCGCCGAGGTTCGCGTCATCACCGAAGCGATGGTGGAGCGGAGCGGCGGCACGCTCTACCGGCGCGTCTCGGCCGTGACGAACTGGGCTCGAGGCATGGAGCTGGAGCTGGCCTTCGACATGAAGGGCGCGCTCGTTGCGATGACCACCCGGCCGGCGTCGAAGGACGCACCGACCATCTCGGCGCTGCACAAGACGCACGCCGATCTCCGGCTCCCGTTCGACGGCGCGTGGTTCGTGCTCTGGGGAGGCCGCAAGTACGACGAAAACCGCCACACGCCAGTGCCCGACATGCGCTACGCGATGGACGTCTTCATCGTGAAGGGGCCAGGCACCTTCCAGCGCGACGGCACGAAGAACGACGACTACTACGCGTGGTCGCAGCCGGTGCTCGCGCCAGCGGACGGCGTGGTGGTCGCGGTCGTCGACAACTCCCCCGACAACGCGCCGAACCAGCCAAGGCCGGGCGTGCTGTACGGGAACTCCGTCATCATCGATCACGGCACCGGCGAGTTCTCGCTGCTGGGCCACCTGCAGTCCGGCAGCGTCTCGGTGAAGCCGGGCCAGCAGGTCGTCGCGGGTCAACAGCTCGCGCGCTGTGGCAACAGCGGCATGTCGACCGAACCGCACCTGCACTACCAGCTGATGGACGCCGCCGATTGGACGAAGGCGCACGGCCTGCCAGCGCAGTTCAAGGGCTTCCTGGCGAACGGACGCCACGTCGAGCGCGGCGAGCCGCTGCGCGCGCAGGTCATCTCGCACGCCGACGTCGAAGCGCGACGGTAGCGTCGACCGGTTCGTGTAGAGACCGGCGCCATGTCACGCCTCTCTGGCCTCAAGGTCGTGCGCTCTCCCGTGCAGGGCTACGGCCTCATCACCACCCGGCGCCGCAAGAAGGGCTCGGTCATCACCAACGTCGAGGGCGTGCTCTGGCGCGCGAAGGAACGACGCGACGACACATTTTCCCTCATCCTCGAGCCCGGCATCTTTTTCGACATGGTCGATCAGACGCGGTGGGTGAACCACTCGTGCGAGCCGAACGTGGTGGTCGAGGCCGGGGTCACGAAGGCCGGCAATGGGTGGGCGCAACTCCAGGCGCTGCGCGATCTCGAACCCGGTGAGGAGCTCTTCTACGACTACGGCTTTCCCCCTGCGCTGAAGCAGCGCTGCCGATGCGGCGCGAAGTCGTGTCGCGGGTGGATCGTCGAGGGGTAGACCAGACGGTCACGGTCGTCCGTGCGCAGACAATGGACGAATCGACGAGGTCAACCGCTCCAACCGGCCCGTCGCGGCCATCGCCACCAGCAGAACGAGCAGCCCCGCGACGAGAACCGACAAGAAGGAACCATCTGCGTCGCGCATGGGTCACCCCCTCGAGAAGAGCCGCACCAGCGCCAGGGCCGAGAGCGCCATCACGCCGGCGAGCGCGTTGAAGCCGACGTCGCGCAGGTCGTAGTAGCGGCTCGGCAGCAGCGCCTGGATGCCCTCTTCGAGCCAGCCCGCGGCGCCGGTGAAGAGCGCGGCTGAGAGGATGCGACGCAGCTCCGACCAGCGAAGCGGTGAAGCGAAGAACGCGAGGACACCGACGACGCCGTACTCGACGAAGTGCAGCTTCTCCTCCGGACTCTCCATCGGAAAGACCACGAGCCCGTACGCGAGCGCGACGAACGCGGCCACGATGAGGACTCGCGGTCGGCGGAGCTCGTGGGAACGCAACACGGCGATGAGGAGCGAGAGCGTCACCACCCCGAACACCACGCCCACGCTCACCCGAAGCAGGTTCGCGTCTCTCAGCGCGTTGGAGATCGTTCTCGCGAAGGCGAGCGTCGAGTACAGACCAAGCAGCACCAGCGGGAGCGCCACCCGGGACCAACGCTGCGAGCTCGTCTGCTCCGGCATGCGTGAAACCAGACTCCGGGCCGGTGCAGATTCCGTGCAGCCGGAGTGAAGAGAATCAGGAAGGCTTCGCGCGCCTGAAGAGCAGGTCCGGGCGCTTGCCGAGACCGACCACCGCCGCAGTGCGCACCGCCGACTCGAACTGCCACGGCAGATCGTACGCGCCACCGTGAATCTGCTGGCTGCGCAGGGCGCGGGCCTTGTCCGCCTCGGTCGCGAACGAGCGGGAGGCAGAACCAGGGGCGTCGACGTTGAGCAGGTCGTGCAGCATCAGCAGCCCGCTCAGCGCCCGCGTCGTCTCGGGGTGGAAGATGCGCACGCCAAACGCCGGAGCCCCTTCGAACGCCACCTGGAACAACGGGTGCGAGAGCGAGCGCGTACGGGTGATGCCGGCGACGTTGGCCGAGACCGTGACGGGCACGCCACCCAGTCCATCCACCGCCAGCACCTCGGCGCTCAGGATCTTGGTGAGGTACTGGGCGGCCTGGTAGGCGGCGCCCTGCAGCGAGATGGCTCCGCGCGCGACTGGAGCAGTTGGTGAACCGAACGAGCCGGGCGCCTTCAACGCACGCGCCGCGGCGAACCCACGTTGCCACCACGCCGGCGCCTGCCCACGAGACGTCGCCGCCTGAAGGTCTTCTGGCTGCAGCTCGCCTGGAGACGTCGGCGAGACGAACAGCGACACCGACTTCACGACCGTGGCGCCGAGGCTGCGGACGATGGCGTCCATCGAGGCCGCGAGCCTCAGCTCCCGGCTCGCGCCCGGGGCATAGGCGAACAAGCCGACGTGCACCGGCCCGTCCTTCGCGAAGTCCTTCAGCGCAGCGACGACCGCGCGAGGCTGGTGGAGCACGTCATCGCCGCCGAGCGTCGTGTGAAGCTCGCCGGTGAACGCAGTCGGTGGGCGAACATCGAGCCACCGGACGGTCGCGCCAGCGTCGAGGAGCATGGCCGCAGGAGACAGCTCCGCCGCGGCACCGATGAGGGCGAAGCGCTGCCCGCGCAGGTCGAGCCCGTCGAACGAGCGCTCCACCGTCCACGACAGCGCACGGTGCGCGGCATGGGTGAGGTGATGCGTCGCGAGGAGTCCGTCGAGCGCCCGCTGCACCTCACGGCCGCGGTACACGCGCCCATCGAGCGGCACCTCGGGCAGGAAGCCGCGCGCGGCGCCGTGGTGCACCTGCACGGTCGGCGTGGGAGCCGGGTCCTCGAGCGCAGCGAGCAACGGCGCGCCATCGAGGAGGAGCGACGCAGTGGTGTGATGCAGGAGATGACGCGCCAGCTCCACCCGGCGTGGCGACGCGACGCGCGCGGCCTCGAAGCGAGTCACGGCATCACCAAAGTCGGCCTTGAAGCGCCTGGCGTCAGCGGGCACCGCGGCCGACGAGAGCTCTGCGGGGAAGCGCGCCGCCGTCTCGAGGAGCACCCGGTGGAGAAAGGCAGAGCCCGTCTCCCCGCCTCCCAGCTGCACGCCCGCCGTCGTCGATCCAGTCGTCATGGAGGCGGCGCGTAGGCTGAGGCGAGACGCGGGCGCAACCGGGAGCCGCATCGCCAACCGGGGTGAATGGACTTCAGGTGTCAGTGAGGTTGGGGCCGCAGGGACGGCACGCACCGGCGCGGCGGGGCGAACCGCACGGGCGCCGCGCACCTTCGCCGCGAACAGCCTCCCGTTCAGCGCTTGAGTCCAACCAGCAGCCCGTCGGGGGTCGGCACGTTCACCGTGTCGAAGTGGGCGCGGGCCTCTTCGTGAAAGCGACGCATCACCGCCGCGCGAGGTGTGTCATCGAGCAGGTTGGCGAAGAGGAAGGAGTTGTCACCGAGCAACAGCCCCCCCGGCCGGACGTGCTTCGCGGCCCAGCGCCCGTAGACGTCGTACGACTCCTTGTCGGCGTCGATGAAGACGGCGCAGAACGGGCCGAACTTCTCGAGCGTGGAGAGCAGGTCGACGCCGCGCCCGACGCAGACTTCGACCTTCGCCGAGAGGCCTGCCTTCGCGATGCAGTCCCTGGCGACCTCGGCGTGCTTCGGGTCGAACTCCACCGACCACACCTTGCCGCCCTCGGGCAGCGCACGCGCGAGCCGAATCGCCGAGTAGCCTGCCAGGGTGCCGAGCTCGACGACGTGGCGCGCGCCCACCATGCGCAGCAGCATCTCGAGCAGTTTGCCTTCCGAGGCCGCCACCTGAATCGTCGGCATGCCTGCGCGCCCTGGCGCCGTGAAGGCGTCCTTGAGCGCCTCGTCGTGCGGTGCGTGCGTCGCGTCGCACCAGTCGAGGATGGGTCCGTCGAAGTACACCTGCCCCGAGCGGGAGTTCGCGTCAGCCATGGCGTCGACTTACCTCGTCAATCGGCGACCGTGGGCATGGTCTGTGGTCGTGCGCTTCGGCTACAACGACCCCGCCATGCGGACCCTTCTCCTTCTTGCTCCCGCCGCCCTGCTCGCCTGTGGTGCGCCCGCGCCGACCTACCACCAGGACGTGCGCCCCATCATCGAGGGCCGGTGCATGAACTGTCACAAGGCCGGTGGCGTCGCGCCGTTCGTCCTCGACTCCTATGCCTCGACGAAGGCGATGGGCCCGGCGCTCGTCGACTCGACGCAGAAGGGTCGCATGCCGCCCTGGCTGGCGACCGCGAACGACGTTGGCGGCTACCTGCGCGACCCGTCGCTCACGCCCGTGCAGAAGGACGTCATCAAGAAGTGGGTCGAAGGCGGAATGCTCGAGGGTGACGTGAAGAAGCCCACGCCTGCGCTCGCTGACGTGGCGACCGGCCTGCCGCGGGTGGACCTCACGCTGAAGATGCCCGAGCCATACGTTCCGCAGATCCTCCCCGACGACTACCGCTGCTTCGTGCTCCGCTGGCCGATGACCACGCCGACCTACGTCACCGGCGTCAACGGCGTGCCGGGCAACTCGAAGATCGTGCACCACGTCGCGGTGTATCTGGTCGACGGCGAGGCCGCGAAGTACCCGCCGATGTGGGACGCAGAGGACACGACGCCTGGCTACAAGTGCTTCGGCGGGCCGTTCGGCGATCGCCCGCAGCAGTTCCCCGTGAAGCTGCTGACGGCGTGGCTGCCCGGCTACCAGGGCCAGACGTTCCCTCGTGGCGGCGGCGTGCTCATTCCTCCCGGCTCCACGGTGGTGCTGCAGATGCACTACTCGTCGCTCGAGGCGGCGCCCTCAGCAGACCAGACGGCGATGGAGTTCTCACTCTCGCCGACCGTCAGCCGCCGCGTCGCCTACCAGCCGTTCCTCAAGTTCGACTGGGTGGCTGGCCAGATGGAGATCCCCGCGAACAAAGCCGAGGTCGTTCACGAGCACCGCGCCGATCCCCGACCGAACTTCGGCCTGCTGGGCTCGCCGCTCGACACGACCAACGGCTTCAACATCGAGGCGATCATGTTCCACATGCACACGCTCGGGACGCGAGGCGAGGTGTGGATTCACAAGGCCGACAAGACGAAGAAGAAGCTCATCGAGATTCCGCGCTGGGACTTCCACTGGCAGCAGGAGTACCAGCTCGCCGAGCCGGTACGCTTCGAGCCCGGTGACGAGCTGCGCATGAAGTGCGTGTTCGACAACTCGAAGAGCACCTCGAAGCTGACCAACTGGGGCGAGAACAGCGACGAAGAGATGTGCGTCGCGAACCTGCTCTCGTCCGAGTGAAGGCGCTTCAACACACGCTCGACGAACGAGGGAGGGAACGGCGATGCGGTGGCTGTTCGTGAGCGTCGCCGCAGGCCTGGCGTGCTCGCCGCTGCCGACGCCCGTCGACGCGGGCCGTCTTCCCTTCGACGCCGGGCCACCGCGGGTCGTCGATGGCGGCGTCGTGGGCCCGTTCTCGCGTGGGCTCCTGCGTGCCTCTCAGACCGTGCGTGAAGAGGTGACGCGCACCACGGCGTCATTCACCTTCTCGGCCATCTTCACCGAGGTCGCGGCCGGCACGCCAAACCCGTGCATCGAACGCCGTGAAGGCGCGTGCTCCGTGCGCCTCTGCAACCAGGGCGCGCGCGTCGAAGGGACGACCGTCTCTCCCGGCACGCTGACGCTCGAAGGGCTGCTGCCCATCGAGCTCGACGCCGGGCCAGTCGACGCGGGGAACGAGGACGGCGGCGCTCGACTCGCGCTCTCACCCAACGACGCAGGGCTCGTCTCGTTCGCCGTGCCACAGCGCCTCTTCTTTGGCGGCACCGAGGTGACGGTGCAGAGCCAGGGGGGCGGCGTGCCGGCGTTCACCAGTCCAGTCCTCGTCATGCCCGCGCAGCTGACGCTCTCGACGCCCCGCTGCATGCCGGTCTGCGCCTCGATTCCCCGAGACCTGCCGCTGCGCGTCGCGTGGGCCAACGTGTCGGGCGCCGAGGTCTCGGTTCAGCTCAACACCCCTCAGGTGACCGTCACGTGCGTGTCCCCGGCGGAGCAGGCGGTGCTCGAGGTCCCTTCGAGCCTGCTCTCCGAGCTGACGCCGAGCGTCGCCTCTGGAGACGCCACCCTCGTGGTGTTGGCGCGCCGCTCGGTGCATTTCGACGCCGGCGCCTGGGACGTGACGCTCTCAGCCGAGACACCGACGCTCTTTCCCATCATCGTGCTGCCATGACCGCTGACGACTTCCGCAAACTCGCGCTCGCGCTCCCCGACGTCGACGAAGGCGCCCACCTGGGCAAGGCCGACTTCCGCACCGGCAAGCGCATCTTCGCCACGCTGCCGAGCGAGACGGTCGGTGTGGTGCTGCTGACGCCCGAGCAGCAGCGCGTCGTCCTCGGCACGGCACCGACGATGTTCGTGCCGGTGAAGGGCGGCTGGGGCGACAAGGGCGCGACCCAGGTGCTGCTCGAGAAGGTCTCGACGGCGCGCGCTCGCGACGCGCTGAAGCTCGCCTGGAGCAACCGCGCAAAGCCCTCGAAGCCAGCCGCGCGGCCGAACCGCCGCGCGACGTAAGGCCCGGGAAAGCCACGCGCCTGGGCTCTGCATTCGCACATGCAAGGACTTCGTCCGTCGAAGGCAACGTCTCCTCGTCACTGACCGGTCAGTGGTCTTCTCTTCGGGCTTGCTGGCAATGGTGCTTCAGGGGAACCGGCATCGGGCGAGACGCCCAGGGGCGACGTCGACGTCACCTTCGCCGAGCTCGACGACCTTGCCGTTGAGCACGCGGCCCGAGCGGAGGACGACCTTCACCGCGCTGTCTTTCGCTTCCTCCACGACGTGCCCGTTGGTGTGTCGGGGCCACGCGCTCGAGGAGCTCTTGTTGGAAGGCCTCCTGCGCGCTCACCACGTCGTCGGGCGACGGGGACGAGGCGAGGCCTGGCAGATTTCAGTACGCGGCCGACAGACGGAGACGCCCGAGGCCGACAGGTCCCATCGGCTTCCCCGCCGCGTCGCTCAGCGCTGCGCCGGGCAGCAACACGCCACCCTCGACCACCGCCGTCACCGTCAGCCCGAAGTCGAACCGGTGCTTGATGGACGCGCCGAGGTCCAGCTCGGTGCCCAGCATTCCGCTCCCCAGTCCGTTCAAGAAGTTCACCGGCACGCCGCCCGCGAGCACGCGCGTGTTGAACGGGTCGGTCAACGGCGCGGTGGTGAACGCGAACAGCGGGCCGCCGTACACGTCGACGAGGCTGGCGATGCGCACGCGCGCGCGGGGGAAGAGGTAGAACGCCCCTGACACCGCGCCTCCCGTCGGGAGCAGCGTCACTCCCTCTGGGGGCACGCCCACGAGGTTCGAGTCGGCCGCCCGCCACGCACTGCGCGCGCTCTGCCAGCCGATGACCTGGTCGAACAAGATGAGGCCGGCCTTCGAGTCGCGATCGAACCGGAAGCTGGTCAGCTGGTTGTCGTACGGGTTCGAGTCACCCGACGCGAAGCCGGTGTCGAGCATGAAGCCGAAGCGGCCGACCTTGTAGCTGGCCTTCACGAGCGCGCCGAGCTGCCGCACCTGAATGAGCTGGTTCTCGACCGACCGCGTCTGCGTGGTGGTGCCGGTGATGCCTGCGATTTCAGCGCCGAGGTCGAGCGCGTCGAAGAACCGCCACTGGGCAGAGGCGTCGATGACGAGCACGTCGGTAGAGCGCTCCCCGGTGATGGAGTTGAGCGGACGTGAGCTGCGGTAGATGGCGAAGAGGCCGAGGTTGTTCTTCTCGTCGACGTTGAGCCGCACGCCGAGAATGCCCTGCAGCGCGCGGTCTCCATCGAACAGGTCGACGGTGGAGTCGCGCACCACGAGGTCGAACGCAGCGACCGGCTCCACCGCGATCCACCCGCCGCCCCACGACATGAACGGCCGCGCCAGCACCAGCGCCCGCAGCGCGAGGGAGCCGAAGTGCTGGTGACCGAAGTCGCCGGGCTCTGCGTCCTTCGCACCCGCGTTGGCCAGCATGCCCAGGCCGAAGTGGTTGGTCTGCAGGCCGACCCGTGCGCCACCAGAGCCCCAGCGGTACTCGAGGTACAGCTGGCGAAGCTCCGCGGGCCTCAGCGCAGGGAACGGAACGCGCGCGCCGACGAGGGTGGAGCCTGGCGTGCCGTAGAGCGAGCCCGTGACGGCGTCGAACTCGGCGATGAGCCCGAAGGAGCGGTACCGCACCTCGGGGTTGATGCGAATTCGGGACTCGATCGGCATCGGGGCCAGGCGCGTGCCATCGGCGTCGAGCGGGAAAGCGTTGACGAAGGTTCCCGCGAGGCGCACCGAGCCATGCACGGAGGCGGTGAAGCCGCTCGCTTCGGCGACGGGAGGGGATCCAGCGTCGACGACGGCCACCACCGCTGCGGCCGGCGCTTCGACGGCGGGGACACCAGCGTCAGGAGCACCTTCCTGGGCCGACGCCCATGACGCGATGAAGAGGCTGAAGAAGATGCTCCGAGACATAGGCCCCCGCTCCCGACACGACATGCGAGCGCGCCTGAACCACGGAGCCGGTGGGCACGCAAGCCTTCGCGCCCGACACACCGCTTCATCACTTCGCGCGAAGCGCCTTCTTCTTCGACGCGGCCTTCTCGAGGTTCTCGGCGACGCGCATCGCGACGAGCCGCGCAATCACCTTCGCAGGCAGCGGCGTGTCGAGCTCGAACCGCAGCGTGCCCTTCCCCGTCTGGTACTTCGCCAACGCGCCTTCGAGCTTCATGGCTCGCGCTCCGTAGAGGCCGACGTGCTCTGCGTAGCCGGCGTAGTGCACGAGGTTGCCGTGCAGCACGAAGGTCGGCATGCCGTAGCTCATCGTCTCGGTGGCCTTCGGCGCTGCTTTGCGAATCAACGCGCGCAGCTGCTTCATCACCTTCCGCGTCGGCGCGGGGAGCGCCGCGAAGTACTGCTGGACCGTCTCAGGTTCCATGGGCCGGTCATCCCCGCTGACCATCGACCCGTCAACGTGTCGCAGCGCACGTGTCGCAGCGCGGCGTTGCGTCGGGGGGCCGTCTTCACCTACGCCCGCCCAATGCGGTCACTCCCCGTCCTCCTCGCCGTCACCCTCGCCATCAGCTGTGCGCCTCCGCCTCAGGGCCTGCGAGCAGCGGACGAAGGCCCGGGCCCGAAGGTGGAGTTCGACGTCTTTCACCTGCCGCTGCCCGAGATTCCGCTGCCGAACGACTTCGCGACGCGCTTCGACGCGCTGTCTCCGACGAAGCGGCGCATCAACGCCGCCATCGAAGTCGCTCCGACGCGCTGGGAGCGCCGCATTCGCGCCGCCCTCGACGACATCTCAGGCTGGGGCACCCTCGCGCCCATCACGGTGTCCTTCTCCGAACCGCTGGACCTCGTGGCGCTCACGCGCCGGCACCAGGCTCCGGGCGACGTGGGCGACGACGCGCTCTACGTGTTCGACGTCACCCGCGGCTCGCCTGGCTTCTGCCAGCCCACGCTGCTCGACCTCGGCCAGGGCCACTTCCCCATCGTCGCCGACGACCGCAACTACTTCCCCGAAGAACCGCACGCCTCGATGGAGCAGATCCTCTTCGACCAGGAGGAGGAGGACCTCAACGGCAACGGCGTGATGGACCCCGGTGAAGACACCGACATGGACGGCGTGCTCGACCACCCCAACACGCTCGACAACAAGACCGGCGGGCCCTTCGACGTCATCGGCTTCTACGAACACGAGACGAACACCCTCATCGCGCGGCCGCTGGAGCCGATGCGAGAGAAGACGACCTACGCCGTGGTGCTGACCAAACGCCTCGTCGGCAAGAGCGGCCAGCCGGTGCGCTCGCCCTTTCCTGCCATCAACCACCTCAGCCAGACGCAGGCGCTCGGTGCGGTCGCTGAGTGCCTGTCGACGCAGAACCTCGGCCTCGACGACGTCGCCTTCACCTGGTCGTTCACCACGCAGGCCATCACGAATGACTACGTCGCGGTGAGGGACGGCTTCATGGGCCTGGGCTCGCTCGGGTTCCTGAAAGACAAGTTCCCGGCGGAGATCGCGACGCTGGAGGAGGCGCGGCGCTCCGAGGGCCGTGGCACCAACACGAAGATCGTCCCCGGCTCGCAGTTCCTGAACCTCGGCGAGCAGATCCTGTCGTTCGTCGGCGGCTCGAGCGTGTCGGACGGCTCGAAGGACCTGTTCCGTGGCTGGCTGCGCTCCATCGACTTCTTCGCCGCGCCGACGTTCGTGTCGCCCCAGTTCTTCCCGCGCAAGGACTCCGAAGGAAAGGACCTGCCCTTCTACGAACAGGTGATGAAGCTCGACCCGATCCGCGGCGTCGCCGAGACGCGCGAAGAGACGGTGCCGATGTTCATGGCGGTGCCGAAGAACCGCAACGGCCCCGCGCCCGTCGTCATCTTCATTCACGGCCACACGGGCTCGAAGCTCGACTCCATCATCTTCATGGGCCCCATGGCCCGCTTCGGCATGGCCACCATCGGCATCGATGCGGTGAGTCACGGCGTCGGCATCTCGGAGTCCGACATCTCGCTCTTCTCGGGCATCGTCGAGAGCTTCGGCATCACCCCGCTCGCGAACGCCATCTTGAAGGGGCGCGCGACCGACCAGAACGGCGACGGCATTCCCGACTCGGGCGCCGACTTCTTCAGCGCCTACGTGCCGCACAGCCGAGACACGGTGAAGCAGACGGCGTTCGACGTGATTCGCCTCGTGCGCGTGCTGCGCACCTTCGATGGGAAGAAGAAGTGGAAGTTCGACGTGAACAAGAACGGTCAGGAAGACGACCTCGCCGGTGACTTCGACGGCGACGGCAAGGTCGACCTCGGCGGGCCCGACGTGCCCATCTACATGGCAGGCGCGTCGCTCGGCGGCATCATGTCGAGCCTGCTCGGCGGCATCGAGCCTGACTTCGACGCGATTCTGCCGGTGCTGCCCGGCGGCTACCTGTCCGAGGTCGGTGCGCGCACCGCGCTGGGGCAGGTGAAGAACCCGCTCACGCTGCGCCTGTTCGCTCCGCTGTTCCTGGTGCGAGACACCAACAACCCGACGCTCGCGGTGATGTACCCGAGCGCGGTGAAGAACGTCGAGCTCAAGCTCGCCACGTTGCCGAAGCTCGTGCCCGGCAGCATCGCGGTGCTGCGCAACCTGAAGACGAAGGACTGGCGGTGCGCGCGCGTGCAGAAGAACAGACACCTGCGGCTCTCGGTGCCGTCCGACCAGGGCGACCCGCTGCGCTTCGAGCTGTACGACCGGGAGCTCCCGACCCAACTCAAGACGGGCTGCGACCCGACTGGTGTCGAGCCCATCAAGGTCGTCGACACGATCGATCGAGAGGTGAAGTTCCTGGGCCAGGTGATTCCCGCCGGAACGACGCTCACCGCGTTCGCCGATGGCTACGGGCTGCGTCGCGGATCCCCTGAGATGCGGCGGCTGCTCGCGCTGGGGCAGATCGCGCTCGAGTCAGGGGACCCGGCGAACTTCGCGCCCTTCTACGACGGCACGCGCACGCTCACGTACGGCGACGGCTCCACGGTGAAGACGCGCGCGCTGCTGGTGCCGATGACAGGTGACCCCGGCGTTCCCATCTCGACGGCGAACGCGTTGATGCGTGCCGCGGGCTTCCTCGACGTGCGAAAGATCGACCCGCGCTACGGCAAGTCGACGCAACAGGAGCTCATCGACGTCGGCTTCGTCGAAGGGGTCGAGCGCACCAACCGCTACAAGGACACGATGAACCGCGCCGCGCTGATGGACGTGGACGTCCTGCAGAACGTCAAGCCGGGCGGCAACGACCTGTTCGGCGTGCCTCGCCTCGACCCGCCGATGCGCCTGTTCGGCCCGAGCGCGAAGATCGGCGGCACCGTGGGAGCGATTCTCCCCTACATGGACTCGGAGGGCGCCCATAGCTTCCCCATCCCCGACCCGGGCAAGTCGTTCGACCTCGGCTCGCTGCTCATCAACGTCTTCAGCGCGTACCTGGGCTCGGGCGGTGAGCGCGTCTCTCTCGAGCCATGCATGGAGCGCTCGAACTGCCCCTGGTTTCCGCCGATTCCGTCACCCTGACGTCCAGGGCAAGAAGCCCGGCTCGAACGCGTCCGGGATGGTCAGGTCCGAAGTGAACTGTCTTGCTGTTCACTTCAGGTGGCATCGGAGCACCCGCCCCCCGAGCCTATGGAGCGGCCGTACCGCCTCGCGCAGGTCGATGGCCAGCTCCTCGCCATCTTCGGCGAGCTGGGGCTCGAGCCGGCACCGCAGTCGGTATCGACATGGGTCACGTCGCATCGCCCTGCCGCGCTGGTCCCCCGGCTCCACGTGATGGATGCTCCAGCGCGTGCGTGAAGTCACCCCAGGCCCCGCTGAAGCCGAGGCGCGCTACTCGCTGCACCTCGAGTCCATCGGCATCGACGCCCGCTCACTGTCCGTGAACGCTCGCGGCACCGTCACGACGCCGTCGAAGCCCTCCACTCAGGAACGGGTGGCGCTTCCGAACGTCGCCGTCTCGCAGGCCGGGGACTCGACGACGGGAGACTTCACCACGGGCCGCCTGCTCGGCCAGGGTGGAATGGGAAAGGTGGTGCTCGCGACGCAGCGGGCGCTCGACCGGGACGTGGCGCTCAAGTTCCTTCGAGACGCATCGCACGACGAGGGGCGCGCGACGGAGTTGCTCCGCGAGGGCCTCGTCACCGGACAGCTCGAGCACCCGAACATCGTCCCTGTTCACCTGCTCGCGCGCACCGCCGACGGCCAACCGTTCTTCGTGATGAAGCGCATCGAGGGCACGCCGTGGTCGACGCTGCTCGCGCAGCCGCGCGCGCTCGAGGACTTCCCGGGGGCGAAGGGGCGTCCTCCGCTCGTCTTCCATCTCGAGGTGTTGCTCGAGGTGTGTGAGGCCATCGCCTTCGCCCACGCGCGCGGGGTGCTGCATCGCGACCTCAAGCCCGACAACGTCATGCTCGGCGCCTTCGGTGAGGTGTACGTGCTCGACTGGGGCATCGCGGTGGCGCTCTCGGAGCACCCCGTGCTGCCGCGGGCGAGGGACGTCACGAGCCTCGCAGGGACGCCGGCGTACATGGCGCCCGAGATGGCCGCGGCGAAGGGAGGGCTGACGGAGCGGACCGACGTGTACCTGCTGGGCGCGCTCCTCTGCGAAGTGCTGACGGGCGCGCCACCGCACCCGGGCGCCACGCTGGTTCAACAGCTCAGCCACGCCTTCTCCGGCGAGCTGCCGGTCTTCCCACGCTCGGCCCCGCCAGAACTCGTCTCACTCTGCCGCCGGGCTCTTGGCCGCGAGCCCGAGTCACGCTTCGCGTCGGCGCGAGAACTCCACGCGGCCCTGAGTGACGCGCTCGCGCATCGAGACGCCTTCGCGTTGCAGGCAGAGTCCCTTCAGCGGCTCGCGGCGCTCGAGGCCCTGGTCGCTTCCGACAGGCCTGACCCGGTCCAGGTGCAGCAGGTCTTCTCGGAGTGCCGCTTCGGCTTCCAGCAGGCGCTCAAGTCGTATCCCGGGTTCGCCGAGGCCGAGATCGCGGTGGAGCGCGCGGTGGCCACGATGGCGAGCTACGAGCTCGTCGAAGGAAACCTCGCGGCGGCGCGGGCGCTGATGGGGCAACTCAAGAGTCCCCGGAAGGAACTGCTCGACCGCCTCGCCACCGCCGAGACGGACGCGAAGGGGCAGGCCGAACGCGTGAAGCAGCTCGAGTCGTTCGCGAAGGATGCGGACCTCGACGCGGCAGTGCAGCAGCGCGGCGCGCTCGCGTTGGTGGTGGCGCTGACCTGGGCGCTCATCTCGATCGGGGTCGGCGCGATGGTGCGGCGCGGCGTCTTCCCCTTCGGCCACCGGGAAGCGCTCGCCGCCATCACGCTCTATGCCGCCATGTCGCTGGGCATCGCCGAGACGCTCAAACGAAGGGTGACGTTGAACAAGGCGCAGCACCGGCTGATGCGCGGCAACCTCGTCGCGTTGTCTGCCTTCTTCGGGTTCTGGTCGCTGGCGTGGTGGCTCGGCGTCGCCTTCAGCCACGCGCTGGCGCTCTTCATGTTCCTGGTGAGCGCGCTGTGGTGGGCGGCGGGCGCGCTGTTCGATGTGCGCGGCGTGACGATGGGCGCGACGTTCCTCGTGGGGGCGGTGCTGGCTGCGACGCTCCCTGCGTGGCAACTCGAAGTGTTCGGGCTCACGACGCTGGTGGGCTTCAGCGCGCTGGGCGTGGCCTGGCGGCGGTGGCGCGGCCTTCGGTGACGTGCCCGAGAGTTGCGCTCGGGGACAGGACGCCTCGCAGCGAATCAGTTCCAGTCGATCGTTCGCAGCGGCGCGTGGTTGTACGCGTTGAGCTTGATTCGCGGGTCGAGCGCCATCTGCTTCTCGCACGAATTCTCTCGCATCGTCTGGTCAGCGCCCGTGCACCACCATCGGTCGTGCCCGATGCCAGTGCTCCGGTAGGCCCTGAGGATCTCGTGGGTCGACCAGTAGAGCTCTCCAACGGCCTCGGGTGTCTTGCAGCCTTCGAGATCGCCCAGGTAGGCGCGCTCGACCGCGTTCTGCTGCGAGCGGTTCGCCACGCCGTTCTTCGCGACCTCGATCATCGCTGACTTGAGCTCAGGCGACACCGCGAGCGCGTCGATGGCCGCAATCATCGTGTCCGCGGTGAGCTCGAGCTTTCGCTCGTCGGCCGCCTTCTGGAGCGAGCGGTAGGCGCGGGAGCTGACGAAATCGCCGCCACCCCACGCCGCGAACCCGATGCCGTCGGAGACGATGGCCCGGTACGAGTCGACCTGCGCAGCGCTGTTGGACTGCTCGATGGCAGCGGTGAGCTCCTTCTTGATGGACCGCCGCTCGAAGAAACCGATGTGCTTGTCGCTCGCGGCCTTCGCGACGAGAGCGGTGAGGCGCTGCGAGGTCAGGTCCAGTGAGGGCATGCGACACTATCGGACATCACCTCACCCTGAACCCGGGATGGTTCTGCATTCCGGGTTTACATCCCGCGAACGAGGCGTCCTGCGGCAGCGCCAGCGAGGTGGTTCGGCGGTTCAACCGGCCTCGTTCGACTTCGGAGGTTTCGGCCGCACCACGTTCGCGAACTGCGCGTGCTCACGCAGGGTCTGCTCGATGGCGTCGGTGAAGGGCTCGCCAATCGGCGCGCGGGACGACGAGCGGAGCCAGCGCGCGAACCAGCGGTCCCCCAGCGGGAGCGTGAGCGCCTCCAGGGTCGTGGTCGCCACCGTCGTCTCCGTCCGCGTGCTGGTCGCGACGCCCTGCCCCACGTGGAAGCCAGCCAGGAGCATCGACAGCCGCGCCGGCATCGACGAGGTCGAGGAGATCAACATGCCGCCTTCGTCGTTGGTGTGACGACGCAGCGCTCGCAGGAAGTCCACCGACCACAGCGTCGGGTTCGCCTCGGGAGAGAACGGATCGAAGAGAATCAGGTCGGCCCACCCCGGCACGCCGTCGATCGTCTCGCGCGCGTCCCCCGCCAGCACCCGCCACGACAGGCCCGCGCTTTCCCAGTGGCCCTGGTCGAGCAGCGCTTCACACGCGGTCTTCCACGGCTGCAAGAACGAGAACCCGGCCGGGTCTTTGAGCGCGAGTTCGAGAGCTGCCAGGTCTGACTCGAGGCTGATCACCTCGACCGTGCGTCTGCGGCGCTCGCCCATCGACTGCGCCTTCGTGAATGCTGCGAGCGCATTCGCGGCGACTCCGAGCCCCACGTCGAGAATGACGAACGGCTCGTCGCGGAACACCTCGAGACGCTTCTCGAGCCCGGGCTGATCGACGAAGAGCGCGTTCGCTTCCTCCCACGGGCCGACCGGGTGCATCACCTCGCCGTGCTCGACGTGCCGCAAGGCCCGCTGCCCCGCGCGCGTCGTCACCACCTCGAAACCACCCTGCTTGTCGCCCGTTGCTCTCGGCTGCGTGTTCCGTGGAGCGAGCCGTTCGACCAGCTCGCGATATTCCGCGTCCCACCGGTTCTCGAGGATGGCCGTGCGCATGCGGCGCGTGAGCTGTTGAAAGTGGTGCAGGTTGTGAATCGCGAGCAGTCGGCTGGCGAGGTGGTGCGAGCCCTGCGCGAGGTGACGAAGGTACGAGCGCGTGTAGCGGGTGCACGTCGGGCAGCGGCAGCGCTCGTCGAGCGGGCGATCGTCGAAGCGGTACTCGTGCTTGCTGATGCGCAGGCGCCCGTCGAACGTGTACGCGTAGCCCTGCTGCGCCATCATCGGCGGAATGATGCAGTCGAACATGTCGACGCCGCGGTGCACGCATTCGACGAGATCGATGGGTGTCCCCACGCCCATCAGGTAGCGCGGCTTCTGGGCCGGCAACTGCGGCGCGGTGTGGCCGGTCATCTCGTAGAGCAGCTCGCGCGACTCACCGACCGCGAGTCCTCCGATCGCGAACCCATCGAACGGGTGCTGCGTGAGGAACTGCGCGCTGCGGGTGCGCAGCGCCTTGAAGACGCCGCCCTGGACGATCGCGAACAACGCCTGGCCGGTCGGCCGTGCGTCTCGGGCCGCGAGGCTCCGGAGCGCCCAACGGTGCGTCCGCTCCATCGCGTCGGTGGTGACGGCCTCGCTCGACGTCGAGGGAGGGCACACGTCGAGCACCATCATGATGTCGCTGTTGATGGCGTTCTGCATCGCGATGCTGGACTCGGGTGAGAGCAGGTGGCGCTGGTTGTCATACGGGCTGCGGAACCGCGCGCCGGCTTCCGAGATCTCTCGCTCGCCAGGCAGGCTGAAGATCTGGAAACCGCCGGAGTCGGTGAGCACGCCGTGCGGCCACTGCATGAAGGGGTGAACGCCGCCGGACTTCTCGAAGACCCCGATGCCCGGCCTCAGGAGCAGGTGGTAGGTGTTCGACAGACAGAAGCGCGCGCCACTCTCGGCCACGTCGTCCATGGTGAGGAAGCGCACGTGGGCGTGCGTCGCGACAGGCATGAACGCTGGCGTCTCGAGCACACCTCTTCGGGTGTGGAGCCGGCCGGCCCGGGCTCCCGACGATGACGACGCGAGCAGCTCGAAACGGAGGGGGCCTTCGGGCGCAGGTGAGGTCATCGCGCCGCGTCTGTAGCAGTGTTCGTCGGCCGTCGCGGACGACAAGACTGGGAACCGAACTCCGCTACCGCTCCCCACGGCAAGGGCGCTACACAGAGGGGGTGAGGCTCTTCCTCGCCGCTCTCGTCACCCTGCCCTGCCTGACGCACGCCCAGGCCCTCGTCTCGGCCGTGCTCGACAGCAACGGCCCATCCGACGTGGTCACCCGCAAGGCACAGAAGGCCGTCGACACGTCCCTCAGGGCGCTCTCGGGCTCGGCGGTGAAAGAGGGCGCCCCGTGGAAGAGAGGCGCGCCGAACAAGTGCGCCGAGGACTGCGCGCGGGAGCTCGTCCGCAGCCTCGAGACCCCCGGCGTCGCGCTGCTCGAGCTCAAGGGCTCCGACACGCGCATCGTCTTCGAGCTGTCCTTCTGGCTCGACGGAGAACGCGTGGCCACGCGGAAGGGCGAGACCGCTCCCGACGCGCTCGCGCCGTCGATGAAGGCCGCGCTGGAGCAGGTCCTCCCCGGGTGGATGCGAAAGGGCTTCGGCGCGATGGCCGTGCAGGTCGAGGGCGGCTCGGTGGTGAAGGTCGACGGCCGCGTCGTCCCCGCGCGCAATGGAGACCTGGTGCCCATCACCGCAGGCGCGCACCAGGTCGACGTCGTCTTCCCCAACGGCAGCGCCGTCATGCAGCGCCTCGAGGTCGCCGAAGGCGGCCGCGTGCCCCTCGAGGTGGAGTCGACGACCGCCCTCACCGCGCGCGCCAGCTCCGGGCCCACCGCGCTCCGCTACGGCAGCTACGGCCTCTTCATGGTGGGCGCCGGCAGCGTCGCGGCAGGACTCATCGCAGGCGCGCTCGCACGGGGCACCGGCATCGGCCTCCTCAGCTGTGACACCCCCGGCGCGCGCTCCTGCAGCACGCTGGCGCAGGCCCAGGCCGCCCACCTGCAGGCCCAGCAGTACGCAGGCACCGGCAACCTGCTCCTCGGGGTCGGCGCGTCCCTCATGGCCCTCGGCGTCAGCCTCTTCGTGGTGGACGTGCTCCTGCAATGAGCCGCGCGCGCACCCTCGTCCTCGCGCTGTCGTCGACGATGGCCTGTTTCCAGCCATCGGCCCCGACGCAATCGTTCGCATGTAATGACGATGGCACCTGCCCTTCCCGGTACACGTGCGACCAGGCCTTCGATGGCCCCGCGGTGTGTTGCATTCCTGGAGCGCTCGCCTGTCCCACCCTGCGCAACCCGGATACGAGCTGTCCGAAGGGCGGCAATGGGCAGTCGTACCTGCGCGACCGTGATGGCGACGGCTTCGGCAACGGCAGCGAGCCCGTCATCCGCTGTGCGCAGCCCGCCGGTTACGCCCCGACCGGCGCCAGGGAAGACTGCGACGACACCAACCCGCTGGTGAACCCGATGACGGCCGAGGGCTGCAACGGCATCGACGACAACTGCAACGGAGAAATCGACGAGACCCTGACGCGCGAGCGCTTCGTGCGCGACGAAGACGGTGACGGCTACCCCAAGCTCGACGCCGGCGTTCAAGCGTGCGCTGCGCCTCCCGGCACCGTCAGAGCGCTCGGCGCCCTCGACGACTGCAAGCCGTTCTCGCCCTCCCAACACCCCGACGCGGGCGAGCGCTGCAACGGCTCGAACGACGCCGCCGATGACGACTGCGATGGCACCCCCTTCGCCAGCCGCTACCTCGACACCCAGCTCGTCTCCGAGCCCGTGCGCTTCCCCTGCCTGGTACCGAACGCGAAGGGCGTGTGCGTCGATGGCGTGTTGACCTGCTCGGCCAGCGTTCAGCCCGTCTGTACGTCGTTGCGCGCGCCTTCCGCCGAGGTCTGCGATGGCCTCGACACCGACTGCGACGGCGTGCTCGACAATCAACCCGGCTGCGGCGGCCCGCCCTCGCTCGTGGGTCAAGCGAACCTGCGGTACGGCGGCGGCCTGGTGCCCGGCGGCACGGGGCTCTTCGACCGCTGCCAGAAGGACCGCATCAGCCCCGCAGGGACGAACGCCGGCGGCAGGCTGACGGGAACGCGCAGCAACGACGCGGGCGTCTCGCTGGTGTGGTGGGTCGAAGCGACGAGCGACGCCGGCTGGGACCTGTCGGCCGAGAACCTTCGCCTGCAACTGACGTGGAACGCGAGCGGCACCATGCCAAGCGCGACCCGCGGCCTGTGGGGCATCGCCGGCGCGGGCGCAGGCGAAGACGGCGTGCACCCGGTCGTGTACCTCTGCGGCGACGCCAACGACGATCTCGTCCGCTACCGGTGGGAGCAGGCCTCGACCTCGTTCAAGATGAACGAGACCTCATGGAGCGGCCTCTTGCACCTCGACCCCGCGCAGCCCGACGGTGGCTTCGTGCTCGGCCTGGGCAGCGGCTTCGACACCCGCCGCGTCCGTCGCGTCGAGGTGATGGTGCGCTTCCTCGGCGGTAACTACGACTTCTCGATGCAGCCCTCGACGGGGTTCGTGAAATGAGGGCCCACTGCGGAGCTTCCCGCGCGGGTGGGTTCGATGCAGCCGTGCACGGAGCGCGGGCGATTTCACGTCAGCTGCTCGTGTTGCTCGTCGCCGCTGCCTGCAGCGCGTGCCTCAACCCCTGGCCACTGAGCGGCTCGTATGCGTGCGCGCCCGACGGCACCTGCCTCGACGGTCTCACCTGCGACGACGGCGTGTGCTGTCGGCCCGGCGGACGTCCCGCGTGCCCGACGCTGCCCGTGGACGGCGTCTGTCCTTCCGGAGCGCCCAAGCGCTTCTACCGAGACCTCGACGGAGACGGCTTCGGCTCAGGGCAGCCGCGGCTCTTCTGTGCGCTGCCACAGCGCGAGTCGTGGGCGGCCGAGACGCTCGATGGAGGCCGCGTACAGCTCGACTGCGACGACTCCGACGCGGGGCTGCCGTTCAACCCGCTCGCCCTCGAGCGCTGCAACGGTCTCGACGACAACTGCAACGGCGCCGTCGACGAAGGGCTGATGCCGCAGACGGCCTGGTACCGGGACACCGATGGCGATGGGTTCGGCGACGACTCCGCGGGCAATGTGATGACGGCGTGTGCACGGCCTCCCGGGTTCGCGGCGCGCGCCGGCGACTGTGACGTGATGAAGCCCCTCATCTTCCCGGGCGCGGCCGAGCACTGCGACAACGTCGACGAGAACTGCAACGGCGTGGTGGACGACCCACCCCTCGCCGACGCCGAGACCCCAGGCTTCACGGGCAGCCCCACCGTCGCTTGCGCGCAAGGCGTGGGCGTGTGCCAGACCGGAGGCACCCAATGCCAACGCAACGCTGTCGCCCAGCGCAACGAACTGGTGTGTGTCCCCCGAACGCGCGCGTCGACCGAGGTGTGTGACGGCCTCGACAATGACTGCGATGGCGCCGTCGACAACCCTCCCGGCTGCGGCGGCCCGACGGGCTTCCTCACCACGCCGCGCGTTCAGTTCGGAGCCTTCCGCGCACCGCTCCCGTCGACGGCCCAGCCCAGCAAGCTGCCGCAGCGCTGCCTCAAGGGCCTGCCCACCATCGACGCGCAGAGCTGGTTCAACCCCACGTGGGTCGGTGCCCGGGCCGAGGTGACGGTCGCAGGCACGCCGTTGCGCCACACCTGGTTCGCCGAAGCCGAGCCAGACACGACGTGGGACCTCTCTCGACGCACCGTCATCCGGATTGGCTTGAGAGACCGCTCGGAGCTCGGCAACAACCTGTTCACCACCGCGCACTTCCCGGGCCCCGTCGTCACGCTCTGCGGCGCGGTGGATACCGAGTACCTGCGCTGGAGCCCGACCACGAACGCGCTCGCGCAGGGTGGGTCCGTCGCCATCGACCTCGGGCTCGCCGGCAACACCAGCGGGTGGACGAGGGAGCAGTCGGCCGGGTTCAGCCTCGCGCAGGTGCGTCGCGTCGAGGTGACGGTCGGCCCGTTTCCAGTCGCGAACCCGGGCATCTTCGACGTGAAGACGATGGCGATTCTCGTCTCACCCGACGCGGGTTTTCCGCGCTGACGACGCGGCGTACGACTCGCTCGTGGGGCAGGGCGACGGCGAACAGCCACCAAGGATCCCTGCTGGGATGACGACGGCGCGGTCTCCTCGCGAGGCCAGGGAACGCTTGCTTCAGGCCCCCGTTTCACGATGCTCCGGTGTCCATGCGCTCACTCGCCCTCTTCAGTGCCCTCGTCGTGGTCGGCTGTGCTTCGAAGAACTCGACCCGCTTCACCTCGGCCGCCGAGCTCAAGAAGATGATGGCGCAGCCGAGGCCCACGAAGGTGTTCACCGGCGCCACCGTGAGCGTCGACTCGTGGGACCTTGCCGGCGCGCTGCCTGACGCGTACGCCGATGCGCCGCACGAGACGGGCTCGCTGTTCGCGAAGACGCTGGCCGACGCTGCCACAGCGAAGGGCTTTCGCACCTCGGAACCGCTGGCCTGCATCGCCCGGCAGACGGCGCGCTTCCTCGCGCTCAAGGGTGGGCCGCCGCCGCGTGGGTTGAGCTCGTTCTTCGAGGCCCGCTGTGGCGTCGCGACGCGCGGCGTGTCCACGCGCTGGCTCACCGGCACCGTGCCAGTCGACGTGACCGACGCGAAGTTGCTCGAGCAGTGGCGCGAGGACGTCACGAAGAGCACCGCGTCGATTGCCGCGGGTGCGCGAGCTGGCGTCGCGATGTGGCGTGAAGGGGACAAGGTCGTGGTGGCCGTGGCGCACCAGCGCGACGAGACGACCATCGAGCCGCTGTCGATGAAGCCTTCGGAGGATGGCTTCGTCGTCGTGCGCGGCGTGACGACGCGACGGGCCGACGCCATCTTTGGCTCGAGCAACCAGGGCCCCACCGGGACCGCCGAGTGCGTCAACACCGAGGCGCGCGCGGCTCCAGCGTTCGAGCTGAAGTGTCCGGTGTCGAAGGGCGACGAGACCGCGTGGGTGTCCATCTCGGCGCGCGAGAAGGGGCGTGTGCTCGGCTTCGAGGTGGTGCGACTGCTCGCCCGCCCATCGGGCGCCGCGGCGTCGACGTGGAAGGCACCGTCCCTCGTCACGAAAGCGCCGGGCGCGACGGCAGCCGACTTCGTCGCCCAGCTCAACGCCGTGCGGGCCCAGGTGAGCGCACCCGCCGTGACGCTCTCGCCGGCGCAGACCGTCGACCACACCGAGCTCGCGCCGTTCTATTTCGAGGCGCAGGTCAAGAACGACGACGCGCAGGAAGACCTCATCGCGCTGGGCGTGATGGCCGGCTGGCGCGTGGAACAGGAGATCATGAACGGCACCTTCGGCGCCGACCTCATCGAGGGCACGACGGCGTCGGAGCTGCTCGCCGAGATGCTCGAGTCGCCGGGCTACCGCAGGAATCTGCTCTCACCGCGCGTCGGCGTGGTCGCGGTAGGCATCTTCCAGGAAGGCCCGGTGCTGGGCGCGCTGCTGTCGACGTACGAGCCGATTCAGGCGCCAACGTGGCCGAACACGGCGAACAAGGTGCTGACGGCGCTCAACGGGCAACGCCAGCGCAACGGGAAGAAGCCGGTGCAGTGGGTGCTGCTGCCGTCGACGTCCGAGCCCACCTACGCCGAGGCCGTGTCGAAGCGCGAGTACGACTCGGAAGAGGCGCTGGAGCGGTTCATGTCGCAGGCCACCAACGTCACCCGGCGCGGCGTTCGCGGCTGGCGCATTCCCGCGTTCGACCTCGACGACATCACCTGGCCGGCCGACGTGCTGTCGAAGGAGCAGCTCGACGTGATGTTCGTCGTCACCACCGAGCGTGATGAGAAGGAGCCGTGGGGCCGGTACGTGTTGTTGATGGTCATTCTCGAGGGGACCTCGCAGCCCGAGACGTGAAGCGTCGTGGTGATTCGTCGTGACGAGCGAGCCGTCGCCGCGAGCGAGGCGTCGTGACGAGCGATGCCGTCGTGACGAGCGATGCCGTCGTGACGAGCGATGCCGTCGTGACGAGCGATGCCGTCGTGACGAGCGATGTCGTCGTGACGAGCGATGTCGTCGTAACGAGGATGCTGTCAGGAGCGACGCCTCCCTGACCGCACGCGCGGCGCTCCTCCTCGACGAACGTGAAACGGCCGGCGCGCACTCGACTCGATCGAGCACGGCCGGCCAGGTTCCGACAGAAGACGCCGCCGGCTGGGCGGTTACTTCACGGCCTTCACGCGAGGCCGCTTCTCTTCGGCTTCCTCGAGGTCCGGCACGGCCTGCATCAGGGGCGCCTGGTTCTTGACGCCGTGCTTCTCGAGCACCTGGCGCTCGATGTCGGCCATCACCTCGGGGTGATCGCGCAGGTAGTCCTTCGCATTCTCACGGCCCTGGCCGATGCGCTCGCCCTTGAAGCTGAACCACGAGCCGCTCTTCTCGATGATGCCGGCTTCGCTGGCGAGATCGACGAGGTCTCCCTCACGCGAGATGCCAGTGCCGTACATGATGTCGAACTCGACCTCCTTGAAGGGCGGCGCGACCTTGTTCTTCACCACCTTCACGCGGGTGCGGCTGCCGACGACCGCCTCGCCGTTCTTGATGGCGCCGATGCGGCGAATGTCGAGGCGCTGGCTGGCGTAGAACTTCAGCGCGTTGCCGCCCGTCGTCGTCTCGGGGTTGCCGAACATGACGCCGATCTTCATGCGGATCTGGTTGATGAAGATGAGGCACGTCTGGCTCTTGGCCACGGTGCCGGTCAGCTTGCGGAGCGCCTGGCTCATCAAACGGGCCTGCACGCCCATGTGCGCGTCGCCCATCTCGCCTTCGAGCTCGGCCTTGGGAACGAGGGCCGCGACGGAGTCGATGACGAGGCAGTCGATGGCGCCGGAGCGAACGAGCATCTCGGCGATCTCGAGGCCCTGTTCTCCGGTGTCGGGCTGCGACAGGAGCAGGTCGTCGGTGCGCACGCCCAGCTTGCGCGCGTAGCCGATGTCCATGGCGTGCTCGGCGTCGATGTAGCCACACACGCCGCCGCGCTTCTGCGCCTCGGCGACGATGTGCAGACAGAGCGTCGTCTTACCGGACGACTCCGGCCCGTAGACCTCGACGATGCGGCCGCGCGGCACGCCACCGACACCCAGCGCGATGTCCAGCGAGACCGAGCCCGTGGGAATCGTCGTGATGTCGTTGGCCATCGGCTGGTCGTTGCCGAGCCGCATGATGCTGCCCTTGCCGAACTGCCGCTCGACGGCCTGCAGGGCCAACTCGATCGCCTTTTCCTTCTCTTGATTCACTGCCATGACGTGTTCCCTCCCGGGTGGACAACCTGAACGCTTGTTCCTATCAGACATGAGCCGTCATAGACCAGAGGTCTGACATTGATGCTGCCTCGAGCCAGAATCCAAGTTATTCCGGTCGCTTCGAAACACCCTGACCTTCAGCGGGCCGGCGCGACCGACGGCGAGCTCCGCACCGCGATGCCCTGAACGATGGTGCAGTACCGGCTGACGATGAGGAAGTTCTGGTAGTACGTCTCGGCCGTCACCTGAATGAGCGCGTCTCCATCTCTCTGGCGAATCGCGTCGCGCATGGCGCCCTGAAAATCGTTGCCGCTGCTGATGGGGAAGACGCTGAAGAGGTACCAGAGGCAGTCGGTCTCTTCGACGGGCCCGAGCTCGGTGTAGCCGCCCTGCTGCAGAGGCCGCGTCGAGTTCATCATCGCGATGGGCGAGCGGATGCACCCGGTGAGCAGCGACAGCGACACGGCGAGCATCGTCAGAGTGCGCGTGCGCGGCGGCGTACTCCCGGCGTCTGGCGGAGTCGACGCTCAGCGCGAGGTCGAAGCGGCGTGCAGACACGCGACTCCCGCACGACGCGCGGCCGACCGATTCGCCGTGCCCTCTCGTACCGCGAGCTCACCCAGGAGCCGGTCGACCTTTCGCACGGCCCGGTCGTCGTACTCCGCAGCCGCCATCAGCCCCGCGCGCCTGGTCTTCAGCGTCTTCACGAGCTCTTCCGCCTGCGCCTGCCACTTCTCGGCGCTCACCCACCCTTCGTGAAGGCACGGCGTGCCCGCGGCCGAACACGACTCGACGTCCTTGAAGCCGAGCAGTGACGGCTCCTCACACCACGTATCCGTGACGGAACTCTCGAGCGAGCGCTCGGCCGACTGCTCGATGGCGCGGCCCACGAAGACGCCGCCGACGAGTCCTCCGATGACCAGGAGCGGACTCAGGCGCGCCAACAGCGGAGCCTCATCGTGAATCGTGCGCCCACGCTTCCAGACTCTCCACGCGGCGCGCAGAGAGATGAGGAGTCCGATTGCGGCGAGCACCACGACGATGGCGCCGGCGATCCAGTCACGGTCCTCGAGCGGAGACCCGCCAGTCAGCGCTCGGAAGGCGAACCGTCCAAAGGCCGTCACGATCGCACCGCACACGGGGAGTCCCCCAAGCACGAACACCCGCGCCCCGAGGCTGGCTTCTTCCTCGTTCACGTTTTTCTCCTCTCGCCGTTGACGAAGAGTCGCGGCACGTCAGGTGACAGCGTGAACCACGCGACCCACGGAAGGCTGATGAACAGGTTCACCAGCAACCGCCCGAGCGACTCGGCCCCGAAGGGTTCGAACACGAAGACGATGAGGCTGAACGTCGCGTAGACGCCCAGCTCCAGTTTCACGAGCATCGGAGCGTCGGCACGGCGAAGCAGCACGGACCACAAACACCCTGCGGCGCCTCCAAGGAGCCCAGCCTGCAGCACGACGGCGACCATCGCCGCGACAGAGGGAAGGAACGCGGCATCAGCGGCGACTCCGCGCGTGAGGCCAAGCACGGTCCACCCCATGGAGATGATGAAGCCGAAGCCCTGAGCGCGACCGAACGCGCTGGCGGTCTTCGCCGACGGTTGCACGATGCGCTGACAGTCGACGCACTGCCCCGCGGCCCAGTCGGGCGCGAGCTTCACGCACCACTCGCAGATGAACGTGCCACACCGGGAACACGGGGTGTCAGCGGACTTCGAGGGGTGATGAACGCAAGCAGCCACGCGCGCCGCGACAGTGCCGAAACCACGGTGAGGTGTCGAGCCGCTTTGACACGCAGCCCAGCGGTCGTCGTCGCCGGACTACGGACACGCGCTCGACCGCGCGCCCTCGCCCCACACGATGTGCTGAATCGGGTGGCTGCCGACGAACGCGGTGAGCGGCAGCTCGTCCCACGTGACGCCGTCGGCGCTCCGGAAGAACCGCTGGCTCGTGTACCAGGTCTGCCAGCCACCATTGGCCGCGACGAAGGTGCCTGACGGGCTGCGCGCGACGGCCCCGATGAGCGGACCGTTGCCGGCCACGGGAGCGCCATTTCTCCGCAGCGCCGTGGCTGTCGACGTCCACGCCATGCCGTCGGGGCTGCGAATGAGACGTCGCTGATTCGACACGCTGCCCCAGGTGACGAAGTCGGTGCCCGTCCACACCAGGCGTGAGTCGATGGTGCCGCCCATCTGATGCGCCGTCCACGTGACGCCGTTGTCGCTGCTGCGACAGGCGACGCCATCACCGCCGAGAATCACCAGCACGCCGTTGCCCGACACGACACCGCCTTCCCACTGAATGCTGGCACCGCACGTCGAGGGGTACGTCTGCGGAGCGCGCCACGTCATCGCGTCGCTGCTCACCATCGCGGTGTTCGAGTCGGCCACCACGACGAAGACGCCCGCGCCGGTTCCACCGAAGCCGCCGCGCCGCACGTTCCACACGGCCTGACCGTTCGCCTGCAGGTCGGCCGTGCCCGCGTTCGTCCACGTCTCTCCGGCGTTGCGTGACACCTTGCCGGAGCGTGACGCCGCGTAGAGCGTTCCATCACTGCCGATGGTCATGCTCGCGAAGTTGGTGCCGCGATCGACGACGTTCCAGCTCACCCCATCACGGCTCTTACGAATGACGCCCGGGTCGCCCTACCCCCAGTTGCCGACGAAGCCTGACGCCGCGCTCCACGCGATGCCGCGGCCCGAGCCGTACTTGTGGTCGCAGTCCGAGCTGCCGCCATCGGGCGCGCTGGTGAAACAGCGAATCGCGTCGTTGTCAGACTGGTTGGCGACCCACGTGCGCCCGTCGTCGCAGCTGATGGTCGAGCGGTTGACGTGACCGATGGCAACGAAGAGCCCGATGGTGCCGGCATCGACGACGGCCGAGCCGCCCGCAGACGCGGTGCCACCTGCGGACGCGGTGCCTCCTGCCGATGCCACGCCGCCAGCCGACGCAGAACCGCCCGCTGCCGCGCCACCGCCAGACATCCCGCCAGCGCTCACCGAGCCGCCCGCGTCTCCACCCGCGGTGACGGAGCCCCCTGCAGCGCCTCCTGCCGCGCCACCACCCATCGGCACGTCGCTCACCTGGGCCTCACACCCGAGGAGACAGAACGCCACCACCGCACTCAGCGCACGTGAGCTCATCGAAAGGTCTCCACTTCGTCAGGCAGACAAGAGAGGCAGCCGGTCACCGGTGACGCTCCACGCCTGGGCCGGGTAGGCCGTCGCGGCGTTGATGCTCTGCCACTGCACGTTCATGAAGTTGTAGTCGGGGTAGCCGCCGTTGGTGGCCGCGACCTCCCACTCCGACTTCGGAATGCCCATCGTCTGCAGCACCGTGCCCAGCCACTGGTGCCAGAGCAGGCCGGGCCGCGTGATGATGTTCATCTCGTTCGCCGGCTCGAAGCGCAGGTTCATGTTCCGGTAGTCGACCGCGATGCCGGTGTTGAGCCGGCCACCCGCGCCGCCGAAGCCCACCACCACGCTGTCGCGGAAGTCGTGCGTCTGGTGTCCGCACTCCTGCGTCCACACGGCCATCGACTGGTCGAGCAGCGTCTTGCCCGTGCCGACGGGCACCGCGTCGAGCTTGGTGGCGAGGTCGACGAAGATGTCCTTGAAGAAGGCGTTGTAGGAGCGCCACATCACGTCCTGCCGCACGCCGTCGGCGCCGTTGCTCTGGTGCGCGACGTCCTGGTGCCAGTCGCCGGCGTACGTCGACATGTTCGGCGCGATGAGGCCGACCGCGATGCGCGACATGTTGCACGCGAAGGCCGCGACGATGAGGTCGTTCATCACGCGGAACCACGCGGCCTGCTCGGTCGGGTTTCTGGCGAACGGCGCGTTGTACGTCACCGCGCCCGAGGTGGCCGTCGCGTACGGAGCCGCGGGCGGCGCCGGCGTGGTGCACGTCGCCATGGTGCCGACGCGCCGCTGCAATTCACTGACGCGCTGGATGTGGTCGTCGAGCCGGTCGCGGTCGAGGCGTGACAGCCGCGGGTTCCCGCGCAGGCGCCGGTAGTTCTCGAGCACCTTGTCGACGATGGGCGCGCGCTGCTGCACGCCAGTCGTCGGGAACAGCCGGCGGAACAGCGCCTGCGGAGAGTCGGCGGTCGCCGTAATCTCCTGAATCGCGCCGCTGCGCATCGCGGGGTTCTGCCACGCGTACGACATGCGCCCCGACAGCACGAGCACGCGCTCGCGGACGCCCGAGAGGTCGGAATAGAACGACGGGCTCCACGCCATCAACTGGTCGATGGTGGTGCGCTGCGCGTTCATCTGCGCCAGCGAGCCGTCACCGCCGTTGGCGTCGTTTCGCGCGAAGTTGCCGAGGTGGCCGCCGGTGTTGTGCCCGATGTACCAGGGCACGTCGAGCCCGCGGACGACGAACATCTTGTTCTTGAGTGTCTCGGTGAAGCGGCCGTCGGGCGCGGTCAACACCGGAGAGAGGCTCGCCTCGCCAGCGTTCACCGTGCGCGTGAGCGGGAAGCTGCGAATCTCGCGACCGCCGTACATCTGCCGGGTGACGCCCGCGCCAGGTAGCGCCGGGAGCATGAAGCGCTCCCACGCGCCGCCGTGGTGCGTGCCGAGGTTCACGAAGTAACGCTGCTCCATCATGCCCTGCGCGACGGCGTCGGACGCACCGAGCAACGACGGGAGCGACGGAATCGCCACGGTGGCGCCGAGCCCCTTCAACACCCACCGGCGAGACAGGCCGCTCATCGCACGTCCCTCCGCTTGAACTCCGGCGCGAGCGCGACCGCCTTGATGACCTCGGCCACCGGTCTTCCGGCGAGCGACTCGTCCTGCAGCGACCTCAAGAGGCACCCGTCTTTCGACTCGTCTTCGACGCGCTGGAAGGTGAAGCGGAAGTACTGGCGCGCGAAGCAGGTCTGGAACTCGCCCTTGAGCATCAGCTCGTGCAGCTCGGCGGCGTCGTCGATGAGCGCGGTGTGGCCTGCGACGTTCGGCGCTGCGCTGGTCGAGACTGGCTTGTCGAGCAGCGTCATGCCGTTGTCGGAGTAGAGCCGCTGGGCCGTGCGCGCCCTGCCCATGGCGTCGAAGTTCTCGGAGACGAAGCCCAACGGGTTGAGCAGGCCCTGATGGCAGCCCGAGCAGGTGGTGCTCGACTCGGTGATGCGCTCGACGACTTCGCGCGTGGTGAGGTCTGGCGCGAGCGGCAGCGGCGTCGCACCGGCGCCTGGAGGAGGCGGTGGCAGCCTGGTGCACAGCAGCGCGTTGCGAATGCGGAAGCCCTTCATGACGGGCCGGGTGTTGGCGCTGCCCGTCGACAGGAACGCGGCGCGCGTCAGCAGGCCGTGGCGCTCGGGCTGCACGAAGTCTGGCGGCGTGCCCATCCCGTCCCAGCGCGGCTGCGAATAGAGGCGGGCGAGCGCGTCAGTGCGAGCAAAGAAGCGACGGCTGGTGAGCAGCTCGGACAAGGGCGCAGCGCGGCGGGTGACGTCACGCGCGAGCTCGAGCACCTCGGCGTTCATCTCGGTGTGCAGCGTCGCGGTGGGAAGGTCGCGCCCCGCGAAGGCATCGTAGACGGGCGTGCCGATGCGGGTGTTGAGCGGCGGCAGCTCATCGAGGCGCCACCACTGCCCGAAGAAGTCGTCGATGGAGCCATCGGTGCGGGCGTGGTTGAAGAGGCGCTCCACCTGCGCGCGGTAGCCGACGTCGGTCAGGAGCGAACCATCTGCCGCGGCGGCGAGCAGCGCGTCGTCAGGCATCGTCTGCCAGAAGTGAAACGAGAGCCGGTTCGCCAGCGCGTACGCGTCGAGCGCGGTGGGGGCGGCGGCCATCGGGTCGCCTTCCTCCACGTGGTAGAGGAACTGCGGCGAGGTGAACATCAGCCCGATGACGTCGGCGAGCACCGCAGGGTCGACAGGCGTGGTGCCCGCGACGGACGAGTAGAACGTGAGGTCGTCAGGCGTCACCGGCCGTCGATGAATGAGGCGCCCGAAGCGCGTGATGAAGTCGCGCAGACACTGGGCATCGTTGGTGGTGACGGTGTCGGTCGCGCAGGCGCCGACGAGGGCACGGCGGCGCGTGGTGTTCGAGGTCAGCTCGAGCCCGAGCGCGAGGGCCAGGTTGTAGGACGCGTCGATGTGGCCCTGCTGCAGCGCCTGGTCGAGCCGGCTGAAGCCACCGTGCGTCTCTCCCGGAACGCCGACGACGCGGTCTTCGGGGAACGGTGAGAGCTCGTCACGAATGGCCTGCTGGACCGAGGCGACGTCGGCTGCCGCAAGACCGGAGCGCGCGAGCACGTCATTCACCACGCTGACGAATTGCCGGCGCGTCAGCCGGCGCAGCGGCAGTTCGGTCGGGAGCTGTTGGGCGTCACAGGCAAAACGTGGGGGCTCGAAGGGCTGCTCGGCCTCACCGCCGCCCGTTCCCGAGACACCACCACCCGCGCCCATCGCATCGCCGCCTGCGGCGCCGAGCACGCCTTCCATGCCGCCTACGAAGGCCCCGGTACAAGCCGTGCCGGTCAGCAGCAGCGACACCGTCAGCGCGCGCATCGACGACTCCAGAATTCGGGGCTTTCTCGGAGGTTACCGGCCACGAGCAGCGCCCATCAAGTGATTGTCGGAGCACCTCCGGGCCGCATGGAGGTGTCGTTCGGCGGGCATCTTCCGTCTGCCCCACGACCCACGCCCCACGGCTCATGCTCGAAACGCTGCGCCGTCGCATCCCCTCACCGATTCACCAACCTCCCCTCTGCAGGAGAATCATCATGGGTCTCGCCGAGAAGCGCTGGGTTCAGGAACGGAAGAAGACGGACGAAGAGGCCTTCGTCGCGCAGCTGAAGACCGTCACGCAGGTCGAAGTGCCGGTGGAGATCGACTGGGACGGCTTCAGCGCACGGTTGGACGACGCGCAGTACCTCTCGCACGACAGCTACGGGCTGACGAACCTCATCAAGGCTTTCGAGGAGATCACCTTCGATGAGCTCGGCAAAGAGGCCGTGAAGGGCTCGCTGAAGAAGATCGTCGTCAAGCCGGCAGCTGATGCAGCCCAGGCCCGCTTCGTCTTCGAGGGCGGCGTCGTGCAGTGGCACGCGTACTTCGGAAGCTCCAGCTCGGGCTACGTCTACGCAGAGCAGATGAAGAAGACCATCGAAGCCGCGCTGTAACCCGTCGCGAATCGAGTAGCGCGGGTGAGGTCTGACAGGCAGGATTCCGCAAGCCGTGGCGTCGCCGCTTCCAGATGACATCGCCGAGTCGATCATCCGTTGCGTCGACGTGATGGGGAACCTCGATCGTCTGCGCGACGCGCTGAACGCCCTGCGTCTGTCGTCGGACCCCCGCGCCCAGTTCGCGACGGCGTTGTTCGATCTCGATCGCGCTCGCCGAGGCGATCCGGAAGCGCGCTCCGAGCTCATCGACGTCGCCGATCGGCTGCTCGTCTTCTGGCGAGCGGGCAGCGGCGTCGAGTTCGCCAGCCTGCACCCCGAGCTCGAAGGCCTCTGGGCGTCCGCGACGTCGTTGCTCATCTCGTTCGAGCAGAAGCGCTTCCAGAAGGCGCTCGCCGACTGCTGGGAAAACCGGGCCAGCGCTGCGCTGCTCAAAGAGAGCATCGAGCTGCTCCAACCGTCTGGGAACCGCCGCGTCGAGTTCGCGCGCTGCCTGTACCACCTCGAGCTGGCGCGGCTGTTCGTCAACACCTCCCGAGCCGAGTTCGCCCGGCGCGCCGGGCTGTTGAGCGAGGCGTACCAGTCGGAGGACGTCGCCAGGGAGCTGATCGGCGACGACCAGGGGCTCGAACACCTCTGGCACGACCTCGAGCCGTACCTCGATGAGTTCTTCGAGATGATGGAAGAAGAAGCCGCGCGTCGAGCCCGCGAGCAGGCGCTGGCGGCCGAGGCTGCGATGGCCTCACGACCCACGCCACCCGATGGTGTCGAGGCGGCGCCCGGGTTCCGGCGCGAGCGCGAGAAGACCGACCTGGCGCTCGTCGTTCCCGACGCGCCCGAAGGCGACGCCATCGTCGCGCTCGCCGACGCCCCGCAAGTGCCAAGCTTCCGAACGTTGATGTCGGGCACTGGCGAACCCCCGCGCACCACGCCGCGCGAGGTCGCTGCCATCCCGCCGGCGACGCCCCCCGACACCACGCCGCCGAGCAGCCGGTTTCCGTCTCCTGGCGTCAGCAACACGACCGAGCCCGACGACATCATCGAAGCCATCGAAGAGGCCGTCGACACCGCGCCACCACCTCCGCCCCCCCCGCCACCCGCGCCGCCAGACGTCACGCCACCGGGTGCGTGGGTGCCTTCGGCCGATGGCGACATCGAGATCGTCGAAGCTGACGAGAGCTCTGGAGGCCCGCCCCCGCCGCCGAGGACGCCGGCCCAGGGCATCCCGGCGCGCCGACGCCACCAGAGGCTCGACATCGTCCTCGAGGAGGACGACCCCGACCAGGCGACGATGGCCTTCTGGCAATTCGCGACGAAGACCCTCGACCTCCTGCCCGACCCCCGGCACCCCCGAGCGGCGACGCGCCTGCTGAACGTCGAGAGTCGCGGCGACCGCAAGAAGCTGACGGGGTACCTTGAGCGCGCCGAGCCGTACGAGCAGCAGAACGCCGACGCTCGGGCCTTCTCGTGCCTGCTGCGCCTGATGCTCGCCGGTCAGCTGAAAGAGAAGAGCCTGTTCGGTCAGCCCAACGCCCGGCGCGGCGAGGCGTTCGCGCAGGCCTTCGCGCTGCTGTCCACCAACCCAGGCGCCGCAGGCCATGGCGCGGTCTGGTTCGAGATGGACGGCGTGGAGACGCTCGAAGCCCTGCAGCGCGGCCTCGAGATGTTGATGGGCTACGTCACCTGGTGCGCCCGCGAACGGCGCGATCCCCTCGACGTCACCGCGCAGGCCGAGTTCCTCGGCGGCGCAAGCGCCTGACTTCACGGCCTGATTCGCTGACCGAGACTTTCTCCTCGCCCCCGGGTTCCCATTCACGTGCTGGTCGAAGATGACGACGCGCGGTTGATGGTGGCGGTCGGGCGCGGTGACAGGGCTGCGTTCTCCACGCTCTTCGACCGGCACCAGGCAGGGGTGGTGCGCTTCTGTGGGCGCTTCGTCGGGAATCAGGCGCGCGCCGAAGAGCTCGCGCAGGACGTCTTCATCAAGCTCTTCAAGTCGGCGAGCCGGTACTCCGTCGACGCGAAGTTCAAGACGTTCCTCTACCGGGTGGCGACGAACCACTGCCTCAACGAGCTGCGCCGCTTCGACGAGAAGCGACAGCAGGAGGCGCGCGAGATGACGACGGAACAGCATGACGCGGCGCTCGAGGTCGAGGTCGCCATCGACAGCCCGCAGCTGTCGCTCGAAGGCCGTGAACTCGAGCGCGCCGTCGCGTCGGCGATGGAACGGCTCAGCGCGAGGGAACGCGCCGCGTTCTCGATGTGCCGCTTCGAGGGCATGGCCTACCGCGACATCGCGCAGGCGCTGGAGTCGACCGAGTCGGCCGTCAAGAGCCTCATTCACCGCGCCACCGTCACCGTCATGAAGCACGTCGAGGCCTGGCAGCAGGGCCTGTTGCCGTCGAGGAGTCTGGGATGAGCGAGAAGAACTGGCAGAGCGAGCTGACCGCGTACATCGACGGCGAGCTCTCGGAGCAGGACAGGCGCGACGTCGAAGCGCAGCTGGCGCGCGACCCGAAGCTCAAGGCGCTCGAGGCGAAGCTGCGGCAGACGGTGAGCTTGATGCACACCTTGTCGGCGCCGGCGCCCTCGGCAGCCCTGAAGGCCGGCGTCCTGGGCAAGCTCGACGAGGCGGCGCCCGCGAAGGCGTCGTGGTTCAGCCCTCCGCGCCTCGTCCCGGTGATGGCGTTCGCGGCCGCGGCGCTGCTGCTCGTGGTGCTGCGTGGCAAAGACGAAGTGCCTCCGTCTCTCATCGAAGAAGACCAGGTGTTGCTCGCGCAGAACCTGGAGCTCGTCGAGGACCTCGACCTCGTCGGGTTCGCCTCGGCCGAAGACGTGGAAGTCATCGAGCAGTTGAAAGAGCTGGAGGTGAAGCCATGAAGAAGCTCCTGGTGGTGATGCTGGTGACCCTGGCGGGCGGCGCCGTCGCGCAAGAGCCCTCGGCAGACGCCGTGGAGCGCTTCAACGCGCTGCCTGAGGCGAAGAAACAGGAGCTCCGCGAACGGCTCAAGGCCTTCAAGGCCATGCCGCCCGAAGAGCGCGAGCGCGTGAAGGCGAACTGGGAGCGCTTCAAGGCGATGCCCCCCGAGGAGCGCGAGCGCATTCGCGACAACTTCAGAGCGTTCAACACGCTGAGTCTGCAGGAGCGCGCCGAGCTGCGCGAGCGGATGAAAGAGGTCCGTCAGCTCGACCCCGAGAAGCGCAAGGAGCTGCGACAGCGCCTTCGCTCGTGGATTCGCGAGAACCCGGAGCGGCGCGAGCAGCTGCGCGAGAACCTGCAGCGCTGGCGCTCGATGAGTGACGAGCAACGCCAGCAGCTCCGCGAACGGCTCAAGGAGCGCCGGCGCCAATGATTCGCCCCCTCGTGATGCTGTGGGTGCTGGCGCTCGACGCGGGCGTCACCGTCACCCCGGCGCCGACGCCCACCGTGACGCCAAAGACGCTCTCGGCCGAGGACCTCGAGGTGGTGAAGAACCTCGAGCTGCTCGAGAACCTCGACTCGTCGAGCGAGCTCGAGCTGCTTCAGGAGCTGAGCGTCGAGCGCTAGGTGCGCCGCCGTCTACTTCGCCTTCATCGTGTTGCCCTTCGCCTCGTGGGTCAGCTCGGCGAGGCCGAGGTGCTCCATCAACGGCGGAACGTACATGCCGAAGCGGCCGCGGAGGCCCTTCTTGAGGCCGTACCAGCCCTTCACCGGATTCTTCGCCGAGCGCCCCCACGCCTCGACCGTTCCATCCTTCGCCGGCTTCTGCTCGTCTGCCGAGCCAAGCTCCATCCAGTCGCCGTGCTTCTTCAGCATGGCGTGGAGATCGTCGATGGCGCGCAGTTGGTAGAGCAGCACCGTCTTGCCCACGGTGCAGACCAGCACTTCGACACCGTCTTTCTCCTCGACGTGCATCGTGTAGTCGGACGACAGCGGCGGGGTCTTCAGCTTCGTGGGCTTGTCTTTGGTGCCGATCTTCTTCGTGTGGTTCTCAGCCATGGTTGCCTCAGGTGCAGCGGGTGTTTGCGCACTCAACGAACGACACGCTGCATCGCCATAGCGCAACGATGCAGAGCACGCGCGTCACCCCCGAGCGCCGAGGCCTCACGACCCCCGTCGGAGGGGTCGGCTCGCGGTCGGCCGGTCGACGCAGTCGAGGCAGAGGAACTCGCGCCCATCGTCGTCGAGCACGTCGGTGGTTCCCGGAGCCGCGCAGCGGGAGCGGCCTCGATGGTGGTTCGCGCCAGGGGCTTCGCCGCTCGCCGCCGTCGTCAGGGCAGACGCATGCGCACGCCGCCGGTCCCGTTGAACGTGTTGTTGTCGGCGCGCATGTCGTTCTTGATCAAGAACTGACCGCCGATGCCGACGAAGACGCCGAACCACGGGGTGACCTGGTACTCCGCACCCGCGACGGCTCCAAACCCGAGCCCGACGCCGCCGTTGCGGAACAACAGGGGAAGACTCGCTTCGATGAACGCGGTGAGCTTCGGCAACAACGGGACGACCCAGGCCGCTCGCGGAATCGCGCCGAACGTGGTGACGGCCCCTCCGAAGAGCCGCGCGTACAGCCCGAGCCGAAAGACGAAGAACTCGACGCCTCCACCGAAGTCGAGCGCTCCGGTGGGGGGCTGATTGACGACGGTGGGGATGTCGAGAATCGCGCGCAGGTCGATGTAGGGGCGCACCGGGTGTTGGTCAGGCGTCGTGGACACCAGCTGCGGCGGCGCCGCCTGCCCTTGCACGAACTCGACGCGGACTTCCTTCTTCGGCTTGAGGACGAGCTCGAGGGGCGTCATTGGCCCATCGCCCCACCGTGCTTCGAGGCGATGTCTACCGATGGGCACCTGCACCGTCTGCGGGGTGACGCCGGCGTTCTTCGAATCGAGGAAGAGGCTCGCGCCGGGTGGCGTGGAGTTGACGGTGAGCGTCGCCGTCAACCGCGTCCGAACGGCGTCGAGGAGCTTCACGACCGTCGGGTCGACGCGCGCCGGGTCGAGCGAGGTGTCCGGGTTCGACTCCAGCGCCAGCGCGAAGGCGTCTTCCGCCCGCACGAAGTCCTGTCGCGCCGAGAAACACTGCCCTCGGAGCAGGTGCACCTTCTCGAGCACCGCCGGGTCCCGCTCCTCTTGCGCCGCAGCGTCGAGCAGCTTGAGCGCCGCTTCGACGTCGCCCTGGTTGTAGAGCCTCTGGCCCTGCTCGAAGCGAGTCCCCTTCCCTGTCGAGGGTGCACCGCTGAGCGCGAGGGCGAGAACGAGGACACCGGGCGACATGAGCGTGAGGGAATGCGCCACATTTCCAGCGCCCAGTCACGGGAAAGCATGCGGGCGCCCACATCACCGCACGCGGGGCGTCGCCATGAGAGCGCCGAGGTCAGGGCGAGAGCGTGATCTTCAAGACGACGGGTTTGCCGGCAGCGACGAGCACGCGCCGCTCTTCGACGCGAAAGCCCGGGCGTTCGACGCGCAGTTGGTAGCGGCCGGCGGGCAGCTCGAGGAGCAGCGGCGTTCGTCCGCGCGGCACCCCATCGACGCTCACCTGCGCCCAGTAGGGCTCGCCGGCGTGCATGGTGATGACGTTCAGCCGGCCCTTCTTCCTCGCGACCACCGTGCGACCGCCGTCCGTCGGGGAGACGTCGACCAGCGCTCCGGCGTCAGCCTCGGCTTCAACGCCGGCATCGACGTCGGCCTGAACGGACGCCGAGCCTGCGTCGTCTTCGGGCGGGGGCCCCGCGTCGACGACGACCGCGGCGATGAACGGAGTTCCGGCGTCGACCTTCGTGGCGCCGTTCGTTTCCCACGGCCGCCAGCGCGAGACGCCCACCGCGACGAGGGCGACGATGGACACCCCCACCATGGCCAGCCGGCTGGGGCGAACCGACCGGGCGGCCAGGCCTCCAGTCCTCGGGCCCTGCGGCGGCGGAACCACCGGCAACGCGGGCGACGAGCCGACCGGCTGCAGGCGCGGCGAGCTGGTGCTGGGCGACAGGCGCTCGAGGACCTTGAGGCTCGGCGGAGCGGCCTGCGCGAGACCCGAGCCTGGAATGCGGGGCGCCGCCGGGTGCCCACCCGAGTCTCGGTACGCGCTCTCGAGCGCCTTCACGAGGTCGTGGCCCGAGGCGTAGCGATCGTCGGGCCGCTTCGAGAGCCCCTTGCGAACGACGCTGGCGACGGGCCTGGGAATCCACGGCGCGCGGTCGAGGATCTCTGGCGGCGGTGAGTGGGCCTGCATCTGGATCAACCGCAGCTCGCTGTCGGCCTCGAACGGCAACGTGCCAGTGAGGCACTCGAACAGCACCACGGCGAGCGCATAGAGATCGACGCGGTGGTCGACGTCCTTGAGGCCCATGGCCTGCTCGGGCGCCATGTAGTGCGGCGTGCCCATCACCATGCCGGTGCGGGTCAGGCTCGAGCTCGGCTTGCGGCTGCGGAGGATGCCGAAGTCGAGGATGGTCGCGTGCCCGTCGCCCGACAGGAAGATGTTGCCGGCCTTGATGTCGCGGTGAATGAACCCCCGCTGGTGGATGTAGTCGAGCCCCGCGGCGAGCTGCTTCATCAGCTTGAGCGTCTCGTCGCTGGTGAAGCCGCCCTTCTGCCGCAGCACCCCGGCGAGCGTGTCGCCCTGCAACAGCTTCATCACGATGAAGGGCCGCGTGTCGTGCCGGCCGACGTCGTAGATGGGCACGATGTTGGGGTGATCGAGCCCGGCGGTCAGCTTCGCTTCGCGCTCGAAGCGCTCCAGGACCTCGGGGTCATTCACCAGGGCGGCAGCGAGCATCTTGACCGCGACTTCGCGATCGAGCTCGGAGTCGTGGGCGATGAAGACCGTGCCCATGCCTCCTTCGCCGATCTTCTGGCGCAGCTGGTACCGACCCGCGAGCTTCTCGGCCGAATTGATGGAAAGGAGCGCGCGCGTGTCTGCCGCCGCAAGCACGTTCTTCACCGCGTTGCGCTGCGAGACGGCGGTGCTCGGCCCCGAGGTGTGCAGCTTCGGCTCGCCCTCGGCCGCGGCAGGAGCACCAGGTTCGGTCTGCGCCGGGGACACCGGAGTTCCCGACGGCGGCGCAGAGACCGGTCCCCCCGTCGCGCCCGGCCCGAGCGTGGCCACGGGCGCTCCACACGCGGGGCACGTCGTCGCGTCGGGTGGGAGCGGTGTTCCGCAGGTCAGGCACGTCACGAATCAGGCCTTCGGTGGCGTCAGCTGGTCGGCGCCGGTGTGAGTCAAGAGGTCGACGGGGCCCTGAGTGTACCCACAGGCGCGCCAGCCTTTGAGCCGGAAACAGGCCGAAACCCAGCGAAACGCGTGAAACGGGCGGGAGCCCGTGGCTACACTGATGTCGCCGCATGGCAGGCTCGCCCGTTCAGGCCGTCGAGGTGCCCAGTCGGCGCTTCGGCCGCTACATCATCCGTTCTCGCATCGGCCAGGGCGGTATGGCCGAGGTGTTTCTTGCCGAGGCGGTCGACGAGAAGGGCGACCAACTCAACGTCGCGCTCAAGCTGATGCGCAAGGGCGTGCCAGAGGACAAGTTCGCCGACGAAGCCGACCTGATGAGCATGCTCTCGCACCCGAACCTGGTGCGCATGCTCGAGGTGGGTGCAGCGTTTGGCCGGCCGTTCATCGCGATGGAGTTCCTCATCGGCGGCGACCTCCGCGAGGTGATGGAGGCGCATCGCCGGCAGATGAGGGGCTTCCCGCTCGGCATGGCCGTGCACCTGTGCGTCGAGGTGTTGCGGGCGCTGGCGTATTTCCACACCGCCACCACGCGCACCGGCACCCCGTTGAGCCTGGTGCACTCCGACGTGAACCCGGCCAACGTGTTCTTCTCGGGCGCCGGAGAGGTGAAGCTCGGTGACTTCGGCGTGGCGAGCTCAGGCCACATCGACATCGGGCCCGGTGAGGGCGTCGCCGCCGGCAAGCTCTCGTATCTCTCGCCAGAGCAGACCCGTGGCGAGCCGCTGGGGCCCGCGAGCGATCTCTGGTCCGTCGGCGTGATGATGCACGAGCTGATCGTCGGCTATCACCCGTTCCAGAAAGAGGGCGCGAGCGAGCAGGAAACGATGAACCTCATTCGCGCCGCGAAGCTGAACATTCCAGACTACGTCGACAAGCCGCTGGCGGCCGTCCTCCGGAAGGCGCTGACGCCCGATCTCCGTCAGCGCTATCGGAGCGCGGGCGAATTCGCGGGTCCACTCTTCGCCTGGGCGCTCGACCATAACCACGTGCCCACCAAACGGCAGCTGCAGGAGTGGCTTGAGTCGGTGCTCGGCCTGTTGGTCTGAGTCGGAAGAAGAGAACTCCGCGCCAACTCCGCTCAGGGTGGCAGGCCGTTTCCCGCCATGTCGTAGTGCGACTTGATCGGCCCGAAGATCGACCCGATCAGTGTGCTCACCAGCACGAGCAACGCCCCGCCGCCGACCACGCCGCACACGACGATCACCAGGAACCGCACCGCGCGAAGCGTCTCTTCGTGCACTTCGGGCGCGAGGCGCTTGAGTGTCTCGTCGAGCGTGCCGGTCTGCTCCGCGATGCCGATCTGCCCAAGGGTCTGCCGACTGAAGAAGCCGAGCCCGCTGAGCGCATCGAACAGGGAGCCACCCCGTCGAATCGTGGCGACGGCGCTCTCGGCGTGCACCATGAGCGAAGGCCTCGACGTCGAAATGACGGCGACTCTCACGGCCCTGGCGACCTCGAGGCCTGCGGAGAGACTCAGCCCGAGCGTCAGCAGCGCACGCGAAGCAGCGAGGGAACGAAGCGCCGCCCCGAACCACGGAGCCCGAAGCACGATGGTGTCCCACGCGGTCTCTGCCTTGAGCGCCGCGACGATGACGGGAAAGACGATGAGCCCAAGCAGGACGGCCAGCGAGACGCCCAACCCCGGAATCAACCCTCCCAGGTACACGCCGCCGATGTCGCCCGCGGTCTTCACGCCGCTCCCGCCGACGCGCACCAACGGCCCCAGGAAGATGACGATGCCGACCAGGTACACTGGGTAGAGGGAGGAGAGGAACGAGTTCCATCGCAACCGTCGCACCTCCTCGAGGTGACTGGCGAGCGCGGCGAGGACGCGCTCGAGCGAGCCCGAATCCTCTGCCGCAGAGAGCAGCTCGAGCTGATCAGCCTCGAACAACGCCGGCTGGGACCTGAGCGCGTCACCCAGCGCTTGGCCGGACGCGACGAGCTTCGCGACCTTCGACAACCCCGTGGAGAACGCTTCGTCCGGTGCGAACGAGCGCAGCTGCACGAACGCAGTCGGCAGGGGAATGCCCGCGCGTATGAGCGAGTGAAACTGCCTGAAGAACACCTCCTGCTTTCGCAGGCGGGTCCATCGGCTGATCAGGTTCTTCGACCAGAGCGACACGAGATGGCAGCATCGCCGAACCCCTGGCTTCCACGGCACAAAAGAAGGCGACCCGGAACCGTGAGGTTCCGAGTCGCGGGTCTTCTCAGACTGCTCACTCAACGAGACTGCTGAAGTGGTGGGGGGGAACCGTCTTCAACCTCGAACTCGTCGAGCGACGAGGCGATTTGCCAGCAACGTGCCAACGCAGAGGCAGCATAGAATCAAGATGTTAGAACGACCCCTTGGGCCGAGTCTGTTTCAGGGATGCAACGAAGGTCTTTCAGCACTGAAAAACATCTGCGTTCTCAATGAGTTGAGCTGTCATTCAACCTCGAACTCGACCGCAGTTGGTCAGGCCTCGGGAGGGGGCTCTTGAGAAGTCTTCAGCCCAAGCCGCTTCATCTTGCGCCAGAGGGTCGTCGTCGAGACGCCCAGCACTTCAGCGACCCGACCCAGGTCGGGGAGCCGCTCCAACGCCACTTGAATGGCCTTGCGCTCGGCCTCGGTGACGGCGTCAGCGAGGGTGGCGACGCCTGGCGGACTGAACGGAATGGAAGACGCCTCGGCGCCGACGCCGCGCTGCTTCTTCAGCGGGAAGTCTTCGGGCAGCAGCTCGTCGCCCTCGGCGAGCGCGGCCGCCTGCTCCACGAGGTTCTCGAGCTCACGCACGTTGCCGGGGAACGAATAGCCGGAGAGGTGCTCGATGGCGCTCTGGGTGATGCGGTGGGGCCGGCGGTTGCGGGCGTTGGCGCGCTCGAGGAAGTGGGCGGCGAGCACCGGCACGTCTTCGAGGCGGTCTCGCAGCGGCGGCACCTTCAGCGTCACGACGGCGAGCCGGTAGAAGAGGTCCTGGCGGAAGCGTTTGTCGGCGACGTCCTGCTCGATGTCGCGGTTCGACGCTGCGACGACGCGCACGTCGACCGTGATGCTGGTGCTCTCACCGACGCGGCGAATCTCGTGCTCCTGCAACGCGCGGAGCAACTTCGACTGGAACGCGCCGCTGGTCTCGGTCACCTCGTCGATGAAGAGCGAGCCGCCGTGGGCTTCTTCGAAGAGTCCTCGGCGGGCCTTGACGGCGCCGGTGAAGGCGCCCCTGGCGTGACCGAACAGCTCGCTCTCGAGCAGGGTCTCGGTGATGGCGGCGCAGTTGACGGGCACAAAGGGCGCTTTGCGTCGAGCCGAGAGCGCGTGAATGGCGCGGGCGACGAGCTCTTTGCCGGTACCCGACTCGCCCTCGATGAGCACCGTGGCGTCGCTGTTGGCCACGCGTGAAATCCGGGTGGTCAGGTCGCGCATCGCCGCGCTCTTGCCCACCAGGGCCGAGAGCCCATGGCGCTCCTTGAACTCGCCCGCGAAGGTCTCGACCGTGCTGATCAGCCGGGCGCGCTCGAGGGCCTTCTGCACTCGGTAGACGAGCTCGCCGTCCTTGAAGGGCTTGGTGATGTAGTCGTACGCGCCAGAGCGGATGGCCTCGACCGCCGTCTCGATGCTTCCGTAGGCGGTCATCACGATGACCTGGAGCCCCGTCGGCCCGTCGAGCGCCTTCTTCAGCAGCGCGAGCCCATCCATCGGCTCCATCTTGAGGTCGGTCAGCAGCAGGTCGTACGGACGCTGCGCGAGCAGGGCGAGGGCCTCTTCACCCCCACCCGCTTCGTCGACGCTGAAACCTTCGGCGCGCAGGAGCAGCGCGGTGGTCGCGCGCATGTTCCGCTGGTCGTCGACGACGAGCAGTCGGCCTTTGTTCTCACGAGCGGCGGGGGCGTCCACAGCGAAGGCATAGTTCCCTGCCCTCGCGGTGTCGAATGACTCTGTCGCCCGGTTCCCGAGGCAGCCGCCTCACGAGAACCCTCGACCCGTTCCAGCGAAGTCGCTACGCCTGCGCCCGTCGCCATCATTGGAGCCACCATGCCCACCGACTTCGCGTACACGCCCATCCTCCCGCTCGACCACCACGACGAGACCCCGTGGAGGCTGCTCACGAAGGACCACGTCTCGACCTTCACGGCCGATGGGAAGACGTTCTTGAAGGTGGCGCCTGAGGCGCTGACGCTGCTCACGCAGGAAGCCATGCGCGACATCGCCCACCTCTTGCGGCCAGGCCACCTCGCGCAGCTCAAGCGCATCCTCGAAGACCCCCAGGCCACCAGCAACGACAAGTTCGTCGCGCTCGACCTGCTCAAGAACGCGGTCATCGCGTCGGGTGGGGTGCTCCCGATGTGCCAGGACACCGGCACGGCCATCGTCAAAGGGAAGAAGGGCCAGTTCGTCTTCACGGGCGGCGGCGACGACGAGGCCATCGCGAAGGGCGTGTTCAAGACGTACACCGGCACCAACCTTCGCTACTCGCAGCTCGCGCCGCTCTCGATGTTCGAAGAGAAGAACACCGGCACGAACCTTCCCGCAGAGATCGAGATCTCGGCGACCGACGACGACGAGTACCACTTCCTCTTCATGGCGAAGGGCGGCGGCTCGGCCAACAAGAGCTACCTGTTCCAGGAGACCAAGGCGCTCTTGAACAAGGCGAGCCTGATGGCATGGCTCGACACGAAGCTCCGGACGCTGGGGACCGCGGCCTGCCCGCCGTACCACCTGGCCGTCGTCATCGGGGGCACGAGCGCCGAGTACGCGCTCAAGACTGCCAAGCTCGCCAGCGCGCGGTACCTCGACGCGTTGCCGACGAAGGGTTCCATGGGTGGCCATGGCTTCCGCGACGTCGAGCTCGAGGGCGAAGTGCACACGCTCACCCAGCGGCTCGGCATCGGGGCGCAGTTCGGCGGCAAGTACTTCTGCCACGACGTGCGCGTCATTCGGCTGCCCCGTCACGGCGCGAGCTGTCCTGTCGCCATCGCGGTGAGCTGCTCGGCCGATCGCCAGGCGCTGGGGAAGATCACGAGAGAGGGCGTCTTCCTCGAGGCGCTCGAGCGGGACCCGGCGCACTACCTGCCGGAGATCGACGAGAAGGCGCTGGGTGGAGAGGTCGTGAAGATCGACCTCACGAAGCCGATGGACGAGCTGCGCGCGCTGCTCTCGAAGTACCCGGTGAAGACGCGGCTCTCGCTGTCGGGCCCGATGGTGGTGGCGCGCGACATCGCTCACGCGAAGTTGAAGGAGCGCCTCGACTCGGGCAACGGCCTGCCCCAGTACTTCAAGGATCACTGCGTCTATTACGCCGGCCCCGCGAAGACGCCGGTCGGCATGGCCTCAGGCAGCTTCGGGCCCACCACCGCGGGCCGCATGGACAGCTACGTCGACCTCTTCCAGGCCAACGGCGGCAGCATGGTGATGCTGGCGAAGGGCAACCGCTCGAAGGCCGTCACCGACGCGTGCAAGAAGCACGGCGGCTTCTACCTCGGGAGCATCGGCGGCCCGGCCGCGCGCCTGGCGCAGGACTGCATCAAGAAGGTCGAGGTGCTCGAGTACGCCGAGCTCGGTATGGAGGCGGTCTGGCGCATCGAGGTCGTCGACTTCCCCGCGTTCATCGTCGTCGATGACAAGGGCAATGACTTCTTCGCGAGCCTGATGCCGGGTGGCGTCACGGCCTGAGGGATCGGAAAGCTCGCGAGCGGCACCCCAGTGAATACGATGCGGACCTCGCCGTCTGCCGCGCACACTTTCAGGGGAGCCACCATGTCGACGTCACGCGCCGTGCTCATCGCGGGGCTGTGTTCCGCCTCGCTGTCGATGGCTCAGTCGGCGCCCCCGGCATTGCCACCGCCTCCGCCTGCTGACGCGCCGATGGCCGCGCCGGCGGCGCCGAACGAGAAGCCGTACCAGATGGGCTTTCGGATCGGCGGCAGCACGGGCCTCGGCGTCTGGTTCCCCGGTCCGATGATCAGCTGGCAGCCGTTCGATCTGCACGGCGGCCTACAGGTCAGCCCGATGTTCGCGGCCTACCTGCGCGTCGGGTACAGCGCCAACCTCGGGCTTGGCATCATGGCGAACAGCATGGGGGCCTCGGTGTCGCCTTCCGGCGCAGGCATGTGGCTCGTGGGGGCGAACGCCGAGCTCGGCCTCGGAGACTCGTTCTTCATCGCGGGCGGTCCGCAGGTCGGCCTCGGCTCGTGGGTGCGCGCGCGCGTCTCAGCCAACACCAGCGGAGGTTCGGTTCAGGCCATTGTGTCGAAGGGCGCGCACCCCGGCTTCGACTTGAAGCTCGGCGTGGGCCTCGGCCAACCGAACAAGCTGACGAAGCGGCGCACGCAGTTCACGCTCGCCCTCGACCTGAGCATGCTCTACGCGACCGACGTCACCGAGGGGACCGTCGCTGGCGGCACCAGCGGCGCGAGCGTGGCGGTCAACTTCACCGAAGCGTTCGCCGTGGTGCCCACGCTGCACCTGGGCTTCGAGTTCCGCTAACCAGGCGCGGCGCTGCTCGAGCCGGAAACTCACGCCAACGCGGCGACGAGGTCCGGCCGCTCGATGAACGGCGTGCGATCGGGTCGGCCGTCGGCCCAGAAGAACTTCGAGGCGCCGAGTTCCTTCGCGCGGAAGAAGACGAGCGACGAGCGCGTGCCGTAGTTCCAGAGCGGCGCCTCGACCGTCACCCCACCGAGGGGATCGTCGTGACGCGTCGCGCCGAGCAGGGACTGGAGGGCCGCGGGCGTGGGCGCGCTGCCGTTCGGGCTCAGCCCGGCCCAGCGCTCCTTGATCAACGACGTGCGCGCGCGATCATCGCCGCCCAGGCTGCGCTCCGTGACGATGTGGAGCCCGGGTTCCAGCACCTGCTGCTGCACCACGTCCCCGTCGCTCCAGGTGACGAAGGCGTGCGTCGCGTCGGCGTACAACAGGTGGAACGCATTGAAGCGGGTGGCCCGCAACGACGACAACTGCGCGTGCAGGGTCTTCGCGTCGGGAGCGCCCAGGGCCTCGACGACCAGGACGCCACGCGACTCACGGTCGTCATGCTTCGGCGCCAGGAAGCGGTTCGTGACGCCGACGAACATGCCGCCCGTCGTCACGCCCAGCCAGGTGCCTCCGGCCAGCTCGTCGCGCGGCGCCACGAAGGGCAAACCCAGCCATCTGAAGGGTCCACGGGCCGGACGTGTCAGCGATTCGTCACGGTTGGCGGCCACGAAGAACGGAAACGCATCATGTTCCCGAAAGGAGACGATCAGGGTGCACATGGCTTGTGTAGGGTGCTTCCCATGAGGGACCGCCAGAGGGAAGAGACCCGCCGCCGCCTGTACCTGGCCGCGCTCGAGGTGTTTCGACGAGACGGCGTGCAGGGCTGCCGCATCGACGACATCGCGCAGAAGGCCGAGGTCAGCCGCGCTGCGTTCTACTTCCACTTCCCGACGAAGGAGCACGTGCTGCTCGACTTCCTCGCCGAGGGCGAAGTGCCCCAGGGCAAAGCGCTCACCGAGCTGCCCGCCAACGCCTCGCTCGAGACGCTCCTCACCACCTGCGTCGAGGCCATGGCAGCGGTCTGGTCGAAGGAGCCCACGCTGCTGGTCGACGCGATGGTGGTCTCGATTCGGCACACCGCCGTGCTCGACGATCGCGACGCCGGTGGCCTGGTGCGCCACCTGATGTCGCAGCGCTTCAAGGAGCTGGCGGCACGGCACGAGGTCAGCCCGGTGCTGACCCCCGAGGTGCTCTCGGACTTCTTCCTCTCGAATTGCTTCGTCGCCCTCATGTCGTGGGCCAACGCGCCACACACCTCGCTCGAGGCCACGCTCAAGAGCACGATGCAGCTGTTCCTGTTGGGTGCGAAGCCGACGCCGAAGAAGTAGCCCACGCGAGTCGTCCCCGGTACATCGCGCGCTCCTTCACCCAGGAGCCTTCCATGTCCGGCATCTTCCGCGATGGTCTCTACGCTGGCCGACACGTCTTCCTCACCGGAGGCTCGAGCGGCATCACGCTGCGCCTCGCAGAGGCGTTCGGAAAAGCCGGCGCGAAGATCTCCATCCTCGCGCGCAAGCAGGAGAAGATCGACGCAGCGCTGACGCTCCTGCGCAGCCAGGGCACGAAGGCCGAGGGCTACTCCGCCGACGTGCGTGACTTCGCGGCCGTCGACGGCGCGATGGCCAGGGCCGTGACGTCGTTCGGCCCGCTCGACGTGCTCATCTGTGGCGCCGCCGGCAACTTCCCCGCGCCCGCGATGGCGATGTCGTCGAACGGCTTCAAGGCGGTGATGGACATCGACGTGCTGGGCACCTTCAACACGTGTCGCGCCGCGTTCGAGAAGCTCAAGACGCCCGGCGCGTGCATCATCAACATCTCGGCGCCACAGGCCTCGGTGCCGTACCCGATGCAGTCGCACGTCTGCGCGGCGAAGGCGGGCGTCGACATGCTGACGCGCACGCTGGCGATGGAGTGGGGCGGCGCGGGCGTGCGGGTGAACTCGATCTCCCCTGGACCCATCGACGAGACCGAAGGCATGAGCCGGCTCGCAGGCGACCCCGAGTCACGCAAGAAGGTGGAGTCGACGATTCCGATGCAGCGCCTGGGCACGAAGGACGACATCGCCAACGTCGCCCTGTTCCTCGCGTCCGAGGCAGCCAGCTACATCACCGGTTCCATCTACGCGTGTGACGGCGGCATGCAGTTGGTGGGCGGCGCCTTCATGACGATGTGACCTCAGGCGGGCTTCGGCCCCTGGCCCAGGACGTGGCCGACGATGAACGCGCCGGTCACTTCGCGCTTCACCTCGCGGCCCGGGTATTGATGCCACCACCGCGAGCCCTGCCAGATGGCCTCGGGGCTCGACGCGCGGCTGCTGAGGCCCGGCGACAGGTCGAACCCGCACGCGTTGAGCAACGCCTCGGCTGCGGCAGCTGACGGAACGCCGTGCTCCTGCTGGAGCGGATTGCCTGCGACTCCGACGCCCCACGCGTGCGCCAGCCACGACAGCGTCAGCTCGACGAGATCGATGGCCGACCGCTGCTTCTGCAGGCGCGGCACGTACGCTTCGACATCGGTCCACGGCACCGAGATCGAGAACACGGCGAGGTTGGGAAAGTCGCCTTCGTCGGCGTAGCGGCCGAGCTTGCCCGTCTGCAGCGCGTTCGCCTCGGGTGGATGCCCAAAACCACCTCGCGGCGCGAGGGAGATCTCCACCACCTTCGTGTCCTTCACCGCGCGGGCGCGTGGACCTGCGAGCGCGACGTGGCTCCAGTGGCTGGGTGAGAAGTCGTGACGCACGAGCGCCTGCGCGGCTCGAACGCGGAAGTCGGTGGGGCCCGTGCCTCCGAGGAGCACCAACCTCGTGCGCCCATCCACTGCGCCCCAGTGACGCTCGAACCACTTCAGGTTGTCTTCACGCGGTTTGCGCGGCGACTTCGTCACCTTCGGGTTCGGCTTCTTCGCCGTCGAGGCCTGCATCGTCATGACGTTCTCCTTCGCATTCGAAAGGTGGGGGCCTGGGCCACGCGCATCGAGCCGACCTCGACGTAGTTCGCGGTGACGTCGAGGCCGTTGGGCGCACGGGTGAAGCGCAGCACGCAGAGCTGGTCGCCCTTGTGCGGGAACAACGTGTCGGTCGCGTAGCTCACGCCGGGGAGCCGGAGCATCGCTGGCACCTGAGGCGTGTCGCTGTGGCGCGGCCACGGGTCCTTGTTGCCCGAGAGCCAGTTCTTCGCGCGCGCCCAGGCGTCGGCGCCGACGGTGGTCACCTGCGTCGCGGGCGATGAGATGACCTCGAAAAGCCGCGTCTGCGTTCCGAGCGAAGCGGTCGGTGTGAGCTCGGCGACGCGGCCCCAGTGCACGTCTCCGGTGAGGAGTAAGACGTCGGCGGCGGCCTTCGCGAGCGCGTCAAGGCGGCCCATCACCTCGGCGTAGTCGCCGTAGTTCGACTGCATGTAGTCGGCAGCCGCTCCCGAGAGGTTCGAGCTGGGCAGGTCGAGCATCGACTGGCCGGTGAGGAAGGCAGGCATGCGTCCCTGCTGTTTCACGTCGGAGGCCCAGGCGTTCAGCGCGGCGCGCGTCGCGGGAAGGAAGCTGCTGGTGCGGTCTTCCTGCCGGAACGTGCGACCGTTCGCGACGAACAGCGAGAGCGGCCCGACGTCGACGGTCGCGTGAGGAAGGCCCGTCGTCACGCTGACGTTCTGAAACCCTTCGAAGAGCGCCTCGGCGTTGCGCCTCCAGAGCAGCCGCCCCGCGTTGGTCCACGAGTTCTGGATGAAGGGCGACGGATGCGGCGCGTTGTTCCAGTACTCGTGGTCGTCGGGCAGACAGAGCGTCGGCGCGACCTTCAGCAGGTCGGCGAAGGTGAACTCGCGACGCCCGTCGGGGAGCCAGTTCTTCGTGTAGTTCGACTCCAGCAGGTCGAGCAGCGCGGGGTTCTTCTCGGGGAAGTTCTGGAGCGTCGGGATGTCGAGGTAGACCTGATCGCCCATCAAGAGCGTCGCGTCGGGGCGGAACTTCTGGGCGATGAAGCGGGCGGTGCGACCGAGGGCGCCCGAGTCTTCGTCGCGGCAGTAGCAGCTCGCGAGCAGCAGCGTGAAGTCGCCGGTCGGGCCCGGGCTGAAGTCGTTCGGCAGCGCGCGCGTGACGAGGCTGGTCGTCTCAGCGCCGACGGTGACGGACACCCGATACGCAGGTCGCTCCGCACCGTTCGCAGGAGGAACGGCGAACTCGAAGACGCCGCTGAAGGTCTTCGCGGTGCCGCTCGAGGGAGGAATCGCGCCACGGACGGGAGCCACCCCACGCACGACGTTCGCAGTCACCGCCTTCGAGGCTCCGGTGGCGGGCCCGAACGACCACGACGGGGTAGGCGTCGACGTCTGGCCGGTCACTCCAAGCCACACCCGCACGTGGCGAGCGTCACTCATGGACGGGTACAACGCGATCGTCACGAGCCTCTCCCTTTCGCGAGCGACGCGACCCTACCCTACGACCGTTTCGCATCACCGGCCGAACACATCGTCCCAACGGTCGCCCGGTGCGTGGGAGGCGAAACAGCCTTAACTGAGCGGCATGACGACGACACGACGCACGGTGCTTCTCGGGACAGCGGGTCTGGCAGGGTGCCGGCTCGCTCCGGGAACGCCGCGCGAGGAGCGCACCACCATGATGACCCTCAGACCTGCAGACGCACGCGGCGGCGCCAACCACGGTTGGCTCAACACGAAGCACACCTTCTCGTTCGCCAACTATTACGACGAACGCCACATGGGCTTCCGCAGCCTGCGGGTGATCAACGAAGACCGTGTCACGCCGGGCGAGGGCTTCGGCACGCACCCGCATCGAGACATGGAGATCATCTCCTACGTCCTCGAAGGCGAGCTGGCCCACAAGGACTCGATGGGCACGGGCTCGGTCATTTCTCCGGGTGACGTGCAGGCGATGAGCGCCGGCACGGGCGTGATGCACTCCGAGTTCAACGCGTCGCAGGTCGAGCCCGTTCACTTCCTGCAGATCTGGCTCATGCCCGACGAGCAGGGCGTGAAGCCGAAGTACGAGCAGAAGACGTTCTCGGCGGCTGACAAGCAGGGGCGCCTGAAGCTCGTTGCGTCGCCAGATGGCGCCGAAGGTTCGGTGCGCATTCACTCGTCGACCCGGCTCTACGCGGGCCTGTTCGCGAAGGGTGAGCGCACGAGCTTGTCACTGGGGCCAGGACGCCACGCGTGGGTTCACGTCGCGAAGGGTGAAGCGCAGGTCAACGGTCAGGCGCTGAAAGCCGGGGACGGCGCTGCGTTGTCGAACGAAGCGATGGTGACGCTCGAGGGCATCAGCGCAGGCGAGGTGTTGGTGTTCGACCTCGCGTGAGCGGCTCGAGCAGGGCTTCGCGGCGTTCATCTCTTCGAGCCTGAGGAAACACTCGTCGAGCGCGACCGCGTCGTGGTTCGAGAGCGCGAGGTTCTTGAACTCGGCCAGGCGAAGGACTGACGTTCGGCCGTCGTGAACGGGTCGAGCTCGTTCGGGTAGCCCACGTCCCACAAGGTGAGTGGCTCGGCCGGCGCGGTCGGGCAGTGGAAGTTCTGCTGCTCGAGGAGCCCGCGTTCGAAGACGTCGAGCGAGACCTCCCCGCGCGCGACTGCGGTCATTCCGCCGACGAGCATGCGCACCATGTGGCGGGCGAATTGCTGGCCGACGAAGCGCAGCGTGACGGAGCCGTTCTCTTCGACGACGTCGACGCGATCGACGGTGCGCGGCTTCTGTTCGCTCGTCTTGAAGTGGAAGACGCGAAAGTCGCGCGTGCCGGGAATCAACGCGGCCGCCCGCTCGAGGAGCCTGGCGTCACCCGCGTCTTCCTTCGGCAGCCTGTATCGGTACTCCTTCGAGGTGGCGCTCCACGCGGCGTGGAAGCCCTGGGGCGCGGGCCGCACCATCACGATTCCCAGATCGTCCGGGAGGTGCGGAGCCAGGCGCTCCATCGCGTTCGCTGGCGTTACGTCGCGCTCGAGCCGCGCGCTCAACACCTGCATGCGGGCGCTGACGCCTTTGTCGGTTCGCCCGGCGACGACGGGGTTTCGGGCGAGCCCCGCGGCGGCGAAGGCGCGCATCAACTCCGACTGCACCGTGCGAAGGCCCTGCTGACCCTGGTAGCCGTGAAAGGCCGCGCCCTCGTACCAGCACCACAGCGCCATGATGGAGAAGGGACTGTCGCGCACAGGCCGCCTCTTTCGCACATCGATGCCGAGTGCCCAGCTGCTCCTTCGATTAGAGCCCTCGACCCGCTCATGGAGCGGGCGTCTCCCTGGAGCTCAGGGTCGCGACGCGATCGCTCAACAGGCACTGACGGCGTGGGTGAAAGCCGACTCGATGCTGCAGAAGTCGAGCGCGGCCATCGTGGGGCGCTGCACGACAAGGGGCCCCGGCTCGTCCTCGAAAACGCGACGGCTGCTGGCGTTCGTCGGCGGCGACGGAGCAGGCGTCAGCGCGTCGGCAGCACCAGCTGCCGTTTCTGCGCGAGGCGCGCAACACGTCGAGCGTGAACGAGCGGCGCCTCGACCGGTCTCGCGAGCACGGCATGTCGTTCGGCCGCGTGGGCGTCTCGGAGCCGATGTTCGTAGAGCCGCGCGAGCGCGAGATGGAGTCCGGCTGCGTCTTCACAGCACGGCAGGGCGCGTTCCCAGGCTGAGGCCGCGAGCTCGAGGGCTCCACGTCTTCGCAGCACGCGACCCATCGCGATGAGCGCCCTGCCCTTCACGTCGACGACCTCACTCGTCGTCGCGTGCTCGAGAAACCGTTCGGCCTTCAGTGGTTGACGCGCGCGCTCGGCGAGTTCTCCGAGCCCCATCGACACTTCGGGCACGACATCGACGCGTTGCTCCCACGCAGCGCCCAGCCAGGCGAGGAGCGCGGCGGTGCTCCGAAGATCCTGCAGGTTGTGCGACAGCACTCTCGCGAGCGTGGCGACCCGGCCGGTACGCAAGAAGTCGAACCACGCCGCCGGCACCTGCGAGCCGTCGAGATCGCCCACGCGGTGCACGTCGAGTACGGCGCCTTCCACCGTGCAGAGCCGCGTCTCCCGCTGCCAGTGACGCAGCACCCGCCGGCTCGCGTGAAGAAGATCGAGGTGTACGCGCGGCGGCGGCGGCGCGAGGCGATTCATCACGAAGCGCGTGCGGAGCAACGGCCAGTCGAACGAGCGCCCGTTGAACGAGACCAGGGCGCTCGCAGCCGCCACACGTTCGGCCAATCTCGCCAGGATCGGACGTTCTGCGCCGGGACCCGACAGGTGCAATTGCTCCACGACGAGCTCGCCATCTTCGACGAACGCGAGCCCCACGAGGAACGGGAGCGTCCCTGCCCCGCCTGAGAGCCCCGTCGTCTCGGTGTCGAGGAAGAGGAGCCGTGACGTGTCGACGTCTGAGTACGCGGCGTCGAGCCCGAGCACCCCGAGCGTCGAGGCAGGAGGAAGCACTGGGGCCTCACTCTTCGTCGCCACGACATGGAGCGGCCCGGCGTTCGTCGACGTCGCCGCGATCAACGCCGACAACGGACTCTCGCGACGTGGCGGGAGCTCCGTCGGCGCTGGAGTCGGAGGCCGCGCGAGCAGCCCGAGCTTCGCCTTGAAGTCCATGGGTCAGCTCAGCGCCGTGACGCCGAGGGCCGACAACACCGCGAGCGCGAGCGACTTTCTGCCGCGATGGACCGCGTCGACCGCGCCAGGCCCGACACACGCAGGACAGCCTTCGTCACACGCGCAGCCATCGAGGAGCACCCGCGTCTTGCGCAGCAGCGACTCACGCTCGTCGAAGAGCCGCGACGCCAGCCCCACCCCACCCGGCACCGAGTCGTAGAGATACAGCGTCGGGTCGAACAACGTGCTGCCGCGCCCGTCGCCTTCGCGTCCACCCAGGCACTGGCCGAGGTCTCTCGGGTCGACCATCAACCCGACCGCCGCGACCGTGTGCATCGCCGAGAGCAATCCTCGCAGCGCGTCCATCACGTCGGGCCGCGGAGCACTGAACGACTGCACCACCGCTTCCGGCACCGTCAGCCAGACCGCCGTGGTGTGCATCTGCATCTCGGGCAGCCGCACGTCGCCGTAGCCAACGTTCTCGTGCGTGTGGAACTTGATCTTCTTGTAGCCGACGACGCGCTCCACGACAGAGACGTCACCCGTACCGAGCTCGTGGGTCGGAGCGCTCACCTCGTTCGCGCGGCTCATGACCGTCACCTTCGTGAAGGTCATCGCGTCAGTGTAGTAGTCGGGCTCGACGGGACGGACGAAGGCCTTGTGGTTCTCGAAGTCGAGGCGCTCCACCTGAAACTGCCGGCCCTCGTGTTGGTAGATGGCCTGCTCGTGCAGCATGGTGTGCGTCGAGCGCCAGTCCATCTCGGCCATCGTCTTGTCGGTCGAGAGATCGACGATGACGAAGTTGTCCCAGCCGATGCTGCGCAGGGAGACGTCGTTCGCCGGGTACGCGTCGGCGCTCCAGTGCCAGGTCGCCTTGCCTCCTGGAGTCGTGACGGCGTGAACGACGCGATGCTCCGCCAGGTAGCCGAGCGCATCGCGCACCTGCGTCGCGGGCACTTCGCGGAAGCCTTCGTCGCCTTCGAACGGAAGCTCGAACGCGGCGCACTTCAGGTGTTGGACGAGCACCTCGACGTTGTCGGGATCGATGCGCGCCTGTTCTGCCGGAGCCGAGAGCAACGTCTTCGCCGTCGACGCCATGTATTGATCGACCGGCGCGCTCGAAGTGATGAGCAGCGAGAGGCTGGTGCCTTGCCGACGCCCTGCCCGCCCGAAGCGCTGCCACAACGCAGCGACGCTCCCCGGCCACCCGGCGCAGACCACAGCGTCGAGGCTGCCGACGTCGATGCCGAGTTCGAGGGCGCTGGTGGCGACGACGCACTTCATCTGCCCTTCGCGGAGCCGGTTCTCGATCTCCCGTCGCGCGTTGGGCAGGTAACCGCCTCGGTACGCGTGCACGACGTCAGGGTCGATGCGCGCGGCGACGAGCGCGTCACGCAGGTACTTCAGCATCACCTCGACACCGTTTCGTGACTGGCCGAAGAGGAGCGTCGGCACTCCCGCCTTCACGAGGTCGGCCGTCAGGCGCGCCGCAGTCTTGATGTACGACTGGCGAATGCCGAGCTCGGCGTTCACGACGGGCGGGTTGTAGACGAGCACGCGGCGCTCCCCGCGCGGCGCACCGCTCTCGCCGACGAGCTGCGCGTCACGGCCAATCATCCGCGAGGCGTGCTCCTTCGGGTTGCCGATGGTGGCCGAGGCGCAGAGGAACTTCGGGCTCGCGCCATGGAACTTCGCGACACGCTCGAGGCGGCGCAGCACGTTGGCGAGGTGACTGCCGAAGACGCCGCGATACGCGTGCAGCTCGTCGACGACGACGTAGCGAAGGCCGGCGAAGAAGCGCGCCCACGACGCGTGGTGCGGGAGGATGCCGGTGTGCAGCATGTCGGGGTTGGTGAGGATGACGCCGCTGCGCTCACGGGCGGAACGACGCGCGTCGGCTGGCGTGTCTCCGTCGAAGGTGACGGCGCCGTGCTCGAGGCCGGCCTGCTCCATGAATCGGTGGAGCGACGCTTCTTGATCTCTCGACAGCGCCTTCGTCGGGAAGAGGAACAGCGCGCGCGCTTCACGATCGGTCGCGAGCGACTGCAAGACGGGCAGCAGGTAGCAGAGGCTCTTGCCTGAAGCGGTCGGCGTGGCGACGACGAGGTCGGCTCCGGTTCTCGAGAGCTCGAACGCCTGCGCCTGGTGGGTGTAGAGCTGCGTGAGGCCGCGCGCCTTGAGCGCTTGAACGACCGGCGCCGCGAGCGTGTCGGGGAACGGCGCGAACGCCGCTTCGGCCGAGGGGAGCACTTCATCGAGCACCAGGTTGGGCCCGACGTGGCGATCGCCTCGCCACTGCTCGAGCACCGCCTCGACTCCGTGCCCCCGCTGCCATGGTGTCTTCCGCTCACCTGAAAAGGATCCCTGCGCAGTCGTGTCCATCACCTGACCTCCCGTTCAGGTGACTGTACGGACGCTCAGGTCACTGCTCAAGTTTTCAGCAGCGGCTATTTCTTCTTCGCGGGGCGCAGCACGTCACCAGCCTTCGCCTTGAGGCCCTTCACTGACAGCTCCGCGATGGGGCTCTCCGCCAGCGCGTCGACCTTCGAGGGATCGCGCGCGACGAACGCGGTGTCTTGCGCTGACTTCGTGCCTGCGGCCTGTTCACCCGGGGGGGGACCACCCCACCGTCCGTACCTCGGCTCCTTGCAGGTGACCGCGCCCTTCCACGGATACCGGATCGCGTAGCGCGCCTGGAAATTGTTGATGCTGTCAGGTCGGCTGCCCTGCTCGAGCGCCTTGCCGTCGGTGAGGAACTCGCGCCCACCGACGATGGGCTTCGCGGCGCGGAAGACGAGATCTTCACCGAGCGACGTCTTGTCGTAGCGGGCGTGCAGGCGCGTGAGCACGAACTGCTTTTCAGGCTTCCACTGGTCTTCCTCCGACTGCTTCGTCGGCAACACGTCAGCGCCGAGCGTCGCGAAGTCAGCGGCGGCGAGCGGAGACGTGGGGCACGGATCGCAGCTGGTCGCCTGCCACGCGTACTCGGTGACGACAGCCTTCGGGTTCTTCGCGAGCGTGCGATCGAACAGCGAGACGTAGAAGAACGGGAACTCGCTCTTCGCCGAGGGCGCGAGATCGATGTTGGTGGGAATCGTCACGTTCGGCAGGCTGGCGAGCTCGTAGCGTTGGTTGCGCGCGAGCACGTGCACGATGAGGTCCTGCTTCTCCTTCGCGTTGATGAGCCCGAGGCGCACCGGCAGCTCGAACTTCTCGGAGTCGTAGAAGAAGCGCAGCGGCGACAGCTTTGCCATGCCCTTCTCGAACGTGACCTTCTTCACGTTCACCTTCGCGACGAAGAACTTCTGACCCTGCTGAATGTACGGGCGGAAGAGCGCCTCGGCGCCCTCCGGAATCTTGTACTTGTTCTGCTTGAGCCAGGTCTCGAGGGCGAGCGCGTCTTTCGCCGAGAGGATGAGCACGTCGTACTCGCCGACCTCGAAGCGGGCCTCGATCGTCACGAGGGCTCCGGTTCTGGGTCCGGCGCTCCCGCCTTTGGGCGATGGGGCCCCGTCAGCCATCGCGTACATCATGTCCATCGGTGGCTCGACGTAGCAGGGGTCCTGCTCCCAGTACTCGACCAGGCGCGGCGCCGAGAGCGTGTCGACGCGGCCGAAGACGTCACGCGGGAGCGTCTTCACCTGCTCCTTCTTCAAGACCACGGGCACGGGGATGACCATCGCGAAGTCTTCCGCGGGGCCCTGGTAGTTGTTCTGCATCGACAGCACCGTGCGCGTGCCTTCGCGCATCAGGACGACCTGCGTAGCGTTGTTGAAGAGCTCGGCGCCGCCACCCGCGACGTAGAAGCCGCAGAACGCGTGGGCCGCGAAGGGAGCGATGGACACGACGGCAGCAATGAGGCGCTTCATGAGAGGCCTTTCGGGAACTGCGCGAGCGTTCGTTCGACGGTGCGCTGGAAGACGCGAATCGACTTGTCGAGCGCGGGGAGCGGCGTGTCTTCGACCTTCGTGTGCGAGATGCCAGGACTGCTCATCGCGAACACCATGGCGGTCGGCACCACGGCCTGCATCTCGGCGGCGTCGTGGAGCGGACCGGACGGAATCTCAGGAACGTCACCGCGCACCACCTCAGCGATGGACTCGCGAATGAAACCCATCAGCGTCGGATCGAACGGGCGCGGCGTGATGTGGAGCAGCGGGCTCCATTGCACTTTCACGAGGTGCTTCTTCGCGGCGACCTGCGACGCCTTCTTCGCGTCCGCGAGCATCTTCTTGAGCACCTTGCCGTCGAGTGCGCGCAGGTCGATGGAGATCTCCGTCGAGCCGGGGACGGCGGTGACGAAGTTCGGCTCCACCTTCACGACGCCGCACGTGGCGACGACGCGCGTGCGAGGCGTCTTGCCGGAGTACTTCACGCTGATGGCGCGGCAGGCGAGCGCGAACTCGGCGGCGGCGAGGAACGCGTCTTTGCGCAGGTGAATCGGTGCGGCTCCGGAGTGCGCGGCCTGGCCGATGAACTTCAGGTTGTGGCGCTCGACGCCCATCGTTCCGAGCACGACGGCGACGGGCTTCTTCATCGACTCGAGCACCGGGCCCTGTTCGATGTGGAGCTCGAGGTACGCCTGCGCGTCGAGGCTCTCGAAGTACGTGCTCGCGCTGCCGATGCCGTCGAGTGTGATGCCGTTCTCTTTCAACGCGTCGGGGAGCTTGATGCCGTTGCGGTCGACGAGGCCTTCGAGCTCCTTCAGTGACGCCAGCGAGTCGAACATGCCGGCCGACGCCGCGGAGCCCATGAGCGAGCGACCGAAGCGCGCGCCTTCTTCATCGGCCCAGTCGACGAGGTGAATGGTGAGCGGAGGAGTCCCTTTCGCCTTCTCGCGACGGAGCACCTCGAGGCTAGCGAGCACGCCGAGACAGCCGTCGAGCCAGCCGCCGCCGGGCACGGAGTCGAGGTGACTGCCGAGCACGAGGCTCTTCGTCGACTTCCCCGGGAGCGTCGCCCAGAGGTTGCCGGCGCCGTCGCGGGTGGGGACGAGTCCGAGCTCGTTCTTGAGCTTCGCGGTGAACCACTCCCGCGTCTTTCGCCACACCGGACCCCAGGCGACGCGCTGGGCTCCGCGTTCGTCGGTGGTGAGGGCGGCGAGCTCTTTCAGGTCGGCGATGACGCGCGTCGAGTCGGGCTTCATGGGCCCGGGGTTTTACGTCATTCGCAGGATTCGAAGCAGAAACGTCAGGGCCCGCCGTCGACGCCACCATCGGTCGCTCCAGCGTCGGTCACACCAGCATCACTGCGCGGAGAACAGTCACACTCGAGTCTTCCATCAATGCAGCTCGAGATCGGCGTGAAACCAGGTGAACAGCTGCAGGTGTACGTGGGCCCGGCGTCGGGGTCGCATCGGGTGATGGGCGGCGACTTGTTGTGCACGAGCAGCCCATTGGCGACGAAGTCGTGCAGCTCGTGCTCGACGGTGAGATCGAACACCTGCTCGAGGCTCACGGTGCTGCCGGTGCCGACCACGACGCGCTCCAGCGGAGCGTCGTCAGCCTCGGGCACCCACAGGAGCGTCGAGCGTTTGCCCAGCACCCAGTCGCCAGCGTCCGCCCACGTCGCGGTGTCAGGGTCGTACAGCGGGTGGTCGGTGGTGCACTTCAGGACGCCACGGTTCGTCGAGAGCGTCACGCATTCCCGCTGCGCCGTGCGCATGGCGCTCAAGGTCGTCGAGACGCGCTGCCCGGTGACCGGGTCGATGCACGTGACCTCGTCCCCCACCTGAAGCGCCTCGACCAACCGCTCTCCCCGCTTCGTCCGAACCCGCGTGCCCTTCGCGACACAACAGGCAGCGCTCGCTCCGAGCACGACCGACAGGCCCAGCTTCTGAATCAGCTTCATGACGCCTCCCCGGACTGCGAATGGAACTCCGGCGACTCGCGGTGCAACCGGACGCCAGCGGTCAGGCTCTGCGGTCTTCGATGTTTGCTGGGTCCCCGTGACGAACGAGTCAGGGCGCCGATGTCACAACCAGCACGGACACCGAACGCGCGGTTCCCGGTCGCCGAGGAGTGTTGCTGCTCAGCGACTTTGACCGCTAACTGCTCAGGGAAAATGTCCGCCTAAA
>JBBAQZ010000009.1:0-195487 GCA_040400045.1 Myxococcaceae bacterium
GGGCGGACATTTTCCCTGGGCCGTTAACCGGACACTTTCCCTGGGCCACGACAGGAGCGACGTCGAACGGTCAGTGCCTCGGGCATCGAGTGCTCCCGCAGGGCGTGCGGGTCAGACCTTGACGAGGGTCTTCAGCGCATCTTTCGTGGTGATGATCTTCTGACCGAGCGTGGTGCAGATGGCCATCAGGAGCTTGATGCAGGTCTGCGGCTTCACACCCATGAGCTTCTGGAAATCAGCCTGGCGGATCTCGTAGGCAGTGACGGCGGTGACAGCCGTCGCAGTGCACTGACGCTGCCCGGTGGTGACGAGGGAGAGCTCGCCCAGCCAGTCGCCGGGCCCCAGTTCACCCATGCCCAGGGCGGCGCCGTCGTCGTTCTTCGTACTGAGCGACACCCGCCCTTCACCGACGACGATCAGGGTGTCACTCACCATGTTCTCGACGAACAGCGGCGTGCCCGCCGGGTAGCTCCGGAGGGAAGCAATGCCAGCGAGAATGCCGACTCCCGTGTCGGTGAAACCAGAGAGCAGCGGGCTCGCACGAAGTGCGGCGGCAGCGTCCATTGGGTGTTCTGAGTATCACGACTCTGATGGGGTTCGCGAATCAGAGACGAGTTCAGTGCTGCTTCAACGACAGCGCTGCGAGGTCCGCGGCCAGCTGCTGCTGTTCGGCGGTCGACCGGTGGAGGACGAGCGGGCGGTCATCGAGCATCAGGGTCAGCAGGACCCGGTGATCCTCGCGGGCCAGGGTCGCGGAGGACACGGTACGGCTGGCACACAGCCGCTCCAGCACGGGCTGCAGCGTCTGCCCGAGGGCGACGAGGACTGGCACCGGGGTCGCCACCGCAATCGTCGGACACCCGCCCCCGCCCCCGCTCTCGAGCCGAATCACCTGGGCTGAGGGGAAGGCGCGCGCCGTCAGCTGATCTTCGTCGACCAGCCCGAAGCCCCGCGCCGGGACCTCGAGTCGGCCCTCTTTTCGTCGCCCTTCGCGCTCGAGCTCGACCAGCCATGTCCCGCTGGGGGCGAGGAGTTTCTGCGCCGCAGGGCGTACCGCCGACAAGAGGACGTCACGGGTCGCAGGATCGCGAAGCACGAGTCGCTCGATTCCGGGAGGCACCATGACCCCCGGGCCGTCTTCGCGCACGCGGGTCACGACGATCTCCCCGTAGCCGGACAGGCGCACGGCGAGGCCCGGGTGCTGACCACTCTCTCCACCAGCGGTGCGCTCGTACGCGAAGCGATAGGCTTCATCGAGCGACACCCTGCCGTCCTGGCTCACGTCCGCGGCGCCACGAAGCGCTGCGACGAGGTGCTGGGTGAACACGCTGCCGCGGACCTGGCCTGCCTCGAGCGACGCCTCGTGAGACGCGCTCGAGGTGATGAAGGCCTCTCCCTGCACGGTGAGCTTGTCTTCGGCTTCGATGGTGAACGTCGGCGCTTCTCGCGCGGCGGTCTCAATCAGCCCAGAAGACTGGCAGGCGTCGATGATGGTCACGCGCGCCTTCGCGCCGGTCGCCGTGATGCGGCGCTTGAGGTCTTTCCACCGCACCTGCTCGGCGCCCGGGAGCAGGCCGTCTTCGAGGGTGGCGTGGGTGGAGACGTAGAGGAACAGCAGCACCTGAGGGTCGGTCCTGGCCTGAGCCTTCGCCCACTCGAGCGCGGCGAACAGCTCGGCGACGGGGCGTCCCTGGAGGAGCTTGAGATTGCCCGCGTCGACGCCGCCTGCCTCGGCGAGCACCCTGGCGATCCGCGCGGCGTCGACCTCGGAATAACGCAGCGCTGCGCGAGGGCCCTGGCCGCCATTGTGGCCAAAGACGATGGCCAGCCTCCTGGTGCCGGCGACGGCCGGCCCGGCAGCGAGGATCAGGGCGAGCCAGAGAGCCGTGCGCATTCAGCCTTCGCCTTCTCGACGCCCAGCTTCGCGGCCATGCAGGCGTCCTTCTGCGCGGCGCCGGCGTCACCCTCGAGTTGAACGACGGCGGCGCGGAGGAGATAGGCCTCTCCGAAGTCGGGCGTCTCGGTGATCAGGTTGTCGAGCCTGTCCTTCGCGGACTCGTAGTCCTTCGACTGGATGTACATGAGCGCGAGGTTGTAGCGGGCGTTCAGGAACGACGGCGAAGCCGCGATGGCGGCGAGGAAGAACTTCCGCGCCTGATCGAAGTCCTGTGCGCCGAGCGCGGCCCGGCCCGCGAGGTTCGAGGCTGCGGCAAAGTTCGGGCACGCCAGCGCCTTCTCGAGGGCGGGGCTGCGGGTGCGATCGCGTTCGAAGGTCGCGCGCGCGAGCAGGTAGGCAGACTCGGGGTTCGAGTCGACGAGCCCCAGCGCGCTGACGTCGGTCGCGATGGCAGCAAGGCGCGGCGCGTCTTCCACGCGACGACACGAGACCGGGGGCAACGGCTCTCTCCAGGAGACATACAGCGCATCGAGGCCGGAGAAAGGCGTGACGTCGACCGTCGGCGTCTGCGTATCTTTCGCAGCCTGCGAGGTGCCGCCCCGGGTCGCGAGGAAGCCAAGGCCGAGCGCCGCGACGACCGCGACCGCTCCGAGAATGATCGGAAACGGCCCTTTGCCAAGGGCGGGTCCTGGCGCGCCGAGGTGCTGCAGCGGCGCTGGCGCGATCTGACTCGAGGGCGGGAGCGAGGCTGCGGACTGTTGCGTCGTGGGAACGGGCGGCGTTCGCGTCGTGACGTCCAGCACGATGCCTCGTTTGGCCGCGAACCAGCCCAGCACCGCGACGATGGAATTGAGCGACGCGACGACCTCGTCGAGCCCGACCTCGACGCCGGTGTCCTGCAGGCTCCCGGCGTGATCGTGTGACGAGAGGTTGCCCCAGGCCTGAACGGTGCCCATGTGCGCGAGGATGGTGGTGGGCACCACGCCCTGGTTGGCCTGCTGTCGGAACTTCGTGATCAGCTCGTCGAGCATCGCCTTGCCTGGCGTCTGCTTGAGCTCGTCGGTGACGAGCGAGCGCATCAGGGCTTCCAGCACCAGACGCGCGTTCTGCATCACGCCCTTGAAGTCCTGAGCGCGCCCGCGGCTCACCATGGCGTCGATGTCGCCTTGCAACCGGCCGAAGTGCGGCGCGAAGGCGGCGAGACGGTTCAGCAGCGGATCGAGCTCGACGGCCATGGGCTCACTTTGCCAGCGCTGCGAGATCCAGACGCGCCAGAATGAAGTCGGGTTGTTCCTTCACGACCTGGTCGAGGAGAGTCTTTGCCTTCTCCTTGTCCTTCGCGTCGCGCGCACTGAGCGATTCGCCGTACTTCGCGGCGGTGTCGAGCTTGAGCTTCATGGCCTTCTTCGCGGGCGCGGCGAGGGCAAGCTTCGAGGTGTCGGCGAGGCCGGCGATGAGCTTCGCGGCCAGCTGCTGCTCACCGTCCAGGATGTCGTCCGAGGTGATCTTCGCGCGGGCGGTGACGACCACCTTCATGTCGAGCAAGCGATAGATCTTCGCCTCGAGGAGCAGCGCGTCTCGGGAAGGCCGGAGAATGGTGCCAGCGACCTGGTAGTGGGCACCGACCATGCCGCCGACCTGCACGGCGGTCTTCTGGTCGAAGTTCTTCGTGGACTGCAGCCTCAGTTCCTTCATCGCGTCTTCGATGCGCGCGCGCTCGACGACGTCGATGCCTCCAGCGGTGACGAGATCGGTGATCAGCATCTCAGCCAGCCCTTTTCGAAACATGGTGAGTTCGCCGAGCTTGTCGTCGACGTCGAAGTACAGCACTGCGATGACGGGCTTGCCGACGCCCGCATCAGGCTGCGCTCCCACCGAGGTGGCGACCGCGAGTCCTGCGAGCAACGCAAGTCGTGTCATGGCTCTGCTTCTACCCCTATGCTCGGCTGCGACCAATGGATGCAGCCCTGCGGAAAACCGTCGAGGCCCTCTTCGACCCGGCGGGTGTGAAGTGGACCTTCGCCAGGCCCAACCCGGGGGACGAGCCACAGGCGCACGAATTCTTCATCGGCACCGGCACGCGCGAGGCGACCCTGCCTGCGCACCCGCAGATGCTGAACTGGAAGCTGCCTCAATGGCGGGGCACCAACCTGCGGGCGTCGACGGAGGCGGTGGTGGCCAGCGCCGAGGCGCTCGACGCGGCGACGATGCCGATGTCCATTCGATCGAACGAGCCGACGCTCGACGTCACGGTGGCGACTTTCCTTGCGACGTACCGGGTCCTCCACAAGTCATGGCCTACGGGCATGATCGCGCTCGTCGAGTACGTGAGCGAGTGGGAGCAGGGGCGCACCGAGTCGGCCGGCGCGTACGATCGGGCGCTCGCCTCGGTCTTCTATGGCTCGATGCACGTCTTTCGAGCGACCGGCAGTCCGCGACCGCTGGTCGAGCTGATCGCCGCCGTGCTGGCACTCGAGCCGGCAGGCCCTGAGCTCACCACCCTGCCCGCCCAGCTGATCTCGGCGCGCGTGTCACGGCGCCTCAAGGCCGATGCCGATCTCTACCGGACCGAGCTGTCGCGCGCGTGGAAGGTGCAGGTCGACCTGCCGCTCGATCACGGCGCCGACGCGGGCTACCGGCGCATCGACGCGCTGTTTCTGTCGTCCCCGCAGGACGTGACGGTGCTCAAGCTGATCGCGCGTCCCGACGCCGAGTCGTCGAGCTACGGGCGCGGCTTCGAGTTGATGGCAGTGCACGCTCCGAACGAGCCGCAGGCCTGGGGCAAACACACCATCTCGATCCCTCCTGAGAGCGCGGGTTCGCTCGCCGATCTCGCGCAGACCCTCGACCACCGGGAAGGCCCGCAGCAGCCCGACGGAACGCCGAGACAGAAAGGCAAGCCACGCTTCACGAACCAGCCAGCCGAGCTCGAGGGCCTGTCCGACCCCTGGTACTCCGATGGCTATGCGTGGCCCAAGGGCCGCTCGACGATCGTCGCGCCACCGTTCGTCGGTACGCGGCTGTCTCGCGAAGAGGTCTGGGAGACGATCTGGCAGCGCTTCCACGTCGGTCGGAACATTCACGTCTCGTCGGCGCGGACGATCTTCGCGAAGCCGGTGCGAACGCACCCGTCGGTCGACGAGCACCTGCTCGAGGCCAGGGGCTTCAGCCGGACCTCGTGGACACGCGCGCAGTCGGGCCTGCTGCCGTCGGTGGTGCGTTCGTTCCTCGGCGACTCGCAGTCAGGTGACGTGACGCACTTCGAGAAGACGGCAGGCGGTCGCACGGTGCGGCTGTCGCTCTACCCGAGCCGGCTCGCGATCTTCTGGGTCGAACAGACTGTGGGACCGACGACGTTGCTCGAGCTCGCCCAGGCCCAGTCGTCATTGGCGTCGGCGCGCACGCTCGATGAACTCAAGCCCGTGCGAGATCTGGCTGAGCTCACGCGAACCGTGGGCCAGGAGCGGTGGTTGGTGTTTGGCGCCTACCGGATCAACCGCGCACGATCGTCGATGCTCGATGGATCTCGCAGCGTGCAGGGCCTGTTCCACGCGCTCGCGAGCGGAGAGGCGCCGAGCCTGGCGAACCTGCCCAGCGAGTCGGAGTCGAAGGCCCGCACCGTGCAACTCCACCGCGACGTGGAGCACTGGATGACCTCGACCGGTGGGGCGCGCATCGAGCTCGAGCTGGAAGATCGCGCCGAGCCGCCGATGCTCGATGGCGACTTCGCGTTGTTCCTGCTGACGACTGGCCAGCGCTACTCGGCGTTCGAGATCACCCGCCGCATGAGCGAGCTGGAGCGCCGCTCCCGCCGCAGCCGCTGGGCCTCACTCGCGCCGTCGACGACCCTGCGAGGTGACGTGATGTTCTTCACCAACTCGCTCTGGTACGCGCGCGTGTCCGACGAGCCCGACATCAATTCCAGGTACGACGCCTGGCGCGCGCTGCACGGCATGCACGACACCGTGGAGTCGCTCCGCAGTCAGACCTCGGAGCTCGACGAGTACCGCAAGGAACGCTTCGAGAAGATGACCGGCATTCTGCTGCTCCTCTTCCTGCCGATCACCATGGCGACCGGGTTCTTCTCTGGCGCCCAGTTCAACGAGATGGAGCTTCGCCTCGGGCTGCCGTGGACGACCGGTGGCTGGAAGGTCTTCCTCATCTACACGGCCGTCTTCACGGTGGTGGTCTTCGGTGCGCTGCTGGTCGCGCGGCTGCTCTCGTGGCGAAAGCGGTAGGCCCGCCGGAAGTCACCGAACTGACCGTCAACACCGAAGCGATCTCCGAGGCGAGCCTTCCCGAGGCCTGAGTCACTGGCGTCGAACGCGGAACTCACCCTTCGTCAGCTCGGTCTTCAGGCCGTGCCCGTCCTGCTGGAAGGTGAAGGTCGCCTCGAAGGTGCCTTCATCGAAGTCACCTTTGTCCTTCGCCTCTTTGGTGATCTTCGAAGTGCAGGCGCCCTGCACTTGCTCGCCGTCGCGCGTTCGCCATCTGGCCTCGCTGCACTTCCAACTCTTCCCGTCTGGAACCAGGTAGAGCGAAAGATCGATCGTGCTGTTCTTGTTGTGGCCCATGATGGTCAGCTGCTTGCCGTCGTAGGACTTCACCGAGACCAGGTGCTCGTCGACCTCCGGCGTCCAGCCGCGGTCCATGACGAACTTCATCCACAGGACGTTCGCGGTGACGTCGCCGAACTCGCACCAGGGTGTGTAGTTCTTGTGGTACCCGAGCATGTCGCTGATGGATCCGTTGAGTTCGACGTAGCGGCGCCAGTAGGTCTTCGCGCGGCCGCAGTCGTCGTAACGGGCCGAGTCCATCGCGAGATCCTGAGCCACGTACGCGAGCACGTTGCGGGTCTTCGCGGTGGCTGGGCAGGTCTTGATGAGGTTGTCCCAGAACCGGTCCATGCCTTCGAGGCCTTCGTGGCGAACCTGGTCGTCGCACACGCGGCTCGCACCGACCCGCAAATCCATGTCCTCACAGGTCTTCAGCCCTTTCGCGTAGCGCTCGCGCACGTCGCGCTCGAAGTCGTGGGCGCCGCCGATCAACTTCTTGATCTTCCCTTCGCGCCACGAGTTGCGGCTGTCGGTCGGGTACGTGTCGAGAATGAGCTGAAACGCGGCGACGGCGTCGTCATCTCGGTGCAGCCGCTCGAGAATCTCGGCCTTGTCTTCGATGAGGCTGGCAGCAGCCCTGGCCGTGGAATCGCGCTGCGCCGCGCTCGCCTCAGCCGCGGTCTTCATGGCGGCAGCGATGCGCTCGTCGAAACGCTTCCACAGTGCCTTGGCGTCGCCCGACGACAGGTCCGCCCAGGTCGGCGCCACCGTGAAGTCGGACCGGTCGCCCTTCGCGTCGACCCCAGCGACGACGCGCCCACCGAAGACGAACTGCGACAGCTCGTCGATCGCCGAGTCGGCGCTCACGATGTTGGCAGGCCCGAGGCCCGAGTCGGTGATGTCGTTGAGGAGTTCGGGCTCGATCGACGCGTCGGAGGGGCTGAAGTCTGCCGCCCCCTTCGAGTGCAGGCGCAGCTCGTCGAGATAGCGCACCTGGTTCGAGTGCCACGCGCGCATCGCCTCGATCGCCTGCTGGCGCTTCGACGTCAGCACGACCCGCAACGAGCTCTCGCGGCTCGAGACGTATTGGCGCAGCACGCGCGCGAGGAAGTGGGCCTTCACCCGGCGCATCGCGAGGAACCGGGCCTGCTCGGGTGTCGGCAACTGATCGAACTTCGCCTCGTTCTTCAGCATCTCGTCCGCGGCCTTCGCCACACGCAACGCTGACTCGGTGATGATCTCCTTCTTGCGCTGGTTGTATTCCTCGAGCGCCTTGACGGCCTGCTCCTTGCGTTCGCGCGCCATGAGGAACGTAGGCGACTTTGACACCAGCGCCGCGAAGGCCTTCTGCGCCTCTTCGACCTTCCCGTTGTCCGACAGATCCATCGCCTTCGAGTACGCGAGCAAGGCGTCGAGCGAGGGCACCTTCGCGCGGCGACGACCCGCCTCGTTCTTCACCTTGAGGTCGATGCCCACCGTCACGCGATCGACCAGCTGCTGCTCGATCTCGAAGATGTCGTCTTTGGGGCCATCGGCGCGAGCGGTCACGACGATCGAGTTCTTCGTCGCGTCGAGCAGCTTCGCGTCGAGGATCAGCTTGTCGCCGCTGATCGCCATGCTGCCGGTGAGCAGGTAGCGCGCCTCGAGGAACTTGCCGATCTTTACCGCCGTCGCCTGATCGAAGTACTTCGTGCGCTGGAGCTTGAGCTCGGCGACGACGGCCTCGAACTTGTCGCGCTCGACGATGGTGACGCCGTCCCACGAGACGAGGTCGGTCACCATCATGTCCGCGAGGCCCTTCCTCATGACGTCGAGGTCGGCGTCCTTCGTGTTGTTGTCGAAGTACAGGACCGCCATCGTCGGCTTGACGTCCGAGGCTCCGAGGGCGAGGGCAACTGTCAGCAGGGCCGCGTGCATGGGTTCAAGGCTCCGTGGGCAGGAAGAGGAATTGGCCCGAGCGAGGCAGGTGTTCGTCGAAGCGGAAGAACTGCGGTGACTGCTCCGCCTGCCGCGACTGTCTCACGGCCTCGGGCACCTTCGAGACGAGAAACGCCGCGAGCTCTTCATCGGTGATTACGTGATCGCCATTCGAGTCGGCCTGGGAGCGCCCGAGCCCTTCGAGGAGGAACGCCGTGAGCGCCGAGTGGCCATTCCACTGCCAGGCGCCCTGCTCGGCGTCGTCTTCCCAGGCGCGTTGTCCCTTCGTGGCGGCCGTCAGCACGACCTCGGCGCGCTCATTCCAGAGCGTGCGCAGCTCACCCGACAGCCTCGCGTCACCCTTCGCGCCGACCGCCCAGCCCGAGTAGCAGGCGTCGAGGATCACCATCACGTGCTTCGACGGCACGCCTTTGCGCAAGTCGTCGACGAGCTCCTGCATGTCCCAGCCGCGCTCCGAGATCGGTCGATCGGGACGCTCGAAGTACCCCGACGGTTGGAGCACCCCGAAGTCCTTCCGGGCGCCCGCTTCGAAGCCGCCGTGGCCCGAGTAGTAGAAGAGGAAGCTCGAGGAATCGTCTGCGGTGAAGCGTTGGCGAAAGCGCTCGACCGCCAACTTCAGGTTCTCGGCCGTGGGTACTCCGTCGGTCTGTTCGCCGGGCTCGGGGCGGTCGACGAAGAAGAGGACGTTTTCCTTCCGGTAGCCGAGCTTCGAGGTGAGCAGCGCTCGCACCGCCCGGGCGTCGCGACATGGCGCGTGCAGCGTGCGATCTCCCGAATAGCCACAGACGCCTGCCACGAGCGCATAGGGCTCGAAGGAGCGAGGTCCGTCCTGCGCGGCGAGCAGGTTCACCACCTTCGCGGGCGGCAGCGGCTCGCCCTTCGCGCCGTTCGACGGCTGGCCCGGATCTCCGAAGTTCTTGAGCACGAAGCCAGCGACGAAGGCGGCGATCACGATCACCAGACCGCTCACCATCGGAGCGGTGAGCAACTGCCTGGCCGTGGACGCGCCGAGCAGCCTGACGATGCGATCGGGCGTGAGACGTGTGCCCTGCCTCGACGACGCGATCAGCGTTCCTCCGTGCCGCTCGCCCGCGTACCAGGAGTTCGAATCTTCTGCGGACAGGCGCGCCGCGAGCCACTCGAGCCGGAGCTTCCGTGACGGATCAACGGAGACGACGAGCGTGCCGTCGCGCTGCTGCACCAGGAGCAGCCCTGCCCCCTGATGACGACGCGCCCAGAGCTTGAACTGGGTCGAGACCGGCCGATCGAGCACGAGGAGCAGGACACCCCGACCCGTGCCCGTGATCGAAGCTTCCGAGGGCAGCTCCACGGTGAGCGCTCGCCCGCGCTTCAGATCCTCCTCGAACAACCGCTGATCGTCCGAGAGCTGCGCGACGTACTTCTGGAGCGACGGCACGCCTTTCAAGAACGGCTCGTCGAGGAGCGGCCGGCCAGCCTCGACGTGCGCACGGACCGCGTCGAACAGCGTCGTGACGTCGTCCTCGAACGAGCTGCGAGCTCCCTGATTGAGGAGCGTCTCTTGAGCGAGCGCGAGGAACACGCCCTGCACCGTGAACTCCGGCGACACGCGGTCGGGCCACCGACCCTGGCGCACGTCTTCGGCGTAGAGACAGACCGCCTCGAGCGAAGGCGACACCTCGGGTAGCCCCATGAGGTACCAGCACCAGGCCTCGTCGAGCGACGGGAACTCGGGGAGCGTGCGCGCGCCTGGAGCCCTCGTACGGAACCACTCCAACGAGGTCATGGCTCGATCAACTCCGGAGCGAACGCCTCGAGCGCGAGGGCGCGAAGCCGGGCCGAACGCGTTGCGTCCTTCAACAACGCGGGCTGCAGCGGCGCACCTTTCGAGAGGTCGGCTGCTTCAACGACGGAGCCGTCCTTCATGATTCGTCGACCTTCCAGGACAGTGCCGCGCTTGAGGATGACGGCGTCGATCTGCCCGTCGCCGTCGGTGTCGTACTGAAACCACTCCACGCCTTCGAACGACGACCAGAGGAAGCCCGCCCCGGGAAAGCCGCGCTGCGCCCAATCGGTCCGGGTCGCGAGCGTCGGCCCCGTCGTCGCATCGAGCGCGAACCCCATCGTCGTCGCCTGGAACTCTGTGGCTGTGACGATCGCGAGCGGCAGGCCCGGCCCCGAGAGCGCGCTGATCTTCCCTTTCGTTGCGCCGAAGACGGGGAACGTCGCGAACGGGCGGTCAGGGCGGTACAGCGTGAAGGTCGCCAGCGCCTGACCTGCTCGCTCGCGCGCGAGCCCCGTGAAGGACGAGAGCGTCACCGCACGCCAGTCCGTGCCACGCAGCGCCGGCTCGGCGACGAGCGCTCCGCTGCCGCTTCGGAGGAACGCCCGCTCGACCGTGACGAAGTTGGTCGACTCGAGAATCCGGGTCGCGCCGAGGAAGATCCACCAACGGCCTGGTTGGCGAACGACCCGCAGCGCAGGGGTTGCAGCTCTGAGACACGGCTCCACCGCGACGGTCTTGCTCAACACCTCTGCGGTCGCGTCGATGAACACGGCGGAGCCCATGCCTCGCCGCGCAAACACGGCGTCGGGCTTTCCATCGCCGTCGAGATCTCGAGCCTTGAAGTCCTTTGCTCCAGCGAGCGGCTCGGGTGGCTCGAGCAACGTGGATGAATCGAGAACGGGAGCGAGCTCTCTTGCCAGCGCTGCCCAACGTGGCGAGGGCAGAAGATCCGGGTCGGTGAGCGACGCGGCTCCCAGGAAAGCCCCCGGGGTGCGGCCGTTGAACGCGAGCGCCTTGCCGATGCCGCCCCGCAAAGCAGCGATCACGACACGATCGAACGTGCCGTCAGCGTCGCGATCGAACCAGCCGATCCACTGGCCGTCCACCTGCCCCAGCACGGCGTCGGGCCTCAGGCGTGTCGGAAGACCGGGCGGCACCGGCCGCTGCGAGGTGTTCACGATGAACGCGGCGCGGGCGCCACTGCCAGATTGGTAGACGTCGTCCTTCCCGTCACCGTCCGAGTCGGCCCACGCGCCTCCGCTCGCGACGAGGTCCCACGCAGAGGGCAGACGGGGCTCAGGCTGCTCCGGCACGGCCTCGAGGAACCGACGCACTTCCGCGACGTGAACGTGAAAGTTGGTCGCGACCCCGGCGCGCGGGTCGGTCTTCAGGAACGCGTTCACGCCGACCAGCTCAGCCGAGAGGTTGACGAGTGGGCCTCCGGAGTCGCCCGGGGAGATCTGACAGCTCGACTGCACGACGAGCCCAGGCACCTTCTCTTCGAGCCGTTGACGTTCGAGTTCCACCGACGCACCAACGGATCGGCACGCGGCCGACGCCTCGACGTTCGAGTCGACGACGCAGTCAGTCCCCACGAGCGATGCCAGGTGCGTTGCCAGCTTGCCGACACTGGCGACTTCTCCGTCCTTGATCGCCCACAACAGTCCGATGCCGCCGTGGCCGAGCGCCGCGACGGGTTCCCCCGGGGTCGGATCGCGCTTCGAGAGCTTGACGGCCACCAGGTCCGCGGGCGGGTCGGCGATCTTCAGCACCGCGAGATCGAGCAGCGGGTCGCTCTTGAGGACCCAGGCCGTCATCGGCCGTTCATCGAGCACCATCACGCCCTGCGGCGAGATCGTTCCTCGCTGCAGCTGCACCCTCGCCTTCAGGTCGACGAGCTCCGCGCGCGCGATGACGTGGTGGTTGGTGAGGACGAAGCCCCGCGTATCGAACACGACGCCGCTGCCGTAGCTCGCGCCTGCACGGACGATGACGGTCGCCGGAGCCGCCTTTCGGTACACCTCGCGCAGATCACCCTTCGCGCCACCAGTCTGGGCGACACGGCTGGCGCCAATCGACGTTCCGGCTTCACGAAGGGCCGACAGCTGCCGCTCGGGCTCGTCTCCAGATGACGACGTGCGCGGCGCCCCTCGGGACGTCACGCACGCACACAGCAGGAGGAGCTGGGCCGAGAGACGGCGCACGGGCGATCAGTTCGTGCCGGGGAACGAGCTCACGTATTGGATCTTCACGTCGGGGAACGAGGTCACGAACTGCACCTTCGTGTCGGGGAACGACGTCACGAACTGCCACTTCCCGCACGAGTCGGGGAACGAGCTGACCTTCTGCACCTTCACGTCCGGGAAGCTCGAGACCTCCTGCACCTTCACGTCAGGGAAGCTGGTGACGATCTGGATCTTCCCGAACAGCTTCTTGCCGTTGAAGGTGCAGCTGCCCTTGTTGAACGAGCCTCCTGCGTCGGCGCGCAGCGAGGTGACGGCTCCGGCGACGGCGATGAGGGCGAGCAACGACGAGACGGTCAAGCGGTTCATGAGGGCTCCAGGAAAGTGCAACGGGACTTGAGCACGACCCCGGACGCGCTTCAGGAGTGAAAAGTCATGGACGCGGTGGGCTGGCCCTCACGCCGCGCACGAGGTCACGCGACGCAGACCTCGGGAGCCGCGGTGACTTCGGGGATCATGATCGACGGCATCGACTCGACGCTCACCTGCTTGCCGCCGAGGGCGGAAGCGCTGGCGTGGCCGATCTGCACCCTCGCGAGGGCGCCGATGGGCGCGTCACCGTCGAAGTTCACCGTGGTGTTCTGGCTGGTTCGTCCGAACCGACGGCTCGCGTCGGTCCTGGAGGACCCCTCCACGAGCACCTCGACGGTCTGACCGACGAACGCCGCGTTCAGCGCGACGCTGATGCCTTTCTGGAGCGCGTTCAGCCGTTCGAGCCGGGCGATCTTCACGTCGTGCGCGACCGAGCCCCACTCCGCTTCCTTCATCGCGGCGCCCGTCTTCGGCCGCGGCGAGTACACGAACGAGAACTGCCCGGCGTAGCGAACCTGCTCGGTGAGCTGGAAGGTCTGCTCGAAGTCCTCATCCGTCTCGCCGGGGAAGCCGACGATGATGTCGGTCGTCACCGCGATGTCCGGGCGTGCCGCGCGCAGCTTCGCGAGCCGCTCGAGGTATTCGACCACCGTGTAGTCGCGCCGCATGCGCTTGAGCACGTCGTTCGAGCCGCTCTGCACGGGCAGGTGGAAGTGGCCCATGATCTTCGGCTCGATGCGGAAGGCCTCGATCAGCTCGTCGGACAGATCGTGCGGGTGGCTGGTGGTGAAGCGCACCCGCTCGATGCCGGGCACCTGCGCGGTTCGAAGGAGCAGCTGCGCGAACGAGCTGCCGCCCAGGTACGAGTTCACGTTCTGCCCGACCAGCGTCACCTCACGCACGCCGACGGTGGTGAGCGACGCGGCCTCTTTCAATACCTCGGTGAACGGCCGGCTCACCTCACGCCCGCGCGTGTGCGGCACGACACAGAAGCTGCACACGTTGTCGCAGCCCTTCATCACGGTGATGAACTCGGTCGCCTTGCCACGCGAGGTGTTGGGGTTCGCGGTGGGGAAGACGTAGCTCTCGCTGTCGACCCAGGCCGTCTCGACGACACGCACGCGGTCGGCTTCGACGCGCTGGATGATCTCCGGCAGCTTCGCAATCGCGTCAGGCCCGAAGACGAAGTCGACGTAGGGCACGCGCTCGAGAATGCGGTTCTTCTCCTGCTGCGCGACACAGCCACCGACGCCGATCAGCGCACCGCGCTGCAGCTTCACCTGACGGTAGCGCCCGAGCGCCGACAACATCTTGTCTTCGGCCTTCTCGCGAATGGAGCAGGTGTTGAGGATGATCAGGTCGGCGTTGTCGGCCGTGGGCGTCGGCGAGTAGGCCATCGACGACAGCGCTTCGGACATGCGCATGGTGTCGTTGACGTTCATCTGGCAGCCGAACGTGTGAATGAAAACGCGCTTCATGCGGGGCTTCTCGCGTCAGAGCACCCCTCAAGTCAACCCGCCCTCGGGTGAGGGCGCTTTCATGCACACCCCCGAGCGCGGCCCGGAGTCCATCCGACACACCCCGCTCTCGGACAAGTGGTGGCCGAAAAAGAAGGTGCGCTTCTTCGTCGAGACGATGGCCGAGGTGAAGGGATCTCCGTTCGACCCCGACACGAAGAACGAGGTCACTGTCTCGGCGGCCTGACCGGCTTTCGGCCTTTGCGGGCCTCTGCGCGCGTCTTGAACGTCTGGGCAGCCAGCGCCCGCTTCGCCTTGCCCGGGCGCTCGCGCCAGAACAGCCGCATCGGCACCCGCAGGCTGAACGTCTTGCGCAGGTAGTTCGAGACGTACCGCTCGTAGCGATCGGGTACAGCCTTCGGGTTCGAGGTGATGAAGGCGAACGACGGCGGCGCCGTGCCGACCTGCATCGCGTAGTAGATCTTCAGCGCGCGTCCGCCCGAGAACGGCAGCGGGTGCTCGGTGGTGATGTGCTCGACGACGCGGTTGAGCATCGGCGTGCCCGCGCGGAAATACTGCTGCTCGAAGAGCTCCAGCGCGAGATCGAGCACCTTCGTCACGCCCGAGCCCTCGGTGGCCGAGACGAACACCATCGGCGCCCAATCGACGTGCTTGAGGTACCACTTGAGCTCTTCGCGCCACTGGGCCTGCGTGCCCGACTTGCCACGCACCAGGTCCCACTTGTTGACGCAGATGATGAGCGCGCGGCCCTTGGTCTCGGCGATCGCGGCGATCTTCAGATCCTGATCGACGCCGGCCTCGTTGGCGTCGAGCACCAGCACCACCACGTCGGCGTCTTCGGCCGCGCGCAACGCGCCCATGACCGAGAAGCCCTCGACCTTCTGGGTGATGACGGCCTTGCGCCGAATGCCGGCCGTGTCGGTGAGGATGAGATCGCGGCCCTTGTATTGAAACGGAGAGTCGATGGGATCGCGCGTGGTGCCCGCGATGGGACTGGCGACGACCCGGTCCTCTCCGAGGATCGCGTTGATGAGCGACGACTTGCCCACGTTGGGGCGGCCGACGATGGCGACGCGAATCGGTGCGTCTTCGTCTTTCTCGGCGAGCTTCTCTTCGCCCTCCTCCTCTTCGGCCTGCACGGACGGCGGCGGCAACATCGGCTCGAGGCGATCGGCGAGCGTGTGAAACCCGTCACCATGCTCGGCCGCGACTGGAATCGGCTCACCCAGCCCGAGTCGATGGAACTCGGCGATCATCGTGTCGGCGTTCTTGAGGCCGTCGCACTTGTTCACCAGCAGCACGATCGGCCGGTCCTGCTTGCGCAGGTAGCGGGCGACCTCTTCATCGGCGCTGGTGACGCCCACCCGACCGTCGACGATGAACAAGACGATGTTGCATTCCTCGACGGCGGCCTGCGCCTGCTGACGCACCGACTTGTCGATCTGGTTCTCCTGCCCCACCGGCACGAACCCGCCGGTATCGACGAAGGTGACGGGCCGGTTGAGGTAGTCGACGTCGGCGAAGTGGCGATCGCGCGTCACGCCCGGCGTGTCTTCGACGATCGCGCGGCGGCGGCGGATGATGCGGTTGAACAGCGTCGACTTGCCGACGTTCGGCCGGCCGACGATGGCGATGAGCGGGCGCGTCCTGGGGCGGGGCATCAGATCACTCCCTGACCATCGAGTAGCCCATGCGGCGCAGCGTCTCGTGGCGTTCGCTCCACCGCTCTTCCACCTTCACCTGGAGCGAGAGGAACACGTTGGTGGCGAGCAACCGCTCGATGGACTTGCGCGCGTCGGTGCCGATCGTCTTCAGCATCTGCCCACGCTTGCCGATGATGATGGCCTTCTGGCTGTCTCGTTCCACGAAGATGTTGGCGTGAATGCGGACCAGCCCGGTGTGGCGCTTCAGCGGCCGCTGTTCCTGCGGCTTCCCCTTCTTCTGCTTCTTCTGCGGGCGCTCTGGCGGCGGGGTGAATCGATCGCTCTCGTCGAAGAGCTCGACGATCACCGCCGCGGAGTACGGGATCTCCTGCCGGGTATGGCGCAACACCTGTTCGCGCACGTACTCGGCCACCAACACCCGCTCCGCCTGATCGGTGAGCATGTCCTCTGGGAACATGTTGGGCGCTTCCGGCATCGTGGCGAGCGCGCGCTCGAAGACCAGCTCGAGCCCTTCACCAGCCCGAGCCGATACCGGCAGCACCTCGGCGAACGAGAAGTGCTTCCGGTAGAGATCGATCAGCGGCAGCAGCAGGTGCTTCTTCACGAGGTCGATCTTCGTGACCACCAGAATGGTCGGCTTGTTGATCGCCTTGAGGCGCTCCATCACGAAGCGGTTGCCAGGGCCGATCTCAGGCGCTTTGCCCTCTTCCAGGCCCTCGGCTTCGACGAGGAAGAGCACCACGTCACACTCGGACGCCGCGTTGAGCGCGACCTCGACCATGTGCGTGTTGAGCGCGCCCTTCGCCTGATGCACGCCGGGCGTGTCGACGAAGGCGATCTGCCCTTCAGGCTTCGTCACCACGCCGAGAATGCGGGTGCGGGTCGTCTGGGGCTTGGGCGAGATGATCGCCAGCTTCTCGCCTGCCAGCGCGTTGAGCAGGGTCGACTTGCCCACGTTGGGCCTGCCAATCAGCGCGGCAAATCCACTGCGGGTGGGCACGGCGGCGTCCTTCTGGAGTCTCGACCGACGTCAGGGCGTCTTCGAGATGGTGAGCTTCTTGATGACGATGTCGGTCTTTGGCCGGTCGCCCGGGCCCTTGGGTACCACGTTCGCGACCCGATCGATGATGTCCTGACCGGAAACGACCTCGCCGAAGATGGTGTGCTTGTTGTTCAGGTGGTTCGTGCTGCCGACCGTGATGAAGAACTGGCAGCTGTTCGAGTTCGGGCCCGAGTTGGCCATCGCGAGCAGGCCGGGCTTGTCGAAGCGCCGCCCCGACTGGAACTCGTCTTCGAACTTGTAACCGGCGTTGCCGCGCCCGGTGCCCGTCGGGTCTCCGCCCTGCACCATGAAGTTGGGGATGCAGCGGTGGAAGAGCGTGCCGTCGTACAGCGGCGTGCCCTTCATCGCCTCGCCCGAGCCGGGGTGCGTCCACGGCTTCTCGCCGGTGGCCAGACCGACGAAGTTCTCGACCGTCTTGGGCGCGTCTTTCGGAAACAGCCGAACCACGATGATGCCCTGCGTGGTGTCGAACTGCGCGTACAGAGCATGGCCGGCGCGGGCCTCTTCCATCATTCCCATATGTGTTCCCTCTCCCAACGTTCGGCTTCAGGGCTGTGACTCGGACAACGTGATGCTGGCGATGGTGATCGGCTCGACGGGCTTGTCCATCGGGCCCTTCGGCGCTTTCGAGATGGCCTCGACCACCTCGTAGCCTTTGACGACTTCACCGAAGATCGTGTGCTTGTTGTTCAGGTAGGTCGGCGTCGAGGTGGTGATGAAGAACTGCGAGCCGTTGGTGCCGGGGCCGGCGTTCGCCATCGCGAGCAGGCCCTTCTTGTCGAAGCTGCAGCCGCTGGCGCACTCGTCGTCGAAGGAATAGCCGGGATCGCCAGTGCCGGTGCCGAGCGGGCAGCCACCCTGGATCATGAAGCCGTCGATGACGCGGTGGAACGTGAGGCCGTTGTAGAACGCCACGCCCTTCTTCCGCTCGCCGGTCGCAGGGCTCTTCCAGTCCTTCTCACCCGAGGCGAGGCCGACGAAGTTCGAGACCGTCTTCGGCGTCTTCTTCGAATACAGCTTGAGGGTGATGTCTCCGAGGTTGGTCTTCAGGACGGCGAAGATCTCTTTGCCGGCCTCGGCCTTGCCCATCCACCCTGAGGCTGCGCCTGCAGGAGCCGCCGCCTCGTCCTTCTTGCAACCGGTGAGGGCGAGCGCGACGAGTGAGACGACGATGACGAGCGACTTCACTTCTTCACGTCCTTCTTCACGGCGGGCGCCTTGTCCGAGATGACGACCTTGACGATCTTCTGGTCTTCGACGGGCCGGTCCATGGGGCCCTTGGGCACGTCACCGATCTTCACGACGTTCTCGTAGCCGGAGATCACCTCGCCGAAGATGGTGTGCTTGTTGTTGAGGTGGGTCGGCGTCGCAGTGGTGATGAAGAACTGGGAGCCGTTCGTCGCCGGCCCGCGGTTCGCCATGGCGAGCAGCCCGACCTTGTCGAAAGCGCGGTTCGACTGGAACTCGTCCGGAAAGGTGTAGCCGGGGCCACCGCGGCCCGAGCCCTCGGGGTCGCCGCCCTGGATCATGAAGTTGGGGATGCAGCGGTGGAAGATGAGGCCATCGTAGAAGTTCCGCTTGGTGGGCTTGCCCGTCTTCGGGTCGACGAACTCCTTCTCGCCCGTGGCGAGGCCCACGAAGTTCGCCACCGTCTTCGGGGCGTCCTTCGCGAAGAACCGGATGACGATCTCACCTTGGGTGGTGGTGAGCGTGGCGTAGAGATCCTTCCCCTCCTCCGCCAGCTTCGTGAACTTGCCCTGCGCGAGCGCGAGCGTGGGCAACAGCATCAGGGTCAATGAGAGAGCACGGACAGTTCGCATGGCGACGGAAGGTACCGCCCGCGCATGGCTGCTCCAAGACGATTCTCAGGCAGGGCCGTCAGCGGCTGCCGGGTTGACCGCGCGCGTCGAGAGGACCTGGAGCGTGTCTTTCGCGGCGGCCTGCTCGGCTTCCTTCTTCGAGCGGCCCGTGGAGCGGGCGAAGATCTCCGCGCCGATCGAGACCTCGACCTCGAAGATCTTCTCGTGATCGGGCCCCGTCTCACCCACCACCCGGTAGCGCGGCGAGGCCTTGAAGAGGCTCTGCGAGGTCTCCTGGAGCACCGACTTGTGATCCTGGCCCTGGCGGCCTTCGGCCACACCTTCGAGCGCCTCGGCGAACACCCGATCGATGAAGCCCATGACGGCCGGCATGCCGTCCGAAAGGAACAGCGCGCCGATCACGGCCTCGAGGGCGTCGGCGACCAGCGACGTCTTGTCCCGGCCGCCGGTGAGCTCTTCGCCACGCCCGAGGAGGAGCACGTCGCCGAGACTCAACGCCCGGCTGATTCGTCCGAGCCCCTCTTCGTTGACGATCAGCGCGCGGAGCTTCGACAGCTCGCCTTCGTTCGCCTTCGGGAAGCGGTCCATCAAGCGGTGGCCGATGGCGAGATCCACGACGGCGTCACCGAGGAACTCGAGGCGCTCGTTGTCCTCGAGGGACTCATCCTTGTGCTCGTTGCAGTAGCTCTTGTGGGTGATCGCCCTGAGCGCGAGCGCGCGATCCGAGATCGTGAGCGCGAGGCGCCGCTCGAGTCCGGCCAGCCGATCGTCGTTCGTCTTGAACCGGCGCTCGAGCGCCGGAGGCGTCACGGTCGCAGCCGTCGGAGAGGTCTCACCGTCAGGAGGAGCGCTCACGATGGCTCAGCAGACCTTGTTCCGGCCGCTCTCCTTGGCCTCGTACAGCTTCTCGTCGGCGCGCTGCACCAGGGCGGCCGCGTCATCGCTCTTCTTCCCCAGGCTCGAGACGCCACAGGAGACCGTCACCGGAATCACCTCTCCGTCGAACGAGAACCCGTGTTTCTCGATCACCTTCCGCACCTTCTCACCCATGGCGTGGGCGCCCTTCTGATCGATCTCGGGGCTCAGCACTGCGAACTCCTCGCCGCCGTACCGCGACAACAGATCCTCCTTGCGGATGCGCTTCTGAATCGCCCACGCCACCTCCTTGAGCACCGCGTCGCCCGCGAGGTGACCGAAGGTGTCGTTGATGCGCTTGAAGTGATCGACGTCGATGAGCAGCAGCGAGAGCGCCCGTCCGTAGCGGCGGCAACGTGACAGCTCGCGCTCGATGGCCTCGTCGAAGTACCGGCGGTTGTGCACCTGGGTGAGGCCGTCCACCGTGGTGAGCCGGTAGATCTCGTCGTGGTACGCCGCTTCGATGTTGTTGTGGGCGATGAACTTGAAGACCGTGCGCCCGACCTTGATCAGATCGTTGTTCCTCAGCCCCACCGAGCCCTTCAGCGACTCGTCGTTGAGGAACGTGCCGTTGGTCGAGCCGACGTCTTCGATCGAGACCCGCCCCTCCTCCGCGGTCACCTTGACGTGCTGGCGACTGACGGAGTCATGATCGATCTGGATGTCGCTCTTCGTGGATCGGCCGATGATCGTCTTGCCTTCTTCGAGATCGTATTTTCGACCGAGCTCCTCGCCGTAGATCACCACGAGGGCTGACGAGCGCGCGAAGGTCCGTTTCTGGATCTTCGAGATCGCGGTGACGGCGGTGATGGTCTTGTGGCCCATCGGTTTGCCGAGCCTACCCGCTCCAGACGAAAACGGGGCGCCCTCGTGTCGAGAAGAGCGCCCCGCTTCGTTCGAAACGTCTGGAACCGCTTACTGAATGGTCACGCCGGTCTGGCTGACGGACAGCTCAGGCAGCACCGGGTTGTTGTTGTCGAAGAACAGCTGCGCCTTCACCGTCGCCGCCGTCGCCGTGCAGCCAGCGGGGAGCGTGAACTCGACCAGACCCGAGCCAGCCTTGGTCTCGGTCGACGAGCTCATGATGTCGCAGCCGGCGATCGGCATGCCAGCGGCCGTCGCGAACGAGAGCTTCACCAGACCGTCGTCACCCGCCGCCGTGCCCAGCTTGAACTTGGCGACCGAGACGGTGATCTTGCCGGCGTCCGGGACAGGCATCGGCAGCGTCTTGAACGTCACGGCCTGCTCGCCGTAGTCGAGGAAGCCGAAGGCGGTGAGGTAGTTCGTGATGCGCTCGTAGTTGGTCGAGTTGAGCTCGACCAGCGCCTGGAAGTTCAACGCAGCGCCACCAGCCGGCGTCGGAGCCGCGCTCATGCGCAGCGCCTGAACCTGCATCGGGGAACGAGGGCCGTTGGTCATGCCCGTCTTGAAGAGGCGATCACGCAGGCCAGCCGGAACGGCAGGCAACGAGAAGCCATCGGCCGCGCGGGAAGCGTCGAACAGCACGTCCCAGCGGTGCTCGAGCTCGTCCGAGAAGCTGACGCGAACGACCTGCACGCTGGTCGAGAGCGCGGTGGCCACCGCCGGGGTGAGGAACTTGAAGCTCCGGGGACCGACACCGGCCACGGCGGCGGAGTGCGCGTTGAAGCGACCCGACTCAGGGAAGGTGGGGTACGCCTGCGCCGAGATATCGACCGGCGTCGCGCCGCGGGGGTCGAAGACGAGCTTGTTGTCCGCGAGGCGAACGAACAGGGCCGACGCGCCAACCTGAGCCGAGGCATCGCTCGCCGCAGCGGCCGACAGCGCCGCCACGATGATGCCGTACTCGTTGCCTTCAGTGCCGCTGTGAGACGGCGCCGAACGAACAGGAATGAGTCCGGGCGCAGGCAGGGTCTCCTGCTTGTCGAGGACGTCATCGACCGGAGTCGCCACGTTGACCGCGACGCCGAGGCCGAGCGGAATGACGCCGCGGCCGTTCACGTTCACGCCCGACAGCGCCAGCGCGCCGTCCGCCGGCTTGCCGCGGTAGCTGGGCATGCGAGGCGACTTGAGCGCGAAGCCGAACGCGAGCGGCACGTTCGCCCACTTCAGGTTCTTGTCGGTGAACTGCGCAGTGTTCGAGTAGTCCCAGCCCTTGGTGCACGCCGGGAAGACCTGGCCTTCCTTGCAGGCCGCGTCGTTCAGGTTGAACTGAATGTCGCGAACGATCGACGAGTTCAGCTTGCGGATGAGGGGCTGCGCCTGGCCGAGCAGGCCGGCGATGTTGATGTTCTCGGTGCCGCCGCTGAAGGCGCCGAGCAGCGGGCTCAGGTCGCCGATGGTCAGCTCGCCCGAGAACGCCCAGGCCGAGCGTGTGCCGCAGGTGCCCGCGCGGATCTTCGTCTCGTCGGCCGCCCCAGCAGCGTCGGTGCAGACGCCGTTGAGGCCGAGGCCCGCGAGCGTGTTCTTGTTCGTCTCGCTGAAGACGAGGAACGCGCCGTCAGGAACGTTGACGTTCATGTCGATCGTCGTGCCGAGCTTGATGCGCGTCATGCGCGAGGGCCCGAGCAGCTGGGTGAGGTTCAGGTTGGTGACGGCGCCGGCCAGCGACATGCCGCCCACGCCCGCCTTGATGTTGGCGTTCATCGGGTAGCCGTCGAAGGTACCCTTGAAGCCGCCGAACTTGTTCACCGGGTTACGACGCATGGACACCGACAGCACGTTCGCGTCGGCGCCAGACGGGCGGTAGTTCGCGATCGTCACGTAGGTGAAGTCCTGGTGGAAGACCGAGACGCTGTACGAGGTCGCCGCGCCGAAGGTGTACGCGCCCACGCCGCCTGCGGTGGTGACGACCTCAGCCGGCTGCGCGATCAGCGCGCCTGCGGCGTCACTCACGACGACCTTCGCACCCGCGATCGGCCGACCCGTCAGTTCGTCCGTCACGACGACCGTGCCGCCAGCCGTCGGAGCCCCGACGACGAGCGCCTTGCCCGTGCACGTGATGCCACCGAACGCCGCTTGAACTGCCGCGACACCGTCGCCACCCGTGGTGGCCGTCATGCTCGCGGTGAACTCCGAGGACGCGCCGGTCGTCGGCATCGGCGCCGACAGTGGGCTGCCCATCGGCGCCGTCCACGTCGCGCCGTCCTTGATGATGATGGGCTCCGTCCCGGCCCACGCCGAGACCCAGAACTTCGTCTTCGAGCCGGCCTTCACGACCGCGAAGTCGGGGACGATCGCGCAACGGGTGACTGCCGAGGCTGCCGGAGCCGCCTCGCACTTGCCCGAGCGGCAGACCAGGGAGTTCCCGCAGTCTGCATCGGCCGAGCAGAGCTTCGGCTTGCACTCACCACCGGCCTCCGTGAAATCGCACACACAGGAGGTGTCGTTCGGGCACTGCTCGAGCGCCGTCGACCCTGCCATCACGCGACCGGTCGGCGAGCACTGAGCCGCGCTCGTACAGTCGGGAACACAGGTGCTCGAGCTTCTGCTGCAGCGGAAGAGCTTGGGGCACTGATCGTCGTCGTTGCACGAGTCAGAAGCGCCGCCACCGCCCGAGCCACCGTCGGTCTTGGTGGGCGGCGGACCGCAGGCAATCAGGGACAGCGCCGAGGCTGCGAGCGCCACCCAGAGGGTGTTGCGGAAATCGACCTTCATTCGAGACTCCCTTTGAGATGGAAATGGCCGGTGCGAAAGGCGCGGCACGTTTCCGATATCGGCCTACCCGTGTCAACCGGGACCGCTGACGCAAAGCGACGGGCGTGCCACCCGACAAGACAAACCGTTTCAGGCAGTTGGGTCTTCGCTGCGTGACAGCGCTGTCGTGGTCGTCGAGACTCGTGTGGCGTGGCTGCTTCCGTCCCCAGAACTTCAGGCGATCTCCTCGGTGTGGTGCTGGCGTCGGTGTCGCGCGACACCGGCTCGGCGAGTGTGCTCAATCCAGTCTGGCGGCAGGTGGTCGGCGACACACTCGCGGCCGTCTCGCGGCCCTCGCGTTGGCTGGGAACGACGCTGGTGATTTCGTGCACGACCTCGTCGTGGGCGACCGAGCTCGGGCGACGGCGCGACGAATTCCTCAGTCGACTGCAGGCGAGCCTCGGGAAGAAGACGGTGGCATCGCTCGTCTTCGAGGCGCCATGAGCTGGTTGGTCGCCGTCGTGTTGTCCGCAGCGAGTGTCGAACAGAGCGCCGTCGCAGCGGTGCACGAGCGCTTCGAGACCGCTGGCCGCGCCCGGCCCGCCGACGATCCCCGCCTGTCGGACGCGGCACGAAGCCTCGCGCAGCTCGCGATCGAGAAGACCGCTGGTGACGCTGCCGGCCTGCTCGCCGTGACCGACGCCGTCTCGATCGCGGGTGGGTGGGACGCGAGCCCGACTGCGATTCTGCTCAAAGCGTCGCGGGAGAGCGTCCTCCACGAGCTCGGCAAGCTGACGTCGGTGGCGGCCGAGCCCGCGTCGGCGATGGGCATTGGCGTCGCAGAAAAGGGAGATCGCGTGGCGTTGTGCATCCTGCTCGCCCAACGGAAGATAGAGCTCGCGCCGATCACCCGACGACACGAGAGGCCGCCGAAGAGCGTCACCGTCTGCGGCACCCTGATCGCACCGCTCGAGACCGCGGAGCTGTTCGTCACGTCACCAGCGGGAGCCGTCAGCCGATTTGCGATGGCTGCGACCGCGTTCGGCCACTGCGGCACGTTCAAGCCACCTGCCGGTCGCTCGGTCGTCGAGGTGCTCGCGAGAGGACCGAAGGGCCCCGAGGTCGCGGCGCTCTTCTTCATCGACGTCGGCGCGTCGGTCGCCACCGCCGATCAGCAGATCGTCGAGCCGGCGTCCCCCGCTGAAGGCCGTACGGCTGTCTTCCGGCGCATCAACGCGCTGCGGAAGACGATGGGGCTCGCTCCACTCGTGCTCGACAGGGCCCTCGAGCAGATCGCGCAGCGCTACGCCGAGAAGATGGCTGACGAGGGCTTCTTCGCCCACGTCGATCCCTCGGGTGGCGACCTCAAGGCCCGGCTCGCCGCGGGCCAGTACCGCTTCTCTGCGGCCGGCGAGAACCTCGGCGCCTCCACGGGTCCCCTCGCCGCGCACTTCGGCATCGAGCACAGCCCGGGGCATCGATCGAACCTGCTGGAGCCGGCGCATCGGGCCCTCGGCCTTGGCCTCGCGACCCGCGCCTCTGACGGCCTGACCCTACTCGTGCAGGTGCTCGCGACCCCGATCGACGACGGCGGTCTCGATCCCGTCGGAGCGGCGTACCAGGCCATCGATGAGCAGCGCGCGCGGAAGAACCTCAAGCCCCTGAAGCGGCACGCCGTGCTCGAAGCGCTGGCGCAGGAACACGCACGAAGCTGCCTTTCGCGAGATGTCTTGAGCGCCGAGCTGTCGGACGGGCACAAGCTGCACGAGCGGGTCTTCGAGGCGATGACGACCTCCCGCGAGGCGTCGATCGATCTCGCGATCGTCGAATCTCCAACGCTCGTCCCCGCCTCGAAGAACCTCGCCGACCCGCGCTACTCCGCGATGGGCCTCGGGCTCGTCCGCGGAGACTCGGCGAAGTACGGCAACGGCAAGCTCTGGCTCGTGGTGATCTACGCGCGCGAGGCGACGGGTGAAGCGCGCGAGAAACCCGATCACGCTGGCGTTCCCACGCGCTAAACAGTGGTGCAGAGGGCTCCGCACACGTGACCACCACGACCCGACCCGTGATCCTCGGCATCGACGAGGACCGAACCAATCAAGGCAAACTGGCCCAGGCCTTCAACGCGCAGGGCCTCTTCTATCGCTTCATCACCGATCGAAAGAAGTTGCAGGGCGGCATCAAGCAGCTCACGCCCGACATCCTCGTGGTGTTCGGCGAGCTCTCGAGCGACTTCGTCATTCAGGTGCTCGACGCGGTCGCCGCCGACGTCTCGTCTTCCACCCTGCCGATCATCGTGGTGTCCGGCGACGTGAGCGACGCCCAGTTCGTCCACGGGTTGCGCACCAACGTCGTGGGGCTCTTCCCTGCTCCGTTCGAGGCCGGCGACGTCGTCGCGGTGAAGCGCTTGTTCGATGAGCTGGACTCGCGGCCTGGCCTGGTGAAGGGCCAGGGAGATTCGAAGCTGCTCGGGCGGCTGATCGATCACATCCGCCGCACCCGCCGCGCTGGCGCCCTCATCATCGACCCGAAGACGCCGAACGAAGGCCGCGCTGTGTTCAGCCACGGCAAGCTCGAGAGGGCCTCGTTTCTGGGCTCAGTTGGCCTGGACGCACTCAAGGCCATCAGCTCGGTGCCGAAGTGCTCGTGGACGTTCAGCGAGGTCGCAGGCCAGGCCGGCGACGGCGCGGGCGTGGTCATCGAGGTGGGCGATTTCGTCACTGGAGACACCGAGCTCGCCGAGATGGTGGTCGGCTCGGAGGTGCTCGAGGACGAGCCGCTGGCGTTCGAAGTGCCAGTGCCGCGCCCGTCCGGTGCATGGGCGCCGCCGGCCCTGACGCCCCAGCCGATCCTCCCGCCCGGGGTGCAGGCGATTCAGCTGCTCCTGGTGGACGACGATGAAGCAATTCTGCGCATGTTCAAGACGCTCTTCCTCAAGCACGGCTTCAAGGTGAGCACCGCCACCGATGGCCAGCTTGGCGCCGAGGTCGCGCTCACCAGACACTTCGACGTGGTGCTCGCCGATCTCAACATGCCGCACCTGGACGGCTGGGGGCTCTTGCGTCTGTTGCGCGAAGACTTTCGCACGCGTGAACTCCCGATCGCCTTCATCTCGGCGCACGACGACTACCGCGAATCGCTGCGGGCGCTCGACGCGGGCGCGCAGGCCTACCTCTCGAAGGGAACCCGCCTCGACGCGCTCGTCACCCAGGTGAAGAAGCTGCTCGAGCCTCGGCAGGCCGCCCTGGGTCAGATCGGTTCAGGCGCGCCCTTCACGATTCAGGTGGCGCCGATCGGGCCGCAGTGGCTGATGTTGCGCCTCGAAGAACTGCATGCCTCTGGTCGTCTCGACGCCCGCGATGGCTGGGCCGTCTATTCGCTCTTCTTCACCGACGGCGTCTGTACCCACGCCGCGGCGCAGGCCGGAAAGTTCACCGCCGAAGGCGAACGCGCCTTCAACGCCTTCGTCGCCACGAAGAACGCCGAGGTGACGTGGACCCCCGGCACCGGCGCTGCGCCACAGAACCTTCACCTGCGCACCAGCGGGTTGATCGAGCGCGCCTGCGCCACGCTCAACGAGAACGAGCGCCGGATGCGCGAGAGCCTGGTGGTGTCGGCGACGCAGATCGACGTTCACCCCGAGCTCTATGCCGTCTACCGGCAGGTGGGCCCGCAGCAGTGGCTCGAGGCGGCGAGGCTCATCTGCGAAGAGAAGATGGCCCCGCGAGACATCATCGCGACGCTCGAGATCAGCCCCATCGACGTGGAAGAGACGATGAAGGATCTCATCCGCCGCGGCGTGGTGACGCTCAAGAAGGCGTGAGTCGCGCCGCACGCGACCAAGAAAAGCCGCGCTCGGAAATGACTCCGGCGCGGCCAGGACTGGTTTGAGCTGTGGACGTCACCTCAGATGAGGCGGCGTTGAGTCGCGAACGACTCGATGCCCATCTGCGGCCCAGACGGCAGCGCGTAGAGCGGGCACTTGATGCACGTGAAGCTTTGCCACCCTCGACGAACAGCCTCATCCAGGCAGTTGTCGTAGTGCGAGCAGTTCAGATTGCGATGCTGCTCGACACCGAGGCGCTTCGGACCGGCCTCGGGGTTGATGCTCTGCGGTAGTTCGGTCGGACACGGCTTCATGATGGTTCGGCCTCCCTGAAAAACTCCCCCCGCACTTCAACTCGGGGAACGACACTCGTTCCTGCGGTCAACGACGACGTGTTGCTTCAGTCACTTCCGAGCTTCGCCGCCCACTTCGGCGGTGCAACCTCTCACCCTGCTCGGAACAGCGGCGCACCGTAAGGACTGCACTTTCGACTGGTCAACCCGGTGAGCTCGGAATCCTTATGGGATTCACTCGGTTTCTTGCTTCGAACTTCGACTACGTTCGGCCAGCAGCGTGTACGGCAACCGTCCAACAAATGTCAAACCGAGGTGCCCTCGCCGAGCGGGTGTCCGACTGGTCGTCCTCGCCTCGTGCCTGGCGGCGCCCGTCGCGCCCGCGCAATCGCGTGAGCTGCTCGATGCGGTGCGAGTGCACGCGCCGAACCTCGCCACCCGCGCCCAGGACGAGCTCGATGCCTGCACCACCGCTCCTGGCAGAGGCGTGACGAACAAGCCGTGCGCTGAGCAGGCCCGTCTCTCGCTCCTCACCGGGGTGCTGTGGCTGTCGGAAGGCGACGCGGCTCGGGCGGTCACGCAGCTCAACACCGTGAAGCCGCCGAAGAAGCTCGAAGCGTTTCACGCCTGGTACCTCGGAGAAGCGCAGGCCTGGTCTGGCGCGCGGGCCGCGGCGATCAAGACGCTGGCAAAGGCACAGGCCAAAGCCACGCCCACCCTCTCCCGACGCATCGAGGTGCGCATCGCCGAGTTGCAGCTCGATCTCGGCCAGGCGGCGAAGGCGAGACCGGTGCTCGAGGCCGCGGCATCCGAGTCGCCCACGCCCGAGGCGCTGCTCTCGCGGGCCTATGCGCGGCTGGCGACGAGCGCGAAGCCCGAAGCGCAGAAGGACTTGAGGAGTCTGCTGCTTCGTTTCCCGACGCATCCCCACGCGGCCGAGGCGATGCGGCTGTTGTCCTTCGATGGCACGCCTTCGTTCACCTTCGAGGAGCAGTTGATGCGCGCGCAGGCGCTCATCGCGCAGGGCGCGCCGACCGAAGCCTTGCGTCAGCTCGAGGCCGCGACGCCGGGAGAAGGAAAGGATCAGCTGGCCTCGGAAGCGAAGGTGGCCCTCCTGCGCGGTCAGGCCCTGCTCGCGCTCGGGAAGGAAACCGAGGCCTTCACGCAGCTCGACCTCGCTGCGGCGCGCGGTCAGTCGGCGACAGCCGCCGAGGCGATGATGACGAAGGCGCGGCGCCTGATGAGGGCGCAGAAACACGGCGAAGCGCGAGCGCTCATGCTCGCTCTCGACACGAAGTACCCCGGCAACGGCAACGCTCCAGAAGCGGCGTATCTGGCCTCGTGGCTCTCGCTCGCAGACGGAAAGCACGCGCAGGCGGTGACCGACTTCGAGGGCTTCGACGCCCGGCACCCCGACTCGAAGAAACGCGACGAGGGCCGGTGGTTTCGGGCGTGGGCCCTCTTCCGCCTCGGCCGCTTCGACGAGGCCCGCAGCGGGCTGCGCGCGCTCCTCGCGGATTTCCCGAAGTCGTCGCTCGCGGCCCAGGCCAGTTACTGGAGCGCGCGCATCGCCCAGCTGGGCAAGCTCGAGCAGCCGCCGGTGCAGCTCACCCCGCCCGACGGCGGTGGAGCCGACCCGGCGCGCGCGTCAACCGACGGCGGCGTGCCGATCAACGTCGCGAAGGAATACCGCGAGCTGTCTCGCGCCTTCGCCGGAACCCTCTACGGAGTCATGGCGAGCGAGCGCCTGCGTGAGCTGAGCCAGCCCGCACCGCGCGTCTTCACCGAAGCGCCTCGGAGCCTGTCGGTGACGCCCCCACCGTCGCTGGGACTGGCGATCGAGCTCTCTCGCTGCGGGTTGCTCAAGGACGCAGCGGACGAGGTGAGCCGGGTCGTCGGCGCCGTGGGAACGGCCGAGGACGCGCTGGTGATGGGCCACGCGCTCCATACGGTGAGCGAGTTCGGCGCGGCGCATGGGCTCGCGGCGCGCTGGCTCTGGGGTCAGGTCTACACGGCCAGGAAGCCCGAGGCGCTCGCGCTGATGTACCCACGCGCCTACCAGCAGACCGTCGAGGCGAGCGCTGCACAGGTCGGCCTCGATCCCTTCCTCGCCTGGGCGATCATGCGACGCGAGAGCGGCTTCCGGCCCGAGGTGGTGAGCAGCGCCGACGCGCGCGGCCTGATGCAAATCATCCCTCCGACGGCGAAGGCGATCGCCATCGAGCTGAAGGCCCCGACCCCCGCGCCCGACGATCTCTACGCGCCTGAGATCAACGTGCGCTTCGGCACCTGGTACCTCTCGGCGCTGATCGATCGCATGGGCCACCCTGCCCTCTGCGCCGCCTCGTACAACGCAGGCCCGTCGGCGGTGTCGAAGTGGATGGCGCAACGGGGCTCGCTGCCGCTCGACGAGTGGATCGAGGAGATCCCCTATAAGGAGACGCGCGGCTACGTGAAGCAGGTGATGGCCGACTACGTGATGTACCAGCAGCTCTACGGTGGCGCGGACGAGAGCAGCCGGGTGCTGCTCTCGCTCCCGATCCCGAAGACGTCGGGCGTTGCCTTCTAGGGCGCGCGGACGACTTGTCGGGTCGGGCCCGCCTCGGGGATGTCGGTGCCGATGACCCAGGTTGGAATTCCCAGCGCGAACGCCTCACCAACGCGCCTGGCGATCCGAACGTCGTCGAGGCAGTCAGGCACGCCAGGCGCAGGCAGGACCCGCCGGTGATCAGGAAGAAACAGTCGAGTGCCTCTTGGACGTCAGAAGGCGCCCGTCTGCGCAATGGGCGAATCGTGCCATCGTGGTTCCCCTGTCCTGACCGTGCTCCGAGCCCTCCTCTCCCTGCTGTCTGCGTTGGTGCTCGTCGCCCTGCCGACGTTGACGGTGTGGCTCGCGTCGTCGCTGATCGCCTTTCACGGCGGCCCCCGGGAGATCGCCCTGGCGGGCGGGCTGCTCCTCTTTCCGATGCTTCCGGTCCTCTGGGAGTGGCGGGCCAGCCGCGCGTGGAAGCTCGAACAGGCGCGGCGCAAGCAGTTCGCCGGCACTCCGAAGCGGACCTCTACCCTCTTCACCCGCCTCGCGCTTCGAACGCTCGTCATCTGTCTGGCCTTCTCGGGAGCGATGGTCGCGCAGTTCCCGAAGGTGACGTTCGCCGCGCTGGCGACGCGGGGTGACTGGTTCCTCTCGCCGGGCGACGCCGGAGAGCCGTGGCGCAAGGGCGTCTTCGCGCTGGCTGGCGGTCTCGAAGGGCTGCATCGGCTCGCGAACCCGAACCCGCATGTGACGAAGCTCGACGGCGAGGCCCTGTCGAAGATCGACCCGGCTCCGACTCCGACGGAGTTCCCCATTGTCCCGTCAGGGTCCTCGGCGCGGTGGCGAAAGCTGACCGATGACGAGCGCTCGGCGATGGAGGGCGCCAGCGCGGACGCGGGCAGGTCGGACAGCAGCGCGATCTCGTGGAAGGACGATGACGACAAGAACGTCGGGGACGGGAGTGGAAAGACGCCTCCGCCCTCACCCGCCGAAGCCCCTGTCGTCGTGGAGACGGGCTCGACGCACTGGCCATGGAAGAACGAGGTGTCGGCCCTCATCAACGGCATGCACCCGCACGACGAGACGTCGATCGCGGCGGTCGCGCAGTACATCAAGTCGCGAGAGCCCGAGCCCTTCAAGCGGATCAAGGCCCTTCACGACTGGGTGGTGACGCGGCTCCAGTACGATCTCGACTCACTCAAGCCGGGCCAGCGGAAGGCGCAGGATGCGAACTCGGTCTTCCAGAACCGGGTCGCCGTCTGCGAGGGCTACGCGCGCTTGATGGTCGAACTCGGAACACAGACGGGCGATCAAATCGTCTACGTCGGCGGAGACGTGCGTGAAGAGAACGGAGCAGCCGCGCCGGTCGGCCATGCGTGGAACGGCGTGAAGGTGAACGGGCTCTGGTACCTCGTCGACGCGACCTGGGACGATCCCATCGGGCCGGACAAGACGAGCCGCTCCTATCGCACCGACTACCTCTTCATTCCGCCCAACGTCGCGATCTGGAGCCACTTCCCCGACGACACGCGCTGGCAGTTGATGCCGACGAAGCTGACGCGAGGCGACTTCCTGCGCCAGCCATTCGCGAGGCCCGGCATCGCACGTGATGGCCTGACGCTGAAGAGCCCGAGCCGCGCTGCGGTCGACGCGCATGACTCGGTGGAGTTCGAGGTCGACAACCCCCTGCGGCGCTTCCTGATGGTCGAGTACCGCGCGGCGAACGGCCAGTCGCGCGAATGCGGGGTGAGCAACGACGAGCACGTGCGCTTGAGGTGCCCGGTCGAGGCGTCGGGTCAGGCCCTGCTGTTCTCGAACGAGGAGCGGTACGGGACCTACGGACAGGTCGTGAGCATCGCCGTCACCCAGCACTAAGCCCGCGGATCTCGTTCATTCGTCGAAGGTCGTGATCGCTTTTCCACGGTCGCGAACATTCGAAGGACGTGACCTGTGGCCTCCGTGCTTGGTCCTGCTGCGCTGGGCTGTCTCGAGCCCGTCGCTGGCTGTGGCGTTCAGACCGCGTGCTTCGGGACTTGCGTCGACACGACCTCTGATCTCGCCAACTGTGGTGGCTGTGGGAACACCTGCGGGCCCCGTGTGGCGTGTACAGGCGGAGCGTGTCGCGGGTGTCTCGAGGGCTCGACCGACTGCAACGGCGCGTGTGTGGATGGGAACACCGATCCGAACAACTGCGGGGCGTGTGGGACGTCGTGCAGCGATTCCGAGGGCTGCTCACAGGGGCGCTGCACGTCGACGTGTGCGATGGGCTTGCTCAACTGCAACCGAGCCTGCGTGGCCGCCTCGTCTGACCCCGCCAACTGCGGAGCCTGCGGCAACGCCTGTCCGGCAGCCAGGACCTGCTTCAACGGGAGCTGCTCGTGCCCGTCGGGGCAGTCGGAGTGCGGCGGCGCGTGCGTCGACGTCTCCTCGAGCGTGCTGAATTGCGGGGCTTGCGGGGTGGCGTGTGCCGGCGGCCAGGCCTGCTCGCGCGGCACCTGTGTCGCCGGCTGCGCAGGGGGCACGAGGCCGTGCTCGAACGGGTGTGTCGATCTCCAGAGCGACTCGGCCAAGTGCGGAGCTTGCGGTGTGCGCTGCGCTGGAGGAACGCTGTGCCAGACCGGCGCGTGTGCATGCCCGAACGGGGGCAGCCGGTGCAACGGAGTGTGCGCGTCGACGCGGAGCGACCCACTCAACTGCGGCGCGTGCGGCATGCGCTGCCCGCAAGATCAGGTCTGCTCCAGCGGCGTCTGCGCGACGACGTGCGGCCCAGGCGAGACGAGCTGCACCAACGCCTGCGTGAACCTGCAGAGCAGCAAGACGAACTGCGGCTTCTGTCAGCAGACCTGCGGCGGCAACCTCATCTGTTCATCGGGCGCATGCGCGTGCCCCGGAGGGACGACTGCCTGCAACGGGGTCTGCGCGAATCTGCAGCTCGACGCGAACAACTGCGGCTCGTGTGGAACGGACTGCACCTCAGGCGCATGCGCGAACGGCCGGTGCATGGAGCGAGGTCTCCTCAGCCACCGACGACGGCATCGCCGCCAGGCCGGCAGCGAACGACTTCACGGGCTCCGTGTTGCTGGAGCACCTTCGCCACCTTCGCCTCGTCGGTCTTGCTCGTCAGCAACACCGGGTTCGGTCCCGCGTCGAGCGTGAACCAGACACCGACGCCCTTCTTCCGCAGCTCGGCGCACGTCTGGATCACCGCGAGCGTCGCCGGCTTCAGGTAGCAGAGGGGAGGATCGGCCGCGAACGCCGTCGAGTGCATGCGCCAGGCGTTCTTCTCGGCGATCGCGCCGACCGCCTCGAGCTCACGCCGGCGGATGAAGGGAATGATGTTGGCGACCTCGGCCTCGGCGTCCTTCGCCCACGCCCGATAGTACGGAGACGTCTCGACCGTCGTGCGCATGCCGTCGCGCGACTTCACTTCCTTCTCTTCCCGGCTCACCATGCCGACGAGCAACCTCAGCTCGGGCCAGTGCGCTGCGTCGAAGAGCTGTTCGCCGAACGAGTCGCGGCCGTCCGCGCGCGTGCCCCGGTTCCAGCGAACGAAGCCTCCCTGCACGCTGCGCGAGGCTGAGCCGCTGCCACGACGCGCGAGGATCGACTCCGCCTTCGGGTCGCGTGAGAAACCGGCCGCGGTGCGGGCAGCGACCGAGAGTGCGGCAAACGCCGCTGCGCTCGAGGCCAGCCCTGCCGCCGCCGGGAAGTCGCCCTTCGAGATCATGCATGCACGGCCGAGGCGTCGCTTCGTCTGGGCGCGAACGAGTCCCAACAGCTCGACCACCCGCGCGCGTTCGCTGCCCGCCGCGACCTTACCGTTGATCGTCACGTCATCGTCGCCGTCACCACCGAGGAACTCGACCGTCGTCGTGACCGAGAGCGGGCCGAGCGTCACCGACAGGCTCGACTGATGCGGAAGAATGAGCCGCTCGTCGCGTTTGCCCCAGTACTTCACGAGCGCGATGTTCGGGTGCGCGGTCGCCGTGGCTTTCATCTCGTCCCTCACAGGGCGCGCGGCCCCGACAGCTGACTCACGAAGCACGTGACGCCTTCCTTCGAGAGGCGCGCCACCAGCGGCTCCGGCTCGCGGAACAGTCCCAGCACCGCCCCACCATCGCCGCCCGCGCCGGTGAGCTTCGCCCCCAACGCGCCGAGCCGACGCAGCCTGTTCACCATCGCCTCGAGCCCTTCGCTCGACAACCCGACGGCGTTCAACAGGCCCTGGTTCACGTTCATGAGATCGCCGAGCGCGTCGAGATCGCCCTTCGTCACGGCGTCAGCGCCCTCTCTCGCGACACGGCCGATCTCGCGGAACAGCCTCCCGTAGCGCGCGGGCCATCGCGCCTGCCGTTCCCGCAGCGCGCCGACCGTCTTCTTCGTCGGCGGCCGCTCTCCGACGATCGCCACCAGCACGCGCACGGGGATCGGCGAGCGCACCACCCGCACCGAGCCGCGACGGTACAGCACCATCTCGCCTCGGGCCGACGTGGTGTGATCGACCCCCGACGGGGTCCCGTGGAACTCCTTCTCCATCTCGAGCGCGACCCGCTCCACGGCCTTCACCGAAGCGGGCCTCGCCGAGTTCGCCTCGAGCAGCACCCGGCTCACCGCGACCGACAACGCGCCCGAACTCCCGAGCCCCATCGACACCGGCAGATCGCTCTCGAGGGTCACCAGCACCCTGGGGTGGCCCGTCACCTTCGCCGCCCGTTGAAACGCGCGCTCCAACGTCTCGGCGTGTTCCGCCTTGAGGCTCGTCGGGAGTTCGACGGTGCACTTCTTCGCAGGCACGGCCCAGGCGCGGACGCCTCGGGAGATCGGCGCGGCTAACGCTGGCTGGCCGTACACGACCCCATGCTCACCGAGCAGGATCACCTTGCCCGGTCCAAACGACGTCAGATGAACGGTCACGGCGAGGCTCTTACGTCGCGTCGGGCGCCGCGTCTCGCATCAGCGCCGCGAGGATCTCCCTGGCTTTCTCGACCTTCACCTGCCCGGCCTTCACGAGACCATTGGCGACCTGTTCGATCCACGGGCCGCGAGCTCCTGCGGTGACGGCGACACAGCGCGCGTGCATGGCCATGTGGCCCCGCTGGATGCCGACCGAGCCGAGCGCGCGAACGGCCGCGAGGTTCTGCGCGAGCCCCACCGAGGCGATCACCATCGCGAGCTCGCGGGCGCTGGTCGTCCGCAGCAACTTCAGCGCCGCCTGCACTTGCGGGTGGATCTTGATGGGCCCCCCCACGGTCCCGATGGCCAGGGGCAACTCGATGCGGCCCACGAGGTGGGCCTCTTCCAGCGTCCACGTCGAGAGCGGGCGGTACTGGCCGTCACGGGCGGCGAAGGCGTGCGCGCCGGCTTCGATGGCCCGCCAGTCCTGACCCGTCGCGATGGCGACCGAGTCGACGCCGTTCATGATGCCCTTGTTGTGCGTCGTCGCGCGGTACGGGTCGGCGACGGCGAAGCGGCTGGCCTGCACGATGCCCTCGGCGATGGCCTCGCCCGACATGTCGAAGTCGGCCAGCGCTGAGACGGGAATCCGGCATGACGAACGCGCGAGGCGACGGTCGCACAGGTTGCTCAAGATGCGCAGGTAGACCTTGCCGCCGGTGATCTGCTCCACCAGGGGCGCGACACCTTCCGCCATGGTGTTGATGAGGTTGGCGCCCATCGCCTCCTGCGTGTCGACGAGCAGGTGGACGATCAGCAGCGGCTCGCCACGCGGGCCTTCCGGCGCCGGGAGGAGCCGCACCTCGATGTCCTTCGCGCCTCCCCCACGGGTCTGCATGCTCGGGTGGAAGCTGTTGGCGAGCGCGAGCAACTGCTCCTTGTGGGCGAGCAGCTTCTTCGACGCCTCGGTCGGGTCGCCGTAGTTGGTGACCTGCACCTGGCCGATCATGATCGGGTCGTCGGCCTCGGCCGTGAAGCCACCGTTCTCGCGCGCGATCCTGGCTGCGAAGCTGACGGCCGCGATCACCGAGGGCTCCTCGACCGCCATCGGCACCACGTAGTCACGGCCGTTGACCTGCATATTGAGGCCGAGGCCGAGCGGCAGGCCGAAGACGCCGACCGCGTTCTCGATCATCGTGTTCGCGAGATCGGTCGTCAGCGACGCGGCGCCAGCGAAGGCGTGCGTCTCTTCGGGCGTGAGCCGATACATCTTCGACACGGTGCCGAGCCGCTCCGCGACGCCCAGCTTGTGGAACCCGCTCAACCGCGACGTGACCGTCTCACCCATGTTCGTCTCCTTCACAGCGCTGCCATCCAGTCCTTCAGCTCACCGGTGATCACCCGAGGCGCCTGGCGAAGCTCCGGCGGGGTTCGACACCCCGTCAGCACCAGGGCCTGCTTCAACGCCGTGACGATCGTCGTCATCGCCTCACGGACCTTCGCGATGCCGCCTTCCTGATGTGCCCGGAAGAGCGGCAATGCCATGCCACCCAGATCAGCGCCAAGCGCGATGGCCTTGGCCACGTCGAGGCCGGTTCGCATGCCGCCCGCGGCGATCAGTGTCACGCCAGACCCGACTGCTGTGCGGACCGTCGCGACCGCCGCCGCCGTCGGAATGCCCCACCCGGAGAACTGCGCGCCGACCTCACGAGCGACGCCTTCCGCGCGGAGCTGTTCCACGCGAACCCAGCTGGTTCCACCGAGGCCAGAGACGTCGATGTTCCGCACGCCGACATCCACCAAGCGTCGCGCCACGGCGGGCGAGATGCCGCAGCCGGTCTCTTTGACGAGCACCCGATCGGCGCCAAGCCGCTTCACGAGCTCGCCGACGATCGCGTAGCCGCCACAGAAGTCGCGATCGCCCTCAGGCTGGGTGAGCTCCTGGCCGGGGTTCAAATGCACCGCCATCGCGTCGGCGCTGATTCCTTCGAAGAGCCGGTGCACGCCGTCCACACCGAGGCGTACGGCCTGAACGAGGCCAATGTTTCCGATGATCACCGTCGACGGCGCCACGTCACGCACGGCGAAGGTCCGGGTGAGCTCCGGCCGCTCAGCCATCGCGCGTTGACTCCCGACGCCAAAGGCGACCCCGAACTCTTCGGCCACCAGGGCCACGTCGCGGTTCACCTGCATCGCCCGTTCGGTGCCACCGGTCATGCCCGTCACGAGGAGCGGTGCCTTGAGGCGCTTTCTGAAAAGCGGGGTCGAGAGATCGAGCTGCTCGTACGCCAGCTCGGGCATGGCGCAGTGCGCAAGAAACATGCGGTCGAACAGGGTCGCGTTCTCGACCGGCGCCACCTCTTCGGTCGCGCACAGGTCAAGATGGGCGTCCTTCCGCTTGGCGGTGGTTTCGTCGACCGGCATGAGAGGTGGGTTGGTAGCAGACATCAATTTCCTCAGACAACTATCAAACCCATTGATCTCACTTCGAATGTCACCAGTCGGTCACTTCCCTAACGCGGTCGGTCGAAAAGCGCTGGCATCCGGCTGAGGTTGGGGAAAAGAGCGAGGCATGGGTCCGGTGTGCGTGTTCCTTCATCGCGGCGAGTACGACGCGGTTCATCAGGGGCTGTCGATCGCGGCCGCAGCGGTCTCGATGGGCCGGAAGGTCGAGCTCTACTTCTTCTGGTTCGCGCTTGAACGGCTCGTTCGGGGCACGCTCGATGAGCCCGATCTCGAAGGTCGCGACGACATCAACGCGACCATGGAGCTTCGTCAGGTGCCGACCTGTCGCCAGCTCCTCGACGTGGCGCGGGATTCCGGACTGGCGACGGTGTTCGCGTGTACGGGCTCGATGGCGTCGCTGGGCCTGACGCCGCCTGACGTCGAGCCGAAGGTCGACACGCTCATCGGGTGGACGTCGATTCTCGGGCGAACCGCAGGCGTGACGGACCGGTTCTTCCTCTAGCCATCGCGGGCGAGCGAGTTTGCTATGGGGAGCGCATGTCTCCCGTCCCCAAGACCATCGACTCGCTCCTGCAGCACAACCGAGGCTGGGCGGCTGATCGGGTGCGCGAAGATCCTGGCTACTTCACCCGGCTTTCGAACCTGCAGACGCCAAAGTTCCTGTGGATCGGCTGCAGCGACAGCCGGGTGCCGGCGAACCAGATCACCGGCACCGACCCGGGAGAGATCTTCGTTCACCGCAACATCGCCAACCTCGTCGTGCACACCGACATCAACCTGCTCTCGGTGCTCGAATACGCGGTGACGCAGCTGAAGGTCGAGCACGTGATCGTGTGTGGCCACTACGGCTGCGGAGGCGTGCTGGCGGCGATGCAGCGCAGCTCGTTCGGTGGCGTCCTGAACAAGTGGCTCCGCAACATCAAGGACGTCTTCCGCTTGCACGAGGCCGAGCTGCTCGACTGCGCCGACGAGACGACGCGCGCCCGAATGCTGGTTGAGTTCAACGTGCGGGAGCAGGTGCTCAACCTCGCCAAGACGTCGATTCTGCAAAAGGCCTGGAAGTACGAACACCGGCCCGTACTACATGGGTGGGTGTACGGGCTCGAAGACGGGCTGATCAAGCCGCTCGTCGACATGCAGCCCGGGCACGATCTGCACCCGCTCTACCGCTACGAGAACCTCTGACTCGGAAGCACCGAGCACGAAACCCGGCAGCACACGGCCCCGCAGGGCCAGACCCATCAGGCGTTTCTTCTCAGGGTGAAGAGTTGCCGGCGGCCCCAGAGAAGCCCGCAGCGCGCTTCGGCGGCTCGATCGCCTGGAGGTTGTAGAGAGTGACGGCGCGCAGCAGGAACGTCTCGCCGAGCTGGTTGAACAAGACGCCCCCGATCGCGATCACCGCCCCGCCCAGCAGCGCGATCGGCAGAATCGGGAACAAGGCTCCCGCGGCGAGCCCCGCGATGAGCCCCGTCAGCATGGTGAACGGCCCGGCCAGGCCAAGCGCCAGCCCGGTGATGCGCAGGCCCTTCACGCGCGTCAGCTCGTCAACGCAGGCCTCACAACCTTGAAAGAACCGCGGCGCCTCTTCAGAGAAGAAGCCGAGGTCGAGTTCGGCGCCTTCTTTCGTCAGCTTCAGTCCGCCCATCCGCGAATCCTCGAAGGGCGCCACGTGAATGAGCGAGGGCTTCTGGGCGAGCGCCGGCACCGCGATGACGAGAGCCAGGAGCGCGAGTTGCATCGGCCCCGGACCATACGGTGCCAACTCGGAGTCGGCGCTGCGAAAAGCGAACGGTGCAGGAGGTCGGTGAGAGTTCCAGCCCTGACGCGAACCGGTCAGCGCCCTGCCCGCTCCTGCTGCTGGGAATCGACGACCTGCGAGATCACCTGAAGCTGCGGCTCGATGAAGCCGGGAGCATCGCAGAACACGTTGCCCACCACGGCGAGCTGCTGCTCGGGCACGAAGACGCCGAAGTGTGCCTTGGCGGCCTTCTCAGTCTTCGTCGAGAGTGAACCGGTTTCCGGATCGGCGCTTCAGGTGTAGCGCTGCTCGAACAGCCCGCGGAGCTTCGGGTTTCGCCGCAGCAGCCCCAGGGTCAGCTCCGCGTGGCCGGGGACGTAGCCATTGCCGACGAGCATGGTGACGTCTTTGCCGACGCCTTCCGCGCCGAGCGCCGCCGCGGTGAAGCTGGTCGCCATCGAGAAGAAGATGACGATGCCGCCGTTCTTCACCGAGAGAATGCTCGCCATCTCGGTGTTGCCGACCGACGCGCAGTTCACGACGAGATCCGCCATCGCGCCGTTGGTGAGCCTCGCCACTTCCCGCATCACGTCGACGCCCTTCGTCGCGTCGCAGGCCACCACCGCGTCGCACAGGCCGATGCCCTGGAGCGCGTCGAGGGCCGGCTTCGAGATGTCCAGCGCGATCAGGGTGCCTTTACCTGCCATCGCCTCACGCGCCTGGGCCAGACACAGGGCTCCGCTCTTTCCGGCGCCGAGCATCACGACCGTCTGGCCCGGCTTGACCCATCGGGCGACCAGCGCCGGCGCTCCGGCGACGTCGAGCGCGGCAAGGCTCAAGGTGTCAGGAAGATCGTCGGGCAGCTTCGCGTAGATGCCGCTGGGGAACAGAATCGCGTGACCGGTGATGTCGAGGCGATCGATCTCCGGCTTGATGCCGCGCACAGACGTGATCACCAGCGGCGTCAGGGTGAGGCTCACCAGCGTGGCGATGCGGTCTCCGACCTGCAAGGTGCCGAAGCCGGGATGATCCGCCGAGACCTCGCGAACGCGCCCGATCAACATGCCGCCCGAGCCCGTCACCGGGTTCTGCATCTTGCCGCGCTCTGCCACGATCGAACGCACGGCCTCGACGATCTTCGCGGAGTCGCCGCCAGCCGCGTCTTTCAATTGCTTGAACGAGGCCGCGTCGATGTTCAGGCTCTCGACGTCGATCAACAACTCGCCAGCGCGCAACGGCAACGATGGATCGACGACCCGCGCGCGCTGGGGAAGCACGCCCTGCTCGCCTGTGACTCGGGACAACCCGTAGAGATCGGTGGCCATGCCGCGTGAACTACCACGCAGACGCGACGCTCAGAACGTGTACTGCACGCGCGGGTAGAAGCCGAGCGATGGAATGTTCGGACCGATGACGAAGCGGAACGCGATGTCGAGACCGATGGAGAAATGGTCCATGTTGGTCGCGTACTCGACCGAAGCCGCGACGCCGGCCGTCACGCCACCCGTCACGTCTGCAGTCCCGCTCTTCACGGGTGCGGGGTCGAGGAGCGTCCACCCAGCGAGGAGCTTGCCGCCAACGTACAGGCGCTCGATCACGCGGTGAAGGTAGCCACCCGACGCGCTGACGAAGATGAGCGTGAAGTTGTCAGACAGCGTGCAGGAGTTGTCAGGCTTGAGCCCTGACCAGCAGTTCTGCGCGTTCGCGCCGATGCCGACGTGCACTCCGATGGGAACGAGCCCCGAGCCGCCACCAAGCGTCAGCTGGTAGCCGGCGCCGAGCTGCAGGTACGTCTGCAGGTTCGAGTAGCCGTTGTCGCCACCGAGGGTGAAGAACCCACCGATGTCGGTTTCCGTGAAGAAGCCACGGCGCACCTGCAGAGGAACGCCCTCGGACGGCGTCGCGGCGAACACCGCCGAAGTGAGGGTGAGAGTCAGCAGGGCTACGAGCTTCCGCACAAGTCCTCCTCGAGGCACAAACGGCGCGGCACCATACAGGTCTGAGGTGAGTCCGCCAACGGCAAAAACTCACCCAGGCGCGATGTTCAGACCGGCAAGACACCACGCTTGCGCGTGTTCGGCAGCGCCTGCGCAGGGACGTAGAGGTCGAGGCGGGCCGCGAGCTCGGCCCGGAGCGCCTGGCCGGGGATGATCTCGTCGACGATGAGCTCGCTCGCCAGCTTGAAGATGTCGACGTCCTGCCGGTATTCCTCGCGCAGCTGCGCGATGTACGCCTGTCGCTCTGGGCCCTCGGGCTTCTCCTGGATCTTGTTGAAGAAGACCGCGTTGACGGCCGCTTCGGGCCCCATCACGGCGATCATCGAACCGGGGAGCGCCAGGGTGACGTTCGGGTTGAACCCCGGACCGCTCATCGCGTACAGGCCCGCGCCGTAGGCCTTGCGAACGACGACGCAGATCCGCGGAACGCTCGCTTCGCTGACCGCCGAGATCATCTTCGCGCCCGAGCGGATGATGCCCTGCTTCTCGACCTTCGAGCCGATCATGAAGCCGGGCACGTCGGCGAGGTAGATGAGCGGAATGTTGAACGCGTCGCACAGCCAGATGAAGCGCGCTGCCTTATCGGCCGAGTCGACGAATAGCACCCCGCCCTTGTACTTGGGCTGATTGGCGACGATGCCCACCACGTAGCCGTTGATGCGCGCGAGGCCCGTGACCAGCTCCTGCGCGAAGAGCTTTTTCACCTCGACCCAGCTGCCTTCGTCGATGAGCTCGTTGATGAGCGCGTACATGTCGAACGGCTTGTTCTGATCGGCGGGAATGATCGACGCCGCGACAGGCGCCGACGCATCAGGGCTGGCCGGGAGCGGATCGATCGGCCGCCCGGACGACTTCGGCGGCTTCGGCTCGGCGCGCGGCGGCTTCTCGGAGAAGCTCGACGGCATCAGCTGGACGTACTGGCGCGCGAAGGCGAGCGCCTCTTCTTCGCTCTTCGCCAGCACGTCACCACAGCCCGAGATCGAGCAGTGCATCTTCGCGCCGCCCATCTCTTCGAGCGTCACCTTCTCGCCGATCACCTCGGCGGCCATGCGCGGGCTGCCCAGGTACATCGACGCGTTGCCGTCGACCATGATGACGATGTCGCAGAACGCAGGAATGTACGCGCCGCCTGCGGCCGACGGCCCGAAGAGCACGCAGATCTGCGGCACCGAGCCCGAGAGGTGCACCTCGTTATAGAAGATGCGTCCTGCGCCGCGGCGGCCGGGGAACATGTCGACCTGATCGGTGATGCGCGCGCCAGCCGAGTCGACGAGATAGAAGAGGGGCACTTTCAGCTTCGCGGCCGTCTCCTGGATGCGGAGGATCTTCTCGACCGTCCGGGCGCCCCACGAGCCGGCCTTCACCGTCGAGTCGTTCGCCATCAGCGCGACCGGGCGACCGCCAACACGACCAAGCCCGGTGATCACGCCGTCTGAAGGGAGCTCGGGGTCGACGTTGTTGGCGAGCTTGCCCTCTTCGACGAACGAGCCCTTGTCGATCAACAGCGCGATGCGATCGCGGGCGAAGAGCTTGCCGACCTCTTTGTTCTTCGCGTGGTACTTCCCCGCCCCGCCCTTCTCCACCCGCTCAACGACCTCGACCAGCTTCTTCGTCATCGACATGGGCGGGGCTGTACACACGTCGCGGCTGCTTGTCAGCGGTCAATCACGCCACTCCAGGCACGTCACGCGTTCAAGGGCGGTGGTGAGGTGCGCGCGGAGAACCTCGAGCAGATCGAGCGCCTTCACCACCAGGCCGCGCCGCCCGATCCACAGCACCAGCTCGCAGGTCGCCCCGTTTTGCCAGGACCGTTCGACGAGCGCCGTCATGCGCTGCTCGAGCCCGGCGGTCGTGGTGACGACGAGCTGCCCGCAGGCCCGCGCCGGGGTTACTTCCCTTTGAAGACCGGCGGCCGCTTCTCAGCGAACGCCTTGAGCCCTTCGAGGCGGTCCTCGGTGCCGAGTGTTCGCTGGTAGTACTGCTGCTCGAGCGCGAGGCCCGAGTCGAGCTCGAGGTGGGCTCCGTCGTCGATGGCGTGCTTCGCGAGCCCGACGGCCAGGGGCGCGTTCTCGACGATGCCCTTCGCGACGTGCATCGCGTCGTCCACGTCACCGACGCGGTTGACGAGGCCGAGCTGGGCCGCCTCTTCTGCGCCCACGCGCCGGCCGGTGAGGATGAGATCCTTCGCCGCGCCCTTGCCAATCAGTCGAGGCAGACGCTGGGTGCCCCCGCCTCCTGGAATGATGCCCAGCTTGACCTCGGTCAGACCCACTTCGGCCGCTTCATCCATCACGCGCAGATCGCAGGCCAGCGCCAGCTCGGTGCCGCCCCCGAACGCCGCGCCGTTGATGAACGCGATGAACGCACAATCGCAGAGCTCGATGGCCCTGAACGTCGACCGGAGGGTGTCGAGGAAGACGCGCACCTCGGCGTCCGCCATGCCGGCGCGCTCCTTCAGGTCGGCGCCTGCGCAGAACGCCTTGGTGCCGGCTCCCGTCAGCACGACTGCACGCACGGAACGATCGGCTCCGCTCACGCGCGCGACGTGTTGCGCAAGCTCGGCCACCATCGACCGCGAGAGCGCATTTCGCCTCGCCTCGCCGTTGATGGTCCACCGTTCGACCGCTCCGAACGTCTCGATGATGAATTCAGCCATGGTGAAGGCTCCGGCTTTCCATATTGTCTGCGGCCATGAAGGCGCCCTCCTGGTGGATATACCGGCTCGCTCCGTTCGTCCCGCTCCTCGGGGTGGTGGCTGTTCCTGCGCTCGCGCGAGTCGGCAGCGGAGAGAGCTACGACTCGGGCCGGAGCTCAGGTGGCGGCGACGACAGCTTCCTCGTCGACGTCGCCTTCCTCCTCATTCGCGTCGCCTTCGAACACCCATGCCTCGGCATTCCCCTCCTCATTCTCTTCGCGGTCGGAGTGTGGTGGTGGAAACGTCAGGAGGGCTCGGCGTCGACCCGGCATGCGCTCGACGCCGCCGAAGCGCAGCGCCGCACGACGGTGAGCGCCCGCGACGCAGAAGGCTGGGTCGGCGCGCTCCGGGCGAAGGACCCGCAGTTCGAGCTGATGGCCTTCTTCGACCGCACCAGGAAGCTCTTCGTCGACGTGCAAGAGGCCTGGTTCCGTCGATCGCTCGAGCCGGTGCGACGGTTCCTCTCTGACGCCACGTACACCCGGCTGGCGACCCAGCTCCAACTCATGCACGTCAACGGCGTGCGCGACGCGATCGCCGACGTGCAGGTCCTCGACCTGCAGATCATCGGCCTGGAGCAGAGGCCCTTCTTCGACAGCGTGCACGTGCGGGTGAAGGCATCGATGCGTGACGACGACGCGCCGGCCACGGCGACCGACGAGCAGGCCCGCGCGCTGGCCCAGAAGAAGGCGCCCGAAGCGTTCACCGAGGTGTGGACGTTCGTGCGCCGCCCCGGCGTGACGACCGACGCCTCGAAGGATCTCGCCCAGGGCTTCTGCCCGAACTGCGGAGCGCCCTTCTCTGGCGGCGCGGCCAACACCTGCGAGCACTGTCAGGCGATCGTCAACAGCGGCAACTACGACTGGGTCCTCGCTGAGATCACCCAGGGCAGCGAATACGTCGGCGCCAACGCAGCGGTCGATGGGCTCGCGCGCGTACGCCAGCGCGACCCCGAGCTCACGACCGAGGTGCTCGAGGACCGCGCCTCGCTCGTCTTCTGGAAGTGGATTGAGGCGCAGGTCGCGAACGACGCCGGGCGGCTGGCCAAGGTGGCCGCGCCCGAGTTCGTCGAGCGACTCCGGGCCGATCTCGGCGCGTTGGCCTCGAGCGGCCGGCAGAAGGTCTTCCTCGAATGCGCCGTGGGGGCCGTGAACACCCTCTCGCTCACCGACGAAGGCGAGAACGAGCTCGCGAACATCGAGCTTCGCTGGAGCGCGAAGAGCGGCATTGGCCCGAAAGGCCAGAAGCCGCCGACGCTCCCTTCCGTCCCTCATCGGTGGATCTTCACCCTGGTGCGGAAGGCCGGCGCCGCGACGCCGAGCAAGGCGGGCGTCTCGACGTCACGCTGCCCGAACTGCGCCGCGCCGCTGTCGGACAACGGCTCGACCTCGTGCGAATTCTGCGGGACGGCACTGGCGAGCGGGGAACGTGACTGGGTGCTGCGAGAGATGAGATCGTGGGAAGGCTTCGGCGCGAGGCGCCCCGCGCCGTCACCTTCTGCGCCCCGCCCCGCAGCGGCCCGGGTTCCCGATCGCGAGGAGCGGGAGCGGCTGCTCTACCTCATGGCCGCGATGGCTGCGGCCGACGGCGTCGTGGATGCGAACGAGCGCAAGCTGCTGAAGCTGTGCGCAGAGCGCTGGAGCGTGCCCTGGGCCAACGTCGAGCTCGCGCTGAACGCCGGCTCGGGCCTGTTCGACAAGCTCGCGGCGCGCGGGTCGGCCGAAGCCGAGATGTTCCTTCGGGAGTTGGTCGCGATGGCGCTCGTCGACGGAAGGATCGATCGCAAAGAGCGCAAGCTGCTCGAAGCAGCCGCCACTCACCTCGGGCTCGGCGGCCGCCTCAACGAGTTCTTGAACGCTCAGTGAAGGGCCTGCGCCTCGAGCGACTTCTTCATCTGCGCGTGCTCTTCGCGTGAGCCCCCCGGACGGAGCGCGTCCTCCACGGTGGAGTGCACGGGTGCCGCTCGACACGAGCGGGGCTCGGAGCTGGACGGGAGAACGGCGCTCGAGTCGAGGCCGCACTCACTTCGCAGACGCGTCCGCATCCAACGAGGCGACGTGCCAACCGTCGGACTCGAGGACGGCCTGGGCGACCCGGCCCTCGGCGACGAAGAGGCTGGCCCGATCGCCTGCGCGCTGCACCGGCCGTTCGAGCGCCAGCTTGAGCCGGCTCACCAACGCCACCCCTCGCGGCTCGAGGGCAAAGTCGGCCTTGAGCCGCTCCGGCGAATAGCGGCGCTTCAAGCGTGCATCGAGCAGTTGAAACGCGCGGTCGAAGTCACTCCGCTCGACCGCGCCGACGAACGCCGCGAGGGCCGCACGGACGTCGGCGGCTGCTTCCGGTGTCTTCGGAGGACTCACGACCGGCTCGGCACAGGGTTTCGGATCGGGCTGGCGAACGAACTCCGCGCCGACGCAAGCGGCCACCAGCGGCAGGAGCAGCGCAGCTCGACTCACGGGACCCCCGCGTCGTCCAGCTCGAGCATCGGAGCGATCAGCACCCTCCCGACCCGCCGCTCCATCGGCATGGCGTTGAGATCACGCCGGAGCCGCGGGTCTACGAAGATCTCGGCGCCGGGTGTGACGCCCGCGTCGACCCCCGGGGCTGAAGTCGTCGCGCTGCGCTCCCAGACGGCCAGCGCCAGAACGGTGATGGCGAAACCAATGACCGCTCCAAGCGCAACTGTTCGCGTCATGCGCGGCACATTCCCTCAGACTCGGCCTCGTGGTCTAGGGTGGTTTTCCATGACGAGCGGACCCCGTGAAGTGCGAGCCCCCCGTGGCTCGGAGCTGTCGTGCAAGGGCTGGGTGCAGGAAGCGGCCTTGCGCATGTTGATGAACAACCTCGACCCCGAGGTCGCCGAGCGCCCGCAGGAACTGGTCGTCTACGGAGGCACCGGCAAGGCCGCGCGTGACTGGCCGAGCTTCGATCGCATCGTCACCGCGCTTCGAAACCTCAACGACGACGAGACGCTGCTCGTTCAGTCGGGCAAGCCCGTGGGCATTCTGAAGAGCCACGCCGATGCGCCGCGCGTATTGATCGCGAACTCGAACCTCGTCGGCAAGTGGGCCACCTGGGAGCACTTCCGCGAGCTCGAGCAGAAGGGGCTCATGATGTACGGCCAGATGACGGCCGGCTCGTGGATCTACATCGGCACGCAAGGAATCCTGCAGGGCACCTACGAGACCTTCGTGCAGGCGGGTCGCACGCACTTCGGCTCGCCGGATCTCGCGGGGCGCGTCGTCCTCACCGGTGGCCTCGGCGGCATGGGTGGGGCACAGCCCCTCGCCTGCACCATGGCCGGTGGCGTGATGTTGGCGGTCGAGGTCGATCCGACTCGCGCGCAACGCCGCATCGAGACGAAGTACCTCGACGTGATCGCGAAGGACCTCGACGAAGCGCTCGCGATGGTGGCCGACGCGAAGCAGAAACGACTCGCCCGCTCGATCTGCGTGATCGGCAACTGCGCCGACGTGCTGCCCGAGCTGCTCAAGCGCGGCTTCAAGCCCGACCTCGTGACCGACCAGACGAGCGCGCATGACCCCCTCGGTGGCTACGTGCCGAACCGCATGTCGCTCGAGGAAGCGGCGGCGCTGCGCGCGAAGGACCCGAAGCGCTACGTCGAGAAGTCGTACCAGACCATGGCGGAGCATGTGCGCGCGATGCTGGCCTTCCAGGAAGGCGGTTCCCACGTCTTCGACTACGGCAACAACCTGCGCGCGGGTGCTCAGCAGGCAGGCGTGACGAACGCGTTCGAGTTCCCCGGGTTCGTGCCCGCGTACATCCGGCCGATGTTCTGCCGCGGTGAAGGCCCCTTCCGATGGGTGGCGCTCTCGGGAGACCCGGCCGACATCGCCGTGACCGATCGCGCGCTGATCGAGCTGTTCCCGCACAAGGAGCACATGGTGCGGTGGCTGAAGCTCGCGGCCGAGAAGGTGAAGTTCCAGGGCCTGCCCGCGCGCATCTGCTGGCTCGGGTACGGAGAGCGGGACCGGGCCGGCCTGCTGTTCAACGAGCTCGTGCGGACCGGCAAGGTGAAGGCGCCGATCGTGATCGGTCGCGACCATCTCGATTGCGGCTCCGTCGCGTCCCCGAACCGCGAGACCGAGGCGATGAAGGACGGTACCGACGCAGTCGCCGACTGGCCCATTCTCAACGCGATGATCAACGCCGTGAACGGAGCCAGCTGGGTGTCGCTGCATCACGGCGGAGGGGTCGGCATCGGCTACTCGATCCACTCCGGCCAGGTGATCGTCGCGGACGGCACCGAGGCAGCCGCGAAACGCATTCAGCGCGTGCTCACGAGCGATCCGGCGATGGGCGTCCTCCGGCACGCAGATGCTGGCTACGACGAAGCAAGCTCGTGCGCGAAGGAGCGCGGCGTGCGAATTCCCGGGCTGACCGCCTGATGCAGCTCGTCGTTCGGAACACGTCCGAAGTGGTGACATGCGACGGACCGCTCGGGGGGCGCGCAGAAGAAACGCTCGCCCGGATTCCGCGGGGCGCCATCGGCATCGAGGGCGGGCGGGTCGTGTTCGTCGGGCCTGAAGCCGACCTGCCTGCGGTGTCCCCTGACACGACGGTGATCGACGCTCGCGGCGGCTTCGTGGGGCCAGGCTTCATCGACTGCCATACCCACGTCGTCTTCGCAGGCGATCGCAGCGAGGAGTTCGAACAACGCTGCCAGGGGAAGACGTACCTCGAGATCGCCGCCGCTGGCGGAGGCATCGCCCGCACGGTGAGCGCGACCCGGAAGGCCACGGAGGACGAGTTGGTGGCGCTCGCCGTCCCGAGGCTGGCCCGGCTGATGGCGCAAGGCGTGACGACGGTCGAAGTGAAGAGCGGCTACGGCCTCGACGCGGAGTCGGAGCTGCGCATGTTGCGGGCGATCGCGCGGCTCGGCTCGCGACAGCCCGTCGAGCTGGTCGCCACCTTTCTCGGCCTTCACGCCGTGCCGGCCGAGTACAAGGAGCGTCGCGACGAATGGGTCCGGCTCTGCGTCGACGAGCTGCTCCCCGTCATCGCGCGTGATCGACTGGCCGCGGCTTGCGACATCTTCGTCGAGCAGAGTGCCTTCACCCACGACGAGGCCCGCCGGCTCGGGGCGAAGGCCCGCGCGCTGGGGCTTCCGCTGCGGCTCCACGTCGATCAGCTGACGGCGAACGGTGGCGCCCAGCTCGCGGCTGAGCTCGGCGCGGTCACCGCCGATCACCTCGAGCAGATCTCGACCGACGGCATCGCGGCGCTCAAGCGCAGTGGAACCATCGCCGTGCTGGCACCGACGTCGACCCTGTTCGCGCGTGCGAAGCCGTACGCTCCAGGTCGCGCGCTCCGTGATGCTGGAGTGCCCGTGGCGCTCTGTACGAACTGCAACCCGGGCTCTTCGAACTCCGAGAACGTCAGCCTGGCGATGGGGCTGGCCTGCATCGAGAACGGGCTGACGCCAGCAGAGGCCTACCTTGGCTTCACGCGAATCGGGGCGTTGGCGATCAGCCGCCCCGAGCTGGGCCGAATCACCGGAGGCGGGCCCGCCGATCTCGTGGTGTTTCACTGCGAGTCGTACCGCACCCTGCCCTACCACCTCGGAATGAACGAGGCCGCGCACACGATCAAGCGCGGCCGGCGCGTCTGACCAGGCAGGGCGCTGTCGTGTTGATGAGGCCGCACGATGGTATGAATGCAGTTGTCCCAGGAGGCAGTCCCGATGTGCCGGTTGTTCGCCGTTCTCGCTGAGCGTCCCGTGCGGGTGCACCGAGCCTTCGACGCGCTCAAACGACAGGCCCTCGAGCACAAAGATGGTTGGGGCATCGCGCGCTTCGACTCCGACGTTCCGCACCTCGAAGTGAACATCACGGCCGCGCACGCGTGCGCCCGCTTCCGTCAACTCGGTGAAGAGCTCGCGACCCAGTCGCTCATCACGCACATCAGGCTCGCGTCGGTCGGCTCGGTCGCCGAGCGAAACGCGCACCCGTTTCTCGCGCGCGGCTGGGCGTTCATGCACAACGGCACCGTCGCCAACTTCGCGAAGCACCGCGACGCCATTCGCAGCCACATCGCCGAACATCACCTCGAACAGATTCGCGGCGAGACCGACAGCGAGACGTGCTTCGCGCTCTTCCGGACCGTCCTCGACGGCGTCGAGCAGCCTGGAGTCGAAGACATGATGCGGGCGCTGGCGCGGGTGATGACGACGGTCTCGGGCATCACCGATCGGGGCGAGACCCGGTCCGCCATGAACTTCCTCGTGACCGACGGTCGGCGCATGGTCGCGGTTCGCCGAGGCCGATCACTGTTCCGCTCCTCCGAAGGAGGCGCTCACTTCATCGCGAGCGAGCGCCTCTGGGACGACGGTGTCTGGGTCGAGGTGCCCGAGGAAGGCGTCGTCGGAATCGACGAACGCCTCGACATCAGGACCTCGACGGTTTCAGACTGGGTCTGACGCTCACTTGAAGCCGGCGGCGCAATCAGCCGACAGCTTCGAGGTGACCATGGCGCCCGAGATGCTGACGAGCTGGAGCGCGCACGCGACCTGCGCATCAACCGCTGCCTTCTCGGCCCCGGCGGTACAGGCCGGCGCTGTTTCGATGCACTTGAGGTACGAGTCGAGGACCGCGTTGTCTGCCGAGGTGCACTTCGAGAGCGACATGTTGCAGCTCGCCGTCGAGGTGGTGCCAGGCTTCACCGTCACCGTCGCGCCACCCCCCGTGTACTTGCACTCCGTGTTGCTGCCGTAGAACTTCTTCTCGGCTGCGTCGACGCGCTCACAGACTCCCCCGCCGCACGCCGTCATCGAAAACGCTGCCACCACCGCCACTGCAACCTGGAGCATCTTGTTCATCGGCCTCTCCCTTGTTTGGCGTGGGAGTCAGCTCCCACGAGCGCGGCATAGACGACTTGAGGGCGGACGTATTCAGGATGCGCACAGGTTCGACTGTCAGGGGTGTAGGGTTGCGCCATGCGTTTCGCGCTCATGCTCGCCCTGCTCTCGTTCCCAGCCCTCGCCGGAAGCCGGCTCGTCGATGGAAACCCCGCCGACTGGACCGGCACCGCGGCCGTCGTCACACACCAGGCTGCGACCTCGGGTGACGAGTGGATCCTTCGAGGCCTCGCTGGCGATCGACGCACCGATCCCGGCATGACCGATGACAGCGATCTCACCGAGGTGCGGCTGACCGCCGATGCGACGTACCTCTACGGGCTCGTCCGGTTCGCGAACATCGCGACGGCAAACGCGGTGCACGTCGCGATCGGCATCGACACGCTTCAGGCCGGTGGGCAGAACTTCCTGGGTGACGACAGCGGGCTCGGGGTGCGCGACGGCATCAGGCCGAAGCGACAGCTCGCGCTCCACGTCGCGGGCTCGAACAACCCTGAGATCGAGTGGTTCGCGGGCGGCACCTGGTACGCCATCGGGGCGTCGCAGATCGCGATCTCGACGGCGTCCGATTGTGTCGAGTTCCGGGTGCCGTTGACCGATCTCAACGGGCTCACCAGCACGTCGCCGTTCGTCTTCACGCTCGCGACGTTCAACAACACCGTCGGGTGGAGCAACGACATCGACACCACTGGCACGGCTGCCGTCGATGCGCTCGGCGTTCCGGGACAAGGGTCGCTGAATGCCTGGGACCGCGAGCTCAGCAACGGCGCCATCGATGTCGGCTGGCTGGTGACGTTGACGGGAGCAACGACCGGTCCGACCGCTGCGCCCGCGGGTGAATGCCAACCGGGGACGTTCTCGATGAGTGGAAACGCGCCCTGTACGGCGTGCGCGCCCAACCGCTTCGCACCGACGAGCGGAGCCACGATGTGTCTGATGTGCCCGCCCGGCACTGGCGCTGACGCTGGGGCAGGCGGTTGTACGAACTGCGCGCTCGGCACGGCGGGCTCGATGACCGGGAATGGATGCGCTTCGTGCACCGCAGGAACTGCAGCAGCGGTTCTCGGGAGCACGACGTGCACGGATTGTCCGGCCGGACGCTTCAGCGGGGCTGGTGCCGGCTCGTGCACCCCGTGCGGCGTTGGCCAGTTCGCGTCGGTGCCTGCGTCGGCCTCGTGCGCGTTGTGCACGCCTGGAAACTTCACCGCGACGGTGGGCTCGACGGGGTGCGCTCCCTGCGCCACGGGAACGTTCGCCGCCGACGCGGGTTCGGGCAGCTGCTCCCAATGCGGAGCGGGCCTCTTCTCGGGCACCGCGGCCACCCGCTGCGAGACCTGCGATGCCGGCACGTTCTCGTCGGCGGGTTCGGGGTCGTGCCAATCATGTGCTCCCGGAACGGTCGCCCCCGCAGGCGCTGGGTCGTGCGTGCCCTGCGCACCCGGTCGCTACGCCCCTCTCTCGGGCTCGTCGGTCTGCCTCACGTGCGCCGCAGGAACGTTCACCGGAGCGACGGGCTCCATCGGGTGTGCGCCTTGTCTGCCAGGCCGTTTCTCAGACGCAGGCGCTGGCTCGTGCACCAACTGTCCGGGCGGCCAGTTCGCTGCCGACGCGGGCTCGGCCAGCTGTCTCGATTGCGGCGCGGGGACTTTCTCGGCTCAGGGCGCGAGCAGCTGCACGAACTGCGCGCCCGGCCGAAGCTCGAGCCCGGGCTCGACGGTCTGCGGTGACTGCCAGCCAGGAACCTTCGCGCCGACAGCCGGCAGCGCAGCGTGCAGCTCATGCCCGCCAGGCAGCTCCCAGCCGAACAGCGGCGCGATCGCCTGTTCGCCGTGCACCGGTGGAACGTTCTCGTCGGCTGCCGGAGCGGCGACCTGCGCCCAGTGCAACGCCGGCTCGTTCTCGGCGATGAGCGGAGCCACCAGCTGTGTCCCCTGTCAGGCAGGCCAGGCTTCCGCGGCAGGCAGTACCTCTTGCACGTCGTGTTCTCCTGGATCCTTCTCGCCAGCGGCAGGCTCGGCGGTCTGCTCGGCGTGTCAGCCCGGGTTCTTCTCGTCGACGACGGGTGCGACTGTGTGCAGCCCCTGTGCGCCGGGGCAGTTCGCGTCGACGATGGGTGCGAGTCAATGTGTCGCGTGCCCGATCGGTACGTTCGCCAACAGCCCAGCGACGTCGACCTGCACACCATGCCCCTCGGGCACGACCGCGCCCATCGGCTCGACCACCTGCTTCACGATTGATGGCGGCGTCGCAATCGACGCAGGCGTTCCGGTCGTCGACGCAGGGGCTCCCGTCGACGCAGGGCTTCCAGTCGACGCTGGACTCGTCGTCGATGCAGGTGTTGTCGATGATGGAGGCGTCGTGACGGACGCCGGCGCGCCGACCGACGCTGGACTCCCGACCGACGCCGGCGCGATCACGGACGCGGGTCTCGTCGACGCGGGAACGAGCGACGCAGGAGCACCCTCTGACGCCGGGAGCGGTGCAGACGCGGGCGCACGTCCCGATGCGGGGTTGGTCGACGCGGGGAGCAACACACCCACGGCAGATGCCGGCAGTGGACGCGACGGAGGCACCGGGACACCTCAGATGCCGATGGGCTGCGGTTGCACCACGTCGCCTTCGGCGCTCTGGCTCATCGCGGGCCTGGTCCTTGTGCTCGGTCGTCGTCGCCGCACCGAGACCCGGGCATGAAGCTCGGCGATCTGTCCGTCACGCATCACTTCGTCGATTTGCCGAAGTTGCGCATGCACTACGTCGAGAAGGGCGAAGGTCCGCTCGTCGTGTTGCTCCACGGCTTTCCCGAGATGTGGTGGTCGTGGCGGTACCAGATCGACGCGCTCGCGGACGCGGGCTTCCGGGTCGTCGCGCCCGATCAGCGTGGCTACGGAGAAACCTCGACCCACGGCCCCTACGATCTCGACACGCTCGCCGGCGACATCTGCCACCTGGTGGAGTCTCTCGGCGCGGGACCGCGCGCGAAGATCGTCGGCCATGACTGGGGCGGCGCCGTCGCCTGGCACCTCGCCTCACACCGCCCCGAGTGTTGCGAGCGCGTCGCGGTGCTCAACTGCCCTCACCCGGCCGTGATGCGGCAGGCGCTGCTCAACACTCTCTCGTGGGAGCAGGTGAAGCGCTCCTGGTACATGTTCTTCTTCCAACTTCCGTTCGTGCCCGAGTACTTCCTCACGAAGAACGACGCCGAGTTGATGCCGCGCACCTTGCGCGCCGCGTCGAGAGATCGCACCCACTGGACCGAAGATGACGTTCGGCCGTTCCGCGACGCGATTCAGCGCCCAGGCACCGCGAGCGGCATGCTCGGCTGGTACCGCTCCGCGATTCGTTCTGGCCTCGCGAAACCCTTCACGACGCCGAAGTACCCGCCGATCACCTGTGACTCGTTGCTGATCTGGGGAAACGCGGACCCCGCGCTCGACTTCAACATCCTCGTGCCCGGGACCGAGCAGTACGCCCCGAAGCTCCGCATCGCGCAGATCGAAGGGAGCGGTCACTTCGTGCAGAGCGAGCGCCCGGTCGAAGTGAACGCCGAGCTGGTGAAGTTCCTCAGTACGACCACGGGAACTTCTTGAAGTTGCGTTTGCGCTTCTGAACGAAGGCATCGCGACCTTCTGCGGCCTCCTCGGTTCCGTAGGCGAGCCGCGTCGCTTCCCCTGCGAACAGCTGCTGGCCCACGAGGCCCTCGTCGGGAAGATTGAAGCCGTACTTGAGCATCTTGATGGCGGTGGGGCTCTTGGTGTTCACCTCGGCCGCCCAGTCGAGCGCTGCCTCTTCGAGCTGCGCGTGCGGCACGACCAGGTTCACCATGCCCATCTGGAACGCCTCGTCGGCCGAGTAGTTCTTCCCAATGAAGAAGATCTCACGGGCGCGCTTCTGGCCGATCTGCCGCGCCAGCAACGCAGAGCCGTAGCCCGAGTCGAAGCTCGCGACGTCGGCGTCGGTCTGCTTGAAGACGGCGTGCTCCTTGCTAGCGATCGTCATGTCGCAGACGACGTGCAGGCTGTGCCCACCCCCGACGGCCCAACCGGGCACCACCGCGATCACCACCTTCGGGAGGAATCGGATCTGTCTCTGCACCTCGAGAATGTGCAGGCGACCGAGCCCGGCGGGATCCGAGGCCTGGTCGTCCTTCTCGTACTGGTAGCCATCCTTGCCGCGAATGCGCTGATCGCCACCCGAGCAGAAGGCCCAGCCGCCGTCCTTCTTCGATGGGCCGTTGCCGGTGATGAGCACGGCGCCGACGTCGGTCATGAAACGCGTGGCGTCGAGGGCGCGGAAGAGCTCGTCGACGGTACGAGGCCGAAAGGCGTTGCGGACCTCGGGGCGATTGAACGCGATGCGAACGGTGCCTTGATCGATCGCGCGGTGGAAGGTGATGTCCTTGAAGGCGTGGCCTTCGACTTCGCGCCAACGGGCCGGGTTGAAGATCGTCGAGACGGTCATGCCGCCCGAGTAGCGCCGTGCCCGAACGGGCGCACGCGCAAAGTCACGTGACGGCGGGAGCCGGCCCCAACCACGCGTCGACGAGCCGCTGTGCACGTTGCCCGCGGGCCGAGACGATCAGCCGCCGCGCGTCTGCAGGCAGGACCTCGAGCTGGATGTGGACCGAGTCGTCGGGCCGCGCCGAGGGGACTTGCGAGACCCACTCCACGAGCATGGCGCCATCTGATTCGAGCAGATCGAAGTAGCCCGTCGCGAAGAGGTCACCCTCGCCCCGCAGCCGGTACAGATCGGCGTGATGCAGGGGAAGTCGCCCCGAGTACGTCTGCGCGATCGAATAGGTCGGGCTCGACACGTCGTCGAGCGGCACTCCCGCCCCGCTGGCGACCCCCCGGGAAAAGAGCGTCTTGCCTGCGCCGAGCTGCCCATCGAGCCCGACGAAGTCACCCGACGAGAGCACCCTGCCCAGCCGCTCACCCAGCGCGAAGGTCTCGTCGGTCGAGCGGGCGTCGACCTGCCTGATCACCGTCCCCAGCGCGTCCACACGTCACCGAGGTGGTCGAGGAGATCCGAGGCGATGAGGCCGAGCTGACCGCGACGTGCGGCCGCGAGATCGCCCGAGGCGCCGTGGGCCCACGCGCCGACGATGGCGGCGTCTTCGGTCGAGAGCCCCTGCGCCAGCAACGCACCGATGAGCCCTGCGAGCACGTCGCCACTGCCGCCAGTCGCCATCCCGGCGTTGCCCGTGGGGTTGATGACCACAGCTCCATCGTGTCGCGCGATGAGCGTGCGCGCGCCCTTGAGCAGCAGCACGACCGAGTGCTGGGCCGCGAAGCTGCGCGCGATGCCGACCCGATCGGCGGCGATCTCGGCCGTCGTCTTGCCGATCAGCCGCGCCATCTCGCCAGGGTGCGGCGTCAGCACGATCTCACCTTTCGCCTTGTCGAGGACGCCAGGGGTGGCCGCGATCGCGTTGAGGGCGTCGGCGTCGAGCACACACGGAATCACGAGCTCCTCGAGCAACGAGCCCAGGAGTCGGCCGGTCTCGTCGCCGCGCGCGATGCCGGGGCCGATCACGATCGCCTGCTTGCCATCGGCCGCTTCGAGAATGGAGTTGAAGTCCGCAAGCCCGAGGGGCCCGTCGTTCACCAGCTCGACGCCCATGATCTCGGGCGCGTGCTGCATGACGGGCTGCAGGGACTCGGGCCGCGTCGCGATCGTGACCAGACCCGCGCCACTCCGGAGCGCGGCCTTCGCCACCAGCGCCGCCGCGCCCGTCTTGCCCCAGCTCCCGGCGACCACCAGGACGTGCCCGAACGTGCCCTTGTGCGACTCGGCGCGACGCTGTGGCAGCCGGCCCCGCACGTCGGACTCCTCGAGGAGGAAGGTGCCCTGGTGGGCCAGCACGGCCTGCGCAGCGCGTGGAATTCCGATGTCGACGAGCTCGATCGTCCCCGAGCAACTGGCGCCCGGCTCGATGACCTGGCCGACCTTCAGGAAGCCGAACGCGGTCGTGACGTCAGCCGTGACGCAGGGCACGAACGGAACGCCGGTGTCCGAGTTGAGGCCCGACGGAACGTCAGCAGCGACGACCTTCGCGCCCGCCGCGCGCCACGCCGAGATGCGCCCAATGGCGTCGGCGAAGACGCCCTCGGGAGCACGATTGAGCCCCGTCCCGAAGATCGCGTCGATCACCACGTCGCCCGTGCCGATGGGCATGTCTTCAGCGATCGGCGCGAAGGAGAGCCCTGACGCCGTCATCGCGCGTGCGTTGCGCGCCGCGTCTCCCTGAAGTGCCGCGACGTCTCCGAGCAACTCGATGAAGACCGTCCGGCCTGCGATCGCGAGGTGCCGCGCCGCCACGACACCGTCTGCGCCGTTGTTCCCCGAGCCACAGAGGATGAAGAAACGCCCCTGTCGCCCCGCGATCGAGAGCGCCGTCCTGGCGAGCGCGGCCCCCGCGTTTTCCATCAACACCGCACCGGGCATGCCGTGATCGGCCGACGCGGCGTCGACCCGGCGCATCTCCTGCGCGGTGAGGGCTCGCTTCACGGGTTCCTCAGCAGCTCCACCATCTCTCGGACGGCGCGATCGAAGCCCACGAGCACCGCGCGCCCCACGATGGCGTGGCCGATGTTGAGTTCGTCGATCTCGGCGATGCGCGCGATCGGTCGAACGTTTTCGTAGTTCAGCCCGTGCCCCGCCGCGCAGCCCATGCCGAGCTTGCTGGCGGCTTTGGCGGCGTCGACGATGCGGGAGAGTTCGCGTTGGCGCTCCTTGTCACCCCGCGCCTCGCAGAACCGGCCGGTGTGGAGCTCGATGCGATCGGCGCTGACGCGGTGCGAGGCCTTCACCTGGTCGAGATCGGGGTCGATGAAGAGCGAGACGACGATGTCTCCGTCCTTCAGGTTCTTGACCACCTTGCTGATGAGGTCCTTCTGGGAGGTGACGTCGAGGCCACCTTCGGTGGTGAGCTCTTCGCGGCGCTCGGGAACCAACGTGACGAGGTCAGGCTTGTACTCGTAGGCGACCTTCACCATGTCCTGTGTGGCGGCCATCTCGAGGTTGAGGAGCGTTTGCACCGTCTGGCGCAGCACCTTGAGATCGCGCTCCTGAATGTGCCGTCGGTCTTCGCGCAGGTGGATCGTGATCTGCCCTGCCCCGGCGAGCTCAGCGAGCGCTGCTGCCGTCACCGGATCGGGGTAGGTCGTCTTTCGGGCCTGGCGAAGCGTGGCGACGTGGTCGACGTTCACACCGAGTCGTTGCATGCCCTCTGATCTACACCCTGCATCGCACTCGTGCCTCTTTCAGGTATCGTCACCAGGCATGGTCGTCAGCGAAGAGCTGTCGCAGAGGGTAGGCGTCGCGGCGGCTTCTGACGCCTGGCGTGACGTGCACGCGGGGCTCGTCCAGTACGTGAAGAACGTGCTCTCAGGCCTCCGCTCGTCGAACGTCGTCCTGGGCATGGGCCTGGGTCTGCCAACCGAGGCGGTCAGCGACCTGCGGCATGGCCGCGCGACCGGGCTTCGGGTGGACGAGCTGATGACCGTGCTCGCGAAGCTGGAGCTGTCGATCTCCCTGACCGTCCAGCCGGACGGGCGAATCGGCATCGGCTTCGAGCCCCCGGGCTCGGCCTGACGTGATCGTTCCGAGGGCGCTGTCGCTCCTCACCATGGACGGCGCGATCCGAAAGGACCCCCGCTCGATGGGCTGCACGTCTGGTCCGGCAGGACGCGGGGCCCCAGTGGTTCAGGAGCGTCTGGTGGCGCCCCCCCCGGTATGCGTGTTTGCGTCCGTTGCGATCGGAGTCCACCACGACGTTCTGCTCGAGGGCGTCGCGTTGTGGGCTTCCCTCGCGGCCCTCCCGCGCGGCTGAACGCTCAGTGATCGCGAATCGACGCGAGCACCGCGACCGGGTGCTCTTCGGGCACGCAATGCCCGACGTCCTTCAGCACGCGAAAGTCGGCGCCGAGGGCCGTCGCCAGTTGTTCCCCCTGGACGATCGGCACGAGCGGATCGCGATCGCCCCAGATGACGCGCTTGGGGAAGTCGCCCGCGGCGAGTGCGTCCTTCGGGAGACGGAAGCGCCCGACGGAGCGCAGGGAGTCGAGCATGCCGGTGACAAACCCCTCGGCCTTGAGTGACTCGAGGTAGTGCTCGACGGTGTCGTCCTTGAACGCCCCCGGCTGCCCCCAGAGCCAGCGCAGGTAGTTCTTCACCATCGGCCGCCACGTCGGGACGGCGCCCAGCCACATCGTCGACATCGGCGCGAGCGGGGACTCGAGGAAGAGGCGCGCCTCTGGAGGCAGACCGAGCGCAGGCGCGCTGGCCACGGTCAGTGAGGAAAGCCGGTGCGGGAACTTCGCGGCGTACGAGAGCGCGACCAGCCCGCCGAAGCTGTGCCCGAAGAGGCGGAAGTGCGTCAGCCCGCGGTTGACGAGGAAGGGCTCGAGGGCCGTCGCGATCGCGTCGGGCGTGTTCTCGGCCCAGTTGCGAGAGCGCCCGCTTCGAGGAAGGTCGACCGCGACGAAGCGGTGCTTCTCGCCACCCTCGGTGATCACGCCATCGAAGACCCGGTGGGACGCGCCCAGGCCATGAATGAGCACGACCGGCTCGCCCTGCCCTTCATCGCGATAGTGAATCGGCATTCAGCCCAGTGCCCGTTGAAGGGCGGCACCGATCTCCTCTGCGTACTGCTTGATGCGTCTGGCGTCGGTGCCCTCGACGAGCACCCGCGCCTTGGGTTCCGTCCCAGAATACCGGACGAGCACTCGGCCTTCCTTCCCGAGCTTCTTCTCGACCTGACCGATCGTCTTCATCACGTCGGGCAGGTTGGTGAGCTCGCGCTTTTCCTTCACGACGACGTTGAGCAGCACCTGCGGCACCGGCGAGAAGATCGTCGTCAGCTCGCTGAGGGGCTTTTGCGAGCGCACCATCAGGGCCAGCACCTGAAGCGCGGCGAGCGTGCCGTCGCCCGTCGTCGCGTGATCGAGGAAGACGAGGTGGCCTGACTGCTCGCCACCGAAGACGTAGCCGTGCTTGCGCATCTCTTTGACGACGTGACGATCGCCGACGTTGGTGCGCACCACCTTCACGCCCCACGCAGTCACGGCGCGCTCGAGCCCCACGTTCGACATCACGGTGGTGACGAGGGTCTTCTTCTTCAGCGCCTTGCGGGCCACCATCTCCTGGGTGCAGATGGCCATGATCGCGTCGCCATCGACGAGCTGCCCCTTCTCGTCGACGACGATCAGCCGGTCGGCGTCGCCGTCGAGCGCCACGCCGAGGTGGGCCTTGTGCTTGAGCACCGCCTTCTGGAGCGCCTCGGGGTGCAGCGCCCCGCACTTCTCGTTGATGTTCTTCCCGTCGGGCTCGACGCCGAGCGACACCACGTCGGCGCCCAGCTCTTCCAGGACCTCTGGCGCCACGCGGTAGGCGGCGCCGTTGGCGCAATCGACGACCAGCCGCAAGCCCTCGAGGGTGAGCTCGCGCGGGAACGTGTTCTTCAGGAAGACGATGTAGCGGCCACGGGCGTCGTCGAGACGAACGGCGCCGCCGACCCGGGTCGCCGTCGGCCGGAGCGAGTCGAGGGCCTTCTCGAAGATCAGCGTCTCGATCTTCCGCTCGATCTCGTCGGCGAGCTTGTAGCCGTCACGGCCGAAGAACTTGATACCGTTGTCTTCGTACGGGTTGTGCGACGCGGAGATGACGGCGCCTGCGTCGGCGCGCATCGACGTGGTGAGGTTGGCGATGGCAGGCGTGGGGAGCGGCCCGATGAGCTCGACGTCGACGCCCATCGACATGATGCCGGCCGCGAGCGCGTTCTCGAGCATGTATCCCGACAGGCGCGTGTCCTTGCCGATGATCACGCGGTGCCGGTGTTCGCCCGAGCGGCAGATGTACGCGAGCGCCCGACCGAGCTGCATGGCCATTTCGGCGGTCATCGGGAAGACATTGGCGACGCCGCGCACGCCGTCGGTACCAAACAGGCGCGGGTGGACGCTTCCATTCGAGTCGGCAGTCTTCATGCGCGCGGCTCTTACCGCCAGCGCCAGTGGCTCACCAGAACTCGTCGTGGCGGCTGATGAACGACCGTGGCCCCTCGGCACTTCGGACCGTCGTCCTTCGCCATCGAGTGCTCGCCGGGTGCACCCTGTTCCGCCCGCCCGGCCGCGCTTGCACACGAAGCTCAGCCGCCCCTGAGCGCAGTCGCCACCGCGATCGCCTCGCGGGTCGCCTTCACGTCGTGGACGCGAAACACGTCGGCCTGCCCGCGGACCGCCGCGATCGCCACGCTGACGGCGCTGGCGACCACTCGTTTCGACGCGTCCTTCTCGCCGGTCAACGTACCAAGGAACGACTTGCGGCTCGTGCCGAGCAGGACGGGAGCGCCCAGCACGCGAAGCGCGTCGAGGTGCCGGAGCAGCGTGAGGTTGTGCTCGAGCGTCTTCCCGAAACCGATGCCCGGGTCGATGAGCAGGCGTGACCGCTCGACTCCGGCCTCGACGGCGCGGGCGATCGATCGACCAAGTGTCTCGGCGACCTCCTGCACCACATCGTCGTAGCGGGGCTCGACCTGCATCGTTCGCGGCGTGCCCTGCATGTGCATCAGACACGCGGCTGCCTTCGCGCGCGCGACGACGCCTGCCATGAGGGGATCTGCGAAGGCCGTCACGTCGTTCACCAGGCTCGCGCCGGCGTCCAGAGCCCGCCGAGCGACCTCGGCCTTCGAGGTGTCGATCGAGATCGGAACCATCGAAGCCTCGCGCTGGAGCGCCTCGATCACGGGCATTACCCGAGCGCACTCGTCTTCGAGCGAAACTGCCGCCGCGCCCGGACGGGTCGACTCCCCCCCGATGTCGAGCCAGTCGGCACCTTCGTCGATCAGCTCGAGCGCGTGCCGTACCGCCGCCTCGCTCGTGCTCGCGCGGCCACCGTCGGAGAACGAGTCGGGCGTCACGTTGACGATTCCCAGAACCCACGCGCGACCATCGAAGGCCCACGGCCGGCCAGCCAGCGTCACGGGGCCGGGCGTCGAGTGGCGCAGCTCGGCCTGCACCTCAGCCGGGGCATCGGCGATGGACCGGACAACCGCGACGTCTCCCTTGCCACCCAGCGAGGCCGCCTGCGCGGGCGACAGCCCCGTCAGCAACACGCCCTCGGCTGGAGCGGCGCGTCCCAGCCGGCGCGTCAGGGCGTCCTGGTCGTGCGCGGTGAGGTGACGGGCGAGGATCATCGGAAAACAAAAGGCCCCTCAACTGAGAAGTCGAGGGGCCGGAAGTCGATCAGGCGGACTGGCTCAGGCGCTCCCGGGCTCCATCTTGCCGGGCAGGCCCTCGAGGGCCTCGAGAATGCGCTTGTCCTTCTTCTTGTCGTCCTTCGGCGGAGCCGAGACGCGCGGCGGCGGCTTCTCGCGGCTGAGTTCGCTGCCACCGATCAGGATGTCGAGGTCGGGGCCGTCGATCGTCTCGTACTCGACGAGGGCGTCGGCGATGCGCTTGAGCGACTCCATGTTCTCGCTCAGGAGCCGCTTCGAGCGCTCGTACGAACCCATGACGATGCCGCGCACCTCGGTGTCGATCTGCCGCGAGGTCTCTTCCGAGTAGTCGGGCCTCGAGGAGAAATCGCGGCCGAGGAAGACCTCGCCCTCGCGCTCACCGAATGAAAGAGGACCCAGCTTCTCGCTCATGCCCCAGCGCATCACCATCGCGCGGGCCATCTTCGTGACGCGCTCGATGTCGTTCGCGGCGCCCGACGACAGCTCGCCGAACACGAGCTCTTCAGCGATGCGGCCACCAAGCATCATGCAGAGGTCATCCATCATCTTCTTCTTGTACCAGTTGACCTTGTCCTCTTCGGGGAGCGACCAGGTGACCCCCAGCGCCTGCCCGCGGGGAATGATGCTAACCTTGTGCACGGGGTCGCAGCCCGGGAGCAACTTGCCCACCAGCGCATGCCCAGCCTCGTGCACGGCGGTGTTCCGCTTCTCCTTGTCGCTCATGATCATGGACTTGCGCTCTGGCCCCATGAAGACCTTGTCCTTCGCGCTCTCGAAGTCCTGAATCTGGACGCGGTCGCGATTGCTGCGCGCGGCGTAGAGAGCAGCCTCGTTGACGAGGTTCTCGAGGTCGGCGCCCGTCATGCCTGGTGTGCCGCGCGCGATCGTCTCGAGGTCGATGTTCTCGGCCAGCGGAACGCGTCGGGTGTGCACCTTGAGGATGCCCAGGCGCCCCTTCAGATCCGGACGGGGCACGGTGATGCGGCGATCGAATCGTCCGGGACGCTGGAGCGCGGGGTCGAGCACGTCGGGCCGGTTGGTCGCGGCGATGATGATCACGCCTTCGTTCGACTCGAAGCCGTCCATCTCGACGAGGAGTTGGTTCAGCGTCTGCTCGCGCTCGTCATGCCCACCGCCGAGGCCGGCGCCACGGTGACGGCCGACGGCGTCGATCTCGTCGATGAAGATGATGCAGGGGGCGTTCTTCTTGCCCTGCTCGAAGAGGTCACGCACGCGGCTGGCGCCCACGCCCACGAACATCTCGACGAAGTCCGAGCCCGAGATGCTGAAGAACGGCACACCTGCTTCACCGGCGACGGCCTTGGCGAGCAGCGTCTTGCCCGTGCCCGGCGAGCCCATCATCAGCACGCCCTTGGGAATGCGGCCACCGAGCTTGGTGAACTTCTTCGGGTCCTTGAGGAACGCGATGATCTCTTCGAGCTCTTCCTTGCACTCGTCGATGCCCGCCACGTCGGCGAAGGTGATCTTGTTGTGCGACTCCGAGAGCAGCTTGGCCTTCGACTTCCCGAACGTCATCGCCTTGCCGCCGGTGCCCTGGAGTTGGCGCATGAAGAAGAGGAAGAAGAGGAAGAGGATCACGATCGGGATGAACTGCGTGAGCAAGCTGATCCAGAAACCGTTCTCGTCGGTCGGCACGAAGTTGTAGTTCACCTTCTTGTTCCGCAGCTGCTCGAGGATCCGCGCGTCAGCGGGCGGGCCCATGGTGCGGAACTTCTCGTTGGTGGCGACCAGCAAGCCCTCGTAGCGAGTGCCCTTGATCTCGACCTTGGTGATGTTCCCCTGCTCGACCGAGTCCTGGAAGTCGGCGAAGGAGAGTTCTTTCTCCTCACGTTGGGTCGTCTGGAAGATCTTGTAGAACCCGACGAACAGGAAGATGAGGACGACCCAGAGGATCAGGGTCTTGTAGCTCGAGCGCACGGTGGAGAACGCCTTTCGATTCGCGGTGGTGGCCCTCTGTGCGGGCCGTCGCAACTGGTTTCTTATAACTCATCACCTTGTCGGGCGCCCGTCATCACTCGATGAAGTTCCGTGAAGTCGGGCTGGAGCTACACCGATGGACAGGTGACTCCGCTCCACGAGCAACAGCCGGTCTTCGGGGAGCGTGGCCGTTCGACCCTCGGTGATGGCCGTCAGCGCGTCGTCGAGGTGGTGGGCATCGAGCGGAAGGCCCTGCTCCGACAGCCAGGCGGCCAGCACCCGCCGCCGAATGGGTGCTCCCATCGCCCGGACGGCGAGGAGATCGAGCTGGGGCGCCGTGTCGCCCAGGCGGGCCCGTTCGAGAGCTTGAAGCGCCTCGGCCTGCAGCCACGCGTCATCCTCTGCGGCGTAGTGGGCAAAGCGGGCGAGCGCCGGCACGGCATGAGGGCCAACCGCGCGCTCGAGCGCCGGCAACACCTCATGACGCACCCGAACGCGCAGGTACGAGGCATCGTCGTTCATCGGGTCAGCGACGCAGTTGAGGCCGCGGCGCTGGGTGTAGCGCTCCGTGTCGGCGCGCGTGGCGAAGAGGAGCGGCCGGAAGATCTGGTCACCGCGCTGCGCCTGAATGCCGGCAGCGCCTCGGCCGGCGGCCCCTCGCGTCAGCCGCATGACGACCGTCTCGGCTTGATCGGTTGCTGTATGTGCGGTCGCGATCGCGGCGAGGCCCGCTGCGTGGGCGATCTCGTGGAGCGCGGCATATCTGGCGGCCCTCGCGCGGGCCTCGACGCCCGGGCCCGCGGGCAGCCCCAACGCGCGGGTGTGAAAGGCGACCCCGCGAGCCTGCGCCCAGGCTCGAACGAGCTCGACCTCGGCCGCCGACTCCGCCCTCAGCCCATGGTCCAGGCTCGCCACTTCGAACGATTGCTTCGTGCGGGCGGCCGCCTCCGCGAGGGCCATCGAATCGACGCCCCCCGAGACCGCGACCAGGGCCCGCCCAAACCCTCGAAACCCGAGGGCGATTCGCCGCTCGAAGTCGGCCAGAACGCGGTCCTCCTCGTTTGGGGCGTTTTTCACTTGACGTCAGGTTGCTGACGAGGGTCAGAGAGGTTACTCTGTACCTCAGCCAAGCCGGGAATGGAGCAGTGGGACCCCGGTTGTCGCACTGGCAGGAAATCGACGTTGGGCCGTGGAGTCCCCCCCTCCCCTTCACGGCTCACGGGACAGGTCGGTTCGTCCGACCTGTCTCTCTTTTGGGGGCGCTCCGATGGACCGGCGTTGGAGCGCCCCATCTTCTTCTCCTACGGGTTCTGTCCGTACCAGGACAAGCCGTTGACCATCAGATCAGGACTGCACCGAAGGCTCCCGCCCGTCTGACGGTAGCCGAACCGACCGACCACGGGGTTCACGATGCGTCCGCCGCCGCCCTGACCTGAGACGACGATCTGAGGCGGCGGCGTGCCACCGTCCGGAAGAGAGCCGATGGCCGAGCGCGGTGGCCAGGCGATCTCGGCCACGGCCAGCATCTGGCACGGCGCGCCGAGGGACACCGAGTCGGGCGGCATCAGCCCTTCGAGCGGAATTACCTGCGCCGGCGTTCGGGCGCCCTTCACGAAGATGCGCACCACGGGCTGCGGAGCCTGAAAGCACTTTCCGGCGCCAATGCCCGCGTCGCCGATCGGCCCCGACTCGGCCACGCAGCGCTGATCGGGCGCGGCACAGCTGCAACGCTCACCGTCACGGCAGCCCGTCCCGCCATCGACCGTGCAGGCCAGAGGCATCGCCATGCGATCGTCTCGGAAGTAATGCACGAAGACCTTGTAGCTGCAGGGTGTCGTGCCACAGCGCGCGTCGTTCTCGGGGTTGTTCAGCGAGATGTTCTCGATGAGATCCCCGCCGGCGCCAGAGCCCGACATGCCCGTGTTGTCGAGGTTGAGCCGCGGGTCGTCGAGCGAACTCGGATCGCCCCAGTTGAAGTTGGAGCCAGCGAGGGTTGGCTGGATCGTGCGCGCCGCGTAGCCGTTGATGTCGCCAGACGTCTGCGTCGCTGCGCCGCCGTCGGCTCGTGGTGCGTCGAAGAACTGGAACGCACCGCTGAAGGGGTCCGCCGAGGTCACCGCAGAGGGCCGCACGAGGTGGAGATCGAGATCGACGCCGTCGAAGCCCGTCCACTCGAGTTGCACGACGAGATCCTGCTTGATGGCGCACGCAAACCGTCCCGTGACGACGGTGCTCGCCAGTCCATCGGACACGGTCAGCTCGACCACGTAGTCGCCAGTCACGACGGGGCGCAGCTGGATCTGCGAGGAAGTCGCGCCCGAGAGCGCAGGCATTCGAGCGCCCGTCGGCACGCTCAGCAGCCGCCATGAGTACGTCAGGGTGGTCCGCGCAGTTTCAGGGTCCGTCGTGCAGGTGCTCGCGTCGACCGCGTCGGAGAGCGCTCCGAACTGCACCAGCTCTCCTGGGCGAACGTCCCGAGTCAGCGTGAAGTCGTAGCCGCCGGCGGGAGGCGTGAGCAGTGGCATCCACAGCGCCTGAGAGGCGTAGTCGCGCGGCCCACCACCCTCTGGAGGAGGCGTCACCCGCGTGAGGTTGAAGCACACCCGCGGCGGCTGATTCGGGAGCAAGGCTCCGCGCAGCTCGACCACCACGCGCGGCCGATCGGGGTCCTCTGATTCGATGATCATCTGCCCCCGGTAGGTCATCTGCGTCGCGCTGGTCGGCTTGAACCGCAGCTGAGAGGTGCGCCCTTCGCCCGGCATCAGCTCCCACGGCGTCGCTTCCGTGCGCGCGAACGTGAACGCTGCGGCGTCGGCGCCTTCGATGGCGACCTTCGTGACTGACAGTGGCACGGGCCCGTCGTTGGTGATCACCACGCCAGGCAATTGACTCGAGGGCACCATGACGGGTCTGGCCAGGGGCTCCATGCCGAAGTCGATGGAGGGAGGCATCACCACCACCGAGCCCGTACACGACTGCGCGCGCTCGCACACCGGCGTCACCGAGATGATCGGCTTCGCGCCCTCTCCGACGAGCGGCACTCGCACGATCGGCTTGTCGGCGTCATTCGAGGTGACGATCAGCGTCGCCTGGTACTGCACCAACTGGCTCGGCGCGAACGTGACAGGCATGGTCACCTTCCCGAAGGCGTCGACGCTGGTGGGCTTCGTGCCGAGAATGAACCCGTCGATCCCACCGGGCGCGGTGCCCGGCTCGAGCACGATCGACGAGATGCTCACGGAGGTCTGGGTGCGTGATTCGAAGGTGACGGTGCGCGCCTGCCGATCGCCGTTCTTCACCTGGCCAAAATCGATGCTGGCCGGCGCGACCGTCAACGACGGCTTCACCGTCATGACGCCGCCCTGACAGCGACACCCAGAAAAGGCGAGCACGGCGGCGAGCACGAAGACGGTGCGCATGGTCGGCCTTTTACCGGTTCTTGATGAATTGGTTGATTCCGCTGGGGCCCTGTCGGATATTTCCATCCTACTCGTTGTTCGTCGCAGTGCCCCCGGAGATTCCGCACATGTCTGGAACCGACAAGCGCAAGCAGTCACTGTACTTCCCTGAGGAAATGCTCAAGGAGATCCAGGAAGAGGCCAACCGGCAGGATCGATCGCTGTCGTGGGTCGTGCAGCAGGCGTGGAAGATTGCCCGTGAGCGCATCAAGTCGTTCCCGGCCGTCAACGACGTCGCTGGCGCTCCCGATTCGCGCGAGGAGCGCTGATGTCCACGACCGACGCGCGCAAGCAGTCCCTCTACTTCCCTGAGGAGATGCTCAAGGAGATCGAGTTCGAGGCTGAGCGACAGGACCGTTCGCTCTCGTGGATCGTCCAACAGGCGTGGAAGATCGGCCGCACGGATCTCCGCAAGATGCCGTCGCCGAACGACGTGTTCGACGCGCCGCTGAAGTAAGAAGCTCGTTGCAGTGCCTGAGCCCTCCGTCGGCTTCGCGCCGCGGAGGGTTTCGTATCTGGGGTTACTGGACGGGTCGCGCCGGTGTCGAGCAGTTCACGAAGCGAATCCGGTTCACGTCAACCTTGATGCCGTTCTCGATCGTCTTGTTGAAGTCGCTCTGGAGCAGGTACGCCATGGTGATCCGCGAGTCGATGCCTCCGAAGCGCTGCGCCTGACTCGGGTTTCGCGACGCATCGTCTCCCTTCCCCATCAGCACCGAGTAGCCGTCGTTCCCCGCGAGGATGAAGCCCGGCAGGGCGACACGGTATCGGGTGGCCGGGAACGGGCGGGTCATGCCGCGGGTGATGGTCTGCGAGCCGATGCGCAGTGACGTGATGCGCGAGCTCGCCATGCGTGCGCAGTCGACCTCCATCGAGACCTCCTTCGAGACCTGAAGAAAGGCGCCCGATGGCGAGGTGATCGGCGTCGGCGCAGCGAAGAGCCGCGAGACCGACAGCTCCAACACGTCGAAGACCTCCTGCTCCGAGAGATCGACGACTCGCACCGGGTTCTCGAAGGGCAGCATCTCGCCGAGCACGCCGCGGGTGATCGGCCCCTCGCGCACGATGCTGCGAAGCACGCAGGCACCCTGATCTCGCACCGCGCCGCCGTTGATCAGCCCGAAGGCCACCGGCGTCGTCACGTCAGGCTGCGAGTTGAAGACCCAGACGAAGGCATCCGCGGCGCTCTGCGCGATGGCGTTGTTGGCGTGCCGGGCGTTGGGGCGATCGAGGTAGAGTTCGGTGCCCTTCGCGACGAACGCGACGCGCTCGTTGGGGTTGTCGACCAGCGCCTGGCAGTCGTCGTTGAAGGCGACGCACCCCACGCTGAGAAAGGCGATTGCGCAGCAGAGGAACGATCTCAGCGTCATCACAGGCTCACCCGAATGGTACCGAAGAGCTGGAAGGGCTCGCGAGGCACGCCCCCGGGCATTCGATCAGGCCGGGCGGCGTCATCAACCCAGTCGAGGTTGAAGACGTTCTGGCCGATGACGACGAGCTCGACGCGATCGAAGAGCGGCTCGGTGCGGAGCTGGGCGCCCACCAGCAGGGTCGGCGGTAGCAGGTAGCGGCGGCGTTGCTCGAGCGGCGTTCGGGCATTGCTGCGGCGCTCCGAGGCGTGGCGCAAGATCACGTCGAAGTTCAGGAACGGCCCCAGTGGCAACGAGAAGCCCGCGTTGACGCGCACCTGGGGCTGGTCGGTGATCAGCCTCCCGTTCTGCGCAGCGCCGAGATCTTCGACGCGGAACCAGCTCGAGTTGAGCCACGCGGCCGAGCGGCTCAGCAGCTCGAGGCGCGCTTCACCTTCGAGCCCGAACGACTGCAAGCCCTGCGGGCGATTGACGTACGGCGCGAGGTTGCCGGTGAAGTCCACCGTCGCGATCGGGTTGGTGAAGCGATTGAAGAAGCCGAGGCCTTTGAGGCGGAGGCGGGCGTCGCCGAGGCTCTGCACCCACTCGCCGCCGAGCTCCACCGAGTCGAGGTACGAGGGCTCGAGCCGGGCGTTGCCGACGAAGCGGCCCTGGTTGAAGTCGGAGTTGATCGCCGCCTCGGCGAGTTCCTGCGGCGTCGGCGTTCGAAAGGCTCGCCCATAGTTGGCGCGGAGCACGATCGACTTGATGGGCGCGAGCGCGACGCCGATGCGCGGACCAAACGAGGGCACGAGCGTCTTCCCGGTGAAGACGCCGTCGGTCTGGGTCGGCAGCTGGGTGAAGTCGAAGCGGATTCCGGCCTGTAGGGTCAGCGCCTCGAAGGGCGCCCACGTATCGAACGCGTACAAACCAAAACCGACACGATCGGCCGCGGCGCCACGATTCCCCGGAGGACCCTCGGTTGGGAAGGCAACCTGCGCCCCATCAACGTTGACGCCACGGGCCAGGGCGCCCTCGCGGAACGAGGCGGCCGACGTGAGCGTGATGTAGTTCGAGCTCAGCGAGTAGTCCGACAAGGTCTGCAGGTCCGCGTTGAGGCCCATCGCGAGCCGGTTCTTCGCAGGGAGCGCCAGCTCGGCACGCACCTCGAGCCCGAACCCTCGCTGGCCGACCCGCTGTTGTTCGAGCACCCCGTCTGGGAACAGCGTCTCGGCTATGGTGGCGCGGAACTGGTAGGCGTCGGCAGTGAGCTGCCAGAGCCGGTTCGTCGTCTGCTGATCGAACCAGAGCCGCGCGGTGAGCCTGCCGCCCTCGCCGAGCGGGCGCTCCCAGCCCAGCTGGGCCTGAATGGCGAGCCAGTCGAGCCGTGAATCGTTGCCGACCGCGTCGAAGCGCCCGATGTACGCGGCGCGGTTCTCGCTGAGCACCCGGCCCTGGAGCGTCAACTTGCCGAAGCCATCGTTCTCGTACGTCGCGCCGAGCCCGGCGTTGATGAGCAGCCGCTGATCGTTGGTGAACTTCTCGGTCGCGGCCGGCGTGCTGGTGTCGAGCCCGTCGCGAATGATGGGCCGCGCGGCGCCCTGTTGGGTCGCCACGTCGCCATCTCCGAAGATCGTGAAGCCGCCGAACGTCTTTGCGGCCGAGAGGTGCCCATCGAAGGCGCCGTACAGGCCCCCGAGGAACGACGCGCGCAGGCCTTGTTCGCGGTTGCTCACGAGGTTGATCACGGCGGTGAAGTTTCCGAGGCCCACCTCGGCCGTCGCGGGGCCGCGGAAGATCTCGATGCGCGCGAAGGTGTCGATCGGCAGGTTCGCCAGCGCCTTGCCATCGTAGAAGGCGTTGAGCCGCTGGCCATTGAGGGTGAAGAGGATGTCGGGCTCTCCACGGATGCCACGCACGCCCACTCTGAACGTGCCCTGGACGTCACGTGAGACAGTGAGCCCCGGCACGAGATCGAGCGCCTCGAAGAAATATCGGACGCCGAGCTGCTTGAGCTGCGCCGCCGTGAGCACCGTCGGCATCCACGCCGTCCGCGCGCTCGACTCGTCGACCTTCTGCACGATCGCGCCGGTCTCTTCGGCCGAATACATCGCCAGCTCTTCTTCGAGCTCACTGCGCCGGGGCGGTGGCTTGTCGCCAGCCTGTTTCTTCTCGGCTTGCTTTGGCTCGGTGGCCTTCTCGACCGGCTTCACCTCGGGCGGGTTCTCTTCGGGCGGCGGCTTCTTCTCGACGGGATCGGGAGGCAGCGCCGGGTCTTCGTCGCACTTCTTGCCCTTCTTCGTCTTCTTGCACTTCACCTTCGGGGGGGGCTCGACGGGCGTCGGCGCTGGCTTCGGGTCTTCGTCCGGCGACGCTTCGGTTTTCGGCTCCTTCGCCTCGACTGGCGCTGCGCCTGGCACCGTCACCTTCACCGGTTTGAAGGCCGTCGCGAAGATGGCGACCACCTCGCCGAGCCTGGTCGTGCCTTCGATGTAGTACTCGACGGCGGGCGACACGATGCGAGCGCCGGGGACGACGCCACGGTAGAGGTCCCCGTATTGCAGCTCGAGGGCGATCGACTCGTAGGCTTTCCCGGGAGCGCGGAACTTCAGCGAGACGGTCGAGAGCGAATCGCCCGTGAGGGAGCCTTCGAGCGTGAAGTCGGCCCCCGGCTTGAGCTCGACGGGCGGCGTGTGCAGGAAGCCGACCTTGGGCTCGCCCGCGAGCGCGAGGCCCGGAGCCAGCAGCAACAGCAGGCAGAGAGCGCGACGCACGAAGGACAGATGGTGGGCTGCAGCGCCCCACAACGCAAGCCAGGAAATTGCCGCGTGCCCTGGTGCATGGAAGCGTAGCAACCGTCCTCCGATGCAGCCGTCGCTCGCCCTGCAGCAGGCCCTGTTTCGTCACCAACAGCGGCAGATCGACGCGCTGGTCGTGGGCGCCTCTGCGTCCTTCAAGGCCTACGAAGCGCGCTACCGCCAGCTCAGTCGCCGCTACCGGCGCACGCTCACGATGAAGGACGTGCATCGGCGGGTGCGTGAGGCCGACATCGTTCACGTCGGCGACTACCACACGCTCCGGTTTGCGCAGCGCGCGTTCCTCGACGTGGCGCAGCGAGCGGTCGAGAGCGGGCGACGCGTGGTGCTGGCCCTCGAGTTCGTCGAGGCCCGACACCAGGCGTCCGTCGACCGCTACCTGGCGGGCACGATCGGCGATCGTGCGTTCCTCGATCGCATCGGGCATCCCTACTCCGGCGCGTTCGACATCTGGCCGCACTTCAAGCCGTTGTTCGAGCTCGCCCGGAAGCACCACCTCAACGTCATCGCCATCGACAAGCGCGCGTCGGGGCGTCGGTCGCTGCAGGTACGTGACGAGGCAGCGGCGACGACGATCGTAAAGGCGGCGAAGGCGGTCGACCGCCCGCTCGTGCTGGTGCTGATGGGCCAGTACCATGTCGCGCCCCCGCACCTTCCCGCGTGTGTCGAGCGTGCGCTGGGGAAGACCGAGCGCAGGCAGCTCGTCGTGCTCCAGAACCCCGAGGGTGTCTGGTGGAAGCTCGCGCATGAAGGGCTCGCGGACGTGACCGAGGCCGTCGAGCTGAGCGACGACGTGGTCGGCATCTTCAACGCCTCGCCGCTGGTGAGTCAGCGCACGTTCCTCGACTACTGCGAGGCCGAGGCCGGAGACGCGCCGATTGAAGACGGAGGCATCGCCTCGACGGTCCGGGCGCTCGTGAAGGCGATCGCGAAGCTGGTGGACGTGCGGGTCACCGGCCCGCTGGCGAAGCTCGAGGTGCTGACTCCGAACGATCTCGACGTGCTCGACCGTCTGGAGCGCCGGGGGAACTTCTCCCGCGCCGAGCTCAAGCATCTCGAGCGACATGTATTGTCCGGCCAGAGCGCGTTCGTGCCACGGGCCAGGACGATCTGGCTGTCAGGCTTCTCGCTTAACCACGCCGCAGAAGAAGCGGCTCACTTCGTGCGGCACTGCGCGGTCGACGCCGAGATGGACCGTGAGCGCACCCGCGCCGATGCGTTCTGGTCGCGGTGTGTGGAAGAGGCGATCGGCTTCTTCGGGTCCAAGCTCGTCAACCCGCGCCGCACCTGCCCTTCGCTCGTCGAGTGGACCGGCCGCTTCACCCACGGCGAGCCGAAGCAGCAGCAGACCGCCGCGTTCGTCCTGGCGCTGGCCAGCCTGCCTGACGCGCAGAGCGCCGATGCCCGGCGGTTGGTGCCCGCGACGATGGAGCAGTTCCAGGCGGCCAGTCACGCGCTCGGCTATCTGCTCGGCGAGGCGTTGTATCAGTCACACGCACACGGCACGCTCTCACGCGCCCGGGTCCGGGAGCTGTTCCGCGATCCCCTCGAATCGGGCCCCGCCTCGTTCGCGCACTGGAAGGCAGTGGCGGAAGCGAGCACTCGCGGAGACACTTTCCGAGGCCTGCGCACTCCAGCTCGTCGCGAAGAGGGCTGACAACGCAAGCAAAGTCGAGCCACTCCGGGCCGGTCCCGACCTTGCACCGGGTTCGGGCGTGAACTCGGCGGCAGCGAGAACAGTGGCAACCGAGATCTCCCTCAAAGAGCACGCTGATGCCCTGGTCGGGGCCGGGCAGCTTCGGAAGGCGGCGGCGCTCATCAACGCCCACCTCGCCCAGAACGATGCTGGCTGGAAGCTGTGGAGCACCCTGGCTTCGCTGTCGCGACGGTTGGGCCGGTACGAGCTCGCAGTGTCGGCCTGGCGGGCGAGCGCGCGTCAGCTCGAGGCGGCTGGATACGTGAAGCATGCCCAGGCTGCGCTCACGTCCGCGCTCAGGCTCACGCCGGCCGATCAGGCGCTGCGTGACGAGGTGTCGCGACTTTCACGGCTCGTGACGCGAGTCCCTCCCAGCCCTGAATCGCGACCGATCCTGAAGATCGCTCCTGCTCAAGGGCCCGCCCGTCCAAGAGCGCCCACAGCGAAGGCCGCGCCGCAGCTTCCGGACAGACGCCCTGCCCCGGATCCGGTGCTTTCGAGCGCGTCGCTGCGCCGCCGCCCACTCGAGATCGTCACCGAACCTCACCTCGCGATCTTCGACATCCTCGACGATGAGAAGCAGCGCCGCTGAGGTCGAGCGGCGATCACCTGATCCCGAGCGCAACAGGGCACCAACCAAACCGAGACTTCAGACCAGGCGCGGCCCCCAGGCCCCGCGGGACCAGGCCAGGCTCGGGCTCGACCCGTGGTGGCTCAATCGACTTCAGCGCTCCCCGCGAGTCGGTACCTCGAAGATGGTCGACTTTTCGCGAGGGAAGGACCCTTCGGGCCGGGTGAGACGACGAAGCGCCAGCCTCCATCGAAGGAAAACCGGCGCTCCGGGTTCGACACGCTCAGCCGAACGTCAGACCTTCATGCCCTTGCGCTTCATCGCCTCGACGAGCGTGGTGCCGAGCTCCGACGGCGACGCGGCCATCACGTAGCCCGCGGCGCTCATGGCCTTCACCTTCTCGGCGGCCGTGCCCTTGCCCCCGGCGATGATCGCTCCGGCGTGGCCCATGCGCTTGCCCGGAGGCGCGCTGGCGCCAGCGATGAACCCGGCGATCGGCTTCTTGAAGTGCTCCTTCACCCACGCAGCCGCCTCTTCCTCCGCGCTGCCACCGATCTCTCCGATCATGATCACGGCATCGGTCTCGGCGTCATCGTTGAAGAGCTTGAGCACGTCGATGAAGTTGGTGCCGTTGACGGGATCTCCACCGATGCCGACGGCCGTCGACTGCCCGAGGCCGAGGCCGGTGATCTGAAACACCGCCTCGTAGGTGAGCGTGCCGGAGCGCGACACCACGCCGATGCGGCCAGGGCGGTGAATGTGGCCAGGCATGATGCCGATCTTGCACTTGCCGCCGGGGGTGATCACGCCGGGACAGTTCGGCCCGATGAGGCGCGTACCTGTGCCCTGGAGGAAGCGCTTGGCCTTCACCATGTCGTTCACCGGAATGCCCTCGGTGATGGTGATGACGAGCGGCAGCTTCGCGTCGGCGGCTTCCATGATCGAGTCGGCCGCGAACGGCGGTGGCACGAAGACGACCGAGGCGTTGGCGCCGGTGGCCTTCACGGCCTGCTCGACGGTGTCGAAGATGGGCACCTTGCCCTCGAACTTCTGACCACCTTTACCGGGCGTGACGCCGGCGACGAGATTGGTGCCGTACTCCATGCACTGCTTCGCGTGGAACGAGCCGGCCGAGCCGGTGATGCCCTGAACGAGGAGACGGGTGTCTGCGTTGACGAGAATGCTCATGGTGAAATCCCTTTCAGCTCTTCAGCGCGGCGACGGCCTTCTCGGCTGCCTGGCGGAGGTTGTCTGCTGGCGTGATCTTCAGGCCAGAGTTCGCGAGGATCTGTTTGCCCAGCTCGACGTTGGTGCCTTCGAGGCGCACCACGAGGGGAATCTTGAGCTGCACTTCTTTGGCGGCCGCGATGATGCCCTCGGCGATCACGTCGCACTTCATGATGCCGCCGAAGATGTTCACCAGGACCGCCTTCACGGCAGGGTCGGCGAGGATCAACTTGAACGCGGCGGTCACCTTCTCCTTCGTCGCGCCACCACCGACGTCGAGGAAGTTGGCCGGCTCACCACCGACGAGCTTGATGGTGTCCATCGTGGCCATCGCGAGGCCAGCGCCGTTCACCATGCAGCCGATGTTGCCGTGCAGCGAGATGTACGCGAGGTCGAACTCCTTGGCCTTCGCTTCGCGCTCGTCCTCTTCGGCGATGTCGCGCATCTCGACGACTTCCTTCTGACGGTAGAGCGCGTTGTCGTCGAAGGTCATCTTCGAGTCGAGCGCGAGAATGGAGCCGTCCTTCAGCCGCACGAGCGGGTTGATCTCGGCGAGGCCGGCGTCGGTCTCCATGTAGGCGCGGTAGAGCGCGGTGCAGAACTTCACGAACGAGCCGACCGAGTCGCCCGACAGACCGAGGCCGTAGGCGAGCTTGCGGCCCTGGTAGGCCTGGAAGCCGACGGCGGGGTCGACCGCTTCACGGAGGATCTTCTCGGGGTGCTTTTCGGCGACCTCTTCGATCTCCACGCCGCCTTCGGTCGACGCCATGAAGGTGATTCGGCTGGTGGCGCGATCGAGGGTGACGCCGAGGTAGAACTCCTTGTCGATGTCGAGGCCTTCCTCGATGTAGAGCGTCTGTACCTTCTGGCCCTCGGGGCCGGTCTGCAGGGTCTTCAGCATCATGCCGAGGATCTTCGAGGCGTGCTCCTTCGCCTCTGCGGGGCTCTTCGCGATCTTCACGCCGCCGCCCTTGCCGCGGCCGCCTGCGTGGATCTGGGCTTTCACGACCGTGATCTTCGTGCCCAGCTCCTTCGCGGCCTTCTCAGCGTCGTCAGCGGATCGCACGACGATGCCGCGCGGCACGGGGACTCCGTACTTCTTGAAGATCTGCTTGCCCTGATACTCGTGGATTTTCATTTCGACTCCTGACGTGGGACCTCGAAAACGCGAGCGGTCGTATCGACGAACCGGACGAATGTCTGCAAGATCGTTCCCGTGCTGAGCTCGCTCGTGACGTTGGTGTGCGCGCAGACGGTGTTCCGAAGCGCTGGTGGGGCTCACGACGACACCGGCGACGGGCGTGTGAATGCGTCAGCGCGTTCCGTCCCAGACCCAGGTGCCGAAGGCCGTCGGGCCCGTCGTCGACTGTCCTCCGAAAAGGAGCACCTGGCGGCGCGCGGTATCACCGACCAGGGCGTGGTAGGCGCTCGGCGGCGGTGGGTTCAGGGGCATGCGCTGCGTCCACGTCGAGCCGTCCCACTCCCACGTGTCGGCAAGCGAGTTGGGAATGCCACCGAACACCACGACCCGCTGACGGCCTTCGTCCCATGCCATCGCGTGGGCCCGTCTCGGCGGCGGAGAGATCGATGGCATTCGCCGAGTCCAGGTCGTTCCGTCCCATTCCCACGTATCCCCGAGCACGCCAGCCTGGCCCAAGCCACCGAAGAGCACGACACGCCGCCGAACGGGGTCGTACGCCATGCCGTGCTCACTGCGCGCAGGGGGCGACGAGGTCGGGAGCGCCTGGCTCCACGTCGTGCCATTCCAGAGCCACGTGTCGAAGCGGCTTCCTCCGCTGCCCGAACCTCCGAACAACACCACGCGCTGTCGAGCGGCGTCGCCGACCATCGCCGCCTGGCTTCGTTCAGGTGGGGTCGCCGTGGTCGTGCGCCTCGACCACACGGTGCCGTCCCACACCCACGTCTCGAGCCCCAGCGAACCGCCGAACAGAAGGACCTGCTGGGCCGTCGCGTCCCATGCCATCGAGTGCCCGAAGCTCGCGCTGGGTGACACCGCGGGTGTGCGCAGGGTCCAGTCGCGCCCGTCCCACGTCCAGGTGTCGCTGACGCCTCCTCCAGCGATCAGCTCTCCGCCGAAGAGCACGACCTGCTGGCGGGTGACGTCGAAGGCCAACGCAGGCCGCGACCGCGCACTGGGCGTCGTGCCACCCGCGAGGGACCACGAGGTGCCGTCCCAGAGCCAGGTATCGGCACGCAGAATGCCCGCGCCGAACCCGCCGAACAGCACGACTCGCTGGAGCGATCCGTCCCACGCCATCGCGGCCCAGGTACGAACCGGCGGTGACGTCGTCAGCGTCCTCTGGGTCCAGCTCGTGCCATTCCATTCCCAGGTGTCGTTCGTCTGCGCTCCGGACGTGCCTCCGAAGAGCAGAACCCGCTGCCGGACCGGGTCCCAGGTCATGACGTGCCCCAGGCGACTCGAAGGAGCCGTCGTCGGCATTCGCCGCGTCCACGTCGTTCCGTCGTACTCCCACGTCTCGGTGCCGCCCGTGCCGCCTCCGAAGAGCACCATGCGGTTACGGCTCGCGTCGAACGTCATGGCCGGCCCTTCACGTCCAGAAGGAGCGGCCGTGGCCATGCGTTGTGTCCACGTGGTGCCGTCCCACTCCCACGTGTCGTTCAAGACGCCCGCGAGGCCCGAGCCACCGAAGACCACGATTCGCTGGCGCGACGAGTCCCACGCCATCGCGTGACGCTCGCGGCCTGGCGGCGAACGGGAGGGGAAGAGCTGAGACCAGAGGGCGCCGTTCCAGGCCCACGTCTCTGCATTCGCGCCACTTCCCCCGAACAAGATGACCCGCTGACCGTCCCACGCCATCGCATGCCCCGTGCGTGCTGACGGTGCCGCGAGCGACATGATCTCGGACCACCGCGTTCCGTCCCACTCCCACGTGTCGGCGAGGACTCCACCGAACATCACGAGTCGCTGCCGAGTCACATCTGCAGCGATCGCGTGGTTGAACCGCGGCGAAGGTGGCACGCGAGTCCAGAGACCGTTTGGTGTTCCCCCAGCCGCGGAACCACCAGCCGCAGAGCCACCGGCCGCGGAACCACCGGCCGCGGAACCACCAGCCGCGGAACCACCAGCCGCGGAACCACCAGCCGCGGAACCACCAGCCGCAGAGCCACCGGCCGCAGAGCCACCAGCCGCGGAACCACCAGCCGCGGAGCCACCAGCCGCAGAGCCACCAGCCGCGGAGCCACCAGCCGCAGTACCACCAGCCGCAGTGCCACCAGCCGCCGAACCACCAGCCGCCGAACCACCAGCCGCCGAACCACCAGCCGCCGAACCACCAGCCGCCGAACCACCGCCCTCCGGCGAGCGAAACATGCACACGCCAATCAGGCACCGCTCAGCCCCAGAGCACGAGATGCACGAGGCGCCGCGGGCACCACAGGTATCGGAGGTGACGCCTGCCTGACAGGTTCCGGAACTGTCGCAGCAGCCTGCGCAGTTCAGGCTCGAGCAGACCTGGATCTGGGCCGGTGGACTACATGCCCCCAGGAGCAGGACCGACAAAACGAACATTCGCACGAGGAACTCCCTTGTCAGATGACGCTTTGAGGCATCTCATCTTTGCCCCCGTGCTGAGACTCGCGGCGCCCCGCACTCGATGAGGAGAGGTTGAGGGTTGATTCACTTCCCTCGGAACACGCGCGAAACGAAGGCGCTGAGCAGCTGACTCGCTCCGGCGACGGCGAAGACGGCGCTGTAGGCCACCGGGCGATCGAACCCTGACGACAAGGCAATCGCTGCAATCGCTCCCGCCACGAGGTTGCCGACGAACATGCCGAACGTGCCCGCTGCGTTCATGAGGCCCATCGCTGACGCGCGCGCTTCGGTCGGTACGGCCTGAGTCACCAACGCCAAGCTCGGTCCGTAGATCGCTGCCGAGGCGACGCCGCCCACGGCGAGCACGAGTGGAATCCAGGTGGCGTCGAGCACCAGCAGCGAGAAGAACATCAACCCGTACACCAGGGCTCCCGACGTGATCAGCGTGTGGCGATTGAACCGATCACCAATTCTCGTCAGTGGCACCGTCGCGATCGCGAACGTGACGAGAAAGACCGTGAACCACCGGCTCACCGTTCCATCGGGCACCTGCAAGACGTGAAAGGCAAAGAGTTGCAGCGTCACGGTGAAGGCTCCGACCGTGAATCGCTCGAGAGCGACCACCACCACCGGCAGCCGAACCCCCGGAGCCTTCCACACCGCCCTGCCCGACAGCTGCGACGACGCGCCATCGGGCAGCACGCGGAACGCCGCCAGCCCCGCGAGCACGCCGATCGCACCGCCCACCATCAAAGGGTGCGACGGATCACCCTTCCCCAGGATCGCGCCGAGCGGAATGCCGACCACCAGCGCCAAGACCACGGCGCTCCCAACCATCCCCGTCGCTGCTGAGCCCGCTACCCGGCCACGCGCCGCGCCCATGAGGATCGACACGGCTCCGACGCTCGCTGCGCCCTGCACGAAGCGCAGGCCCAGCATCACGCCCAGCGAAGGCTTCAACGCCACCAGCGCCACCATCACGCCGTCGAGCAGCGCCAGGCTCCCCGCCATCAGTCGGCGTTTGCCAATTCGATCCGCCCACACCGCCAGCGCCGGCCCCACCAGGCACGCGCCAAGGAGGTTCACCGCCATGAACGCGTGAAACACCCACTCCTGCCCCGGCCAGCCTGAAGCAACGAACGGGCGAATGACGGGGATCACCACCGTCGCGGGCATCATCGCCGCCATCACCGTCAGCGCGATCGGGGCGGCGAAGCGGACTTCCCGGCGCAGGGAAACAGGCGCGGGACATTCCAGTGGCTTGCCGTCGGCGCCAAGCTCGATGGTCCTCACCTCGACGCCCATTGCCCTGTGTTCTACGGGGCTCGCCCCCTGCCGACAACCCGCTGTGCATCACCGCTGCTCACAGGTCAGGGTGATTTTGCTGTTGGCCCGAGGGGCGTCCGTGGAAGAGGAGCGTGGCTGACGCACCCGGCCATGGGTATGACCCCCTGGCGGTCGTTCAGGATTCCAAGGAGACGTGCATGTCCGATGCGGCAGAACTGAAAGCGGGCGACGGGGACGAGAGCCTCATCGGCGCCATCGTGAAGTTCGCGATGAGCTCGGTCGGCTCGAAGATCGTGATGGCCGCGACCGGCCTGGGCTTGTCCCTCTTCGTCATGGGCCACCTCGCTGGCAACCTGCTCGCCTATGTCGGCCGTGACGCGTTCAACGCCTACGCCGAGACGCTCAAGGGCAATTTGCCGCTGTTGTGGGGCACCCGCGCGGCGCTGATCCTGGCCATTCCCCTGCACTTCTACTTCGCGGTGCGCACCGCAGGCATGAACAAGGCCGCCCGTCCGGTCGCGTACGCCTACGAGAACAAGACGCCGGCTTCGATGGCCGCCAGGACGATGATCATCTCGGGCCTCGTGATCGCGGCATTCTTCGCGTATCACATCGCCCACTTCACCCTGCGCATCGTCAGCGTGACCGAGAGCCTCGGGCCCACGAGAGCATTCAGCCCGTATGACATGCTCATTCAGGGCTTCCGCAACCCGCTCATCGCGGGCTTCTACATCGTCGGGCAGCTGCTCCTCTCGCAGCACCTGTCCCATGGCATCTCCTCCCTGTTCCAGCACCTCGGGCTGTGGGGGAAGCGGTGGACGCCCTTCGTCAAGAATGCGTCGCTCGTCATCGGCTACGGCCTGTGCGCCGCCTTCATCAGCATTCCCGTCTCCGTCCTCCTCGGAATCATCAAGCCATGAAACTCGACGCCAAGATCCCCGACGGTCCCATCGAGACGAAGTGGACGCGCCACAAGGCCGCCGTCTCGCTGGTGAACCCTGCCAACAAGCGCAAGTTCAAGGTCATCGTCGTCGGCACCGGTCTCGCCGGAGCGTCGGCCGCCGCCAGCCTCTCGGAGCTCGGCTACCAGGTCGACGCGTTCTGCTTCCAGGACTCGCCGCGCCGCGCCCACTCCATCGCGGCACAGGGTGGCATCAACGCCGCGAAGAACTACCAGAACGACGGCGACTCGGTTCGACGCCTCGCCTACGACACCGTCAAGGGCGGCGACTACCGTGCGCGCGAAGGCAACGTGTACCGCCTCGCCGAAGTGTCGGTGAACATCATCGATCAGTGCGTCGCGCAGGGCGTGCCCTTCGCGCGTGAGTACGGCGGTCACCTCGACAACCGCTCGTTCGGTGGCGCGCAGGTGTCTCGCACGTTCTATGCGCGCGGCCAGACCGGCCAGCAGCTGCTCCTCGGCGCGTACCAGGCGTTGATGAAGCAGGTGCACACCGGAGCGGTGAAGCTCCACACGCGGCACGAGATGCTCGACGTCGTCATCGTCGATGGCCACGCCCGCGGCATCATCACGCGCGATCTCGTCAGCGGAAAAGTCGAAGCGTGGGCGGCCGACGCCGTGGTGCTCGGCACCGGCGGTTACGGCAACGTCTTCTACCTCTCGACCAACGCCAAGGGCTGCAACGTCACCGCGACGTGGCGAGCCGCGCGCAAGGGCGCTGGCTTCGCGAACCCCTGCTACACGCAGATTCACCCCACCTGCATTCCGGTCTCTGGCGACTACCAGTCGAAGCTCACGCTGATGAGCGAGTCGCTGCGCAACGACGGCCGCGTCTGGGTGCCGAAGAAGCCGAACGACACTCGCAGGCCCGACACGATCCCCGAGGACGAGCGCGACTACTACCTCGAGCGCAAGTACCCCTCGTACGGCAACCTGGCGCCGCGTGACATCGCCTCTCGCGCGGCCAAGACGGTCTGTGACGAAAATCGAGGCGTCGGGCCAGGTGGGCGCGGCGTGTTCCTCGACTTTGCCGACTCCATCAAGCGTCTCGGCCAACCGGTCATCAAGGAGCGCTACGGCAACCTCTTCGATATCTACAGCACCATCACGGGCGAGAACCCGTACCAGGTGCCGATGCGCATCTACCCTGCCGTCCACTACACGATGGGGGGACTGTGGGTTGACTACAACCTGATGTCCAACGTGCCCGGCCTGCACGTGATCGGCGAAGCCAACTTCTCCGACCACGGCGCGAACCGGCTCGGCGCTTCGGCCCTCATGCAGGGGCTCGCTGACGGCTACTTCGTGTTGCCGTACACGATCGGCCACTATCTTGCGACCGCCAAGCAGCCGAAGGTCACCACCGATCACCCCGAGTTCAAGAAGGCGCTCGAGGACGTCAACGGCCGCGTGAAGCAGTTCCTCAGCATCAAGGGTAAGCGCACCGTCGACAGCTTCCACCGTCAGCTCGGCCTCATGATGTGGGAACAGTGCGGCATGGCCCGCACCGAAAAGGGCCTCAGCGAGCTGCTCCAGCAGATCCCAGCGCTGCGAGAGGAGTTCTGGCAGAACGTGAACGTGCCGGGCTCGGCCGAGAACCTGAACACCGCGCTCGAGAAGGCCGGCCGCGTCGCCGACTTCCTCGAGTTCGCCGAGGTGATGGCCCGGGACGCCCTCGAGCGTGACGAGTCGTGCGGCGGTCACTTCCGTTCGGAGCACGAAGACGAAGGCGAAGCCAAGCGCAACGACGAGAAGTTCATGAACGCTGCCGTCTGGGAGTGGAAGGGCGAAGGCCAGAAGGCCGTGAAGCACGTCGAGCCCCTCGTCTACGAAACCTTCAAGCCGTCGATCCGGAGCTACAAGTAATGAGCGAAAAGACCAAGACGTTGACGCTGCACGTGTGGCGTCAGAACGGCCCGAACGCTGCCGGCGAGATGAAGGAATACACGCTCGAAGGCGTGAGCGATCACATGTCCTTCCTCGAGATGTTGGACGTGATGAACGAGAAGCTGATGAACAAGGGCGAGGAGCCCATCGCGTTCGATCACGACTGTCGTGAAGGCATCTGCGGCATGTGCTCGATGGTGATCAACGGCAAGCCGCACGGCGGCCACAAGGGCGTCACCACCTGCCAGCTGCACATGCGCCACTTCCAGGACGGCGAGCACGTCTACATCGAGCCCTGGCGCGCGAAGGCGTTCCCGGTGATTCGCGATCTCGTCGTCGATCGCGGCTCGTTCGATCGCATCATCGCCTCGGGCGGCTACATCTCGGTGAACACCGGCGGCGCTCCGGACGCGAACGCCCTGCCCGTTCCCAAGACGGCCTCGACGCTGGCGATGGACGCGGCCCAGTGCATCGGCTGCGGCGCCTGCGTCGCGGCCTGCAAGAACGCCTCGGCGATGCTCTTCGTCTCGGCGAAGGTCTCGCACCTCTCGCACCTGCCGCAGGGTGAGCCCGAGCGGTACGAGCGCGTGAAGAACATGGCCAGGCAGATGGACGCCGAGGGCTTCGGCACCTGCACCAACCTCTCGCAGTGCGAGGCGGTGTGCCCGAAGGAGATCCCCACGCGCGTGATCGCCGAGTTCAACCGCGATCTCATCAAGGCGAACCTCAAGGGCTGAGTCGGTTTGCACTTCGGCACTCGCGCCCGGGTTTGCCGCGTGTGCGTGTCCTCGCCCCGCTGGCACGGTGCTGGTCCTCGACGGCGGTGTCGTCACCGGCCCCGCTGGAGCGAGCGTCATCGTCACGCCCATCGCGGTCGGCACCGCGCCCTGCACCACCGGCAGAGTGCGCATCACCCAGTTGAGTGACGGCGGAACGACCAGCCTCTGCAATGGGGCGGTTGGACCGGTCGGGCTTCAGGGCGTGGCAGAGTCCTCAGGGAACAAGCGGCCCGGGCGCCGCGTCGATCTCCGCCTCGATTCTCAATCCGAGCTCCCCTCAATGCCCAACCGGCGGCGTCGTTGTGTCGCTCGCCGACGGCGGCACCTTGCCCGTCTGCAATGGCTCTCAAGGGCCCCAGGGCCTGGTCGGGCCAGCAGGTCCCACGGGCAGCCAGGGCTTCACCTCGGGCACCTCTACCGGCTCGCTCGGCGGAGCAGTCGGCGCGAACCAGACGTGCAATGCCGAATTCCCGGGTGCTTCGTTCTGTACCCTGGCCGACTTCGATCTCGCCAACCAGCACACCTTGCCGCCGCCCGCGACCGGGGCCTGGGTCGACTCGGCCAGGACCCCCGCCGGCGCTCGGAACTCCGGCTCCTGCTACGCATCCGGCGCGTGGACGAACGGCACCTCGGACACGGGGACCAACCTCAACGCGACGGGCTCGTTCAACGGCCAGGTCTCCTGCACGCTCCTCAAGCCCGTCGCCTGCTGCCACGCGCGCTGAGACGAAGGCGGATCAGCAGGAGTCTGTCGGTCGCCCAGGGTCCCTACCGGGGCTGAGCGGGAGCAAAGCATGCGAGCTGGTAAGGCTGCCGCGCTGAGGCCCTCGTCAGCCAGCAGCGCGTGCGCTATGGGCGGCTCGTCTTTCTCTCCTTCAGGAGCCCCATGCGCGTCATCGTCACCGGCAGCCTCGCTTACGACTACATCATGAACTTCCCCGGGAAGTTCTCGGACCACATCCTCCCGGACAAGGTCCACATGCTGACGGTCAGCTTCCTGGTCGACTCCATGAAGCGCCTGCGCGGCGGCACGGCGGGAAACATCGCCTACAACCTCGCCATGCTCGGCGCGAAGACGTCGATCGTTTCAGCTGCGGGCCAGGACTTCGTCGACTACCGCGAGTCGCTCGAGAAGCTCGGCGTCGACGTGCGCGGCGTGAAGCTGGTTGGCAACGAGTTCACCGCCAGCTGCTTCATCAACACCGACATGTCGAACAACCAGATCGTCGCCTTCTACCCGGGCGCGGTGGTGCACGCCCGTGAGGTGACCCTCGAGTCGATCGGCCTGACGAAGGACGACTGGGCCCTCATCTCGCCCACCGACCCCGAGTCCATGATGCGCCACATGCAGGAGTGCCGTCGCATCGGCGCGAAGTACATCTTCGATCCAGGCAAGCAGACGCCCCGCCTCGACAAGCAGCAGATCCTCTCGGGGCTTGACGGCTGCGCCGCGCTGATCGGCAACGACTACGAATTCGGCATGATGGCGAAGGCCACCAACCTGACGGAGCAACAGCTGATCGACGCCGCGCCGCTGACGATCATGACCCGCGGTGACCAGGGCAGCCGCATCTACCAGCGCGGCAAGCCGGTCCTCGAGATCCCCGTCGCGAAGGTGACGGCCGTCGTCGACCCGACCGGCGCTGGCGACGCGTACCTCGCGGGCCTCGCGTTCGGCCTGTCGAAGAACCTGCCGCTGGAGGTGACGGGCCGCGTCGCTGCCCTCGCTGCGACCTACGCCATCGAGCTCAAGGGCTGCCAGGAGCACGCCTTTACGAAGCCCGCGTTCCTCTCGCGCTATGTCGAGTCCTTTGGCGCGTCACCGCAGCTCGCCGCCGCCCTCGCCTGACCTCTCTTTCCGCAAGTTTCGTGGCCCGCCAAGCGGTGGGTCACCTCGGCGGTACAGATTCCGCTAGTGTCACAGTTTTCCACCGGGCTTGATCTCAGCCCCCAGGAGGTTGCTTGCGTCACGCGCTGCAGCTGAGCTCACTCGCGACCGCAGTCCTGTTGGCCGGTTGCACCGAAACACAGCTCCCGAAGGTCGCGAGGAGCGCCCAGGCGATCGTCGGACAGGACGGGACGCTGACCGTCAACGGCGTCGCGCAGCTCAACGAGTACACGGCGCTCGCGGCGAACGCGGCCGTCGGAGCCACCACGCTCCAGGTGACCGACGCGACGCAGCTCGACAGCGTCACCTTCGGGCCGCTCGCGGCGGGCAACCTGATCATGATCTACGAGGCGCAGGGCGCGGCCATCGACACGGGCGACGCGACCTACGGCGCGGTCATCGGGCTCAATGGGGCCGGCTTTCACGAGTTCGTCGAGGTCACGTCGATCGCCGGCAACACCATCACCATCGGCAACGGCTGCTCCGGCCTGAAGAACCCGTATTCGACGACCGGTCGAGCACAGGTGATCCGCGTCCCTCAGTTCAACGACCTCACGGTGTCGGCTACCGGAACGATCACCGCGCGCCCCTGGGACGGTCAGCGAGGCGGCATCGTGGCACTCCACGTCCGCGACACGTTGACGCTGCAGGGAACGATTGACGTGGCAGGCCTTGGCTTCCGCGGTGGCGCGACCGACGGACAAACCTCGGCGGTGGCGGCCGACGTCACGGCCAACCGCAGCGTGTCGGCCGCTCTCGGCGGTGAAAAGGGCGAAGGCATCGTCGGCTTCCAGGCAACCTATGACGGCCTGCTCGGGCGCTACGGGCGCGGCGCTGCGGCAAACGCTGGCGGTGGTGGTAACGCGGTGCGCGGTGGAGGTGGCGGCGGCGCGAACTCCATCAACGGCAATCTGTGGAGCGGTCAGGGCGTGATGGAGCCTTCGGTCATCGGCTTTCAGGCATGGCAGCTCGACCCGGGCCGGTTGCTCGCGACGAACACGGGCGGGGCAACACCGCTCGCGAACAACTCGGGCGGCGGGCGCGGCGGGTACAGCTTCTCGCAGGACAACCAGAACGCCGTGACGTCAGCGCCTGGCGGCGCCTCGTGGAACGGCAACCGGCGGCGTGAGCGTGGTGGGCTCGGCGGGCGTCCACTCGATCCGTCTGCGACGGGTCGGCTCTTCTTCGGCGGCGGCGGCGGTGCCGGCGACGGCGATCAAGGTGCGGCGGGCGCCGGGGGGCGGGGCGGCGGCCTCATCTATCTGATGGCGACGAACGTGAACGGCGCAGGGGCCCTGGTCGCGAACGGAAGCCCTGGCGCGGACACCACTGGTAACCACCGCGACTCACCTGGCGGAGGTGGCGCAGGAGGAACCGTCGTCGTGCGCGCCAACGCGATCGCGGGCTTCTCGGTCGCAGCGAACGGAGGCAAAGGCGGGAGTCAATTGATCTCGTCGGGCCTCGACGAGGCGACGGGACCTGGCGGTGGTGGCTCGGGAGGCTTCATCGCGACCGCAGGCGGCGCCGTCACCCGCTCGACCGAAGGCGGCCCTGGTGGAACGACGTCGTCGAACGGCCTCACGGAGTTCCCGACGAATGGTGCGACTCGTGGAGCGACCGGCAATGCCGCGGCCATCGTGGCCGCCATCGTCGGCAACCAGGTCGTCGACGTGCCCCTCTGCCTCGCACCAGCCAACCTCGAGGTGACGCTCACCAACGGCCAGACCACGTCGGTGCCCGGTACCTTGACGACCTACACGCTGCGCGTTCGCAACCTGGGCCCTGGCGCGGCCACGGGCGCGCGCATCATCGATACCCTGCCCGGTGCGCTCACCTCAGTCGCGTGGACCTGCGCTGCGACGGGCGGCGGCACATGCCCTGCCTCGGGCAGCGGGAACATCAACACGAACGTCAACGTGCCGGCGGGTCAAGAGGTCGTCTTCACGATCACCGGCACCATCAACCCGTCGTCAACGGGCACGCTGATCAACCAGGCATCGGCGTTCAGCCCGCCGGTCATCAACGATCCCAGCCTGCTCAACAATCTCGCCACCGATACGGACACGCTCTCGCCACGCTCGGACCTCAGCATTTCGATGGTCGCGACGCCGACGCCCGTCGATGAGGACTCGAACATCACGTGGACCATCGACGTGAACAACCTGGGCGAGAGCACCGCGACCACGGTCCGGGTCACGTTCACGATCCCGCCCGAGACGACCTTCCAATCGGCGGCTGGCGGCGGGTGGAGCTGCAGCAGGGCCGCGAGCGTCGTGACGTGCACCCGCGGCTCGCTGAGCCCTGGCCTCGCGCCGTCGATCGTGATCGTCGCCAACGTCACCCTCGCAGGGGGCACCCTGACGGCTCCGGTGTCGGTCTCGACGTTGGTGCCCGACCCACAGACCATGAATGACAGCCTGACCGTGGTGACGACCGTGAACCCGGTCAACGATGCACCGATCAACACGGTGCCGCCCAGCCAGACGATCGTCGAAGACTCTTCGCTCGTGTTCACCCTGGGGACGGGAAACCAGTTCTCGGTCGCCGACGTCGATCTCGGCATGGGTGAGCTCACGATCACCCTCGCAGCCACTGCAGGCACGATCTCGGTCGGGGTGGTCCCCAACGTGACGTTCCAGGTGGGCGACGGGCTCGACGATCTGACGATGACGTTCACGGGCCGAATCGGGCCGATCCTCGCGACCCTGCAGACCGTCACCTTCCGCCCGCTGCCGAACTTCGTCGGCGCAGCGTTGGTGCGCATCACGACCAACGACAATGGAAACACCGGAAACGGCGGCCCGCGCGCCGACGACGACCTCGTCAGCATCACGGTGACGCCGGTGAACGACCCTCCGACACCGAACAACGACTCGTTCGTCGTCAACGAGGACTCGACGAACTCGTTCGACGTGCTGCTCAACGACTCCTCGATGCCCGATGGCCCCGAGGTGCTCAGCATCGTGGGGGTCGGCAGCGCGATGAACGGCATCACCGGCGTGACGAGCTCGCGGGTCACCTACCGGCCCAACGCGAACTTCAACGGCATGGACTCGTTCTCGTACACCATCAGTGATGGGAACGGCGGGCAGGCAACGGCGACGGTCTCGGTGTTGGTCAACCCGGTCAATGACCCGCCGTCCGCGGTGAACGACACCTTCGGCGTCGTCGAGGGCACGAGCAACGACGTGCTCAACGTGCTCCTCAACGACAGCATCGCGCCTGACACGTCCGAGGTGCTCGCCGTCACGATGGTGTCCGCGCCGGCGAATGGCACGGCGACGATCCCCACGGGTGGCGCCTCGGTGCTCTACACGCCGAACCCCGGCTACAACGGCCCTGACTCGTTCACCTACAGGGTGAGCGACCCGGGAGGCTTGAGCGCCACCGCACAGGTCCAGATCACCGTGGGCCCGGCCAATGATCCGCCAGTCAACGCGGTGCCCATGGCGCAGACCATCGCAGAGGACGTTACCCTGCCCTTCACGACGGCGACGATGAACGCGTTCTCAGTCAGCGACCCTGACGCGACGACCCAACAGATCCAGATCTCGCTCTCGGCGACCAACGGCACGCTCAACCTCTCGCAGACGACCAACCTTGTGTTCTCGGTCGGTGACGGCACCAACGACGCGACGATGATCTTCCTGGCAACGTTGAGCGACGCCAACGCCGCGCTCGCCACCCTGACCTTCCGGGGCACGGCCGACTTCAACGGCATGGCCAGCCTGCGAATCGTCACCAACGATCTCGGCAACACCGGCGTCGGCGGCGCGTTGAGCGACACCGACTCGGTCGCGATCACCGTCACGCCCGTGAACGATCCTCCGACCGCGGTGGCCGACGCCCTCAGCGTCGCCGAGGACTCCATCAACAACGTCATCGACGCGCTGGCGAACGATCGGATCTCGCCTGACGTCGGCGAAACGCTCCGGGTGACCACCGTGACGCAACCGATGAATGGCACCGCGGCGCTGGCGATGGGCGGCGCGAACGTCACCTACACACCCAGCCCCGACTTCTTCGGCCCCGACTCGTTCTCGTACACGATCACCGACGGAAACGGCGGCACCTCGACGTCCACGATCTCCATCAACGTGCTCAACCAGAACGACCCGCCGACCGCGACCCCCGACGTCTTCAGCGTGCAGCAGGACAGCGTCGACAACGTGCTCGACGTGCTGATGAACGACACCTCGGCGCCAGATCCCATGGAGACGCTCAGCATCGTCGTCACGTCACCAGCCTCGCATGGCCGCCTGGTGATCACCCCGATGGGCGCCTCCGTCCTGTACACGCCGACCGCTGGCTACATCGGCCCCGACACCTTCACCTACACGGTGCGTGACTCGAACAACGGCGTCGCGGCAGCGATCGTCGCCATCACCGTCGGGGCAGACACCGATCGCGACGGCCTCTCGGACAACGACGAGCTCGTCGCAGGCACCAACCCGAACGATCCCGACACCGACGACGACCTGATCTCCGACGGCGTCGAAGTGAAGGTCGGCAGGACCGACCCGCTCGATGACGACAGCGATGACGACGGCCTGCTCGACGGCAACGAAGACGTCGACCGCAACGGCGTGAAGGCCGCCAACGAGACCGACCCGAAGAACCCTGACACCGATGGAGACGGCCTCACCGACGGGCTCGAGCGCGGCCTCTCGATGCCACAGGGCCGGCAGACGCGGCCCAGCGTCTTCAAGGCCGACGCCGACCCGACGACGACCACCAGCCCGCTGCGCAGCGACACCGACGACGGCGGCGACAGCGACGGCACCGAGGACGCGAACAAGAACGGCCGCATCGACCCGGCTGAAACGAACCCGAACGATCGGCTCGACGATCGCCAGGACGCCGACCGTGATGGCCTGACGAACGTTCAAGAGCTCAACGCAGGGCTCGACCCGAATGACGGAGACAGCGACGACGACGGGGTGCTCGATGGCGCCGACGGGGTGACCGACACGGACGGCGATGGCCGAATCGACGCCTTCGACTCCGACAGCGACAACGACGGCATCCTGGACGGCACCGAAACCGGCGCGACGGAGCAGACGCTGAAGCCGCGAGAGACCGACGTCTCGAAGGGGAGCTTCCGCGCCGACACCGACCCGAACACCACGACGAACCCCAAGGCGACAGACTCTGACCGGGACGGCATCCCCGATGGAGTCGAGGACGCGAACAAGGACGGTCGCGATGATGACGGCGAGACCGACGCCTCGAAGGCCGACACCGACGACGACGAACTCACCGACGGCGTCGAGAAGAATGGCGCCAACCCGACCAACCCCGAGGTGGCCGACACGGACGGCGACACGCTGCTCGACGGCGATGAAGACGCCGACAAGGACGGCTCTTTCGACCCCGGTGAGACCGACCCCAACAGCCCCGACACCGACGGCGGCGGCGCGAACGACGGCATCGAGCGGCAGCGCGGCACCAACCCCCTCGACAAGCTCGACGATGTCGAGGTGCGTGGTGGTGGCGGCTGCGGCCAGGCGCCGTCGGGCCTGTTGCTCATCGGGCTCTTCGCGATGCTGGGCCTTCGTCGGCGCAGGGCCCCGGTGGCTGCGGCGCTGCTGCTCCTCGCGCCGATGACAGTGCTCGCGCAGAGCACGGTGAACACCTCGATCGACGTGCAGCGCTTCAAGCCGGGCGCCGGCAGCCAGGACTTCCTGAACCTCGACTCGGCGCGTGTCGCGGCGCACCTGACGCCGTTCGGAGGCCTCTTCGTCGGCTACGCGGACGACCCGCTCGTGCTGGGGACTCCGGGAGGCCGCGACAGCCTCGTGCGCCTCGTCGACGAGCTGACCTTCTTTGATCTCTCGTTGGGTCTGGCGATCAAGGACCACTTCGAGATCGCGGTGGCCATGCCGTTGTCGATCGCGCGGACGCAGGACGCCACCACCCTCGATCCCGCGCTTGGCTCGAACATCAACGGCCTCAGCGCTGGCGATCTGCGCATCGCGCCCAAGTACGCCCTGCTGCCGCGCAACGGAGCCTTGCAGCTGGCGGTCGCGATGCCGTTCTCGCTGCCGACGGGCAACAAGGCCGCCTTCCGCGGTGGAGGGCCCGTGATGATCGCCCCGCGCTTCCTCGCAGAGCTGACCCTGCCGATCCTCCGGCTGGTCGCCAACGCGGGCTTCGCCTTCCGAACGGCCGAGCAGCGGCTGCTCAATCTGCGGGTCGGCCAGGAGTTCACCTGGGGCTTCGGTGGCGAGTTCCCTCTCTTCGGCAACCAGAACACGCTGCTCCTGCAGGTCTCGCTCACCGGAGCGATCGGGTTCGCGAACTCGGGCCAGGCCGGAAACCCGGTCGATGCGCTCGCCGGCGTGAAGTACCGAGTCGCCGACCGGTTCTCGATCGAGCTCGGCGCTGGCGGCGGGCTGACGCGTGGCTGGGGGGCTCCACGATGGACCGTGGTGGCAGGGCTCTCGTACCAGCACACCCCGATTCCGCTCCCCAGCGACCCGAAGGCCGCCGACGGGCCACCGCAAGCGGTCGACACCTGGGCCGTCCCGCCGCCGAAGAAGCCGGCCCCGGCCAGGAAGGTCGAGCCGGTGAAGGGCGAAGAGCCTGCGAAGTCGTCCCTCGGGTTCGTCGACACCGACAAGGACGGCGTGGCCGACGCCGACGACAAGTGCCCCACCGAGAAAGAGACCATCAACGGCAACCTCGACGGTGACGGCTGCCCCGACCCCGGCGAGGGGAAGGTGGCGCTGGTCGGCACGAAGCTGCAGCTGCGCTCGAGGCTCGACTTCCTCGCACGTCAGGCCACGCCCACTCCGGGGACGGAGAACGTACTGCGTCAGCTGGCCCTGTTGCTCAAGGCCAACCCGACCACGCGCGTCCGGTTCGACGTCTTCGTCACCGACCAGGCCAGCCGCGACGAGAGCGAAAGCATGGCACAGCGGCGCGCCGAGGCCTTGCGTGTCTTCATGGAGCGGGAAGGCGTCGCGCCTGGCCGCATCCAGTCGAACCCGCGCGGCATGGAGCGTCCGCTCGATCCCAGCAACGTCGAGATCAACGTCTACTGATCGTCACGGGGAAGGCAGCAACGGGAGCAGCGACTTCAGGTCCGAGTCGGTGAAGTACACGCCGGCCCCGACGAAGAAGTCGCGCCCCGAGATCAGCTTGTTGGTCAGCGAGTCGCGGTTCGGCGCGTTGAGCGCGTCGTCGATACCCACGTTCACGTAGACATGCTCGAACGGCGTGAAGCGCACCGTCGCGCGAAGCCTCGGGAGCGTCAACTGCTCCACCGAGAAGTTGAACGCGTCGACCTTCACCACCAGCGCGTCCTCGAGCCAGCGCGAGTAGTAGAAGAACTTGATCGGCACGTTGAGATCGAGCCCGACGCCGCCGGTCGACTCGATGATGCCGAGCCGGAGCGTCAGGAACGAGTAGCGCTTGGCGAACATCGCCGAGAACTTCAGCGTCTCTTTGGTGCGCACCTGCTTCTGAATCGCGGGCTCTCCAGCGGCCGGCGGGTTGTTCTGGAGGATGACCGTCTCGACGCTCCCTCGCGGGTCATCGACAGCCTCGATCAGGTAGTACTTGTCGGGCTTCGGCATCAGCCGGCCCGAGATGAAGATCTTCGCCGCGCCCTGGTTCACCAGGTAGTCCGTGCGAACGCCGAGCTCGAGCTCCATGCCCGTCAGCCGGCCCGCGAAGTCCGACACGTCTTCGATGGTGTCGGAGAGCTTCTGGCCGAGCCGCTCGTCGGAGAGCAGCGCGCCGACGGTGCCTTTCCCGTCCTTGATGTTCTTCGACACCTCTTCGACGTTGGCCAGCGTGCGGTCGAGCTTGGCGAGCGTCTCTTTCACGTTCGCGACGCCGCCCTGGACCTCGCCCTCGTTCTCGCCGACGACGCGCTTCACGGACGCCATCACGTCGCGCACGTCTTTCGAGATCGCGTCGATGTTGGCGACGATGCTCGAGATGCTGTTCTGTTCCTTCGTCGTCACCTTGCGGATGTCGCCCGAGATGCCCTCGACGTTGTTCAAGATCTGTTCGAGGCGGGTCGCGCTGTCGCGAATCGTCTTGTCGACGGCCGCGGTGAGCGTGGTGAGGTTCGCGACGATCGACTCGAGCGACGCCTGGCCTTTCTCTCCGCCGAGCACGTTGCGCAGCGACCTCGTCACCTGCTGCACGTCCAGGGCGATCAGCTGAATGCTGCCCATCACCGCTTCCATGCCTGGCGCGTCGAGCACCGAGACGATCTCTTCGCCGTTGAGAATGGGCGGTTGGTCTTCGGTGCCGGGCGCGAGATCGATCAGGTAGTCGCCGAGCAGCGACTCGGAGCGCTTGGTGAGCGACGCGTTCCGGCGAACGCCGATCTCCTTCTTGATGCGAATCGTCACCTTCGCGCGAAGGCCGATCAGCTCGATCGAGATGATTTCACCGACGGGAATGCCCGCGATCTGCACGCGAGACTTCTTGCCGAGGCCGCTGGCGTCCTTGAAGTAGGCGTACACCTCGACTGCGGCGTCCTGCTCCATGCCCCCCTTCTTCGAGAAGGTCAGGAAGCTGAACAGAATGCCGAGGGCGAGGATGACCAGCAGCCCGACGCGGAAAGGGGTGAAGACCTTCTTCACAAGGCCTCCGACCCTAGTCGAGACGACCCACCTGTCAGCGGTTTGTTTGCCCGGGCGTGCACGTCAGTTCTTTCCGAACCAGGTCGAGAGGAAGAGCTTCACGGCCGGGTTCTCGGAGTGACGCAGCTTCGACGGGTGGCCCTGGTCGATGATGTGGCCCTGGTAGAGGAAGGCGATGTTGTCTGCCACCTTGAAGGCCGACGCGATGTCGTGGCTGATGACGACGCTGGTGACGCCGAGCTCCTTCTTGGCGTCGAGGATCATCTCGTCGACGTAGTCGGTGGTGATCGGGTCGAGGCCCGTCGTCGGCTCGTCGTAGAGCACGATCTTCGGCCCCAGCACGATCGCGCGCGCCAGACCGACGCGCTTGCGCATGCCGCCCGAGAGATCGGCCGGGTACTTCTCTTCGACGTTCTTGAGGCCGACGATGCCGAGCTTCTCTTTCACCAGCGCGCGAATCTCGTCTTCCGACAGATCCTTGCGGTGCTCGCGCAGGGGAAACGAGACGTTCTCGAACACCGTCATCGAGTCGAAGAGCGCCGCAGCCTGGAAGACCATGCCGAACTTGCGGCGCATGCGCTCGAGCCCTCGAGGCCCCAGCGGCACGATGTCTTCGCCGTCGACGATCACCCGGCCCGAGTCGGGCTTCAGCAGGCCGATGATGTGCTTCATCAGCACCGTCTTGCCGCTGCCGGAGCCGCCGAGGATCACCAGGGTGCTCCCAGCAGGCACGTCGAGCGTGATGCCCGAGAGCACCTCGTGCGACCCGAACGACTTGTGCAGGTCGATGATCTGGATGATGGGCTGCGAGGTGGTAGCCATCGAAGCGCTCTAGCTGTGGAGGATGACGCCGACGAAGTAGTCGAGCACGAAGATGCCGAGCGCCGAGAGGACCATCGCCTCGGTGGTGGCCTGGCCGACGCCCTTGGACCCGCCGCTCGCATGGTAGCCCTTGAAGCAGGCGACGAGACCCACGTAGAGGCCGAACACCGCGCCCTTGATGACGCCCTCGGCGATGTCTTCGGGATCGAGCCACTGCTGCGTGCGCGAGATGAACGTACCGGCCGTGACGCCCTTCACCGCGACCGAGACGAAGTAGCCGCCGCCGACGCCCATGAGATCGAACACCATCACCAGCAGCGGCACCATGATGAGCCCGGCGAGCACGCGCGGCACCAACAGGTACTGCACCGGGTTGACGGCCATCGTCTCGAGCGCGTCGATCTGCTCGCTGACCCGCATCGTGCCCAGCTCGGTGCACATCGCGCTGCCGGCGCGCATCGTCACCATCAACGCGCTGAACACGGGCGCGAGCTCACGGGTGATCGTCAGCGTCACCGTGGGCCCGACGAGGCTCTTGGCGTTGAACATCTCGAAGGCGCGCGCGGTCTGGTGTGCGAACACCATGCCCGAGAAGATGCCCGTCAACGCGACGATGAGCATCGAGCCCACGCCCACGAAGTCGAGCTGCGCCATCAGGTTGTTGATCCGAAAGGGGGGCCGTACGGCCCAGCGCACCACGTCGATCAGCAGCGTCGCGAGCCCGCCGATGTCCTCCACCGTCTTGGTGAGCGTGCCGCCGACCGCCTCGATGGCCTGCACGAACGGGTTGGGGGGCCGTTTGGGAGGAGGCTGAAGTTGAGTGGTGTCCGTCGACATGAGGCGCGCGGGACCATAGCCCGCTCCGCCAAGCGCAGAACGGCTGATTCCTCAACGGTCAGGCGAGGAGGCGGCTCGGGGGCGCTTGCAGTGCATGGAAGGCGTGGTACTCGGGCGCCCCATGACGCTGCCGAGTTCGATTCGTGTCGGAGGCGAGGTCGACGCCCACTGCAACAAGTGCGACATGAACCTGGCGCATACGATCCTCGCGATGGTGGGCACGACCATCAAGCGGGTGCAGTGCAACACCTGTCACTCGCAGCACATGTTCCGTGGGCAGCAGCCCCTGGTGAAGGCGACGTCGTTCGCGGCTCCCCGCAAGCCAGCCAGCACAAGCGCGCCTCGCGCCCCCCGAACGCCGAAGTCAGAGGTCGTCGTGATCGGCTTCGACGAGCAGCTCAAGGGCAAGGACCTCACGAAGGCGAAGAAGTACTCGATCAGGGACACCTTCAAGGTCGACGACGTGATCGATCACCCGACCTTCGGCTTCGGCATCGTCAGCGCCGTTCGTGTCGACAAGGTCGACATCACCTTCAAGTCCGACGTGAAGACCCTCGCGCACGGCAAGGGCGGTGGCGATCAGAAGCCCGCGTACACGCACCCGAAAGCCCCCGAAGGCGCGCTGGCTGACAAACCGCCGAGCGACGAGGCCCCCTCCTCCGAGCCGTCACCAGAGAGCTGACGTGGAGACGGTCGATCTCGCCGAGCGGTTCTCGCGCATCGACGAGCACTGGCGGCCGAAGATCGTCGCGTCGCTCAACGGGCAAGACGTGAAGGCCGTGAAGGTCAAGGGCACGTTTCCCTGGCACCGGCACGAGACGATCTCCGAGCTGTTCCTCGTGGTGCGGGGCGTCTTCCGCGTCGAGTACCGGGACCGCGTGGTCGAGCTCCACGCCGGGCAGCTGACCGTCGTTCCGCCTGGCGTCGAGCACCGGACCGCGGCGGACGAAGAGGCCGAGGTGGTGATCTTCGAGCCGGCCGGCGTGGTGAACACCGGTGACGCCCCGACTTCCGAGTTCACGGCGCCGACGGGCGCGATGATCTGAGCGCGAGGACACCCCGGGCCTTCCCGACGACGCCCTGCACTCCAACCAGCACGGCGCCAACGACGAGACCGATTGCGCCTTCGATCGGCATGGCCGCCAGGTCGCTCATCGGGTCGAGCCAATCGCGAATCGGCCCCACGCCATGCCCGACGATTCCTCCGCCAACGAGGAACATCGCCACCGTGCCGGCGACCGACAACCCCTTCATCAGCCGTGGCGCGAGGGCCAGGAGCGCACGGCCGAGCACCGCTGAGGCACCGCCCCGCTTCGACAGCGCCAGGCCAACGTCGTCGATCTTCACGATGCCCGCCACCAGGCCATAGACGCCGACGGTCATCAGCAGCGCGATCGCGGTGAGCACGAGCACCCGGCTCACCAGCGCGGCCTCGGCGACAGTGCCCAGCGCAATCACCAGGATCTCGGCAGACAGGATGAAGTCCGTACGGCTGGCCCCGCGAACCCGCTCCGCCTCGGTCATGGACGGACGTGCGACGTGAGGCCTCCGCCACGCCAACAGCTTCTCGGCGCCCTCGAAGCAGAGGAAGGCACCGCCAATCATCAGGAGGGGCTGAACGAGGAATGGCGTGAGCGCGCTGATGAGCAACGCCGCGGGCACGAGGGCGCACTTGTTCACGAGCGAGCGCTTCGCGACCGCCCAGATGACTGGCCACTCGCGATCGGTGCTGACCCCGGCGACCTGCTCCGCGTTGAGCGCGAGATCGTCACCGAGCACGCCGGCCGTCTTCTTCGTCGCCACCTTCGTCATCGCCGCGACGTCGTCGAGCAGCAGCGCGAGATCGTCGAACAGCGTGAAGAGCGACCCTCCGGACATGCGCGGTGTGTAAGGACCACCCTCGACTACGCCAGCGATCTGAGGCGCTCCATCGTCGCGACCATGTCGGGCGCGATCGGCGCTTCGGCCCGAAAGCCCAGCGACTCGAGCTCGATCGACGCGGCGTGGAGCGGCGTTCGGTCGAGCACCACGGCGTCGCCCGGCCCTCCGAGATCGGTGTCGAGGAACGGCTGACGGCGGCCGTACTGGTGATCGACCAACAGGGGGTGGCCCTTCGCCATCAGGTGCACCCGAATCTGATGCTGCCGGCCCGTGAGCGGCTCACATTCCACGAGCGTCGCCTTCTTGAACGTCTCGATGGGCCGAACGAGCGTACGGCTCGGCTTCCCATCGAGGCCAGCGGGGGCGACCTTCATCTTCCGGCGTCGCCCCTCCATCAGCGGAAGATTGATGTCGAGCGGGCCGCGCACCACGCCCTGCACCAGCGCGAGGTAGCGCTTCTTCACCTGGCCCTGCTCGAACGCCATCGAGGCCTTGCGCGTCGTCTCTGCGTCGAGGGCCAACAGCAACACGCCCGAGGTGTCACGATCGAGGCGATGCACGACGAAGACCGGCCGACCCAACTGCTTCGCCAGCTCGTCACGAACGCAGTCGCCGTCGAGTTGGTCCCCGACGCTCCCGGGGATCACCAGCATGCCCGGCGGCTTGTCGACGGCGATGAGGCCCTTCGCGCCGACCGGGGTGAGCACCGACAGCACCAATCACTCCAGCTCGTCGGGCTTCACCACGTTGACGCGACCGTACTTCTCGACCTTCGAGGCCAGCTTCTGCGCGTTGCCGACCAGCACGATCACCCGCTTCGTATCGAAGAGGTGACTGGCCGCGGCCCGCGCTGCGTCCTTCGCGGTGACGGCGTTGACGCGATCCCGGTACCCGGTGATCCAGTCCTCGGGCAAGCCGTAATGCTGCACGTCGGCGATCGATCCCGCGACCGCCTCGTTCGTCTCGAGGCGAGAGGGATAGAGGCCCGAGATGTACCGCTTCATCGTGTCGACCTCGAGAGTCGTCGGCCCCTTCGTGCGCATCTTCTTCACTTCGGCGAGCGCGACGTCGATGAGCGTGTTGATGCTCTCGGTCTTGGTGAAGGACCCGACCATGAACGTGCCGGCGTTGCCCATCATGTCGAACGAGCTATGGGCGCCGTACGAGAGCCCGCGCTTCACGCGAATTTCGCGAATGAGCCGCGAGGTGAAGCCACCGCCGAGCACCGCGTTCATCACCGTCAGCGGGAAGTGATCGACGTGACCGCGCTTCACCCCTTCGGCGCCGATGCGCATCTGCACCTGCGTCTGCTCGGGCTTGTCGACGATGATGACCTGCCCCACCCGCTCGGGGCCGGCCCAGTCGGGGACCTGCGGCGCGAAGTCCGGCCCGCCTTTCCACCCGCCGAAGATGCGCTCAGAGACGGTGGTGACGCGATCGACGTCGATGTCGCCGACGACGTAGAGGTGGGCGAGCGTCGGGCCCAGCCGGGTCTTGTGGAAGTCGATGAGATCGGCGCGAGACATCGCTTCGACCGACTTCTTCTGCCCGAGCGTCTCGTGCCCGTACGGGTGATTGCCCCACATCGCGCGGGCCCAGGCGCGCTCAGCCAGCGCCCCGGGATCGTCGAGCTCGTTCTGCAGCTGCGCCAGGGTGCGGCGGCGAGAGAGCTCGAGCTCGGCCTCGGGGAAGTCGGGCTTCAGGAGCAACAGCCCCATCAGCTCCAGCATCGGCTCGAGATGACGAGACGGGCAGCTCAACGAGAGCACCACGTTCTCTTCGTTCGCGTAGCCACCCATGGCCGCGCCGACGAAGTCGATGGCCTCGCTCAAGTCGTCGGCAGTCCGACCTCCGGCGCCCCGGCGGAACAGGCGCGCGGCGAAGTCGGCGACCCCTGCGCGGCCCGCGGGATCCCACACGCTCCCGCCACGCATGACCAGGCGAACGGCCACCAACGGAAGCGGTCCACGGGGCACCAGGTGCAGCATCAACCCGTTGCCCAGCTTGCGCTTCTCGTGCGGCGGCAACTTCAGGGGGCGCAGCTTCAGGGCGGCGGTCATGCCGCCGCTCCGTTCGTGGGAACGAGCGTCACGACGTTTCGACGGTCTCGGCCAAGGTACTTCGCGACCACCCGCTTGACGTCTTCTGAGGTGATGCCCTCGTACGCCGACGGGAGCGCGAGCCCTCGCCTCCAATCGCCAAGCATCATCTCGTAGGTCCCCAACGCGTGAGCGCGGCCGCTGTTGGTCGCCAGCTCGCGCATCAGCGTGCCCGCGAGGTTGTTCTTCGCCTTCTCGAGCTCGCGCGCGTCGAGGCCGTCCTTCGCCAGGCGCTCCAGCTCGGCGTACAGCGCCGCTTCCGCCTTCGCCGGGTCGCCGCCCGCCTTCAGCTCCAGACCGACGGTGAAGGTGCCCGGGTCGAACCGCCACGTCCAATCGACGTTCACGCCGACGGCGAGCTCGAGCTCGAACACCAGCTTCTTCGTCAGGCGGCTCGATTGCCCGACGGACAGCGCGTATTGCACGACGTCGAGGATGAACGTGTCGGGGTCGTCACCCTTCGGACCACGCCACGCGATCATCAGTGAGTGGGCCTGCGCGGGGTAGTGAACGTTCGCGCGCCGCTCGCCCTTCTGCTCGGGTTCAGCGTCGAGCACGCCAGGGACTGCGGGCCCGGCCTTGATGTTCCCGTACGCTTTCTTGATGAGCGCCAGGGCCTGCTTCGGGTCGAAGTCGCCGGCGACGTAGATCGTCGCGTTGTTGGGCGCATAGTACGTGCGGAAGTACTCGAGGCAGTCCTCGCGCTTGATGTTCTCGATGTCGCCCATCCACCCGATGACGGGCCAGCGGTAGGGGTGGGCCTTGTAGACGAGCGCGCTGAGCTCTTCGTCCATCATGCCGGCGATCTCGTTGTCGACGCGCAGGCGGCGCTCTTCCATGACGACCTGGCGTTCGCTCGCGAGCATCTTCGGTGTGACGGCGAGCGAGCGCATGCGATCGCTCTCGAGATCGATCACCTTCTCGAGGGCCTCGGCCATGAAGTCCTCGTAGTAGACGGTGAGATCGTTCGACGTGTACGCGTTCGAGCTGCCGCCGTTGCTCTCGAGCACCTTGTCGAACATGCCGGGGCCGTACTTCTTCGCGCCGTTGAACATCATGTGCTCGAAGAGGTGGCTGATGCCGGTGATGCCGGGGCGCTCGTTGCGGGCGCCCACCTTGAAGAACGTGTAGTAACTGCAAGTCGGCACGCCGGAGTTCGGAACGAGTCGAACGCGCAGCCCATTGGGCAGCTTCGCTTCGATGATCGAGCCGGCGATGGCGCGGAGCGCGGGGGGAAGCTTGACGGTGGACGCCCTGGAGCGGGGGGTGGCCTTCGGCATCAGTGAGTCCTCGGGGGTTCGTGCTGGGTGAAGAAGTCGAGCACTGGGCGAAACACTTCGTCACCGGCGCGTTCGCCGATGACGAGATCCATGTGACCGTACTCGCCGCGGGCGCCATTCGCGCGGGTAATCAACAGCCAACGCTTCGGTCCTCCGAGGGCGCGGTAGCCGTCTTTCACCGCAGGGGTGGGCGCGACGCGATCGAGCTTTCCGGCGACGACGATGACGGGCGTGCGAATGCGCGACATGTCGGCGCGGAAGTCCATGCGTCCATCAGCCGAGGTGAAGCGACTGGTCTCGACGAGGCTCAGGAGCTGTTTCGCGGCGCCTCCCGCCGTATCTGCGGTGCCGTAGACGACGAGCCGTTGCCAGGTCTCGGGCCTGGTCGACTCGGGGTTGTAGAAGAAGCGCTGGAATGGCCCGTCGTCGAAGACCGTCTGGAGCGGCGCCGACAGCTGCGCGCCGAACTGCGACGGCAGCATGACGTCGTCCGACACGATCTTCGGGCCGAGCGATCGAATCAGCTGCTCGAGCCCGGTGCCCCAATCGAGACGCGTCGGGGCCCCGAGCGTGGCCACCGCGTGCAGCCCCTGTCCTCCCTGCGACAGGTACGCGTAGACGATCATGCCGCCCATGGAGTGACCGGCGTAGTCGAGGGCGTCGGCGCCGCTGGTCTTCCGGATGTGTTCGATCGCGGTCGGCAGGTCCTGCTGCCAGTAGTGATCGAAGCGAATCGGCAGCGTGCGGCCCTTCGACGGGTCGGGACGATCGGAGTCACCCGTCGCGCGCACCGACATCGTCCAGGCCTCGCGCCCCTGCGAGGCGAACCAGCGCGCCATGGAGTGGCCTTCGTCGAGGTCCATGTTGCGTTCGTTCGCCGAGATGCCATGGCAGAGCAGCACCGGCCTTCCTGTGGGGGCCCCGACCGCGCGGTAGCGCACGAGTGAGATCTCCCAGCCGTCGGCGGTCTTCGGACGGTGACGCTCGGCCTCCGCCGGGAGCGGAACCACCCGCAGGTTTGCGCAGCCGGCGAGGAGCAGCGCGAGCAGCGCTCTCGTCACGGCGGCGCCCCGGTGAGGAAGCCGTGGACGAGGGGAAAGACGACCTCGGGCGCGTGGGTGCCCAGGAGCAACGACAGATGGCTGAAGTCCTCCTTCGTCTCGAGCCGGCTGAACGATCGGAGCGTCACGGCGCCGTTCGAACGTTCTCTCCACACGGCGCACAGCTCGGGCGCGGCGAACCCGTCGGCCAGGCCGAGCAACAGCAACGTCGGCTTCCTCCAGCTCGTCATTCCGGAGACGATCGAGCCGATTGGGAGCGGGAGATCGCCCTGCCGCATCCACGCGAGTAACTGCGCAGCGACGGGGCGAGAGAGATCGCGAGTTCCCGTCGAGAGAAAGCCACGATCGGTGCCTCGCGGGAACTTCGACCACATCGAGAACAAGAGCTCGAAGGTGCGGGCGCCCTGGGGAGACCCAGCCAGCGACGAGAACCGGCCGCCGTCTTCGAGGAACGCCTCTGCCAGCGCGCTCGGTGGCTCTGCGAGCAGTGGCGTGTTGAGCGCGACGACCCGCCGAATCCGCGAGTCCTTCGCGTTCGAGGCGAGCACGAGCGAACCTGCCCAGCCGTGGACGACCAGATCGATCGTGGGCACCTTCAAGGCATCGAGGACGACGCGGAGATCGCCACCGAGGGCTTCGAGCGACACCCCCGGGTCCGCCTTCCCCTGCCCTCGCAGCTCCGCCACGTAGACGGTGAGCCCCAGGTCCGCGAGCCATCGGGCCAGGCCACGCCCTTCGAAGTCGTACGCGGCGCGAGAGAACCCGAGCTCGGGGATCAGCAGCACCGCAGGTTGAGCCGAAGTCACGCCCGTTCGCTGGTACCGGTAGAGCGCGAGCGCGACGTGATCGGGAGTCTTGACGCTCCGGTGGGAAACCGAGAGCTCCGGCGACGCGGTCAGCAGCAGCGCGAGGACGGCGATCACGGCTCGACGAGCCCCGCCTTGAGCGCGATCACCACGGCGTCGACGTGCGAATTCACGCCCAGCTTCGTGTAGACGTGACCGAGGTGCGTGCGCACGGTCCGGCGCTCCAGCTCCATCACCCGGCCGACCTCGGCGTTCGACAGGCCCTTGGCCACGTAGCGCAGCACGTCGAGCTCGACCGGCGACAGGTTCCAGGGGTTCTGAGGCTGGGCCGGCGTCGCCTGCACCGACTGGAAGAAGTTCCAGAACCGCTTCGCGATGCGCGCCTCGAGCACCGTGCCACCGGCCATCACCTCGTGAATGCCAGAGCGCACCTTCTCGGGGCCCACGCGCTTGACGAGATACCCAGACGCGCCAGCCTTCATCGCCTCGTAGACCTTCGTCTCGTCGTCGAAGGACGTCAGGATCAGCACCTCGACCTTCGGCGCCTTGCGCTTGAGACGGCGCGTCACCTCGATGCCGTCGATGCCCGGCAGCTCGAGATCGAGCAACGCCAGGTCAGGCACCAGCTTCACCATCTCGTCGACGCCGCTCTCGCCGTCGCGCGCCGAGCCGACGACCTCGAGCTCGGGGAACGCCGACAGCGCCTTGAGCAGGTTGGCCAGCAGCGCCGCCTGATCTTCGACCACGTAGAGGCGTGTCTTCTCGGTCGTCATCGGAAGTTGGGGTCGACTTTCGCCTGCTTGCCAGCTTCGAGGTGGACCGTCGACTTCCATTCCTGCTTCGTCTTGCCGTCGACGACCCGGAGCGTGTGGTTGCCCGGGATCACCGGGACCTTGTTGATCACCCCGCAGACCCGCACGCCGTCGAGCTCGACGCTCGCAGCCCTGGTGAGGACGACCGTCAGGAGCGCTTGTGGCCCTTCGTGGGGCGGCGCGTAGCAATCCCCTCTGGGCGCCGGCGGCTGCAGCGGCTTCGCGGGCTTCGGCAGGTCGGCCGGCTTGACCGGCGCCGGCGTCCCGGTCGACGGCTTGATCGACGGTGGCGGGTTCTTCGGGGGCTTGTCGAAGTTCGGGAGCTTGAGGCCGGGCGGGAGCGCGAGCGGCGGGCCGGGAGGACCGACGCCGTTCGGTCGACGCAACTTGATCAGCGCGACCTCGATGGGCTCCGGCATCCACGTGATCAGATCGCCGATCGCGTCCTGCGTGCGGAACAGCCAGAGGCTGACGAAGACCATCGTGAAGAGCGTGAGGATCGCAGCGCCGAGCCGCACCGCCGTGACACCTGCGCGGCGACGATCTTCGCGCTCCTTCTTCCAGTCGGGCGGCACGAAGTCGCCAGGGCGCTTGAACGGCACGGCAAAGGTGACGAGCGTCTTCAGCTTCTGCCGCTCGGTGCTCTCCTTCGGCATCGGACCGGCTGGCGTCAGCTTCTGCGCCGCCCCCGAGGTCTGCGGACCTGACGTCGGCGCCAGCGTGTCTTTGGGCGCGAAGTCTTCGATCGCCTTCACGCGGCGCGACACCTCTTCGTCGGCACCGGCCGTCTGCGCGACCCTGGGCATGGCCCCGGCGGGCGCGTCCCAGGTGATGGGCGGGGAACGCACGGTGTCGCGCAACGAGGGATCCTCCTGGGGGGTCAGCTTCTGCGTCTCGGCGCCGGAGTTCCCCGTCACGTCGTCGCCCGTGAAGACTGGCAGCCCGTCTGAGGTGGCCGTGCGGTCATCGATCGCACCGCCGGAGAACGGCGCGCGCGCCTGAGGAGCAGCAGGCAGCTCGGCATCTGCGACGAGATCACTGACGCCGGCGATGTCGTCGAGCTCGAAGGCCCCCTGAAACGGCACCGGGCCCAGCGCATTCGTCACGACGTCTTTCGGGAACAGCTCGTCGACGAACTTCCGCACGTCTTCCCGACCAGGCACGCCCCCTTGTTCGGACAGGAATTCCCGTAAACCCGAGGAGAGCTCTCCCGCGCTGCGCTGCCGGCGCCCGGGCGTCTGCTCGAGCGCGCGCATGATGATGGGATCGATGCGGGAATGGAGCCTGCGAACGAGGCGGCTCGGCGGCGGCAGCTTCTCGCCCTGACGCGTCGACAACGAATCGCGGCCGACCGACGCCTCTTTCAAGGTGAGCAGCTCGTACGCGAGCGCGCCGAGGGCGTAGATGTCACTCGCCGCCGTCGCGCGCTCGGCGCCTCGAACCTCGGGAGCCCGGTAGCTGGATCGGCCCCGATCAGCGAAGGCCTTCTTGAGCACCGGCGAGGCGATCAGCGCGTCGAGCGCTCCGAAGTCGGCGATGGCAGCGCGGCCGTTACTACCGAGCAGCACGTTGCCGGGCGTGAGCGCGCCATGCACGACCGAAGCACGATGCGCGGCCTCGAGGACGTCGGCCAGCTCGATGATGAACGCGATGGCGACGGCCGGCGGCAGCACCACCTCACGCGTATTGAGACGCGTGAGCGCCTGACCGAGCGTGTACCGGCCCACGTCCTCACGAACGATGGCCAGCCGACGCTGGAACAACCCGACCTGCAGCACCCGCGCGATCCCCGGCGCGCTCACCGACGAAAGCCGCTGCGCGTAGTCGGCGATCACCTTCGCGTAGGCGAGGTCGGTCGTCCTGGGATGAAAGAGCTTGAGGACGACCGGGCCGCCGTCGGTTCGCTCCGCGCGATAGAGCTCACTGAGCTCGGAGCCTTCGAGGCGACCCAGCAACCTGAACACGTCGACACTGTAGCTGGTTTCGTCAGCTCCGGCGCTTCGGCTTGAACAACTCGGCCGCGTCGAAGCGGAACCCGCACCAGACGCACTGCACGCCCTTCGGCCCCTTGGGCAGCTTCAAGGTGCACCCCGGGCAGCGGCGTTCGGCCTTCGGCGTCCGCACCACGCGCGCGACAGGTCGGCCCACCTCGATGCGGCCGCGGCTTCGGGTTTCGGCGGCCTCCCGGCGAACGCGCGCCTCGAGCAGCTTCATGCGCTGTTCCAGATCGCCGATGCGGTCGAGCAGCCTCGCCCGTTCCTCGTCGCTCAAGGTGCTGCGTCGTGCGGCCATCGCCTGTAGAAGCTCTCACGGCAGTCTCACGAAGGGAAAAAAGTGGAATCCATTCACGGCCCGGACAACGGCCCGATTGACCGAAGCCGGGCGCTCGAAGCGGCCGCGCGCGCTCGCACGGTGTTGAACGACGAGGCGCTCCACAAGGTGCTCTCGTCCGGAAACGGCCACGAGATCCCTGTCCCGCGGCAGGTCTTCGTGAACCGCAACCTGCACTTCTCGCGCGTCGAGCTGGTCGGGTTCGACATGGACTACACGCTGGCGATCTACCACCTGCGTCGGCTCGAAGAGCTCTCGTACCAGATGACGATCGAGCGGCTGGTGACGACGAAGAGCTACCCGCCCGAGATCCGCACCATTCCGTACGATCACGCGTTCGTGATGCGCGGGCTCTTCATCGACAAGAAGCACGGCAACCTGCTGAAGATCGATCGTTTCGGCCACGTGGGCCGCGCGTACCATGGCAAGGCTGCGCTCCCGGAAGAGACCCTGCAGACGCTGTATCGCAACGAGCGCATTCGCCTGAAGAACCCCGAGTACGCGTGGATCGACACCCTCTTCGCGCTGCCCGAGGCGTGTCTGTACGCGGGCATCGTCGATCTCTACGAGGGCGTGCTGAAGCGACCGTGCGACTACACGACGCTCTACGACGACGTCCGGCAGGCCATCGACACGGTGCACCGCGACAACTCGCTCAAGGCCGTCATCCGCGCCGACATCGCGCAATACATCTTCAAGGACCCCGAGCTCGGGCCCGCGTTGCACAAGCTGCGCTCGAGCGGGAAGAAGCTGTTCCTGCTCACCAATTCCGCCTTCGACTTCACGCGCGCGGTGATGAGCTACCTGCTCGACGGCGTGGTGCCCGAGTACCCGAGCTGGAGGAACTACTTCGATTACGTCGTGACGGATGCACGGAAGCCCGAGTTCTTCTCAGGCCACAACCCGTTCCTCGAGGTCGATCAGACGAAGGAGGACAACTCGGTGCTGGCCGAGGCGTCGGTGCTCGAGCGTGGGCGCGTCTACAAGGGCGGCAACCTGGCCACGTTCGAGAAGCTGACCGGCTCGGCAGGTGAGTCCGTGCTGTACGTCGGCGATCACATCTACGGCGACATCCTGAAGTCGAAGAAGACGTCGATGTGGCGCACCTGCATGATCGTTCAGGAGATCGAAGACGAGATCGCCTACCTCGAGTCGCGCAAGGACGAGATCACCACGCTGGCCGAGGTCGAGGCCTTGCAGGCCCGCCTCGACGACGAGGTGCAGCGGCGCAAGGTGAAGCTCAACCAGGTCGAGCGGCGCATCGAGAGGAAAGACGGCGACGAGGCGCAGCTGGAAGACGAGTTCCGCGTCACGAAGGCCGAGCTCGATCGCGTGCGCAAGGCGCTGAAGGAGTGCACGTCAGCGGTGAAGATCGTCGAGCAGGACGTCGAGACTGGCTTCAATAAGTTCTGGGGCCTTCACTTCAAGGAAGGAAACGAAAACTCACGCTTCGGTGAGCAGGTCGAGCAGTACGCGTGCCTGTACACGGGGCGGGTGTCGAACTTCCTGTACTACTCGCCGATGCACGTCTTCCGCTCGCCGCGCGACGAGATGCCCCACGAGCACGCTGGAGCGCTCTCGGGGAAGATGGGGGCGATGGGCTCGGAAGGTCTACCCAAGGCGTCGCTGCGGGCTCCGACCGAGATTCCCTGAGGCGACCTACCGGCCGGCGTCGCCAATCTGTCGGCACACCCCGTCTGCCGCCCCGACACGCCGCTCACACACGCTCGAGAACGGACAGTCGACGTCGGCGCTGCACGCCCGCGGCTCGAGACAGCTCGTGCTGAGCAACAACAGCCACCACCACCGCATGATGCACACTCTCGCACGAGGGAACTGCGCGAGTCGCCGATCGTCGGTGCGCACGTTTCTGCGCGACGCATCCCCCTTGGAATAGCCACCGTCACCTTCGCGTTCCGGCGCCTGTTCGTCTTCACGAAAGGGCCGACCACATGAACGCTTCGCCGTCACTGGACTCACGGGTACTCCAATTCGCAGGGTTGGGTCTGCTCGCGCTCGCGGCGGTGTTCGGGTGGCACGAACTCGAGCTGCAGGCGGTGTTGCTCGCGGTGGTCGCCTCGGGCGTGGCGACGGTGATCAGCGCTCAGAAGCTCGAAGGCGCGATGCGGTGGCTCACCCCTGCCCTGTTGTTCGTGACGGCGATGGTGAGTGCCATGACGTGGCTGGCCCTCAAGGTCCCCCTGCTGCTCGTCGGCGTCGTGCTGCCCGTGCTCGGCGCTTTCTGGGTCGCGGTCCGCCTGCTGCGTTCCCGGCAACCGGTCGTCCCAGGGCCGATGCGCGAGTTCCCGCTTCGGGTGCCGGAGTTCCTCACGTGGCAGACGCTCGGCGTCGGCCTGATGGCCATCACTGGCGGCGCGTACTTCCACCTCATGACGATGCAGGTCGACGACATCGCCCGGCGCCTCGTCCTGACCCTGGTGTGGACGCTCCTCGGCATCGGCGCCGTGGTGCTGGGTCGACAGACGAACGACACCGCGCCTCGTGATGCGGGCTTCGTCGTGCTCGCTGCCGCAGTGCTGAAGGCCACGCTGTACGACACGACGCACCTGTTCGGAGGCCTGCGCATCGGCGTGCTGGTCGCGGTCGGCACCCTCCTGCTGATCGGTTCCCAGGTCCTCAAGCGCGCGCCGCAGCCGGAGGCGCAGTGAGCCTCGTCGCCATCGTCCTCGCGCAGTGCTTCGTGATGAACGACGCGACGCCGGGGTGGAAGCAGATCGCCCTCCCTGTCGACGCACCGCACCTCGCCGCGCCCGAGGGTTACGAGCAGTTCCGCACCACGGGAATGGCCGCGGTCACGCATGAACTGACCGACGTCCTCCGCAACTCGTACCGCTCTGGCATCGGCCGACAGACCTTCGACTTTGCGTTGCCGCTGAACACGAAGACCGTGACGCTGCGGTTCGCACGACCGCTCGATGCGGCGAAGGTCGATGCCGTGGTCGAGGGCCATCGAGGGCGAATGTCAGTGTTCGATGAACGACGCATGTCCGGCGCCACGTTGGTGCTTCCAGTGCCGCTGCCCGACGCCAACCGCGCGATCGTGACGGTGCACTACCACCTCAGAGACACCCCGAGCCTCGAGGCAGCGACGGTCGAGCGGAACGTCGCTCCGCTGCAGACGACCGACTTCCCCGAGAAGCTCAAGCTCGAGAACTCGTTGTACGTGCTGAGCTCTGGCGGGCCGCTGCAGCTGTGTGAGCGACCAGGCCAACCGATGTCGCTCTCGGCGGCCGCGCTCCAGCGGCCCGTCCGTTCCGTTGCGCTCAGCCCACGTCCGTAGACTCGATACGTGGAAGGCCGCGCGGCGCAGTGCCTCGCGGCGGGTGTCTGGAGCAGGCCAGCGCACGCAGGTCCGAAGTCCGTGAGCCGGTGGGGCCAGCGCGCTTCGGATCGCCCGAGCGATCGAGGTCTCAGCGCCAGGCCGGCATCGTCGCGAAGGGACTCCAGGGCCAGGAGGGAGTCCTCGAGGAGCGCAAGGCTCTCGCCGGCGCCCCCATGGGCGAACGCACCCACCATGAGCAAGGCAGTCTCTCCTCAACGAGGACCGCCGGCCCGGCCCGGGCGAGGTGATGCGTCGAGACCTCTTCGCGTTGGTGCCCTGACGCCCGGCAGGCGTTATGAGCGCGGCCATGCCCGACGGGACCCATCATTCCTTCTGCCGGATTTGCGAGGCCCTCTGCGGCCTCAAGGTGACCGTCGCGAAGAACAAGGTCGTCGCGGTGCACCCTGATGACGATCACGTCGCGACGCGCGGTTTTTCGTGTCCCAAGGGGCTCAAGCAGGCCCGCATGTACGATTCACCCGATCGCGTGAAGTGGCCGATGAAGCGAATCGGCACGCGCTGGGAACGCATCACCTGGGCGCAGGCGCTCGAAGAGATCGGCAACAAGGTGAAGCAGCTTCGGGGCGACCACGGCGCAGACTCGCTCGCGATGTACGTCGGCACCGCGGCTGGCTTCGGCGTGCTGCACCCCGTCTTCGCGCAAGGCTTCATGACGGCGATGGGCTCGAAGTCGATGTACGCGTCGGCCACGCAGGACTGCTCCAACAAGTTCGCCGTCGCCAACGCCGTCTATGGCTTCCCCTTCACGCAGCCGTTCCCCGATCTCGATCACACTGAGTGTCTGATCATCGTCGGCGCGAACCCGGTGATCTCGAAGTGGAGCTTCCTGCAGGTGCCCAACCCGGGCCGCACGCTGCAGGAGATGAAAGAGCGTGGCGCGCGGATCATCGTGATCGACCCTCGAAAGACCGAGACCGCGAAGGTCGCCGGCGAGCACCACTTCATTCGCCCGAACACCGACCCGTTCTTCTATCTCGCGTTCCTCGCCGAGCTGGAGCGACAGGGCGGCATCGACCGGGCCCGCGCCGAGGCGCAGGCCGAAGGCATCGACGAGGTGCTGGCCCTCGCCCGGCCCTGGACACCGGAGCGCAGCGAAGAAGTGACGAACCTTGCTGCGGCGACGCTTCGCGAGCTCGTTCGCGTCTTCAGAACGTCGAAGGGTGCGTCGCTGTACTCGTCGACCGGCGTGAACATGGGCAGCAACGGCTCGCTCGGGTTCTGGCTCCAGGAGTGCATCAACCTGCTCTCGGGCAACCTCGACCGCCGCGGAGGGACGCTCGTCGGCCGTGGCGTGATCGACTTCCCCGCGTTCGGGAAGAAGAACGGCGTGCTGACGCGGACCGATCGTTCGCGCATCGGCGACTTCGTCTCCGTCAACGACACGTTCCCCGGGGGCGTCCTGGCCGACGAGATCCTCACGCCGGGCCCGAAGCAGGTGCGCGCGCTCTTCGTCACGGGCGGAAACCCGCTCATCACCATGGCCAACGCCGGTCGGCTCAAGAAGGCGTTCGAGTCGCTGGAGCTGTTGGTGACGCTCGACCTCTTCCGCAACGAGACGGGCTCGGTCGCACACTACGTGTTGCCTGCCACCTCGCCGCTCGAGCGCGCCGATCTGCCCTTCATCTTTCCGCTCATGTTGGGCCTTCAGAAGAAGCCGTACCTGCAGGTGACGCGCGCCCTGCTCGAGCCGGAGCACGAACAACGCGACGAGGCGTCGATCTATCTCGACCTCTGTCGCGCCAGCGGGCTCAACCTGTTCGACTCGGCGATCGCCCAGAAGTCGCTCGAGGCGATGATGGCCGTGCACTCTCGCCTCCATCGCCGGGGCAAGACACCGGCGCTGCCCGACGAGACGTTGCTGTCCATGCTGCTGCGTCTCACGGGACAGGCTGGCTTCGATTCGCTGGCCGAAGACCACCCCCACGGCAAACTGCGCGAGGACCACCTTCCCAACGACTTCACCGAGACGCGCGTGCTGACCCAGACGAAGAAGGTGCAGCTGGCGCCACCGCTGCTGATGACCGCGGCGATGAAGCTCGAGGCTGACTTCGTCACCGAGAAGGGCCGCGCGAATCGTTTCAAGCTCATCACCAAACGCGCCGTGCAGACCCACAACTCGTGGACGCACAACATCGAGGAGTTCGTCCACGACGGGACCAATCACCTCTACATGCACCCCAGTGATGCCGAGCGGTGTGGCCTCGCCGATGGTGCGTTCGCCGATGTGACGACCGACACTGCGACCGTTCGCGTCCCCGTGAAGTTCCTCGCCGATCTCATGCCCGGCACCGTCGCGCTCCCGCACGGCTGGGGGCACCAGCACGCGACCGGGTTGTCGATCGCGAACAAGACGCGCGGCGTGAACGTCAACCTGCTCGCCGCCGACGGCCCCGATCGACTGGAGCGCGTCTCCGGCATGGCGCATCTCACCGGCTTCGTCGTCGACATCATCCCTGCCGCCGGCCCGCAGGACCCCACGAGCTGGAGTGGCCTTCCCCAGGTCTGATGCAGTTCTCGCTCTTCCCTCCCCCTCCGCTCGATCTCGCCGCCGACAGCGCGCTGGCTCAGCGACGCCCGGCGCACGTCCTCATCGGCACCTCGAGCTGGACGTTCCCTGGCTGGAGAGGGCTCGTCTACCCGGGCGCGCCGACGATGGAAGAGCTCGTCGCGCACGGCCTCGAGACCTACTCGCGTCACCCGCTCTTCAACACCGTCGGCATCGATCGCAGCTACTACGCACCGCTCTCGAGTCAGGAGCTGGCCACCTACGCCGTGCAGTTGCCTGCCGGCTTTCGCTGCGTGATGAAGGTCTGGAACCGGGTCTGCTCGTACGTCGACCCCCGCACGCGCGCGCCGAACCCCGACTTCCTGAACGCGAAGCTGTTCCGTGCCGAGGTGCTCACGCCCGCGCTGTCGAGCTTCAAGGAGCACCTCGGACCGCTGTTGTTCCAGATGCTCCCATTGGGCCGCTCGGAGCTGCTCGCGCCGCCGCTCTTCAACGCCAAGCTCGAGCGCTTCTTCGCCGAGCTGCCAAGGGGCCCCCAGTACGCCGTCGAGCTTCGCAACCCCGAGTGGATGACGCCCGGCTACTTCCAGGCCCTCGAGCGCCACGGCGTTTCGCACGTCTTCAACCACTGGGAGCGCATGCCGACCCTGGGAGAGCAGCTCGCGCGCGAACAATCGTTCACGGCGCCGTTCGCGGTGTGCCGGCTCTTGCTGCCACAGGGCCTCGGCTACGAAGAAGCGAGGGAAGCGTTCGCGCCGTTCGATCGCATCCAGGCGCAGGACGACGCGATGCGCGCCGACGTGGTCAAGCTCGTCGAGGCGACGCGGAGGGCGCGACGCCAGCTCTGGATCGTCGTGAACAACAAGGCCGAGGGCTCGAGCCCGCTCACCGTCCGTGCGCTGCTCGAGCGCCTCACGTTCGCCTGAAGCTCGACCACCGGCCCGACGGCTTCAAGAACACCTCGGTCACCGACCGCGGCGCCTCAACCATGGAAGGCGCACTGCGCGTACCGGCTCACGAAGAACACGTCCCGCGCGACCAGTGGCCACGCGGGACGATTCTTCACCACACCCGCTGCTGGACTCAGTTCGAGCGGAACTCGGCGTCGACGACGTCGTCCTTCTTCGGGCCTGCGCCAGCAGCCGGTCCAGCGCCCGCGCCGGGAGCGCCCGCGTCGGGGCCACCTGCACCCGGCGCGCCGCCCGTCGCCTTGTACATCTCTTCGGCGGCCTTGTAGCTGACGTCCTGGGCGGCCTTGAGCGTGTCCTGGAGCTTCTGCTTGTCGTCCGTGTTGCGCACCTCGTGGAGCGACTTCGCAGCGGCCTCGAGCTTCGTCACCGTCTCGGCGGCGAGCTTCTCCTTGTTCTCCGTGACGAGCTTCTCGAGGTTGTAGGCCATGTTCTCGGCCTGGTTCTTCAGATCGACGAGCTCGCGGCGCGCTTTGTCGGCCGACTCGTTGGCCTGCGCGTCCTTCACCATCTTCTCGACCTCTTCCTTGGGAAGGCCCGAGTTGTTGGTGATGGTGACGTTGGCTTCCTTGCCGGTGGCCTTGTCCTTCGCGGTCACCTTCAAGATGCCGTTGGCGTCGATGTCGAAGGCCACCTCGATCTGCGGAATGCCACGCGGCGCAGGAGGCAGGCCCGTGAGGTGGAAGCGACCGAGGCTTCGGTTGTCTCCAGCCATCTCGCGCTCGCCCTGCAGCACGTGGATCTCGACCTGCGTCTGACCGTCAGCGGCCGTCGAGAACGTCTCGGACTTGCGGCTGGGGATCGTGGTGTTGCGCTCGATGAGCCGCGTGAAGACACCGCCGAGGGTCTCGACGCCCATCGACAGCGGCGTCACGTCGAGCAGGAGGATGTCCTTCACGTCACCCGAGAGCACGGCGCCCTGGACGGCGGCGCCGATGGCCACGACCTCGTCCGGGTTCACCGAGCGGTTGGGCTCCTTGCCGAACAGCTTCTTCACCGCATCGGCGACCGCAGGAATTCGGGTCGAGCCACCGACCAGCACGACCTCGTCGATCTGCCCGACGTTGAGGCCCGAGTCCTTGAGGCACTTGCGGCAGGGCTCGAGGCTGCGCTCGACGAAGTCGGCGATCATCTGCTCGAACTTCGCGCGCGAGAGCTTCACGTCGAGGTGCTTGGGGCCCGTCGCGTCTGCCGTGAGGAACGGCAGGTTGATCTGCGTCTCGTTCGCGCTCGACAGCTCGATCTTCGCCTTCTCCGCCGCCTCCTTCAGGCGCTGGAGCACCATCTTGTCCTTCGAGACGTCGATGCCGGTGTCCTTCTTGAACTCGGCGATCAGCCACTCCATCAGCTTCATGTCGATGTTGTCGCCGCCCAGGTGCGTGTCACCGTTCGTCGCGAGCACCTCGACCGCGCCGTCGCCCATGTCGAGGATCGAGATGTCGAACGTGCCGCCACCGAAGTCGTAGATGGCGACCTTCTCAGCCTTCTTCTTGTCGAGCCCGTACGCGAGCGCGGCCGCGGTGGGCTCGTTCACGATGCGGCGCACCACGAGGCCGGCGATCTCACCTGCGTCCTTCGTGGCCTGGCGCTGGGCGTCGTTGAAGTACGCGGGCACCGTGATGACGGCTTCGGTCACCTTCTCGCCGAGGTAGTTCTCAGCGGCGCGCTTGAGCTTCAGCAGCACCTGCGCCGAGATCTCGGGAGCCGAGAGCAGCTTGCCGTCGATGTCGACACGGGCGTCGCCGTTCGGGCCGCGCGCCACCTTGTAGGGAACGAGCTTCGCCTCTTCCGAGGTCTCGTCGAAGCGACGGCCCATGAAGCGCTTCACCGAATAGATGGTGCGCTCTGGGTTCGTGATGGCCTGCCGCTTGGCGACCTGGCCGACGAGACGCTCTGCGTCTTTCGTGTACGCGACGACGGAAGGCGTGATGCGGCTGCCTTCCTCGTTCACGATCACCTTGGGCTCACGGCCCTCCATGATCGCGACGCACGAGTTGGTGGTGCCGAGGTCGATTCCGATGATCTTGCCCATGGTGTTTCTCCTGACGCGCGAAGCGCCAATTGATTGAAATCGCGAGGCTTTTTGCTTGGCCCGAGACGTGCCCAACGTAACCACCGACCTCCGGGTGTCAATCAGGCTGGAACAGTTGCGGAGTCTTGCGCTCGTTTGGGCTGCGAAGCGGTGTCAACCGCGTAACAGGCTTCGCACTCACCGCCACCATCAGGTGCCAGCCAGCTCATGACGCTGTGCGCGTTTGCCTTTGAAATCAGCAACTTAAGCTCGTCTCGAAGGTGGCAAGCGCCATGCTTCTGACGCGTCCGGACGACGCGAACAGGGCGCTCGCGCCGAACTCGTTGGAGGCCGACTTCATGTTCGTTCAGCCTTATCGCAGCACCATTGAGCAGGTCCCTCCCCGCCTGGACGTGGATCACCGGGTCGCGGTGCTGCTCAACGCGAACGCGCGCCGAGTCACTCCGAAGATCATTCGATCGCTCTCGCACGTGGTGCCCGAAGGCGACCTCTTCCTCTCTCGTTCCGAGCTCGACGCGCGCCGCATCGCGCAGACCGTCGTCGACCGTGGCTACCACACGGTTTTTCTGGGCGGCGGTGACGGCACGCTGATGTGCTTCGTCAACGAGATCGTCTCCGAGGTCGGCCGTCGTCGTCACCACCACCCGACCCCGATGCCGCGCTTCGGCGTGCTCAAGCTGGGCACTGGCAACTCGGTCGCGGCCCATGTGAAGGCCTCTCCCACGCGTGGTGACGGCATTCTCGATGACGTGCTGCGCGCCCGCTCCGGCGAAGTGCCGGGCACCAAGTCGATGGACCTGCTGCTGATCGACGGCCGCCGCGCTCCGTTCGCGGGTCTCGGCATGGATGGTCAGCTGCTGAACGACTACATCAAGGTGAAGAACGCCTTCGCGGAAGGCCCGTTCGCCAAGCTGATGTCGGGCCCGAGCGGCTACTTCACGTCGGTCGCCTTCAAGACGGTGCCGTACTACCTCGCGAACTCGAACTCGGTGGACTGCGAGGTCGTCAACCAGGGCCAGGTCGCGTGGCGTATGGGCCCCGATGGCAAGCCGGTCGAGACGTTTGGACCTGGCGCGACGATCTTCAAGGGCCCGCTCATGATGGCGGCCGCGGGCACCGTGCCGTTCTACGGGTACGAGCTCAAGATGTTCCCCTTCGCCGGCAAGCGCCGCGGCATGTTCGATCTGCGCGTCGGCAAGATCCCCGCGACGCAGATCCTCGCGAACCTGCCCGGCCTGTGGAGCGGCACGTGGTTCCCCGAAGGGCTGCACGACTTCCTCGCGAGCGACGTCACCATTCGATTCTCGCGCCCCATGCCCTTCCAGTTGGCTGGCGACGCCGAGGGCTATCGCGACGAGCTCCGCGTGCAGACGGCGTCGGAGTCGATCGAGCTGTGCGACTTCAGCGGCGCCGCGAACTGACGGAAAACCCCCTCGTGCTCCGAGGGACGCAGGCTAGAGTCGTGTTCCTGTGAGCCCTCCTGAACTGACGGAGTCCGTCACCATCCCCGGAGAGACGATTTCCCGGGTCCCCGTGCGCGAGTGGACCGTCGAGGTCGTCACCGGTCCAGACAAGGGAAAGAAGGTCTCGACCCTCGAAGGGCTGGTGCGCGTCGGGAGCGATCCGGCCAACGATCTCGTGCTCACCGACACGACCGTGAGCCGCCGGCACCTCGAGATCGAGCGCACCCTCAAGGGGCTGTTGCTCCGCGATCTCTCGAGCCGCAACGGCACGTTCATCGAAGGCCGCCAGGTGCTGCAGACCTTCATCGACACCGGAGACAAGATCACGCTCGGGAAGACGCGCCTGTCGATCAAGCGGAAGACCCGCGACACCGAGATCGAGCTGCTCGACGCCGAGACGTTCGGTGAGCTCGTCGGCACGTCGGAGGCGATGCGCATCGTCTTTGCCGAGCTCCGCCGCCTCGCGCGTGAAGATGTGACGCTGTTGATCGAGGGCGAGACCGGCACCGGCAAGGAACTGGCGGCCCGCGCCGTTCACGCGCTCTCGGCCAAGCGCTACGGCCCGTTCCGGGTCGTCGACTGCGCGATGCTGTCCGAGCAGAACGCCGACCGCGAGCTCTTCGGTGAAGACGGAGCGTTCCTCTCGGGCAAGAACGGCACGGTGTTTCTCGACGAAGTCGCAGAGCTGCCGGCGGGGGTTCAGCCGAAGCTGGTCCGCCTGCTCGAGACGAAAGAGATCCCCGCGATGGCGGGTCAGCCGGCCCGACGCCTCGACATTCGCATCATCGCGTCGACTGCGCGGAACCTCGCCGAAGAGGTGCAACAAGGCCGCTTCCGTCAGGAGCTCTTCTTCCGCATCGCCATCGCGCGCGTACGGCTGCCGCCGCTCCGAACGAGGAAGATCGATATTCCCCTGCTGGCCCGTCACCTCGTCAAAGGGCTGTCGGTGCCGTTCGATCTCTCGCCGCAGACGCTGTCGCTGCTGGAGGGCTACGACTGGCCGGGGAACGTTCGCGAACTCCGCAACGTGCTGGAGCGCGGCGCCCTCATGCAGTCGACCGGTAATCGCAGCTGGCTCGATCTGCTCGTGCAGGGTGAGAAGCGCACCGATCACACCACGCTGATCGAGATCGCCTCGAAGCTGCCGTACCACGAGGCGAAGGATCGGGTGACCGGCGACTTCGAGCGGCACTACTTCGCCGAGGTGATGAAGCAGGCGAACTTCGACATGCAGGTCGCCGAGCAGCGCACGGGACTTTCGATGCAGAGCCTCTACCGCCTGCTCAAGAAGAACGGCCTGCGGCTGAAGGATCTCAAGAACGCCGAGGGCCTCGGCTGAGTCAGGCTGGGCAGGTCGCGAACGTCTCGACTGTCTTCGCTTTCGAAACGAGGGGGACATGCACATGGCTATCCTGAACATCACCTACAACGGCCTGTCCGCTGACTACCCGATCGAGCTCGACGGCCGCGTCGCCGACGCCGACCTCAAGCGCATCGCGCACGAGCTCGTTCGTTCTGGCGACGTGCCCGGACTGCACCTGCCGCACCTGCCTGCCCAGGCGTTCGATGGTTTCGTGATCGATCGTCTGCAGGGCGGAAACCGCCTGTACCTGCGCCCGAAGGTTCCGTTCGGCGCGTGAATTCGCCGGGAGCACGTCTCCATCGAGGCGCGTGCTCCCCTCGTTTCTGAGGAGTCTGAGATGCGCATCGTGATCCTCGGCGTCGGTGCGCTCGGCTCGACGACCGCCGTGCTGTGCCGTGCGCTCGACGCGACCCTCGCCTTCGTCGACTTCGACAAGGTGGAGTCGAAGAACCTGCTCGCCCAGGCCTTCGTGAAGCAGTCCCTGGGGAAGAACAAGGCTGAGGCGCTCAAAGTGCAACTGCTCAACTTCCACGGCGTGAAGGCCGAAGCGTTCGGCGTGCGGCTCACGAAGGACAACGTCGAGCAGCTCGTGAAGGACGCCGGGCTGATCGTCGACTGCTTCGACAACGCCGAGAGCCGGCGGGTGATCAGCGAGCACGCGCGCGCGAAGAGCCTGCCGCTCGTCCATGCCGCAATCTCGGGTGACGGCTCGTTCGGGCTCGTTCGATGGGACGAGCGCTTCACGCCGGACGCCGAGGATCACGCCGGCCAGGCCACCTGTGAGGGTGGCGAACACCTGCCGATGATCGGGCTGTTGTCCGCGACGCTCGCGCGCACCATTCAGGACTTCGTGACGAAACAGGAGCGCCGTGACTCGATGATCGGCCTGAAGTCCGTCACCGTGACGAGCTGATGTCGACGGCGCTCGACTCGGCGTGGTGGGCGGTCCAGACCTCGCCCGGCGACGTCCATCAGCTCGAGGTGCTGGCCGATCTGTTGCTCCAGGAGGGCGACTCGTTCGGTGAGCTGATTCGGCTCGAGCTGGAACGCGAGCGGCACGGCGGCGAAAAGCTCTCTCCGGCGATCGAGCGACACCGTGCGCGCATCGCGTCGACGCTCCGACACGACCTTGGCCCGGGAGACTGGCGACGGGGCTTCGTCTGGAACAGCACCGGCAGCGGCTGCCGGACGCTGGAGCGATGCCTCGAGCACCCGGCTTTCAAGACCGTCCGCGAGCTCGAGTGGACCTTCAGCGGGGAAGACACGCCTGGTCGCATCGAATACGCACTCACGTCGCTTCCGCCGACGGTGCAGGGCCTGAGGCTGACGGGCGACGACCTGGCTGAAGGCTCGACTCAATGGCCGAATGAGGCGACCGGCCTCACGCAGCTGGTGACCAACCTGCCCTTTCGCCTCGAGAACGCCCGCGCCGAGCAGCTCCGCTCGTTGTTCTTTCACCCTGAGGGCCTCGATCCGGGTGACCTGATCGCGGGCCTGGGGTCTGCCTGGTTTCCACGAATGACCCAGCTGGAGTTGTCGCTCGAGCCCACGTCTGAGCGATGGCCAACCTCGTTCCTGTCGGGTGAACGTTGCCCAGCGTTGAAGCGGCTGTTCCTCAGGGGAGCGCTGATGCCGCAGCAGCTCGAAGACCTCGCCTCGAGCGGCCTGCTGCGGGGACTGGAAGAGCTGCTGCTCGACGTGCAGCATCTGACGCAGTTTGACGAGATCTTGAGCGACACCGCCGATCGGTTCGATCACCTGAAGCGATTTCGCCGCCCTGTTCCGCGCTGAGCAACGAAGGCGAACCTCGAAGCCCGGTTCTGAAGCGCGAAGGTGCCTTCGTTGCGAAGGAGCGACCAACGGAGGCGTGCTGTCAGGCCGGGTGCGACAGCTCAGGCACCAGCATTCGCGCGAACGCGTCGGGGTCCTTCACGTCCTGCGTCTCGAACCAGGCGCGCGCGAGGCGGACGTTGGCGACTCCGAGCTCGGCTGACTGCAGTCCTCCAAGCCGAAGCCGCGTCGCCGCCGCGAAGAGCCGCATGCCGTGCTGTTCGAAGAGCGGAATCGCCTCGGGGAGAATCGCCGCGGCCCGGGCGGGCTCGAGCAGCGCCTCAAGAACCAGGGACTGTGCGTGCGCCCAGCCCACCCGCTCCTTCGAGAGCTCGCCGAGCGCGTCACGCGCGACCTCGGGCCGGCCTGCGGCGATCGCCAGCCGCCCCTTCAGCGAGAGCGCCTCGATGCGAACGTTCTGGATGCGCAGAAGCATCGTCCGCTCCAGGTCGGGCCAGACACCGATCAGCTTGTCGAGCGCTGGCCGGGGCTGGCCTTCGTAGAGCCCAATGAGTCCCTCGGAGAGCACCGCCCAGTAGTGCTGAAAGTGGAAGCTCTTCGACGGCCACGCCAGCATCGCTGCAGCGACCGCTTCGCGCGCCTGGTCGGGTTTTCCGGCTGCGAGGAGCGAGACGTTCGCCAGCCCCACGGTGAGGCTGGTGACGGCGTAGCGATCGCCGCGACTGTGGGCCTCACGCACGAGCGCGGGCACACGGCGCGTGAGCTCCGCGATCTCGCCAAGGTAGAACAGCGACCACACCGAGAAGAGTCGAGCGCTCGCGGCTTCCCACGACACGCCAAGACCTGCTTCCCGCAGCAGGGCCTCGGCTTCGGCCGCGCGCGCTTTGGTCTCCTGGAAGTCACCAGCGAGAAAGCGGGTCAGGCCCTCACAGAACGCGAGCACCCCACGCAGGCGCGCATCGCCGACGCGCTCGCAGATCGCCTTCGCCCGACGCACCAGCTCACGCGCTCGCTTCTCCCCCTTCTTCCCCTCGGTCGCGACGAAGGCCGCCTCAGCCGCGAGCGCCCGTGAGATTCGCCACGGCTCACCGGCGTCGAGGGCGAGGAGCAGTTGACGCGTCTGGAAGCTGGCGCCGCGGATCGTGTCGATCATTCCCAGCCCGACCGACACCGACCAGCACGCGTCGATTCTGCGGAGCATTCCCCCGTCGACCTGCGCGGCCGGCCGTTCATCGAAGGAGAGCCCGCGGAGCCTCAGATGGAGCCGCCTGAACAGCAACGCGCCGACCGCGCGCGCCGGCGTTCGAGCCAGGGACATGCCCATCTCGCGGAGCACGTTGGAGATCGCGACGAGCCCCTCATCGACGTGGCCGCTCACCAACAACTGCTCCGCGGCGAGCCGGGGAAGTTCGATCGCGAGTGCCGGCGTCGCGCCTGGTTCCCGGAGCGCGCTCGCGTAGGCGTCGGCGGCTTCTTTGCCCTTCCCTGCGTTGGCCAGGCACTCCGCGAGCGCGACGGACAACTCGAACCGACGGCGATCGTCGACCGGCAACAGCTCGAGCGCCCGACGATAGAGTGATGCAGCCCGGGCGAAGGCCAGCTGCTCTCGCGCCCGGCCGGCGGCCTTGAGCGTGGCCTCCGCGGCCCGATCGCCATGGCCCGCTGCCGAGAAATGGAAGGCGATCGCATCGAGGTCGGCGTCGGCGCGCTCAGCCATCGAGACGGCGAGCCGCTCGTGGACCGAGCGCACCCGGGCCTCGTCGATGCCTGCCGTCACCGTCGCGCGCAGCCGTTCATGCCAGGCCTCCAGCCGGCGCTCATCGGGCAGCAGTCGAACGAGATGGAGCCCTTCCAGCAGCGGCACGAGGTCGGCCTGGTTCTGCGCGACACCAGCGACCTCGAGCGCGAGCGAGGTGTCGACGGGAGCTGCCGAGATCGAGACGACCTCGAGCAGGCGCTGCGCGGGCTCGCCGAGCTGAGCCACCTTCCGACGCCACAGCGCATCGACGGTCACCTCACCCTGGCCCGCCGACTCGAGCAGCTGGAGCAACAGGAGCGGGTTCCCTCCTGACTCCTTCACGCACGCCTTCGCGCGGGCCTCGTCCGCTCCGGCCAGGCGTGCCACCTCGAGCGCAGCGTCGGCGTGGAGCGGCTCGAGGTTCAGCACTTCGACGGGCACCGTCCCGGCAGGCAGGGCGGGCCCGTCATCACGAATCGACGTCACCACCATCGCGGTCGGCGGCTCGGGCGGCCGGAGGATCGCCTCCATCAACGCCACGCTGTCGGCGTCGCCCCACTGAGCGTCGTCGACGAGCACGACGAGCGGCACGCGCTCACCGAGCCTTTCGAAGAGTTCTCGCAACGCCAGGACCGCGCGGCGCCGGCGCTCGAGCGGTTCCTGCACCTCGCGCGGTGGCGCATCGCGAAAAGCCGGGACGCGGTTCAGCGCCGGGAACATGCGCGCCAGCAGCCACGCATCGCGGGGCCGGATCGCATCGACGCGCTCCAACGACATCGCCCCGAGGACTCGCGTCATCGCGTCGATCAGCGGATCGATCGCCTTGAACGGCACCGTCTCACGCTCGTGGCAGCGCCCAGCGAGGACGGTCGCGCCGAGGGCTTCGACCCGTGAGGCAAAGGCCTTCAAGAGCGCCGTCTTTCCGATGCCCGATGCGCCCTGAACGCGAACCACCCGCGGACCAGAGGTTCGCGTCTTCTCGAACGCGCGCTCGAGGGTCGCCAGCGCTTCGGCGCGGCCAAGCAGGGTCGCCTGGGGCGCGTCCCGCACCGCGATGGCGCCGAGCGCTCCGAGGACTTCCCGACCTTCGGGGCGCTCCGACGACTCCGTCTTCAGGAGCTGCACGCACAGCGCGTCGAGCTCGTCTGGAACGGCCGCGTTGAGCCCTTTCGGAGACGGCGCTGGGCGGCGCTGCTTGTCCATCATCACGTCGACGGGCGAGCCTTCGAAGGGCAGCCGACCCGTCAACGCCTGGAACAACATCACGCCGAACGCGTACCAATCACTCTTCGGCCCGACCGGCCCCGACGCCGCCTGCTCGGGCGCCATGTACGCGACGGTACCGACGATGGCCCTGCCTTGCTCCTCCGTGAGGCTGCCCGGCCCGCCCAGCTCGGCGACCAGACCGAAGTCGAGGATCACCACACGGCCCTCGGCACTCACCATCACGTTCGACGGCTTGAGATCGCGGTGCACCCGTTCTCGCGAGTGCAGGTACGAGACGCCCTCGGCGAGCTGCCGGAACGCCGTCTTCACGCGGTCGAGATCGATGCGCAGCGTGGGCGGGCCTGGAGAGCGGACCGTCTCTTCGAGATCGGCCGTCTGGAGCGCTGACGTCGCCACGAGCTGGGCCGACGGCCGTACCCAGCTCAAGAAATCGACGCCTTCGATCAGCTCGAGCGTGAAGAACCACGTGTCACCATCAGCGGTCAGCTCGTACAGCGACACCAGGTTCGGGTGCCGAACGTCGTGCAGCGAGCGGAACTCCCGCTTGAGCCGGACGAGAGAGGTCGCGTCCTGCCCCTGGAGCACCTTGAGCGCGACCCGCCGCCCACCACGCTCGTGGTCGATGGCTTCGTAGACGGTGCCCATGCCGCCGACGCCGAGCTCACGAACGAGCTGGTAGCGCGCGTTGCCCTGGAAGAACTCCACGACGGCTCAGGGCTCCTTCTTGCGGGGCCTGGTCATGCCGTAGGCGGTCAGCCGATTCACGAGCGTTCGCCGCGAGATGCCGAGCAGCTCGGCGGCCCTCGTCTGGTTGCCTCCCGTCTTGTCGAGCGCCTCGAGCACCACGCGCTTCTCGGCCGCCTCGCGCTCGTCCTTCAGGTTGTTGCCGCTGAGCGACGCGGGCTCGGGCGCGTCGTGGCCATCGATGGCGATCGCGTCGGGAGAGATGGGCGCGTCACCAGCCAGCAACAACGCCCGCTCCATCACGTTCTTCAACTCGCGAATGTTCCCTGGCCACGGCCACGTCTTGAGCATCGCGAGCGCCTCGGCGGTCACCTCTGGCACGGTGCGATTCTCGCGTTGCGCGGCCTCGGCGAGGAACTGTCGCGCGAGCGGCTCGATCTCTCCGACGCGCTCACGCAGCGGAGGGATGTCGATCGAGATGCCGTTGATGCGGTAGTAGAGATCACGGCGGAACGCGCCGCGCTCCACCTCGGCCTCGAGATCGCGGTTGGTGGCGAAGATGAACCGGACGTCGATGGGCTCCGGAGCGGTCGCGCCGACCCGCATCACCTTTCGTTCTTCGAGCACCCGCAACAGCTTCGCCTGCGTCGATTCGGGGAGCTCACCGACCTCATCGAGGAACACGGTGCCGGCCCTCGCCGACTCGAGCAGGCCGAGCTTCTGCTTCACCGCGCCGGTGAACGAGCCTTTCTCGTGGCCGAAGAGCTCGCTCTCGAGCAACGACTCGGTGAGCGCGGCGCAGTTGATCTTCAGGAACGGACCGGAGCTGCGCTTCGAGCGACGGTGAACTTCTCCCGCCAGCACCTCTTTGCCGACGCCTGTCTCGCCCAGCAGCAGGACGTTCATCTGGCTCGGCGCGACCCGATCCATCAATCGAGAGATCGACACCATCGCGTCATCTCGAACGAGAAACCCGGCGACCGGTTGAGACGTCGGCGCAGCACAGGCCGCCAGCAACTGATCAGGGTCCGTACCGTCGACGGGCGAACTCGAAGCGCCAGCCCTCACACGAGACCCGGCGGCGACCAGCTTCGCCGACACCTTCTCCATCAGCTTCGTCGCGGCTTCGGCGTTTCGGCCGGGAGAGAGCACCTCGAATTGCCCCGGCCCAAACGACGCGACCGTGTCGTGGGGCGAGAGCTCGGCAGAGAGGACCGATTGCGCCACGCCGGGCGCGGCCTGCACCTGAAACCGCAACACGCCGAACGGCGGCTTCGTGGTCCTCATCGACTCGACGAAGCGGGTGTGCGTGACGAGCGTCCAGGGGTTGGTGCTCCCCGAGAGCTCGTCGGTCTGGAGCACCGCCAGGGAGGTGCCCAGCTCGATGGAGTCACCGGGCAGCACGTCGACCGACTCGCCCGAGGTCAGCTTTCGGCCTCGCACGGTCGTGCCGTTGGCGCTGCCGAGGTCTTCGAGGCGCACCACGCTGCCCAGGTGGAGCACGGCGTGCCGACGCGAGGCCGCAGCGTCGTCGAGGCGAAGGGTGGCGTCGTCGCCACGCCCCAGGACGACCTGCCCCGTCGCCGGGAGTGCGTGTGACGAGGAGCCCGACTCGTTGACGATCACCAGGCGATACCGGCGCGCGCGGGTCGACGACTCGGGCTTCTCCTGGATGCGAACGGTTTCCTGCTGCGAGGACGCCATCGAACGGTGACTGTACTCCCCTGCCGGCAAGAATCAGCCCTTTGGGAGCTTCAGAGCTCGGAATACGTAGAACGCGCCGAACCCGCCCGCGATCACCACGAAGATCAGGTTGTTGCCCACGGCTCCGTCCATCGCGCGCAGCCCCGCGATGCCAAAGCACGCGGCCGCGAAGACGAGCAGCTTGATGCGCTCAGGCACGGGCGCGAACCGCGAGAACAGCCACGCCGCGCCGAGAATGACGAGCGCCTTCCAGTCGATGCTCATGCCGGAGCCCTTTCAGGTTTGTCGTCCTGGTTCGACAGCTTCCCTGCGATGTCTTTGAACGAACCGTGCGAGATGAAGAGGATCAGCATGCCGAAGAGGATCTGCTGAAGGATCTGCACGACCCACAGCACGTTCGCGTACGCGATGCCGCTCGAGTTCACGGCGTCCTTCGAGACGAAGACCGACAACCCCAGGAGCACGAACGCCTGGAAGGTGCCCGCGCTCCCGGGAGCCGCAGGGATCATCAGGCCGACGATCAACACTGACAGCACCACGAAGCCCTGGAACGTCGTCAACGTGAGCGGCACGCACACCGCACCTGCCGCGTTCGAGCAATCGAAGGCACGCGTCAGCAGAGACATGCCGTACCCGTTCGCGACCCAGTAGATGACCGTCCAGATCGAAAAGGCCGTGAAGTTCTTCGCGTCGGGCAACTGCTTCAGCGCGCTCACGAAGCCGTCGACGATGTAGACGGCGCGGTCGGCGATCTTCGGCGAGATCTTCCCGATGATCGCGCGCATCAGGCCGACGACGCGATCGTGCTGCCACCGCGCGAGGATGAGGAACGCGAGGCCGCCGCCGAAGACCAGGAACATCACGTTCGAGCCGAGCGCGATGCGCTCGATGTTGGGCGACTCGGTCGGAACGAAGAACAGCAGGACTCGCAGCATCGACGCGATGATGATGCCGTCGACGATGCGCTCCAGGACGACGGTGGTCATCGCCGCGCTGCGCCGAATGGTCGAGCGCTCTGCGATCAGGTACGGGCGCGCGAACTCCCCGAGGCGGAACGGGAGGATGATCAACATCATGAAGCCAATCGCCGAGGCCTCGTTGAGCGGCTTGAACGGCACATGCTCGAGGCCCGACAACAGGTTGCCCCACCGCATCGTGCGGGCGACGTGGATCACGGCCAGGACCAGCAGATACGCAGCAACCCAGCCATAGTTCGCGCTTCGCAGCGAGCCCCACATCTCAGGCCAGCGGGTGTCCTTGAACGTCAGGTAGAGGCACCCGACGGTGATGGCGAGGCTGACGATGAACTTGACCCACTTGCCCAAGGACACACTCCGCGAAAACGACCCTGCGGCGTGTAGCACCCACCCTCCCGTCAGGCTACCGGCAGTCCCTTCAGGATCAGCCCCGGGTTGGCCTCGGTGAGCGCGGCGAAGGCCTTCGCGCCGACCTGCTTCTGGAGCGCCTTCAAGCTCTCGCCGACCCACTGTTCCGCGCCGGCTGGGCCGTGCAGATCGGTGGCCGAGATCGCGTAGAGCCCGTCGTCGAGGAACTGCTTCGAGAGCTTCTGCGCCGTCTTTCCGTAGCGGCCGACGAGTGCGCCGATGTCGAGCTGGAGCAGCGCTCCCGACTGAACCGCCTCGGCGGCCCGGCCTCTACGCTCGAACTCGAGGCACCGCTCGGGGTGCGCGATGATCGGCGTGACGCCTTTGAGCTTCATGCGGAAGATGACGTCGGTGAGCTGCGGCAGCGGCGACGTGTAGGGCGCCTCGACGAGCAGGTACTTGCCCGCCACGCCGACGCGTCGCGACTCTGGAGTCGGCAGCTTCGCGAGCAACGACTCGTCGAGGAAGAAGTTCTCGGCGTTCACGTCGAGCGCGAGCGGAATCGAAAGCCGTGAGAGTTCGGCGCGCACCTCGTCGAGGCGTTGGAGGGCGACCTCCCGGCTCGCGTACTCCGGCCGGTTGTGAGGGCTTGGCGCGGCGGTACCGAAGCCGAGCGAGAGCAACGCCCTCGCCATCGCGACCGTGTCTTCCATCGTCTTGCAGCCGTCATCGACGTCAGGCAGCAGGTGCAGGTGGAGATCGACCATCGGCATGGTCGCGATGCTATGCCACGGGCATGGCGCTCGATCCAAAGCTGCTCGACATTCTCGCCTGCCCCGAAGACAAGGGCGCGTTGCTGTACTTCGCGCGCGAGGGGTTCCTCTACAACCCGCGGCTCAAGCGGAAGTACCGCGTGGAAGACGACGTGCCGGTGATGTTGATCGAAGAGGCCGCGGCCGTCTCGCAGGCCGATCACGACGCCCTGCTGGCCCGCGCGAAGGCCGAGGGCATCGCGCCGAACTTCTCGTGATCGACACCCACTGCCACCTCGACATGCCGCGGTTCGACGGCGATCGATCGGCAGTGCTCGATCGCGCGTGGAGCGCCGGCCTGACGGCGATGATCGTGCCCGCAGTTGCTCCGGCGACGTGGGGAGCGCTGCTCGACTGGCCAGGCCGAGACGCGCGGGTGCAGGTCGGGCTGGGCATTCACCCGCAGTTCCTCCCGGAGCTCGACGAGCGTGATGACGAGAAGCACCTCGCGCTCCTCGACGAGCTGTTGTCTCTCGGGCGTGCCATCGCCGTCGGGGAGTGCGGCCTCGACGGACCAACGAAGGCGGCGGTGCCGATGGAGCGCCAGGTGCGGATCCTCCGCGCCCACTTCGCGCTCGCCCGAAAGCACCGGCTGCCGCTGCTGATGCACTGCCTGCGCGCGCACCCGGAGCTGCTCGACCTGGTGAAGACCGAGCCGATCCCCGAGGCCGGGCTGCTCATGCACAGCTACTCAGGCTCGGCCGACCTGACGAAGAAGTACGTGAAGTACGGGTGCCACTTCTCGTTCGCGGGGCCGGTGAGCTTCGTGGAGGCCAGGCGGCCGATCGACGCGCTCAGGAGCGTGCCACTCGAGCGGCTGCTCGCGGAGACCGACGCTCCCGACCAGGCGCCGCACCCGCATCGCGGCCAGCGCTCGGAGCCTGCGTTTCTTCCGCTGATCGTCGAGGCGATGGCGAACGGCCGCGGAGAGCCGCTCCAGGTGACGAGCGACGCGGTGCTCACGAACACGAAGCGGCTGTTCCCGGTCTTTCAGGGAATGCCGGCGTCATCATCACCCAGCTGACCCCGGGCCTTCGCCATCCACGGCGCGAGGTCTCGCGCATCGACCGCGCTCTTCGTGGCGGCTTCTTCCCAGCGAACCAGCGCCTCTTCGGGGTGCTGCTGGAGAAACGCGACCATGCCCCGGTCCATCAACTCGCCACCGCTCTCGACCGCGGCGACGCAGTCCGGCAGCGCGAGCTCGGGTTCTCCACGGGCGGCTCGAATCCAGCAGCGCGTGCTCTTCGCGGCGGCCGAGGGCTCTTTGTCGATGGACGCGTTGGCGAGGGTCAGGGCGAAGCCGAGATCCTGTTCCGTCACCAGCACGGCCCACGCCAGGTTGTTGAGCACCATGGCGCTCGAGGCCGCGTTGGCCAGCGTGGCGTGCGCATCCTGGAGCCCTCCGTCTGCGTCACCGATTCGGAACCGTGAGTAGGCGCGGAGGCCCAGGTAAGCGGGATCCGGCCGCAACCGGTAGGCCAACGAGAGATCGGCCTCGGCGGGCCCGAACCGCTCGGCCACCTGGTGAACGCCAGCCCGAAGCGCCAGCGCCTCGGCGAGCAGCATCGGCGAACGATCGTCCTCACGGAGCTGGACGATCGCGTCGTTGACGTCGGCGAACCCTCCATCGAGATCGCCGCGCTCATTCCTCGCGACCGCGCGGAGCAACGACGCCAGCGGGTCCTTCGACTGCAACAGCACCTTCGTCGTCAACGCCTCGACCTTCGGAAGATCGTGCGCCCGGTACGCGACCTCGGCCTGCTGCAGCATCTCGGCGGTCTTCGCCTTCGGGTTGTTCTCGGTGCGCACCTTCGCGAGGACGGCGATGGCAAGGACGGCCGCGATGACGATCACCTGCGAGCCGAGCGAGGCGCCCTTGCCCTGCCGCTCGATCGCCGACGCGGTGCCGACGAAGCCCGAGAGGACACCGATCACCAGGCCGCCGGCATGGGCTGCGTTGTCGAGGTACGGCACCGAGAACGCGAGGAAGACGTTGATGGCCAGCGTCGCGAGAATGCCGTCCCACAGACTCTTCGCGGCGTCGGGAGGCAGCAGGTGCCGGGCCTGAATCGCGTAGCCCATGATGAAGCCGAACATGCCGACGATGGCGCCTGACGCTCCGGCCGAGACGTTGTTGGGGTTCCACAGCACCGACGCGAACGAGCCGCCGAGCCCCGCGAGCAGGTACACGAGCACGTACATCGGTCCGCCCAGCATTCGCTCGACGAAGCCGCCGATGCGCCAGAGCGAGTACATGTTCACCGCGAGGTGCAGGATCCCCACGTGAATGAACATGCTGGTGAAGGCGCGCCACCACTGGTTCTGGAAGATGACGAGCGTGCCGCGGTTGGCCCCCATCGAGAGGAGCGAGTCGAGATCGGGGTCCGTCGCCGAGACCCCCATGGCCACCATCGCGACGAAGATGGAGACGTTGATGCCGACGAGGGTCAACGTGACGATGGGCCGGCGGGGATCCATTCGGGGGGTGCCTACCGCGCCGACCGTCGCCCCGCTCGCCTTTCCACCCCGCCCGGACGGGTTGCATCAAGGCCACGGACTCGTGCAAACAGCGCCGCATGGAGCCGTCGACGACCGAAGCCCCCCAGCTGCCTGCCATCGTTCCGCCCCAAAAGCCGTGGCGGCTGCACAGACGCTTCGATCGCACCGGCCGGTTGCTGGGCGACGCGGCGATGAAGCGCCTCGAGAACGCGCACGTCGTGGTGTTCGGCCTCGGCGGCGTCGGGAGCTTCGCGGTCGAGGGCCTGGTGCGCAGCGGCGTCGGTAAGCTGACCGTCGTCGACTTCGATCAGGTGTGCGTGACGAACTCAAACCGCCAGCTGCACGCGACGGTCAGCGCGGTCGGCAAGGCAAAGGCCGAGCTGATGGCGCAGCGGTGCAAGACGATCAACCCGGACGTCGAAGTCACGCCGATCGTCGGCTTCTACCGCGAGGAACTCGCCGACCAACTGCTCGCCGGGCCGTACGACTACGTGATCGACGCGATCGACAACGTGAAGGCGAAGCTGAACCTGCTCCACAACTGTCTGGCGCGCGGGTACCCGGTGGTGAGCTCGATGGGCGCCGCCGGGCGGCTCGATCCCACGGCGATCCGCGTCGAGGATCTCTGCGAGACGCACATGGACCCGTTCGCGAAGGACATTCGCAAGCTGCTCAAGCGGAAGTACGGGCACGACACGTCGAAGCCGACGGGCATCACGGCGGTGTTCTCGATCGAGCCGCGGCGGGATCCGCAAGCCGTGCACTACGACGAAGCGCACGGCGGGTTTCTCTGCGTGTGTCCGCAGGGAGAGAACGAGTTCCACAGCTGTGAGCACCGCAACCAGATCGACGGCTCGGTCGCGTTCGTGACGAGCGTGTTCGGCATGCAGATGGCCGGCGTCGTGGTGCGGCGGGTCGCGCAGGGGCGATAGCGCTTCGCCTTTGGTAGGCTTCGTTCATGACCGCTGCTGAGCAACTCCGAGTCTCCTACGCCGACTACCTCACGGCCGAGGCCACCGCGGTCGAGCGACACGAGTACCTTCGCGGAGAAGTGTTCGCGATGTCTGGCGGCACCCCCGAGCACTCGCTGCTGTCTCTCGCGGCTGGTCGCGAACTGAGCAACGCGCTTCGGGGCAAGCCGAGTCTGGTCTTCGAGTCGAACATGCGTTTGCGCAATGCTGATGCTGACTTCAGCTGCTACCCCGATGCATCGGTGGTGTGCGGCGCGATTGGACACGCGCCCGACGATTCTCTCGCGATCTCGAACCCGGTCCTGGTGATTGAAGTACTGAGCGACTCCACCGAGGCCTACGACCGCGGAACCAAGAGCTCTCAGTATCGGGCTTTCTCGAGTGTGAAGGAGATCGTGCTGATCTCTCAGAAGACCCAGCAGATTGAGATTCAGCGCCGCAACGCCCAGGGGCTCTTCGTCGTTCACGAGTTCGGCCCGGGGTCGACGGTCGAGTTCGACTCGGTCGGGGTCAGGGTTTCCATGGCCGATCTGTACCGGGATCTCGTGGAGTACCGCCGGTTGGCGTCGCTCTCCTGAGTTCTCGAACTACCCTGTCAGCTTCGCGAACGCACTCGCGAGATCAGGCTTTTCAGTCAGCACCGGCTTCATCGGATCGCCGTGCTTCGCGAGCCACTCGAGCCCGTTGCGAATCGTGAACTTCGTCGGCGTCAGGCCAGGCGCGACTTCGCTCCACGCGATCGGCATCGACACCGGCGCGCCGTCCTTCGCGCGCACACAGAACGGCGCCGCCACGACCTTCACCGGCCCGTTCTGCACCACGTCGAGGTACACGCGGCCCTGCCGTTTCTGCAGCGCGCGCTCCATGGTCGCGAGCGTCGGGTGCTGGTGCACCAGCAGCGTCGCCAGCACCTCGGACAACTGCCGCGCGCCGTCGTGATCGAGCTGACCTCCGAGGGGAACGAAGACGTGCACCCCGCTCGAGCCGCTCGTCTTCACGTACGTCGGCAGACCCGCGTTCTCGGTGAGCTCGCGCAGCGCGTTCGCGAGGGTGATTACCGCCGAGAACGGCGCGTCTTTCGGGTCGAAGTCGACGACACACCAATCGGGCCGACCGGGGGTCGAAGCGCGCGTCGCCGGAATGTGAAACGGCAACGCGCCGAGGTTGGCGCACCACTCGAGCGTCGCGAGATCGTCGCAGACGATCTGATCCAGCTCCCGGTTCATCTCTTCGCTGTACGCCTTCACCGTGCGCACGAAGTCCGGCGCCTTTGCCGGCTTCGCCTTCTGGAAGAACGACTTCCCCGCAATGCCGTCCGGGTAGCGCGTGACGAGCAGCGGCCGGTCCTTCAGGTACGGCAACATGAACGGCGCCACGTCGCGGTACCACGCGAAGACGTCACCCTTCGTCAGGCCGTCTTTCGGGAAGAAGATCTTCCCGGGGTTGGAGAGCGTCACGCCCGCGACGGGTTCGGGAGACGTATCGGCGAGGCGCTTCTCGGGTGGGGTCGGGCACTCCTCGCAGCGTTTGTCAGGCCGGAAGCGAAGGAAGACCGGCTCACGGAGCGACAGGTTCTCGGGCCACGACTTGTACCGGACCTCGACCACCAGCGTCGGCGTCACCCACTTCATCTCGGGGTCGAGCGGCACGTCACCCAGACAGACCGGCGCGGAGACCACGTTCGCGTCGAGCTCTTTCCGCACCGGCGCGGCGACCTTCGGGTTGTACCCGGCGCCGACCTTCCCCGCGTAGAGCCAGCGCTCGCCGTCCCACGTCGAGAGCGACAGCGCGCCATCGTCGTCGGCGAAGCCCGTCACCGCGAAGTCGCCGCTCGTCGTCAGCGGCACCTTGAGCCAGCGATCGCTGCGCCCACCGACGTACGGAGCGTCGGCCTTCTTGCACATCACGCCCTCGAGCCCTTTCTGCTTCACGATCTCCAGCAGCGCTTCGCCTTGCGTCTCCACATGCTCGACCGGCAGCGCCCGCGCGCCCTCCACCTTCGGCACCACACCGAACAGCAGCTCCTTGCGCTGCCTGAGCGGGAGCTGCCGGGTGTCGTGGCCGTCGAGCATCAGCAGATCGAACGCGAAGAACACCGCGGGGTCGGTGTGTGACGCGCTGAGGATGTCCTTGCGATGCGCGAGCGTCGAGCGCTTGAGGAGCCGCTGGAAGATGGGGTGACCCTCGGCGTTCTGAATCACCAGCTCGCCGTCGACGATGAAGTCGGGCCCGGGGAGCGACTGCAATGCCTCGACAATCTCGGGGAACAACGTCGTCGCCTCACGGCCGCGGCGCAGCACCAGCCGCACCTTGCCTCTGATTCGTTCAGCCAGCAGCCGGAAGCCGTCGAACTTCAGCTCGAAGAGCCAGCCTGGAGTCGTGAACGCTGCCGTCCGGGGCTCCGCCAGCTGAAGCTCGACGTCCTCCGCGCGCATCGTTCACGACCGCCGCTTGAGCGCGAGATAGCGAGACACCTCACCGCGCGTGAACTTGAGCAGCACGGGCTCGTCCGCGGGCGTCTGCGCGACCGCCTCCTGGAGCTGACGGAGCGAGCTGACCTTCACGCGGTTGATCTCGGCGATCACGTCACCCACCGACAGCCCGCCGAGCTCGGCCACGCTCCCTGGCACCACCGCCTCGACTCGAACGCCCTGCCCCTCCGAAGGCTCGAGTTCACCGAGCACCAGCCCCAGAGTGTCGATGCGACCGCCCGACATCATCGCCTTCGTCGGGCCCGCGGCCGGCCGCGTCGAGAGCAGCGCTGACGCGTTGATCACCTTACCGTTGCGCACCACCCCCAGCTTCACCACCACGCCCGGCCCCTGAATCGCGATGCGGCGCAGCAGCTGTTGGTAACGCTCGACCGGCTTCCCATTGATCGCCACCAGGCGATCGCCGGCCAGCAGACCAGCGCGCGCGGCAGGTGACTCGGGGTAGACGTCGACGATCACCGACTCCGACGAGTCCCTCACCTCGGAGACGGTGACGCCCAACCAACCACGAACTGGAGTCCCGTTGTCGCGCAGGTTCGGGAGCAACTCCTTCACCAGGTTCACCGGCACCGCGAAGCCGATGCCCTGCCCCTGGTTCATGATCGCCGTGGTCACGCCCACGACGTGCCCCTTCATGTCGAAGAGCGGGCCGCCCGAGTTGCCCGGGTTGATGAGCGCGTTGGTCTGGATGAAGTCGTCGAAGGGTCCGACGCCGATGATCCGCTCGCGCGCCGAGATGAGGCCGTGGGTCAGCGACGTGTCGAGGCCGAACGGGTTCCCGATCGCCACCACCCAGTCTCCGACCTCGAGCTCATCGGAGTCGCCCAGCGTCACCACGGGCAGGTCCGCCGCCCCCGTCAGGCGCAACAACGCGAGATCGACCTCGGCATCACGCCCAACCACCTTCGCCTCGAGGCTTCGTCCATCGGCCAGCCTGACGACGATCGACTGCGCGCGCTCGATGACGTGGCTGTTCGTCACCACGAGCCCATCGGAGGTGATGATGAAGCCAGAGCCGAGGCCCTTCGAGGTGCCCTCGTTCTTCGCCGAGATGTTCACGACCCCCGCGCGCACGGCCCGAACGAGCGGCGCCAACGACGCCGGCGGCGTGAACGACGGAGCGACGGACGGACCGCCCGGCAGCTTCTCCTTCCAGAACGGGATGATGGTGCGCTCGCGCCAGACGGTCGGCGTCGCCACTTCCACCTCAGGCGACGTGCCTGACGGGGTCGTCGCGAGCCCTTCCTTCTGCGCCCGCACCCTCGCCCGCGCCCAGTCAGAGACGTCGTCGGCGCTCGCGAGGAACGGAGTCAGCAGGGAGACGATGAAGAGCAGCCGCACGAGGCGACTCAACCCGAGAATCAGGCCAGCGTCACGCTCAGGCCTGCGCGGGCTGCACGTACTTCGCGACCTTCACGCGACCGGGCCTCAGGACTCGCCCCTTGAGCTTCCAGGCAGCCTTCATCACGGCGACCACCCGACCGTCGTCGGCCTCGATCGGAGAGATCTCCATGTCAGAGGCTTCGGAGAGGTTGGGATCGTAGGGCAGGCCCTTGAGCTCGACGCGCTCGAGGCCGAACTCCTCAGCCTTCTTGATGAGGCCGTCGCGAATGAGCTTCACGCCCTTCCAGAGCGGGGACTGATCGGGGCTGCTCAAACACAGCTCGAGGTCGTCGATCGCCTCGAGGAGCACCAGGGCGACCTTGCCCTTCTCGAGCTCGAGGAGCTGATCGCGTTCACGGGTCATTCGGAGCTTGAAGGCTTCGCGCTCGCTCTCGGAGTGTTGAAGCCCACGCGCCAGCTCATCGATGCGGCGACGGGCGGCGTCGAGCTCCGTCGAGGCTTTCACCTGCTCGGTGGACTCGGCGGGAGGGGCCTCGGGTACACTGTCTTCACGGACCCGGCGGCGGTCATTCACCTTCACCACCGTCTCGGGTTGGTCTTCTGGACGGGCGTCGCTCATGGCGCGTGCAAGGTAACCGTCGACCTCAGGGTGTCAACGAGCGCGCTGATGCTCGAGGTACCGGCTCGCGGCCTTCTGGACCCAGTCAGGCGCCTTCTGATGCCTGGCGACCCTCTCGAGCACGTTGATCCACCGGGCGAGTCGGGGCGCATCGTCAATCAGGTTCATCAACCGATTGACCATCGACACCGTGAGAAACGTCGGCTGGCGCGACAGCGACGCCTGGAGCTGGTCCTCGAAGCCGCCGCGCCGCTCCACCTCATGAATCAGCGCGCCTGGCGTGCCGAACTCCGCGTCGGGGAATCGCTCCAGAAGCGCGAACACGGCCTTGCGAAAACGAGCCGGATCGAGCCCTGGACGGCCACGCTCCAGCACGTGCCCGAGCGTACGCATCGTCGCGTCGGGGTCGTCGCCGGGCGTGAACTCGTCGAGGGCCGTCAACAGCCGCTCGAAGCGCACGTTCAACGCGTGGAGCGCCTCGCCGACGAGATGGAGCGAGCCGGCCACCAGCACCACCGCGCGCGCCTCGGTCGTCGCGAGCACCGACTCGAGCGCCTCGGGGACCGAGCGATGGAGCTGGACGTTCGGGTTCAGGGTCCGCGCCAGCGCTTCGAACGACTCGGGATCCTTCGAGCGCGGGCTCTGCAGCCCCGTCAGCTGAACGGAGGCGACCTTCGGGAACAGCCGCCGCATCATCGGCTCGGAGTCCTTGTCGGCGAACACCCCGAAGACGAGGTGAATCGGGCGCTCGGCGTACAGCCGGTCGAGCGCTGCGACGAGCACCTCGACCCCCGCCGGGTTATGCGCCCCGTCGAGCAGCACCGTCGGGTGCCCGTCGATCTCCTGAAGCCGTCCGGGCCACCGCGTCGTCGCAAAGCCGCGCCGGAGCTCGTCGTCCGTCAACGCAAAGCCGTGCTCAGCGACGAGCTCCAGACAGCCCAGCGCAACACCCGCGTTCTGTGACTGGTGCGCACCAGCGAGCGGGAACGAGAGCCCGGAGAGCGTACGCGCGCGACCTCGAAACGTGTCGAGCTGGAACTCGACGTCTCGTCCCTCGACGATCAGCGGCACGTTCGCCGCAGCCGCGGCCTTCTCGAACACCGCCATCACCTCGGCCGGCTGTCGCGCGACGACGAGCGGCACGCCCTGCTTCACGATGCCCGCCTTCTCCTGCGCGATCAGCGGGAGCGTCGACCCGAGCATCTCCATGTGATCGAAGGCGATCGAGGTGATCGCCGTGACGATGGGTGCACAGGTGACGGTCGCGTCGAGGCGCCCACCCAGACCCGTCTCAATGACCGCGAGCTGCACACCTTCCTGGTGGAAGTGCCAGAAGGCCAGCACGGTGCCGAACTCGAAGTAGGTCAGCTGGTGATCACGGCCGAGGCGCTCCAGCAGCTCGTCGATACGCCGGGCCAGCGCCTCGTCGTCGATGTCGGCGCCGTTGACCTTGAAGCGCTCGTTCACGCGAACCAGATGCGGAGACGAGTAGAACCCGACCCCGTGCCGCTGCGACAGGCACGAGGCGATCACCGCGCAGGTCGAGCCCTTGCCGTTGGTGCCCGCGACGTGAATCGAGGCGAACGAGCGCTCCGGGTGACCAAGGCGCTCCAGCGCGGCGCGCACCCGCTCCAGGCCCAGACGCATGGTCGAAGGCGTCAGCGACGCGAGGTATGCGAGCGCCTCGTCGGTGCGCATGGTCCCGGTCAGCTCATCAGGCCGATGATCTGCGACAGCTTCGCCCGCAGATCCTTGCGCTGCACGATCGCGTCGATCATGCCGTGCTCGAGCAGGAACTCGGAGCGCTGGAACCCCTCAGGCAACTTCTGGCGAATCGTCTGCTCGATCACGCGCGGGCCCGCGAAGCCGATCAGCGCGCGGGGCTCGGCGACGATCACGTCACCCAGCCACGAGAACGACGCGGCCACGCCTCCGGTGGTCGGGTGCAGCAACACCGAGATGTACGGTTTGCGCACGTCGCGGAAGCGGTTGATGGCCGCCGAGGTCTTCGCCATCTGCATGAGAGAGAAGATGCCCTCCTGCATGCGGGCGCCACCCGATGACGAGAAGATGATCGCCGGCACGTCGAGCGTCCGCGCGCGCTCGAAGACGCGGGTCACCTTCTCGCCGACCACGCTGCCCATGGAGCCGCCCATGAACTCGAACAGGAACGCGCCGACGCTGACGTGCTGACCGTCGATGCGGCCGGTGCCCGAGACAAAGGCGTCGTTCTCGCCGAGCGCCTTCTTCGTCGACTTGATGCGATCGCGATACTTCTTCGAGTCCGAGAAGCCGAGTGGGTCCTGCGGCTCGAGCCCTTCGTCGTGCTCCTCGAACGAGCCCTCGTCGCAGAGCGCCAGCAAGCGCGTGCGCGCGTTCCACTGCATGTGGTGGTTGCACGACGGGCAGACGTTGAGCGCCCGCTCGAGCTCTTCGCGGAGCAGGATCTCACCGCACGTGTCGCACTTGACCCACAGCCCTTCCATGCGGCTCGGAGCGCTTCGCTGCTCGACCTCATCGACCTCGGCTGAGGCAGCGATCTTCGGCTTCTTCTTCGCGAACCACGACATGCGCGCGCTCGTAGCGCCACCGTTCGTCCGGCTCAAGCGTCGCGATCCAGCGCGGTGCGTAAGCGGCTACGCACCTGACCAGCGAACGATCTTCCAGGCACGGGCGAGGCGACGTCGTTCGTGGCGACTCAGGCGACCCGACGCGCGCGCGATCTTCACCTTCGCCAGATCGAGGAGCGGCGCCGCCCGCGTGCGATTGTCCTCGAGCCGGAGCACCTCGACGGCCAGGGCGAGATCGCGGGTCGCGCCCTCGAGGACGGGGTTCGCGACCTGCGGCACGGGGACCCACTGCCGCCACGACTCGATCGCGGTCGAGAGCGCGAACGCGCCGACGACGATCACGAAGGCCACGCCGAAGGTGCCGAGGATGACCCCGGCGATCACCCACGACGAGACGTTGAACGACTCGAGGAATCGAAGCGGCTCGCCGAAGTCGAGCCAGCGCGACGAGCCTCCACCACATGCGAGCGGGACGATCATGCTCGTGAGCGTTGCAGGTTCAGATCCAACCGGCCGGTGCGCGACCTCGTGCGCAGCTCAGCCCTGCCCTGCGAGGGCTTCGACCTCGGCGCGTGCTTTCGGGATCGACGCGGTCAGCACTTCACTGCCACCGGCCGTACACACCACGTCGTCTTCGATGCGAATGCCGCCGAAGCCGCGCCCGCCGTTCATCGCCAGGTACTTCTCCGCCTTGTCGAAGTTCACCTGCCCCTTGAACTTCGCCTTGAACTCCGGGTTCCGGAGGATCGCCGGCACGAAGTACAGGCCGGGCTCGATGCTGAAGACCATGCCTTCGGCGAGATCCATGTCCATGCGCAGATAGCCGAGACCGAACTGCGGGCTGCGTTGACGATTCGGGTAGTGGATGCGATCGCCGAACGCTTCGAGGTCGTGCACGTCGAGGCCGATCTGGTGACCCAGACCGTGCGGGAAGAAGAGCGCGTGCGCGCCCGACTCCACGAGGCTGTCGGCGCTGCCGATGAGCAGCCCCAGCTCGACGAGGCCCTGCGCGAGCACCCGGCACGCCGAGAGGTGCAGATCGCGATAGCGGACGCCCGGCTTGATCTGCGCGATCGCGTGGCCCTCGGACTTCAAGACGAGTTCGTAGAGGTCCCGACCTTCAGGGCTGAAGGCTCCGCCGACCGGCCAGCAGCGCGTCACGTCACTGCAATACCCGGCCTGCCCTTCTGCGCCGGCGTCGAGCAGCACGATGTCTCCGGCCGCGAGCGTGTTGCCGTGAGCGTGGTTGTGGAGCACTTCGCCGCGCACCGAAAGGATCGTACCGTACGCTTGAACACAGCCGCTGCGTGCGAACACGCCCTCGACGAGCCCCGCGAGCAGTTCCTCTTTCACGCCCGGCCTGGAGGCCTTCATCGCGGCCACGTGCGCCTCATGGGTGACGACGGCGGTCTTCCGCATCTCGGCGAGCTCTTCCGGCCCCTTCTTCAGCCGAAGCGCCGCGATGGCGTCGAGGACCTCGCCTCGACTCACCTTCGTCGGGTCGTCGAACTGCAGATCCTGCCCCGTCACGTGCCGCGCGCGCTGGGTCGCCCTGAAGTCGGCCACCGCCACCGCGTCGAGTTGCCGCCCCTTCGCGATCGCCTGCAGGTGCGCTTCCAGCTGCTCCACGGCCAGCACTCGCTGAACGCCGTGCCGCGTCTTCGCCGCCTCGAATGACTCCACCTCGCCGTGCCACAGCGCGTCGCCCATCGTGCGCTCGGGGAGAAACAAGGTGACCGTCTTGTCGGCCGGATCGAACAACGCAGCGCTCCCGGGCTCGGGGCGCTCGAAGAAGTAGAGGAAGTTCGAGTCCGCTCGGAACGGGTACGTGTTCGCGGGGTAGTTGCGCGAGAGGGCTCCGCCACTGAACAGGACGAGCGGCCGGGTCAGAGACGCCACCAGCTCTTCACGACGCTGAACGAAGCTCATGCGCGTGACCGTACCCGAACCTCGCAGCAACCGAGAGCCAACCGACTGCCTGTGCTATCGGCCCGTTCATGAAGGCACTCGTGATGACGGCAGGTGAAGGGCCGCGTGGCGTCTCGCTGAAGACCAGCATCCCGCCGACGTGTGGCCCCGATGAGATTCGGGTGGGCGTGAAGGCCAGCGCGCTCAACCGGGCCGATCTTCTTCAGACGATGGGGCTCTACCCCGCACCGAGGGGTGTGCCCGCCGACATCCCCGGCCTCGAGTACGCCGGCGAGGTGCTGGAGCTCGGCGCGCGGGTGACGCGATGGAAGAAGGGCGACCGCGTGATGGGGCTCGTCTCGGGTGGAGCCTGGGCCGAACAACTCGTCACGCACGAGCGTGAGGCCATCGCGATCCCCGGGGGTATCGACTTCTCGAAGGCCGCCGCGATCCCCGAGGCGTTCATCACCGCGTGGGATGCGCTGGTGCTCCAGGGAACGATGACGGCTGGCTCGCAGGTGCTGATTCACGCGGTGGCCTCTGGGGTCGGGACCGCGGCGCTGCAGCTGTGCGCGCTTCACGGAGCCCACGCCATCGGCACCGGCCGCAGCGCCGACAAGCTCGAGCGCGTACGCGCCATGGGGCTGAACGACACGGTGCTGGTGACGAAGGAGCAGCCCTTCGGCGAGCGCGTCAAAGCCCTCACGGCGGGCCGCGGCGTCGATCTGGTGCTTGATCTCGTCGGCGGCGACTGGCTCCCCGAGACCCTCGAGTGCATGGCGCCCCAGGCCACGCTCATGCTCGTCGGGCTCGTCGCGGGAGCAACCGCCGATGTCCCGCTCCGCACCGTACTCGGGAAACGCTTGACGCTCATCGGCACCACGCTGCGGGCTCGCCCGCTCGAAGAGAAGATCGCCGTCGCGCGGCGCTTCGAGCAGCTCGTCGTGCGCCACTTCGTGACCGGGCGCCTTCAGCCGATCGTCGACGCGACCTTGCCGATCTCAGAAGCTCCTGCGGCCCTCGAGCGCCTTGCAGCGAACGAGACCTTCGGCAAAACCGTCCTCACCTGGTGACCACCATGACCTTCGATCCCAACGCCGCCGCGACCGCCGACTCAGGCATCTTCGGACTGCCCTTTACGCCCGAGGACTCGAAGATCGTCCTCATCCCCGTGCCCTACGAGGCCACCACCAGCTACGGCGGCGGAACGTCGAATGGGCCCGCGGCGATCCTCGAAGCCTCGAAGCAGGTCGACCTGTTCGATCTCGAGACCGGCAAGCCCTACGAGGCCGGCATCGCGATGCTCGACGAAAGCGCCGACGTGCGCGGCTGGAGCGATCGGGCCAAGACGCTGGCGGCCCCGATCGTCGAGTCGGGCGGCCGGGACACCGACCCGCGCGTGCTGAAGGCCGTGAACGACTTCAGCGAGCAGATGAACGGCTACGTCCACGAGACGACACAGCACTGGCTTGCCAAGCGGAAGATCGTCGGAGTCATCGGCGGCGATCACTCGACGCCGTATGGTGCGATCCAGGCGTACGCCGAGGCGTTCCCCGGGCTCGGCATTCTGCACCTCGACGCCCACGCGGACCTGCGCAACGCCTACGAGGGCTTCACCTGGAGCCACGCGTCGATCATGCACAACGTGATGACGCGGCTGCCGAACGTCGCGAAGCTGGTGCAGGTCGGCATTCGCGACTTCGGCGAGGCCGAGTTCGACCTGATCCAGAAGTCCGAGGGCCGCATTCACACGTTCTTCGATGCGCGCCTCGCCCACGCCCGACTCGACGGCATGCCGTGGCGTGAGCAGGTCGACATGATCGTCCAGGAGCTGCCGAGCAAGGTCTACCTCTCGTGGGACATCGATGGGCTCGACCCGGTCTTGTGCCCCAGCACCGGTACGCCGGTGCCGGGCGGGCTCACGTTCCACCAGGCCTGCTCGCTCCTCGAGGGCGTGGTGCGCGCAGGCAAGACGATCGTCGGCTTCGATCTCAACGAGGTCGCGCCGAGCCCTGACGGCGGCGAGTGGGACGGCAACGTCGCAGCGCGTCTGCTGTACAAGATGATCGGGTGGACGCTGAAGTCGCACGGGAAGTGAGAGCGCGCGTCGTCACGCTGGGGCAGTGGCTGTTCCTGGGATCCGTCGTCGGCGTCCTGTGCGGGACGGCCTCGGCGGCGTTCCTCTGGCTGCTCGATCGCGCGACCGACTTTCGGACTTCGCACGAATCGATCGTCTACGCGCTCCCGCTGGCCGGGCTCGTCCTCGGGCTGGTGCTCGAGCGTTTCGGCCAGCCCATCAAGGCCGGCACCAACCTGATCATCGACACCATTCACGACGACGGGCCCGAGGTGCCGCTGCGCATGGCGCCGATGGTGCTGCTGGGCACGATCGCCACGCACCTGTTCGGCGGAAGCGCCGGGCGTGAAGGCACGGCGGTGCAGATGGGCGCGAGCCTCACAGACTGGGTGTCGCATCGCTTCAACGTCAGCGCGCCCGTGCGTCGGCAACTGCTCGCGGCAGGTGTCGCCGGCGGGTTCGGCGCTGTGTTCGGTACGCCCATCGCCGGAGCCATCTTCGGCCTCGAGTTCGTCGTGCTGGGCCGCCTCGAGTACCGGGCCCTGGTGCCGGCCTTGACCGCTTCGGTCATCGGAGATCTCACCACCCGCGCCCTCGGCATCGAACACCCGCGCTACCCGCGCGTCCCCACGGCGCCCCTCACGCCTGAGCTCCTCCTCAAGTGGCTCGTGTTCGCAGCGGTCGTCGCGCTGGTGACGACGGTCTTCATCGAGCTGATGCACTTCCTCAAGGCGCGCGGCGAGCAGCTGATCACCAGCCTGCCGCTGCGCATGGCGCTGGGAGGACTGGTGATCGTCTGCTTGTGGAAGCTCGTCGGCACCAGCGACTACCTCGGCCTCGGCGTGCCGACGATCGTGCGCGCGTTCTCTGATCCCTCGCTCCCGGTCAGCGCGTTCGCGCTGAAGCTGCTCTTCACCGCGATCACCCTCGGGTCGGGCTTCGTCGGCGGAGAAGTCACACCACTGTTCTTCGTCGGCGCGGCCCTGGGGAGCGTGCTCTCGCGCGCGCTTGGAATCCCCATCGAGCTCGGCGCTGGCGTCGGGTTGGCCGCGGTCTTCGCGGCGGCGTCGAACACTCCACTCGCGCTGTCGGTCATGGCGATGGAGCTGCTCGGCGGAAGCGTCTTCCCGCACGTCGCGATCGTCTGCGTGCTCGCCTACCTCTTCACCGGGCACCGCAGCATCTACCCGTCGCAGCGGCTGCTCTTCGGGAAGCTGGGCAGACCGATCGACCCGGCGACGAGGCTGCGCGACCTCGAGCGCTGAACCTCAGAGGTTCCGCATCGCGAGCTCCAACACCATGGCAATGTCGAAGGGCTTCTCGAGCGTCGGGTTCGGGACTGCCGCGAGAAAGGCTGCAGCCTCGGGAGTCGTCACGCCGCCCGTGATGAAGACGAACCGCGACGTCATCGCCGGGGCTTTCGCCTTCACCTGCTCGAAGAGCTCGGCCCCAGACAGATACGGCATCGTCAGGTCGCACAGCACGAGATCGAACGTTCGCCCCGCTTCGAGCAGCTTGAGCGCCGCCCGCGGGTCCGAGAACGCCTCGACCTCGTGATGTCTCGCCAACACCCGGCGAAGGCTGTCGGCCACGCCCTGTTCGTCGTCGACGATCAACACCCGGCGCCTCGGCCCCTTCGGCTGCAGCACCCTGGCCGTGTCATCGAGCGTCGAGGTGTTCTCAGGGAGGACGATGGTGAAGCTGGACCCCGCGCCCGGCGTGGACTCGAGCGTCAGCTCTCCGCCCATGGTGTCGATGATGCTCCTCGAGACCGACAAGCCGAGACCGGTACCCTGCCCGACGGGCTTCGTCGTGAAAAACGGATCGAACACCCAACGCTGGAGCTGCGAGGGAATACCCGGACCATTGTCCTTCACGGTGATCGAGACCCGGCCGGCATGCCGCGTTGCGGTGACGATGATGGAGTTGGCGCCTGGGTCGGCGACCCCAAACCCCTGCGCTGCGTTCACCACCAGGTTCACGAGCACCTGCGTGAGTCGCGATTCGTCGGCGTGTACCGCCGGCACTTCATCGACCGACACGTGCACTGTCGCGCGGTGCTTGACCTCGTGAGCCGACATGCTGAGCGCGGTCTCGACGGCCGACCGTACGTCGACCCGGTGAAGCGCGATGTCTTCCCGGGCGAGCGACCTGAGCCCTCTGACGATTTTGCGAATGCGCTCAGCCCCTTCCCGAGCCTCACCCAGCACCTCGATGATCTCCCGCAGCCTGCCAGAGGGAGACAAGCCGGCGATGGCTCGCAGCTCGTCAAGGGCGAAGTCGACGTTACCGATGACGTAGGCCAACGGGTTGTTGATCTCGTGGCCAACGCCCGCCGCGAGCGTACCGACGGTGGCGAGGCGTTCCTGCTGGCTCGCCCGCCGCGTCGCCATGTCGTGGAAGGTCGTCACGACCTCGACCGCGACGCCGTTCTCGACCTTGGGAAGCGCGTTGATCGAGATCCACGTCACGCGGCCGTCGGGTGCCTCGACGCCCATCACCGCATCCCTGACCGGCGTCGCACGCGCGAGGGCCTCCATGGCGGGGTGCTCACTCCCGGGGAACGGGCTTCCGTCAGGGCGAATCGAACGCCAGCGAGGATCGATCGACGTTCGCCCAATGAGCTGATCGGGCGTCAGGCCGAGGAGCTCGGCAGCGCGGCGATTGCTCGAGATGATCTGCCCGGTCGCATCCTGAACGACCACGCCTTCAGCCATCGCGTCGAAGGTCATCGAGACGCGTTCCGCCATCGCGCGCGCCGTCTCTCGTTCAACAACCACCTGGAGTTTGCGGCGCCGGGCCTCGAGTTGAGCGACCACCTGTTTCCCAAGAATCGTCAACATCGCCAGCTGCTCGGGGCTGATCGTTCGAGGCGAGTGATCGATCGCGCAGAGCGTGCCCAGCACGAACCCGTCATCGGTGCGCAACGGAACCCCCACGTAGAAGATGACGTGCGGGTTCCCGACGACGAGCGGGTTGTCGGCGAAGCGTGGGTCCTCGAATGCGTCGTTGACGACCAGCGGCGCCTCGGAAGCGACGACGTGGCCACAGAACGAGATGTCACGCGGCGTCTGAGTCGCGCCCAGCCCGTAGCGGGCCTTGAACCACTGCCGATCGACGTCGACGAGCGACACCAACGCGATGGGCGTGCCTAGAATGTAGGCGGCGAGCCGAGCCAGATCGTCGAACTCGGGCTCAGGCTCGGTATCGAGCACCCGGTACGAGCCCAAGGCCACCAGCCGCTCCGCTTCATTCTCAGGCGTGCGTGGGGGCTGCATCTACTCGGCGTTCCAGTCAGACGCGGGCAGGATCTTCCACCCCGTGTCGATCTTCCCCGCGCGGAAGCGCACCACCCGCAGCGGCCACTCACGTGGCTGTTTGGCAGGGCCTTCCTTGCTCAGCACCGTCCACCGATGCACCTCGATCGAGTACTTCCCCGCGATGCCCGCCTTCGCGACCACCGCGCGCATCGGGTTCTTCGGGTGCCAGTAGACCTCTTTGCCCACCCGCATCACGTACGACAGCGTCGGGTGCGCCTTGGTGAAAGCGGCGGCTTTCTCTCGAGTCGGGCCCAGCATCCTGGTGGCGTCGGCCTGAGACACCTCCGTCATCGTCAGGTTGTCTCCGACCTGATCCATGCCCATGAGCCTGGTGAGAGCAGAGCGCCCCGCCTTGTCGAGATCGTTCATCGCCTGAACGGCGTGCGTGAGATCGCTCTCCTCCTTCTTAACGGGGTCCTTCGACTTGAACTGCCAGTTGTCGAGCGCGAACAACTGGGCGTTCATGGTCACGCCACCAAGCAACAGATCCTTGCCGGCCTCGTCTCCCGAACCGGTCAGCGCGTTGAGGTAGGTCTCGGCCACCTTCTTTGGCTCGGCGTCGTCCTGCGCCAGGACCGGGGCAGCGGAGACCACCGCACACAGCGACAGCATTCGGAGCATGGGTTTGTTGTAGCGCACTTGCGCTCGAGTGCGGAATGCTCGACGGACGATCGCTGTTGGCCCTGCTGGCCTCGAGCTCCTTCAACCATGACCCACGCCCTCGTCCTGACCCTCTCGCTCGTCGCAGGTGATCTCAACAGCCGTCGCAGCCCCGTCGTGCAGGTGGTCGAGCAGGTGTCTCCGGCGGTCGTCTACGTCGGCACCGTCTCGGTCGTGGAGCGCAGTTTCCGGTCGCGCTCGGTCTTCGACGATCTCTTCTATGGCCCCAGCGAGGAGCGGCGCGCGGTCGAGGGTCTGGGCTCGGGCGTCATCGTCGACCCGGCGGGGATCGTGATCACCAACGACCACGTCATTCGCGGAGCCTCTGAAGTTCACGTGGTGCTCGCCGACGGGCGGCAGGTCGACGCAGAGGTGATCGGCGCCGACGCGGACGCAGATCTCGCCGTGCTCAAGCTGGTCGGCAAGGGCCCCTTCCCGACCGCGAAGCTCGGCACGTCGTCGGATTTGATGATCGGCGAGACCACCATCGCCATTGGCAGCCCACTCGGGCTCAAGAAGACGGTCACGGTCGGCGTGGTCTCGGCGCTCGGCCGAACGATTCGCAACGAGGGCCGCACGTTCAACGACTTCATCCAGACGGACGCGTCGATCAACCCGGGGAACTCGGGAGGGCCGCTGCTCAACATCGACGGCGAGATCATCGGCATCAACAGCGCGATCATCGCCAGCGCGCAGAACATCGGCTTCGCGATCCCAGCCGACAAGGTGCGCCGGATCGTCTCGGAGCTGACCCAGTACGGCAAGGTGCGGCCGGCCTGGGTGGGCATCGACGTGCAGCCGATCACTCCCGAGCTCGGCAAACAGCTCGGCTGGGATCGGACGTACGGCGCGCTCGTGACGAACGTCGAGGCCGGGAGCCCGGCAGAGAAGGCCACGCTCCAGCGCGGCGACGTGGTGATGCAGGTCGGCACCACGCAGGTGGAGAACGCCGACGACTTCCAGAGCCGCGTGCGTGGCTTCACCGCGAAGTCGCCCATTCGCCTGCAGGTGTTCCGCGCAGGATCGGCCATCGAGACGACGGTGACGCCAGTCGAGTTCCCTGCGGAGCTGGTCGACGCCACGGTCTGGGACCGCCTCGGCGTACGCCTCAAGCTCATGCAGGGCGTGGGCATGGTGATCGGCGCCGTACGGCCAGGCTCGGTCTCGGCGCAGGTCGGGCTGCGGCCCGGAGACGTCATTCGCAAACTGAACAACAGGCCGATCGTCAACGCGTCGGAGTACCGCGAGGCCGTGATTCAGGCGCGAGCCAGCCGAAGCGTGCTCCTGCTCGTCGTGCGCGCCCAACGCGGCTACTACGTGACGCTGCCCTTCTGAACGCAGGCGTTCCAGTCACACGGGATTGTTGACCTCTGCACCCGTCCGCCTACGGTCACCGGCATGCGGCCAGTCCGGTATCAGGTGCTCGGGCCTCTGCACGCCGGCGAAGGTTCCCGCGCGCAGCTGGGGCTCGCCGTCTTCGAAGACGGCCGGGCCGACCCGTGCGTCGTGGTACCCGTCCCAGATGACGCCGAGAAAGATCCGACGCTCCTCGAGAAAATCAGGCGCGAGACCGAGCACGCGGCGCAGCTCGATCACCCGAACATCGTCACGGTCTTCGGGTTCGGCGCTCTCGGGAAGTCCTTCGCGCGCATGGTGGAGTTCGCCGACGGTGAGTCACTCCGTCGGATCCTGAACATCTCAAAGACGCTGTCCCCTCGCCTCGCGGCCCGCATCGTGATCGAGGCCTGCACCGGCGTGCACTACGCCCACCTGGCAGGCAACGACGATGGCAGCGCGCTCGTGCACGGCGACGTTCGCCCCGAGACGATCCTCATCTCGTTCGCGGGCGTGACGAAGGTGACGGGCTACGGCGCGCTCGCCTTCGCGCCCAAGGAGATCGGCGGTCAACGCGTGAAGGGCCGACGCGTCCACTCCTCGCCGGAGCAGATCATCGGCGGCCGCGACGCGATCACCATTCCCAGCGACGTGTACCTGCTGGGACTCACCTTCTACGAGCTCCTCACGGGGGTCGTGCCGTGGGCCGATCAGGGAGACGGGTTCGATCAGGCCGTGCTCGCCTACCCGCTCCCGCCCGCGACGCCGGGGCTCATCCCCGACGCGTTGCACGCCATCATCGAGAAGGCCTGCCAGAAGAAGGCCGCGCAGCGGTACCCGACGCCGTTGGCGATGCGTGAGGCGATCGAGGCGGCGCTGCCTGGTGACGAGATCGCCAGCCCTGAGGAGCTCTCGAAGTTCCTCGACTCGTTGTTCCCCGGCTCCGGAGAGATTCGCGCCGAGCGCAAGCGCACCATCGACGCGGGCATCGCAGAATACGCGCGGCAGCAGTGGGCCAGGCGCGACACGAAGCAGATCCCCATCGTGCACCTGCCGGCGACCGTGGCGCAGCAACCGCCTCCACCTCCGGAGTGGTCGGGCTCGTTCCCGACTCAACAGCCGCCGCCCGCCCCTCCCGTCTCGGGCCCGCAGAAGCCCTTGAAGCCCGCGCCAAAGCTGGCGCCGCCCGAGCCCATCGAGCTCGAAGAGGACGCGCCGAGGAAGGATGGCTCCTCGACGCCGTGGGTGCTCTTCCTGTTGGTGATCGTCGTCGCAGCGAGCGGGTACTTCGCGTGGAGCAAGGCGAACGCGCCCTTCGAGGTGCCGAACCCCGACCCACGCAACGACGAGCCCACGCCCGTGCGCACCGTCGAGGTCGATGCGGGTGCAGCGACGCCAGTCGATCTCGTGATCGCCGACGCGGGAGACGTCGCTGATGCGTCGGGAGCGATGGTCGACGCTGGCGCGCCGGTGGAGGCCGTCGTCGATGCCGGTCCTCCCGCGCCGGTCGAGCTCCCCGTCACGATCGACTCGCGCCCCGCGCTCGAGCTGGCCGTCGACGGCATCGTGGTGGGCAAGACGCCGTGGACCGGGCCGCTCCCCATGGGGCCGCACAAGCTCAAGCTCGAGAACAAGGAACTGCTGATCAGCGCCGGTCGAACGCTCACCGTGCAGGGCTCCGAGCCGATCACCCAGACGTACACGTTCGAGAAGGGCACCGTGGGTGTGACCGCGCCTCCCGGTGCGGTGATCTTCATCGACGCGAAGAAACAGGGCGTCGCGCCGCTGGCGAACGAGCTGTCGATCTATGAGGGGTACCACCGCATCCTCGTGAAGGTCGGGCAGGCACAGTGGACCGAGACGTTCAGCCTGTTCGGCGGGCAGCGGGTCAGCTTCAACGTCGAGCTGGAGTGACCGTGCTGCTGGCGCTGCGGCTGTGTGCCGCGCCCCTCTGTCATCACCTCGCTCACCCTGCGCGCGCGGCCTGCCGAGCCTTGATCAGCGTGTCGTAGCTGCGCGACACGCCCTGGCTGACGATCAGCAGCTCGCCGATGTCGGGCGGTGTCACCTGGTTCGGCCCGTTGTCGACGTAGAGGATGTGCACCGGTTTCCCGCGCACCAGCAGCGGCATCATCACCGCTGTCGTCGGAGACCCGCCACCGAGCATCTTGTAGAAGACATCCATTCCCGGGGTCTCCTTCATGGGCCCGATGAAGTGCGAGCGCAGGTCGCGCACCATCTTCAGCGAGTTGTCCTCACGCAACGACACGCCGATGCGCGCCACGCCCTGCGCTGTGACGCCCTTCCCCATGCCTTGCCAACCCGTGACGAGATCGCCGCGCACCGACAGCAGCAATGCCCTGCGGAACTTGCCCTTCGCGAAGCGCAACACCGTCCTGGCGATGTCGTCTCGATCCTGGCTCGTCTGCAGCAGCTTCGTCGCTTCGGCGAAGGTGAGCGTCGGCAGTTCGGGCTTCGGAACCACCAACGACGGAGGCGGCTGAACCGCCGCTGGCTGCGGCACGTCGAGCAGCGCGCCACCGATCACCGGCGCGTCATCCTCGACGACGAAGCCTTCGATGACGGGTTCCTCTTCGGCGGGCGCCGCGGCGTGGGCGTAGAGCGACGCGAAGTCATCTTCGTTGATCAGCTCGCCGACGTCGCCCGGCTTCGGCTCCCCTGCGCCGGAGGCCTTCGACGGGCGCATGGCGTTCATGTCGATGGGCCGCATCGGCCGGAACGCCTTCGCGTACTTCCGCAGCAACTGCGTCATGCGGAACTCGGGAATGACGACCTGAACCACCCGCTTCCCCGTCTTGAAGCCCAGCGCGTCGAGGGCCTCGAGCTGCGCGGGGTGCATGATCGCCACGGTGAGCCTGGTGGCGTCGACCCGCATCGGCATCACGTCTTTGTCGTCGTAGAACGCGGCGTCGGCCACGGAGACGGCCGACGGGTCAGGCACCATCTCGCCAGAGGCGAACGGAACGTTGTGCTGGCGCCCGAGGACGCGCGCGAGATCGATCTCTTTCACGAAGCCCAGCTCGACCAGGTTGGTCCCCAGCCGCCCGCCGTAGACGACCTGGGTCTCCAGCGCCTCCTCGAGCTGTGTCGGGGTAATCAACTTCTCTTCGAGGAGCAGCTTCCCAAGTCTTGGCACGCGGCCCGACTCTACACCCCGCGCTTCAGGGTGGAGCGTCGAACGGATGATGGCTCAACCCGACCAGGGTGCCTTCGGGATCTCTCACGTAGATCGTCCAGCCCGTCTGCTTGACGACCGTCACGCCTCGCCGCGTCAGCTCAGCGGTCGCCGCGCTGCGTGCAGCCGGGTCGATGCGAAGCGCGATCATCGAGAGCCCGAGCGACGCCTCTGCGACGGGGGTTCCTTCGGGAAGATGCTCGACCGCGAGGAAGCCCGACGCACCCGTGGCAAGCCAGATGCTCCGCAGCGAGCCGTCGTCGCGATGAAAGCGCCGCCGCTCGCCCAGCCCGAGCACGTCTCGGTAGAACGCCGCGACCTTCTCGACGTCACGGGCCTGGAGCGCCAGGTGGTGAAACCCCACGCTCTGAATCGTCGTCACGGCAGCGAGTCGAGGTACTTGCGAATCGCTTCCATCATCGGAGACGGCTCGTCGATCGCCATCGCCTGCCGCTGCGCCGACACGAGCCTCAAGCGGAGACCCGAGTCGTCCCACGCCGATGGCCGAACGGGCTGCTGCTGTTTCATCGCCAGCATCGAACGCGGAGGCATCAGTCGTTCTCCGGCTTGTGATCGTACTTGGTGAGCAGATCGTCGACGGCCTCGCGCAGGTACTCCGACTGCGCGATACGGGTGCGCTTCGAAAGCTCACGCAGCTTTTCGACCTTCTCCTGCTCGACCAACACGTGCGTGCTGACCACCTCACGCTCGGGCTTCGTCATCAGCTCCTGCTCGGAGGTTTCCGCAACGGGAACTGCCATGGGCGCGTCGTGCATTTCGTCTCCTGTGTGGCGCTAGCGACAAGGCGCTACAGCCCTGTGCACGGAGGATGAGACGACGCGTTTGGGGGGTGGTCAAAAAAACAGCCCCGACTCGGTGACGAATCGGGGCCGCTGAAGCTGTCGATGTGGCCAGGGACGGACTCGAACCGTCTACCTGCGGATTATGAGACCGCCGCTCTAACCAGATGAGCTACCTGGCCGACTGTGTGAAACGGGCGCGGTCTCTACATGGCCGATGCTGAGGCCGCAAGCACCACGACGAGGGCCTCTCCCTACCCCTGACGGACCATGACGCGATGGTCGACCAACAGGCACCGGTCCTGGACGACGTCGATGCCGGCCTCCACAAGCCGCTCCGCGAACTCGTCGTGACGGATGCCCAGTTGGAGCCACACCACCTTCGGTTTCGCCGCGAGCAGATCGTCGAGGTGCGCCATCAGATCGACCGGCCGGCGAAAGACATCGACCAGGTCGAGCGCGCCAGGAACGTCGGCCACCTTCCGGTACACGCGCTGCCCAAGAATGGTGGTGACGTCGGGGTAGTAGACCGGCACGGGGATCACCTCGAGTCCCTGCCCCTGCAGATACGCCGGCACATCGAACGATGGCTGCCCCGCCTGCGCCTCGGTCTTGATGCCCAGCACCGCGATGCGCCTCGAGCGCCTCACCACCTCGGCCACCCCTGCCTCATCGTCGATCACTCGCGCCATGCCTCCGACGGTAACCGTGGCTAGACTGCGACGCATGGTCCTTGTCCTGAGCGCCCTCCTCTCGGCCGCCCCCGCCAGCCAGCCTTCCGTCTTCACCCTCGAGGGCCAGCCCTTCGTCGACTTGGCGCGCAGCGATCTCGCGACGCTCAAGCTGTTCGTCCGGGGGCTCAAGTCGGTGAATGGCCAGGTACAGGCCAACAAGGCGCTGTTCGGCCTCAAGGCCGAGACCGTCCTCACGCCCGATCAGAAGCGCACCATCTTGAGCACCTGGGGCTCGCTCTTCGGGTACTTCTCGTCCGTCGAGGGCCTTCGGCAGAAGTACTGGGACTTCGTGAAGGTGCTCCCGACCGACGTACGCCACGCGTGGGGCTACGTGATCACCCACACCGCCCTCACTGCCGTGCTCGCCTACGGCCTGGCCTTTGCCGACCTCACCATCGGCAACAAACAGCTCGAGACGATCCTCGACGAAGCCAACGACGAGTTCGGCGTGCCCTCCGGTGCCTTCGCGGCCTTCAAGCTGAAGTCGATCCACGTCGCGACCTCGACGCAGTTGATGACCGGCGACGCCTGGGGCCTGACGGTGACCCCGATGCTCAAGAAGACGAAGGCCCTCGACGAGAAGGACGTGAAGTGGGCGTTCGAGGAGATGAAGGCTGACTCGAAGCTCGCGAAGGCGTCCTTGACGAAGAGCGGAGCCAGGCTCTTCGCCGCCAACGGCACCGACATCTTGAAGGACTCGACCATGCAGACGGTGTTTCCGGTGCAGAAGAGCTTCGCGGAGTGGCTGGGCGATACCCGCGTCGCGCGCAACGGAAAGCCACTCGTGACGAAGGACTTCGTCGAGAAGATCGTGCTGCCGAAGCTGCAGCCCGGTGACGTGCTCGTCGCCCGCCAGAACTGGTTCCTCTCGAACATCGGCCTGCCGGGGTTCTGGCCTCACGCCCTGCTGTACGTGGGTCGCCCTGAGCAGTGGGCGGCGATCGAGATCGACCCCGGCGTGCAGACCTGGCTCAAGACGCAACCCGAGAAGCCGGCGACGTTCTCGGAGCTGCTCCAGAAGCGCTACCCCGCGAAGTGGAAGGCCTTCGCCGAGGGCAACGACTTCCAGGGCCACGGCCCGATTCGCGTCATCGAGTCGATCAGCGAAGGCGTCAGCTTCACCGCCATCGAGCACGCGATGGGCGTCGACTACCTTGGCGCCCTTCGCCCCCGAAACCCGCTCGTCGAGAAGGCCCGCGCCATCGAGCGCGCCTTCAAGTACCAGGGCCGTCCTTACGACTTCGACTTCGACTTCTTCTCTGACTCGACGCTGGTCTGCACCGAGCTCGTCTACAAGGCCTACCAGCAGGAGAAGGACATGAAGGGCCTCGAGTTCCCCCTCGTCGACGTCGCTGGCCGTCGCACGCTGCCTGCCAACGAGATCATCAAGCGCTTCGATCTCGAAGCCGACAAGCCAGACCGCCAGCTGGACTTCGTGCTCTTCGTCGACGCGAAGGAGAAGGACGGCACGGTGTTCGAGGCGTCGGCCCAGGCGCTGCGCGACACGTGGAAGCGCCTCAAGTGGGACGTGGCGCAGAAGTGAAGACGTACGAGCTGGGGAAACCACCGGGTCAGGCTGCGCTCGTCGATGCGCTCGCGCGAGTCCCGCCGAGACTCGACCTCGGCGCACTCGCCATCGCCCAACTGCAGCAAGCACCGCTCGACGAGAAGCTGGTGCTGACCAACCTCGATCTCTGGGCCGACCGGGTCCACGCGCGCGCCGACAAAGACCGCCTCGACGCCCTGGTCTCGGTGCTGGTCGAAGACGAGGGCTTCGAAGGCGATCAGCTGACGTACCACGCGCCAGAGAACAGCTACCTCGACCGCGTCATCGAGCGCCGCAAGGGGCTGCCCATCACCCTCACCGTGCTCTTCATCGAGGTCGGCCGGCGCGCGGGCCTCGAGGTGCAGGGCATCGGCCTGCCCGGCCACTTCATCGCGCGCCTCGACGACGAGTACTTCGACCCGTTCCACGAAGGTCGGCGGCTCTCACTCGACGACTGCCACGCGCTCGTCGCGAAAGCCGGAAGCACCTTCGAGCAGAGGCACCTTGCCCCCGTATCGACGAAGGCCATCTGCTGGCGCATGTTGAACAACCTGAAGCACGGGTGGATTCAGCAGGCGGAACCCACGCAGGCGCTGCCCGTCGTCGATCTGCTGCTGACCCTTGCACCGAAGCACCCCGCAGAGCTGAGGCTTCGCGCAGGCCTGCTGCTCGACCTCGGCGCGTTCCGTGCGGCGCTCACCGATCTCGAAGCCTGCCTGAAGGAGCGGCCCGAGCCGCCTGACGTTCAGGACCTGCGACGAACCGTGCAGTCGCTCCAGCAGCGAATCGGTCGCTTGCACTGAATCGAGCGCTACCTCTGAATCAGGGCCGAGTACTTGAAGTAGCCGATTGCGTCCCTGCACTCGACAAGCGCCCAGTCCCTGGGCTTGTTCGGATCGGGCCGTGGGTCATTCCTCCACGCCGACAGATCCGACTGCTTGTTGTCTCGTGGCTTGAGCGTGCTGAACACCTGGTGCAAGCCGTTCGGAAGATGAACATTGCAGGCGGTACCACTGGGGGTCTCGCTGTTGACGACCACCCGAACCGTGGTGCTCGACCCGAGGATCCCGTTCCTTCGGGTGAGGATGACCGTCCCCTCGATGCGTGGGAGCGTCGGCGTTGCAGATTTCGGGTCGACGGGCTCCACCTCGACGGGCCGCACCTCGACCACCGGCTTGAGCAGGGGCCCGCCTGGTGCGCTGTCAGGCGTTACCGGCGTCGTCAGGTCCTTCGTGGCGGGGAACTCCGTTGGCACCATCGCCGGGTCCCTCGTCACCTTCGCAACCTTCGGGCGATCGGGAACCGTCTCGTCGACGAACGCAAACAGCGCATCAGGGTGCGCGTCGTCCTCTTCCATCAACAACTCGGCGACGGTGCCGCGCGCCTTGAGTTCCAACACCCGCGCCTGGCCGAAGACCTCGCGCTCCTTGCCCTCGATGGGCTCGCCGACCAGCCGGAGCCGGTCACCTTCACGTAGACGCTGGCCCCTCTCGAGATCGATGAAGGCTCCGTCAGAACGGCGGATCACCTTGAAGACGGTACCCTTCGGCGAGAGTCGCGCTCGGGCCACCGCGGCGACGGTGGCTCCAGCGTCGAGCGCTGCCGCCTTGGCCGGTTCCTTGACCGTCACCGGCTCGATGACCGCGACCGGCTTGAGGGGCTCTACCACGGGAGGAGGCGTGGGTTTCGGCGGGTCGCCTCCCAGGACGAGGAAGGCCCCCACGCTGAGCCCAACGAGTGCCAGCAGCCCGACGATCAGGAGGGGCACTGCAGAGCGCTTCGGCGCGACGATCGGCTCGTCGTGGGCGGGCGCAACGGGCTGAGCCGCCTGTGCCTCGATGCTCGGCGTGACCTGAATGTTCGATGGCGTGCCCTGCATCGAGAGCGCGCGCTGGGCGGGCGTCATCGGCACCCGCGGGCTGCTGGCTCCCCCTTCACGAACGAAGGTGCCATCCTTCTCTTCGGCGGCCGACACCGTTCCCGACTTCGGTTTGAGGTGGTGGCCTGGGCTCGAGGGCGGCTTGGCTCCGCCTTTCCGCAGCAGCGACAACTGCGACTGCAGGTTGCGCTCGGCCGCGAACTCCTCTGGGCACATGGCGCGAATGAAGTTGCCGGCGTCTTCTGCGCTGATGCTCAACCCTTCACGCACCGCGATCTCGTTGAGGCCTCGCGCGAACTCGTCGCCACGGTGGTACCGGGCCGCGGGGTCCTTCTCGAGCGCGCGCAGCACCACGTCGTCGAGCGCCTCGCTGACGTCTTCGCGAATCGTCCGCAGCGAAGGGATGGTGGGGTTCGCCATCATGGCGACCATCTCGGCCATGGTGCCGCCTTGATAGAGCGGCCGGCCTGCGATCATCTCCCAGATGACGATGCCCGCTGAGTAGATGTCGGAGCGGTGATCGACTGTCTTCGCGAGCGCCTGCTCCGGCGACATGTAGCCGAGCTTGCCCATCACCGTCGCGGGGAGCGTGTGCTTCGATCGCCCAGCGCTCTTCGCGAGGCCGAAGTCGATCACCTTCACTTCGCCCTCGTACGAGACCATGACGTTCTGCGGCGACACGTCGCGATGCACGATGCCCAGGGGCGTCCCCTCGGGGCTCGTCTTGCGATGGGCGTAACCGAGCGCGTCGCACATCAACCGGCCGATGTGCAGGGCCATCGGCAACGGAAGGAAAGTGCCGGTGGAGGCGCTCCGCGTCTCGACCCTCGCGAGGTCGACCCCCGGCACGTACTCGATGGCCATGAAGAGCGTGCCCTCGGCCTCTCCCATGTCGTAGACCTGCGCGATGTTCGAGTGCGTCAGGTGCGTCAGGACGCGCGCCTCGTGATGGAAGCGCTCGACGAACTGCGTCTCGGCCTTCATCTGCGGCAGGATCGTCTTGACGATGCAGAGCTTCTCGAAGCCGCCCGCCCCGCTCAGCCGCGCGAGGTGAACTTCCCCCATGCCGCCCTGACCCAGCAGAAACAGCAACTCGTAGCGACCGAGCCTTCGGTGGATCTGTCCGGGGTCGGCCATCGGGGAGCGACTTTAGCGGGCTCGGGCCCCGTTGCGAGGTTTCGAAGGGGGGCCAGATGAGCGTATGCCTGCGTTCATGTTCGTCCTCGTGCTGCAAGTGGTGCTCGCCCAGGGCCCCGGATCCACCCTCGAGGTGAAGCCCCCTCAGGAAGCGCCCGCCTCGTCACTCTCAACCCGGGAGCTGTCCTCGGGCGTCCAGATACGCCCGCTCGAAGGCGCGGCCGGCTCGAGCATCGTCTTGAGGAACGCGGAGGCGCTCATTCGCCAGGTCGCCCTCGTCGAAGGGCGGAGCGCGCCCTGCGAGCTCTTCGCGACCCAGGCCGTCTGCGACGATCTCTCGGTCGTGAAGCCCTCGCTGGTGAACGAGCCACTGCAGTTGTCAGACGGCGGCGTGCCGCTCGTCTCCCACTTCAGCTTCACCGCGCTCAAGCCCGGTCGCACGACGTGTTCGTGTGGACAGCCCAGGAACCTTCAGCTCGTCTATGAGTTCACCGTCGGCTCGCTCGAAGACGCCGTGCGGCCGGTCGCGAGAAAAGTGGTAGGCGAGGCTTTCTCACGGCTGTATACGCAGCGCCGCAGTCTGGTCCCGTAGCTCAGCTGGATAGAGTACTGGCCTCCGAAGCCAGGGGTCGCGCGTTCGAATCGCGCCGGGACCGCTCTCGTCGAGCCCGATGGTGACTGTCGCGACGCGTTACGCGACTCCCATTGACTCCGTGATGGTTCTCTTCGAGAAGGCGGGCGCTTTTCGCCCCGGAGGCATGCGTGATCGTCGGAGTCCCCAAAGAAATCAAAACCCGCGAGTACCGCGTCGGAATGACGCCGGCCATCGCCAAGGCCTACATCACGGCGGGCCACCAGGTGTTCATCGAGAAGGCCGCAGGCGAAGGTGCCGGGCTGGCCGACGGTGACTACGAGCGCGTGGGCGCGACGATCCTCGCCAGTGCTGACGAGCTCTGGAAGCGGGCCGAGATGATCGTGAAGGTGAAGGAGCCGATCGAGCCCGAGTACGCCCGAATGCAGGAAGGGCAGATCATCTACACCTACTTCCACCTCGCGGCGGTGCCCGAGCTGGCGAAGGTGCTCATCAAGAAGAAGATCGCGGCCGTGGCCTACGAGACGATTCAGCCTGAAGACGGCTCGCTGCCCCTCCTCAAGCCGATGTCCGAGGTCGCCGGCAAAATGTCGATTCAGGTCGGCGCCACGTCGCTCGAGAAGGCCCACGGCGGCAAGGGCATGCTGCTCGGTGGCGTGCCGGGCGTGCGTCCCTGCCGCGTGTCCATCATCGGCGGCGGCGTGGTCGGCACCTGCGCGGCGAAGGTCGCCGTCGGAATGGGGGCTGACGTCAGCATCCTCGACGTGAACCTCGATCGCCTCACCTACCTCGACGACATCTTCCAGGGGCGCCTGCGCACGCTGATGAGCGACACGGAGAACATCGCGCGCGCCGTTCGCGAGTCCGATCTCGTCGTCGGCGCCGTGCTGATCCCCGGCGCGAAGGCCCCGAAGCTCGTCTCGGCGGATCTCATCAAGGAGATGTCCCGGGGTTCGGTCGTCGTCGACGTCGCCGTCGATCAGGGCGGCTGCATCGAGACGATCAAGGCCACCACCCACGACAACCCCACGTACGAAGTCTCGGGCGTCATCCACTACGGCGTCGCCAACATGCCGGGCGCCGTGCCGATGACGTCGACCTTCGCCCTCACCAACGCCACCCGCCCCTACGGCCGCAAGATCGCCGACATGGGCCTGAGCGCCGCCGTGAAGAGCGACGCCGCGCTGGCGAAGGGTCTCAACACCTTCGGTGGCCACGTGACCTACGAAGCCGTCGCTCGCGACCTCGGCTACCCTTACGTCGCCATCGACAAGGCGATCGAAGGCCGCTAGCCGCGTGTCAGGCTGACGCGCTGCGCACCGGCGCCCGCGTCACTGTGTCAGTTCATGCCCAGCTGCCGCCCGGAAACCATTGCGGTTCCGGGCGGTTGCGTTTTGCCGTCCTACGGCATCGCGGCTGCATAGGTCCCCGCACAGGTGGGCAGGCCGAAGACGCGCACCGGTACGAAATACCCCAGGGGATTCGTGCGTTTCACCGCTACGGCTGCAGGTCGGCCAGGGAGACGGGCACATGTTGGGGATCTCAACGAAGAGTGACAAGGCGCGGGCGGAGTTCGAGGGGCTCGTCGCTCCCTGGCTCGACGCTCTCTATGGCGGCGCCCTGCGGCTGACTCGCAACGAGCGCGACGCCGAAGATCTCGTGCAGGACTCGGTGATGCGGGCCTACCGCTTCTTCGACAAGTTCGAGCGTGGCACCAACTTCCGCGCGTGGCTCTTCAAGATCCTCACGAACACCTTCATCAACGGCTACCGACGCCAGGTGAAGGAACGCTCGCTGGGCGAGGAGTCGGAGCGCCAGAGCGTCGAGGCACAGTTCTTCTCGTCCGACACCACCGATCAGGCGCAGAACCCCGAAGACTTCATGATTCAGCGGGTGATGAGCGAGGACGTCCTCAAGGCCATCGACACGCTGCCCATCGACTTCCGAATGGTCGTGATTCTCGCGGACCTGCAGGAGTTCTCGTACAAGGAGATTGCTGAGATCCTCGACGTGCCAGTCGGCACGGTGATGAGCCGGCTGTTCCGCGGCCGACGGCAGCTCGAGGCAGTCCTGCGCAAGCGGGAGCACGTCGAAGAAGCCCCCCTGGTCGACCTGAGCGCGTACCGGGAGCGGAAGAAGCTGGCGTGAGGAACGTTGAAGGCCAGACCGAATGAACTGCCGCGACCTCGAACCCCTGCTGATGGCCTACCTCGACGGCGAGGTGGTGGAAGCCGACCGGTTGGAAGTCGAGCGACACCTGGCCGACTGCGCGGTGTGCGCGAAGCAGTCCGAGGTGTCTCGGCACAATCGAACGCTCGTTCGAACGCTGGCGAGGGCGGGCACTCCACCCGCGCCCGACTCCCTGAAGTCGAAAGTCTTCACGACGGTCCGCGCGGAACAGGCACAGCAGCGCCAGCGGCGCTTCCTGCGTCTGTCCGCCGCGGCCGCGGGCGTCGCCCTCTGTGCGTTCGTGGGCAACCACCAGTGGCGCTCATTCCAGCGTCGGCTCTACGTCGAGGACGCAGTGAGCAGGCACACGCGCCAGTTCCCCCTCGAGGTGCGCCTCCCTCAGCCCGAGGCTCTCGAAGCCTGGTTCGACGGCAAGCTCGGGCATCGCGTTGCAGTGCCCCGCTTCCCAAATGCCGTAGCCGAAGGCGCGCGGGTGCTGAACGTTCGCGAGAAGCAGGCCGCCTACATCCGGTACGACGCCCCGACGCGAGCCTCAGCCCAGCTTCGCCAGGTCGGCCTCTTCGTATTCGGTGACAACGGAAACGACGTCGACGTCGGGGCGCGCGCCGAGCCCAACCTCGGGAACTCCAACGGATACAACGTCGTCAGCTGGCGAGAAGGCGACATCGTCTACCAGCTCGTCACCGACCTCGAAGAAGACGACATTCGCGAGCTCCTGCCTGCCCCCCCGGGTCGGCCGCTCCCCGCAGCGCTGCCAGCTGCCCGGCCGGCCCTCGAGGCCCAGCCTGCGTCGTTCCAGCGCTGATCAGGCGGCGCGGTGCTGCCGCGCTCCTGCGAACTTTTTCGCTGGGCCGTCGACGCGGACCATTTCGCGGGGCCTCAACGCGGGTGACTGTCATTCGTTGACCGCCCCGGACCCCACCGGTAGCCTTCCCGCACATGTCCAAGACAGTTCTCATCGTCGAGAAAGACGTCGCGCTGATGACGGCCATGCGCGACTCGCTCGTGGGCCGGGGCTTTGACGTCGAAGAGACGACAGATGGCAAGGCCGTGCCCGATCTCGTCAAGAAGAAGCGGCCCGACTGTGTGGTGCTCGCGGTCGATCTCGACGCCGGGCAAAACGGCTACATCCTCTGCAAGAAGCTCAAGAGCGATGACGATGTGAAGGGCGTGCCGGTGCTGATCGTCGGCGACCCCAAGGGCTTCGGCCAGCATCAAAAGCTCAAGACGCGCGCCGAGGACTACCTGGGAAAACCCTTCGCGGCGTCGGCCGTCGTCGATCGTGTCGGCGCGCTCGCGGGGTTCCCTCGCGCGCCTGCGGCAGCGAGCGAAGAAGCGGGGTTCGACCCCAAAGACCTGCTCGACGAAGAGAGCGCTCCGTCTGACGAATTGGCACTCGAGGGCGCGACGCATGAAGAAACGGTCGGCAGCAGCGACCCGGACTTCGAGATGGTCGACGCCATGTTCGACGACAAGCCGCCCGTCGAAGAGATCGCGGTCGCCGATGAGGTGCCCTCGGAGCCCGAAGAGATTCCGCTGGGTGGCGCGAGCTTCGACGAGGACGAGTTCCCCGCTGAGAGGACCATCGTTGGCATGATGCCGATCGCGCCCGCGCCTCCCAACCCCCCAGTGGCCTCGCCGCAGGTGCGCAAGGAACCTGAGAAGAAGCCTCCACCGCCGGTGTCCTCGCCGATCATCGGTGACGGGGCAGAGGCCCGAGAGCTGCGCGCCCGGGTCTCAGAGCTGACGAGCGCCATCGAAGACGCTGGCCGACGTGCGACGGAAGCAGAAGAGAAGGCCCGAACGCTCGAGACCCAGCTCGAGGCGCGACAGGCCGAGCTCGATGCGGCGAAGACCGCCGGCGGCTCGAAGAACGACAAGGAGATCTTCTCCCTCCGCGACTCCGTCAACAAGAAGGACAAGGAGATTCTCCGTCTCAAGACCGAGCTCAACGACAAGGAGAAGGAGATCGTCGAGCTGCGCGAAAAGGAGAACACCCTCGATCAACAGATGTCGGAGTCCTCGGGCGAGCTCGCTCGCCGGGACGCCCAGCTCAAGACTCTCACGACGAAGTCCGAGCAATTGGCCGCCGAGCGCAAGAGGGTCGATCAGCAGCTCTCGGCCGCGAAGGAGGAGGCTCGTGCAGCAACGGCACGCCTTGCGTCGCTCCAGACCGACTTCGATCTTCTCCAGCCCCGCGCGGCGGACATGGAGCGGGAGCTCGAGTCGCTTCGCACCGACAGGTCCGACATGGAGAACGCCAAGCAGCAGGCCGAGGCGGATCTGGCCGAGGCGCGCGGCGAGCTCGAAGCCGTGAAGAGCCAGCTTCAGGAACGCGGCGGGGAAGCTGACGACGTGCGCAGCCAACTCGAGCAATCGCAGATCGACCTCGACGGCGCCCGCAACCAACTCACCAGCCAGGCCCAGGCCTTCGCCGACGAAATTTCCGGTTTGCGGCAGCGCATCGCCGACCTCGAGGGTGAGTCGAAGAAGCACGAAGACCGTGCGTCGCGTGGGCAGGCGCGCCTCAAGTCAGTGCTGCAAGACGAGGAGCGCGTGCGTGAGGTGCTCGAACAAGCCCTCACGCAGCTCAAGCACGAGGCGGTCGACGGGGACGAAGACATCGATCTCGACGAGTTGGCTGAGGCCTGACTCGCGGCGCCGGCCAGGGCTGCGCCGGTACCGTTCAGCGACCGCCCAGGTTCTGTCTCGGCCTCGACCTGGGGTCTCCGCCTTCGACCCCATTCCTCGAGAACCCGGCGCGGACCTGCCTCGCGCAGCAGTGGCGAGCCCGATCATTCGAGCGTTGCGAGCGTGACGCTGCCTTTCCGGTTCAGCCCTTCTTGGGCTCGTTCTTCCGCTGAATCATCTTCTTCGCCATGCCCTGGATGGCGCCCGCGACGTTCTTGTCTTTCGCGAGCGCCTTCACGTCATTCTCGGTGAGGGTGTTCAAGAAGCGCATGAGCACCTGCGCTGGCACCTTGGGGTTCTTCACCAGCGCCAGTCGAACCGAGTACTTTCGGGTCCATTCACGGTGGGAGTAGACGACTCGCAAGACGTCTTCGTGCGCGCCCTTGTTGATGGCCTGGGACATGACCTCGCCGTCGGTGATGCGAGGACTCCGGATGACGGCGATCGCGACCAGCTTGTTGGAGTCACGGATCAGCATGCCGCGGACCTCTTTGTTTCCCTTCGACGCGAGCTTGATTCGCTCCGACACCGACATTCGCGCGATCTTCTGCGTGAGGGTCAGCTTCGCGGTCTCCTCGAGCTTCGCTTCCTTCGCGGCGAGCTGAGCAGCCATCTCGGCGTCCGTCGGGATCTCATCCTCGGCCACTCCGACGCCGAACTCGGCGACGATCTCGTCAGCCGTCGGGCCCTGCGACACCGGTTGCGTCGCAGCTTGCGGCCCGAAGAGGCGGACCTTCGCGGCGAGCATCTGCGGCACGTCGGGCATGTCGAGCCCGTTACGAACCGCGAAGTCACAGACGCCGTCGATCAGCGCCCCCCCGGCGACGGGGTTCAGGGCCAGCTGACGTACGATCTGCTGGTCGCGGAGCAACCGCAGCTGGTTCTGTCCGATGAGCTCCGCGATCTTCTGGCTGCAGTGTGACGCGATCCCAGCCACCGCAGCGTCCGGGGTGCTCGCGTTGAGGATGAGCATCTCGGCGTACGCGTCGTTGGTCGCGTAGACCTCGAGGTACCACCCCAGCACGATCGGTTGGACACCCTCATCGCGAAACCCCGACGCCGCGATGCGATCGGGCAGCGACGACGCAGTCTTCCCCGCGGTCTCGCGGATCCTCTCTTCACCGTCGTACATCAGCATGAACAACGCGCCGAGCATGTCGGGCGGGCTGAGCGGGACCAGCGCCTTCGCGGCCATCATGCGCAACGGCACCGGTGCTTTCTGATCGACGTGCTTGCGCATGTTCTCAGGCAAGAAGTCGGCGGCGATGGGACACGCCGACGCCGCGGGCGGGGCCTCGGCTGGCGCGGCGGCGACCTCGGGTTGAGCGGGCACGTCACTCATGATCGGTTCCTCTCGTGGATGATGCGAAGGCCTTCGAGCGTCAGGAACTCGTCGACCTCGTCGATGGCCTTTGACTCCGTGGCGATCAATGGAGCGAGGCCGCCGGTCGCGAAGATCTTCACCGGGCTGCCGATCTCGCCCTTCATGCGTTCGCAGATGCCGTCGACGAGCGACACGTAGCCGAACACCAGCCCGGCCTGAATCGAGTGCACGGTGTTTCTGCCGATCACGTGTGGCGGCCGCGCAAACTCGACGCGAGGCAGGCGCGCGGCGTTCCGGAACAGCGCGTCCATCGCGATGGTGATGCCTGGGCAGATCGCGCCACCGAGATACTCCCCCTTCGCGCTCACCGCGTCGAAGGTCGTCGCGGTGCCGAAGTCGACGACGATCAGGGCGCCGTCGTGACGTTCCCGGGCAGCGACGGCGTTGACGATGCGGTCGGCGCCCACCTCTCTGGGGTTGTCGTACAGAATCGGCATGCCGGTCTTCACGCCGGGCCCCACGAACATCGGCTTCGCGCTGAAGTAGCGCAGCGACATTCGTTCGAGGTTGAACTGCATGGCCGGCACGACGCTCGAGACCGCCACGGCGTCGACCTTCGAGGCGTCGAGCCCAGCGTGCGTGAACCACTGCAGGACGAGAATGCCGTACTCATCCGAGGTGCGCCGCGAGGTCGTCTCGAGCCGCCAGTGTGCGACCAGCTTCGTGCCCTGGTAGGCGCCGATCACGGTGTTGGTGTTGCCCACGTCAATCGCGAGGAGCATGTCAGGGGTCCAGCATACCCACGCCCGGAACCCGGTGCAGAAACTCAGCGTCAGCTCTTGCGGGGTCGCAGCTGCTCGACGTCGCCGGCCAGCACCCGCTCGAGCCGGCCGTCGATCCGGAGCATCAGCGCTCCTGAATCGTCGATGTCCTCGGCAATGCCGCGGAGTTCCTTCACGTCGGAGCGCACCAGCACGTCTTGCCCGAGGGTCGAAGAAGCGGCCTTCCAGGCGGCGCGCACCGGCCCGAAGCCCTCCTCCTGCCAACGGTCCAGCCACACCTCGAGCTTGGTCAGCAGCGCCGCCGTGAAGAGCGCGCGAGGCACGGTCTGGGCGCGGGCGAGCTTCACCGACGTGGCGATCTCGCGCACGTCGTCGGGGAAGTCGGAGGCGTCGGTGTTCAGGTTCACGCCGATGCCCAGCACGACGAAGTGCACACGCTCCGTGTCGGCCGACAACTCGGTGAGAATGCCGGCGACCTTCCGCCCATCGAGCTGTACGTCGTTGGGCCACTTGATCTGCGCAGGGGCGCCCGCGTCGTTGAGCGTCTCGGCCAGCGCAACGGCCGCGACCAGGGTGAGCTCAGGCGCGCGGGTGGGAGGAATCTCGGGCCGCAAGACGACCGACATCGAGAGGTTCTTGCCAGGCGGCGAGAACCACACCCGACCCCTCCTGCCCTTCCCCGTCGTCTGCGCCTCGGAGATCACCACCTCGCCATGCAGCGCGCCCTCCTGCGCCAGTTCGAACGCCTGCGCGTTGGTCGACGCGAGCGACTCGAAGTGGTGCAGGGTGCGGCCGAGATCGCGGGTCGACAACAGCGGTGTCACCTCGAGCGGCGTCAGGCGATCAGGCACCTTCATGAGCCGGTAGCCGCGCGCCGGCTGGGCCTCGATGCCGTAGCCGAGCTTCCGAAGCGTCTCGACGTGCTTCCAGACCGCCGTCCTCGAGAGGCCAAGCTTGTCCGACAGCGTCGCGCCGGAGATGTAGTCAGCCCCGCCCTCGGCCAGGAAGGACAGGATCATCTCTTCGTTCGACAGCTCGATCTCGGCGGGCTCCACGGTGATCCAAAGGCTAGTGGGCTCGCCTGCCCGCTTCAACCCGCCTCACGGAGCGGGGGTGAACTTGAGCAACGTCAACTTCGACTGAGGCACCCGTTTGCCGCCGTCTTCGAGGGTGGTCGCCATGCGCACGATGCCCACTCCGGGTGCGAGCGTCATCTCGTTCACCAGCGTCTTCGTGGCGTCGATGCGGTTCTTGCTCTCGACGACCACGCAGCCTTCCCACTTCCCGGCCGGGGCCTCGCACGGCTGCTCGGCCGCGACGATCTCGTACCCCTCGACCGATGACGGCGAGACGACGTTGTTCCACTTCGTGCCGATCTCGATCGGGTTGCGGAGCAGGTAGCGGCGCTCGTCGCGCACGCCCCAGGCGTCAGCGAGCAGCCGGGCTCCGGTCGAGTCCTCCGCCAGGCCATCGAACACCTTGATGATCCTCACTGGCAGGACGCGCTTCTCGCCCAGCATCGCGGCCTCGTACTCCCAGGCCGTCCCCAGCTTCAGCGGAAAGTAGTCCGCCGCGGAATGCCCCGGGGCCTGCGGGGCACTGCTCGTCCCACCAGCAGTGGTGGCGCACGCCGAAACGAGGAGAACGAAGCACGAGAACAGAATGGTCGACTTCATGGAGTGGTGCCTTTCGGTTGGCTGGGCGCTTTGCGTTTCGCCCGATCACGCAGCTCGCCGAGCGCCTTTTCTGCCGACGCGCGGAGCAGTGGGTCATCGTGCCCTGAGGCGACGACGTCGAGGTAGGCCTCGGCCTCGTCGCCACCGATCGACGACAGGGCGAACACGATCTCCCGCTGAACGACGGGGTTGCGGGCGCGCGAGGCCTCGATGATGGCAGGGACTGCAGAGGCGTCCTTCAGCTCGACGAGCATGCCAACGGTTCGCCGCAGAACCCCGAGATCATCGGTCTGCAACCGCTTGAGCAGCGCGGGCAACGCCGCGGGGTGGTGACGTCGGGCGAGGAGTCTCGTGGCTGCGGCCTGCACGGCGACGTCGGCGTCGTTCGCCCGTCTGGCCAGCGCCTCATCGGGCAACCGGTCGAGCTCGATCGACGCCTTCGCCTCACTGGCCGCTTCGGCGATCGCGAGATCGAGCGCCTTCACGGCGGCGGCTTGCACCGCTTCGATCTCGTTGGAGTCGGCTTTCGTCTGCTCCGAAGCCTCGACCTCGAAGCCCTCGGGAGCGCCCTTCTGGCGGAACGAGAGCGCCACCACCGCGCTGCCCGGCATGTCGGCCTGAGGATCGGGTTCTTCGATTCGGGCCGCCAGCGCGATGCGCCACGGCTTCACACCCGACGGAACGGGATCCTCTCTCAGAAGGGTGAAGCCCGCCCTGACCAGCGCCGCATCGAACCGGGAGAGGAGTTGCGGCGCTTCCCACCCGACGACCTCGCGACCTTCGAAGGTATCGATTTCAGAGCGCTGCACGACTGGCTTCTCGCCACGAGAACAGCCGACGCTGGCCAACGACGCCAGCAGCAGCACGTTCAACGGGGCGAGCTGGCGCGTCAGGTCGGTTCACCCGAGCTGGGGGGCGCAGGAGGCGTCGGCGCTGCTGCGGGGGCCGCTTCGACGGTCGGCGCCGGCGGGGAATCAGGGCTCGCGGCCGCAGGAACAGCCTGCGGGGCACCGTCGGCGCTCTGTCCCGGCGCGCCATCAGGGCGTCCGCCCCGACGACGACGACGACGACGACGCTTGCGGCGGCGACCACCTTCTCCGGCGGCTCCGGGCTCACCAGGCGTTGCGCCCGCGGCAGCTTCGCCCTCTTCGCCCTCCTCGCCCTCTTCGTCGTCGTCACCCTCGTCATCCGCGTCAGGCGCAGCCTGAACGGGACCGTCGGCCTGCGCCGAGTCTGGTGGGGTGGCCGACGGAGGGACTTCGGCCTGTCGGCCCTCGCCAGCCTCTCCACCTTCGGGCTCGTCGCGGCGACCGGTGTCGCGGTGCCGCTCGTCACGTCGCTGCTGGGCCTCGTCGGCGTCTGCTTTGGCCTGAACGAAGAAGGCCTCGTCGATCTCGAACAGCTCGACGCGCATCACCGAGACGCCGACCTCAGCGTCGAAGAACTTCTCGGAGAGGTGATCGCCGCACCACAGCATCACCAGGGCGCCGCTCGCGGTGGCCTCGGAGCGAGCGTCGTTACGCGCCTCTCCGGGTGTCAGCAACAGGCCGAGGTTCGCGCTGACCTGAGCCACGTCGCGTCGCAGGTCCTGTACCGCGCGCCGCTCGACCTGCGCAGCGCCGCGAGCAATGCGAATCGCGAAGCGCAGCTCGAGGCTGCCTTCCTTCTTGCGCGCGGACAGCAACGCGCCGTCCTTCCCGCGTCGCGACACCTTCAGCTCGCGGAAGCCGTTGGCGTGCAGCAGCTTCACGCACGCCTTCTCGAACGTTCCGGTGTCGAGCTCGCTGAGCTTCTTGCGGAGCACCCGAGCCATGGCCCGGCGGGCATCCTTCACGCCGAGCCGCGCCGTCTGGATGAGCGCGAGATCTTCCGGGCTCGAGGCGACGGCGATGGCGGCGGGCTCGTCCCTGCGGCGCTGCGACCGAAGCACGACGCGACCGTTCTCGAACGGCAGGTTCGCGGCCTTGCAGAAGGCCTCCTGCGTCTGGAGCGGCAGCGGCGCGTTCTCGGGAGCAGTCGTCTCGACCGAGAGCTGCAGCTCGTTGGTCTCGGTGCGGATCGCCGTGAACTGCGGGCGGCGTCCCTGATCGACGCGCTCCTGGTTGTCGGCGGCGAGCGCCTCGAGGAGCGCCAGCGTGCCCAGCTCGTCGACGAGATCGCGGGCCTTCAGCCGAGCGATCAGCTCGCTGGGAACCAGCCCGCTGCCCTCGGCCAGTACCTCGAACGCCACCTCGGGAATCGGAGGGAACTTCTTGCGCTTGCCGTCGTCATCGCGGCGGCGGTTTCGCTCAGCCTGGCGACCGATGGCGCGCAGGTACTCGGCGCGGGGCTCGGGGTGGCGCTCGGTGGGGCGAAGCGGTGGGAGCGACTCCTCGGCGTTCGGCTCGATGGTGCCGGTGACGGCCAGCGCCTCGGCGTCCTCGGGCAGCATCCAGTCCGAGAGGGCGAAGGTATCGCGAGCCGTCACCACCAGCTTGCGATCGCGTGAACGTTTCGCCTGAGCGGCCAGGCGCGCGAGCATGGTCTGCTCGGGTACCTTTCCGACATGCGACAAGAGCCCCTTGTCGAGGGACCGCTTGGTGATCTCCAGGTAATTCATCGGAGCGCCCGCTTCTTCAAGAACGCGGAGCGCCGCCTCGTAGAAAGTCATTTCTTTTCCCAGCGAAATCGGGGGCTTCAAAGCTGCCCACACGAAGGGAGGACAAGGTACGCTCAGGAACCTGATGAGTCAATGAACTCGGGGACTTTCGACTGCGGGAGTGGGGCCGGTGCTGCGCTTGCGACTCGGAGACCGGTGGCGGAGTGAGGGCTGGACGCCCCACGGCGCGGTGTCGCTCGAGATCGAAGGCGTGCCGTTGCTGCCGGCGATCGACGAGACCGAGCTGACGCAGTGGCTGAGTTCGTGGCTGTCGGTGTTGAAGGGGCTGCTCACTGACAAGAACGCGACCGCGCAGGTGTCGCTCGATCAGCCGCCACTCGAGATCTGTCTCCTGCGACGCCCCGGGCTGACGCTCGAGCTCTCGGTCGTCTCGCTCGAACCCGAGCCGAGGCTGGTGACGAACCCGGTGACGATCGATCTGGTCGAGCTGAGAGCCGCACTCGAGACGGCCACTCGAACGTTCCTTCGCGGCGCTGGTGCAGCGGGGGCCGAGCCTGCGTCGCTCGTGGCGCTCGAACGTTCGCTGCGGGAGGCGACGGGCCGAGCGATCACGCCGTTCGCGCTCGCAGAGCATGGGCCGTGGTCTTTCTCGCGCTCGGTCGATGAGTTGGCGCTCGAGCTCGACGATCGAGACGGACGAACCACGATGGTGTCCCGCAGCTCGGGCAGCCTGGCTGCGCTGCTGACGGCAGGCTCGCTCCGGGCTGGCGGCACGACCAGCGCGCAGCCACCGTTCCTGGCGTTGATGGGCCTGGTGCGACGAAGACCGTCGGGGCCTGCGTTCGAGCTGGGGCTGTCGTTGTGCGCGGCGCTGCATGAACGGCACCCGGCGTGGGCGACGAACCCGTGGGTCGATGCGCTCTTCGTTCGCTGTACCGAGGGGCTGGCTGCGTTGCGGCCCCCACGCCCGGATCTCACCGCAGTGGAAGTGCCTCGCTCGTCTGCGCCGCGGCCCGAGGGCAAGATCGCTCCCGTGGGGAGCCCGAGACGCGTCACCCTGACACCGAAGTGGTCGCGCCCCATCGCGCTCGGCGAGCCCCGCGGCAAGCTCGCCTGGTCGACGCGAGCCGTCGTGGTGCACGCGCCCCACTCGGCCCAGGTCTTCTCGGCCACAGGCAAAGAGTGGCGGAGGGTGCACGCGCCTCGAGGGGTCGCGGCAGCCGGCGATGGCACGGTGGTGGTGGGGACCGAGTCGAAGCTCCTCTGCTTCGCAGCCAACGACACCAGCGCGCGCTGGGTTCGTGATGGCGCGGGGCTGAGAGTCGGCGCCGACCTGCAGATGATCGACGGACGTTTCATCACGCGCCTCGCGGGCCGCGGGGTGCTGGCGCTGGAGTCGTTGACGGGCTGTGAGGCGTGGCGCTTCGATCCGCCGCGAACGCAGCGCGCGGTCGTGACCCCGATCGGCACGAGGCTGATCGTGGGCACCGACGCAGGAGACCTGTACGGAATCGACGCGACCGATGGGCAGGTGCGGTTCCGCATCCGCGGGCCGGTCGCGAGCCCATGGCCGGTCGCGACGCTCCAGCGCGACGCCGTGGCAGTGCTGACCAACTCGAGCCAGACCGTCGTCCTGCGGTTCGCCGCGCTGGCGGGAGGCAATGCGGGCCAGGCCGGGGCAGTGTCGTGGACGAGGCCCCTGCCCTTCGAGAACGCGAGCGCGCCGGTGACCGCGCGAGGCCGCATCTTCGTGGCAGGCCGGGCTGAAGGCCGGGGTGGCGTCGCATGCCTTTCAGGCAAGGGCGATTTGCTGTGGCTGCGTACGGTTCCAGTCGACGGCGCGACCGCGACCGTGGTGCCGTTCGAGCGTGGAGCGCTGGTGACCGACGCACGTGGCGCTGCGGTGCGGTTGCTGCCGGATGGAGACACCGGCTGGGTGGTCGGCGGACTGGAAGAGGCGCTCGTTCAGCGGCTCACGCCAACCCTGGCCAGGGGCGCGCTCGTGGTGCCCGGGACGAGCGTTCGCCTCATCGAGCCCCTTTCGGGGCGGGTGTTGGCCACCACCCCTCGCGAGCCCGAGTTGACGGACTACTGCGTGGGTCGGGGCTTGACGATCTTCACCTATGCCGAAGCAGGCGCCCTGACGTGTTTCAAGCCGGGGGCCGTGCTCGCGGTGGCGTAGCGCCTACTTCTTCGCCTGCTTGCTCGGGTCGATCTCTTCTTCGGGGCGAATCGACTCCTGCGCGCCCTTCCACGTCTCGCCAGCCGCGAGCTTCCAGTCGGCCGGCACTTCGCCCTTCCAGAGGTACGTGGCCATGATGTCGCCGCCAGAGGGGCTGCGAGCCGAGATGGTCCACGAGATCTCAGCCGTCTTCGCCTCGGGGGGGAGCTTGTCGATGTCGTAGGTGCCGAAGACCACCATTGGCGGGAAGAACTTGATGTAGCGCTCGGGCCAGTCGACCCGATCATTGGGGCCACCTTCACCGGGGATCTCGGCGATCAGCTTCCCCTTCTCGTCGAAGAGCTTCCAATTGAACTTGAAGTTGCCGTTGGTGACGACGCGGCGGATCTTCTTGTCGTCGGTGCGCTCCTCGCGCGGCAGGCCCCACGCCACGACCGGCATGTGGATCTGATCGCCGCGGGAGTCGGCTGACACGATGTCGAGGCGAATGCCGTTGCTCGTGCTGGTCCACCAGGGCGAGTAGCTGCCGTCCTTGAAGGTATCGAAGAGCTTGCGGGTCGAGTCGTAGGCCGCCTTCTTCTCGCTCGAGCGGTCCTTGGTCGGCGACTCGTACTCCGAGGTCTTTCGGCCGCCCTTCTCATCGAGTTCGACGAGGTAGTCATCGAAGTTCCGGTTGAGGCGGAATTCGTTGACGTGCTCGTTGACGCCCTTGAAGTACCACCGCAAGAAGGTGCCGACCTCGCCGTTGTACGCCTTCTGCTCAGGGATGGAGCGGATCCAGGAGACGCGCTCGAGGTACTCGGCGCGCAGCTTCGCGGCGCTCGCTTCACGCCTGGTCTCGGTCGACTTGTCTTCCCACTTGCGCATCGTGAAGACGATGCCGACGGCGACGAAGACGACGGCGACGATGATGCCGAAATAACGCTTCATGCGAGCAACGGCTCCTTGCGAGGGATGACGCCTCTTAGGCGGTGCGACCGTTCACCACAAGCGGCAGAACGGGCCTTCGTGTGGGCGCTTCGGAGGACCGGGGACCAGTGGTACACGCCTGCCGCATGGCGCTCGTGGTGGGAATCGCAGGCGGCACCGCGTCGGGAAAGACGACGGTCGCGCGCAAGGTGCATGAGGCGTTGGAGAACCAGGGCGTCTCGTTCATCGATCAGGACTCCTACTACCGAGACCTCGGGCACCTCACGTACGAGGAGCGTCGCGAGGTCAACTTCGATCACCCCGACGCGTTCGACGCTGAGCTGCTCGTCACGCACCTCAAGGCCCTGAAGGCGGGCCGGGCCGTCGAGAAGCCCGTCTACGACTACGTCGAGTCGACGCGCACGACCCGCACCACGACGGTCCACCCGGCCGAGCTGATCCTGATCGAGGGCATCCTGGTGCTCCACATGGAGGCGCTGCGCAAGGAGCTCGACGTGCGCATCTTCGTCGAGACGGAGGACGACGTTCGCATCATTCGAAGGCTCACCCGCGACATCAAGGAGCGCGGTCGCGACTTCGATCACGTCGTCAGCCAGTACTTCCGTCACGTGCGCCCGATGCACCTGGCGTTCATCGAACCCTCGAAGCGTTGGGCCGACATCGTGGTGCCCCACGGCGGCAACAACGACATCGCCATCGACATGCTGGTCGGCGCGCTGAGGTCGAGGTTGCTGAAGAAGCGTTGAGGCGGTCGCGCTCGGGGCCGATCAGAACGAGAACGACTCGCCCTCTTCGCAGACGTGGACGGGCATGTGTTCCACCTCGCGCTTGAGCACGTCAACGAAGGCCGGCTTGAGGTGGTACAGCAACACCTCGCAGTCGCGGCGATCGAACTTCCCGAGCTCGGCGAGCATCGTCTGCGGGGTGAAGTGGCCCGAGATGTCGGCGAGCGCCTGCAGGGCGTTCGGGAAGCTGGTCTCGAGCAGCAGCACCTTCAGATCGTCGAGGGCGTTGAGCACCTTCCACAGCTTCTCGGTGGGGCCGGTGTCACCCGACATCGCCAGCGACGAGTGCCCGTCGTTGATCACGAAGCCGCACGACTCCACCGGGTGCGTCACGGGGATCGACTGGACGCGGTACTTGCCGATCTTGAACGACGCGCCGCTCTTGAAGGCCTTGAGGCGATAGACGGGAGCCTTCTTCGTCGGGATGCGCGTGAAGTCGGGCCACAGCACGTTGTTGAAGAGGTTCTCGCGCAGCGTCTCGATGCACTCGGTGTTGGCCCAGATGGTGACGGGCGTGTCCCGGCGGCCCACCAGGACATCGGCGAGCAAAGGCAGATCCTTGATGTGATCGAAGTGCGAGTGCGTGAGCAGTACGTCGTCGATCTTCACCAGCTCATCGAGGGGCATCGTCGAGGTCAACGCGCCAGCGTCGAGCGCCAGCACGCCGTCGACCAGGAAGCACGTGCTCCGGCATCCAGGCAGCTCTCCCCCGTGAGGGCCAAGCACCGTCAATTGCACGTCAGAGGTCCCCGAACTTCTGCTTGGCTTCGAGGAAGCGCAGAAAGTCGAAGAGCCGCGCGGTGTCGCGAACCGTCACGCGATCGCCCTGCAGCTCGATGAGCCCCGACTTCTCGAGGCGGTGGCACAGGTAGCGAATGGCGGGCTCTCCGACGGCGAGTTCTCGCGGCAGGTCGCGAATCGGGAAGTCGATCTCGATACCCTCTTCGAGCGGGCGCCCGCGCGATTGGCAGAGGTGGAGGATGTGTTGCACCACGCGGCTGTTCGGATCGGACAACAGCAGGGTCTCGATCTGCGCGTCCGCGTCGGACAAGCGCTCGGCCAGCTTCTTGATCATCCGAACGGCGATCTCGCTGTTCCCGCGGATCATCGCCTCGAACGTCTTGGGGTCGATGACGAGCAGCCTCGCAACTTCCTCGACCGTCGCCGACGCGTTGCGGGGCTTGTTCGAGATGATCGCCATCTCACCGAAGAACTCGCCAGGCCCGAGCACCGCCAGCACCTTCTCGACCTCGCGAACCTTCTTCGAGATCCGAACCTTGCCGGACTGGATGACGTACATCTCTTTGCCGGGCTCTCCCTCGCGGACCAGAACGGTGCCGACGGGGATTTCCTTACCGAACCGCTGGAAGAGGGCTTCTTCGGCGCTCATGAATCGACGCTGAGACTTGCCGACAAACCCCGAGGGGTCAATTTCTTATGGGGGCTCGTCACTTGGTGGTGAGCGAGGCAACGCCATCCCAGTCGCTGGGGGGAGGCTGCGCCTTGAAGACCTCGAGCTGCGCGAGGTAGCGGCGGGTCGTCATGTCGGTCGGCCAGGCAACCAACACTTCACGGAACTTCACGCCGGCCTCTTCGAACTTCTGTTTCGAGAACAGCGCGAGGGCCTCTTCGAAGCGCGCGATGATCGGGGCCTCGCTCGCCGAAGCCCTGCCGATGCCGCGGAGCTCGTAGATGCCGACGGGCAGGCGTTTGCCCTTCACCCGAACGGCGCCGAGGCGACGGCAGACCAGCTCGTCCTTCACCTGCTGCCAGGTCGACTCCGAGATGATGATGCGGGTGTCGTATTCCTTGTTGGTGCCCTCGAGGCGGCTGCCGAGGTTCACCGCGTCGCCGAGCACGGTGTAGTCGACGCGCACGTCGGAGCCCATGTTGCCGACGACCATCGGCCCGCTGTTCACGCCGATGCCGATCTCGAGCTCGGGCAGGCCGTTCTCTCGCCACGTCTTCTTCAACGCGTCGAGCTTCTCGAGCATCTTCACGGCCGCGCGGCAGGCGCGAAGGGCATGATCGGGCTGGTCCAGCGGCGCGTTCCAGAACGCCATCAGCGCGTCGCCGATGTACTTGTCGAGGGTGCCCTTCTCTTCGAACACGATGGCCGTCATCGGAGAGAGGTACTCGTTGATGAACGAGGCGAGCGCTTCGGGGGTCATGCGCTCCGAGAGCGTGGTGAAGCCCCGAATGTCTGAGAACAGCACCGTCATGTCGCGCTTCTCGCCCTGGTTGAGCCGTTCGGGGTTCTCGAGGGCGATCTCGATGACGTCTTCGCCGAGGTAGCGGCTGAAGGTGGACTTCATCTTGAGCTTCTCGCGGTCGACCGAGAGGTAGCCGAGGAAGGTGACGCCGAACGACGTGACGAGTAGCCCGATCACTGGAACGGCCATCGAGACCTGCAGCCCCCGAAGGAACGCGGCGTACGAGACCGCGACCCACCCCAGGGTGGCGGCGGCGATCAGCGTCACCTTCAGCGCGAAGTGAACCCGCGGAATGCCGAAGCCCAGCGCCAGGCACAGCATCACCATCAGCGCGGCCTCGAGCATCACGAGCGCCCACGGCCTCACCAGGAAGTGGTTGGAGAGGATGTTCGAGACCATCGCCGCGTGGGTGAAGACGCCGGGCTCGAGCTCCTTGAACGGCGTGACGCGTTGGTCGCCTGAGCTGCCCACGATGGTGACGCCGATCAGCACGACCTTGCCTGCGAGCTCGGCCTTCCCGGTCGACCCCGAGGCGACGTCCGCGATGGAATAAGTCGGAAAGGCCTTCGCCGATCCGGGGTAGGCGATCTGGGTAAAGGGAGCCATCTCATCGAGTGGAATCGTGCGAGGTGCTGGCCCGACGATCTCGGCACCGGTGACGCGGCCACTGTCCACGCTCGGCCGAAGCGTCCCTCCAAGCGCCACGGCTGCCGTCTGCAGCCCCATCGACGGCACGAGCCCCTTCGGCCCGCGCAGACTCGCCCAGATCGCGGAGCGGCGAATCGTGCCGTCCAGATCGGGGACCATCGCGAAGTGGCCGTAGCTCGCGCCGGTCGCCATGAAGCGCTCGAGCGGCATCTGGCCAGTCTCGGCGGTCCACAGCAGCACCTTGTCGAGGTTGAGCACATACGAGACCCCCTGCGACTTCGACACGGAACGAATCACGACCGGTTCGATCTGCTGGTTGAAGCGGGCGATCTGCGCTGGCGTGAAATCGGCGCTGTTGGCGTCTTCGATGGGGATGAACCCCTGGACCATCTTCGGGCCGAGCCGACGGAGCGACTGCTCGAGCGCACCGTCGGCGGTGTTCGTCACCGAGGCCTCCAGGCTCGTCCGCCACGCGGCGAGTTCCGGCGGCAAGGTGTCACCGACGGCGGTCAACTTCGCGAGGGCATCCTTCGCAGCCGACTCACCGTCATCGCGCGCGTCGGCGAAGGTGACGTCCATGCCCACAGCCTTCACGTCGGCATCAGCGAGCCGCTCGAACGCCTCGGCCATGTGCCGCCTCGACCATGGCCACAGGCCCCAGGCTCGAACGCTCTTCTCGTCGATCGCGACGACGACGACGTCGGGGTGCGGCGCCACCGGACCGCGAAACCGGAACTTGAGATCGGTCAGGCGGCCCTCGGCGAGTTGCACCAGCCGCTCCAGAAACGACGCGTCGGTCGTCGCCAGGCCCACTCGGGGAACGGCAGTCGCCAGATGAACCGCGACAGCCAGCAGGCCGATCATCAGCGCGAGCACTTCGAACCGCCGGCGAGCGAGCCAGGCCATGGGCGGTGCACGATAGCCGACGACACGCTGTTTCCCCCGGGCAGAAATGGCTAGAAGCCTCGCGCGTGGGCACCTCCTACAAAGACGCCGGGGTCGACATCGTCGCGGGCGATGCATTGGTCGAGCGGATCAAGCCGATGGCGGCGCGCACGAGGCGGCCCGAGCTGCTCTCGGGCGTCGGCGGGTTCGGAGGGCTCTTCGCGATTCCTCCCGGCAAGTATCAGGAGCCTGTGCTCGTCAGCGGCACCGACGGCGTGGGCACCAAGCTCAAGCTGGCCTTCTCGATGGGGCGGCACGACACCGTCGGCATCGATCTCGTCGCGATGAGCGTGAACGACGTGCTCACCTGCGGCGCCGAGCCTCTCTTCTTCCTCGACTACTTCGCCACCTCGCGCCTCGACGTCGACCAGGCCGAGAAGGTGATCGCGGGCATCGTGACGGGCTGCGAACAGGCGGGGTGCACGCTGCTGGGCGGAGAGACCGCCGAGGTGCCTGGCTTCTACGGCGCAGGAGAGTACGAGCTCGCGGGCTTCTGTGTGGGCATCGTGGAGCGCTCGGCGATCATCGACGGCTCGAAGATCGTCCCCGGCGATCGGGTCATCGGCATCGCGTCGTCCGGCCTGCACTCGAACGGCTACTCGCTGGCGCGGAAGATCATCGCCGATCGGAAGCTGGCGCTGACGGACTCGGTCGACGGCCTCAACCTCGGCGACGCGCTCCTTGCGCCGACGAAGATCTACGTCAAGGACATCCTCGCGCTCACGGCCCAGGTCCCGGTGAAGGGCCTGGCGCACGTCACCGGCAGCGGACTTCCCGGCAACGTGCCCCGTTGTCTGCCCGACGGGACGCGCGCGGTGTTGACCGAGGCCGCATGGAAGCGGCCTGACCTCTTCGCGACGCTGCAGCAGCTCGGCTCGGTCGCCCGCGACGAGATGTACAACACGTTCAACATGGGCCTCGGCATGACGGTGGTGGTGTCGCCGGGTGACGTCACGCGTTCGCTCGAGCTGTTACGCGCGCGCGGCCTCGAGGCCTGGGACGTGGGCGTGATCGAAGCCGGAATTGCCGGACAGGAAGCCGAGGCGATCGTCCGGTGATGCGTGTCGGCGTGCTGGCCTCCGGGAGCGGCTCGAACTTCCAGGCGCTGGTGGACGCGCTGAACAGAGAGGGCTCGCCAGCACGGGTGACCTGTCTGTTCTGCAACGTGCCGGGCGCCAGGGTGCTCGAGCGCGCTTCGAAGGCCGGCATCGAGGCAGTGTCGATCGATCACCTGGCCTTCCCCTCTCGCGAGTCGTTCGACGCCCACCTCGCCAACGAGCTCAGCGAACGCGACGTCGAGCTGGTGTGCCTCGCGGGCTACATGCGCCTGGTGACCCCGGCGCTGCTCTCACGGTTTCCAGGCCGGGTGGTGAACGTGCACCCTGCCCTGCTCCCCGCGTTCCCCGGGCTCCATGCGCCGAGGCAGGCGCTCGCGTACGGCGTGGCCGTCTCGGGCTGCACAGTGCACTTCGTCGACGAGGGCACTGACACGGGCCCGATCATCGCGCAGGCCGCGGTGCCCGTTCAGCCCGACGATGACGAGGCGAGCCTGACGGCGCGCATCCAGCAAGAAGAGCACCGGCTCTTCCCGGCCGTCGTCCGCGAGATCGCCAGGGGAACGATCAGCGTCGAAGGCCGCCGCGTGAAGCGTCCTCGAGTGATCGCATGAGCCAGCCTGCTCCACCCACCAAGCGGCCCTCGACGCCTGGTCGTCACGTGTACGACGCCATCGTCTTCGGGAGTCAGCTCTCGGGCGTGCTGGCGGCCGGCGTGTTGGCGAAGCGGGGCCTGCAGGTGCTGCTCATCGAGCACGACGGGCTGGGCAGCCCCTACGCTCACGGAGACTTCACCTTCGCTCACGCGCCGTTCCTCACCGGAACGCTCGAGAAGATCGCAGCGCTCGAGGCGATGTTCGTCGAGCTGGGTGTGGCGACGCAGGTCAAGCGCCTCTCGCACGCGACGGGGTTGCAGCTGTTGCGCCCACGCCAGCGGTTCGAGGTGCACGCTGAGCTGGGGGCGCGTTCGAAGGAACTCTCCCGCGCCCTCTCAGACACCGATGCCGAGGCGCTCCTCGAGGCCATCGACGCTGCGTCGAAGACCGGAGCCGTCAGCGAGCCCTTCTTCTCCTCGCATCCCGATTTGCCCGCCGATGGCTGGTTCGCGCGATGGAAGCTGCGGCGTCACCTCGCGAAGTTCCCGGGCCTCGGGGTCGACACGACGCTCGAAGCGAGGACGCCTGAGCTGGCGCTGCTGCGATCGCTCGAGCGCTTCGCGGCTACCGCACAGGGCCCGCTCGCCCGCACCCGTACGCTGTCGCGGCTGTTCCCGACCCCCCACATGTTCCCGGGCGGGCAGGAGGGCCTGCACGCAGTCCTGTCTGGTCGTGCCCGCGAGCTGGGCGTCGATGTCCTCGACGCCGAGCAGCAGATCGAGCTGATGGTGCTCGATGGGAAGACGGCGGTCGGCGTGCGACTGCGACGGAGCGACACGATCTATCGGGGCGGCGCCCTCGTCGCTGCGTGCGATCTGCAGACGTGGGCTCCGTTGATTCCCGAAGCGAAGCGAGCGCCGGTGCAGAAGCTCGCGCCGAACGCGCCGGCCTCGCGCGCGATCTTCACGACGCACGCCGTGCTCCCCGAGCGAGCCCTGCCACCCGGGCTTGGACAGCTCGCGCTGATCGAGCCCCCGGATGCAGAGCTCGGCCCGGTGCTGCTGAGCGTGACGGTCGCGAAGAAGCATGGTCAGGACACGGCAGACCGGGTGCTCTCGCTGTCCGTCGGCGTGCCCGTCGCGATGCGGCAAGCCGGCGAGCCGGCGGTGCAGGCGTTGACCTCGCGGCTGTGGGACGCGGTGAACGACGTGCTGCCGTTCTCCCGCCGTCACGTGACGCTCACTTCTTCGCCGTGGACGGATTCGCCTCGCGTCGTGGAAGGGGTCGCCGAGCCATGGCCGACGTTCGATCTCCCCGCGACCTCGGTGCTCGGCGTGTCGGGCCTGACGACGAAGACGCCGTGGCCCCGTCTCTTCAACGCGAGCCGTCAGGTGCTGCCCGGGCTCGGACTCGAAGGAGAGGCGCTGGCCGCGCAACGAGCGGTCGCCGCGGTCGAAAGACTGCTCAACAAGAAGGACCCGCTGCGCGCTGCATGAGGACGGTCAACGTGATGGCGCGGACGATGTGGTGGCGCGCGCTGCGCTTGCGCGACGCGGCGAGCCACTCCAGCAGCCCAGACACCGGGTCGCTCGCAGTCCCCGTCAAAGGCCATCTCGCGTAGCGTGCGGACTCCCCCGTGTCTCGGCCCTCGAAAGTCGCCTTGTTGTTCATCGATGGGGTCGGCGTCGGGGATCCTCTCGACGCGGTGAATCCGCTGGTGAGTGACGAGTTCCTGGTGTCGCAGTTTGCCGATGGGACCGGAACAGCGCTCCCGCGAGGAGGTCGACGCTTCGACGTCGACACCACGTTCGGCGTCCCCGGCAGACCCCAGTCGGCCTCGAACCAGACCGCCATCTTCACGGGCTTGCCGGCGCCACGGCTGATCGGTAGCCACGTGCTCGGCTACCCCAACCGACCGCTCACGAAGCTGCTCGCCGACTCGTCGATCGTGAAGACCCTGCTCGGCCACGGACGCACCGTGACGTTCGCGAACTCGTACCCGATCGGGTACCTCGACGCGCTCGGGCTCGCGCGACGCCCTGGCACGCTCGGCGCCTTCGAGATGCCCGAGAAGTACAAGCGCCGCATCAAGCCGTCGGCCAGCACGCTGGCGTTCGCCGCCGGGTCCATTGCCCTGCGCACCCTCGACGATGCCGTGGCCGGGTCGGGGCTCACCCACGACATCGTCGGCGCTGCCGCAGCCCGACGACGGTTCCCCACCCCTGAGCGCACGCCTGAAGAAGCAGCGGCGATCTTCTGGGGCCTCGCCGCGGACTTCACCCTCTTCGAGCACTATCTCGCCGACGAAGCAGGCCACGCGCAGGATCGGACGGCAGCCCTCAACGCGCTCAGCACTTTCGATCGTTTCGCGCGCGAGATCGTGCGACTGATGCCTGATGATGCGCAGGTGTTGATCTGCAGCGACCACGGAAACGTCGAGGATCTCTCGACGCGCAGCCATACGGTGAACCCCGTCGCCGTCTTGTCGTTCGGCTCCCGGGCGCCGACCTCGATGCAGTCGGTGGCTGACGTCGGCGCGCAGATCGTCCGCTGGCTGGAGCCCGCGTGAAGGGCTGGGCCCTGGTCTTCTCACTCAGCGCGTTCGGCTGCGTCACGCCGCTGGCGTCACTGACGAGGGTGAGCGTCGTTTCGACCGCCACGGCGCGCTTCGAGCTGAAGACCGAACCGACGGCGACCGAAGACGAAGCCCGAGTTCGAGGAGCGTTGGAGCGATCGGTCTCGAAGCTCGCGCGCTGGGGGAACCTCGCGGCCGCGGTCACCGTGCGCATCGCGCCGACCCACGCCGCGCTCGAACGCGCGGTCGGGCGTCGGGGCTACGACTGGCTCCGGGCGTGGTCCCGCTATGACGATCTGATCGTCCAGTCGCCGGGTTCGTGGGCAGGCACCGATCGCGACGTCGACGAGCTCATCGTGCACGAGCTGACGCATTGCCTGCTGTTCCAGCGCAGCGGCACCTCGAAGAACTGGGACTCGAAGCAGATCCCGCTCTGGTTTCGCGAGGGCATGGCGACGGTGACGGCGGACCAGGGCCTGCGCTTTCCGTCGCTCGAGGATCTCGCCGACTGGCTCCAGCGCAACTCCGAGCTCGACGTCTTCGACGACGCCGAGCGGCTGTCGAAAGAAGCGTACGGGCAGATCTACGGCACGTCGTTTCACGCGATGCGCTTCCTGCTGAAGCGGGTCGGCGACAAGACGATCATCGAGATGATGGCGGCGATGCAGCAGGGCGACGACTTCGAAGGCGCCTTCACGCGCGCATCAGGCACGACGCCGAAACGGTTCGAGGCCGACTTCCTCAACTACCTGCGGTTGCGCGGTTTCCGTGGGTTCGGCCTGAAGGTGCGTCCGAGGCTTCGTCAGGTGGGACCTGACTCACGCTCACCGTGAAGTGAGCAGTACGCGCGGTGACCGCCTCGGGCAGACGTCTCGAGGCTGCGTGGCAATCGGCTGTCCTTGATCACTCGGCGTGACGGGCGCGTCATTCGGCGGCGCCGTCGGGAGTTGACACGCGCCGTCCTCCTCACGCAACGCGCGCGACCGGCTCGCCCCAATCGACCACGGCCCACCCGCGACGCATCGCGTGACGCCGCAGCCGCGGATCAGGGTTCACTGCGACCGGCGTGCGAACGACCTCCATCACCGGCAGGTCGGCGTAGCTGTCTGTGTAGAACGCAGCCCGCTCAACCGACTCGCCGCTCCGCTCGGCCTCAGCGCGCGCGTGGACGAGCTTGCCTTCACCGAAGCAGACCCGGCCGTCGATCAGCCCGGTGTGTTTGCCGTCACCACCGACGCCGAGGCGGTTCGAGAGCACGGCATCGAAGCGGAGGTCCGTCGCGGCGAGCTCGGCCAGGTAGTGCGACGACGAGGTCAACATCACCAACCGATCACCTGCGCGGCGATGCGACTCGACCATCTCGAGCGCGCCCGGCCTGAAGGTGTTGCGGACCTCGGCCTCGTAGAAGACGTTCGTCCTCGCCCTCAGCGCGATCGACGGAACGCCGGTAATGTGCGTCACGGCCTCGGCGACCATGTCCTCACCCGAGGCGAAGCCCAACTGGTACCGGGCGAGCCACCACATCGCGCGCATCGCCTGGCGCTTGCCGATGTTACCCAGCGCGAGCTCACGACGCACCCACAGCGTGCCGGAGTTCACGGCCAACAACGTGCGATCGAGATCGAAGAAGGCCAGGCGCATGGGTCAGTCAATCGACGGATAACGACATGATCCCTCAGCCGCAGCGAAGAGGCCAGCCCTCGGACCTACCCGCGAACGAGCTCGAGCTCGATGCGGCCGTCGAGCTTGAGCGCCAGGAGCGCGCCGGTGAGCTGCTCGGCCTCGTGACGCGTGAGCATGTTCCTGAAGCGCTCGCCGTCGGCCACCTCGGCCTCCATCACCGCACCTCGCTCGAGCCACCGGACGAGGCCGAAGGACGTCACCATCGGGATCATGCCTTTGACGGGCCACGTCTCGCGCTTCGACGACAACAGCGCCTCGAGCTGCGCGGGCTTCGGGCGGCGCTCGGTCACGCCCTCGTCGGGGTACAGCACCGGCGGCGCGAGCAACGCCTCGTCGGTGGAGTCGTCGAACAGATAGCCGTAGCGGGTCGGCACGCGCCCACTCGTCGCGAACAACAGCGTCACCGCGGCGTCGGGCGAAGGCCGGCGAACGTGGAGGATGCGCTTGTCGCCCGGCAGCACCCGCACCATCAACTCGACCAGCGGTCTGGCCTGCACCGCCTGTCGCTCGACCCGCTCCCGGAGCTCACCCTGGACGTGCGCGATCGCTTCGGAGATCGCGGCCTGGGCTTCGGCAGCGCGGCGCTCCAGGTCGACGCGCGCGGCGTCGAGGCTCCGCTCGGCATCCGCGCCGAGGGTCTGCATTCCCGTGCGCCGAACCAACGACGATCCCGTGCCCTCCGGCGTCGCCTCTCTCACGGCTCCGAGCAACAACTCTCCCTGTTGATCGAGGCGTTGGTGCTCGGCCGCGAACGACGCCTTCAGCGTGGCGGCCTCGGCGCGCAGCTCATCCCACGCGTCGTACGCGGCCTCGATGGTCTCGGGGCGGGTCGCCAGCGCCGACGCGGCGTTGCCGATGGCCAGCACCGGCGGCGGCTCGATGAGCGAGCGCTGTGGCAGACGCACCACGGGCGTATCGACGGGAGTGTCCCTGGGGAGCGACCGCGGCGGCCCCGCCCGAAGCGGGTCCCGCCGTGTCGCCTTCTTGCTGTTCTTGGCCGGCGCGGGGCGGGCCGCTGCCTTCTTCTTCTTCTTCTTCTTCGCCGCCGCCATGAAGCCCGTCAGGCCGACTTGACGGCTGAGGCTGCAGCCTCACCGTTCGTCGCGGCCGCCGCGGAGCCCTTGTTGAGCTTCTGCTTCACGTCCTGCCGAAGCTCGCGGCCAGCCTTGGGCGCCAGCATCAGGCCCAGGCCCACGCCGACGAGCACGCCGGCTCCGAAGAGCGCGAGGGCCGGCACCAGCTTGTCGGTCGAGGTGCGGCGCTCCTCGAGGCCGATCAAATCGAGCAGGTCATCCTTGTCCACGTCTGCAAGCCGCTTCAGGTTCTTGAGCACGATCGACGCTCCCGCCATCATGAGGATGACTCTTCTTTCTTCGTCTGTGAGCCCAACACACCGTCCACCGCTGACTCGGCTACGTCGAGCAGCCGATCCCGCACGGCGGGAATGGACGCCAGCTTCATGCCGATACGCAGCACGCGCAACGTCGTCGGCGTGAAGAGCCCTCCGCCCAGCACGTAGCCAACACCCAGCGCGGCGGCGACCATTCCATACGGTGACGCTTCGACCTTCTCGGTGAGGCCGACGGCATCGGCGACGCCGTTGATGGCCGAGTTCGCGTTGTGGAGCGCCTCGGTCACCTGCTCGCTGATCTCTTCCGCCACCATCGGCGCCGCGCCCTCGAGGATCTGCTTCGTCGAAGGCTCGCTCATCGGCGCGCCGCCCACCGGCCCACGAGGAAGCCGAGCGCCGCGGCGCCCAGGAGCACCGTGCCCGGGTTCTTCTTGATGAACGTCTTCACCTGCTCGTTCGCGTGGGTGGCCTTTTCGAGGGCCTCTTCGAGCTGAGGGGCGAACCGCTCCTGGAGCTCCTTGAGCCCCTCGGGGAACTCGGGCATCGCCGGCGTCTTCTCGGTGTCGTTCGCCATGGTCGTCCTTTCCGTCGAAGTCATCGCCGGCCCCAGAGGCGGCCAAGCAGGTAGCCAGCGGCGAACATGCCACCGATGGTCAGCACCGGGTGTTTGCGAACGGTCTCGCGCCAGCGGCCCAGCGCGCCCAGGTCCTTCTCGAGCGTGTCGAGGCTGACCTTCACGCGCTCACGGGCCGCCTCGAGCTCGGCGCGGACCTGCGCGGGCGTCTCGGTGGTGCGGGCCAGCGCCTGCGGCGGGCGCACGACGAGGGAGGAGGTGCTCATCAGGGATCCCTCGGGCGCAGCAGGCTCGACGAGGCCTCCAATTCGGTCATCGATTCGTGCATGACGCGACGCGAGCCAAGCTGCCTCGCCGCGAGCGCAATGCCGACGACTCCGCCCACCAGGTTGACCAGGCCCACGAGCAGGAACGCCAGATCGACAGCCATCACCCGACGCAACGTGAGCGCCAGCGCGACGCAGAGAAAGCCGTAGCCAACGAGGACCAACGGTGCGAGCGCGGCGATCACGCCGACTCGAACACCGACGTACTTCGCGTCATCGGCCAGCTCGACCCGCGCGAGGCGAAGGTGCTGCGCCGTCAGCTCGCTGAAGCCAGTGACGACTTCGCGGAGCTGGGTTCCGAGCGCCATGCAGGGTTGGACCATACCTCCCGGCACCCTGCACAGATCGACATTCGGCGGAGCGCCTTGACGCTCAGGCCGGGCCCAACGGAATCAGTGCAACACGCGCTCGCGGTCGACGAGCAACATCGGGTGGTTCTCGCGCGTCTCGTAGGCGATGATGCGAAGGCCCGCGCCGCGGGTGCCCGTCGCCACCACCTGTTGCTGCTGCTCTTCCCCGTTCTGCGAGCTCGAGTAATTGAGCGCCACCTGATACCGAACCTCACACAGCGCGGTCATCTCGGTGCCGTCGTCGCCCGAGAAAGTCACCTTGATCTGCCCGCCAAGCGGCAGCGTGTCGCGCGTCTCGACGAAGAGACCTGAAGAACTGATGTTTCTCGCGATCCCCCGCGTCATCCCCTGCTGCGTGGTGAGATAGACCGTGAAGACCTTGTCGAACCTCAAACTCTGTCGCCGCTCGCTGCTCACGTGCACCCCTGGTGTTTGGTGTGTCGCCACAGAGCCTACAGAGTGCGATGGTGTAGGCAAATTAGTCACCTGATGCGACATCTGACCGGAGGAAATACCGTGCGTTGGCTTACTCCCCTGCTGCTGATCATTCCGACCCTGGCCCACGCTGATGTTGATCAACGGTTCGCGAAGCTGCGCGACGCGGCCGAGAAGTTGGGCAGCCTGTCCGAGTTCATCGAGAACTACGCCGGCTCGTGCGGCCCGCTGATGACGGCGCAGTGTGAGGAGAAACGAAAGGAGTTTCGCCGCGGGGCCGATGGCCGCAAGCACTACATGATCGTGACCGAAGACTCGGCGAGCGTGCTCTCGATGGGCGACGCCAACCCGATCAGCGGAGACTTCGTGCTGAACATGACACCGTTCTTCTCGGCCGGAGACAGCGCGATCACCCACCAGGCGCCCTCGAAGACGGACGCCAACGGCAACGCGGTGCTCCCGTACATTCGCATTCCGTCGAAGCTCCCCGAAGGGTGGACGATGCAGTTGATGAACCGCCAGGTCCAGGCGCGCGCGCTGCGCATTCAGCTGGTCTTCACGCCCGAGGGGGTGTGGTCGCTGCCAAAGAAGGGTGGCGGTCAGATTCGCGGCATCAAGACGCGCTTCGATGGAGTGATCGTCCAGATCGGCCGTACCGGCGAGACCATAGGGTTGTGGTACCCGACGAAGTGAGCGGCTAGCGTCGAGGACACGATGGCTGCGCGCGCGAGTGGTTCTGGGACGATCAGCTTCGGTCTCGTCAACATCCCCGTGAAGCTGTACTCGGCGAACGATTCCTCGGGGAAGATCTCGTTCAACCAACTGCACGCGGACAAGAAGATCCGCCTCAAGCAGCAGATGATCGATCCCGAAACGGGCGAAGCCGTGCCCCGCGAGAAGATCGTCAAGGGCTACGAGTACGCAAAGGACCAGTACCTGATCATCAACGAGGACGAGCTCGAGAAGCTGGAGCTCGCGACCTCGCGCTCGATGGACATCACCGAGTTCGTGCCGCTCGAGGCGGTCGATCCGCTCTACTTCGAGTCGGGCAACTACCTCGCACCCGAGAAGGGCGCGGAGCGCGCGTATGCGCTCCTGGTGCGTGGCCTCGAGGACATGAAGCACGCCGCGATCGCGAAGTACGTCGCGCGCGGCAAGATGCACCTGCTTCTGATCCGCGCGATGAAGAACGCGCTCGTGATGCACTACCTCCGCTACGCCGACGAGGTGAAGCCGCTGTCGGAGATCCCCGTCCCCGACGCGAAGATCTCGGACGCCGAGCTCGGTCTCGCCAGGCAGTTCATCGGCAGCCTCGCGAAGCCGACCTTCGACATCACCCAGTACAAGGACGAGTACAGGGATCGCCTGAAGGACCTGCTCGATCGAAAGGTGAAGGGTGAGTCGGTCGACCTCACGCCCGTCTCCGCGCCTCAGGCCAAGGTCGTCGATCTCATGGAGGCGCTCAAAGCCTCGCTCGCCCGATCTGGCGCAGTGCTCTCCGCTCCCCCAACGCCCGTCGCAGAAGAAGACCGAAAGCCACCGCGCCAGTCGCCGAAGTCCGACGAGATCGCAGCAGCCGAGGCGCCGAAGAAGAAACGCTCGAAAGGCTGAGATTTTTCAGAGGTTTGTGTGGCACCCGCGCGCCAGTTCGGGTGCACACTGTTCACGCGAATGCTCAGTGGGAGTGAGGCTTTCATGAGCGAGATCGGCCGGTTCGAAGATCTTCCCGGTGGCACGACCCTCGCTCTGGTTCCCTTCGCCATGGCCAGGTCCATCTTCGCGTCGCTCCTCATTCTCCTCGTCGGCTGCGAGGGCTCCATCATGGGCCCCAAAGTGCCGGGGCCGGTGGGCGTCAACCCGACGACGGGTGAGCCGCTGCCGACGCCCGTCACGCCGCCGGTGACGCCGAAGGTACCGGGCCCGATCGTCACCGCCTGCACACCGTCTCCGACGCCAGGGAGCGCGCCGATGCGCCGACTCTCGCACGAAGAGTACGCGCACGCCGTCGAGGATCTCTTCGGCAACGCCTCGCTCGCGCGTCAGGTCTCGTCGGGCTTCATCACCGACTCCGTCTCGCTCGGCTACAGCAACGGAGCGCGCTTCCTCGATGTGAAACCGGTGATGATGCAGAAGTACCAGGAGGCGGCAGAGACGGTCGCGGCGCAGGTCACCACCCCGACCAACCTGACTCGCCTCGTGACGTGCCAGACGTCGCAAGGCGAAGCCTGCGCCCGCGCGTCGATCGAGCGGCTGCTGCTGCGCGCCTACCGGCGGCCTGCTCCAACGGCTGACGTCGATCGCTACGTGACGGTCTGGCGCGCCGGCTCGACAGGCGCTGACTTCCGCACCGGCATGGAGTGGGTCGTCTCGACCGTGCTCCAGGCGCCGAAGTTCCTCTACCGGGTCGAGGTCGACGCGCCCACGACGGCGACTCGCCCGCTCGGGCCGTACGAGCTCGCCTCGCGCCTGTCCTTCCTCTTCTGGCAGTCAGGCCCCGACGAAGGGTTGCTTGAAGCGGCCCGAACGGGATCGCTCGCCACGGCGCAGGACGTCGAGCGTGAAGCACGCCGCATGCTGGCCGACCCGAAGGCCGAGCGCGTCTTCAACTTCTTCGAGCAGTGGATGGACGTGGACGAGATCGAGTCGATGCGCCGCGACGCGACCGCCTTCCCCGGACTCTCGACCACGCTCAGCGCGCTCTTCCACGAGGAAGCCCGGCAGTTCGTGAAGGCGGCGGTGCTCACCGGCGACGGGAACTTCGAGACGCTGATGACGTCGCCCGTCACCTTCGTGAACGGCGACCTCGCCCGCCACTACGGCATGACGGGCATCACCGGCGCCACGTGGCAGCGCACGAGCTTCACATCGGGCCAGCGTGGCGGCCTCTTCATGAACACGGCAGCGCTGGTCAGCCACGACAAGCAGTCGCGCACCAGCATCGTCAACCGCGGCATGCGCGTTCGCACCCAGCTGCTCTGCCAGACTGTGCCCGCGCCTCCTGACAACGTGCCCCTCAACCTGGCGGCCATCAATGGAGAGTTCAGCCAGGCTGACCGTCTCGCGCAGCACCGCACCAACCCGAGCTGCTCCGGCTGCCACGCGCTGCTCGACCCCCTCGGGGAGCCGTTCGAAACCCTCGACGCCGTCGGCCGCGAGCGAACCCGTGACGAAGGCGGCAGGACGATTCCCACCGCGGGCGAGGTCGTCGCCAGCCGCGACGCCGATGGCCGGGTCACCAACGCGATGGACCTCATGCGCAAGCTGTCGAACAGCGACGAAGCGCGCGAGTGCATGGTCACCCAGCTCTTCAGGTTCAGCCACGGGCGACAGGAAGAAGCGAGCGACCTCTGCAGCCGTCAGCGCGCGCTCGAGAAGTTCAAGGACTCCCAGTGGAACGTTCGCGAGCTCTACGTGGCCATGACCCAGACTGACGATTTCCTCTTCAAGCCCGGAGTGACGCCATGAGCGACTTCTCTCGCCGACGCTTCTTGCGAGCTGGCGGCGTGACGGTTGCCCTGCCCTTCCTCCAGTCGCTGTTCCCCTCCTCTGCACGCGGCCAGCCTGCTGCCCCACCTCGCCGCGTGATGTGGGTCTTCACGGCCAACGGAGACCAGGAAGCGCGACGCTTCTCGACCAAGAGCGAGACGGGTTTCGTGCTCGACGAGTTCCTCGCGCCCTACCAGCCGATGCGAGCCGACATGCTGTTCGTCGAGGGCATCGACAAGTACCACTACCGGTTGCCCTCGGGGCAGCGCGCCGACGGACACCAGCAGGGTGGCTCGGCGCTCGCGCCGTGGAAGTCCGGGACAGGCTCGTTCCCCATCGGCGGGGCGCCGGGCCAGACGATTGGCTACGTCCAGGGGCCCAGCATCGATCGGGTGATCGGTGAGCGGGTGCAGGCCGCGAACCCGAACGTGCGCTTCACGCACTTCAACTTCCGGGTCGGCGATCGCAGCAACAACATCTGGAACCAGCACTCGCACCGTGGGCCGGTCGGCACGCAGAACCCGATTCCGCCTGAGACTGATCCGTTCGCCGCGTACACCCGCATCTTCGCCGGCATCGATCCCGCGGCCCGTGACGCGGCCCTGCGCCGGCTGCGTATGCGCCAGTCGTCGCTCGACGTGGTGAAGGCAGAGCTCGCCGAGCTGGGGCCGAAGCTCTCGGCTGACGACAAGCGCCGGCTCGATCAGCACACCGAGTCGGTGCGTGAAATCGAGCGCTCGTTGTCGGGCATGGCGGCGCAGGTGCCCCAGTGTTCGACCTTCCCTACAGGCACCGCCTACGACGCCTACTCGCAGGACAGGTGGTGGGACGCGGGCCGCACCTTCGCGAAGATCTCGGCCATGGCCTTCGCGTGCGATCTGACACGGTCGATCAACTACAACTGGTCGGGCAACACGTCAGACCGCGTCTATCGCGAACTGGGTCACACCGATGGCCACCACACGACGTCACACGACTCGAGCGCCGCTGCGTTCATCAAGATCCGGCAGATCATGCGGCTGCTGCACCAGCGCAGCGTCGACGGTCTGTACGCCGAGCTGAAGGCCATCCCCGAGGGTGACGGCTCGACCGTCTACGACAACACGCTCGTCATGCACTGGAGTGAGCTGTCTCAGGGCGACACGCACGGCAACAGCAACAACCTGGTCATGTTCGGGGGCGGCGCGAAGAAGATCTTCCGCACCGGCCGCTACGTGAGCCTGGCCAGCCAGCAGCGCAAGAGCTTCTCGGACCTGCTGGTGAACTGCTTCCACTTCATGGGCTTCTCCGACGTCACCTCGTTCGGCGACCCGCTGCTCTCGCAGGGCGGAATGCCCCCCGGGCTGACGTAGGCGGTCCATCGTCGGTCAGCGGTGCTTCATGATGATGATGCCGGGGCCCTTCGGCGCGAGGGCCCGCTCGATGCGCCCCTTGAGCCTGAGGTAGTCCTTGTTCTTCGGATCTCGGCGGAGCGCCTCGTTGACGAGGGTGCGCGCCCGCTGAAGGTTGGCGCCGGTCTCGACGTAGAGCTTGAGCAGCTCGACCTTCTCGGTCTGCGTCGCTTCGCCCATGAAGAGAAGGCGCTCGAGGGTCGCCATCGCCTCGCCCGTCTCCTTGCGCGTGAGGTACAGCGCCCAGAGTCGGCTCAACGGCCGGGCGTACGTCGGGTCTGAACGAATCGCCGTCTCGTAGTCAGTCACCGCTGCGTCGACATTGCCACCCAGCTCGATGGAACGGCCCCGCACGTAGAGCGCGGGCGCAAACCTGGCGTTCTCACCCAGGGCGCGATCGATCAGGACCTGTGCGTCGACGCCTCGGTCCTGCATCAGCCTCGTCTCGGCGAGCAACGAGAGCAGCACCGGGTTGCGAGGATCCTCTTCCAGCAGCGGCTCCACCAGCTTCGAGGCCTCATCGTGGCGCCCCAGTTGGTTGAGCACCCGCGAGCGCAGGGGAACCACGTCGAGGCGCTTCGAATCGCCAGGCTTCACGGCCAGCAGATCGTCGTGGGCGGCCTCGAGCTGCAGGTTGGCGATGAAGTACCTCGCCCGGAGCAGTCGAGCCGGCGTGAGATCGGGCGTCGCCGTCAGCAGGTTGTCCATCAGCTTCGCAGCCTCGAGCTCCTTGCCATCGACGAGCAGGATCTCGGCCTCGACCGTCTTCGTCGGCGGATCGTCGGGGGTGCGCTTCAAGATCGGGTCGATGGTGGCGTAGGCGTCGGTCACGCGGCCGTCGTGTGCGAGCAGCAGCGCCACCATGCGCAGCTCGTCATCAGTGAGAATGCCCATCTGGCGCAGCGCGAGGAATTCAACGATCGCCGCTTTGTACTGATGCAGCTTCAAGTGCATGTCGGCGCGGGCCCGCTTGAGGCTCGGGTCGTTTCCGCCACCAATGTCTTCCGCCTGCTTGAGCGTCAGGATCGCGCCCGGCTCGTTGCCAGACAGCCGGTAGGCCTCGGCGAGCTGAATGTACGGTTCGATGTCACCCGGCGACATGCTGACGGCTTCCTTGAAGGAGCCGATCGCGCGATCGGGCCGGTTCTTCGCGAGCTCAGCGCGCCCCTCGGCGAGCACTTGGGCGGTGCCGCGCACCCTCCGCTCTTCCTCCACCTTGCGGTCCTCGGGGCACGCCGTCGTCAAGCAGCAGCACACCAGGCTGGTGACCACGCTTTGGGATCTCATGGAGGAAGATCACCGTAGCCTGCGCACCTGGATCGTCAAAGCACGCGGGCGCGGCGTGTCGAGGCTCGTCGGCGTCGCTCGGGCTCACGAGCCGACGAGCGACCGATGATAGACTCTCCCCTTCCGATGGATCCGTTCGTTCGCCGCCTCGTGGAGCGCCTCTTCCAGCCCGACGCGGGCCTCTCGCGAAACCGGCACTTCCACACCTTCGACAACCCCGAAGGCCGCGTCGCGCTGCGCATCAGCAAGCGGCTGCGCGCCCTGGCGAAGGACATCGAGGCCTGCCATCAAGAAGGTGGCCGCCCCTCCATCGAACGCGACACCGACGCCCGCGGAAAGGTCCGGGTCGAGATAGCCCTGACGAGATTGAAGAGTCGTCGGACGACGACGATTGACGAGGCCGAGTACGAGTTGCTGCTCAAGCTCCCCGCTGTCCAGCGGGCGCTCGAGTAGCGCTCAGGCCGCTTCCACGTCACGCGGAGAGCGCGCCCACATCGGCCCCTTCAGGTGTCGCTCGCGGTGGCTGCGTTTGCGGGCACGCTCGACGGTCACCAACTCGCCGGTCTCACTGGCGTCGTCGTTCTTCGCGGTCATGTCCATGAGCGGCTTCATGCCTCGGTGCAGTGCACGCCATCGACCAACGCCAAGTCAGCCTCCTGAGGGCAGTTCTGCCTCATGGGACTGGGGCGGATACGACAGAGAGGGTCAAGCCAACCCCAGGAACCGGGACACCACCGACTCCGGCACCTCGGGCAGCGGGTGCTGCAGCGCGGCCAGCAACACCGTGCGGACGACGCTCGAGATGTCGGTGGAGACGATGGCAGCCCCCATCGGAGTTCCCCGGAGTTGAGGCGGAACGACCTCGCTCGTCACCATTCCGTGAGACGCAGCCCTGGCGGCGATCACGAGCGGAATGCGGAGCTCGAAGGCGCAGTAGCGCGCCAGGCGAATCGCCGCGTCCGTCTCTTCGAGGACGATGGCGCCGATGGCTCCCGAGATGAACGGTCTCCACAGCGGCCGGGCGGCTTCGGCTGTCGGCACCACCACGAGATCGACGCGCAACACCTCACTCACCTCGATCCGGCCGAGGGTGCCGAAGCTGCTGCGCAAGGCCTGCGGCTCGGCAGAGACCGGGGTGACTCCCGGGAACGCCTTGATGAGCCACCGGCCCGCGCGTGAACCCGAGCCACACACGACGATCTTGGTGACGAGGGTGCTGCGCGACGAGCGGCCTCGCATGAGCCTTCCGCGAAGGGCATGGACCTCGGCGGCGCCGAGCAGCGGGCCATCCGACAGCGCGGACCCGGCGACCCGCTCGATGATGCCTCGGGTCAACAACGCGCTGATCGCCCCCAGCACCTCGAGGTCGGGAGAGTCGGTCAGATCGAGCACCTCCGAGATCCGCCGGGGCGCCCGGAGCAACTGCAGCACCTCGGCCGTCACCGGGTGAGGCTCGACGATCGACGCCGCGTCAGGCGTGCGCTGAAGCAATTGGCCAGGCGGCGGCAACCCGCTGAGCAGCCGCTCGCGCTCGTCGCTCTGCCGCATGCCTTCGAGGAGCACATCCTCCATGGCGCGCGTGACGAGCGTGCGCAGCGGCGCGGGCCCCGGCGCGAACGCGAAGGTCCCTTCTCGCCAGGCAACCAGGCGGAACAGCGCCTTCTCTCCTTCGATCTCTCCCACCCGCGCATTCACCGGCTGACCGGCAGAGAGGTGGATCTCGCCCTTCTCGGAGCCGTTGGCGACGGTCAGCCTGCCGGTGCGCCGGTTCATCGCGAGGATCTGGAGGAGATCAGGCAACGGCAGCTGCGAGAGCCCGCCTTCGATCTCCCTCGCGTCACCCTTGAGTTCCCGCGCCGCCTCGACCCGCCGGCAGAGGTGATCGACGCGCGAGAGCACCTCATCGAGGTTGAAGGGCTTCTGCAGGGCTCCGTCGCGGAACGAACGGAAGCGATCGAGTTCGCGCGAGCCGGTCGTCACCACCACCGGAATGTCGTCAGTGCGCGGGTTCGTCAGGAGGATCTGAACGAAGGAGCGCGCCTCGATCAGCCGGCAGTTCTCGTCGAAGAGGATCACGTCGGGGTGGCGGAGCACCGCGACCTCGAGGGCGCGTGAGCCGTCGGGCGCGTACTGCACGTGGTACCCGCGCTGCCGAAGCGCTCTCGTCAGCGGTCGCACCGTGTTCACGTCGGGGTCGGCGATGAGGATCTTTCGGGCCTGGGCCATGGTCGATCGCTCGCGCTTCAGGAGGGCTGCAGGTCGTAGGCCGCCTGCAGCTTCGAGACGAGCCCCTCGACCAGCGTCGGATCGCTCGTGTGGAAGCCCCACGTCGCGCCACGGCCGCGACGCTGCAACAGCGCGTAGGCGAGCCCGTCGCCCAGCCACAACAGGAACTCGTGACGCACCAGGTGTTCGTCGCCTTCCAGGAAGACCGGCGTGATGATCGGGTGCGACGCGAGATCGCCCCGCTTCCCCAGCAGGTACACCCGCGGCGCGAACTCCGATGGAGAGACGTCGAGCCCGCGAACGATCGGCAGATCGGCCCGCATCACCGGGCCACCGACGTAGACGAGGCCGCGCGCGCCGGGCTCCCGCAACAACTCACGCGCCACCTCGAGCTGCAGCTCGTCGAAGAGCACGTCCGCGACTTTTCCGCGTCGCGCCGGCTCGCCCTGCGTCTCGGGCAGCCGCGGCGATCTCGAGTTGCCCAGCAGCAGCTCGACCTCTTCCCAGAACGGGAGCGGATCGAGGCGCAGTTGGTGGTGCAGCGACCCGCGGCGCTCGTCCGTCCGGCGCCGGCACCGAATCAACAGCTCGTCGAAGTCGTCGCCATCACGCGGAAACGTGGCGCAGCCGCCCGTGAGGCCGAACGGAATTCTCGCCTCGAGCGCTCGGCCATCGGAATCCTCGGTCAACGAGCTGAGCGCGCGTCGCAGGAACATGAGGCCACCGAAGAAATCGGTCTCGGGGAGCAACACGTGAAACTCGTGCTCCCCTGCCCTCGCGACCACGTCAGCGTCGCGCGTCACCTGGGAGATCACCCGCAGGACGATCTGCTGGGCCTGTCGCGCCGTCGCCGCGCCGAGCCGCGCCCGAATCGAGGTGAGGTTGTCGATCGAGAACGTCAGCAACGAGAACGAGCGCCCGTACCGGCGCGCTTTGTAGATCTCCTTCGTCGCGTAGTCGGTGAAGTAGCTGAGGGTGTAGGCGCCGGTCTCACGATCGCGCAACCCCTGTCGCTGGAGCAGCGCGAACCGCGCGGCCGTCTTCAGCGCTGACGCCGCGAACGCCCCGAAGCGCTGCGCCTCGGAGATGAGCGAGTCGGCGAAGGCGCCGTTGAGCGAGTCACCAAGCTGCGCCAGGCCCTGCACCTCGCCGGCGGCAGTCACCAGGGGCACGAGGAAGTTGGAACCAGCCAGCCACGGGCTCGCTTGGACGAGCGAGGGATCGACCGGATCCGGCAGGGCCGTGCGATCGACCAGCCCACGCCAGGCGCGAAGCCGCAACCCGGTCCGCTCGCCCGCCACCCACAGCGACCCCGACTGCGCGCCGCAGTGCTCACAGAGCTCTTGAAGAATGCGTTCCTGAACCAGCTCGATGTCGTTGACGCCGACGATGGCGAGCGCGCGATCCTCGATGCCCGTCATGGGACGGTTCCCGAGTAGACAAACCGCACGGGCCCCCGCAGCCAGACCTGCGACAGATCCCGCGCGACCTTGATGTCGAGGACCCCGCCAGGAAGTTGCACCGGCACCCACGCGTCGAACGGGCTCCGCCCCTCGAGCGCCGAGGCGACGACGGTGGCGCACGCGCCGGTTCCGCAGGCCAGCGTGATGCCGACGCCCCGCTCCCACACCGTCACGCGCAGCCCGCCTTCAGGACGCACTTCGACGAACTCGACGTTGGTGCGGTTGGGAAAAAGCGGGTGCACCTCGAGCCCGGGCCCGAGCCGGGCGGCCTCCGAGGGCGGCGTGTCGAGCAGCACGAGGTGCGGGTTGCCCATGCTGACCGCCGTGCCGATCAGCCCTTCGATCGGCTGCCGGAGGAACGGGCCGCCATGCGGGAGCATCGGCGCCTTCAGCAGCCCGGGCCCCATCGCGACGGTGACGCGGTCGACCTGCCCATGGCTCCAGTCGATGTCGGACGTGAGCACGCCCGCGCCGGTCGCGAGCTCGAGACGAACGGGCCGGTCGGTCGCGCTCTCTGCGACGTGCTTAACGACGCAGCGCAGGCCATTGCCGCACATCTCGGCGATGGAGCCGTCGGCGTTGTGCACCACCATTCGACCTGCGGTGCCGGCTTCCGCGAGCACGACGAGGACTCCATCGGCGCCGATGCCGAAGTGGCGATCGCACAGTCGACGGCTGGTCTCCGCATCGACGTCGACGCCGCTCTCTCGCCGATCGATGACGACGAAGTCGTTGCCGAGCCCGTGGTACTTGAAGAAGCGCTCCACCGGGAACGCTCTTAGTCAGGCACGCCCGCTCATGCGAGGAGCTTCCCTGCCAATTCAGGGCAACGGAACGCCAGCATCGGCCGAGGGGACGCCGGCGTCGGCCGAGGCGCCCAGCACGAGGGACCGGATCGGCGAGGTGTTGTTGGTCTCGCTGAACTCGAGCTGCGTGCGGTTGAAGTCAGCGACGACCGCCAGGAAGAACGTGCCGGTCTGCCCGTTCGGCGACAACGCCGGAATCGTGAAGGCACGCGACTCGCAGGCATTGGCCGCGAGCGAGAAGAACAGGTTGCCCTGCGCGGTGAGCATCATTTCGGAAGGCGCGATCGGGTGGCCGGTCGAGAAGGACGTGGCGGTCGAGACGAGGAACGTCACATCGCTCGAGCCCATCGTCGTGCCTCGGTTGCACACCGTCACCTGCGCAGGGAGCAGCGCGCCAGGCACCGCCGACGACGGCGCCGAGAACGAGGTGATGACGAAGTCGGGGCCGAAGCCGAGCTGGAACGAGCGCGCTGGGCTGGTGT